>NZ_CP101464.1:0-1200000 GCF_024362365.1 Janibacter sp. CX7 | reverse complement strand
GAGAGCTTGGTGCCGGGGAAGGTCACGCCGACGACGTCGGTGAAGCGGGCACCGACCTTGTTGGCCACCCCGGCGCGGGCGTTCTGCTCGTGGATGACGATCGGCACGCCCGCCTTGCGGGCGGCGAGGTAGGCCGGGGTCGAGACGTAGCCGCCGAAGCCGACGACGACCTGCGCGTCGACCTGCTCGATGGCCCGCCCGGCCGCGGCGACGGCGCGACGGAGGTTGACCGGCAGCCGGACGAGGTCGCCGGAGGGCTTGCGTGGCAGCGGCACCTTGGGGATGGTCGCGAAGTCGTAGCCGCGCTCCGGCACGAGCCGGGACTCCAGGCCCTCGGACGTGCCGAGGGCGAGGATCTGCGTGGCGGGGTCGCGCCGGCGCAGGCAGTCGGCGAGGGCGAGCAGCGGCGAGACGTGACCCGCTGTGCCACCCCCCGCCAGCAGGATGCGTGAGGGGCGGGTGGGCGTCATCGCGACGAGGTCCTCCTGCTCGGGAAGCGGGCGAGCAGGGCACGCGCCCGCGAGGGCTTGGCGGCGATCATCTCAGAGCACCCCGGCTCGCCCCGCGCGAAGCTGAGCAGGATGCCGACGGCGAGCATCGAGGTCACGAGCGATGACCCGCCGGAGGAGACGAAGGGCAAGGGGACGCCGATGACCGGGAGCATCCCGATGACGGCGCCGATGTTGATCATCGCCTGCACGAGCACCCAGGTGCAGATGCCGGCGGTGGCGATGCGGACGAAGAAGTCGTCCGTGCGGGTCACCAGGCGCAGCCCGGCGAGGGCGAAGGCGGCGAAGAGACCGAGGATGGTCAGCGTGCCGATGAGGCCGAGCTCCTCGCCGATGATCGCGAAGATGAAGTCGTTGTAGGGCTCGGACAGCCAGCCCCACTTCTCCCGGCTGGCGCCCAGACCCACACCGATCCACCCGCCGTCGGCGAGGGCGTAGCGGCCGTGGACCGACTGCCGGCAGATGCCGTAGAAGAGGTCGGTGCCCGGCGCGCACTGCTGCGGGTCGAGCCAGATCTGGATGCGCTGCATGCGGTTGTTGCCGATGCTCGCGGCGAGGACGCCGAGCAGCGCCAGGACGCCGGCGCCGAGCGCGAACCAGCGCAGCTGCACGCCCGCCGCGAAGAGCATGCCGACGGCGATCGCGCAGATGACCATGGCGGTGCCGAGGTCGTGGCCGAGCATGACGAGGCCGACGACGATCATGACGCCCGGCACGAGGAAGGGCACGATCGCGTGCTTGATCGAGCCGAGCAGGGCGCGCTTGCGCTCGAGGACGAGGGCTCCGGCGAGGACGAGCCCGATCTTGGCGATCTCGCTCGGCTGGATCGACAGCGACCCGACGCCGATCCAGTTGCGGTTGCCCTGGAAGCCGAAGCCGAGCGGGGTGAGCACGAGCAGAAGCAGGAGGATCGAGAGACCGACGGCGGGCAGCGACATCTTCTTCCAGAAGCCGATGCTGCGCCGCGAGGCCCACCACAGGGCGAGGCCGCCCGCGATGGCGAAGATGAACTGCTTGAGGAAGATCGTGAAGGAGCTGTCGTTCTCCCGCAGGGAGACGATCATCGACGCCGACAGGACCATGACCAGGCCGATGCCGACGAGCAGCCCGATGATGCCGAGCAGGAGGTAGTAGGTCGTCATCGGCGACTCGAAGCGCGCCACCCACTCGTCGACCCTGGTGGAGCGCGTCCGGCGCGCGCGGCCTCGACCGGACCCGGTCGCTGCGCTGCTGCTCACGCTCACCCCTCCTGCAGGTACCTGTGCACCGCCGCGGCGAAGGCGTCGCCGCGGGCCCCGTAGTTGTCGAACATGTCCATGGACGCCGCCGCCGGGGCCAGCAGCACGACGTCGCCGGGGACGGCGAGCGAGGCCGCGTGCCGGACGACGAGGTCCATCGCCCCAGTGTCCGTCGCGGCGACGTCGATCACCGGGACATCGGGCGCGTGTCGGGCGATGGCGGCCGCGATCTGCTCCCGGTCACGACCGATGAGCACGGCGGCCCGCAGCCGGCCGGCCGCGGCCGCGACGAGCTCGTCGACGTCGGCGCCCTTGAGCAGGCCGCCGGCGACCCAGACGACGTGCTCGTGAGCCGTCAGGCTCGCCTCGGCGGCGTGCGGGTTGGTCGCCTTGGAGTCGTCGATCCAGTGCACGTCACCGGCGGTCGCGACGTGCGCGATGCGGTGCGGCTCGGGCTGCCAGGCGCGCAGCCCGTCGCGGACGGCGACCGGCGGCACCCCGTGGGCACGGGCGAGAGCGGCGGCGGCGAGGGCATTGGCCACGAGGTGCGGCGCGACGCTCGGCGCGTCGCCGCGCAGGTCCTCGAGGCTGCCGAGCTCGGCGGCGGTCGTCGCCCGGTCCTCGACGAAGGCCCGGTCGGCGAGGACGTCCTCGACGAGCCCGAGCATCGACGGCCCGGGCGAGCCGAGGGTGAAGCTCACCGCCCGGCACCCCTCGACGACGTCGGCCTCCTCGACGAGGCGCCGGGTCGCGGGGTCCTGCTCGTTGTAGACGCACGCGATCTCGGCGTTGGCGTAGACCTTGCCCTTGGCCCGCGCGTACTCCTCGAGGGAGCCGTGCCAGTCGAGGTGGTCGGGCGCGATGTTGAGGCAGGCCGCCGCCTGCGGACGAAGGGAGTGGCTCCAGTGCAGCTGGAAGCTGCTCAGCTCGACGGCGATGACGTCGTAGGGCTCGGGGTCCTGCACGAGGTCGAGCACGGGGGTGCCGACATTGCCCGCGCTCGCGGCGCGCAGCCCGGCGGCGCGCAGCATCGAGGTGAGCATCTGCACCGTCGTCGTCTTGCCGTTGGTGCCGGTGACGAGCAGCCAGGGCGCGCCCCCGGCGCGCGGGCGCATCCGCCACGCGAGCTCGATGTCGCCCCAGATGGGGATGCCGGCCGCGGCTGCCGCGGCGAGCAGCGGCTGGTGCGGGGGCCAGCCCGGTGAGGTGACGACGAGGTCGATCTCGTCGGCGGGCACCGGCAGGCTCTGCTCGGCGCCGTCACCCAGGTGCAGGTGGGCGTCGAGGACCTCGAGGATCTGGGCGCGCTGGGCCATCTGGGTGTCCGGCTCGGGCACCTTGGCGTCGACGACGTGCACCTGCGCGCCGTACTCGAGCAACGCGTCGGTGGCGGCGAAGCCGGAGACGCCGAGTCCGGTGACGACGACGCGCAGCCCGGCCCAGTCGGCCTCGCGGCAGGTCAGCCCGGCCAGACGCGCCTCGCGGGAGGCAGCGTCGGTCACGGTGCCCCCACGACCCACTCGGCGTAGAAGATCGCCAGGCCGATGGCGACGAAGAGCCCCGCGATGATCCAGAAGCGGATGACGATCGTCACCTCCTGCCAGCCGAGCAGCTCGAAGTGGTGCTGCAGGGGCGCCATCCGGAAGACCCGCTTGCCGGTGGACTTGAAGGACGCGACCTGGATGATCACCGAGAGGGTGATCGTCACGAAGAGGCCGCCGAGGATGACGACGAGCAGCTGGGTGCGCGAGAGGATCGCCAGACCGGCGATCGCGCCGCCGAGGGCGAGCGAGCCGGTGTCGCCCATGAAGATCTTGGCCGGCGAGGCGTTCCACCACAGGAAGCCGAAGCAGGCCCCGGTGCCGGCGGCTGCGACGACGGCGAGATCGAGCGGATCGCGCACGTCGTAGCAGTTGGCCACGGGGTTGGTCTGGCAGTTCTGGTTGAACTGCCAGATCGAGATGACGACGTAGGCCCCGAAGACCATGACCGAGGCGCCCGTCGCCAGACCGTCGAGACCGTCGGTGAGGTTCACGCCGTTGGACGTGCCCGCGATCATGAGGTTGGCCCAGAGCACGAAGAGGATGAGGCCGACGAGCGGGGTGAAGAAGGCCAGGTCGAGGGCGGTGTCGCGCACGAAGGAGATGTGCGTCGACGCCGGCCGGCGCAGCGCCTCGTTGGGGAACTGCAGGGCGAGCACCGCGAAGGTCACGCCGACGAGGGTCTGGCCGAGGAGCTTCTCGCCCGACTTCAGGCCGAGGCTGCGCTGCTTGCTGATCTTGATGAAGTCGTCGGCGAAGCCGACGGCCCCCAGACCGACCATGAGGAAGAGCACGAGCAGGCCGCTCGCCGTCGGCGTCTGGAGGGTGGCCAGGTGCGCGACGAAGTAGGCGATCACGGTCGCCGCGATGATCACGGCACCGCCCATCGTCGGGGTGCCGCGCTTGGTGTGGTGCGAGGTCGGGCCGTCGTCGCGGATGAACTGGCCGTACCCCTGCTTGACGAGGTACGTGATGAACATCGGCGTGCCCAGCAGGGCGACGACGAGTGACACGACAGAAGCGATGACCACCGCCATCATGCGCGGGCCTCCCTCTGGACGATGCGGTCTCCGAGCCACCGTAGCCCGGCGTCGCGGCTGGACTTGAGAAGGACGACGTCGGGCGCGGCGAGCTCGGCGGCGAGCACCGCCTCGGCGGCGTCGGCGTCGGGCACGACCCGCACGTGCGGACCGTCCTCACGAGCAGTGTCGCGCGCCCCGGCCGCGATCGGCTCGGCGACCTCGCCGACGACGAGGATCTCGTCGGTGCCGAGCTCCGCGGCCTCGCGGCCGACGGCGGCGTGCAGCTCCGCGGAGGCCTCGCCGAGCTCGAGCATCGCGCCGAGCACGGCCCAGCGGCGCCCGGTCGTCGACATCGACGCGAGGCTGCGCAGCGCGGCGGACATCGAGTCGGGGTTGGCGTTGTAGGCGTCGTTGACGACGACGACCCCGTCGTCGCGGCGGGAGACCTCCATCCGCCAACGGCTCAGCGGCCGGGCGGCCTCGAGGGCGGGCACGACCTGGTCGAGCGTCATCCCCGCGGCTTCGGCGGCCGCGATGACGGCCAGGGCATTGCCGACGTGGTGGCGCCCGATGAGCCCCAGGCGCACCCGCGCCGTGCCGAAGGGGGCGGTGACGGTGAAGGACGCGGCCCCCATCTCGTCGACGGTGACGTCGGTGGCCCGCACGTCGGCGGTCTCGGACTCGCCGACAAGCACGACCCGGGCGGTGGTCCGCTCGGCCATCGCGGCGACGAGCGGGTCGTCGGCGTTGAGCACGGCGACACCGTCTGCGGGCAGGGCGGCGGGCAGCTCCCCCTTCGCCTCGGCGATCGCCTCGACGGAGCCGAACTCGCCGACGTGGGCGTGGCCGACGTTGAGGACGATGCCGATGCGCGGCGGGGCGATGCGGGTGAGGTAGTCGATGTGGCCGATGCCGCGGGCGCCCATCTCGACGACGAGGTGCGCCGTCGTCGGGGTGACCCGGCAGACGGTCAGGGGCACGCCGACCTCGGAGTTGTAGGACCCGACGGGGGCGACGGTCTCCCCCGCGGTCTCCAGCACGGACCCGAGCAGGTCCTTGGTGCTCGTCTTGCCGGAGGAGCCGGTGATGCCGATGACGGTCATCTCCGGGCGGGAGTCGACGAGGTGGCGGGCGATGGCCACGAAGGCCGCCTGCTCGTCCTCGACGACGAGGCACGGCAGCCCGTCGACCTCACGGGTCGTCAGGGCGGCCACTGCACCCGCCGCGGCGGCGCCGGGGACGAAGTCGTGCCCGTCGGCGCTCTCGCCGACCCGGGCGACGTAGAGGCTGCCGGGGCCGGCCTCGCGCGAGTCGGTGACGACGGGGCCGTCGACGACGATCGCGCCGGCCTCGTCCGGGCTGGCGGCGTGGAGGCGCCCGCCGGTGATGTCGGCGAGGGCGCCCAGGCTCGTGGGGATCATCCGGTGACGCTCCGGCGGTCGAGGGCGGCCCGCAGGACCGCCCGGTCGTCGTGCTCACGGATCTCTCCGCGCACTTCCTGTCCTTGCTCGTGGCCCTTGCCCAGGACGGCGACGGTCGCGCCGGGCCCGGATCCGTGGGCGATCTCGACGGCCAGCTCGATGGCCGCGACGCGGCCCTCGACGACCTCGAGACGGGCCCGTGAGCGGGGCCAGACCCCCTCCGCGACGGCATCGCGGATCGTGGCCGGGTCCTCCTCACGGGGGTTGTCGTCGGTGACGATGACGACGTCGGCGTGGGCGGCAGCGGCGGCACCCATGCCCGGGCGCTTGCCCGGGTCGCGGCTGCCGCCGGCGCCGAGCACGACGACGAGCAGGCCGTTGGTCTGCGGGCGCAGCGCGGCGAGGGCCGCCCCGACGGCGTCGGGCGTGTGCGCGAAGTCGACGACCGCCGTCGGCAGGTCCTCACGGGTCGGGTCGCTCGGGGCGACGAGCTCCATGCGACCGGGGACCTGCGGGCGGGTGAGGACGGCGCGGGCGACGTCCTGCGGCGCGATACCGCTCTCGAGCAGGGCGACGGCAGCCATCGCGGTGTTGACCCGGTTGAAGTCGCCCGGCAGCGCCGACTCGAGCTCGAGCACCTGCTCGCCGCGCGTGAGCGTCATCTGGGCCTCCCGCGGGTCGCCGCCGATGATCCAGTCGGCCTCGACGTCGAGCCGCGAGGTGACCGTCGTGACCGGCACGGTGGCCTCCTCCGCCAGCCGCATCCCCCACTCGTCATCGACGCAGACGACGCCGCGGCGGGAGCGGGCGGGGGTGAAGAGGCTCGCCTTCGCGCGGAAGTAGGCCTCCATCGTGCCGTGGAAGTCGAGGTGGTCCTGGCTGAGGTTGGTGAAGAGGGCGACGTCGTAGACGACCTCGTCGACCCGGTGGAGGGTCAGCGCGTGGCTCGAGACCTCCATGACGCAGGCGTCGACATCGCGCTCCCCCATCGTCGCGAGGAGGGCGTGCAGGTCGGTCGTCTCGGGGGTCGTGCGCACCGACTTGATCCGCTCGTCGCCGATGCGGGTCTCGATGGTGCCGATGAGACCGGTCGTGCGGCCGAGCGCCTCGAGCGCGGACACCATGAGGTAGGCGGTCGTCGTCTTGCCGTTGGTCCCCGTGATGCCGAACATCGTCGGCCGCCGCGCGGCGCTGTCGTAGACGGCGTCGGCGACCCGGCCGAGGACGCTGCGGGGTCCTTCGACCTCGACGAAGGGGAGGTCACTCCCCTTCGCCTGCAGCCGGGAGACGCCGTCGGCGTCGGTGAGGACGGCGACGGCACCGGCAGCCACCGCCTTGTCGACGAAGTCGGCGCCGTGGGCGCGGGCGCCGGGCAGCGCGGCCCAGAGGTCCCCGGGGCGCACGGTCGAGGTGTCGAGGGAGACACCGGTGACCTCGGTGGCCGGGTCACCGTGGACCGGCGCGGGTGCGCCGTCGCCGACGAGGTCGGCGACGGCAGCCAGAGTCAGCGGGGCGACCCGCTCGGGGCGAGGAAAAGACACGATCCGCGACCTTACCCGCCGTCCGGCGCGCCCCGGTCACGCAGCAGCCCCGGGGTGTCGTCGGCGGGCTTCTTCGACAGCTTGGTGCGCACCTTGGGCGACTTCGCGTCCTGCGGCGTCGGCGGGACCTGCTCCTTCTGGAGGGCGTAGGTCATGACGTCCTTGAAGACGGGCGCGGCGACCGCGCCGCCGTAGTAGCCCTTGATCGGGCGCTGGAGGATCACCGAGACGACGAGCTTGGGGTCGTCCGCCGGGGCGAAGCCGATGAAACTCGCGGTCTTGCCGCTGTAGCCACCGGTCTCGGGGTCGTAGCGGTCGGCGGTGCCGGTCTTGCCGGCGACGCGATAGCCCTTGATCTTCGCCTGCGGGGCGGTGCCCTCGTCGGAGACGACGCCCTCGAGCATCCGGGAGACCTGGTTGGCGGTCTTCGACGAGACGGCACGGTTGCGCTTGCCGGCCGGGGCCGGCTCCCAGCCGCCCTCGCCGTCGCTGACCTCCTTGACGAAGGTCGGGCTGATCCGCACGCCGTCGTTGGCGATCGCCTGGAAGACGTTGGTCACCTGCACGGCCGTCGTCGAGACGCCCTGACCGTAGGTGATCGTGTAGCGCTGCGAGCCGTTCCACGTCTCCGACTTCGGCAGCAGGCCGGCGGACTCGCCGGGGAATCCCGAGCCGCTCGTCGACCCGAGGCCGAAGCGGCGCAGGTACTCCTCGAGGGTCTTCGGCGACATCGTCTCGCCGATGAGCATCGTGCCGGTGTTGCTCGACTCGGCGAGGGCGCCGGCGACGGTGCGGTACTCGTCGGGGTGCGGGTGGCTGTCGTTGAGCGTCTGGTTGCCGCGGCGCATCGACCCCGGGAGGATCATCGGCGTCTCGGGGGTGATCTCCCCCTCCTCGAGGCCGGCGGCGACGGTCATGATCTTCGACGTCGAGCCGGGCTCGAAGACGTCGGAGAAGGCGAGGTTGGAGAAGACGCCCTTGCCGTCGCCGATGTCGTTGGGGTCGAAGGTCGGGTAGGACGCGAGGGCGACGAGCTCGCCGGTGTCGACGCGCTGGACGACGATCGTGCCGGAGAGCGCGTCGGTCTCCTTGACCTGGTCGGCCAAGGCGTTCTGCGCGTACCACTGCACGTCGTTGTCGATCGTCAGGCGCACGTCGCGCCCGCTCTCGGCCGAGCTGACGTCGTCGGAGGCATTGGGCAGCCGCGAGCCGTCCTGGGCGATCTCGTAGGTCGCCTGGCCGGGCGTGCCCTTGAGGATGTCGTCGAGCTGCAGCTCCAGCCCACCACCGGCGGTCTGGTCCTGCGGCTGCACGAAGCCGACGAGCGAGGCGACGGTCGTCGACTGCGGGTAGGTGCGCTGGGTCGAGCGCTCGGAGTAGATGCCGGGGATGCCCAGGGCGTTGATCTTGCGCCAGGTCAGGGGCGAGATGTTCTTGGCGAGCACGCGGTAGCGCTGCGTGCCGGTGAGCTTGGGCTCGAGGTCCTCCGCGGTCGTGCCGAGCGGCTCGGCGAGGTCCTTGGCGGCCCCTGCCGTCCCGACCTTGGTCTGGGTGCCGTCGACGTCCTTCTCGTAGGCCGGCACGGCCGTCTGGTCGACGACGACGGTGCGCCGCTCCTGGCTCTGCGCGAGCACGGTGTCGTTGGCGTCGTAGATCGTCCCGCGGTGCGCGGGGATCGCCTCGGTCTGGGTGCGCTGGCGCAGGGCGTCGGCGGCGACCGCGTCGGAGTCGAAGCCCTGGATGCGCAGCAGCTGGGCGGCGAAGAGGCTGAGCACGATGAGCGAGACGACCATGAGTGCACGCATCCGCCCGCGCGGGTTGGCCGCAGCGGCGGGGGCCGCGGCCGGCCGACGGGCCGGAGCCTTGCGGGCGGGAGCGGTCTTGCGAGCCGGTGCGGCCTTCTTGGCGGGTGCCGCCTTGCGAGCGGGAGCGGTCTTCTTGGCCGGAGCGGCCTTGCGAGCCGGAGCAGCCTTCTTGGCGGGGCCGGCTGCCCGCTTCGCTGGTGCCGCCTTCTTCGCAGGCCGCGACGAGCCGGAGGGTCGACCGGTGCCCTGGGGGCGGTGTGGTCGGCGCTGGCTCACGTGGGGCCCTTCCTCAGTTGCTCGAGCGGGTGGACTTCTGGCTCTTCTTCGTGCTCTTGGCGGTGCTCTTCTTCGTGGACTTCGACGGGGGCGCTGAGGCGCTCTTCGTCGACTCGTCGGCGGTCGCCGTGGCCGCCGCTCCCACGGTAAATCCGTCCGGCTTCTGCGCCACCGACGCCACGCCGAGGACCTTGCCCTGGTCGAGGTCGATGAAGGCGGCGCTGCTCGCGGGCACCATCCCGAGCTCGTCGGCCTTCGTCGCCAGGCGCTGCGGCGCGGCCCGGTCGTTGATCGTCTGGGCCAGCGAGTCCTCCTTGTCGGCGAGCGATGCGGAGCGGGCCTCGAGCGCGGTGACCTCGAAGGAGTCCTGGGCCATCGCGGTGTTGAGACCGAGGACGGCGCCGAGGCCGGCGAGCAGCAGGGCGACGCAGGCCGCGGGGAACCACGGGGACCCGGCCCGGTCGGCCGGGGTGACCACCTCGAGGGAGGCTCGGGTGCGGCGGGCGGGCGCACGACGGGCGACGGTCGTGGCGACGGACGACTGGCTCATCGGGACGTACCTCTCTGCTGGCGGGGCGGTCGGATGCGCTCGGCGCCGCGCAGGCGGACCGAGGCGGATCGGGAGTTGGTCTCGAGCTCGTGGGCGCCCGGGGTGAGGGCGCCACGGGTGAGCAGCCGCAGCTCGGGGGCGTGCTCCGGCAGCTCGACGGGCAGGTCGGCGGGGGCGGTCGAGGTCGCCCCTGCGGCGAGGCCCCGCTTGGTGATGCGGTCCTCGAGGGAGTGGAAGGACAGGACGGCGATGCGACCGCCGACGGCGATCCGCTCGAGCGCGACGGGCAGTGCCCGGGCCCAGCCGGCGAGCTCGGCGTTGACCTCGATGCGCAGCGCCTGGAAGGTGCGCTTCGCCGGGTGGCCGCCGCCGCGCTGCGAGGCCATCGGGATCGTGGCGCGCAGCAGCTCGACGAGCCGGCCGGACCGGTCGAAGGGGGTCACCCCCCGTTCGCGGACGATCGCGCCGGCGATCTTGCGGGCGAAGCGCTCCTCGCCGTACTCGGAGAGCACGCGCGCAAGGTCACGGGCGTCGTAGGTGTTGAGCACCTCGGCCGCGGTGATCCCGGTCGTCGGGTCCATGCGCATGTCGAGCGGCGCGTCGTGGGCGTAGGCGAAGCCGCGCTCGGTCTCGTCGAGCTGCAGGGAGGAGACGCCGAGGTCGAAGAAGGCGGAGGTGACGGTCTCGATGCCGAGGTCGTCGAGGACCTCGCCGATCTCGTCGTTGACCGCGTGCACGAGGGTGACCCGCTCGCCGAAGGGTGCCAGCCGCTCCCCCGCCAGGCGCAGCGCCTGGGGGTCGCGGTCGATGCCGACGAGCCGCACCTGCGGGTCGGCCTCGAGCACGGCCTGCGCGTGCCCGCCCATGCCGAGCGTGCCGTCCACGTGGACGGCGCCCTCCGTGGAGAGCGCCGGGGCGAGCAGGTCGAGGACCTCGTCGAGCATGACGGGCACGTGGCGGGAGGCCGCGTCGCGGCCGGTGCCGGTGTCGTTGTGCTCCACGGTGCTCCCTTCGTGCTGGTGGTGGTGGGTGGTGATCTCCGGGCTGTCCGGCAGCTGCCGCCTGGTCCCCATCCGGGACGATCCGGCCCGGGGGAAGTCGGGTCGGCGCCGTCACGGCTGGAGGCCGGGCGGCAGCTGCTCACATGAGTCCGGGGATCACCTCCTCGGACTGGTCGGCGAAGGCCTGCTCGGTGCTGGCCAGGTAGTCCTCCCACGCGGCGGTGTCCCAGACCTCGACCCGCGAGCCGGTGCCGATGACGGTGCACTCGCGGTCGAGGCCGGCGTACTGGCGCAGCGCGGCCGGCACGGTGACCCGGCCCTGCTTGTCGGGGATCTCGTCGCTCGCGCCGGAGAGGAAGACGCGCATGTAGTCGCGAGCTGCCTTGCTCGAGGTGGGGGCCTCCTGGAAGCGCTGGGTGATCTTGACGAACTCGTCCATGGGGAAGACGTAGAGGCAGCGCTCCTGGCCACGGGTCATGACCAGACCGCCGGCGAGCTTGTCGCGGAACTTCGCCGGCAGGAAGAGGCGGCCCTTGTCGTCGAGGCGGGGGGTGTGGGTACCGAGGAACACGGCGGCCACCTCCCCTTCGTCTCGACCCGAGGGCTCCCTGCGCTTCCTTGTTCCACCACTTTACTCCACCTTTGCTCCAGATCACACCCATCAGCGCACTTTTCGGGCACTTCTTTGGTGACTTTTCCCTGATAAATCAGGGGTGGTGCAAAGTGGGGCAATTTCGCCCGTACATCACCACGAAGGGGGACCTCGAGTGCCCGGACCGACGGCGCCTCCGTCTCGTGACCCCGATTCCTAGGGCCGGGGGCGCGGCGCCACGTAGGGTCGGGGGCACATCGGAGCGAAGTGGGGCGGCGCGCTGTCGGCCCCCGGATCGGAGTCGTGGTGACCCTCAGCAGGGAAGGTGCGCCCGCGGTGCAGGTGAGCGACGACCTCGAGTACGTCGTCTCCGTCGGCCGCGCGCTCGCCGAGACGATGAACGGCGTCATCGAGGGCAAGCCCGATGTCGTGCGCACGGCGATCACGGTGCTCCTCGCGGAAGGGCACATCCTCGTCGAGGACGTCCCCGGCACCGGCAAGACGATGCTCGCCAAGGCCCTCGCGCGCAGCATCGACGCCTCGGTGCGACGGGTGCAGTTCACGCCAGACCTGCTGCCGAGCGACATCACCGGCGTGAGCATCTACAACCAGGACCAGCACGACTTCGAGTTCCGCCCCGGCGCGGTCTTCGCCAACGTCGTCATCGGTGACGAGATCAACCGCGCGTCGCCCAAGGCGCAGTCCGCCCTCCTCGAGTGCATGGAGGAGGCGCAGGTGACGGTCGACGGCACGACCTACGAGCTGCCGCGGCCCTTCATCATCATGGCCACGCAGAACCCGGTGGAGATGGAGGGCACCTATCCCCTCCCCGAGGCGCAGCGCGACCGCTTCATGGCCCGCCTGTCGATGGGCTACCCGACGGCGGCTGCGGAGATCAACATGCTCGACCACCACAGCGCCCGCTCGCCGCTCGAGGACCTGCACCCCGTCGCCGACGCCGCCGGCATCGCCCGGCTCATCGCCGCCGTGCGCACCGTCCACGCCTCCGCCGCCGTGCGGCAGTACGTCGTCGACATCGCGACGGCGACGCGCACCAGCTCGCTCGTGCGTCTGGGGGCCTCGCCGCGCGCGACCCTGCACCTGCTGCGGGCCGGCCGGGCCCATGCCGCCCTCGCCGGTCGTGACCACGTCCTGCCCGACGACATCCAGCAGATCGCCCCGGTCGTCCTCGCCCACCGGCTGCTGCTGAGCAGCGAGGCCCAGCTCGCCCGCCGGGAGGCCACCGACATCGTCAGCGAGCTGGTCCAGCGCACGCGCGTGCCGGCCACCCGGTGAGGCGAGCGCGATGACCGGCCGTGGGCGGCTCTTCGTCGCCGCCGGCGTGCTCGTCGCCCTCACCGGGCTCGTCCTCGGCCTGCACGACCTGACGAAGGTCGGCGGGCTGCTCGTCGTCCTGCCGGCCCTCGCGCTGCTCCTCTCCCGTCGTGACCTCGACCTCGACGTCTCGCGGCAGGTCTCCCCGGTGCGCATCCCGACCGACGGGCACGCCGACGTGACCGTGCAGGTGCGCAACGCCGGACGGCTGAGCACCCCCCTGCTGCGCGGCGAGGAGACCCTCGCCTATGCCCTCGGCGACCGCCCGCACCTGCTCGTGCCGCGCCTCGACAGCGGCGAGAGCCGACAGCTCTCCTACCGGGTGCGCTCGCACGTGCGCGGGCACCACGTGATCGGTCCGCTCTCGGTGCGCGTCACCGACCCCTTCGGCCTGGCGACCCGATCGATCCCCGTGCCGGGCCAGACCTCGCTCGTCGTCCTGCCCCGCGTCCTGCCGCTCACCCCCGTCCGCGGCGTGCCGGCCGGCGGGGGCGGCGAGACATCGACCTCCTCGCGCGTCGCCCTCCAGGGAGAGGACGACATCGGGGTGCGCGAGTACCGCATCGGCGACGACCTGCGGCGCATCCACTGGCGCTCGACCGCCCGCACCGGCGAGACGATGGTCCGTCAGGACGAGCAGCCCTCACGTCGCCGCGCGCTCGTCCTGCTCGACGACCGTGCGGGCTCGCACGCCGGCACGGGCGGCGGGGGGTCCTTCGAGTGGTCGGTCACGGCCGTCGCCTCGATCGTCACCGTGCTGCTCGGCGAGCGCTTCGAGGTGCACCTGTGCCTCGCGTCCGACGAGACCGGCGCCGTCGTCCCGCTCGTCGACCTCGACCACGCGCTCGACGAGCTGGCGGCGGTCGGGCCAGCGGAGACGACCTCGCCCGACGGGCTCGTCGAGGCGCTCGACGACTTCATGCTCCACGGGGGCGGTCTCGTCGTCGGCGTGCTGGGGCAGCTCGACGACGAGGTCGTCGACCTGTGCACCTCCCGCTCGCGCCACGGCCGGGCCCTCGTCGTGGACCGTGGCGGCTTCACCGGACGTTCGGGCACCGGTCCTGCCGACGAGACAGCCCACCGGCTCGCCCTCGGCGGGTGGCGGGCCGAGGTCGTGCGCCCCGGAGCCCAGCTGCCGGAGCTGTGGACACGGCTGTCGGTCGGCCTGGGGGTGCGGGCATGAGACACGACCTCCGCGCCGTCGCCGGGCTGCTCGCCGCGCTCGGCACCCTCGTCGTCGCGCTCCCGCTGCGCTCGCTCTTCGACGACAACCCGTGGGTGGGCCCGGCGATGGGAGGGATCCTCCTCGTCATGCTCAGCGGCATGCTGCTGCGCGGACTGACCACCCGGGCGGGTCTCGTCGTCCTGGGCCAGGCGCTCGTCGCCGGCTTCTACCTGCTCGTCACCCAGCTGCGGGAGACGACGTGGTTCGGCGTCGTGCCGACGCCGCAGACCATCTCGACCTTCGCCGCGCACGTCTCCGACGCGCACGAGACGATCACCCGCTATGCCGCACCGGCCCCCGCGACGCCGGGCATCGTCGTCATGCTCGTCACCGTCGTCGTGGTCGTCGCGCTCGCCGTCGACATGTCGAGCGCCACCGCCATGTCGCCATCGGTCGCCGGCCTGCCGCTGCTGTCGCTCTTCCTCGTCTCCGCGGCCAACTCCGGCGGGTCCCTCCACGGGCTGTGGTTCCTCGTCGCGGCCAGCGTCTGGCTGGCGATGGTCGTCCACCAGGCCGACGTCGACCTCCACGGCTGGGTGACCTCGGTCCCCCGGCTCGCGCGCGGCGACGGCGAGGAGGTCGCGGCGCGCTCGCACCGCTGGCAGGCCGTGCGCCTGGGCGCCCTCGGCCTGGCCGGTGCCGTCGCCCTGGCGACCTTCGTCCCCCACCTGCCCACGCGCTACGTGCTCGACGGGCTCGGACGCGGCGGCTCGTCGGTCGGCGGCTCGGGCGTGCGCCTGGCCAGTGCGCTCGACCTGCGCCGCAGCCTCGCCTCGCCGAGCGAGGAGCCGGTGCTCACCTACACGACGAGCGCCCCCTCGCCCGAGCCGCTGCGCGTCGCCGTCGTCGAGGACTTCTCCGACGGCCTGGGACGGATGCGCTCCGATGCCCCCGAGCCGGTCGACGGCTTCTCCCCGGTCGACCCGACGCTGCGCATCCCGGGCAACATCCCCGCCGAGCGGCGGACGATCGTCGTGCAGTCCAACGGCGTCGCGGCACCGCAGCTGCCGCTCCCTTCGCTCGTCAGCTCCGTCGACACCGGGGGCATCGCCTGGGCCCTCGGCCAGGACGGCACCGCCCGCGTCCAGCAGACGCCCGGGACCTACTCGGCGACCTTCACCGAGCTGACGCCCGAGGAGGACGACTTCGACCTGGAGACCGCGCTGCCCGTCGACCCGAGCGCGGCCGACGACTCCTACCTCACCCTCGACCCCGGCTCCTCGACGGAGATCACCGAGCTCGTCGACGAGGTCGTCCCCCAGGACGCGACCCCGCTCGCCAGCGCGCAGGCGATCCAGGAGTACCTGCGCGGCAGCGAGTTCACCTACAGCCTCGAGCTGCCCGACGCTCAGGGCCGCGACCCGATCGTCTCCTTCCTCGACACCAAGACCGGCTACTGCCAGCAGTTCGCCGTGACGATGACCCTCATGGCCCGCGCCCGCGGCATCCCGGCGCGCGTCGCCGTGGGCTTCCTCCCCGGGTCGCTGTCGACCGGCGAGGAGCGGGTGGTGCGGGTGAGCGACGCGCACGCGTGGCCGGAGCTGTACTTCGAGGGCGTCGGCTGGACGCGCTTCGAGCCGACGCCCGGCTCGCGCGCGGCCTCGACGCCGGGCTACTCGGTGGACACGACCGACTCCAGCGCAGGCAGCGAGACCTCGACCAGCTCCGACGACGCGAGCAGCAGCTCGGCCAGCTCCGCCGATCGTCCCGAGGACGTCGCCGTCCCCGAGGCCGCGACCGGGCAGGACGAGGGACGACCCGCGTGGCTGACCTGGCTGCTGTGGCTGCTCGGCGCCGGGCTGGTCCTCGCGATCATGCCGGTGTCCGCGCTCGTGGCGCGCCGTCTGGATCGACGCCGTTCGCTCGACGACACCGAGCGGGTCGAGCGCGAGTGGCACGAGCTGGTCAGCCAGCTCGACGACCTCGGGCTGCGTCCTCCGGTCGGGGCGACGCCGCGGCAGACGGGCGCCTGGCTCTCCCGACGGCTGCACCTCGAGGGCGAGCCCAAGGAGCACCTCGACCACGTCGTCGCGACGCTCGAGCGGGCGCGCTACGCACCGCCCGGCGCCGACCTGCCGGACATCTCCCGCGAGGTCGGCCAGGTCGTCGACCGGGTGCGCGCGAGCCGCCAGCGCTCGATGCAGCTGCGCTCCGTGCTGTGGCCCCAGGACGGGGTCGACGCCTGGCGGACGCTCGGCCGCGCGATCCTGCGCCGCCTCCCCCGCCGGGGGTGATCAGTCGAGGTAGTCGCGCAGGACCTGGGAGCGGCTCGGGTGACGGAGCTTGCTCATCGTCTTGGACTCGATCTGGCGGATCCGCTCACGGGTCACGCCGTAGACCTTGCCGATCTCGTCGAGCGTCTTCGGCTGGCCGTCGGTCAGGCCGAAGCGCATCGAGACCACGCCGGCCTCGCGCTCGCTGAGGGTGTCGAGCACCGAGTGCAGCTGCTCCTGCAGGAGCGTGAAGCTCACCGCGTCAGCCGGCACGACGGCCTCGGAGTCCTCGATGAGGTCACCGAACTCGGAGTCGCCGTCCTCGCCGAGCGGGGTGTGCAGCGAGATCGGCTCGCGACCGTACTTCTGGACCTCGACGACCTTCTCGGGGGTCATGTCGAGCTCCTTGGCCAGCTCCTCCGGCGTGGGCTCGCGGCCCAGGTCCTGGAGCATCTGGCGCTGAACACGAGCGAGCTTGTTGATGACCTCGACCATGTGCACGGGGATGCGGATCGTGCGCGCCTGGTCGGCCATCGCGCGGGTGATCGCCTGACGGATCCACCACGTGGCGTAGGTCGAGAACTTGTAGCCCTTCGTGTAGTCGAACTTCTCGACCGCACGGATCAGACCGAGGTTGCCCTCCTGGATGAGGTCGAGGAAGAGCATGCCGCGACCGGTGTAGCGCTTGGCCAGCGAGACGACGAGTCGCAGGTTGGCCTCGAGCAGGTGGTTCTTGGCGTTCTTGCCGTCCTGCGCGATCCACCACAGCTCGCGCTTGAACTTCATGTCGATCTTCTCGCCGGAGGCGAGCTTTTCCTCGGCGAAGAGGCCGGCCTCGATCCGCTTGGCGAGCTCGACCTCCTGCTCGGCGTTGAGGAGCGCGACCTTGCCGATCTGCTTGAGGTAGTCCTTGACCGGGTCAGCGGTGGCACCGGCCGTGACGACCTGCTGCGCGGGCGCGTCGTCCTCGTCGTCGTTGCTGATCGTGAAGCCGGACTTCTCGTCCTGCTCCGTCTCGGGCTTGGTCTTCGCCTCGGGCTCGTCGACGAGCAGCTCGTCCTCGCCCGGTGCCGGCTCCTCGGCCGTCGTCGTCGTGGGATTGGCCGCGGCCTTCTTGGCAGCGGCCTTCTTCGCGGCGGCCTGCTTGGCCGGCGCCGCCTGCTTCACGGGCGCAGCGGCGGCTGCGGCCGTCGCCGTCGACGCGGCCTTCTTGGCCGCGACCTTCTTCGCCGGAGCAGCCTTCTTCGCGGGCGCGGCGGCCTTCTTGGTCGCGGTCTTCTTCGCGGCCGTCTTCGTCGCCGCGGTCTTGGTCGCCGCCTTCTTGGCGGGAGCCTTCTTCGCGGTCTTCTTCGCCGGGGTGGACTCTGGCACCTGTACCTCGATTCCCTGGTCGCCCAGTGCACGCAGGACGACCCGACCCCGGGTGGGGCTGATCTTCGCCTCGCTGAATGCTGCCTGCAGCTGGTCGCTGGTGATGGATCCGGTCGTGCGGCCCTTCAGGACGAGCTCCTGCAACGATGGGTGCGAGAACTCCTTGGGGAGGGAGCCCTGCGTCTCGCCGGACCGTGGGGACACAGCAGTCACCAACAACCTTTCGTCACGGAGGATTCCGCCGGGACGAAGGGGGTGGCGTCACCCCGCGGTCCCGACTCGCCCGGTCGCTGTGCGCTGGGCTCGTGACCATTATAAAACGCGGGCGGCGCAGATGCCGCCACCAGGGGTGGCAGCGGCCCGTCAGCGGGCCTTGACCGCCAGCACGTCGCAGGGCGCGTCGAGCAGCACACGCTGGGCGTTGGAGCCGAGGATCAGCTTGCCGACGGGGGTGCGACGACGCAGGCCGATGATGATCAGCTCGGCGCCGGTCTCCTCCGCCACGACGATGAGGTCCTCGGCCGGCTCCTTGCCGCGCACGAGCCCACGGACCTCGCCGTCGACCCCGGCCTCGTCCATGCGGGACCGCACCTGCGCGAGGTCGTCCTCGTGCTTGCGCGCGGTGTCACCGCTCAGGCCGACACCGCCGCGGTCGGAGTGGATGACGACGAGCTTGTCATTGCGCAGGCGGCACTCCTCGAAGGCCCGCTCCAGGGCGGCTTCGCCTTCCTTGGTGGACACGTATCCCACGACGATCGTCATCGGTGCTCCTCGTCAGCTCGCTCAGGTGGACAACCTGGGCCAGACGCTACACCGCGGTCCCGTGACCTGTCTCACTCCCCGCCGGGGTGTCGACGAGTCAGGCGTCGCGCAGGGTCTCGTGGAGCAGCTCGCCGACCTGGTCGACCTCGGTGAGGAAGCCGTCGTGACCCACCGCCGAGTGGATCGTGCGCAGCCGGGTGCCGGGCCGCGCCGCGGCGATCTCGCTCGAGAGCCGGGGCGGGTAGAGCCGGTCGGAGTCGACGGGCGCGACGACGAGACGACCGGCGAAGGGGGCGAGCGCCGCCTCGAGCCCGCCGCGTCCACGACCGATGTCGTGGGAGTTCATCGCCTCGGAGAGCACCGCATAGGAGTTGGCGTCGAAGCGACGCGCGAGCTTGCCCCCGTGGTGGTCGAGATAGCTCTCGACGGTGTAGCGCGGTCGCCCCGACTCCCCCGCCGGCTCGTCCTGCTCCTCGCGGCCGAAGCGCTCGTGCAGCTCGAGCTCGCTGCGGTAGGTGATGTGCGCGATGCGGCGGGCGATGGCCAGGCCGCTCTCCGGTCCCTGCGGGTGGTCGTAGTAGTCGCCCCCGGCGAACCACGGGTCGTTGCGGATGGCGAGGATCTGCGCCTGGCACCAGCCGATCTGCTCGGCGGTCGCCCGGGCACCGGTCGCGAGCGCGATCGCCGTGCCGACCCGGTCGGGGTGGCTCGCGACCCACTCGAGGGTCCGCATGCCACCCATCGACCCGCCGATGACGGTGTGCCAGCGTTCGATGCCGAGCGCGTCGGCCAGGCGCGCCTCGGCGGCGACCTGGTCGCGGATCGTCAGTCGGGGAAACCGGCTGCCCCAGGGCCGCCCGTCGGGCGCGGTGCTGGCGGGCCCGGTGCTGCCCTGGCAGCCACCGAGGACGTTGACCGCGACGACGAAGTAGGAGTCGTCGAGGGGCGCACCCTCACCGATGAGCCCGGGCCACCAGCCGGCCGTGGGGTGACCGGGACCGGCGTCACCGACGACGTGGCTGTCACCGGTCAGCGCGTGCTCGACGAGCACCGCATTGTCCCGCTCGGGGCTCAGCCGCCCCCACGTCTCGTAGGCGAGCACGACGTCGGGCAGGGACTCGCCGGACTCGAGCCGCAGGTGGCCCACGGAGTGGAAGTGCCGGTCGCCCGGCTCGTCACCGTCGCGCCACGACGCTGTGCTCGTGGGGGGTGTGGTGGTCACGCTCACGGAGTGCTCCCGAAGTGTCTCGCCTTGCCACATCGCCTCGACGCGGCCAGGTCATCACCCGGGGCACCCCGTCGCGAGGAGGGTTGCCGGCCAGCAAGCCGGGGCTTTGCGCTGGCACTCATGACCTGCCGCCAACTCTAACGTCATGAGGCGCGCGGGATCGAGACGCGTCCGTCGTGCGGACCCGCCACCGCGTCGCTCCACGGGTGCGCGCCGGTGACGAGCAGCCGCGACATCAGGTCGGCGAGCCGGTGGTCGGGGTCGACCTCGAGAGCCCGCTCGAGGCAGATGCCGGCGATCGTGCCGTCGCCCGCCCACCAGGCCAGCTGCGCGACCGCGACGTGCACCGCCGCCGTCAGGGGCGGCGGCAGCAGACGGCCCACCTCGACGAGGCGCTCGCGCACGAGCAGCACCTCCTCGGGCCACTCCTGCGGCCGCGGCCACTCGTCGCCCTCCTCCCACAGGTCGACCCACGGGCAGTCCCCCGCTGCGTCGATGACGAGCGTGGCGATGTGCGGCGGCAGCGCGTCGAGGTCGAAGAAGCCGGGGGCGAGCATGGCGAGCAGCCCGTCGCGCCACGGGATGTCGAGCAGCGAGATCGCGAGCAAGGCGAGCTCGGCGTCGGTGAGCACCGCCACCGGCTCCGCGGTGCGGCGCGGGTCGAGGACCCGGGCCCAGACGTCGACCAGCTCGTCCTCGTCGACGTGGGCGAGGTCGAGTCCCTCGGCCGCGGCAGCGACCCGGTCGGCCCTCACCTCGTCGGTGGGCGGCACCACCCCGTCGACGAGCGCCTGCCGGCTCGGCCAGGGACTCACGCCGGCGAGGACGAAGGGAGCGACCGCCGGCACCTCGTGCGGCTGCGGCAGCTCGCGCCCGCCCGGCCAGGTGCGGCCCTCGCGGACGACGAGGTGCGGTGTCACGTGCAGACCTGCGACGAGGGCGGCTGAGGTGACCGCCGTGCGCAGGGGGCGGGACCCCCCTTCGTCCTCCTCGAAGGCCGTGACGGCCAGACCCTGCGCCCCGCTGTGGGCCAGCACGGCGACGCAGTGCGCCGCGACCTGCTCGCACGCCGCGGCGTCGGGCAGGAGGTCGAGCCGCTGGACCATGCCCACGCGACGACCGTGCAGCGCCGTGAGGACGAGGGAGGGGCCCGGGTGGTAACCGAGCTGGTAGGGCACGAGGACGGCGAGCTCGGCGGGGTCGCGGGGGGAGGCAGTCGGTGTCATGCCCCGACGATGCCGAGCGGCCCGCCCCCTCGACAGAGGGGCGGGCCGCCTGTGGATCCTCGCGGCAGCGGCCACGAGGCTGTGGATCAGTCCGGCACGACGTGCGAGCGCACGGTCCCCGGCTGGGGCTGGGGCTGCGGCTGGAAAGCCGTGCCCTGCTCCCACGCGATGAAGTCCTCGGTCTCCTTGACCAGGGTCGCGGCGAGCCAGCCGACGACCATGACGTCGTCGAGCAGGCCGAAGGCCAGCAGCAGCCCCTCGGGCGCGATGTCGATCGGCGAGACGACGTAGCCGACACCGGCGAGCATCATGACCAGGCGCGCGGACGACAGGCCGGTGTAGGCCCCGGAGCGGACCGCGCGGATCATCCGCGGCACGGCCCGCAGGCGCGCGATCATGCCGGGGCTGCCGGGGCGCGAGGCGCTCCGGACGGCCGACGCGAGGTGGGCAGCACTACGGACTCGGCGGCTCATGGCCATCGGGGTCTCCTGACGCTCGGGCGCTCCCGGGTCGGGGGCGCTCCACGGGGGTCAACGACCCGCGTCGGCCGGGGATTCCACCGGGGCACCCTGTGTGACGAGCCCGTCAGCGCGGTCCTCCCAGAAGGTCGCGCCCACGATGCCGTGGTCGCGCGGGTCGAACTGCGGGTCCAGACCCTGCTTCTTCTGGGCGCGGAAGTCCTTGAGCGCCTTGAGCGCCGGGCCCTGCAGCATGAGGATGCCGAGGATGTTGAGCCAGGCCATCGTGCCGACGCCGATGTCACCCAGGCCCCAGGCGGAGCCGGCCGTCGTCGTCGCGCCGTAGGCGACGGAGACGAGGATCAGCGCCTGCAGTGCACGGATCATGCCGCGGCGCACGACGCCGTTGCGGATCTTGCGGGTGAGGTAGGCGAGGTTGACCTCGGCCATGTAGTAGTAGGCGACCATCGTCGTGAAGGCGAAGAAGACGAGGGCCAGCGCGACGAAGCTCGAGCCCCAGCCGGGCGCGAGGGTGTCGAAGCCCGCCTGGACGAAGCCCGGACCGGGCTCGGTGTCGGTGCCGACCCCGCCGACGTAGAGCGTCTCGTCGCCGAAGGTCTCGCCCTTGAAGACGGTGTACATGTCCGTCGAGATGATGATGAAGGCCGTCGCCGTGCAGACGAAGAGGGTGTCGATGTAGACGGCGAAGGCCTGGACGAAGCCCTGCTTCGCCGGGTGCGACACCTCGGCCGCGGCGGCGTGGTGCGGGCCGGTGCCCTGGCCGGCCTCGTTGGAGTAGATGCCGCGCTGGACACCCCACTTGACGGCCTGGCCGACGATGGCGCCGTAGACGGCGTGCCCGCCGAAGGCACCGGAGAAGATCTCGCCGAAGACGTGGCCGATCTGGTCGAAGTTGACGAAGAAGACGACGAGCGCGAAGAGGATGTAGAGGATCGCCATCGGCGGCACGACGAACGCCGCGAAGGTCGCGATGCGCTTGACGCCACCGATGACGATGAAGGCCAGGCCGATGACCACGCCGATGGCGGTCGCCCAGGTCGGCACGCCCCACGCGGACTCGATGGCCGAGGACATGCCGTTGGCCTGCACGCCCGGCAGGAAGAAGCTCATCGCGAAGACGGTGACGACGGCGAAGACGATCGCGTAGACGAGCGAGAAGGTCTTGGCCTTGTGGGCGTAGGCCTTCTCGAAGTAGTAGGCCGGACCACCGCGGTACTCACCGGTGTCCGGGTCCTTCTCCTTGTAGATCTGCCCGAGGGTGCACTCGACGAAGGAGGTCGCGGCACCCAGGAGGGCGACCGCCCACATCCAGAAGACCGCGCCCGGGCCGCCGAAGGCGATGGCCGTCGCGACGCCACCGATGTTGCCCATGCCGACCCGGTTGGCCAGCGACATCATCAGCGACTGGAAGGACGAGGTGCCGTCCTGCGACTTCTCGCCCCGCACGAGCTGGGCGATCATGTCGGGGATCCCGAGGACCTGGACGAGGCGGGTGCGGATCGTGAAGTAGACGCCGGCAGCCAGGCAGAGCCCGACGAGCGGTATCGACCAGATGACGCCGTTGGTGGCGTCGACGAGTTCGGCGAAGGACATGCGGTACAGCTCCCCTGTGGCGCGGGTCATGGACCCGCGGGACGCTACCTCAGGTCCGGCGCCGCCGCAGGGAACTCGGTCCGCACGTGCGTGCCGATCTGCCGCATCAGCCACACGTCCATGCCGGCACCGACGGCCCCTCCGACGACGGGCACGGCCTTGCCGAAGCGTGCGAAGACGCCCTTGCCGGCGCTCGAGAGGATGCGGAAGCCGACGGCCTTGTTGACCACCATCAGGGCCGGCCCGGGCAGTCGCTGGGCGGCCATGCCGGCGAGTCGGCCGGTGGGCGCCACGACCCCCGCCTTGGCGAGCAGGTCCTGGGCGTCGGCGCCGACGAGGCTGAGCAGGACGGCGGAGCGGATCTCGGGCTGGGCGAGGTCGTAGCCGCGCAGCCGGGCCACGGCCGCCGACATGCGCGTGGCGAGCACGTAGAAGCCGAAGACATTGGCCGGCAGGGCGACGATCATCGTCGCGAAGCCGCCGAGGTTGGTGAGGAAGCCGCTGGCACCGGCGAGCTTGAGCGTGTCGCCGACGACCTCGTCGACCGCCTTGTCGACGTCGCCGCCGTGCTTGGCCAGCGCCTTGTCGGCGACCTGCGCCGCGGAGTCGAAGGGGCCGCTTCCGTCGATGCCGGTGTCGAGGAGGTTCTCGACGAGCGTGAGCGAGGAGCCGGACAGGCCCCGTCGGCTCTTGGGGTCACGCGCCTGCTCGAGCGCGCTCCGCGTGTCCTGCATCTGCTTCTTCTTGCCGAAGCCGAGTCGGTCGGAGATGAATCCCATGTCGGCATCCTGTCATGACGAAGGGGGCCCCGTCGGTGCGCGCGGGTAGCCTCACCGCTCGTGGGTGGAGAGCAGCCGGGAGCCGTCGTCGTCGGGGTCGACGGCGTCGGAGCCGTGCTCCCGCCGGAAGGCGACCCCCTGCTGGCGACGGACCTCCCTTCGCTCGTCGCCGCCCTCTCCCCCGGCACCCGATGGGTCACCTGGTCGGCTGCGTCGGTGGCACCGCTCGTCGCCGCCGGCGCCCGGCTCGACCGCACCTGGGACGTCGCCGAGGCGCACCGCCTGACACACGGTGGCTGGGCTGCCGGACCCGAGCGAGCCTGGGCCGCGGTGCACCGGCTGGACCCCGCGGGCGCCCCGAGCGCGCCGACGGGAGACCTCTTCGACCTGCTCACCGACGAGGTGCCGGCCGAGCAGCTCGTCCGCGACGACGGCCACCTGCGCGCCGACGCGGTGACGGGCGCCTGGCTGACGACACCGCAGCGGTGCGCCGCCTTCGCCGAGGCCGCCCGGCAGGTCGCCGCGCACCAGCGTGACGCGATGTCCGCCCGCGGCGGGCGGGCGCTCGCCACGGCCCACGCCGAGTCGGCCGCCGCCGTCCTGTGCGTCGAGCTCGAGCTGCACGGCCTGCCCATCGACCGCGCCACGGCGCGCCGGCTGGTCACCGAGGCGGCCGGCGAGGAACCGCACACCGTCGACGAGGAGCTCGCGGCCCGCACGGCCCGCGATGCCCCGGTGCTCGCGGCGCTGCCGGGCACCGGCCACGTCGACCTGCGCAACCCCGCCCAGGTCAAGGCGATGCTCGCCCGCGCGGGTGTCGACGTGCCCTCGACCCGCAAGTGGGTCCTCGAGGCGCACCGGGCCACCCACCCGGTCGTGCCCGCTCTGCTCGAGTGGCGCAAGCGCGAGCGGATCGCGACGACCTACGGCTGGCGGTGGCTGCGCGAGCACGTCGGCGCCGACGACCGGCTGCGCGGCGCCTGGGCCGCGTGCGACGGGGCGGCCGGGCGGATGACCGCACAGGCCGGTCTGCACAACCTGCCCGCGGAGCTGCGGCCGGCGGTGGCCGCCGACGAGGGGTGGGCCTTCGTGCGCGCCGACCTCGGCCAGGTCGAGCCGCGGGTCCTCGCCGCCGTCTCGCGCGACGAGGCCTTCGCTGCGGCGACCCGCGAGGACGACCTCTACGCCCCGGTCGCGCAGCGCCTCGGCGTCGAGCGCTCGGTCGCCAAGATCGCGGTGCTCGCGGCGATGTACGGCCAGCGCTCGGGGCCGGCGGCCGAGGCGCTCAAGGGACTGGAGCGCACCTACCCGGTCGCGATGGCGCACCTGCAGCGCGCGCAGGACGCGGGCCGGCGCGGCGAGCCGGTGCGCACCCACGGCGGCCGGCTCGTGCGCACCGACTTCACGGGCGGCGGCGATGACGAGGCGCGCGAGGGCCTGGCCGCCGCCCGTGGGCGCTTCGCGCGCAATGCCGTCATCCAGGGCTCGGCCGCCGAGCTCTTCAAGGCATGGGCGGCGACGGTGCGCGTCGCGGTCCGCCCGCTGCAGGGACGCATCGTGCTCTGCCTGCACGACGAGCTGCTCGTCCACGTGCCGCTGGAGCACGCCGAGGAGGCGGCGGCACTCGTCGACCGCGCGCTGACCGACGCGGCCCGGCGCTGGCTCGGCGGCGAGCAGGTGCGCTTCGTCGCCGACACCTCGGTCGTGCGCCGGTGGTCGGAGGCGAAGTAGCGGCTACTGCTCCGAGTCGTCGACCGTGCGCAGGAAGTCCTCGAACTCCGCGCCGAGCTCGTCCGCGGAGGGCAGCTTCTCCCCTTCGCCGGCAAGCAGGCTGGGCCGCTCGAGGCCCCGCAGGTGCACGTCGTACTGGCGCTCGAGCGCCTGGACGGCCTCGCGGACCTCGTCGTTGTCCTCGATCTCGCGCTCGATCTGCATGCGCCCCTCCCGCGCGGCCTCGGCGAGCGCGTCGTTGGGCAGGTTGAGACCCGTGCAGTCGACGATCGCGTTGAGCGCCGTGAGCGCACCGTCGTGGAAGGTCGACTGCGCGAGGTAGTGCGGCACGTGCATGCTGAAGCCGACGGCATCGCGCCCGCTCTCGCCCAGACGCATCTCGAGCAGGGCCGCCAGGGAGGCGGGCACCTGGACGGTGCCGAAGACCGGCTTGTGCTCGCCGATGAGGCGCTCGTCGGAGCCGTGGACGGTCATGCCGACGGGGCGGCTGTGCGGCACGGCCATGGGGATGCCGTGCGCGTGCGTCGCCAGGCTGATGCCGATCTCGTCCATGAGGCGGATGACCGACTCGACGACGGCCTCCCACCGGTAGTCGGGCTCGGGGCCGGTGAGGATGTAGTAGGTCTGCCCGTCGCGGTCGAGCAGGTGGTAGAGCAGCAGCGCCGGGTCCGCGTAGTCGGTGTAGCGGTTGGCGTCGAAGGTGATGACCGGCCGGCGGCTGCGGTAGTCGATGAGCGAGTCGACGTCGAAGGACGCGACGACGGTCGGGTCGCCCGCCTCGAGGAGGTGGTCGACGAGCAGGCGCTGGGCCATGCCGGCGTCGAAGAAGCCGTCGAAGGCAACGATCATCGGCCCGGGCTGGAGCAGCGCGGGGTCGGTGTCGACCTCGTAGCGGTAGAGGCGCTCGGTCACGTCAGGTCCTCCTGGTCGGTGAAGCACTCATTGTGGCAACGACGCACGTGCCGGGACCATTCCCCCGCAAGGGATCACGCCCGGTGGCTACCGCTCGACCGCGGCGATCGCCGCCCGCACCCGCTTGGCCGAGACGGACTGCGCGGTGCCGATGGACTGGGCGAAGAGCGAGATGCGCAGCTCCTCGATCATCCACCCGATGGCGACGACGTCGGCGGAGCGGCGCCGCAGGGGCGGCAGCGCGTCGAGCAGGTCGGCATAGGCGCCCTCGACGCCGTCGACGACCTCCTGGTGGGTGCCGTCGCGGCGCGGGTTGTCCGCAGCCCGCTCCAGGCGAAGGGAGATCCCGCGCAGGTAGCGCCGCAGGTCGGGCAGCCGGGCCAGCCCGGTGTCGGCGATGAAGCCGGGGCGCACGAGCCCGTCGAGCTGGGCGCGCACGTCGGCGACGGTCGTCGCGACCGCGGGCGCGCTCATCCGGTCGAGGGTGGCGATGATCTCGGTGCGCTGGCCGAGCACGGGCTCGACCTCGGAGACGGCGGTGAGCACCCGCTGGGCGACGTGCGTGCGGGTCGCGGCCAGCGCCTCGTCGAAGGCCGCGCGCGTGCGCACCGCCCCCGTGACGTGCTGGGTGACGATGTCGTCGACGGCGGCGGCGAGCGCGTCGTCGAGCAGCTTGGGGACGGAGCCGTGTGGGTTGTCGGCGAGGGCGAGCTTCTGCGCATTGGTCAGCCGGGCGAGCACGCGCTTCCACGGCGGGGTCGTGCCGAGGAGGAGGAGCCGACGCACGCCGGCGGTGTGGGCCGCGACGGCCTGCTGCTCGTCGGGCAGCACGCGGATGGCGACGCTGCTCCCTTCGTCCACGAGGGCCGGGTAACCGACGACGGTGTGCTTGCCGGTCTTCGTCGTGAAGGTCGCGGGCAGCTCGTCGAGGTCCCATGTCGTCAGACCGGTGCGCTCGATGGAGGCACCGGCGCGCGACATGCCCTGCTGGACATGACCGGCGAGGCTCTCGCGGAGCGCCTCGAGGTCCTTGCCCCGGCCGAGTCGACGACGCCGCGAGTCCTCGACGGCGAAGGTGACGCGCAGGTGGTCGGGCACCTTCGACCAGTCCCACTCCCCCTCGTCGATGCGGATGCCGGCCCGGCGCCCGAGCACGCTCGACAGCTGCTCGGTGATCGAGGTGCCGGCGTCGGGGTCGAGCTCGGCGAGCGCGGCGCGGGCGTGGTCGGGCGCGGGGACGAGGTGGCGGCGGGTGGCCTTGGGCAGCGACTTGATGAGCGCCGTGACGAGGTCGGCGCGCAGCCCGGGCACCTGCCAGTCGAAGCCCTCGGCGGTCAGCTGGTTGAGCAGCGCGACGGGCACGTGGACGGTGACGCCGTCGTCCTCGGTGCCGGGCTCGAACTGGTACGTGACGACGAGCTCGAGACCGTCGGTGCGCCAGCGGCGGGGGTAGTCGCGGCCGTCGACCTGCTCGGCGTCGTCGCGGGTGAGCAGCTCCTCGGTGAGGGTGAGCAGCTCGGGCTGCTCGTGGCGAGCTGTCTTCCACCAGCTGTCGAAGTGCGCCCCGGAGACGATGGTGTCGGGCAGGCGGGCGTCGTAGAAGTCGACGACGTCCTGCTCGTCGACGAGCAGGTCGCGTCGGCGGGCGCGCTCCTCGAGCGCCTCGAGCCGGCGCACGAGCTTGCGGTTGGTCGTGAGGAACTCGTGCCGGCCGTCCCACTCCCCCTCGACGAGCGCGTGCCGGATGAAGAGCTCACGGCTCGTGACCGGGTCGATCTTGCCGTAGGAGACGGCGCGGCCGACGACGAGCGGCACCCCGAAGAGCGTCACCCGCTCGGTCGCCATGACCGACGCGGCCTTCTTGCTCCAGCGCGGCTCCGAGTAGGTCCGCTTGACGAGGTGCGCGCCGGCCCGCTCGGCCCACACGGGGTCGATGCGAGCGGTCGAGCGGGCCCACAGCCGGCTGGTCTCGACGAGCTCCCCCGCCATGACGAAGGGGGGTTGCCGCCGGAAGTTCGTCGTGCCCGGCTGGATGGAAAATCGGGCTCCCCGGGCACCGAGGTAGTCGCGCTTCTCCTCGTCGCGCAGGCCGATGTGGCTGAGCAGCCCGGTGAGCAGCGCCTGGTGCACGCGGTCCCAGTCGGGCTCGGCGTCGGGGGCCGAGGTGCGCTGGCGGGTGTCGATCTTGCACTGCTTGGCGGCGCGCACGAGCTGGCTGTGCAGGTCCTGCCACTCGCGGGTGCGCAGGAAGTGGATGTACTCGCGCTTGCACATGCGGCGGAAGGCGCTGCCGGACAAGGCCTTCTGCTGGTCCTTGAGGTAGACCCAGAGGTTCCACCAGCTCGCGAAGTCGGACCCCTCCTGGCGGAAGCGGGCGTGCTGCTGGTCGGCCTGGGCCCGCTGCTCGGTCGGCCGCTCGCGGGGGTCCTGGATCGACATCGCGGCGACGATGACGAGGACCTCGGTGGTGCAGCCGAGTCGGTCGGCCTCGATGAGCATGCGGCCGAGCTTGGGGTCGACGGGCAGGCGGGCGAGGGTCCGTCCGGTCGGGGTGAGGCGACGCGCCCCCTTCGCCCGGTGCTCCGTGTCGAAGGCCTGCAGCTCCTGCAGCAGGCGGACACCGTCGGTGATCTGACGGGAGTCCGGCGGCTCGACGAAGGGGAAGCGTGCGACGTCGCCCAGGCCCAGCGCGGTCATCTGGAGGATGACGCTCGCGAGGTTGGTCCGCAGGATCTCGGGGTCGGTGAACTCCGGCCGGGCCTCGAAGTCCTCCTGCGAGTACAGCCGGATGCACACGCCCTCGGCGACGCGACCGCAGCGGCCGGAGCGCTGGTTGGCCGAGGCCTGCGAGATGCGCTCGATCGGCAGGCGCTGCACCTTGGTCCGCTGGTTGTAGCGGGAGATGCGCGCGGTGCCGGTGTCGATGACGTAGCGGATGCCCGGGACGGTCAGCGAGGTCTCGGCGACGTTGGTGGACAGCACGATCCGGCGCCCGGAGTGCGGGGCGAAGACGCGGTGCTGCTCGGCCGCGGAGAGCCGGGCGTAGAGCGGGATGATCTCGGTGTCCGGCAGGTTCATCCCGGTCAGGGCGTCCTGCGCGTCGCGGATCTCGCGCTCGCCGCTGAGGAAGACGAGGGCATCGCGCGGGCCGCCGGACTCGGGCTCGGTCCACAGCTCCTCGACCGCCCGGCAGATGCCGGTCACCTGGTCGCCATCTCCATCGACTCCGCCGTCCTCGCCGTCTTCTTCTCCGAGGGGGCGGTAGCGCACCTCCACGGGATAGGTGCGGCCGGAGACCTCGATGATCGGTGCGGGCTCGCCCCCTTCGTCGCTGAAGTGGGCGGCGAAGCGCTCCGGGTCGATCGTCGCCGAGGTGATGATGACCTTGAGGTCGGGGCGACGCGGCAGCAGCTGCTTGAGGTAGCCGAGGATGAAGTCGATGTTGAGCGAGCGCTCGTGGGCCTCGTCGATGATGATCGTGTCGTAGCGGCGCAGGTCGCGGTCGCGCTGCATCTCGCCCAGCAGGATGCCGTCGGTCATCACCTTGACCGCCGTGCTGTCGCTGCTGTGGTCGGCGAAGCGCACCTGGTAGCCGACGAGCCCACCGAGGTCGACCCGCAGCTCCTCGGCGATGCGCTCGGCCACCGAGCGGGCGGCAATGCGGCGCGGCTGGGTGTGGCCGATCTGCCCCTCGCGCCCACGACCGATCTCGAGCGCGATCTTGGGCAGCTGGGTCGTCTTGCCGGACCCCGTCTCCCCCGCGACGATGACGACCTGGTGCTCGCGCATCGCCGCGGCGATGTCGTCCTTGCGCGCGACGACCGGCAGGTCCTCGGGGTAGTGCAGGTCCTCCGCCGCGATGGGCTCACGCAGGGCGGACTCGGACATGGGCGTCAGGATACGTGCTCCGCTAGAAGTCGATCGTCGTCACCGGACCGGTCGGCGTGCGCAGCGCAGCGTCGAGCGCCGCCACCGCCGCCGGGTCTCCTGTGACGTACCCGGCGGCCGCCCGGGCGGCGATTGTCTGCCCGCCGAGCCACACGGCACCGAGGTCGCCGATGTCGACCGTGACGTCGGCGGCGGCGTCGGTGCGCTCGAGGGCGCCGACACCGTCGCGTGCGGCGGTCCAGCGCCAGCGGCCGGCCTGCTCGGGCAGGATCGCGTCGCCGATCTCGACGACGACGTCGAGGTCGGCGGCGTGGCCGCGCTCGGCGACGGCCGTCGGCAGGTCGACGATGCGCAGCCAGAGGTTGTCGCTCGGCCCGCTTCCGCCGAGGGCGCGCGGCGAGGGCAGCCACTGCACGAGCGGGTCGTCGAGGGTGACCCAGTACTCCGTGCTGCCCATGAGGTCGAGGTCGACGAGCCGCTCGGCGAGCGCGAGCCGGGCCCCGACGTCGGTCGAGACGAGGAAGAAGACGCCCACCTCGCCCTGGGGTCGCCCATCGGACCACTTCGCCGTGCGGTGGAAGTACGCGGCGCCGACGTCGCGACCGTCGCGGGTGGCCCACAGCAGGCGTGCCGGCTCACGGTCGCCGCGGCTCTCGGGGCTGTCGTGGAGCAGGCGCGCGCAGTCCTCGCGGCTGCGCACGACCTGCCCGGCACCGGTGGCCGCGGCCGCTCGGGCGATGTCGTGCCACCGGTCACCCTGGTCCGGGCTGACCGTCGTGGTGCGCAGGGTCGTCGCGTCGGCGAGCGCCCGCACCTGCGCCGGCGCGGCGAAGCTCGTGCCCCGGCCGAAGCTCGACCGCAGCACCGTGCTCGCAACCCCGTAGCCGAAGCGCCCGTAGATCGTGTGCTCCGACGCCTTGAGCACAGACAGCGAGCGCCCCTGCTCGTCACGGATCCACCGCAGGTGGTGGGCCATCGTCGCCGTGAGCACCCCGCGGCGCCGGTGGTCGGGGTGCACCCCGACCCACGTCAGCCCCTCCGCAGGACGAAGGGAGGCGACCTCGCCTCCCGCAGCCGGCACGGAGACCTCGACGTCCCACGACCCGGCCGTCCCGGCGGGCTCTCCCCCACGGGTGGCGACGAAGCCGGCCCGGCTCGGGGTGTCGCGCAGCTGCGCCTCACGCGGTCGGCGCCCCGCGTCGGCCCACACGAACTTGTCGAGCTCGAGCAACCCCTCAACCTGACTCTCGTCGGCGGGGTCGATCCGGGTGATCTCGATGTCGCTCGTCATGCAGCAACCGTGGCACCCACCCCTCGACGCGGCAACGGCTTTAGCGAACGAGCGTGACCGCGGGTTCGTGCAGCGGGCCGGCCGACAGGTCGTGAACCCGCTCGTCCCGACGCTGCTGCTCCGCGAGCTGCCGACGCTGCGCCGCCTCCTCCTTCTCCCGGCGGGCTCGGCGGTCTGCCGGGGACTCCGTTGCCTGCTCGATCCGGCCCGCAGTCGACGTCACCGAGCTGGCTTGGGACGTCACCTTGCTGGTGGTCCGCACGGAGTACTTGACGACGTAGCCGCCCTTGCGCACACGACCCGACCCAGCGACCGCCGCCCAGTCGGTCACCATGTCGTCGACCAGGCGGGCGCCACTCGCCTCGGCCAGCTTGTCAGTGGCCCGGTGCTTGAGCTTCACCGTGTTCGTCGCGACCTTGTGCTTGGTCCAGCTCTTGGCGTTCGCCGCGATCCGTCGATGGGCGATGGGGTTGGTGGACGTGTCCGCCGCCCTGATGTTCTTGAGCTCGTCGGCACGGTGACTGAGCCTGGTGGCATTCTTGGCATCGGCCCGCTTGCTCCCGGGGATGACGATGTCGACGGCAGTGAGGACGGTCGTCGCGCCGACGTCCTTGTAGCTCCCCTCGCCGTAGACCGCGCGGCGGCCGAGCTTGCCGATGGGATCGCCTGCGGTCATGATCGCCGCCGGCTTGCCCCACGGGGTGACGTCGACGACCGGGTTGTTGAAGAGGCTGCTCGTCCCCGTCCGGCTGGCCATCTCGAAGCTGTTGTAGGTCCGGGGGTCGGACAAGGCTGTTCCGACCGAGCCCAGCCGCCCGGCCGTCGCCCGCTCGTCGGCCACTGCGGCGTCGGCCACCCGCCGGTACCCTCGCTTGTTCATCTCCCGCGAGTTGCTCGCCGCGCGGTACTCCCGGTCGACCGTCGCGTACTCGGGGTCCTCCGGGGTCATCGTCTCGAGCCTCGCCCGCCGGTCCTCGCTGGTCCTGTCGTTGGCGTCGTAACGAGCGCGCAGCCTCGCGAGCTCGGCCTGGCTCTTCTCGAGCCGGTCGGCATAGGGCCGGATGATCTGCTCGGTGTCGCTGAGCCGGTTGGCGATCGCGACGAGGTCCTGCGGGGTCGTCCCGACCTCCTGCTCGAAGAGAGTGCCGGAGCACGACTCCCAGACTCCCTTCGTCGAAACCATGCGGAGCATCTCGGCGACGGTGTGGATGTTGGCGGCGACCGTCTTGAGCTCGTCCGCCTCCGCCCGGATCATCTCCGGGTCGCCCTCCTCGATCGTCCCTGTCTCGTCCAACGCCATCAGAGGACTCCCTGGTGCCGTCGGTCGAGGAGGTCCTCGGTCTTCACGTACCAACCCCCGGCATCCTTGGCGAGGCGGCCGAGCTCGCGCAGCTGCTTGCCCACCCGGATCCGCTCCCGCTCGAAGTCGCCGATCGCGCCCTCGTACGCATCGGTGCCGTACCAGCTCGGGAAGCCGAAGGTCTCGACCGCCTCGTTGTTCGCCTTCGCCGCCTTCTCCTCCAGGAAGTCGGCGATGGCCTTCAGCTGTCGGCCGAGCCCGTCGATGCCCTCGCTGTCGATGGAGATGCGCTGCTGTCCGTCCATGCCCCCACGCTAGGAAAGAACGCCGAAGGGCCCGTGGAATTATCCACAGGCCCCTCGGACGAGCTCGATCACTTCGCCGCGGCGAAGCCCTCCTCGAGGTCGGCGATGATGTCGTCGATGCCCTCGAGGCCGACCGCCAGGCGCACGAGGCCGGGGGTGACGCCGGCGGCGAGCCGGTCCTCCTCCGGACCCTGCGAGTGGGTCGTCGACGCGGGGTGGATCACGAGGGAGCGCACGTCACCGATGTTGGCGAGGTGGCTGTGCAGCGTGAGCCCCTCGACGAACTTCTTGCCCGCCTCGAAGCCGCCGGCGATCTCGAAGGAGATGACGGCACCGGCCCCCTTCGGCGTGTAGCGCTGCGCCTGCTCGAAGCTCGCGGAGCCCTCGAGGGAGGCCCAGTTCACCGACTCGACCTGGCCGTGGCCGGAGAGGAAGTCGACGACCTTGCGGGTGTTGTCGAGGTGGCGCTCGATGCGCAGGCTGAGCGTCTCGATGCCCTGCCCGATGAGGAAGGCGTTGAAGGGCGAGATCGCCGGACCGATGTCGCGCAGCAGCTGCACGCGCGCCTTGAGGATGAAGGAGAGGTTGGCCCCCAGGGCGCCGTTGACACCGAGGTCGGGCCCGAAGCGCAGCCCGTGGTAGCTCGGGTCGGGCTGGTTGTAGTTGGGGAACTTCTCCGCGTCGGCGGCGTAGTCGAAGTTGCCGGAGTCGACGATGACACCGGCGATCGCGGTGCCGTGGCCACCGAGGTACTTCGTCGCCGAGTGCACGACGACGTCGGCGCCGTGCTCGATGGGCCGCAGGACGTAGGGCGTGGCGATCGTGTTGTCGACGACGAGCGGGACCCCCGCCTCGTGGGCGACCTCGGCGATGCCGGCGATGTCGAGCACGACCGGCTTGGGGTTGCCGATGGTCTCGCCGAAGAAGACCTTGGTGTTGGGCTTGACCGCCGCGCGCCACTGCTCGAGGTCGCTCGGGTCCTCGACGAGGGTCGTCTCGATGCCGAACTTCGCGAGGGTGAACTTCAGCAGGTTGACCGTGCCGCCGTAGAGCGCGGCGCTGGCGACGATGTGGTCACCGGCCTCGGCGATGTTGACCAGGGCCAGGTGCGTCGCGGACATCCCCGATGCGGTGAGCAGGGCCCCGACGCCGCCCTCGAGCGCAGCGATCTTCTGCTCCACCGCGTCCTGGGTGGGGTTCATGATCCGCGTGTAGATGTTGCCGAACTCCTTGAGCGCGAAGAGGTTCGCCGCGTGCTCGGTGTCCTTGAAGGCGTAGGAGGTCGTCGCGTGGATCGGCAGCGCCCGCGAGCCCGTCGTGGGGTCGGGTGCCTGGCCGGCGTGGATCTGACGGGTGTCGAAGCTCCAGGTGGAGGGATCGGTCATGGTGGTGCTCCTGTGCTGTGCGCGCTTGACCGCGACGGTCGTCGCGGACCAGGTCGTCTCCCGGGGCACCCCACCGCGGAGGAGGGTTGCCGGCCAGCGAGCCGGGGCTTCGCGCTGGCGCTCAAGACCTGTCGCAAGACTAGGAGATGCTCGCGTCGCCGATCAGGCGCGTCTCACACGGTGGATCCACCACAGGCCGACGAAGGGGAGGACGAGCGGCAGGTAGCCGTAGCCGGACCCGTAGTGGGACCAGACGGTCTTGTCCGGGAAGAGCTCCGGACGCACGAAGGACAGGGTGCCGACCGCGAGCACGCCGACCGCCTCGACGGTGATCGCCCCGGTCGCCAGCCGGGCGCCGGAGGGACCCCCCTTCGCCAGGGCCACGGTCGCGACGACGTAGATGACGGCCGCGACGGCCGAGAGCACGTAGGCCAGCGGCGCGCGGTCGAAGTACTGGGTGATCTGCAGGACCGAGCGGCCGGTCGCGGCGAGCGCGAGGACGGCGTAGACCGCGACGACGACCCGGCCGGGCCCGGTGCCCGTGCGCACCTCAGGCCGGGCCATGGGTCTGCCAGATCTGGAGGATGCGGTAGGCCATGACCCCGACGGTGAAGGCGCCGGCGAGGACGACGCCCATGGCCCAGCGGGTCTTCTCCTTCAGCGCGATGAAGACGACGATCGGCGGCAGGATCGGCAGCGTGAGGGCGTAGGCGAGCATCGTCGCACCCTCGCCCTGGCCCGACACCTTGCCCATCGCGATCGCAGAGACGACGACGAGCACGAGCAGGGCGAGCTCGAGGACCGCGGTGACGATCAGCATGAGGTCGTCGACGAGGCGGTCGAGGACGAGGTAGGCCAGGGACTGCAGTCCGAGCACGCCGACCGCGACGATGACGACAGTGGTCAAGGGCACAAGCACCGGGCAAGGGTACCCAGCGCGCGGCCTGCGACCATCACTGCCATGAGTGACCCGCGTCCCGGTGCCCAGCAGCTCATCGCCTCCGTCGTCGACGCCGGCAGCTTCGTCTCGTGGGACGAGCCGATCGACGTCAGCGGCCTCTCCCCCGACTACCGCGCCGCGGTCGACAAGGCCGCAGAGCGGGCCGGGACCGACGAGTCCGTGCTGACCGGGCGGGCGAGCATCCACGGTCACGACGTGGCGCTCATCGTCGGCGAGTTCCGCTTCCTCGGTGGCTCCATCGGGCGGGCCGCGGCCGCGCGGATCGTCGCGGCGATCCGCCGGGCGACGTCGGAGCGCCTGCCCCTCGTCGCGGCCACCGCGAGCGGCGGCACCCGCATGCAGGAGGGCACCCCGGCCTTCGTGACGATGGTCGACATCTCGGCGGCCGTCGTCGCGCACAAGGCGGCCGGACTGCCCTACCTCGTCTACCTGCGCCACCCCACGACCGGCGGCGTCTTCGCCTCGTGGGGGTCCCTGGGCCACATGACGATCGCCGAGCCCGACGCGCTCATCGGCTTCCTCGGCCCGGTCGTCTACGAGACGGTCAACGGCGTGCCCTTCCCCGACGGGGTGCAGGTCGCCGAGAACCTCGTCGACAAGGGCATCGTCGATGCCGTCGTCCCCGTCGAGGGCCTGGCCGACATCGCCGCCCGCGCGCTCACCCTGCTCTCGGCGAGCACGACCCGCACCGCCGACCCGGCCGACCACCCGGCGTGGCCGATCTCCCCCTTCGTCTCCCGTCCGGAGCCCACCGACGAGGAGGTCGCCCGCGTCTGGCAGTCCATCGAGACGACGCGGCGTGCGGACCGGCCCGGTGTGCGCGAGCTGCTGCGGCACGCCGCCGACGACGTCATCCCGCTCAACGGCACCGGCTACGGCGAGTCGGACAAGGGCGTCATGCTCGCGCTGGCGTCCTTCGCCGGGCGGGCCTGCGTGCTCGTCGGTCAGGACCGGCGCTACCAGGCCGCCCAGTCGATGGGGCCGGCCGCGCTGCGCGAGGCGCGACGCGGCATGCGGATGGCGACCGAGCTCGGGCTGCCGCTCGTGACGATCATCGACACCCCCGGCGCCGACCTGTCGCCCCGTGCCGAGGAGGGCGCCCTCGCGGGCGAGATCGCCCGCTCGATCTCCGACATGACCGCCCTGACCGTGCCGAGCGTCTCCGTGCTCCTCGGCGAGGGCACCGGCGGCGGCGCCCTCGCGCTGCTGCCGGCGCAGCGGATCATCGCCGCGGGCCACGCCTGGCTCTCGCCGCTGCCCCCGGAGGGTGCGAGCGCGATCGTCTACAAGGACACCGAGCACGCCGCGCTGCTCGCCGCCCGGCAGCGGGTCGGCGCCACGCAGATGCACGAGGACGGCACGGTCGACGTCATCGTCCCGGAGGAGCCGGCCGCGCACGAGGACCCCGAGGGCTTCGCCGCCGCGATCGCCGCCGCCATCGCGGCCGAGGTCGAGGGGCTGCTGCACGAGGGGTGACCCGGCCGGTCGCTACCCGGCGATCGCGAGGCCCGGCCACGCGGGCATCTCGACGACCCCGTGCACCGACGCGAGATAGGTGCCGAGCAGGGGCACCCGGTGCTCGCGGCAGGCGGCGATCGCCGCCTCGTGCCACCCCCTCGCCACGTCGTCGGGCGTGTAGCCGCGGGGACGGCCGACGGCGACGACGATGCCGCCGAGGCGGTCGGCGAATCCGCTGAGGAAGACGTCGAATGGGCGGCGCCGCTCGTGCGGCGGGACCCCCTCGACGTCGTTGATCGTCACCGGCTGCACGAGTCGGTGTTCCCGGCTGCACAGCAGGATGCTCAGGCACCCCTCCGCGCGGTCGGCCTCACGCACGACGAGGTCGACGACGTCGGCCGTGAGGGTGGGGTCGGTCAAGGGGCGCTGGGGCCAGTCGGCCGGCAGGTCGTCGTAGGTCATGCCCTTCATCATGGCCACGTCACGACGGGCCGCCGCGAGCTTTTCCACAGGCACCCGCCGAGCATCGCGGCGCGGGTAGTGTGACGACCGGCACGCCGGCCCACACCCCGTCGGCGGCACCACCACGACCTCCGGGAGACCCCCAGTGGCACTCAGTGTCTTCGACCTCTTCTCTGTCGGCATCGGCCCGTCGAGCTCGCACACCGTCGGCCCGATGCGTGCCGCCGTGATGTTCGTCGAGGGGCTGCGCGACGAGGGCCTGCTGCCGCAGGTGCGGCGGGTGCGGGCCGAGCTCTTCGGTTCCCTCGGTGCCACCGGTCACGGCCACGGGTCCAACACCGCGGTGCTGCTCGGGCTCACCGGCGAGCGTCCCGAGCTGTGCGACCCGCGCACGGTGACGGGCCGGCTCGAGCAGATCCGGTCCAGCCGTCGGGTGAGCCTGCTCGGCGAGCACGAGATCGACTTCGTCGAGGACGACGACCTGGTCCTCCACCGACGCAAGTCCCTGCCCCTGCACCCCAACGGCATGACCTTCACCGCCTGGGGCGAGGAGAGCGGCGAGGGCGCCACTCCCCTGTCGAGCCACACCTACTACTCCGTCGGCGGCGGCTTCGTCGTCGGCGAGGACGCGTCCGGCTCGACCCGGATCGTCGCCGACACGACCCCGGTCAAGCACCCCTTCACCACCGGCGACCAGCTGCTCGCGATCTGTGCCGAGACGGGCCTGTCGATCTCGCAGGTCATGCTCGACAACGAGCTGTCGTGGCGCACCGAGGCGGAGGTGCGCAGCGAGCTGCTGCACATCTGGTCGGTGATGCGCGAGTGCATCGACAACGGCCTGCGGACCGAAGGGGTCCTGCCCGGTGGTCTCAAGGTGCGCCGGCGCGCTCCCCAGCTCCACCAGCGGCTGCGGACCGAGGGCCGCAGCGACGACCCCCTTCGTGGCATGGACTGGCTGTGCCTCTACGCCCTGGCGGTCAACGAGGAAAATGCCGCGGGCGGTCGCGTCGTCACGGCGCCGACCAACGGCGCTGCCGGGATCATCCCGGCCGTGCTGCGCTACTACACCGACTTCGTGCCGGGCGCGGACGACGACGGCATCTGCCGCTTCCTGCTCACGGCTGCCGCGATCGGCGTGATCTACAAGGAAAATGCCTCGATCTCCGGCGCCGAGGTCGGCTGCCAGGGAGAGGTCGGGTCGGCGTGCTCGATGGCCGCCGGAGCGATGGCCGCGGTCCTCGGCGGCTCCCCCGCCCAGGTCGAGAATGCTGCGGAGATCGGCATGGAGCACAACCTCGGCCTCACCTGCGACCCCGTCGGCGGGCTCGTGCAGATCCCCTGCATCGAGCGCAATGCGGTGGCCTCGGTCAAGGCGATCACCGCCGCCCGGACCGCGCTGCGCGGCGACGGCTCGCACGTCGTCTCGCTCGACAAGGTCGTCAAGACGATGCGCGAGACGGGCCGCGACATGAAGGTCAAGTACAAGGAGACGGCACGCGGCGGGCTCGCCGTCAACGTCATCGAGTGCTGATCTCCCACTCACCACCGGGGCTGAAGATCACGAGATATCTCGTGCCGGTGGGAGGGGTCGTCGACTCCTCGTGGTCGTCGTCGACGGTGAGGACCGTCTCGATGACTCGGCCGTCGGCGTCCAGGGCCTGCAGGTAGAAGGACCTGGACGGGGCCTCGGTGATCTGGGAGTAGGTCAGGTCCAGACGGTCGCCGTCCGTGCCGTCCCAGGCGAAGACCCCCGGACCACGCCCTCGCTCGACCGCCCCGGCCGCGGGCGCCCGGTCCAGCGGTGCGAAACGGACGGTCCAGTCCCCCTTCGCCTCCACCTTGATGCGCTCGGTGGGCGCGCCGTGGGCGTTGACGTTGAAGAGGACGGTGCCGGACCGGCCCGTCGAGCTGTCGAGGATCGCCTCGGTCTCCAGCCCGTCGGCGTCGACCCCGGTGAGCGACAGGGGGTCGAAGGGGAGGCCGCGCTGGGTGTAGGTGATCAGGGCCGGCTCCTCGCCGGCCACCTCGGGCACGTCGACGGTCCCGCCATCGCGGGTGCCCGAGGAGACCCCGCCCCACGGTGACGCAGAGGTCGGGGCCGAGGCCGACGGCGAGGACGACGGCGAGGACGCAACGTCCTCGGGGCCATCAGCACCGCTGGACAACCAGCGGACACCGATGACCCCGAGGACGATCAGAGCGACGAGCCCCGCGCCGACCACCGTGGCGATGATGATCGGGAAGACCCGGCTGCTGCTCACTTCTTGGTGAGCTCCCAGTCACCCGTCGCGTCAACGACGAGGTACTTCGTGCCGTCCTGGACGGTCGTCGTGCCCTCGTAGTTGTCGTACTCGCTGATCAGGCGGTCCGGGTAGTCCTCGGTGCCCACGGCCTGGACCCGGAAGTTGCCGAGGAAGGAGTCGGCCGGCTGGGTGTACTTGGCCGAGAGGTCGCTGCGCTTGCCGTCCCACTTGAAGACCTGGGCGCCGGTGCCCTTCTGCGAGGAGCCGAAGTTGGGCGCCTGGTTGATGCGGATGAACTTGATCGTCCAGTCACCCTCGGTGTCCATCTCGATGCGCGAGGTGGCCGCCGTGTAGTTGGTGAGGTTGTAGGCGACCGTGCCCTTCGTGGCGTCGGACGCGGTGAGGACGTACTCGGAACTGCGACCGTTGCCGTCGAGGCCCTTGATCGTCAGGGAGTCGTAGTCGTCGCCCTTGTAGGTGAACTCGACGAGGCCGGCGCCGTCACCGGAGGGAACCCCGATGAAGGCCTTGCCGCTGCCGGTGTACTTCTTGCCCCACTCGGCGGCCTTGTTCTTGTTGTCGAGGATGCTCGTGCCCGGGTCGTCCGAGGTGGACGAGCTCGTGGTGCTCGGGTCGGTCGTCGACGAGTCCGTCGGGGTGTCGGTCGAGCTGTCCGTCGAGGAGTCCGTCGGCTGCGAGGTCGTCGTCGAGTCGGTCGGGTCCGCGGTCGGGTCGTCGTCGCTGCCACCGATGAGCTTGAAGCCCACGAAGGCGAGGACGAGCACGAGGACGAGGCCCACGGCAGCGAGCGAGATGATCAGCGGCATCTTGCTCTTGCCCTGGGGCGGCTCGCCCTGGCCCTGCTGGCCGTAGGCGGGCTGGCCGTAGCCCTGCTGCTGGTCGTAGCCCTGGGTGTAGGGCGAGGACTGGCCGTAGCCCTGCTGCTGGTCCTGGCCGTAGGCCTGCTGACCGTAGGCGGACTGGCCGTAGCCCTGCTGGTCCTGGCCGTAGGAGGACTGCCCGTAGGCGGACTGGCCGTAGGCCGACTGCCCGTAGCCCTGCTCCTGGCCGTAGCCAGCGGCACCCGCACCCGCGGCGCCGGCGGCCCCGGCCTGCGAGGAGGAGTCGGTGGTGGAGATCGCCTCGGTCTCGGGGGCGCGGTCGGCGCTCGGGCGCACGCGCGTCGCCTCGTCGACCTCGCTCGTCGAGCCCACGGTGTCCTGACGGACGCCGGTGCCGGCCGCGTCGGGGCCGGGCTGGCCGACGCCGAAGCCCTCTGGGGTCGCCTGCCGGTGCTCGGTCCATCCGTTGCCGTCGTAGTAGCGGATCTGACCCTCGTGCTCGGGATCTTGATACCAACCGGCCGCCCAGGAGCTCATCGAGGCCCCCTCCATCTCTGTCTCGAGTGCAGTTGTCCAACTGCCGTGAATTGCTGTCGCAAGAGTACCCACCGATCGGGCCGTCAGCAGTGGGGAGCACTCCCCATGGGACTCAGCCCGCGTAGCCCGCCCGCCGGTTGGCCTCGACGGCGCCCTGGTAGGCGTGCCACATGCCCCAGCCCCAGGCGAGGAGCATCAGGGGCAGACCGATGAAGCCGATGAGCACCCAGCCGAAGCAGACGAAGAAGACGATGCTGAAGATGTAGAGCATGAGGAAGCCGATGCCCGGGCCGACGTCGCCGTTCATCATCGAGCCGACACCCGGCACGAGGAAGGAGACGAGCAGCGCGATGGCCGGGTCCTTGCGCGGTACCGGCGGGGCGAAGGGGGCGCCCGTCACCCCGTAGGGAACGAGCTGCTGCGGTGGCGGTGCGTAGGCCGGCGGCGGGAAGCCCGCCGGGGGCGTCGTCGTGGCGTGCGTCCACTGGGTGCCGTCCCAGTAACGGCGCTCGCCGTCGTGCTCGTACCACCCGGGTGCGTGCTCGGTCATCTGTCCCCCTGATCTGCTCGAGGCACTCTAACCCTGCGGCACCCTGACCCCGGCACGGGCGAGCGCCTGCGGGTCGCCGACGACGACCAGACGATCGGTCGCCCGGGACAGACCGACGTAGAGGCGCTCACGGAACCTCTCCCTCGTCCCGTCCTCGTTGATGCTCAGCACGACGACGCGACGTTCCATCCCCTTCGCCCCGAGGACGTGGCCGTAGAAGACGTCGTCGTCCTCCCAGAAGGTGCGCCAGTAGCCGCCCTGCCCGAGCTCCTCCTGCCGCTCGACCTGGACGGGGTGGCGCTTGCCGGTGGTGAGCAGCGCGACGTGACCGGGGCTCCAGCCCTCGTCGAGCAGGAGGTCGATCTGGTCGTCGGCGGTCTCGAGGGCGTCGCCGGGAGCGGCGCTCACGAAGGCGACCTCCGGCCCGTCGCCGCCCTCGAGGCGCATCCGCAGCGGGGCGAGCGGACGGAAGACCTCGGCGATCTGCTTGGTGTTGCGCAGGTTGTGGTCAAGCACGAGCGGGACGAGGGGCACGGGCGGACGGCCGAAGCGGTGGAAGATCCGCTGGTTCTCGTCGGAGTAGATGAAGAGGCCGCCCTCGACCTCGTCGGTGAGCGCGCCGACGAGCGGGTGCCACCACGACTCGGCGAAGTCCTGCGCCTCGTCGACGACGAAGGAGTCGAAGCGTTCCCCCGGCGGCAGCTCGGCGGCCCGCTCGGCCATGAGGCGCGGCATGACCTCCTCCCAGTAGTCGGGGTCGTCGCGCGAGCCGGAGGGCACGCCCCACTGGTTGGCCAGGTCCTCGAAGGTCCCGACGAAGGCCGGCCGCTGCCGGTGCGGCCAGGTCGCGACGACGCGGGAGAAGTAGGTGGCCAGGCCGATGGAGTAGCACAGCAGCGCGACCCGCTCGGGGCGGCGTCCGTCGCGACCGGCGCTCAGCTGCTGGGCCTGGGTGAGGGCGAGCACGGTCTTGCCGCTGCCGGCACCACCGCGAACTTCGATGCGCCGCAGCAGCCGGGTCACCCCGAGGATCTGGCTCTGCTCCTGGGTGAGCCGGTCGGCGCGGGCTTCGCGCTCGTCGGCGTCGGCGACGAGTGCCGTGCCCACGTGGGTGCCGCGGCCGGTGAGGATGTCGACGATGAGCTCGCAGTCGTCAAGATCGGGCACGAGCTGGGCGGTCTCCTGCCGCAGCGGGATGTCGGCGAGGCGCTGGGCGAGGTCGGCCTGGTCGTCGCGGTCGTGGACGAGCCAGCGGGGGCAGTCCGGCAACGAGAAGTCCGGCCCCAGCACGGTGAAGGGGGTGACCACGGCGTGGGCGAAGCGCACCCGTCGCCGGCTGCTGTCGCGCCACCGCGGATCGGCCTCGACGTAGGCCCGCAGGGCGTAGCGCGACTCCCGCGCCTGCCGCACGGGGTCCGTCGGCCTCACCCGATTGCCCTGCCGCATGGTCCAGGCCCCGTCGTGCACGGCCAGCCCCGATCCCTTGACCTCCACGACGACGATCCCGACGTCCGGCATGACGACGACGAGGTCGAGCTCGTGGTCCTTGGCTTGGTCGGTCAGCCGGAGGCTCGCGATGATCGTGTCCTGCGGGCGAAGGGAGTCACGCAGCCGCTCCCACACCTTGCGTTCCGACGTGGTCGTCAGCTGCGGGTCCTGCGGGATCAGTCGCGGCATGGCCACAAGGTAGCGGCCACCGTTTGCCCCCTCAGAAGGGGGCAAGTGCCCCGCCGAAGGCCTCCCCCACGAACTTGGCGTAGCCGGTGTGGCATCGGGCGAGCTCCCCGTCCTCGTCGAGCACGTAGGTGGGTTGGCGGTCCCGGTCCTCCTCCGGCACCGGGATCTGCCCCTCCTCGAGGGAGTGCACCCAGTGGCCGGGATGCGTGCTCGCCGCCGCACCCGTCGGGCTGACCCACTCGGTGCGGCCGTCCTCGTGGAGGGTGTGGGTCCAGCGGGGCGAGTGCTTGAGCCGGTGGTGGTGGCGGCACAGGCCGGAGAGGTTGGTCGGGCAGGACGGGCCCTCGGGGTAGGGCACGGCGTGGTCGAGGTCGGCGTCGTGCTGGGAGCAGCCCGTGACGATCCGGCGGTTGCAGCCCCACATGCGGCAGGTCTCGTCGCGGGCGGCGACGAAGTCGCGCATCGAGTCGGTGACCACGTAGCGCGGGTTGGAGGTCTCCATGAGCACGCCTGTCCGGGCGTCGATCAGGGCACGGGAGATCTTGGTGTCGAGGTTGGTCATCAGCGCGGCGACGACGTCGGCAGGGACGAAACCGACGCCGGGGACTTCGCAGCCACTGACCCACGAGGCCGGCCCACCCGGCCCCAGCGCGGTCGGCACCTGGGAGGTGATGGCATCGCCGGCCCACTCCTCGGGCAGCACGTCCACGGCATCAGCACCCTCGCCGGTCACGAAGCGGCCACCCACCGCGGTCGGCCCGTGGAGAGCTTCGGCGATTTCGTCACGTTGGTCGAGGTGCGACGAAGGAGCCTCGAGACCCCATGGCGCAAAGGACAGGCGCGAGGCGGCGGACGTGATCAAGGGCAGGCCGAGCCGGACCTCGGCCCGGACCTCGACGCCCCGGAGCACGAGGTCGGCCAGGCCCTGCGCCCGCGCAGCACCGGCGGTGAGGCCGGGGTCGTCCTCGCGGCAGATCTTGGCGGCGGCGTCGACCGCCGCCTGGATCGCCAGCGCCACTTCCGTGGGCAGGGTCGCGTACATGTTGCTGCAGCCGACGGGGCCGGCGGCGAAGCCGATATGCAGCTGCTCCCGCCGGTTGCGTTGCGCCTTGCGCTCGAGCACCTCCGGCTCGACGCGGGCGAGCATCCGCCGGATCGCCTTGCGCAGCTCACGCTCGTCGAGATCACCGGCCCGCACCGTCCCGGGCTGCCCGCGAAGGGAGAGCAGCAGGTAGGCGACGATCTCCGCCACGGCTTCCGGGCTGGCGTCCTTGGTCTCCTTGGCGACGACCTCGAGGGACCGCTCGCGCATTCGACCGGCGGCGACGAGGTCGGCCAGTTGGCTCAGGTCCGTGATCGCCCGGGCTGCGAGGTCGCAACGACGCCCTGCCTCGGGCGGCCCGGCGTCGACGGCCAGGCCCACGGCCTCGACCGCGAACTCGGCCACCTGCCCGGCGTGCAGATGCACCGGCCGGTAGACGTGGTCGTCACCGACCTCCTCACCCCACCGTGCCGCGTGCCCGATCACCGTCAGCTCGAGCGCGTCTGCCGCCCGTCTGAGTCGCTCGGTCGCCTGGAGCATCTCGCCCAGCGACGCCTCGTCAGCCCATGCGGCCTGCTCCCCCACCCCCTCGCGGACCCGCCCCAGCCCCCTGAAGGACTCCTCCACCACGGCCAGCTCGTCTTCGAACATGTGTCCATGGTCGCAGCGACCACCGACAGCGCCGGGCTAGGTCGTGTGCGGCACCTTCCCCTTGTTCTCGCTCCGCGACGGCAGGGCCCGGTAGGTCTCCGGTCGTAGGTCGCAGCTCGCACGCAGGTCCCCGCGGAGGGAGTAGAAGCGCACCGACTCCGGCCGGAAGTCGTGGAGTCGGTAGAGGTGGTACGACTCCGCCTCTGAGACGCTCACCTCGACCTCGTTGCGGGTGATGACCATCGGCCAATGCGCTCCCTGGGTCGTCGTCTTGACCTCGATCAGCTTGTCAGCCCCGCTGGGCTCGAAGGACCGGATGTCGAACCCGAGGCCGTCACCGACGGTCTGGCTGACGTGCTCGACCCGCGCCGCCAGGGTGTGCTCGCCCATCCGGGTGAGCAGCCGTCGTTCCCGCTCCAGGACCGCTCGTTCACCGGCAGCACCCAACGCACGATTCATCGCCTCCAGCTCCACGAAGTCCCACCGACCCACGTGTCGCCCTGGCCCAGCGCTGACGACATCAAGGCCGAGGGTGGGGGCCTCCCCTTCGACCCAGGCAGCCGATCCGCTCACGTCCGGCATCGCGCGGGTGATCTTGTCGAAGGCGAGGTCAGTGAGCTCAGGCCGACGCAGGATCTCGTCCCGGACGGCGTCTCGTAGAGAGGCCTGGATGTTGGGGTAGGGCTTGTACCCGTTGACGAAGGGAAAGCTCATCTCTCGCAGGACCGCGCTGACATTCATGAACTTGTACTCGATCGATCCTCGACCGCGATCCATGACGTCTTGGAGCTGGCGGTTCACCTGTGCCTTGACGAACCTCTCGTCCTGAAGCTCTGACCGGAGCATGTCGAAGTAAGCGCTGACGAGGATTCCGTTCTCCTCGTCCGTCCAGTCGCCAGACTCCGCCACACACCCTCCCGCCCTGTGAGTCGCACCCTAGAGACTCTCCGCCACCAGGTCAGCTAGGAGGCACGGAAGGACTCGTACGCGAGCTCGAGCAGCGACGGGTCGGGGTGCTCAGCCCGCCGCGCGGGAAGCACCATGAGCTTCTCGTTGTGTCGCTCCTTCAGTCCGTGCTGAAGCATCGGCCCGTCGATCTCCTCGAGCAGATCTCGCCGGATCTGGACGACATGGTCTGGACGGATGCCCAAAATGCCGGAGTCGAAGGCGGCGTGGTGAATTTTGCACAGCGCGAGTCCGTTTCGCACAGAGGCAACTCCGAGCTCGTGACCGTCCTCGACGATGTGCGCAGCGTCCAACAGGTCGCCATGCCTGAGTGCGCACACCGCGCACCGGGTCTTGTAAGCCCGCATCACCGTTGACCTGAAGACCCTCTGGTGAACCCTCTGGTTGCGCTCAACCCGGATGTATCGCCGTACGTGCTCGTCCACCTCGGACAAGGACTCCCGCTGGGTCTCGTCGATGGCTACGACGAACTGGTGCTGAGCCGGCTCTTCGGCCTCGATGTAGACGGGATAGATGGGCTTGTAGTCGCCCGGTCCAACCCCGAAGAACCAGATCAGAGGCAACGAGGCGTTCATTGCGGCCCGGAGGGCCCTGTTCTCCGGGTGCAGGGCGTCTGTGCCCCGCCACTTGTAGCGGAGGCGACCGTCCACCCCGACCGCATCCTCGTAGGGCCGCTGCGCCCCCTCTGCCCGGTAGACGGTGCGTATCGACAGGGCCGCCTGCGCGTCGGCCGGCTTCCGGATCCCACGCTGAGCGTCGACCAACGGGACCCTGACCCCCTCGAACTGGAACTCCCGCAGTGCCTCAGAGCGAAGCCAGTCGCGCTCTGCGGAGGTCGCTCCGTCGAGCCACCCCATCGCGGCCGACCGAAACTCACGCTCGAAGTGCAGGTCCCAGCCCATGGGCCCGAGCTTGCCATCTCGGGTACGCCGAAGGGGGCCAACCGGACTGGCCGGTTGACCCCCTTCGTCAGCTCGTCAGCGGATCAGCTGCAGCCGCTGGTGGAGCCGCAGCCCTCGCAGACGTAGCAGGAGCCGGCGGGACGCATCTTGGTGCCGCAGGTCATGCACATCGGGGCGTCGGCGGTCTTGCCCTGGAACTTCTCGAGCAGCTCGGCCGAGGAGTGGACCGTGGCGTCGACCTCGCGGACGGAGGCGGCACCGGAGCCGGTCTGGTCGGTGGACTCCTCCTCGGAGGTGGCGACCGTGGCGGTCGCAGCCTCCTTGGTCTCCTTGACCTCCGAGGTGGCAGCCGACTGGCTGAAGGACTCGTCGTAGTCACCGTCGTCGTCCGTGGACTCCGGGGCGTACGAGCCGGTCTCGAGCTGGCGGGCCCGCTCCTCGGCGGTGTGGATGCCCATGAAGGACCGGGTGTCGAAGTCCAGGTAGTCCAACGCCAGGCGACGGAAGACGTAGTCCATGATCGACTGCGCCATCCGCACGTCCGGGTCGTCCGTCATGCCGGCCGGCTCGAAGCGCAGGTTGGTGAACTTCTCGACGTAGGTCTCCAGCGGCACACCGTGCTGCAGCGCGATCGAGATCGCGATGGAGAAGGCGTCCATCAGCCCGGCGAGGGTCGAGCCCTGCTTGCCGAACTTCAGGAAGATCTCGCCGAGCTCGCCGTCGTCGTAGGTGCCGGCGGTGAGGTAGCCCTCGGCGCCACCCACGGCGAAGCTCGTGGTCTGCGAGGTGCGACGCTTCGGCAGGCGACGACGCAGCGGGCGGTACTCGACGACCTTCTCCGGCTCGGCCGCAGCGGCCGAGGCACCGGCCTTGGCCTCCTTGGCGGTGGAACCGCCGTCGGAGAGCGGCTGGCCGACCTTGCAGTTGTCGCGGTAGACCGCGAGCGCCTTCAGGCCGAGCTTCCAGCCCTGCATGTAGACGTCCTCGATCTCCTCGACCGTGGCCGACTCCGGCAGGTTGACCGTCTTGGAGATGGCACCCGAGAGGAAGGGCTGGACCGCGGCCATCATGCGCACGTGACCCATCGGGGCGATCGCCCGCGCACCCATGGCGGTGTCGAAGACCTCGTAGTGCTCGGGCTTGAGGCCGGGAGCGTCGATGACGTGACCCTTGTCAGCGATGTACTCGACGATCGCCTCGATGGTCTCCTCGGTGTAGCCGAGCTTCTTGAGCGCGCGCGGGATCGTCAGGTTGACGATCTGCATCGAGCCGCCGCCGACGAGCTTCTTGAACTTCACGAGGGAGAAGTCGGGCTCGATGCCGGTGGTGTCGCAGTCCATCATGAAGCCGATGGTCCCGGTCGGGGCGAGCACCGACGCCTGGGCGTTGCGGTAGCCGTTCTTCTCACCCGTCTTGACGACCGCGTCCCAGGCCTTCGTGGCGTAGGCGTGGATGTCCTTGTCCATGGTGTGCATGGTGCGGATCTGGTCGTTGGCGGCCTGGTGCTTGCGCATGACGCGCTTGTGGGCGTCGGCGTTGCGGGCGTAGCCGTTGTACGGGCCGACGATCCCGGCGATCTCCGCGGAGCGCTTGTAGGACGCACCCGTGAGCAGCGAGGTGATCGCGGCGGCGAGCGCACGACCGCCGTCGGAGTCGTAGCCGTGGCCGGTCGCCATGAGCAGCGCGCCGAGGTTGGCGTAGCCGATGCCCAGCTGGCGGTAGTCACGCGTCGTCGCGCCGATCGACTCGGTCGGGAAGTCCGCGAAGCAGATCGAGATGTCCATCGCGGTGATGACCAGCTCGGCGACCTTCTGGAAGCGCTCGGCGTCGAAGGTGTCGTCGTCCTTGAGGAACTTCAGCAGGTTGAGCGAGGCGAGGTTGCACGAGGAGTTGTCGAGCGACATGTACTCGCTGCACGGGTTGGACGCGGTGATCCGACCGGTCTCCGGGTTGGTGTGCCAGTCGTTGATCGTGCCGTCGTACTGGATGCCCGGGTCGGCGCACTCCCACGCGGCCTTGGCGATCTTGCTCATCAGCTCGCGGGCGTCGACGGACTCGATGACCGAGCCGTCCATGCGGGAGGTCAGGCCGAAGTCGGTGCCCTCCTCGACGGCGCGCATGAACTCGTCGGTGACGCGCACCGAGTTGTTCGCGTTCTGGTACTGCACCGAGGTGATGTCGGCGCCACCGAGGTCCATGTCGAATCCGGCGTCGCGCAGGGCGCGGATCTTGTCCTCCTCGCGCGCCTTCGTCTCGACGAACTCCTCGATGTCCGGGTGGTCGACGTCCAGGACGACCATCTTGGCCGCGCGGCGGGTCGCGCCACCGGACTTGATGGTGCCCGCGGAGGCGTCGGCACCACGCATGAAGGAGACCGGGCCGGAGGCGGTGCCACCGGAGGACAGCAGCTCCTTGGAGGAGCGGATGCGGGAGAGGTTGAGGCCGGCGCCGGAGCCGCCCTTGAAGATGAAGCCCTCTTCCTTGTACCAGTTGAGGATCGAGTCCATCGAGTCGTCGACCGAGAGGATGAAGCAGGCGCTGACCTGCTGCGGGCTCGCGGTGCCGACGTTGAACCACACGGGCGAGTTGAAGCTGAAGATCTGGTGCAGCAGCGCGTAGGTCAGCTCGTGCTCGAAGATCTCCGCGTCGGTGTCCGTCGCGAAGTAGCCGTGCTCCTTGCCCGCCTTGACGTAGGTGAGCACGACCCGGTCGATGAGCTGCTTGAGGCCCGCCTCGCGCTCCGGGGAGCCGACCGCACCCCGGAAGTACTTCGTCGTGACGATGGTCGAGGCGTTGACCGACCAGAAGTCGGGGAACTCGACCCCACGCTGCTCGAAGATCGTCGCGCCGGTCTTCCAGTTCTGCTGGACGACGTCACGCTTCTCCCAGGTGACCTCGTCGTAGGGGTGGACGCCCTCGGTCGTGTGGATGCGCTCGATCGTCAGGCCCTTGGTGCGGGACCCGCGACGGGCGCTGGACTTGCCGGCGGTCTCGGTCATGCTGCTTCTCCTCGATCCGTGTGGTGACGGTCTGCTGCTGGTCGGTGTGGAGTGCTGTGTCAAACGGTGTCACCGGGTACCGACAGCCCACTCGCTGGCGGCACCCGGGGGGTCTCTAGGTGGCGGTCGCGTGCTCGGCGCGCAGGCGCTCGATGGCGGTCTCGAAGTCCTCGAGCGAGTCGAAGGACTGGTAGACCGACGCGAAGCGCAGGTACGCGACCTCGTCGAGCTCGCGCAGCGGCGGCAGGATCGCCATGCCCACCTCGTGGGCGTCGATCTCGGCGCTGCCCTGCGAGCGGATGCTCTCCTCCACGCGCTGGGCGAGGATGGCGAGCTGGTCCTCGGTGACCGGGCGGCCCTGGCAGGCCTTGCGGACACCGGCGAGCACCTTGGCCCGGCTGAAGGGCTCGGCCGCACCCGAGCGCTTGGTGACGGTCAGGCTGGCGCTCTCCAGGGTGGTGAAGCGCCGGCTGCACTCGGGGCACTGACGGCGGCGCCGGATGGCGCTGCCGTCCTCCGTCGTGCGGCTGTCGATGACCCGGGAGTCGGTGTGACGGCAGAACGGGCAGTGCACGCCGTGCTCCCTTCGCTCGTGCGTCCTGTGGACGGTGCGGTGGACGAGTCTGGGGATGGAACCCCATCACCTGTGGAGAACTGGCCCCATCCTGTGCACTAGATGTGGACGAATGACAACCGTGTAACCACTAGATGTAGTGACCATTAGAACCCTCCGTGAGCCTCGACGCAAGTCCCCCACGTGAACCGTCGACGAACGGCACATCGGCCGCCCCCGCATGCTGCGGAGGCGGCCGATGGCTGGCCCGGGCCGGGTCGAAGGGCCCGGGTGTCAGGGGCGCCTCACGGCGCGGGGATGGTGAGCACCTGGCCCGCGTGGACGTGGCTCGTCGACAGGTCGTTGGTCACCTGGAGGCGGGCGACCGCCTCGCGGGTGGGCAGCTGGGAGAGCTCGGCCTCGGCGATCTGCCCGAGGGTCTGCCCCGGCTCGACGGTCACCTGCTGCGGGGTGGTCGCCGGACCGCCGAAGGCGACCGTGGCGCCGGCGACGCTCGCGACGAGCATGGTGGTCACGGTGATCGCCAGGCGCCCACGACGGGTCAGGCGAAGGGAGGTCGTCGCACGCTCCGGGACGGCGTCGCCGGTGGGCACGGAGACGAGGTGACGCGAGCGCGCGGGGCGCGCCGGGTGCACGTCGATGCGGGCGGGGGCGGCGGTGAGAGCGGTCATGCGGTCCTCCTCGTGGCGGCTCTGTCGAACCGGTGTTCGATAGAACGTCTGTACGATGTCTAGCACGGGTGTTCGAAGGAAATCAACAACACGCTCGAACAGATGTTTGAAATGCCTGTTCGATCGGCCTACTGTCGGTCACAGCGAGAAGTTGACCAGCGACCACCGACAACGGTGTCGCGGCGGACGCACGAAGGGGTCGAGATGGGCGACGAGGACAACATCCACCAGCTCCCGCAGCGGGACACCGGCGACGGGCTGACCGTGCGCCAGCGCAAGGTGCTCGAGGTGATCCGCAATGCCGTCGCCACCCGCGGCTACCCGCCGAGCCTGCGCGAGATCGGCGAGCTCGTGGGCCTCACCTCCCCCAGTTCGGTCGCCCACCAGCTCTCCTCCCTGGAGCGCAAGGGCTACCTGCGTCGCGACCCCAACCGCCCCCGCGCGATCGAGGTCATCTCCCCCGACGACCAGCCCTCCCCGACCGACCCCGGGTCGGTCGCTGACATGGCCGGCATGCGCGGCGGCGCGAGCCCCGACGACGAGCCCGTCGACCCGACCGGCTCCGGCGACGAGCGCCCCGAGGCGAGCTACGTGCCCGTCCTGGGTCAGATCGCCGCCGGCGTCCCGATCACCGCCGAGGAGGTCGTCGACGACGTCTTCCCGCTGCCGAAGCAGATCGTCGGCGAGGGCTCGCTCTTCCTGCTCAAGGTCGTCGGTGACTCGATGATCGACGCCGCGATCTGCGACGGCGACTGGGTCGTCGTGCGGCAGCAGCCGAGCGCGGACAACGGCGACATCGTCGCGGCGATGCTCGACAACGAGGCGACGGTCAAGACCTTCAAGCGCAAGGACGGCCACGTGTGGCTGCTCCCCCACAACCCCGCCTTCGACCCCATCGACGGCGACCACGCGACGATCCTCGGCAAGGTCACCGCGGTGCTGCGGCGTCTCTGACGCCTACCTCCGCGAGGTCGACGAGGGAGCGAAGGGAGTCCCCCAGCTCCCCGTCGACGCGGTGGTCGACGAGGTCGTCGCCGCGGGTGGGACCGCGGGTGATGAGCGAGACCGGGATCCCGCGCTTCGCGGCGTGCCGCACGAAGCGCAGCCCCGACATCACCTGCAGCGAGCTGCCGAGCACGAGCAGGCTCGGCGCCGCGTCGACGAGGTCGAAGCAGTGCTGCACGAGCGGCTTGGCGACCGCTCCGCCGAAGAAGACGACGTCCGGCTTGAGCATGTCGGTCCCGCACCGCTCGCACTCCGGTGCGACGAAGCGCTCGACGTCGACGGTCTCGAGCCGCACGTCGCCGTCCGGCCGGATCTCGTCGCTGTCGACGTCGAAGCCGGGGTTCTGCGCCGCCATCCGGGCATCGAGGGTGGGTCGGTCGATGCGCGCCCCGCAGGTCAGGCAGACGACCTCGACGAGGTTGCCGTGCAGCTCGACGACGTCGCGGGTCCCGGCGGCCTGGTGCAGGCCGTCGACGTTCTGCGTGATGACCGGCCCCACCGCCCCGAGCTCCTGCAGGCGGGTCACGAGACGGTGCGCGGCGTTGGGCCGCGCCGCGTGGAACCGCCGCCACCCGACGAAGCTGCGCGCCCAGTAGCGCTGTCGCGCCGAGCTGCTCCCGACGAACTCCGACAGGTGCATCGGGGTCACTCGCCGCGTCCCGTCCGGGCCCCGGTAGTCGGGGATCCCGCTCTCGGTCGACATGCCGGCCCCGGTGAGCACGAGGGCCGGCCCATGGCGCAGCACCCTCGCGATCTGCTCGACCCGATCGACGTCGTCTGGCATGCCTCGATCCTAGGTCGGCGCGACGACCTACGATGGGCCCCATGATCGACGCCGCTGGGCTGCGCGTGATGCGGGCCATCGCCGATGAGGGCAGCTTCACCGCCGCTGCCCTCGCGCTCGGCTACTCGCAGCCCGCGGTCTCCCAGATGGTCAAGCGCCTCGAGCAGCGCACCGGCACCGTCCTCGTCGAAAAGGTCGGTCGCTCCGTTCGGCTCACCGAGGCCGGCGCCGTCCTCGCCCGCCACGCCACCCCCGTGCTCGCCGCTCTCGACGCCGCCGAGGAGGAGGTCGCCGCGATCGCCGGGCTGCGCTCGGGTCGGGTGCGGCTCATGGCCTTCCCGTCGTCGTCGGTGACGCTCGTCCCCCGCGCCCTGGCGGCGGTCCGCGCCGAGCACCCCGACCTGTCCGTGCAGTTCACCGAGGCCGAGCCGCCGGAGTCGCTCGCGGCCCTGCGGGCCGGCGAGGTCGACCTCGCCGTCGCCTTCTCCTACGACGGCAGCGAACTGGCCCGGGGCGAGGACCTCGAGGGCTTCGTCGTGCACCCGCTGCTCGACGAGGAGGTGCGCGTGGCCCTGCCGCGCCACCACCCGCTCGCCGACCACGAGGTCGTCTCGATGACCGACCTCACCGACGACGAGTGGATCGCCGGCTGCGCCCGCTGCCGGGGCCACCTGCTCAAGATCGCCCACGACGCCGGCTTCGCGCCCAAGGTCGCCTTCGAGACCGAGGACTACGTCGCCGTCCAGGGTTTCGTCGCCGCCGGTCTGGGCGTCGCCCTGATCCCCGACCTCATCCGGGCGGCGACGTCCAACGACGACGTCGTCATCCGCCCCCTCGACCCGCAGACCCGGCGCCGGATCCACGTCGTGACGACGGAGGACCTGCTCAAGGTGCCGGCAGTGGCGACGACGCTCGAGGCGCTGACCGCGGCGGCCGAGACGTCACTGCCGGCGTAGGCACCGTCCAGTCGCGCCACTGCGCGAGGATCTCCTGCGGCCGGTCCGAGGCCACGATCACCACGCCCGGGTAGTCCTCGAGCAGCCGGCGCAGCAGCGCTCTCCCCTGAGTGCCCAGGTCGTCGTCGACGTGCTCCAGCAGGAGCAGCGCCGGCTCGCCGAGCATGGCGCGCGCCAGGTGCAGCCGGGCCCGCTCGTGCCGGGTGAGCGGCTCCCCACCCCGACGAAGGGAGGTCCGCTCCCCCTCGGGGAGAGCAGCCACCCGCTCCGCGAGACCGACTGCCGCCAGGGCCGAAGTGCCCTCCTCCGCCGGGAGGTCGGGTCGGCGGTAGCGCACCGCCCGGGAGATCGGGCCACGCTCGAGCCGGGCCCCGGCCGCAGCATGGCCGATCCGGCGTCGGCGGGTCTTCGGCCCGGTGACGGCGAGGTCCTTGCCGTCGACGCACAGGCTGCCCCCACCCGAGCGGCCGGGCACGGCGAGGGCCGCGAGCACCTCACGGGCGTGGGCCGGCGAGGCCCCTCGCACGAGGATGCGCTCCCCCGGCTCGGCGACGAGGCCGGGCAGCTCGCGACCGTCGACCCGCAGCCCGCGCACGACGACGCGGCCACCCGAGGAGACCCCGGGGTCGACGAGGGGAGCCGGCGCGACCGGCCCCGGGCCCGCGGCGGTCTCAGCCGTCTCGACGAGCAGGGGCGCGATGATCCGGCGGGCGGCACGGTGGTTCTGCCGGTACTCCACGATCCGGCCCGCGTCGCCGACGGGGCCGGTGACGATGCCGATGATCGTCAGCGCGACGGCGACGGTGGCGACCGGCACGATGCCGAGGGCCCCGAGCGCGGCAGCGCCGGCCGACCCCGCCACCGGTGCGACGACGGCACAGGCCCCCAGCAGACCGGCCGTGCGCGAGCGGTGCACGGCGGCGTCGACGACCCGCGAACCCGAGCGGTCGATGGCCCGCAGCTCGCGATCTACCCCGCCGGCCGCCGCGATGCCGGGGGCGGCGCTCACCGTGTCGGCGACGCGGGCGGCGAGGGCCCCGCGACGGCGACGCAGGTCCCGTGCCCGCTCGAAGGCCGGCCCGGAGACCCGGGCGAGCGCGAGCCCGAGCAGCCCGAGAGGGGCGGCGAGCGCGAGCGCGAGCGGCCACGCGATGACGGCGAGGGCGGCGACCGACCCCACGACGAGCGGCACGAGGGCCACGAGCGGGGCGATGCCGAGCGAGACCCAGTTGCGCACGCTGGCAAGGTCGTTCGTCGAGCGGGCGATGGTGATGCCGAGCGAGGGAGCGCTCGCCGCGGTCATCGCGTGCTCGACGAGACCCCTGCGGATCTGCTGCACGTAGTCCTGGCCGAGGCGCTCCGCGACCACCCGCTCGACGTACTTCGTGGCCCCGAGACCGACAAGGGCGCCGAGCAGCACGGCGACGTCGACGCCGACCTCGCGGGCCGGCCGGCCCGCGTCGCGCAGCAGCACGCCGACGAGCAGACCCGCACCGATCGCGCACGCCGTGTGGGCGATCGACGTCGCGACGAGCAGGGCCATGAGCAGCCGTCGCGGGCCACGCAGGAGCGGAGGCATCAGGACGCCAGCGCGCCGGCCGCCTCGACCGGCAGCAGCCCGAGCGCCGTCGCCGGCTCGCGCAGGTCGAAGGTGCCGATGACCGGCACGGGCAGCGTCGCCCCCGCCTCGCGCGCAGCGAGCGGCGAGGAGGTGACCACACCGGAGACGGCCGCCGTGGTCAGCCCGGCACCGTCGAGCACCTGCAGACCGGCGACCGCACCGAGGGCGTCCTGCGAGGCGAAGACGACCCGGTCGACGCGGTCGTGGAAGGCGCCGTCCTGCAGCAGCCAGCGGGTCTCCTCCTGGTAGACCCCGTCCGCGACCTCGATGACGACGGCATCCGGGCCGGTGGCCACGAGCTCGTCGACCATGCGGACGAAGATCTCGCGGATGCGCTCGTGCCCCAGGCGGTAGGTCGTCGCGTGGCCGAAGTCGGTGAAGTCGAGGACCGTCGAGGCACCCGCGTCGCGGAACTGGTGGGGGTCGTTGCCCGCCCCGGTGCCGGTGGACTTGCCGGCGGCGACCTGCAGGCCCGCGCCCACGAGGCCGTTGACGATCGAGCCGAGCACCGTGGACTTGCCGGAGTTCATCGACGAGCCGAGGACGACGACGACCGGCGGCCGGGCCCCGGCGGGCGCGGCGGCGCTCGTGCCCGACCCGAGCGGCGCGAAGCGGTCGAGGGTGACCCGCCCCTCGGCATCGGCGAGCAGGCCCAGCGGCTCAAGACGAGTGGCCATGTCGATGCTCGCGTGCTGCTCGAGCACCTGCGAGGCGAGGCCACCGCCGGCGACGAGGTCGGCCGGGGCGAGCGAGTCGGGCACGTGCGCGAGGAACTGGTCGGGGGCGTAGCGGTCGCCGTAGGCGACGAGGACCTCGCGGCCGGGGAAGAGCATCTGGCGACGGGAGACGGGGCTCTCGAGACGGGTGTGCTTGCCGATCTCGACGACCCGCGCGAGGACGACGTCACCGGCACGCGGGACGACGTCCGCTCCGTACTCGAGGTGGTAGCCGTCGGGGGCTGCGTCGACGGCCGCGGCGACGAAGCGGGTGGTGTAGGCCTTGAGCACGCGGCGCAGCCGCAGCGGGTCCAGTGCCTCGGTGTGGTGGCCGGGGGCCATCGCCGGGGTCGGGTCGAGGACGAGCGTCGTGGCCTCGCCGGTGCGGTCGGTGGTCGTCGTCATGATCGGCTCCTGTGCTCGTGTCCGGTGCTCGCAGGGTCCTGCGTTCACAAGAGACAGATCACCGCACCGGGGTGAAGCGGGCATGAGATCCGGATGAGGGTCCCTTCATCCGCCCTCATCCGGACGTGACGACCGCCGGCCCGTCGAGCACGGCGACGTCGCCGTCCCGGTCCGTCCGCAGCACGCGCGACCCGTGGCGAGCGGCCCAGGCCAGGGCCGTCGGCGTGGGGTGGCCGTAGGTGTTGTCGGCGCCCACGCTGATGATCGCGACGGGTGCGACCACCGCATCCATGAGCCCCTCGTCGACATTGCTCGACCCGTGGTGCGGCATCTTGAGCACGTTGAGGTCCCCTGCAGCGGCACTCATCCGCGGGTCGCGACGCAGCGCGAGCCGGATCGCGCTGCCGGCCTCGCGCTCGATGTCGCCGAGCAGCAGGGCACTGACGTCACCGACCTGCACGTGGAGCACGATGCTGCCGTTGTTGGCCGCGGACCCTCCGGCGACCGGCCGGTCCGGCCACCACGTCTCGGCCGCGACATCGCCGAGCTGCCAGCTATCGCCAGCGCGCAGGGTGCGCACCGGCACCCCGTGCCGGTCGGCGATCTGGCGCACCTGCCGCACGGCCCAGGCCGGGTCCTCCACCGGCGAGACGAGCACCTGCCCGACCGCGCGCCCGTCCATCGCGGCGGCGAGGTCGCCGACGTGGTCGTCGTGGAAGTGGGTGAGCACCACCGCGTCGAGCGTGCGCACACCGAGCCGGCGCAGGCAGCCGTCGATGCCGCCGCCCTCGGGCCCGACGTCGACGACCACCGCCCGCCCGGGCCCCGAGGCGAGGACGAGCCCGTCCCCCTGCCCGACGTCGCAGGCGACGAGCCGCCACCCCGGCGGCGGCCAGGCGAGACTGCGGGAGGGCACCGCACCGACGGCGACCACGACGACGAGGGCGATCGCCACGAGCGGGCTCCCCCGCGGGCGCCGGATCGTCCAGGGCCCACCGAGGACGACCACCCCCGTGACGAGCGTGAGCAGGACCGCGCCGGGCGGACCATCGGGCCACGGCAACGCCCCGCCGGGGACGTCCGCGCTCACCCGGGCGGTCCACGCGATGGCCAGGGCGAAGGGGGCGCCGCACCAGGCGACGAGCCCCGCCAGCGCTCCGCTCACGACGGCCACGAGGGCGGCGGTGACGCCCAGGACCGTGGCCGGTGCGACGAAGGGGGCCGCCACGAGGTTGGCGACGACGGCCACAAGACTCACATTGCCCTGCAGCAGGACGACGACCGGTCCGCAGACGAGCTGGGCCGCGACCGGGATCGCCACCGCGGGGCCGATGAGGTGGAGTCGACGCGGCAGGTGAGCGTTGATCGCTGCCGACCACGGCCGGACGAAGAGCAGCAGCCCCAGCGTCGCGAGTGTCGACAGGACGAAGCCGTAGGAGCGTGCGAGCCACGGGTCGAGTGCGAGCAGCGCGAGGACCGCGCAGCACAGCGCGGGGGTGCCCGCGCCGCGCCGGTCGGTGCTCATGCCGAGCAGCCCGATCGCCCCCATGGTCGCCGCCCGGATGACGCTCGGCTCGGGCCGGGCGAGCACGACGAAGAAGGCCAGCCCGATCCCCGCGACCCAGGGTCGCCAGCGGCGCGGCAGGCCGAGCAGTCGACCCACCCCGACGAGGGCCGCGAGGACGACCGCGACGTTGGACCCGCTCACCGCCGACAGGTGCGACATGCCGGTGACGAGCATGTCGTCGGTGAGCTCCTGCGGCGTCATCGAAGTGTCACCGATGACGAGCGCGGGCAGCAGTCCGCGGGCGTCGCCGGGCAGTGGGTCGACGGCCTGCCGCAGGCCGTCACGCAGGTGCTCCGCGGCCCGCCGCACGGGCGAGCGATCGCCGACCGCCTCGGGTGGTCCGCGCGGGCTGAGAAGGGCGACCTCCGGGTCGGCGGGTTCTGCCGGAGCGAGCTTGCCCGACAAGCGGATCCGGTCGTGCCAGCCGACCTGCGCCCACGCGTCCGCGGCCCGCACGTAGACGGGCGCGCTGACCCGCGTCGTCGTCCCCCGCGCGGTCACCGACTCCAGCCGGACCCGCAGCAGCACCTGCTCGGGCGGGTCACCGTCCTCGTCGCCCGACCCGCGACCGGCCCGCACGATCGGCTCGGTGAGCACGACGCCCTCGGCCCGGACCATGGCCCGCTCCTGCGCGAGGTCGTCGACCGGCCCGGTGCGCCGGGTCGTCTCGTGGGCCGCCGAGGACCCGAGCACGAGCACCGTCGCGAGGAGCGTGAGGGCGAGGACACCCGGCCCGTCCCGCCGCAGGGAGGCGCGGGCGTGCCGACCGCGGTAGCGCACCCCGGCCCCGACGAGGGCGACGACCCCGACGACCGCGCCCACGGCCACCCGGGCGCGCAGCCCGCCCGGCCACGACAGGGCCCACGCCCCGATCCCCCACGCGGTGAGGCAGGGCAGCAGCAGACGCAGGTCGAGGGCCGCCGGGGTCGGCTGCTCCTCGCGGCTCACACCGTGACCTCGGGTGCCAGCTGGGCATAGATCTTGTCGCCGATGCCGCTCACCTCGCCGAGCTCCTCGACCGCCGTGAAGCTCCCGTGCTCGGTCCGCCAGTCGAGGATCCGCTGGGCGAGCACCGGACCGACGCCGGGCAGGGTCTCGAGGGTCGCGAGGTCGGCGGTGTTGAGGTTGACCGGGGCCCCGGCGGCGGGGGTGCCCGCGGGGGCGCCTCCAGCAGAGGGTGCGCCCCCGGCCGGCGCTCCGGCCGCGGGTGGTGTCTCCCCCGGCTTGGGCACGACGACCTGCTCGCCGTCGACGAGCAGCCGCGCGAGGTTGACGCCGTCGAGGTCGGCCCGACGGGTCGCCCCGCCGACCTCCTCGATCGCATCGGCGACCCGCGCTCCGGCGTCGAGGGTGACCATGCCCGGCCGGCGCACCTGACCGACGACATGGACGGTGACCCCCGCCGTCGTCGGCGCCGCACCCGGGGTCGCCGACGCACCGGCTGGTGCCGTCGTCGGCTCGCCGTCCGGTTCCCCGCTCGCCGCTACCGCCCCTGCCGGGCTCGTCGTGACGGGCTGAGGTGCGGCGTCCTGCCGGGCGAGCACGGTGCGCCCGGCGAGCATGGCCACCGCCACGGCGACGACGAGCGCGACCCCGACGATCGCCTGTCGACTCACGCCGTAGCGCCCGCCGGCGAGGGTGGACGGCAGCTCGAGCGGTCGCGGGTCACGCGACTCGTCGAGGATCTCGGCGACCCGCTCGGAGGGCTCGGAGGTGCGTCGGCTCATGCTCCCGACGCTAGGCAGCACCCGCCGTCACCAGCCGCACTCGAGCAGACCTGTGGACCGGCCCCCTTCGCCCCGGGGGCTTGTGGATCAGTCGCGCGGACGCGGGCTGACGACGACGCCGATCGTGCCGAGACCGACGTGCGCGCCGATGACGGCGCTCATCGGCGACAGCTCCACCGGGCCGGCGATGCGCTCGGAGAGGGCGGCGGCGAGGGGCTCGGCCCGCGTGGCCGCGTCGACGTGGTGCACACCGACCTCGACCCCGTCGGCCCACTCGGGCAGCGCCTCGCACTCGGCGACGGTCAGCTCCTGCAGGCGGGCGATCGCTCGCCCGGCCGTGCGCACCCGCTCGAGGGGCTCGACGTGACCGTCGACCATGTGCAGCACGGGCTTGATCGCCAGGGCCGAGCCGAGCAGCGCCCGTGCGCCCCCGATCCGTCCCCGCGGTGCAGCCGGTCGAGGGAGTGCACGACGAGACGCACGCTCGAGCCGCCGCACCGGCGCTCGACCCGCTCGACGACCTCGTCGACCGACCGGCCCGCGGCCGCGTCCCGCGCGGCGGCGATGACGGCGAAGCCCAGGCCCATGCCCACGAGCCGCGAGTCGACGACCCGCACGGGCACCGGCGCCTCGTCGGCAGCGGCCCGCGCCGCCTCGACCGTGCCCGACAGCCCACCGCTGATGTGGACGGAGACGATCTCGGTGGCGCCCCCCTTCGCCGCCTGCTCGTAGGCCCGCAGGAAGGTCGCCGGAGCCGGCCGCGAGGTGTTGATCTCCGCCTTGCGACGCAGCGCCTCGATGACGACCGAGGCATCGACCCCGTCTCCCTCGATCCGCTCCCCGCCGTCGATGACCAGCTGCAGCGGCACGACCCTGATGCCGTGCTCGGCGACGACCGTCGCGGGCAGCGTGGCGGTCGAGTCGGTGATGACGGCGGTACTCACGGGCCGAGACTACCGAGAGCCCTAGCCTGTGGTCATGGCCGACACCGACCGACTGCCCTACCTCGACACGTCCCTGCCCGAGGCGTGGAAGGCCCTCAACGCCCTCGCCCTCAAGGTCTCCGCCGCGGCCGAGGCCGCCGGCCTCGAGCGCGAGACCGTCGAGCTGATGAACGTGCGCATCTCGCAGCTCAACGGCTGCTCCTTCTGCCTCGACCTGCACACCCGGAAGGCGACCGAGGCCGGCGCCACGGTGCAAAAGCTCGCCCAGCTGCCCGCGTGGCGCGACTCGACGCTCTTCGACCCCGTCGAGTGCGCCGTCCTCGACGTCGCCGAGGCGACGACGACCCTGCCCGACCCGCAGGTGCGCGGCGAGGCCCTCAGCGCCGCCCGGTCGCTGCTGGGCGACGAGACCTTCGCCGCGGTCGAGTGGGCCGCGGTGACGATGAATGCCTTCAACCGGGTGTCGATCCTCTCCGAGCACCCGGTGCGCGTCAGGTAGTGCGCGTCAGGAGCTAGACCGGCACGACGTTGACGAGCTTGGGCGCCCGGACGATGACCGTGCGGACGCCGCCCTCCGTCGCCGCCCTGACCTTGTCGCGGCCGAGGGCGAGCTCACGCAGCTCGTCCTCACCGATGTCGGCCGGGACCTCGACGCGGTCGCGGACCTTGCCCTTGATCTGGATGACGCAGGTGACGCTCGCCTCGACCATCTTGCTCTCGTCGGCGACGGGGAAGTCCTCGTGCGCCAGCGACTGCGGGTGACCCAGACGCGACCACAGCTCCTCGGCGAGGTGCGGGGCCACGGGGGCGACCATGAGCACGAGCGGCTCGATCGCCGCGCGCGGCACCGCGTCGAGCTTGGTGAGCGCGTTGTTGAGCTCGATGAGCCGGGCGATCGCGGTGTTGAAGCCGAGGGAGCCGTAGTCCTCGCTCACCGCCGCGATCGTCTGGTGCAGCAGCCGCTCGGTGTCGGCGTCGAGGGCGTCGTCGGTGACCCGCAGCTCGCCGGTCTCCTCGTCGACGACATTGCGCCACAGGCGCTGCAGGAAGCGCTGGCTGCCGACGACGGCGCGGGTCTCCCACGGCTTGGACTGCTCGAGCGGACCGAGCGACATCTCGTAGACGCGGAAGGTGTCGGCGCCGAACTGCTCGTACATCTCGTCGGGGCTGACGGCATTCTTCAGCGACTTGCCGATCTTGCCGTACTCCTGGGTGACCGGCTCGCCCTGCCAGGTGAACGTCGTCTCGCCACCGTCGCCGACGTGCTCCTCGACCTCGGCGGCCGGCACCGGCTGGCCGCGGTGGTCGCGGTAGGCGTGCGCCTGGATGTAGCCCTGCGAGAAGTACTTGCGGAAGGGCTCCTCGCTGCTCACGTGGCCGAGGTCGAAGAGCACCTTGTGCCAGAAGCGGGCGTAGAGCAGGTGGAGCACGGCGTGCTCGACACCACCGATGTAGAGGTCGACGCCGCCCGGGTCACGGGTGCCGGCGGGGGCGCCGGGCACCGGCTCGTCGCGCGGGCCGACCCAGTAGGCCTCGTTGGCCGGGTCGACGAGCGCCTCGGCGTTGGCCGGGTCGAGGTAGCGCAGGTAGTACCAGCACGAGCCGGCCCAGTTCGGCATCGTGTTGGTCTCGCGGCGATAGGTCTTGGGCCCGTCGCCGAGGTCGAGCTCGACCTCGACCCAGTCGGTGGCGCGGCCCAGCGGCGGCTCCGGCTCGCTGCTCGCGTCGTCGGGGTCGAAGGTCCGCGGGCTGTAGTCGTCGACCTCGGGCAGCTCGACGGGCAGCATCGAGTCGGGGACCGCGTGCGGGACGCCGTCCTCGTCGAAGACGATCGGGAAGGGCTCGCCCCAGTAGCGCTGCCGGGAGAAGAGCCAGTCGCGCAGCTTGTAGTTGACCGTGCCGCGGCCGACGCCCTGCTCCTCGAGCCAGGCGGTGATCGCCGCCTTGCCCTCGGCGACCGACATGCCGTCGAGCGAGATGGAGTCGTTGGTGGAGTTGATGATCGCGCCGTCGCCGCCCCACGCACCCTCGTGCCCCTCGGGGGCCTGCACGGTCGGGACGATGTCGAGACCGAAGGCGGTCGCGTAGTCGAAGTCACGCTGGTCGCCCGACGGCACCGCCATGATCGCGCCGGTGCCGTAGCCCATGAGGACGTAGTCGGCGACGAAGACCGGGATGCGTGCGCCGTTGACCGGGTTGGTCGCCCAGCCGCCGGTGAAGACACCGGTCTTGTCCTTGGTCTCGATCTGGCGCTCGACGTCGCTCTTGCGGCCGGCGGCGTCGCGGTAGGCCGACACGGCGGCGAAGGGGGTGTCCGCGCCACCGGTCCATGCGTCGAGGGTGCCCTCGGGCCAACCGCCCTGCGGGACGAGGGAGTCCACGAGCGGGTGCTCCGGCGCGAGGACCATGAAGGTCGCGCCGAAGAGGGTGTCGGGGCGGGTCGTGAAGACCTCGATCGGGTGCTCGGTGCCGTCAGCACCCGTCGCGGTGAAGGTCACCTGCGCGCCCTCGCTGCGGCCGATCCAGTTGCGCTGCATGGCCTTGACCTTGTCCGGCCAGTCGACGCGGTCGAGGTCGTCGGCCAGGCGGTCGGCGTAGGCGGTGATGCGCATCATCCACTGGCGCAGGTTGGCCTTGAAGACCGGGTAGTTGCCGCGCTCGGAGCGACCGTCGGCCGTGACCTCCTCGTTGGCCAGGACGGTGCCAAGACCGGGCGCCCAGTTGACCGGGGCGTGGCTGGTGTAGACGAGGCGGTACTCGTCGAGGACGTCGGAGCGCTCCTTGGCCGACAGCTGCGACCAGGTGCGGGTCTCCCCCTTCGGCAGGGGGCGCTCACCGGACTCGAAGGCGGCGACGAGCTCCGCGATGGGCCGGGCCCGGCCGAGACCGCCGTCGGGCCGCACGGCCTCCTCGTCGTACCAGGCATTGAAGATCTGGCTGAAGATCCACTGCGTCCAGCGGTAGTAGTCGGGGTCGATCGTCGCGAAGGCGCGCCGGTCGTCGTGGCCGAGGCCGAGGCGGCGCAGCTGCCGCTTCATCGTCGCCATGTTGGCCTCGGTCGTCACCCGCGGGTGCTGACCGGTCTGCACGGCGAACTGCTCCGCGGGCAGGCCGAAGGCGTCGTAGCCGAGGCAGTGCAGCACGTTCTTGCCGAGCATCCGCTGGTAGCGGGCGTAGACGTCGGTCGCGATGTAGCCCAGCGGGTGACCGACGTGCAGGCCGGCGCCCGAGGGGTAGGGGAACATGTCGAGGACGAGCATGTGGCCGTCGTGCTCGCGCACGCGCTCCGGCTCGGCCCACGGGCCGGCAGGGTTGGGCGCGCGGAAGGTCCCGAGCTCCTCCCAGCGGTCCTGCCAGCCGGTCTCGATCCGACCGGCCATCTCCGCGGTGTAGCGGTAGGGCGTCTCGCTCATCTGTGGTGCTTCTCCCGGGGTCGACGTGTGCGCGCCAAGCCTACGTGTCCCCCGGGAGGTCGAGGACGAAGTGGTCACCGTCCGGCACGAAGCCGAGGCGGGCGTAGTAGGGGTTGCGCATGCCCGACGGCGTGCGCACCCGCGTGTAGCCCCGCCGGCGGAAGGGACCCTCCTGCCCGAAGACGAACTCCCCGGGCGTGCGGTCGCGGTAGCGGGCGGTGACGTGGTCGAGGACGATCCGGGCCTCCCCCTTCGCCCCGGGTCGCACGACGACCACCCCCACGGTTTCGTCGCCGGTGAGCACGAGGTAGCAGTCGTCGTCGGCGCTCGGGTCGTGGACGAAGCCCGGCTGCCAACGCTCGATGTCGGCCGCGTGCACCCGCAGGACGTGCCGCAGGTAGGTGTCGTCGGCGGCCACCTCGAGGACCTGGTAGGCGCGCCCGTCGTGGCGGTCGCGGTGCGCCCGCACGAGGTACCAGACGTTGATCGCGGCGAGCACGACGTTGAGCCCGACCATGGGCCACACCCCGACCGCGCCGTTGTAGCCGATCAGGACGAGGCAGCCGAGGAGGTTGATCCACCGCAGCCGGTGCAGGTTGGTCTGCAGCAGGGACACCACGAGGACCGCGGAGCCCACCCAGCCGACCACCTCGAGCAGGGTCGAAGTCATCGCCCGAACCTACCGGCCTAGGGTGCCGTCATGGAGCCCTTGCACCACGCGCCCATCATCGACATCCACACCCACTTCATGCCGCAGCGGGTCCTCGACAAGGTGTGGGCCTACTTCGACTCCGCCGGTCCGCTCACCGGCCGGCCGTGGCCGATCACCTATCGCACGGACGAAGGGGAGCGCCTGGCCACCCTGCGAGCGCTCGGTGTGCGGGCCTTTCCCTCGCTCAACTACGCCCACCGTCCCGGTATGGCGCAGTGGCTCAACGACTGGTCCACAGACTTCGCCGCGCGGGTGCCCGAGGCGATCCACTCGGCGACCTTCTACCCGGAGCCGGGTGCGGCGGAGTACACGCAGGCGGCGATCGAGGCCGGGGCCCGCATCGTAAAGGTGCACGTCCAGGTCGGCGACTACCCGCTCGACGACCCACGTCTGGACGAGGTCTGGCCGGTGCTCGAGCGCTCGCGCACGCCCATCGTCATGCACGCCGGCAACGGCCCGGCGCCGGGGCGCTTCACCGGGCCGGCCGCCGTGCGCGACCTGCTCGAGCGGCATCCGCGCCTCGTGCTCGTCATCGCCCACATGGGGATGCCCGACTACGGCGACTTCCTCGACATCGCCCGCGAGCACCCCGACGTGCACCTCGACACGACGATGGCCTTCACCGACTTCACCGAGGCCCTCGCCCCCTTCCCCACCGACCGGCTCGACGACCTGGCCGAGCTCGACGACCGGGTGCTCTTCGGCAGCGACTTCCCCAACATCCCCTACTCCTACGAGCACGCCGTGCAGGCCGTCACCGACCTCGGGCTCGGCGACGACTGGACGCGGGCCGTGCTGCACGACAACGCTGCCCGGCTCCTCGGGGAGTGACGTCGGGGCGGCTCAGGCCGTCGTCGGCCGGTGCAGCACCGCCCGCAGCACGAGCCCGGCCACGAGGGCCCAGAAGGCCGCGCTGACCCCGGCGACGGCGGTGCCCGACGCCGCGACGGCGAAGGTGACGACCGCCGGCACCTGCTCGCCCGGCTCCGCCAGCGCGGAGCGAAGGGAGGTCGCGAGCGTGCCCATGAGCGCCAGTCCCGCCACGGCCGCCACCACCCCTTCGGGCGCGAGCGAGACGAGGGTGGCGAAGGCTGCGGAGGCGATGCCGATGGGCACGAGGACGATGCCGGAGGTCACGCTCGCGATCCAGCGGCGGGAGCGGTCCTCCCCGGCATCGGGACCGGCGGCGAGGGCGGCGCTGATCGCCGCGAGGTTGATCGCGTGCCCGCCGGCGGGCGCCCCGAGGACGGTCCCCGCACCGGTGACGAGCATCGAGCGTCGCCACGGCACCTCGTAGCCGAAGCCGCGCATCACCGCGACACCCGGCACGTTCTGCGAGGCCATGGTCACGAGGTAGAGCGGCAGGGCGATCCCGACGAGGCCGCCGAGTGTGAAGGTCGGGGCGGTGAGCTCGAGCCGGGGCACGAGGGAGCCAGCGTCGACGGGCGCGCCGGAACGGGCGAGGTGGACGGCGATGACGACCGCCGCCGCGACGAAGGCGAGCGGCGAGGCCCACCGCGGCGCCAGCCGCAGGGCGAGCACCCACACGATGACCACCGGCCCCACCGCCCACGGGTTGGCCGCCATGCCCGTCACCGTCCCGAGGCACAGCTGCATGACGATGCCGGCGAGCATCGCCTGCGCCACCGAGGCGGGGATCCGGGTGATGAGCGACCCGAGGGCCGGCACGAGTCCCGTCGCGAGGACGAGGACACCGGTGACGACGAAGGCCCCGACCGCCGCCGGCCAGCCTCCGTCGACCGTCCCCGTGGAGGCGAGCAGCGCGGCTCCGGGCGTGGACCACGCCACGGTGATCGGCAGCCGGGTCGTCAGGGAGAGGACGATCGAGCTCAGGCCCATGAGGATCGTCACGGCCAGCAGCCCGCTGGCGGCCTGCGCGTGGGTCGCCCCGACGGCGGTCAGTCCCTGCAGGACGACGACGAAGGCGCTCGTGAAGCCGACGAGCGCCGTGACGACACCGGCCGCGACCGGGCGGCTCGTCTCGATCGGCATGCGCACACGCTAGAGGGTGCCGTGACATGCAGAAGGCCCGGACCGCGATGCGATCCGGGCCTTCTGGCTCCCGGGTGGAGCTGAGGGGATTCGAACCCCTGACCCCCTCCATGCCATGGAGGTGCGCTACCAACTGCGCTACAGCCCCGAGTGGGTTTCCCCCGAAGGGGACTGCGAGAGTTTAACCCTACGCACCCCCGCTTTTCCAAATCGGGCTCCGCGAGGGGCTCACAGGCCCTCGGCGGAGGCATTCCACTGGGTGATCCGCCAGCCGGAGCGCCCCTGCTCCACGACCGCCCAGTGGCAGTTGCCGAAGCCCCCGAGCACCCGCCAGGCGGTCTGCTGCTCGAGGCCGACGAGCTCGGCGACGACGGTGCGGCCGGTCACGCCGTGGGTCGCGACGACGACGGTCTCCCCCGGGTCCATGCCGTCGACGAGCTCGTCGATGGCCGGGCGCACGCGCTGGGCGAGCTCGGCGAGCGACTCGCCGTGGCCGCCCCGCTTGAAGTCCTCGCCGCTCACGAGCCGCTCGGCGTCGAGCGGGTACTGCTCGCCCACCTCCGCGGCCGTCAGACCCTGCCAGGCGCCGGCGTGGATCTCGCGCCAGCGCTCGTCGACGGCCACGTCGAGGTCACCGCTCGCGGCGGCGACGGCCAGTGCCGTGTCGTGGGCACGGGAGAGGTCCGAGGAGACGATCCGCGAGGGACGAAGGGCGGCGATCGCCCGGGCCGCAGCCGCGGCCTGCTCCCGACCCAGGTCGGTCAGCTCGTGGTCGAGGTGCCCCTGCCAGATGCCCTTGAGGTTGGAGACGGTCTGGCCGTGGCGCAGCACGATCAGGCGACGGGGCTCCCCCTTCGCCTCGCTCACCGCTCGTCGGACTGCTGCGAGCCCACGACACCGAGGTCGAGGCGCGGGCAGTCGCGCCAGAGGCGCTCGAGGTCGTAGAAGTCCTTTTCCTCGTCGTGCTGCGCGTGCACGACGACGTCACCGAAGTCGATGAGGACCCATCGACCGGGGCCGTTGCCCTCACGGCGCAGCGGCTTGATCTGGGCCTCCTCGCGCATGGCCTCCTCGACGGCGTCGACGATGGCCTGCACCTGACGCTCGTTGTCGGCGGAGACGATGAGGAAGATGTCGGTGAGCGGCATCTGCCCGGACACGTCGAGCCCGGTGATGGTCGTCGCGAGCTTGTCGGCCGCCGCGCGGGCGGCGATGGTCGCGTTGTCGATGGCCTGCTGGGTGGCTACCACGGTGTGTCGGTCACTCCCGGTCGTCGGTGTAGAGCTCGTACTTGTTGATGTACTGCACGACGCCGTCGGGCACGAGGTACCAGACGGGTTCGCCGGCGGCGACGCGCTGTCGGCAGTCGGTGGAGGAGATCGCCATGGCGGGCACCTCCTGGAGGGTCACCCGGTCCTCGGGCAGCCCCGTCTCGCTGAGGTGGTAGCCGGGGCGGGTGACGCCGATGAAGTGGGCGAGGTCCCACAGCTCGCCGACGTCCTTCCACGACAGGATCTGCGCGAGGGCGTCGGCGCCGGTGATGAAGAAGAGCTCGTCGTCGGGGCGCAGCTCGCGCAGGTCGCGCAGGGTGTCGATCGTGTAGGTCGGGCCCTCACGGTCGATGTCGACGCGGCTGACGGTGAAGCGCGGGTTGGACGCCGTCGCGACCACCGTCATCAGGTAACGGTGCTCGGCCGGGCTGACCTGGGTGTCCGCCTTCTGCCACGGCTCCCCCGTGGGGACGAAGACGACCTCGTCGAGCCCGAAGCGCGAGGCGGCCTCGCTGGCGGCGACGAGGTGACCGTGGTGGATGGGGTCGAAGGTCCCACCCATCACGCCGAGGCGCTTGCTCAGTGGTGGTCCCCGTGTGCGTGGTCGTCGTGGACCTCGTGGGCGACCGTGTTGTCCGCGGTCGGGATCTTGGTCGCGGCCTGGCGGAAGGCGAAGAGGACGGCCAGCATCATCGCGAAGATCAGCAGGGCGAAGAGGCCGTAGCCCCACGGCGGGATCGGCAGCGCGTTGTGGTGCTCGGTCTCGGCAGCGAGGGAGACGAAGGTGCTCAGCATGCGGCCCATGCTACCCGGCCGTCCCCGGCCGAGGTTGTCCACCGTCGCCGTCCACAGGCCTGTGGGTGAGAGCGAGGAACGCGCCCTGCGCCTGTGGACAGACGTGTGGGCGGTGTCCGCTCACCGATGGGCGGGCTGTGGTGTTGCCGGGGGCCGCCGCAGCGGCGTAGAACAGTCCTCACACCGCGGCCGTCGGGAGGCGGCCGGCAGGACCACAGGGATAACGACGATCGCACGTCTGGCACGGGGGAGGCTCCGAGTCGGGCTCGGGCGACCATGGCGACGTCGGCGCCTCCTGGTCCACGTGTCACCGCATCGTCGCGGCCTCGTGCCGCGCGTTGTGCTGCAGTCGCCGCAGGACCCCACGGGGCGTGACACGCACAGCGGTCGAGGGCCCTCCCCCGCGTCGGGGGGAGGGCCCTCGGCTGTGTCCGGGACGGGCGAAGGGGGGTCAGCCCCGGATCTGGCCGTCGCCCTCGACGACCCACTTCGTCGTCGTCAGCTCGGGCAGCGCCATCGGGCCGCGGGCGTGCAGCTTCTGCGTCGAGATGCCGATCTCCGCCCCGAAGCCGAACTCCCCGCCGTCGGTGAAGCGCGTCGAGGCGTTGACGAGCACCGCCGCCGCGTCGACCTCGGCGGTCCAGCGCCGGGCAGCCGCCCGGTCCTCGGTGACGATGGCCTCGGTGTGGCCGCTGCCGTGGCGGCGCACGTGCTCCATCGCCGCGTCGAGGTCGTCGACGACGGCGACGGACATCTCGAGCGCGAGGTACTCGGTGTCGAAGTCCTCGTCCGTCGCGGGCTCGACCGTCACGCCCTCGGGGGCGAGCTCGCGGGTCGCCTCGTCGCCGTGGAGCACGACGCCGGCGGCCGCGAGCTCGCGCAGCGCGTCGGGCAGCACGTCGGCGGCGACGGCGCGGTGGACGAGGAGCGACTCGGCGGCATTGCAGACGCTCGGGCGGTGGGTCTTGGCGTTGAGCGTGATCGCCAGGGCCTTGTCCCGGTCGGCGGCGGCGTCGACGTAGACGTGGCAGTTGCCCACGCCGGTCTCGATGACGGGCACGGTCGACTCGGTGACGACGGTCTGGATCAGGCCCGCACCCCCGCGCGGGATGAGCAGGTCGACCAAGCCGCGGGCGGTCATGAGCGCCTTGACCGCGTCGTGGTCGCCCTCGAGCAGCTGGACGGCGTCGGCCGGCAGGCCGTGCGCCTCCAGGGCCGAGCGAAGGGCGGTGACGAGGGCACGGTTGGTGCTCGCGGCGGCCGAGCCGCCGCGAAGGATCATGGCGTTGCCGGACTTCAGACCCAGGCCGGCGGCGTCGACGGTGACATTGGGGCGGGCCTCGTAGATCATGCCGACGACCCCCATCGGCACCCGCACCTGGCGGATCTGCAGGCCGTTGGCGAGCGTCGATCCGCGCACGACCTCGCCCACGGGGTCGGGCAGCCCGGCGAGGTCGCGCAGGGCGTCGGCGACGGCCGCGACGCGCTCGGCGTCGAGGGCGAGGCGGTCGAGAAGGCCGGTGGCCATCCCCCCTTCGCGCCCGCGCTGGAGGTCCTGCGCATTGGCGGCGACGACGTCGTCCGTGGCGGCATCGACGGCGTCCGCGAGCGCCAGCAGGGCGGCGTCCTTGTCGGCGCGGGTGAGCAGGGCGAGAGTGCGGGAGGCGACGCGGGCCCGCTCGGCGAGGTCCGTGACCGTGGCGATGCTGTCCGTCATGCGCACAGGCTACGACCGGGCGATGCGATGATGCCGGGGTGACCACGATTCTGTCGATCCAGTCCCACGTCGCCTACGGCCACGTCGGCAACTCCGCTTCTGTCTTCCCCATGCAGCGCCTCGGTGTCGAGGTCTGGCCGGTGCACACGGTCAACTTCTCCAACCACACCGGCTACGGCGCGTGGCGGGGTCCGCTGATGGACCCGGCCGACGTCGCCGACGTCATCACCGGGATCGGTGAGCGTGAGGCCTTCGCCGAGGTCGACGCCGTCCTGTCCGGCTACCAGGGCGGTGAGGGCATCGGCGCGACGATCCTCGAGGCCGTCGCCGCGGTCAAGGCCGCCAACCCCGACGCCATCTACGCCTGCGACCCGGTGATGGGCAATGCGAAGTCGGGCTGCTTCGTCCACGAGTCGATCCCCGTGCTGCTGCGCGACAAGGTCGTCCCGCAGGCCGACCTCATCACGCCCAACCAGTTCGAGCTGGGCTTCCTCACCGAGACCGAGCCGGAGACGCTCGAGGAGACCCTCGCCTCCGTCGACGCCGCGCGGGCGATGGGGCCGAGCACCATCCTCGTCACCTCGGTGCTGCGCCCCGACCGGCCCGAGGGCACGATCGAGATGCTCGCCTGCCACGAGGACGAGGCGTGGATCGTGCGCACCCCGCACCTGCCGCTCAAGGCCAACGGCTCCGGCGACGTCACAGCCGCGCTCTTCACGAGCCACTGGCTGCGCAGCCGCGACCTGCAGCAGGCCCTCGGCGCGACCGTCTCGGCGGTCTTCGACCTGCTGCAGCTCACCCTCGACTCCGGCAAGCGGGAGCTGCAGCTGGTCCAGGCGCAGGAGGCCTACGCCCACCCGCGCATGCAGTTCGAGGTCACCCGCGTGCGCTGACCCGGGTCAGAGCAGGGCGAGGTGGTCACGGTGGATGACCTCGCGCTCGTACTGCGGGCCGATCTCCTTGGCCAGGTCCTTGGTGCTGCGCCCCATGAGGTGCGGCAGCTCACCCGAGGTGTAGTTGACGAGGCCGCGCGCGATGACGGTGCCGTCGGGGCCGACGACGTCGACCGGGTCGCCGTCGGTGAAGGAGCCGGTCACCCCGGTGATGCCGGCGGGCAGGAGCGAGCGGCCCCGCTCCCGCAGCGCGGTCACCGCGCCCTCGTCGATCTGCACCGACCCGCGCGGGGTCGTCGCGTGGGCGAGCCACAGGGCGCGTGAGCCCCGCCGACGTCGCGCGGGCGCGAAGGCCGTGCCGACGTCCTCGCCGGCGAGCGCCTCGGTGACCTGGTCGGCGGAGGTGAGCACCGTCGGGATGCCGGACGCACCGGCGATCGTCGCGGCCTCGACCTTCGTCGTCATGCCGCCGGAGCCGACGGCCGAGCCGGTGCCGCCGATGGAGATCGACTCCAGCTCCGCCGGGTCGGCGACGAGCTCGACCCGCTCGGCCCCGGGTGTGCCCGGCTTGGCCGTGTAGAGCGCGTCGACGTCGGTGAGCAGCACGAGGGCGTCGGCGCCGACGAGCTGGGCGACGAGCGCGGCGAGCCGGTCGTTGTCACCGAAGCGCACCTCGTGGGTGGCGACGGTGTCATTTTCGTTGACGATCGGCAGCACGCCGAGGTCGAGCAGCGAGTCGAAGGTGCGCTTGGCATTGGTGTAGCTCGTGCGCCGGGTGACGTCGTCGACCGTCAGCAGGACGAGCCCGATGGTGTGTCCGTGCCGGCCGAAGGCCTTGTCGTAGGCCGACAGCAGCACGCCCTGCCCGACGCTCGCGGCCGCCTGCTGGCGGGCGAGGTCGCTGGGCCGCGTCTCCATGCCGAGCGGGCCGATACCGGCGGCGATGGCGCCGGAGGAGACGAGGACGACCTCGGTGCCCTCGCTGCGCCGGGCGGAGATCGCGTTGACCAGCGCGGTGAGCCGGGCGACGTCGAGCTCTCCCCCGGCGGCGCTCGTCAGCGACGACGAGCCGACCTTGATGACGATGCGCCGGGCCCGGGCGATCGCCCGCCGGGCGTCGGCTCCCATCAGTCGTCCTCGGTCCAGTGCCCGGCGTCGCGCTCGGTGCGCAGGTCCTCGCGGGCCGCGGTCTGGGCGTCCTTGCGGGCGTGGAACTGCTCGCGCCGCTCCTGGGTCGTGCGCCGAGTGCTCTCCTCGAGGCGCAGGTCGGTGCCGCGGCCGCCGAGCAGCTCGGCACCGCCGACGAGGGTGGGCTCCCAGTCGAAGACGACGGCGTCGTCCTCGGGGCCGATGAGCACGGTCGAGCCGGCGACGGCTCCCGCCTTGGTCAGCTCCTCCTCGACGCCCGCACGGTTGAGGCGGTCGGCGAGGTAGCCGACGGCCTCGTCGTTGGCGAAGTCGGTCTGGTGGACCCAGCGGGTGACCTTGGCACCGAGGACGCGGAAGACCTCGCCCTCCGAGCCGCCCTCGCGACGCACGACGAAGCCGGCGTCGTCGACGGCCTTGGGGCGCAGGACGACCCGCTGCGGGGCGACCTCGACGGCCGACTCCGCGCGCGCCGCCTGGACGTGGCGGGCCATGGCGAAGGTCAGCTCGCGCAGGCCGGTGTGGGCGACGGCGGAGACGATGAAGACCTCGAGGCCGCGCTCCTCCAGGTCGGCCTTGACCATGTCGGCCAGGTCGAGCGCGTCGGGCACGTCGGCCTTGTTGAGCACGACGATGCGGGTGCGCTCCGACAGCGGGCGACCGCCGAGGGTCTCGTCGGCGACATAGGCCGCGAGCTCGGCCTCGATGACGTCGAGGTCGCTCATCGGGTCACGGCCCGGCTCGAGCGTCGCGCAGTCGATGACGTGGACGAGCACGGAGCAGCGCTCGACGTGGCGCAGGAACTCCAGACCCAGGCCCCGCCCTTCGCTCGCCCCGGGGATCAGGCCCGGGACGTCGGCGACGGTGTAGCGCACGTCGCCGGCGGTGACGACGCCGAGGTTGGGCACGAGGGTGGTGAAGGGGTAGTCCGCGATCTTGGGCCGCGCCGCGGAGAGCACGGAGACCAGCGAGGACTTGCCGGCGCTCGGGAACCCGATGAGGGCGACGTCGGCGAGGGACTTCAGCTCGAGGACGACGTCGGTCGACTCCCCCGGCTCGCCGAGCAGCGCGAAGCCGGGCGCCTTGCGCCGCGCGCTCGCCAGCGCCTTGTTGCCGAGACCGCCACGACCGCCCTGGGCCGCGACGAAACGCGTGCCGGGCGTGACGAGGTCGGCGAGGACGTCACCGGCGCGGTTGGTGACGACGGTGCCGGCGGGCACGGGCAGGACGAGGTCCTCGCCGTTGGCGCCGTTCTTTTCGTCGCCGGCGCCCGGAGCACCGTTGGTCGCCCGGCGGTGCGGGCTGCGGTGGTAGTCGAGCAGGGTCGTCACCTGCGGGTCGACGACGAGGACGACGTCGCCGCCGTGGCCGCCGTTGCCCCCGTCGGGGCCGCCGAGCGGCTTGAACTTCTCCCGGTGCACGGACGCGACGCCGTGGCCACCCCGGCCCGCCTCGACGTGCAGGGTGACCCTGTCCACGAAGGTCGTCACGACCTCACCTTTCCTTCGATCTGGTACGGCGAAGGGGGCAGGTCACCTCGACCCGCCCCCTTCGCGCATGCTGTGGCTCGCGTCAGCTGGCGGTACCCGCCGGGAGGACGCTGACGACCTTGCGGCCGCGCTTGGCACCGAACTGGACCTCGCCGTCCGCCAGGGCGAACAGCGTGTCGTCACCACCGCGGCCGACGTTGTCGCCCGGGTGGAAGTGGGTCCCGCGCTGGCGCACGATGATCTCACCGGTGCCGACGATCTGGCCGCCGTAGCGCTTCACGCCGAGGCGCTGCGCGTTGGAGTCGCGGCCGTTCTTGGACGAGGAGACACCCTTCTTGGAAGACATGTCAGTGGGTTCCTAACTGTTGAAGGAAGGCTCAGGCCTTGATGTCGGTGATCTTCAGCTGCGTGAGCGGCTGACGGTGACCCTGGCGCTTGCGGTAGCCGGTCTTGTTCTTGTACTTCATGATCGTGATCTTCGGGCCCTTGGCGGCCCCGACGACCTCGGCCTTGACGCTGACCTTGGCCAGCTTGTCGGCATCGCTGGTGACGGTCGAGCCGTCGACGAGCAGGATCGGCTGCAGGTCGATGCTGTCGCCGGCCTCGCCCTTGATCGAGTTGATGAGGATGGTGTCGCCGACGGAAACCTTTTCCTGGCGGCCACCCGCGCGAACGATCGCGTACATCAGGGGGAACTCACTCTCTGTCTGAAGTGCACTCGCTCTGTCTGACCGGCCAACAGTCCCCATGCACAGGCATGGAGCGTCCGCTCGGTGGGCGCACCAAGGGTCAAGACTACCGGCGACCCCCTCCACCGGACAAACCGGCGAAGGGGGTCGACGTGCAGTGCTCGGGTCAGGCCTTGGGCGGGCCGGCCTCGGAGGTCACGCGCTTGCGCTTGCGACGGGCCGGGGCGGCCGGCTCGGGGTCGGCGACCGGCGTGGTCGGAGCCTCGCCGGACTCCCCCGCGACCTTGGTCAGCGGGGCGCCCGTCGGCTCGGCCGGGGCGGTGAGGTCGACGGCCTGGAGGGCCACCGGGGCACCGGCGCTCGAGGCGGCGCGGCGGCCCCCACGACGACGCGTGGGCGCCGGCTGCTCGGGCTGCTCCACCTCGGCCACCTGCTCCTCGGCGGGCTGCTCCACCTCGGGCTCGGGCTGCGGCTCCGGCCGGGCCTCGGGCTCCGCGGTCGCGGTGAGGTCGACCGGCTCGAGGGCCACGGGAGCCCCCGCGCTGGATGCGGCGCGGCGGCCGCCGCGGCGACGCGTGGGCGCCTTCGGCTCGTCGGCCGGCTCCGGCGTCGGCTCGTCCGTGGTCGCGGCCTCGGTCTGCGCGATCTGCGCGACGTCGTCCTCGCCCGGCTCTCCGGCGATGTTCTTGATCGCCGCGGCGTGGGCCGCCGCCGCGATCTGGGCCGCGGTGCGGCCGTTGGCGTCGGTCGACTCCTCGACCGGCTCCGGCCGCTGCTGCGAGGACTCCTTGTCCCCCTTCGACCGGCCGCGACGGGACTTGCCGCCACCGTGGTTGCCGCCGTGGTCGCCCCCGGCGTGACCGCCCGGGTCGTGGGCCACCGGCTCGTTGGAGACGATGATCCCGCGGCCGTGGCAGTGCTCGCACTCGGTGGAGAAGACCTCGATGAGGCCGGAGCCGACCCGCTTGCGGGTCATCTGGACCAGGCCGAGCGAGGTGACCTCGGCGACCTGGTGCTTCGTGCGGTCGCGGCCCAGGCACTCGAGCAGGCGGCGCACGACGAGGTCGCGGTTGGCCTCGAGGACCATGTCGATGAAGTCGACGACGATGATGCCGCCGATGTCGCGCAGCCGCAGCTGGCGCACGATCTCCTCCGCGGCCTCGAGGTTGTTCTTCGTCACCGTCTCCTCGAGGTTGCCCCCGGAGCCGGTGAACTTGCCGGTGTTGACGTCGATGACCGTCATCGCCTCGGTGCGGTCGATGACGAGCGAGCCGCCGGACGGCAGCCAGACCTTGCGGTCCATCGCCTTGGCGATCGCCTCGTCGATGCGGTGCGCGGCGAAGACGTCACCGTCCCCGGTCCAGCGCTCGAGGCGCTCGGACAGGTCGGGCGCCACGTCGTCGACGTAGCCCTTGATCTCGCGCCAGGCGCCCTCGCCGGCGACGACCATGCGGGCGAAGTCCTCGTTGAAGATGTCACGGATGACCCGCACGGTCATGTCGGGCTCGGCGTGGAGCAGGACGGGCGCGCCGCCGGCGGAGCCCTTCTTGCCCTTCTTGCTCTCGGCCTTGGAGCTGATCTTGTCCCAGGCGCGGGTGAGCCGCTCGACGTCGGCGGTCAGCTCGGCCTCGGAGGCGCCCTCGGCCGCCGTGCGCACGATGACGCCGGAGTGGTCGGGGACGACCTGCTTGAGGATGCCCTTGAGGCGCGAGCGCTCGGTGTCGGGCAGCTTGCGCGAGATGCCGGTCATGCTGCCGCCCGGCACGTAGACGACGTAGCGGCCCGGCAGGGAGATCTGCGAGGTGAGGCGGGCGCCCTTGTGGCCGATCGGGTCCTTCGTCACCTGGACGAGCACGGAGTCGCCGGCGGACAGCGCATTCTCGATCCGTCGGGCCTGGCCGTTGCCGACGCCCTGCGCCTCCCAGTTGACCTCGCCGGCGTAGAGCACGGCGTTGCGGCCCTTGCCGATGTCGATGAAGGCGGCCTCCATGCTCGGCAGCACGTTCTGCACCCGGCCGAGGTAGACATTGCCGACCATCGTCGAGGTCGTCTCGCGGGAGACGTAGTGCTCGGCCAGGACGCCGTCCTCGAGGACGCCGATCTGCGTGCGGTCGCCGTGCTGGCGCACGACCATGACCCGCTCGACGCTCTCGCGGCGGGCGAGGAACTCGGCCTCGGTGATGATCGTGCGGCGGCGACCGGCCTCGCGGCCCTCGCGGCGGCGCTGCTTCTTCGCCTCGAGGCGGGTCGAGCCCTTGATCGACTGGGGCTCGTTGCGGCGCGACTCGCGCACCTTGGTCACGGTGCCGGGCGGGTCGTCCTGGCTGCCGTTGCCACCGCCGCCGCCACCGCGACGGCGACGGCGCCGACGGCGCGAGCTGCTGCCGCCCTCGTCGTCACCCTCGCCCTGGTCGGCGTCGGAGTCCTCGTCGGAGCCGGCGTCGGCGTCGGCGTCGGTGTCGGACGTGTCGTCGGCGGTGTCCTGCTTCTTCTTGCCGCCGCTGCCACGGCCGCCCTTGCCCTTGGCCTTGCCCTCGGACTGCTGCTCGTCGTCGCCCTCGGCGGACGCCTCGTCGTCGGAGCTGCCGGAGGAGTCGCCGGAGTCCTGACCGGAGTCGGAGTCGTCACCGGAGCGGTTGTTGCGGCCGCGGCCGCCACGCCGCCGGCGACGGCGCCCGCCGTCAACCTGACCGGGGTCGGCGTCCTGCGAGCCGGAGTCGTCCGAGCCGGAGTCCTCGTCCGTGTCGGGCTGGTCGTCCTCCTCCTCGTCCTCGACGTCCTGCGGCTCGGGGGCCGGACGACGGGCCGGGGCCGGCGCGGGGGCCGGGGGCTGGAAGAGCAGACCGAAGCTCGGGACGGCCGCGGGGGCCGGGGTTGCTTCGGTCTCGGTGGCGGTCTCGACGGTGTCGTCGACCGGCTGGTCGTTGTCGGTGGCCATGTGGCACCTCCTGCACACCGGCCGGACCCCGACACCAGCACCCGAGGGTGCAGTCCAGCCGCCGTGCGGCGTGGCGGGCGCTCGCCCGCGGAAGAGTCCGTGTTGCCTCGACGTGGCTCGCGCCCAGCGCGGCACCCCGTCGGGGCCGGCGACGGCTCAGTCGGTGGCCAGTGGGTCGGCCACGCTCTCGGTCTCGCTGCTCCAGATCCCCTGCGCCAGGCGCGTCGCCTTGGGCGATCGCGTCGGCGCGAACGAGGTGGCAGCGGTGATCGCGCTGAGGACGTCGTCGGGGCGAACGGCAGGTGTGGTGTGCCGCACGACCATCGTCAGTATCGCACAGCCCTCGTCGGACAGACCCGTCTGTGCCCGGATGACGGGCTCGCGCGCGTCGTAGGACTTCATGCCCTTCTTGAACATCCGGCTGACCTCGACCCGCTCCTGCGCGAGGAAGCCCTCGACCGCCCGGTCGAGATCGGCCAGCTCGACGCCGGGGAACTCCAGCAGCCACCGGCTCGCCTGGAGCCGATCGGCGAGTGCGCCCGGCTGGGCCTCGACGACGGAGACGATGTCGAGCCCGTCGGGCAGGGCCGCGTCGAGCGCCCGGCCGAGGGCGTCGGGGTCGACCCGCTCGGTCACCGAGATCTCGAAGTACTCCGCCTCGCTCGCGGCGCCGGTCGCCGCGCCGTTGGCGTAGGAGATCTTGGGGTGCGGGTGGAAGCCCGCGGAGTAGGCCATCGGGACGCCTGCACGACGCAGGGCCCGCTCGAGGGCACGCCCGAAGTCACGGGTCGAGGAGTAGCGCAGCCGACCGCGTCGGGCGTACTGGATGCGCAGCTTCTGGACCGCCGGCGGTGGCGGCGGACCGTCGGGGGTGCGTTGCGGGGACATGGAGGTCAAGCCTAGGCGCCGCGCGCGAGCAGCTCGACCAGGTGGACCCCGGTCCGCTCCGACAGGTCGGCGATCTGCGTCTGGCACGAGAAGCCGTCGGCGAGGACGACCGCGTCGCGGCCGGCCGCCTCGATCGCCGGCAGGAGCTGCTGCTCGGCAACCTTGACCGAGACCTCGTAGTGGCCGAGCTCGACGCCGAAGTTGCCGGCCAGGCCGCAGCACCCGCCGAGCCGGGTCACCGTCGCGCCGGTGCGGGCGAGCAGCGCCTCGTCGGCCGACCAGCTCATCACCGCATGGTGGTGGCAGTGCGGCTGGGCGACGACCTCGGTGCCGGTGAGGTCGGGGGCGACCCAGCGCCCTTCGTCGATGGCGCTGGTGAGCACCTCGGCGACGGTGCGCACTCCCCCGGCCACCTGCCGGGCCGCGCCGGACTCGACGAGGGCCGGCAGGTCGTGGCGCAGGGCCGCGGTGCAGCTCGGCTCCATGCCGACGACCGGGATGCCCGCGGCGACGACCGGGGCGAGGACGTGGGCGGCCTCGGCGAGCGTCTTCTTCGCCGCGTCGAGCTGCCCCGTGGAGATGAAGGTCAGGCCGCAGCACAGCGCCTCCGCCGGGACGAAGGGGGTGAACCCCGCCTCCCGCAGCACGGCCACGGTGGCCCGCCCGACCTGCGGCGAGAAGTGGTCGGTGAAGGAGTCGACGAAGATCGCGACGGGGTGATCTGTGCCGGCGGCCTGCGCGGCCGAGGCGACGAGCCCCTCGTCGGCGGCCCAGGAGCGGAAGGTCTGCCGCGCGAAGGTCGGGATGCTCCGCCTCGGGTCGACGCCCGCGGCGGGCAGGGTGAGCCGCTTGATGCCCGGGAGCGAGGTGAGGGCGTTGGCGACCCGGGGGATCTTCGAGGCGACGCGGGCCAGCTGCGGCAGCCGGCCGAGCGAGTAGTGGCTGCGCGGACGGATGCGGCCCTTGTAGGTCTGGTGGAGGGTCTCCGACTTGTAGGTCGCCATGTCGATGCCCGTCGGGCAGTCGCTGGCGCAGCCCTTGCACGACAGGCACAGGTCGAGCGCGTCGTGGACCTCGGGCGAGCGCCAGCCGTCGGTGATCGTCGTCCCGTTGAGCATCTCCTGCAGGGCGCGGGCGCGGCCGCGGGTGGAGTCCTTCTCCTCCCCCGTCGCGAGATAGCTCGGGCACATGACCGTGCTCGACGTGCCGGCGGCGCGGCACTTGCCGACCCCGGTGCAGCGGTGCACGGCCTGGCTGAAGTCGCCGTCGTCGCCCGCGTAGCCGAAGGCGAGCGGCACGGTGACCTTGTGGGCCGCGGGGATGCGGATGTCGGCCTCGACGGGCGCAGCATCGACGAGGACCCCGGGGTTGAGCAGGTTGGTCGGGTCGAAGGCGTGCTTGACCGCGCCGAAGAGCGCCATCGTCTCGGGCCCGTACATGCGCGGCAGCAGCGCCGAGCGGGCCCGGCCGTCGCCGTGCTCGCCGGACAGGGAGCCGCCGTAGGAGGCGACGAGGTCGGCGGCCTGCTCGACGAGCCGGCGGTAGCGGTCGGTGGCGTCGGGCGCGTCGAGGTCGACGTCGAGCCGGATGTGCAGGCAGCCGTCGCCGAAGTGGCCGTAGGGCAGGCCCTGCACGTCGTGCTCGTCGAGCAGCGCGTCGAAGTCCCGCAGGTAGTCGCCGAGCCGCTCCGGCGGCACGGCCGCGTCCTCCCAGCCCGCGTGCGCGGGGCGGTCGCGGGGCGAGCGCGAGGACAGCCCGGCGCCGTCCTCGCGGATCTTCCACAGCGAGCGCGCGTGGCCGGGGTCGGTGACGACGAGCGAGTCGGTGTGCGGGATCTCGCGGCAGACCCGCTCGGCGGCGGCCTGCGCGGCCGCGGCGTCGTCCCCGGGGACCTCGACGAGCATCCACGCGGCGCCGCGCGGCAGGTCGGGCACGGCGTGCGGGCCACGGCGGCGGCGCACGATGTCGACGATGCGCGAGTCGATGCCCTCGGCCGCGACCGCGCCCAGCCCCTTGAGCTGGTGGGCGACGTCGCCGGCGGCGTAGATGTCGGGGAAGCCCAGGACCGCCAGGCAGGTGGCCGCCGGGTCGGTGACCAGCCGCACCCGCGCCTGCGTGACGACGGCGAGGGTGCCCTCGGAGCCGACGAGCATGCGGCCGATGTCGCGGCCGCGCTCGGGGGCGAGGTGCTCGAGGGCATAGCCCGAGACCTGCCGGCCGAAGCGGCCGAACTCCGTGCGGATCGTGCCGAGGTGGTCGTCGGCCAGCTGTGTCAGGCGGGCGACGAGGGCGTCGTCCCCGGTGAGCGAAGGGGGTCCCCCCGCCACTCCCGTCGTCGCGGACAGGGTCGTGCCGGCCGCGGTGAGCAGCTCCATGCCGACGACGTTGTCGCTCGTGCGGCCGTAGCCGAGCGCGCGGTTGCCGCACGCATTGTTGCCGATCATGCCGCCGACGGTGCAGCGGCTGTGGCTGCTCGGGTCGGGGCCGAAGCGCAGCCCGATCTCGCGGGCACGGGCCTGCAGCGTCGCGTGCACGGTGCCCGCCTCGACGAGGGCGGTCGCGCTGTCGCGGTCGACCTCGAGGACCCGGCCGAGGTGGCGGGCGGTGTCGATGACGATGCCCGGGCCGACGGCATTGCCTGCGCACGAGGTGCCGGCCCCTCGCGTGGTCACCGGGACGCCGAGCTCACGCGCGACCGCGAGGGTCGCGGCGATCTCGTCGGTGTGCCGCGGGAAGACGACCGCCCGCGGGGGCACCCGGTAGATGCCCGCGTCGGTGGCGTACATGCCGATCGTCAGGGCGTCGGTGCGGGCGTCGGCGACGCCCTCGCGCCGCAGCGCCTCGGTGAGCACGGTCGGCGTCGCGGTCGTCGGCGTCGCAGTCATGTCGGGCATTCTCCCCCTTCGTCCGTCGTCGGGGTCGAGGGGCCCGCAGGGCGGTCAGGAGGGGCGGACCATCTCCTGCTTGCCCGCCCCGAGGACGGTGAGCGGCAGCAGCGTCTTGCCCGTGGGGCCGATCTCGATGTCGGTGCCCATCTGGGGGCAGACGCCGCAGTCGAAGCACGGGGTCCAGCGGCAGTCGTCGACCTCGGTCTCGTCGACGGCGTCGAGCCAGTCCTGCCACAGCCACTCCTTGTCGAGGCCGGAGTCGATGTGGTCCCAGGGCAGGACCTCCGACTCCTCACGCTCGCGGGTGGTGTACCAGGCGACGTCGACGCCGGTGCCCTCGAGAGCGGTCTCGGCGGCCGACATCCAGCGGTCGTAGGAGAAGTGCTCGCTCCAGCCGTCGAAGCGACCGCCGTCGCGCCACACCTGCTCGATGACCCGGCCGACGCGGCGGTCACCGCGCGAGAGCAGGCCCTCGACGATGCCCGGCTTGCCGTCGTGGTAGCGGAAGCCGATGGACCGGCCGTAGCGCTTGTCGGCGCGGATCGCGTCGCGCAGCTTGTGCAGCCGCTCGTCGGTCTCCTCGGCGCCGAGCTGCGCGGCCCACTGGAAGGGGGTGTGCGGCTTGGGCACGAAGCCACCGATGGAGACGGTGCAGCGGATGTCGTTGTGCCCGGCGACCTGGCGACCGGTCTCGATGACCCGCTTGGCGACCTCGGCGATCTGGAGGACGTCCTCGTCGGTCTCGGTCGGCAGGCCGCACATGAAGTAGAGCTTCACCTGGCGCCACCCGGCGCCGTAGGCCGCGGAGACGGTCTTGATGAGGTCGTCCTCGGTGACCATCTTGTTGATGACCTTGCGGATGCGCTCGGATCCGCCCTCCGGGGCGAAGGTCAGGCCGGACCGACGGCCGTTGCGGGTCAGCTCGTTGGCCAGGTCGATGTTGAAGGCGTCGACGCGGGTGCTCGGCAGCGACAGGCCGGTGTTGGTGCCCTCGTAGCGGTCGGCCAGGCCCTTGGCGATGTCACCGATCTCGGTGTGGTCGGCGCTCGAGAGCGAGAGCAGGCCGACCTCCTCGAAGCCGGTGGCCTCGAGGCCCCGCTCGACCATCTCGCCGATGCCGGTGATCGAGCGCTCGCGCACCGGGCGGGTGATCATGCCGGCCTGGCAGAAGCGGCAGCCGCGGGTGCAGCCGCGGAAGATCTCGACGCTCATCCGCTCGTGCACCGACTCGGCGAGCGGCACGAGCGGCTGCTTCGGGTAGGGCCAGGCGTCGAGGTCCATGACGGTGTGCTTGTCGACCCGCCACGGCACGCCGGTCTCGCTCGGCACGACGCGCTGGATGCGCCCGTCGGGCAGGTAGTCGACGTCGTAGAAGGCGGGGACGTAGACGCCGCCGGTCGCGGCGAGGCGACGCAGCACCTCGACCCGGCCGCCCGGGCGGCCCTGGGACTTCCACTCGCCGATGATGTCGGTGGCGGTGAGCACCGCCTCCTCGCCGTCGCCCACGATCGCGGCGTCGATGAAGTCGGCGACCGGCTCGGGGTTGAAGGACGCGTGCCCGCCCATGACGACGATCGGGTGCTCGTCGCCGCGGTCGGCCGCGTGGAGCGGGATGCCCGCGAGGTCGAGGGCGGTGAGCATGTTGGTGTAGCCCAGCTCGGTGGAGAAGCTCAGCCCGAAGACGTCGAAGTCGCCGATCGCGCGGTGCCCGTCGACGGTGAACTGCGGCAGCCCGTGCTCGCGCAGCAGGGCCTCCATGTCGGGCCACACCGCATAGCTGCGCTCGGCGAGCGCGTCGGGCCGCTCGTTGAGCACCTCGTAGAGGATCATGACGCCCTGGTTGGGCACGCCGACCTCGTAGGCGTCGGGGTACATCAGGGCCCAGCGGACCGTGAGGTCCTGCCCGCCGGGGCCGTGACCACCGACGTGCCAGTCCTTGACCGTGGAGTTCAGCTCGCCCCCGACGTACTGGATGGGCTTGCTGACCTGCTCGAGCAGGGGCTCCAGGGCAGGGAAGATCGACTCACCGGACATACCCCAAGGGTAGGTCCGGTCCGCGGCTGTCCCAAACGCCACGGACCGGACCTCCCTTCGGACGACGCGACCACTCAGCTCGGGTAGAGCTCCTCGATGTCGGCCTTGAACTTCTCGGCGACGACCTTGCGGCGCAGCTTCAGGCTCGGCGTCAGCTCGCCGTCCTCGACCGTGAGGTCACGACCGAGGATGTGGAACTTCTTGATCTGCTCGTGCCGGTTGAGGCCCGCGTTGAGCTCGTCGACGTAGGACTGGACCATGTCGCGGGCCTGCATCGAGGAGACGATCTCGGTGTAGCTCGCGCCCTCGAGGCCGTTGGCCTGGGCCCACGGCTGGATCGCCTCCTCGTCGAGGGTGACCAGGGCCGAGACGAACTGCCGGTTCTCGCCGTGGACGAGCAGCTGGCCGACGTAGGGGCACAGGCCCTTGAAGGTCGACTCGATGAGCGAGGGCGCGACGTACTTGCCGTTGCTCGTCTTGAAGAGGTCCTTCTTGCGGTCGGTGATCTTGACGAAGCCGTCGGCGTCGATCTCGCCGATGTCGCCGGTGTGGAACCACCCGTCGTCCGTGAGCACCTCGGCGGTCGCGTCGGGGTTGTCGTGGTAGCCCTGCATGACGTGCTCGCCGCGCACGAGGATCTCGCCGTCCTCGGCGACCTTCATCTCCGTCTGCACGTTGGGCCAGCCGACGGTCCCCACACGAAGGGCGTAGGGCCGGTTGACCGTCGCCGCCGCCGAGGTCTCGGTGAGGCCGTAGCCCTCGAGGATCGGCAGGCCGGCGCCGTTGAACCAGTGGGCGATGTCGGTGTTGAGCGCCGCCGAGCCGGAGATGAAGAAGCGCACCCGACCGCCGAAGCGCTCGCGCACCTTGCTCAGGACGAGCTTGTCGGCGACCTTGTGCTTCAGGCCGAGCGCGACGCCCGGGGAGCGCCCCTCGGACATCGCCTGGGAGTAGGCGCGGGCGGTCTCCGACGCGAAGTCGAAGATCTTCGCCTTGGCACCGCCCTCCTCCTGCATCGACAGGGAGAGCTTGCCGTAGACCTTCTCGAAGATGCGTGGCGCCGCGGCCATGAAGGTCGGCCGCACCTCGCCGAGGTTGTCGACGATCTTGTCGATCCGGCCGTCGACCGCCGTCTGCATGCCGACGTCGGTGCTGATGAGCAGCAGCACCTTGGCGAAGACGTGCGACAGCGGCAGCCACAGGTAGTGCACGTCGTCGGCGGTGAGCATCCCCGTCGAGCGGATCGCCGCGCCCTGGTAGGTCCACGTCCGGTGCAGCAGTCGCACGCCCTTGGGCCGGCCGGTCGTGCCCGAGGTGTAGATGATCGTCGCGAGCGACTCGGGACCCGTGCCGTCGATGCGGGTGTCGACGACGCCCGGCTCGGAGGCGAGCAGGGCGGCACCGCGCTCCTCGAGGTCCTCGAAGGAGATGACCCAGTCGTCGAGGTCGACGCCCTCGGTGTCGACCGCGACGACGGTCATGACGTCGGGGATCGCGTCGCGGACCTCGCGCAGCTTGGCGACCTGCTCGGCGTCCTCGGCGACGACGACGCGGGAGCCGGAGTTGGCGATGATGAAGGCGACGTCGTCGCTGATCGACGTCGGGTAGATCGTCGTCGTCGCAGCGCCCGCGGCCATGATCGCGTAGTCCGCGAGCACCCACTCGATGCGGGTGCTCGAGGCGAGCGAGACCCGGTCCTCCGACTGGATGCCGAGGTCGACGAGGCCCGCGGCGAGCGCCCACACCCGCTCCCCCAGCTGGGCCCACGTCAGCTCCCCCCAGGCGATGCCCGAGGGGAAGGAGTAGGCGGTGGTGTCGGGTGTGGCGGCGATGCGGTCACGCAGGAGGTGACCGACGGAGGGGGCGCGGTGGGTGAAGACGCTGGCGTCGAAGACCTCGTCGGACGCGCGCGAGGGGATGGGGTCAGGCACGGGAAGTCCACTCCTTCGTGGGCTGCGGGTGGTGCGCGCATCTTCTCCCACGAGGGCGGGCGGTGTCACTGCCCTGTCCGGACAGTAACCGATTGGTAACCAACGGCCCGGGGCGGCGGCCCGGCCGGGGGGGCACTCAGGCCGGCTTGCGCCGCACGTAGAGCTGCTTGCGATAGCGGGCGACGAGGGTTCCGTCGGGCGCGACGACGTCGTTGTCGCACCACACGAGGTGCTTGGAGCCGTCGGCGGTCGCCGCCCGGATCCCGTCGAGGAGCTCGTCGGTGAGCCGGATGCTCGTGCTCACGTCGGTGCGGCCGGGGCTGACGAAGTCGATCTCGCCCGCCTTGTCCCACACGATGTAGTCCCCACCGAGGTTGCGCAGGGCGCCGAGCATCCACCACGGGTCGCACATCGCGAAGAGCGATCCCCCGAACTGCGTGCCGACGTAGTTGCGGCTCCACGGGCGCATCCGCAGCGAGACGTCGAACTCGCGGAAGTCGGGCGAGATGCGGTCGACGTTGACGCTCGCCGCGAGGAAGGGCGGCCACAGGTTGAGACCGCGGCGCAGGGCGGTGGCGCCGAGGTCCTTGGACAGGGTCTGGAAGGTCGGGATCTGCACGGCGACATCGTCACCCGCGCGGTCGCGCCGGTCCACGACCTGTGGCGGACCTCTCCTCCCGGGTCACGGCGACGACGAGGCCGATCGCCGCCCAGCAGGCGAACATCGACGACCCGCCGTAGGAGAGGAAGGGCAGCGGCAGGCCGGTCACCGGGAGCAGGCCGAGGTTCATCCCGATGTTCTCCACCGACTGGACGGCGAACCAGCTCGCGACCCCCCAGCACACGAGCCGGACGAAGGGGTCGTCGCTGCGCGTGCCCGCCAGGGCGATGCGGGCGACGACGAGCCCCAGGAGGCAGACGACGAAGGCCGCACCGACGAAGCCGAGCTCCTCCCCCGCGACCGAGAAGACGAAGTCGGTCTCCTGGAAGGGGATGGCGCCCGAGCTCGTCAGGTCGCCGGCGTGCAGTCCCTGCCCGCCCCAGCCACCTCCGGCGATCGCCCGTCGTACCTGCTGGGTCTGGTAGCCGATGCCGAGCGGGTCGGTGCTCGGGTCGAGGAAGGCGGTGAGCCGGTCACGCTGGTAGGCGCTGAGCAGGGGCGTCGTGAAGGCCGCGGTCACCGCCGCGACGCCGGCGAGCAGCACCCCGGCGAGCCAGGGCCAGGAGGCGCCGGAGACGACGAGCACGCCGAGCGCGAGGGCGACGAGCACGAGCGCCGAGCCGAGGTCGGGCTGGGCCATGACGAGCAGCACGGGTACGGCCGTGACGAGCCCGGCGAGCAGGACCTCGCGGGGCCGTGGCCGGTCACGGCGCTCCGCCGCGGGCGCGAGCAGCATCGGCAGGGCGACGCACAGGCCGACCTTGGCCATCTCGCTCGGCTGGATCGAGAAGCCCCCGGGCACCTGGATCCACGACCGCGAGCCGTTGATCTCGGAGCCGAGCGGGGTGAGCACGAGGGCGAGACCGATGATCCCCGCGAGGTAGACGAAGGGGGCCAGTGCCCGCAGCGCAGCCCGGTCCAGCCGGACGACGGCCAGGGCGATGAGCAGCCCGATGGCGAGGTTGAGCAGGTGCCGCACGAGATAGGCGGAGCCGGCGTCGGCCCGGGTGGCGGAGTGGACGAGCACGGCGCCCAGGCCCGAGGCGATGAGCGCCGCGGCGAGCAGGACGAGGTCGGAGCGCAGCAGCTGCCGCGCGAGCCGACCACGCCGACCTGGCTCGGGCACGGCCGGCGTCAGAGGTCGAGCAGGTCGCGGGTGCGCTCGACGTCGCGCGCCATGGCCACGAGCAGCTCGTCGATGGACTCGAAGCGCAGCGTCGGGCGCACGTGGCCGACGAAGTCGACGGCCACCCGCTCGCCGTAGAGGTCGAGGTCGGTGCGGTCGAGGACGTAGGACTCGACGACGCGGACCTGCCCGTCGAAGGTCGGGTTGGTCCCCACCGAGATGGCGGCCGGCAGGCGACGCTCCGGGTCGCCCTCCGGCCGGTCGAGGCGGATGAGCCAGCCGGCGTAGACGCCGTCGGCCGGGACGAGCCCGAGGCTGTCGGCGCCGAGGTTGGCCGTCGGGTAGCCGAGCTCGCGCCCGCGGTGGTGGCCGTGGACGACGGTGCCGACGACGCGGTGCGGACGGCCGAGGATGGCGGCGGCCTCGGCGGCCTCGCCGGCGGCGAGGTGGGCGCGCACGGCCGAGGAGGACCAGCGCTCGGTCTCGCCCTGGTCCTCGATGACGACGACGTCGAAGCCGTGCTCCTCGCCCAGGCGACGCAGCAGCTCGACGTCACCGGTGTAGCCGGCGCCGAAGCCCTTGGTGTCGGCCCCGACGACGAGGCACTGCGCCTGCAGCCCGGTGACGAAGGTGTCGACGACGTAGTCGACGGCGCTCGTCTGCGCGAACTCCATGGTGAAGGGCAGCGACAGCAGCCCGTCGACCCCGGCCTGCTCGAGCAGCTCGTCGCGCAGCGGGCCGGGCGAGATGATCTCGGGCGCGCGCTCCGGGTGCATGACCTCGACCGGGTGGGGGTCGAAGGTCACCGCGACTGCGGGCAGGTCACGCTCGCGCGCCTGCCGGCTGAGCTCGTCGAGGATCGCACGGTGGCCGCGGTGCACCCCGTCGAAGTTGCCGAAGGTCGCCACGCACGGCCGCAGCTGCGGCGGGGTGTCGCTCGGGGCTGTCCAGTGCTGCACGAGAGGACACTCTACGAACTGGCGGGGGCGAAGACGACGTGGGCTCGCGCGCGGGCGCGACTCTCGTCGAGCACGGCGACGAGCTCGCCCTCCGGCGACAGGGCGGCGACCGGCTCGGTGCGACCGGGCTCGGCGCTCTCGACGCGCTGCCCGTAGCCGAGGGCGCGGGCCTCGTCGGCCGTGAGCTCACGGGTGACGAGAGCCGCCCGGGCCGCGTCGGCGAGCGGGGTGAGCGGCAGCTGTGCGTCCTCTCCCCCGCTCTCGCGCAGGGCGGTGAGCTCGTCGAGGGTGTGGGCGTGCTCGAGCGTCAGCCCGCCCACGCGAGTGCGGCGCAGCGCGGTGAGGTGGCCGTGGGTCCCCAGGTCGGCCCCGAGGTCGCGGGCGAGTGCGCGCACATAGGTCCCGGACGAGACCTCGACGACGACGTCGACGTCGAGCACCGGGTGGCCGTCGGCATCAGCGGGGCGCACGTCGAGCACGTCGAATCGGGAGACCGTGACCGGCCGCGCCGGCAGGTCGACCTCCTCGCCGGCACGCACGCGGGCGTAGGAGCGCTCGCCCTTGACCTTGATCGCGCTCACCGCGCTCGGCACCTGCTGGATGTCGCCGGTGAGCCGCCCGATGGCCGCGTCGAGCGCGGCCCGGTCGACCCCGGCCACCTCGCCGACGCTCGTGACCTCCCCTTCGGCGTCGTCGGTGATCGTCGCCTGACCGAGGCGGATCGTCGCGGTGTACTCCTTGTCCGCGCCGACGAGGAAGGTGAGCAGCTTGGTCCCCCGCCCGACACCGAGGACGAGGACGCCGGTGGCCATCGGGTCGAGGGTGCCGGCGTGGCCGACCTTGCGGGTGCGGTAGAGACGCCGGCTGCGGGCGACGACGTCGTGGCTGGACCAGTCGGCCGGCTTGTCGACGACGACGAGACCGTCGCTCACGCCGGGGAGGTCCCCTCGTCGTCGGCGTCCTTGGTCCGGTAGGGGTCGGCCTCGCCGGCGGGACGGGCATCGGTGCGCGAGCGGGCGAGGTCCTCGTCGCGCTCGCGCGCCGAGCGCAGCAGGTCGTCGATGTGGGACGCATTCTCGGGCAGCGCGTCGGGGATGATCTCGAGGGTCGGGGTGAGCCGGATCCCGAGCTGCTTGCCGACGAAGGAGCGCAGCTTGCCGCGGTTGGCCTCGAGGACCTCGGCGCTGCGCTCGCGCTGCGCGTCGTCGCCGAAGACGGTGTAGAAGACCGAGGCGTGCTGCAGGTCGCCGGTCACCCGCACGTCCGTGATCGTCACGAAGCCCAGGTCGGGGTCCTTGACGACCTGCTGCAGGTTGGCCGCGATGAGCTCCTGGATGCGGTCGGCGATCTTGCGGGCGCGGGCCGGGTCGGCCATGGCACACCTCCGTGAGGGGCTGGGTGGGGACGGTCCCACCGTATGCGACGCGCGACGCCCCCGGCACCATCGTGCCGGGGGCGTCGCGCGGGTGTCGATCAGAAGTCGCTGTAGTACTCGAAGCTCGAGTCGACGACGCCGGTGGCGATGAGGATCCAGTAGATGATCCCGATGACGATGCCGGCGATGCCGAGGCCGATGCCGACCTGCGCCAGCGTCTTCTTCTGGCCGGTCTTGTCGTACTCCTTCATGCCGAAGAAGCCGAGGACGACCGCGGCAATCGAGAAGATGAACCAGGTGCAGCAGCACAGGCCGAGGACACCGGTGACGACCGAGATGATCGACAGGATCTGGCCGTTGTTGTTGCCGCCCTGCTGCGGGAGGCCACCGCCGGGCGGCGGGGCCTGCGGCGGCATGCCGGAGCCGTACTGCTGGCCCTGGCCGTAGGCCGGCGGCTGCTGGGAGCCGTAGGCGGGCTGCTGGCCGGGCGTCGAGCCCTGGCCGGTCGGGTCGTAGGGCTGGTTGCCTCCGCTGCCGGGCGGAGGAGGAGGCGTGCTCATTGAGGCTCCCCTGAAGTCGTGGGTGTGGTCACCGCAACCCTAGTCGGCATCGGGCCGTCACCGCGGGAGGGACGGCCCCGGGCGCGGCGAAGGGGGGTGGGCAGCTCGCGCTGCCCACCCCCCTTCGACCTGTCCTGCGTCCGACGAGATCAGTCGCGCGGCTTCTCGCGCATCTCGTAGGTGGTGATGAGGTCACCCTCCTGCACGTCGTTGAAGCTGCCGAGGTTGATACCGCACTCGAAGCCCTCGCGGACCTCGGTGACGTCGTCCTTGAAGCGACGCAGACCGGTGAGCTCGAGGCCCTCGGTGAGCACCACGCCGTTGCGCGTGATGCGCGCCTTGGAGCCACGCTTGATCTCGCCGCTGCGGACGATCGAACCGGCGATGTTGCCGAACTTGCTCGAGCGGAAGACCTCGCGGATCTCCGCCGAGCCGAGCTCGACCTCCTCGTACTCCGGCTTGAGCATGCCCTTGAGCGCCTGCTCGATCTCCTCGATGGCCTGGTAGATCACGCCGTAGTAGCGGATCTCGACGCCCTCGCGCTCGGCGACCTCGGCGTTCTGGCCCTCGGCACGGACGTTGAAGCCGATGATGATCGCGTCCGAGGCCATGGCGAGGTTGATGTTGTTGAGCGTGATCGCGCCGACGCCGCGGTCGATGATCCGCAGGTCGACGTCGTCGCCGACGTCGATCTGCAGCAGGGCGTCCTCCAGGGCCTCGACCGAACCCGACACGTCACCCTTGAGGATGAGGTTGAGGGTGTCGATCTTGCCCGCCGCGATGACCTGGTCGAGGTCCTCGAGGCTGATCCGCTTGCGCGCCTTGGCCAGGCTGGCCTGACGGTCGGCGGCCTCACGCTTCTCGGCGATCTGGCGCGCGGTCCGGTCGTCGGGGGCGACGACGAAGGTGTCGCCGGCCCGCGGGACCGAGGAGAGACCGAGCACCTGGACCGGACGGGACGGGCCCGCCTCGTCGACGTTGTTGCCGTGCTCGTCGAGCATGGCGCGCACACGACCGAAGGCCGAGCCGGTGACGATCGCGTCACCGACGTGCAGCGTGCCGGACTGGACGAGGACGGTCGCGGTCGCACCGCGGCCCTTGTCGAGGTTGGCCTCGATCGCGACACCCCGGGCGTCCCGGTCGGGGTTGGCCCGCAGGTCGAGCGCCGCGTCCGCGGTGAGCAGGACGGCCTCGAGCAGGGTGTCGATGTTCTGACCCTGCTTGGCGGAGACGTCGACGAACATCGTGTCGCCGCCGTACTCCTCGGCCACGAGGTTGTACTCGGTGAGCTGACCACGGATCTTCGCCGGGTCGGCGCCCTCGACGTCGATCTTGTTGACCGCGACGACGATCGGCACGTCCGCAGCCTGGGCGTGGTTGAGCGCCTCGATGGTCTGCGGCATGACGCCGTCGTCGGCCGCGACCACGAGGATCGCGATGTCGGTGACCTTGGCACCACGGGCACGCATGGCCGTGAAGGCCTCGTGACCCGGGGTGTCGATGAAGGTCAGCGGGCGGTCCGCACCCTCGTGCTCGGTGTGGATCTGGTAGGCGCCGATGTGCTGGGTGATGCCACCGGCCTCGCCCGAGCCCACGTCGGCGTTGCGGATCGCGTCGAGCAGACGCGTCTTGCCGTGGTCGACGTGACCCATGACGGTGACGACCGGCGGACGGGCCGCCAGGTCCTCCTCGTCCTCGGCGTCGACCCCGATCTCGAGGTTGATGTCGAAGGAGTCGAAGAGCTCGCGCTCCTCCTCCTCGGGCGAGACGATCTGGATGTCGTAGCCGAGCTCGGCGCCGAGGAGCTGGAAGGTCTCCTCGTCGAGCGACTGCGTGGCCGTGGCCATCTCACCGAGGTTGAAGAGCACGGTGACGAGCGACGCGGGGTTGGCGTTGATCTTGTCCGCGAAGTCGGTCATCGAGGCGCCCTGACGCACGCGCACCACGGTCGAGCCGTCGCCACGGGGGACGATGACACCGCCGATCGACGGCGCCTGCATCTGCTCGAACTCGGCCCGCTTCGCCCGCTTGCTCTTGCGCTGCTTGCGCTTGCCGCCACCGCGACCGAAGGCACCCTGGGTGCCGCCACGGCCACCGGGGCCACCGCGGTAGCCACCGCCACCGGGGCCACCGCCCGGACGGGCACCGGGGCCGCCACCGGGGCGACCACGACCGGCGCCCGGGCCACCACGGCCACCGGGACGCTCACCCGGCCGCGGGACGGCCGAGCTGGAGGGCATCATGCCGGGCGAGGGACGGGGACCGCCGCCGGGGCGCGGACCCGCGGGACGCGGACCGCCCTGGCCGGCCGCAGCCGCCGGACGCTGACCGGCGCCACCGGGGCGCTGGCCGCCGGGACGCTGGCCCGGACGGGGCATCCCCTGGCTGGACGCGAAGGGGTTGTTGCCGGGGCGAGCGCCGCCGGAGCCACCCCCTTCGCCACGACGGGTGCCCATGCCCTGGCTGGAGGCGAAGGGATTGTTGCCCGGACGCGGGCCGCCGCCGCGGGCGGCGGGCTTGGCCGGAGCCGGCTTGGGGCCGGGCGTCGCGGGCTTGGGGCCGGGCGTCGCCGCGGGCTTCGCCGGCGCAGCCGGGGACTCCGCAGCCGGAGCAGCGGGGGCCGGGGTCGGCTCGGCGGGTGCCGGGGCCTCGGGGGCCTGGGGCGCGGCGGCCGGCTTGGGACCGGGCGTCGGCGCCTTGGGGCCGGGGGTCGGCGCGGCGGCGGGTGCCTCGGCGGCGGGCTCCTGCGCAGCGGGCTGCGCGGGGGCCGGCTTCGGACCGGGCTTGGCACCGGGCTTGGGAGCCGCGGCGGCCTTCTTCGCCTTGGGGTCGGCGGCGGGCGGGTTGTCCTTCACCCGGCGCACGACCGGCGCCTCGATCGTCGAGCTCGCAGACTTCACGAACTCTCCCATGTCGCCCAGGTGGGCGAGCAGGGCCTTGCTGGAAACCCCGAGCTCCTTGGCGAGCTCGTGGACACGGACCTTGGCCACGTTTCTCCTTCTCTGGTCCGTACCTGAGAGAAGGCGCGGACCGTCGTCAGTTGAGGTGAATGCTCATTGCTGAGTACTCATCGGGTGCTCATCAGCGTCAAACCCGCTCTCGGTTGCTGTACGTACGGATGACAACGACTGCGCCATCTGATCGATCCAGGCACGAAGGGCGTCGGTCACCTCGACCTGGCGTCGGAACGCCCGGGCGAGGGCCCGCCGCCGGACGGCGAGGTCCAGACAGGCGATGTCGGGGTGGAGCCATGCCCCACGACCCGGCATGCGCCGCCGCGGGTCGGGCACGGCCGTGGCGATGCCTCGGCCGTCCGTCTCCACGACGATGCGCAGCAGAGTCGACCGGCTATCCCGTCCGCGACACCCGATGCACGTCCTGACAGGACCTGCGACGGGCGGGTCGGACTGGAGTCCAGACCGGTCGATCCCCATCAGTCTAGCCCCTGCACCGCTCGGCCCCGTCACCCCTCCGGCTGACCGGGGACGGCGACGCCCCCGCTCGAGTCCGGCGCGGTGTCCGGTCGGATGTCGATCCGCCAACCCGTGAGCTTGGCGGCCAGGCGCGCGTTCTGCCCCTCCTTGCCGATGGCGAGGGAGAGCTGGTAGTCGGGCACGACGACGCGCGCGGAGCGCAGCTTGGGGTCGACGACGGTGACCGACTCGACCTTCGACGGCGAGAGGGCGGCGGCGATGAAGCGCTGCGGGTCCTCGGACCAGTCGACGATGTCGATCTTCTCGCCCTGCAGGTGGGTCATCACCGCGCGGACGCGGGCGCCCATCGCGCCGATGCACGCGCCCTTGGCGTTCAGGCCCGGCACCTTGGAGTGCACCGCGATCTTCGTGCGGTGACCGGCCTCACGGGCGAGCGCCGCGATCTCGACGGAGCCGTCGGCGATCTCGGGCACCTCCATCGCGAAGATCTTGCGCACGAGGTGGGGGTGCGTGCGCGAGAGGGTGATCTCGGGCCCGCGCATGCCGCGCTTGACCGAGACGACGTAGACGCGGATGCGGTCGCCGTGGTTGTAGACCTCGCCGGGCACCTGCTCGGAGGAGGGCAGGACGCCCTCGACCGTGCCGAAGTCGACGAGGACGTTGCGCGGGTTGGAGCTCTGCTGGATGACGCCGGCGACGATGTCGCCCTCGCGGCCGCGGAAGTCACCGAGGATCGCCTCGTCCTCGAGGTCACGCATGCGCTGCGTGATGACCTGGCGGGCGGTTGCCGCGGCGACCCGGCCGAAGTTCTCGGGGGTGTCGTCGAACTCCGGGCCCAGCTCGCGACGGGTGCGCGTGCGCATGAGCGGCTGGCCCTCCTCGTCGACGGGAGGCTCCTCCCCTTCGCCCGCCTCGACCGGGACCTGCTCCTCCACGAAGTGCTCCTCACGAGCCCACACGACGACGTGACCGTCCTTGCGGCCGAGCTCGGCCCGCGCGTTCTTGTACGCGCCCTCGGTGCGGTGGTAGGCGCCGAGCAGCGCCGCCTCGATCGCGTCGACGAGGATGTCGAAGGGGATCTCGCGCTCTCGCTCGAGCGCCTTGAGGGCGTGGATGTCGATGTCCATGTCAGTCCTCCGTCTCGCCGGCGGCCGGCGTGCTGTCAGGTCGCGTGAACTCCACCTGGGCCACGGCCCGGGTGATGTCGGCGAAGGGGATGTGCTGGGTGTGCGGGGCAGCCTTCTTCGTCCCCTTGACGTGCAGGTCGACCCCGTCGGCGGTCGTCGCGAGGACCCGCCCGGTGACCTGGGCGTCGGCGAGGAACACCTCGACGAGGCGGCCGACGAGGCGGCGGAAGTGGACCGGCTCCGTGAGGGGGCGGTCGGTGCCCGGGGTGCTCACCTCGAGCGTGTACGGCTGGCTGCCCATGACGTCGCTCGCGTCGAGGGCGTCGCTGACCAGGCGGGTCGCGTCGGCGATCTCGTCGAGCGTGAGCGGCTCGACGGGGGTGTCGCCGACGGCGTCGGCGACCGGCCGCTCGACGGTGATCCGCGCGACGCGGCGCTTGCCGGCAGGGGTGACGCTCACTCCGGCCACGGTGAAGTCGTCACCCAACGCGCCGGACACCTGCTCGAGGATGTCCTGGTCCGAACCCATGGGAAGCCTTCCGTGTGGAGTTGACGTGCTGGCGGCACACTCTAGTCATGATCGGCGCGGTGCGTGGCGTGCGAAGATCGACACCGTGCCTGCCCGACCCAGCCGACGCCTCCTGCTCACCGGTGCCCTCACCCTCTCGGTGACGGCCGTGACCGGCTGCGGGGTGCGCCTCGAGGACGACGCGCCGGACCTCCCCTTCGTCCCGCGGCGGGAGCCGATCCCCGGCGAGGGCGCCCTGCTCGCGGTGCTCGGGGCGCTCGACGAGGGCACCGAGCTCCACGCGGCCCAGCGGGCCGACCTGCTGCGCGACGCGCTCACCGAGGCCGCCGTCCCGGCCGAGGTCGTCGAGCACGCGACCGCGCCGGGCTCCGACGCCGAGACCGCGGCGGCCTTCGAGGCGTCGGTGCGCGAGTGCGGCCCGGGCCTGCTGCAGCTCGTCGGTCAGCTCACCGCGACGCAGCGGATCACGACCCCCCTCGGGCGGAAGTCGCGGCTGTGGACCGCTCCCGGCACCGGGACGTGGCGGCGGGGCGAGGTCGCCGCGACCGCGCTGCAGGCCACCCGGGCGACGATGTACGCCCTCGACGTCATCGCCGGCCAGGCGAAGGAGCCCGGCCAGGGAGTCGTCGCCAAGGCGGCACTCGCCGCGGCCGACGAGCTGCGGGACCTCAGCGCCCGTCAGGCGACGGCCGCCGGCGACGACGTCGAGCCCACCCCGCTCGGCTACGAGCGACCCGACGACCTGTCGGGGACGGCCGGACGCGACTGGGTCGTCGGGAGCTTCGTGCGGCTGCAGGCCGCGTATGCCGACTGCTTCGCCCGGCTCGATGACGACCGCGACGCGGCGCTCGAGGTGACCGGCTGGATGGTCACGGCCGAGCGGATCTCGCGGGCGCAGTTCCGCCAGGACGTCCCCGAGCTCTACGGGGACGGCAAGCACCAGTCGTGAGGGTCGAGGACGCCGCGGCCCTCGTGCCCGCGGACTTCGCGGCGCGGATCGCGGGCTTCGCTGCCGAAGGGGGTCCCGCCGGCGGTGACTGGATCGCCGCCCTGCCCCACCTGGTCGCCGAGGTCGTCGACGCCTGGGAGCTGACCGTCGACGGCGCCCCGATGACCGGTCACTGCTCGCTCGTGCTGCCCGTGCGCTGGCCCGAGGGTGCGGCGGTGCTCAAGCTGGGCTGGCCGCACACCGACGCCGACGGGGAGCACCTCGCCCTGCGGGCCTGGGACGGACGCGGTGCCGTGCGGCTGCTGCGCGCCGACCCTCGTCGATCGGTGCTGCTGCTCGAGCAACTGACGACCGAGGACCTCGACGGGCTCTGGGACGAGGAGGCCGTCGCGATCGTCGCCGGGCTCTACGCCGACCTGCACACCGCTCCCCTGCCGCAGCTGCCGGTGCTCGTGCCGTGGGCGGCCGAGATCCTCGGCCGGTCGGCGGCGGCCGGCGTGCCGCGACGCTACGTCGAGCAGGCGCGGTCCTCCCTTCGCTCGCTGGAGGAGCTCGGCGGCGAGCGGCTGCTCCACGGCGACCTGCACTACGGCAACGTCCTGTCCGACGGCACCGACTGGGTGGCGATCGACCCCAAGCCGATCGTCGGCCACCCCGCGTGGGAGGTCGGGCCGCTGCTCACCAACCGGTGGGCGGAGATGGGGACCGGCGCGTCGCTGCGCTGGTCGGTGCGGCGCCGGGTCGAGGTCGTGTCCGACGTGGCGGGGCTCGACGAGGACCTCGTGCGGGCGGTGAGCGCGCTGCGCGAGGTGGTGAACGCGGTCTGGGCGACCGAGGACGGTGACGGCGAGCGGGTCTCGCGCGCGATCGCGCTCATCAAGGCCCTGGGCGACTGAGTCGTTCCCTGTGTGAGCATCTGCGCGGCCGTGTCACCCCATACGGTCACACGGCGAGCGGGAACGTCACACGGGTCAGGCGGTGCGACGTCGACGCGCGCGGTCCAGGGCTGCCCCGACCTTCCGACGCACGACCCGTGGATCGCTCAGGTCGGCCCACGTCAGGCGCACGACCTCGTAGCCGAGCTCACGGAGTCGGTCCTCCCGCAGCTTCTCGGCGCGCAGGTCGTCGATGTCGCGGTACTTGCGCATCCCGTCGACCTCTATGACGACGCCTGCCTCTTCGATGAGGAAGTCGAGCCGAGCCCACAGCTCTCCGTACTCGTCACGCAGCTCGACCTGTGGGGTGGCTGGTGGGAGTCCAGCAAGGTGGAAGCACCACCGGGCCCGCGACTCGGCGGCGGACTCGGCCTTCGAGTCAGCCAGCGCGAGCACCTGACGGGGCGCGCTCGACGTGCGACCGGCGCCCACGGCCGCCACAGCCTCCTCGAGGTCGCGCATCGTCATCCGCTCCCGGTGCAGGGCGTCGTCAACGCTCACGAGTGCCGCTTCTGGCCCGCAGGCGGCGGCGACCTGGACGCACGCGGCAGCGACCGAGACCACCGGTAGACCCGCTGCTGCGTCGAGGAATCGCTCGGGCACGAGACGGTGGACCCTGACCAAGGCGGAGGTACGCCCCCTTCGCCCGTCGGCCCACGAGAGGTGCACCCGGTCGTCGACCCCGTGCAGAGAGATGCCGTGGACCGCGAGCGCACTGTGGTGGGTCAGGACGACCGGGCACCCCGCGTCCGTGGTCAGACCGGCCGCCACAGCCACCGCCCGCATCCCGTGACGCTCCCACGGCGGGGAGGTGCGCCACCGCTCCCCGTCGACGAGGGCATTGCGTCGCAACCTGAGCAACACGCCTGCCGACACCGCGCGCTCGATCTCGCGACGGCTCACCCCAGCGGCCACGAGCGACGTCGCCGAGGTGGCGCCGGTTCGCTCGAGGGCGAAGACGATCCGGGGGTCCATGACGCCAGCGTGGCGGATCGCGCGCCGTCCACCGTCGGGTTCTCCACAGCGCCCACGCGTCTCACCCGCCTGTGTCACCGTGTGGTCACCCGTGTGACCGCATGGGGTGACACGGGTGCGCACAAGGTGACACACGCCGGCGGTGCGCTGCTCGGCTAGACGCCGGGCACGACGACGGCGTGCTCGTAGGCGAAGACGACCGCCTGGGCGCGGTCGCGCAGGCCGAGCTTGGCGAGCACCCGCGACACGTGCGTCTTGACCGTCTGCTCGGCGAGGTAGAGCTCGCCGGCGATCTCGGCATTGGAGCGCCCACCGGCGATGAGCTCGAGGACCTCGCGTTCCCGGGCGGTGAGCGACTCGAGCTGCGGCGACCGGCGCGGGACGGTGCCGCGGCGACGGGTGGACTCCTCGATGAGCCGGCGGGTGATGCTCGGCGCGAGCAGCTGGTCGCCACCGGCGACGACGCGCACGGCGCGGACGAGCTCGTCGGCGGGCGCGTCCTTGAGCATGAACCCGCTGGCGCCGAGGCGCAGGGCCTCGTAGACGTAGTCGTCGATGTCGAAGGTCGTGAGCATGAGCACCCGCGGGCGGGTCGGGCTCGGCGCCGAGAGGATCGTCGCCGTGGCCTCCAGGCCGTTGACCTCCGGCATCCGCACGTCCATGAGGACGACGTCGGGGGCGAGCCGGGCCACCTCGCGCACGCCGGTCGCGCCGTCGGCTGCCTCCCCGATGACGCTGATGTCGGGCTGGGCGTCGAGGAGCGCACCGAAGCCCTGCCGCACCATCGCCTGGTCGTCGACGATGACCACCGAGATCGCCATGCGCCTAGCCTCCCAGCCCGGGCCGGTCGTCGAGCGGCACCTGCGCGGTGACGACGAAGCCGCCCTCGGGCGTGGGCCCGGCCGTGAGGACTCCCCCGACCGCCTCGACGCGCGTGCGCATGCCGGGGATGCCGTGACCGCCGCCCTGCTCCGTCACCGGCCGAGCCGCCCCGGACGAAGGGGAGGTCCCCACCGTGAGCAGGGCGGCCCGCGGGGCGTCCTCGGCGTGCACCAGCAGCAGCTCCACACGCACCGACGAGCCCGGGGAGTGCCGGCTGGCGTTGGCCAGCGCCTCCTGCAGCACGCGGTGCAGGGCCAGCCCGGTGCCGGGCGGGCACCGCTCGGGGTCGACCCCGAGGTGCCAGGTGAGGTCCATGCCGGCGGCGCGTAAGGACTCGAGCAGGGCCGGCAGGTCGGCGAGCGTCGGCTGCGGCGCGGTCGCGACGGGCGTGCCCTCCTCCCGCAGGACCCCGAGGACGGAGCGAACCTCCTGCAGCGCGGCTCGGGCCGACTCCTCGATGCCGGCGAGCTCTCCCTTCGCCTCCGGGGTGAGGCCGGGGACGCGGTAGGGCGCGGTCTGTGCCTGCACGACGACCATCGACATGTGGTGGGCGACGACGTCGTGCAGCTCACGGGCGATGCGGCTGCGCTCCTCGACGACGGCGCGACGGGCCCGCTCGACCTCCGCCTCCTCCTCCTGTCGGGCGATCTGGCGACGGGAGAGGACGAGCCAGCGCACGAGCAGGCCGAAGGCGACGATGACGACGACGCCGATCGCCCACGGCTTGAGGCCGGTGTCCATGACGACGAGGAAGAGCAGCGCCGTGACGACGGTGGCGAGGGCGACCTCGCGGGCGGCGCCGGCGAGCGCCACGACGAGCACCGTGAGCAGCAGGACGAGGAAGTGCGTCACCGGCCACGGCATCGGCCAGTCCGCGTGGCCCAGCACGACGAGCCACACGAGGGAGGCGGCCATCGACACCACCCACGCGGCGATCGCGCGCTGACCCGCCGCGAGGACGACGAGGGGCGCCACCGTCATGAGCGCGAGGACCGGCAGGAGCGAGTCCGGGACGTCGTGGGTGACCGTCGTCGTCGACCACGTGACGACGAGCAGGAGCAGCGCCAGCGCCCACAGCAGGACGAAGGGGTGAGCGGCCGCCCCCTTCGTCAGCCGGGTGAGGCCACGACCGCTCGCGGCGAGGGCACGCCCGACCCACGAGCGGGGCGGGCGCGGGAGGCGGGGCATGGCACTCAGGCTACGGAGCCGCGGGGTCCGCGTCGTCATACTTCGGAGCCATCTGCGATGGCCCCCGGGTAGCACCCGACGACGGCCCGTGCGGGTGACGCGGCGCGCGGGGCGCGCTCGCGAGGTTCACCGGCATGACCTCGCCACTGACCCGCACCGCCCTGCTCACCCTCGTCGCCGCAGCGCTCTGGGCGGCCTTGACCCTCGCCGGCCGACCGCCGACGACGCAGTCCGACCCGGGGTCCCGCTCGGCCGTCGCCGCGCTCACCTCGGGCTCGGTGCCGCGTGCCGCCGCTGCGCTGCCCGCCGGCTTCGCCGCCGACGTGGGCTACACGCCGGTCGTGGAGGACGGTCGCCTCGTCAACCCCACCGGGTCGTGCTCCTCGCCCGTTCCGCTGCCGGCGGAGTTCGAGGGGCCGTGCCGGCAGCACGACCTCGGCTACGACCTGCTGCGCCATGCCGCGCACGTCGACGGGGCACTGCCCCCGGGGTCGCGGCAGGCCCTCGACGCGCAGCTGACCCGGTCGGCCGTGGCGAGCTGCGCTGCGCGCGAAGGGATCTCGCGCACCTGGTGCACGTCGTGGGCGCACATCGCCGGCTTCTTCGTGCGCGCCAACTCGGTGCGCCAGCACGACGTGGCGCCGCTCCCGGAGGACGCCGCGTCGACGGCCGCGATGGCCTCCGGGGCCGTGGCCCTCGTCGGCACCGGCGGTCTCCTGTCGCTCGGTGTCGCTCGCCTGCGGCGCCTGCTAGCCAAGCGGGTGGAGTCGCTGCCACGGGTGTCGGGTGCGGCGTCCGTCGCGGTCGGTCTGCTGCTCAGCCTCTCCCCCGCGCACCTGCCGCACGGGCCACTCCTGCAGGGCGCCCTGACCGCCGTCCTCGTCGGTGGCTGCGTCACGCTGACACGCCTGCTGCGCCCGGCCGTGCCCCGGCTCGTCGGCCGCGCCCGGTCCGTCGGTCTGCTCGTCGTGGCGGTCGGATCCGCGGGCACGGTCGCCTGGGCGCAGGGCGCCCTCTCCGCGCGAAGGGCGGGAGTCGGGCTGCCCGGGACCGACGTGACCTGGTGGGCCGGGGTGGGCGCCGTCGTCGTGGCTGCGTGGCTGGTGGTGCGCTCCCTTCGGTGGGGGTGGGCGCGGCGCCGGACCGCCTGGCGACCGGCGCTGGCCGTGGCGATCGGCTCGGCCGCGGTCCTGTCCGGCGGCCCGGTGCACGGTGCCCCGACCTCACCGGAGGACCGCGTGCTCCTCACGCCGTCCCCGGTGGGTGCCGTGCGCGAGTATGCCGGGCTGCGCGAAGGGGAGGCCGCCACCGCTCGCGCACAACGGGCCGCGACGGACCTCGTGCGGTCCGGCGGCCTGCAGCGGGACCACATCGTCATCGCCGTGCCGACCGGATCGGGGTGGATCAACCCCAACCTCGTGGCGGGTCTGGAGCGACGCTTCGGGTCGCGGGTCGCGACCGTCGGGATGCAGTACGACGACTCGCCGAGCTGGCTGGCCTACCTCGCCCACCGGGATGCTGCGGAGGAGGCGGCCGGCGAGATCTTCGACGCGGTGACCGCCCGGGTGGCGGCGCTGCCTGCCGATGCGCGGCCCCAGGTGCACGTCGTCGGCGAGAGCCTCGGGGCCACGGCCGGTCAGGCGATCTTCGCCGGCCCGGGGGCCGCACGCTCCCGGCAGGTGTGCTCGGTGCTGTGGACCGGCACGCCCGGCGGGCACCGCGTGGGGCTGCCGCGCGAGGCGTCGGTGGCCAACGCCGACGACCCCGTCGTGCACGCCTCGGTCCGCGATCTCGTCGTCCCGCCCGAGGGTGACCGCAGGTGGGTGCCGGTCGTGAGCGCGGTGCACGACGCGGCCGACTTCATCGGGTCGCTCGAGGTGCCCGACGGCAGCGGCCACCGCTACGGGGCGGACCAGGCCGAGCGGCTCGCGACGTGCTAGTCGACGACGTCGTAGGTCGTCACCGAGCCGGGCAGCACCGGCTCGTCCCAGTCGATGTCACGGTGCGAGGTCGAGCGCAGCCAGGCGAGCGCGGCCCGGATCGTGTGCTCGTGGCTGACGACGACGAGGTGGTCGGGCTGCTCGATGAGCGCGGGGGCGAACCACTCGCCGACCCGCTCGAAGACCTCCTGCATCGACTCGCCCCCGCCCCACCGCACCTCGCTGATGTGCTCCCCTTCGGGGACGGGCACGGAGCGAAGGGCGTCGGTTCGCTCCCCCTCGAGGTCGCCGAGCGCCTGCTCGCGCAACCCGGGCTCGTTGCGCACCGACGCGCTCCACCCCATGGGGCGCAGCGTGACGGAGATGATCTCGGCGGTCTGCAGCGTGCGCATGAGGTCGCTCGTCCACAGCTGCAGCGAGCGCTCGTCACGGGGTCGGCCGAGCCGGGCACCGAGGACCATGCCGGCCCGGGCCGCCTCGGCCCGGCCGGTGTCGGTGAGCAGGGCCTGGTTGGAGCCCCGGTGCGCACCCTGGACCAGGCCGTCGCGGTTCCACGTCGACTGCCCGTGTCGGACCAGGTGCACGTGCGTCGGGCTCACAAGAGCCACGCTAGTGGTGATCCGTAGAGTGTCCGATCGTGAGCGGCCTCTTGATCACCGGAACCTCGTCCGACGCGGGCAAGTCGCTCGTCGTGACGGGTCTGTGCCGGGCATTCGCCCGTCGTGGGCTGGCCGTCGCGCCCTACAAGGCGCAGAACATGTCCAACCACTCGATGGTCTGCCGCGACGGCGCTGAGATCGGGCGCGCGCAGTACCTCCAGGCGCAGGCTGCGGGGGTCGAGGCGACGTCGGCGATGAACCCCGTGCTGCTCAAGCCCGGCAGCGACCGCCGCGCCCACGTCGTCGTGCGGGGTCGGCCCGCTGGTGAGCTGCAGGCCGGCGAGTACGCGACCGGGCGGGCGCATCTGGCACAGGCGGCCTTCGCCGCCTACGAGGAGCTCGCGGCCGAGCACGACCTCGTCGTCTGCGAGGGCGCCGGCTCCCCCGCCGAGATCAACCTGCGGGCCGGTGACTACGTCAACCTCGGTCTGGCGCAGCGTTTTTCGCTACCCACGGTCCTCGTGGGCGACATCGACCGCGGCGGCGTGCTGGCCGCGCTCTACGGCACGTGGGCGCTCGTGTCCGACGAGGACCGCCCGCTGCTCGCGGCCTATGTCATCAACAAGTTCCGCGGTGACGCCTCGGTCCTCGAGCCGGGCCTGGCCGAGATCACCCGGCGCACCGGCATGCCCTCGCTCGGGGTCCTGCCGTGGCTGCAGGACGTGTGGCTCGACTCCGAGGACTCCCTGTCGATGGGCGCCTGGGGCGACGCCGAGGACGGCGTGCCCGCCGACCGCCGGCTGTCGGTCGCGGTGGTGCGCCTGCCCCGCACCTCCAACGGCACCGACGTCGACGCGCTGGCCGCCGAGCCCGGCGTCGACGTGCGGGTGACGGTCGATGCCGATGCGGTGCGCGAGGCCGACCTCGTCGTCCTGCCCGGATCCCGAGCGACGACCTCGGACCTCGCCTGGCTGCGGCGCACCGGCCTCGCCGACGTCGTCCTCGAGCGGGCCGCGCGCGGTGCGCCGGTGCTCGGCATCTGCGGTGGCTACCAGATGCTCCTCGACGAGATCGTCGACGACGGGGTCGAAGGGAGCGAGACCCCCTCTGCCGCAACGGTCCCGGGCCTCGGGCTGCTGCCGGGACGGGTCGTCTTCCACGACGACAAGGTGCTGGCCCGGCCGAGCGGGAGCTGGCGCGGGCACGACGTCGAGGGCTACGAGATCCACCACGGGGTCGTCGAGCCGACCGGCGGCGAGGACTTCCCCGGCGGCCACGCGATCGGCCCGGTCCGCGGGTCCATCTGGCACGGCACCCTGGAGTGCGACGACTACCGGCGGGCCCTGCTCGACGACGTGGCCGCGACGACCGGGGCGCGGTGGTCCGCGGACCCGGGGGCCGCCCCCTTCGCCGCTCGTCGCGAGGGGATGATCGACATCCTCGCCGATGCCCTCGAGACCCACGTCGATGTCGACGCCCTGCTGTCCCTCGTCAAGGAGACCACTTGAGCACTCGAGCCATCCACGTCATCGGCATCGGGGCCGGCTCGCCCGAGCACGTGACCGCCGAGGCCGCCGCGGCGCTCGCCGAGGTCGACGTCTTCCTCGTCGCGGACAAGGGCGGGGCCAAGGACGAGCTGGTCGCGGTGCGCCGGGCGATCTGCGACCGCTTCATCCCCGCCGACCACGCCTACGAGTTCGTCACCGTGCCCGACCCGAAGCGCGGGCCGGACGCCGACCGCGACTCCGCGGAGTACGCGCAGGGGGTGCGCGACTGGCACGCCGCCCGCACCGACGCCTACGTGCAGATCATCGACGAGCTGCCCGCCGACGCGGTCGTGGGCTTCCTCGTGTGGGGCGACCCGGCCTTCTACGACAGCACGATCCGCATCGTCGACGCGATCGGTGAGCGGATCGCGACGCGGGTGCGGGTGATCCCGGGGATCTCGGCCTTCCAGACCCTCGCGGCCGCGCACGGCGTCGTGCTGCACCGCGTCGGCGAACCGGTGCACATCACGACCGGCCGCCGGCTCGTCGAGGAGTGGCAGGCCGCTGGGGCCGCCGACCTGACCCTCGGCACCGTCGTCGTCATGCTCGACGGGCACCTGCACTGCCGCGAGCTGGCCGACACCCACCCGGACACGGTGATCCACTGGGGTGCCTACGTCGGCATGCCGCAGCAGGAGCTGCGCTCCGGCCGCCTGGCCGATGTCATCGACGAGATCGTCGAGCTGCGGGCGCGCCTGCGCGAGACCCACGGCTGGGTCATGGACGTCTACGCGCTGACGCCCTAACCCTGCAAAACCCCAGGGTTTTGCAGGGTTAGGGGGCCGCCAACTGCGCAGGACCCTATGGTTTTGCGAAGTTGGTCCGTGGGTCAGCGGGTGCGAGCCGCGATGCGGCGGACGGCGAGGCCCTGGAGCACCATCGAGGCGGCGAGGCAGGCGCCGACACCTTCACCGGAGCGCAGGCGCAGGTCGAGCAACGGCTCGAGGCCCAGCTCGCGCAGCACGAGGGCGTGCGCCCGCTCGCGACTGACCTGCCCGGCGAGCAGGTAGGCCTGGGCGGCCGGCTCGAGGCGCGCGGCGATGACGCCGGGCAACGACGCGGCGAGACCGTCGAGCACGACGGGTGCGCCGGCGGCCGCGGCCCCGAGCGTCACACCGGTGAGCAGCGCGATCTCGGGCCCACCGACCATCGCGAGGAGGCGAAGGGGGTCCCGCTCACCCTGCGTACGCGCCACCGCAGCGGCCACGACCTCCCGCTTGCGGGCGACCATATCGGCGTCGGAGCCGGAGCCCAGGCCGACGGCGTCCTGAGGCTCGAGGTCGAGGAGGGCACAGGCGAGGGCCGCGGCGACGGTCGTGTTGCCGACGCCGACCTCGCCCAGGCAGACCAGGCCGGAGGCCGCGGCCTCGGTGCCGATCTCGCGCCCGGCGGCGACGAGGGCGTCGACGTCGGCGAGCGTCATCGCATCCGTGGACGCGAGGTCGCCCCGCTCCCCCGTTGGTCGGACTCCGTGCGCACCCGGGACTGCCTGGGCCACACCGGCGTCCACCCCGACGACGGCGAGTCCGGCTCCCTTCGCCGCGGCGGCACCGAGCGAGGTGCCGGCGACGGTCGCGGTGAGCACGTCGTGGGTCGTCGCGTCAGGGAAGGCGCTGACGCCGAGGCCCGTGACCGGGTGGTCGGCACCGGCGAGCACGAGGGTGCCGCCGGTGACGTCCTGGGCACCGACGGCGAGCACGCGGTTGAGCGCCCGGTCGAGGACGCCGAGCGACTCGGGGGGCGAGAGCAGCTCGTCGGCGGCGTCGGTCGCGCCGACGAGCCGGGCCGGCTCGGGCCCGCGCAGGTGCGAGACCGGCTGCTGGGGCGCGCCCTCGTCGGCCGGCCAGCGCTCCCGCAGGACGACCTGCTCGAGCGGGGTCTTCTTCGACCAGGCGGCGCGCTCCAGGCCGGGCGACGGCGGGCGCTCGTCGGGCCAGCCGAGACAGAGCCAGCCGAGCGTGACGACGCCCTCGGGCAGGCCGAGCAGGTCGGCGAGCTCGTCGGGGTCGAAGAGCGTCACCCAGCCCATGCCGAGGCCGTGGGCGCGGGCGGTGAGCCACATGTTCTCGATGGCCGTCGCGCACGACCACAGGTCGGCGTCGGGGAAGGTCGCCCTCCCGAGCACGCCGGTCGCCGGGGTGCGCCGGTCGCAGGCGACGACGACGCCGACGGGGGCCTCACGCAGGCCCTCGAGCTTGAGGTCGAGCATGCGCGCGGCCCGCTCCGAGGCGAGGTGCGCGGCCTGGTCGACCCGCGCCCTGTCGGCCATCGCGGCGGCCCGGTCACGGGTCGCGGGGTCGGTGACGACGATGAAGCGCCAGGGCTGCGAGTGGCCGACGCTCGGCGCCCGGTGCCCGGCCTCGAGGACGGCCGTGATGAGTTCCTGGGGCACGGCGTCGGGCCGGTAGCGGCGGATGTCGCGCCGCCCGGCGACGACGGAGGCGAGGGCCTCGGTGACGGCCTCGCCCATGGCCCAGCCGGAGGGGTCCTCGCGGCGCTGGGCCGCGCTGCTCGTGTCGCCGATCGTCGGGACCGGGCGGGCGTACCGGGCGCCGTCGAGGCTCCTGCCCTCGCCCTGCCCCGCGCTCACTCGTCGTCCTCGAGGTCGCCCTCGATGTCGAGGTAGACCTGCTGCATCGCCCGGACGACCTCGGGGTCGGGCTCCTCCCACAGGCCGCGGTCGGCGGCCTCGGTGAGCTTTTCGACGATGCCACGCAGGGCCCACGGGTTGGCCCGGCGCATGAACTCCTGGTTGGTCTCGTCGAGGACGTAGTCCTGCGCGATCCGGTCGTACATCCAGTCGTGGACGACGCCGGCCGTCGCGTCGAAGCCGAAGAGGTAGTCGACGGTCGCCGCGAGCTCGAAGGCGCCCTTGTAGCCGTGGCGCTGCATCGCCGAGATCCACCGCGGGTTGACGACGCGCGAGCGGAAGACGCGGTTGGTCTCCTCCTGCAGCGTGCGGGTGCGCACCGCGTCGGGCGAGGTCGAGTCGCCGACATAGGCCTTGGGCTCGGCCCCGGTGAGCGCTCGGACGGTCGCGACCATGCCGCCGTGGTACTGGAAGTAGTCGTCGCTGTCGAGGATGTCGGACTCGCGGTTGTCGACGTTCTTGGCCGCGACCTGGATGCGGCGGTAGGTGCGCTCCATGTCCTCGGCGGCCGGTGCACCGTCGAGGTCGCGGCCGTAGGCGTAGCCGCCCCACGCGGTGTAGACCTGCGCGAGGTCGTCGTCGCTGCGCCAGTTGCCCGACTCGACGACCTGGAGGATGCCCGCGCCGTAGGAGCCAGGCTTGGAGCCGAAGATCCGTGTGCGAGAGCGTCGCTCGTCACCGTGCTCGGCGAGGTCGGCGACGGTGTGCGCGCGCACGTGGTTGTCCTCAGGGGCCTCGTCGAGGCCGGCGACGAGCGCGACGGCGTCGTCGATGAGGGCGATGACGTGCGGGAAGGCGTCGCGGAAGAAGCCCGAGATGCGCACCGTGACGTCGATGCGCGGGCGGCCCAGCTCGGCGAGCGGGATCGGCTCGAGACCGGTGACGCGGCGGGACTGCTCGTCCCACACCGGCGTCACGCCGAGCAGGGCGAGCACCTCACCAATGTCGTCGCCCGAGGTGCGCATCGCCGACGTGCCCCACATCGACAGCCCGACCGAGGTCGGCAGCTCGCCGGTCTCCTCGCGGTAGCGGGCGAGCAGCGAGTCAGCCATCGCGGTGCCCGTCTGGTAGGCCAGCCGCGAGGGGATCGCCTTGGGGTCGACGGAGTAGAAGTTGCGCCCGGTGGGCAGCACGTTGACGAGGCCACGAAGGGGGGACCCGCTCGGCCCTGCGGGGATGTAGCCGCCGTCGAGGGCGTGCAGCACCATCGGCAGCTCGCGTTCGGTCGCGGCGAGCCGCGGCACGACCTGCGTCGCGGCGAACTCGAGCACCCGGGTGACCTCGGCGGCCGCCTCCGGCGCGAGGTCGGGCTCGTGCTGCGCGACGAGATCGCCTGCGGCAGAGGCAGACCAGTCCGCGGCGGCGAGGGCCTCGACGAGGTGACGGGCCCTCCCTTCGACCGCATCGGTCTCGGTGGTGGAGGCATCCTCGGCGAGGCCGAGCGCCGCCCGCAGACCGGGGACGGACCCGACCTGGCCGGAGAAGACCTGCGCGGCACGCAGGACGGCGAGCACGAGGTTGACGAGCTCCTCGCCCTGCGGCGCCTGGCCGAGCACGTGCAGGCCGTCGCGGATCTGGACGTCCTTGATCTCGCAGAGCCAGCCGTCGACGTGCATGACGAGGTCGTCGAAGCCGTCGGCGTCATCGAGGTCGACGTCGTCGCCCAGACCGAGGTCGACGTGCATCTGCGCGGCGTGCAGCAGCTGCCAGATCTCGCCCCGCAGGGCCGGCGCCTTGGCCGGGTCCATGACCGAGACGTTGCCGTACTCGTCGAGGAGCTGCTCGAGGCGGGAGATGTCGCCGTAGGACTCGGCGCGGGCCATCGGCGGGACGAGGTGGTCGACGATCGTCGCGTGGGCGCGGCGCTTGGCCTGCGTGCCCTCACCGGGGTCGTTGACGAGGAAGGGGTAGACGAGCGGCAGGTTGCCCAGGGCCGCGTCGGTACCGCAGGAGGCGGACATCGCGAGGTTCTTGCCCGAGAGCCACTCGAGGTTGCCGTGCTTGCCGACGTGGACGACGGCGTGCGCGCCGAACTCCTCCTCGATCCAGCGGTAGGTCGCGAGGTAGTGGTGCGTCGGCGGCAGGTCGGGGTCGTGGTAGATCGCGATGGGGTTCTCGCCGAAGCCGCGGGGCGGCTGGACGAGGAGCGCGACATTGCCGCGGACGAGGGCTGCGGTGACGATCTCGCCACTCGCGTCACGCGTCGTGTCGACGAAGACCTCGCCGGGCGCCTCGCCCCAGTGCTCGGTCATCGCCTCGCGCAGGTCGGCGGGGAAGGCGTCGAACCACTCCCGGTAGCGCGCGGCCGGGATGCGCACCTGCGCGCCCTCGACCTGCTCCTGGGTGAGCCACTCCTCGTCCTGCCCGCCGGCGGCAATGAGCTCGTGGATCAGGGCATTGCCCGAGGTCGTGTCGGACGCCTCGCCCTCGACCGAAGGGAGCGGGTCCATCCCCACGAAGCCGTCACCGAGGTCGTAGCCCGCCTCGCGCATCGCACGCAGCAGGCGGATCGTCGAGACCGGGGTGTCGAGGCCGACGGCATTGCCCAGGCGGGAGTGCTTCGTCGGGTAGGCGGAGAGGACGACGGCGATCTTGCGCTCGGCGACCGGCGTGGAGCGCAGGCGCGCGTGGTTGACGGCGATGCCGGCGACGCGGGCGGCGCGCTCGGGGTCGGCGACGTAGTGCGGCAGGCCCTCGTCGTCGAACTCCTTGAAGGAGAAGGCGACCGTGATGAGGCGACCGTCGAACTCGGGGACGGCGACCTGGGTCGCGACGTCCAGCGGGCTCATGCCGTCGTCGGACTCCTCCCAGTCGGCGCGACCCCAGGTGAGGCACAGGCCCTGGAGGATCGGGATGTCGAGGGCGGCGAGCTTCTCGACGTCCCAGGCCTCGTCGTCCTCGCCGGCGCCGGCGGTGGCGGGCTTGGTGCCGCCGGCCGCGAGGACCGTCGTGACGAGCGCGTCGAGGGTGCCGAGGTGCTCGAGCAGACCGTCGGGGGCGTCGCGCAGCGAGGCGGAGTGGATGACGACGCCCTGGCCGCCGGCCGCGTCGATCGCGTCGGCGAGCGCGTGCGCGTAGTCGGTGTTGCCGGCGGCGTACTGGGCCCGGTAGATGAGGACGCCGACGCGGGGACGACGGGTGTCGCTGCCGGAGGTGTCGAGGGCGGCAGGCTCGTCGCGCTCGAGGACGCCCCACTGCGGCAGCGCCTGCGGCGCCTCGAAGCCCTCACCGGTGAGCAGGAGGGTGTCGCCGAGGAAGGCGTGCAGCTGCGCGAGGTTGGCCGGTCCCCCTTCGGCCAGGTAGCGGTGGGCCTCGGCCGCGGTGCCGGGCGGGACCGTCGACAGCTCCATGAGCGCCGCGTCGGGCTCCTGGGTGCCGCCGAGGACGACGAGCGGAGCGCTCGCCGCACGCAGGTCCGCGAAGCCCTCCCACAGCCCCTGCGGGGATCCGAGGTAGCGCACGACGACGATGTCGGCGCCGGCGACGCGCTCGGCGATCTGCTCGTCGGTGAGGCGAGCCGGGTTGCCGACGACGTAGTCCGCACCGGCGCTGCGCGCGCTCAGCAGGTCGGTGTCGGAGGTGGACAGCAGGGCGACGGTGGTCACGTCTGGCTCCTTGGCGGGGGTCCGCGCCCCGCGGTCGAAGGGAGGGACCCGCACGGTCTCGTGCGAGCCGGCCGACAGGGCGTGTCTGACTCGCGAAGGGGGTTTCGCTCACAGTGGCGGGACCGTCCCGGACTTGCACCGGGTTCCGCGCTGCTCGGTTGTCCGGCAGCCTACCGGGGCCGCGTAGGCTGCCCTGCCGTGAGCACACCGACGCCCTCCCGCAGCGGCGCCGACCGCTGCCCGGGGCTGCTCACCCCCTTCGTCTCGGCAGACGGGGCGATGGTGCGCCTGCGCATCCCCGGCGGTCGGGTGGATGCCTCCACGCTGCGCGAGATCTCTTCTCTCGCACAGCGATTCGGCAACCCGGACATCACGCTCACCTCGCGGGGCAGCCTGCAGCTGCGCGGCCTGCCCGACCCGCTCCCCCGTGAGCTCATCACGGCGATCGGCGACCTCGGGCTCGTCCCCTCCGGGCCGCACGACAAGGCGCGCAACATCGTCGCCGATCCGCATCCCGGGCTCGACGACCTCGTGACCGCCCTCGACGAGGGGCTGCTCGCGGACCCCGGGCTGGCCGGGCTGCCGGGGCGCTTCCTGCTCGCCGTCGCCTCCCCCGGCGGCCCCGTGCTCGCCGAGCCGTGGGACGTCGCGGTCGTGGCCGAGCTGGGCGAAGGGGGCATCGCACAGGTCGTCGCCGACGGTCGCGCGATCAGCGTCCCCCGCGACGAGTCCGCCGAGGCCGGGCTCGACGTCGCCCGGCGCTTCCTCGCCGCACGCACCGACACCCGCACGTGGAACCTGCGCGACCTCCCGGAGGAGGCCCGGGCCGACCTGCTGCCGGGGGGTGATCCCTTCGACGTCGTGGCGGGTGCCCCGCCCGCGCCGGGGCCGGTGGGTGAGGACCTGGTGGCGCTCGTTCCGCTGGGGCTGCTGACGCCGGCGATGGCCGCGGCGCTCAAGGGGACGCTGCGCATCACACCCTGGCGCTCGGTCGTCGTGCCGGGGGGCGCGCGGGCCGAGGAGCTCGCGGCGGCCGGCTTCGCGACGTCCCCAGACTCACCCTGGACCGTCCTCACCGCCTGCGCCGGAGCCCCCTCGTGCGGGCGGACGACCACCCGCACGCGCGACCTCGCCCTGGAGGCCGCCCCCTTCGTCGACGTCACCGGACCGGCCGTGCACGTCATCGGCTGCGAGCGCTCGTGCGGCCACCCCGCCCGCGCCCACGCGACCGCCCTCAACCCCACCAGCGCAGCGGATGTCGTTGCGGCACAACACGAGAAGGCTTGATGAACCCCCTTCGCCAACCGCCTCGCCGGTACGACTACGTCACCGACGGGCAGGAGATCTACCGCCGCTCCTTCGGGATGATCCGCGACGAGGCCGACCTCAGCGGCCTGCCCGCCGACCTTCACGGTGCTGCCGTGCGGATCATCCACGCCGCCGGTGACGTCGGCATCACGAGCGAGATCGCCGGCCACCCCGAGGTCGCCGCTGCCGCCCACGCTGCGCTCGTCGCCGGGGCGCCGATCCTCACCGACAGCAACATGCTCGCGCAGGGCGTCACCCGCCGCCGCCTGCCCGTCGACAACGAGGTGGTCTGCACCCTGCGCGAGCCGCAGGTGCCCGACCTCGCCGCCCAGTGGGGCACGACCCGCGCGGCCGCCGCCGTCTCCCTCTGGGGCGAGCGGCTCGAGGGTGCCGTCGTCGCGATCGGCAATGCGCCGACCGCCCTCTTCCACCTGCTCGAACTGCTCCACGACGGCGCCCCGCGTCCCGCCGCGATCATCGGGATGCCCGTCGGCTTCGTCGGGTCCGCGGAGTCCAAGGTCGCCCTCGCCGAGCACGACCTGCCCGGCGGCCCGGTCCCCTGGCTCGTCGTCCACGGCCGCCGTGGCGGGTCCGCGATGGCCGCTGCCGCGCTCAACGCCCTCGCCCACCGGGACGAGCTGGCATGAGCGGCGGCCGCTTCTACGGCGTCGGCATCGGCCCCGGCGACCCCGAGCTCATCACTCTCAAAGCCGCCCGGCTCATCCGTGACGCCGATGTCATCGCCTACCACGCGGGCACCGGCAAGCAGTCGCTCGCGCGCTCCATCGCCGCCGACCTCATCCCCGAGGGTGCCATCGAGGAAGAGCTGCGCTACCCGGTGACGACCGGTTTCACCGACCACCCTCGCGGCTACTACGGGGCCCTCGCCGACTTCTACGACGAGTGCTGCGACCGGCTCGAGACCCACCTTGCTGCCGGCCGCAGCGTCGTCGTCCTCGCCATCGGCGACCCGCTCTTCTTCGGCTCCTTCATGTACGTCCATGACCGGCTGAGTCCGCGCTACCCCACCGAGGTCGTCCCCGGGATCACCTCGCTGTCCGCCGCCACCGCCGCGGTCGCGACCGGCCTGTGCCGTCACGAGGACACCCTCACCGTCCTGCCCGGCACCTTGCCCGTGCCCGAGCTGGCTCGGCGTCTCGCCGACACCGATGCGGCGATCATCATGAAGCTCGGCCGCACCTTCGCCGGTGTCCGAGAGGCCCTGCGCCAGGCAGGGATGCTCGAGCGTGCCGTCTACGTCGAGCGCGCGTCCTACCCGGGCGAGCTCGTCATGCCGGCTGCCGAGGTCGACGAGGGCCGGGTGCCCTACATGTCGATCGTCGTCGTCCCCGGCGAGGGGCTGCGTGACGATGCCGCCGGCCGGGCCGCGGACTTCGCGCGGCTGACGGGTGGTACGGAGTCCCCTGATCTCGAGGGTCGGCCGCGGGCGGCCTCCCACCTCGATCAGCAGGAGGTGGGCACGGTGCACGTCGTCGGTCTCGGGCCGGGGCCGGACCACTGGCTGACGCCGCAGGCGAGCGAGGTGCTCGCCCGGGTCGACCACGTCGTCGGCTACGCGCCCTACGTCGCGCGGGTGCCGCAGCGCGAGGGCCTGACCCGCCACGCCTCCGGCAACTCCGTCGAGCTCGACCGCGGGCGCCTGGCGCTCGACCTGGCCCGCGAGGGGGCGGACGTCGCGCTCGTCTCGGGTGGTGACGCTGGTGTCTTCGGCATGTCGACGGCGCTCTTCGAGTCGCGCGAGGCAGCTCTGTCCGACGACCCCGGCTACGCCGACGTGCCGGTCGACGTCGTGCCGGGCGTCACCGCGGCCCACGCGGCGAGCGCCCTCGTCGGTGCCGTCCTCGGCGGCGACCACGCGCTGGTCAACCTCAGCGACAACCTCAAGCCGTGGGACGTCCTCGCCGCACGGCTGACCGCGCTCGCGACGAACGACATCTCGATCGCCCTCTACAACCCGCGCTCCCGCTCGCGCCCTGACACCCTCGGCGCCGCCCGTGACCTGCTCGTCGACGCGGTCGGCCCGGACCGCGTCGTCGTCGTCGCGCGCCACGTCGGCCGCGACGAGGAGTCGTCGTGGGTGACGACCCTCGGCGAGCTCGACGTCGAGGCCGTCGACATGGGCTGCCTCGTCGTCGTCGGTGCCTCGACCACCCGGGTCACCGACGACGGTCGGGTGTGGACCCCGCGCTCGGTGGACTGACTGCCGTGCACAAGAGGTCGCACTGAGGGCGATCTGGCGCGGTCAACGCCACGAGATGCACCAGGACGACCTCTTGTGCTCACCCCCAGAAGGGCGGCGGTCCTGCCGGTGCGTCCTCGCGCGGCGAGGGCAGCCGGGTCCCGTCTCCCCACCCCTTCGCCCAGTCCGGCACGTGGCTGGGCGGCGGCGTCATCCCGAGCATCGGCCACAGCCGGTCGGTGTCGACGCCCTTGCCGCGCTGGAGGAAGCGCATGCGCACCAGCGCCTGCGCGCTCACCTGACCGTCCACGACGAAACGCTGCTCGAAGAAGACGCTGACGCGGTCCCAGCCGGCGATCACGGTGTGCAGCTCGTAGGCCTGCAGCGGCTGCAGCGAGCTGCGGAAGGTCATCGTCTCCTGCATGACGACCGGCGCCACCCGCTTGCGCACCTGCGCCAGACCCCACCCGGAGCGGATCGCCAGGTCGATGCGTCCGAGGTCGGCCATCGTGAAGTAGACGCCGTTGTTCATGTGCCACGCGAAGTCGATGTCGTTGGGCAGCACCCGCAGCGGCAGCACGGCGACCTCGCCGGGGGCGACGGGCCCGCGACGCCTCGCGGTCGCGACGGTCCACAGGATGCGGGGGACGCGGTTCATCGTGGGTGTCCTCGGGGTCTCGGGCAGGGCGAAGGGAGCGTAACCGCGCCTCGTCGCGGCGGCGGGGACGGGTGTCGGTGGTGCCTGTCACGCTGGGTCGATGGCGACGATCTACTGCACCGCGACGAGTCTCGACGGCTACATCGCCGACGACGAGGAGAGCCTGTCATGGCTCTTCGCGACGCCGGCCCACGACAAGGACCCCGGCGGGAGGTACGGCGACGGGGACAGCCTCGACTTCGACCAGTTCATCCCGACGGTCGGGGCCGTCGTGTGCGGGGCCAACACCTATGCGTGGGTGCACCGCGAGCTGACGCACGACGGGCGGGACTTCGCCTGGCCCTACGAGCAGCCCTCGTGGATCGTCACGCACCGCGACCTCGACCTGCCCGAGGGGGTGCAGGCGCACGCGGGCGACGTGCGCGAGCTGCACGCCGCGGCGACCGAGGCGGCAGCGGGCAAGGACGTGTGGATCGTCGGCGGCGGCGACCTTGCCGGTCAGTTCGCCGACGCCGGGCTGCTCGACAAGGTGTGGGTCCACCAGACGCCCGTCGTCCTGGGCGCCGGCGCTCCCCTGCTGCCGCGGCGCCTGCGGCTGCGGCGCGAGCGGGTCGAGCAGGACGGGCAGTTCACGGCCATGCTCTTCGAGGTCGTCGGGCCCGAGCCGCGACGAGCCGGTGAGGTCGACGGCGCGGCCGAGGTCTACGCCGAGGGGTGAGCCGCGGCTACCGTCGAGGGGTGAACCAGCCGCCCTTCGAGCACGAGGTCCCCTTCGACGCGTCGGCGCGCGAGCAACTCCTCGCATTCGTCGACGAGCACCGAGGGGCACTGGGCCGCTGCCTCGAGGGCCTGACCGAGGACCAGGCACGCCGCAGCCTGGTGCCGTCGCGCACGACCCTGCTCGGGCTGGTCAAGCACGCCACCTTCGTCGAGCGCGTGTGGTTCGACGAAGGCGTCCGCGGCCGCTCGCGCACCGAGATCGGGATCCCCGCGACCCCTGACGAGTCCTTCGAGCTGAGCCCGCACGACACCATCGCCTCGGTCGGGGCCGCGCACCGCCGGGCGTGCGAGGACAGCCGGGCGGCGATCGCCGGGCTCGACCTCGACGACGTGGTGACCGGCAACCGTCGGGGGCCGCTCCCCCTTCGCTGGGTCCTCCTGCACGTGCTGCGCGAGCTCGCCCAGCACGCGGGCCACGCCGACATCCTGCGCGAGCAGGTACTGGCCGCCCGCGAGCGCTGACCCGCGGATTATCGGGTGACCCGAGAACCGTGGGACGCGTGGGACGACCCGAGCGCCACCGCCACCTCGGCGGGCGTGCGGGGCCAGCCGACCGCGGCCGGCTCGATCCCCATCTCGCGCAGCAGCTGCACCGACCACGGCGGGCGCAGCCGGGCCGCCTCGACGAGGGCACCGTCGGTCAGGGCGTCGGTCACCTCGCCCTGGTGGACGACGTGGTCGACGACGAGCGCGACCTCGTCGGCCCAGCTCCAGGCGAGGTCGACGTCGTGGGTCGACAGCACGACCGTCGTGCCGTGCGCCTCGAGCGCCGCGACGGCGGCGAGCATCTCCTCGACCCCGGCCGGGTCGAGCCCCGCCGTCGGCTCGTCGAGCAGCAGCACCCGGGGGTGCATCGCGAGCGCACCGGCCACCGCGACCCGCTTGCGCTGACCGAAGGAGAGCCGGTGCACCGGACGGTCGGCGAGCGCCGCGAGCGAGAGCACCGCGAGCGCCTCGTCGACCCGGTCCGCGATCTCCTCAGCAGGCAACCCGAGGTTGGTCGGCCCGTAGGCGATGTCGCTGCGCACGTCGGCGCTGAAGAGCTGGTCGTCCGGGTCCTGCATGACCAGCTGCACCCGCTGCCGGTGGGCGGTCAGGCCGCGCCGCGTGTGCCGCAGCACCTCACCGCCCGAGACGACCGCCCCCTCGGCCGGCTCGTGAGCGCCGGACAGCACGCGCAGCAGCGTCGTCTTGCCGGAGCCGTTGGCCCCGAGGATCGCGATGCGCCGGCCGGTGCCGATCGTCAGGCTGACGCAGTCGAGGACGCCCGGAGCCCCGGGATAGCCGGCGTGCACGCCGCGCAGCGCGAGGACGGTGGCCGCGTCGTCGGGAGGTGTCCAGGAGCCGAGGCGGTGCGTCATGCCAACCCCGCCCTCAGCGACAGCCCGGCCAGCCCGACGACGAGCACTCCCGCCGCCAGGACGAAGGGGGTCGACACGGCCCGGGCAGGCACGAGCGGCACGGCGGCGACCCCGCCACGACCGGCCAGTCCGTCCTCGAGACGGCGGGCCTTGTCCCACGCGGCGACGAGCACCGCGGCGCACAGCTGGCCGACCGAGCGCCGCGCGGCCCGGCCGCTCGCGTAGCCCAGCCGCCCGGCCTGCGCGGCCCGGATCGCCGACGCGGCGTCGAGCAGGGCGAAGATCATCCGATAGGTGACGGCCGCGATGTCGACGGCCACCTCCGGCACCCGCGCCCGCCGCAGCCCGGCGAGCAGGTCGACCATCGGGGTGGTCGCCGCGAGCAGGACCATCGCGCTCGTGGCCGCGAGCGCCCGGGCGGCGACGAGCGCGGCCCGGGAGGCACTCCCGGTGTCGATGCCGACAGGACCGAAGGACCACAGGTCACCGGGGCCGAAGGTCACCGCGATGGTCACCGCACCGATGCCGACGAAGACCGCCGGCCCGATCATCGCCCGCAGCCACACGCCGACCGGGACCCGGGCGAGCGCCGCGAGGCCGACGGCGCACGCCCCGACGAGCCCGGCCACCGCCATCGAGGTGGTCGTCGCGGCGACGAGGAGCAGGCCCAGGCAGAGAAGGGACTTCTCCAGCGTCGAGCGGGTCCGCCACCGGGAGGACCACGCGGCGTCGTCGAGGGTGGGCCTCATGCGCGGGGGTCGACCGTCTCGGTCCGGGTGCGCCGTCCCTTGAGCCGACCGAAGACGTAGCCGAGCGCGAGACCGCCGAGACCCGCCTGCAGGGCGAAGAGGCCCGACTCGATCTCGCCACCGGCGGGCGGCAGGAGCGGCTCGAACCACGGCTCGTGACCGGCCTCCTCGAGCTGGGCGGTCGCGGCGGCATCGGACCCGCCGAAGGCCTCCTCCTCACCCGAGGCCGCCCGGCCACCGAGGTAGAGCGCGACGACGAGGACGAGGACGATGGCGCCGACGACGAGCGCGACGCCGCGCCGACCGAGGGTCTGGGTGGACTCACGCACGAGCGGCCTCCGTGGTCTCGACGGTCTCGGCGGGCACGACCTGCAGGTCCTCCAGCTCGGGCCGCGCCCACGCGATGAGGGCATTGAGGAGCAGCACGCCGACGAGGCCCTCGACGATCGCGAGCGGCACCTGGGTCACGGCGAAGATCCCGAGGAAGCGACCCCACGCCTCGACGAATCCCCCTTCGGGGTAGGCCAGCGCGAGCTGCGTGGCGGTCGTGACATAGGTGGCGAGGTTGGCCATCGCGACGCCGACGAAGACCCGCACGACGAAGGGAGCCGCGGCGAGCAGCCGGAAGAGCCCGTAGCCGACCCACGGACCGACGACCGCCATCGAGACGAAATTGGCCCCGAGCGTCGTGATGCCACCGTGGGCGAGAAGCAGCGCCTGGAAGAGCAGCACGATCGTGCCGAGCAGGGCCATGACCGGGGGGCGGAAGATGATCGCGCCGACCCCGGTGCCCGTCGGGTGCGAGCTCGAGCCGGTGACCGACGGCAGCTTGATCGCCGACATGACGAAGGTGAAGGCGCCGGCAGCGCCGAGCAGCAGGCGGGCACTCGGGTTGTCCCGCACGACGCGGGCGGCACTGCGGGTGCCATGGATGACGAAGGGGGCGGCGACAGCGGTCCACGCGGCGGCGTGGACCGGGGGCAGGAAGCCCTCGGCGATGTGCATCGGTGCACTCTCTCTCTGGCCGGATGACGCGTCCGACCGCGGCAGCCCTCGCCCCGGAGTTCCTGACTCGCGGAAGACCCGCTCACAGTGGCGCGACCGTCCCGGACTCTCACCGGGTTCCCCCAGGTGGAGGCGAAGGCTGCGGCCGAGACTAGCGAAGCCCGCCCGGGATGTCTGCCGCCGTCCGCTCCTCGCGCTCGGCCGCCCGACGGCACGAGTAGAGGTGCGACTCGACGAAGCCCTCGGCCCGCAGCGCCCACCCGACGACGATGATCGCGGCCTGCCGCAGGTCGTGCGCCTCGACCTGGTCGGCGATGTCGGCGAGGGTGCCGCGCAGGACGATCTCCTCGGGCTGCTCCACCCGGTAGGCGACGGCGACGGGGCAGTCGGCGCCGTAGTGCTCGGCGAGCCGGTCCGCGAGCTCGCGGGCGCGGCGGATCGCCAGGTGCAGCACGAGGGTCGCACCGGTCGCGGCGAAGGCCTCGAGGCTCTCCCCCGACGGCATCGCCGTCGAGTCGCGCTGCGCGCGGGTGAGCACGACGGACTGGGCGACCTCGGGCACGGTGAGCTCGCGGCCGAGCCGGGCGGCGGTCGCGGCGTAGGCGGCGATGCCGGGCGTGATGTCCCACGGCACGCCGGCGGCGTCGAGCCGGCGGGTCTGCTCGGCGATCGCGGAGTAGACGCTCGGGTCGCCGGAGCACAGCCGGGCGACGTCCTCGCCGCGCTCGTGCGCGGCCACGCACTCGGCGGTGATCCCGTCGAGGTCGAGGTCCTGGGTGTCGACGAGCCGGACCCCCTCGGGGCAGTGCTCGAGGACGGCCGCGTCGAGGTAGGTGCCGGCGTAGAGGCAGACCGGGCTCGCCGCGAGCAGTCGGGTCGCGCGGATCGTCAGCAGGTCGGCGGCACCGGGGCCGGCGCCGATGAAGTGAACGGTCATGTCTGGTCCTCGGAGTCGGTGCGGATCGCGGCGAGCTGGGTGACGGTGCGGGCGGGCGTCCACGACAGGAAGCGCCCGAGCGGCACGGCCCGCTCCACCGACAGGCGGGTGAGCTCGCCCCCGGTGCGGGCGTGCAGGCCGATGAGTGCGGCGTCCCCCTCGAGCGTCACGGCGTGCGCGACGAGCCGTCCGCCGGGGCGAAGGGAGGACCAGGCCCGGTCGAGCAGGTCGGGGTCGAGCCCGCCGCCGACGAAGACCGCGTCGGGTGCGGTCAGCGTCGTCAGGTCGGTGCCGGCGGTGTCGCCGACGACGACGTCGACCCGAGCAGCGAGGCCGAGGGCGGCGGCGTTGTCGCGGATGCGCTGGGCGCGGGTCGCGTCGCGCTCGACGCAGGTGACGGTCGCGCGGTCGACGGCGAGGCACCACTCGAGGGCCACGGAGCCGTTGCCGGCGCCGAGGTCCCACAGGTGCGCACCGGGCGTGGGACGCAGGCGGGCCAGGCCGCTCGCGCGCACGTCGCGCTTCGTCAGCTGGCCGTCGTGGTCGATGAAGTCCTCGGGGCGGCCGGGCACCGGGCCGGCGGTCGCGCCGGCCACGGTGGGGTCGTCGGCGCGCACGTCGAGGCAGGCGAGCACGAGGTCGGGCGTGGCCTCGGCGAAGCCGTCGGCGCGGCCTGAGTGGGCGCCCTCGTCGGGGCTGCCGAGGTGCCAGCGAGCGGTGAGCGTCGTTGCGCCCCAGCCGTGCTCGGTGAGCAGGGCCGCCAGACGGGCCGGACCGTCACCGTCGGAGAGGAGGACGACGAGACGGGCACCGTCGGTCAGGTGGGGCAGGACCGCGCGCAGGTCGCGCCCGACCGTCGTGACGACGAGCGTCTCCTCCGCGGACCAGCCCTGTCTGGCCCGGGCGAGGGCATCGCTGCCGACGGCAGGGTGGACGCGGACACGCTCGGCCCCGACGACGTCGATGAGGGTCGTCGCGATGCCGGAGCGCAGCGGGTCGCCGCTGGCGAGGACGACGGCGTCGGGGTGCGCCTCGACGAGTGCGGGCAGCGCCGGGCGAAGGGGGCTGGGCCAGGGCACGAGCCGGGCGTCCGGCGCGTGGGGGGCGAGCAGGTCGAGGTGGCGGGCGCCCCCGAGGAGGATCGTGGCACCGGTGATGAGGGCGCGTCGGGCCTCGTCCAGGCCGGACCACCCGTCGTCCCCGATACCCACGACCTCGATCACGGACGCCCACCCTAGGGCCTAGCCCCGCTGTGAGAGGATCTCGCCCAGGCACCCCACCGAGGAATCCGGTGCAACTCCGGAGCGGTCCCGCCACTGTCACGGCCCACACGGCCAGAGCCAGACACTCGGTCGGTGCCCGTCGTCGCGAACCCGCGATGACGTCGTCGGACGGCGAGCGTGGACACTCGCCAGGAGGCCGCCGCTGTGAGCCGCACCGGGTCCCGCACCCCCACCTTCCCCTTCACCGCGCTCGTGGGCGCCGACGAGCTGACGTCGGCACTGCTGCTGAGCGCGATCTCCCCCGAGATCGGCGGCGTGCTCGTCCGGGGCGAGAAGGGCACGGCCAAGTCGACGGCCGTCCGGGCCCTCGCCTCGGTGTTGCCCGAGCAGCGGGTCGCGAGCGACTGCCGCTTCGGCTGCGACCCCGACCGCGACGAGGACTGCCCCGACGGCCCGCACGAGAGCGCGGCCACGACCCGCCCGGCCCGGCTCGTCGAGCTGCCGGTCGGTGCGACCGAGGACCGCGTCGTCGGCTCCCTCGACCTGCGCCGCGCGCTCGGTGACGGCGAGGCGGCCTACCAGCCCGGCCTGCTCGCCGAGGCCCACCGCGGGATCCTCTACGTCGACGAGGTCAACCTGCTCCACGACCACCTCGTCGACGTGCTGCTCGACGCCGCGGCGATGGGCCGCAACACCGTCGAGCGCGACGGCGTCTCGATCTCGCACCCGGCCCGGATCACCCTCGTCGGCACGATGAACCCCGAGGAGGGCGAGCTGCGCCCGCAGCTGCTCGACCGCTTCGGCCTGACCGTGCACGTCGCCGCGAGCCGCGACCCGCACGTGCGCGCCGAGGTCGTACGACGTCGCCTCGAGGCCGACCTCGACCCGGCGGGCTTCGCGGCCCGCTTCGCCGACGCCGAGGCCGAGCTGACCCAGCGCCTCGCCGCCGCCCGCGAGGCGGTGCGCTCGGTGCGGCTCGACGAGCGCACGCTGCGCACCATCGCCCGGGTGTGCGCCGGCTTCGACGTCGACGGCATGCGCGCCGACATCGTCACCGCGCGGACCGCCGCGGCGCACGCCGCCTGGCAGGGCCGCGCGCAGGTGACCCGCGAGGACATCCGGGCCGCGGCGCTGCTCTCCCTGCCCCACCGGCGCCGTCGTGCCCCCTTCGACGCTCCGGGGCTCGACGAGGACCTGCTCGACCGGCTGCTCGACGAGGAACCCGAGGACGACCCGCCGGGTGGCGGCGAGCCCGACGACAGCGGCGACCAGCCCGACGAGGGCCCGGGCGAGGCGCCCGACGCCGACCCCTCCGGCCCGCCCCCGAGCTCGACGTCGTCCGGCGACCAGCCCCCGACCGGGCCCCAGTCGTCCGCCGACCCAACCCCCGACTCCCCGGACGAGTCGGCGGAGGCCCCCGAGTCACCCCCTTCGCCCCCTGCGGGTGCCCAGCCGACCCCCACCGGCACCGCCGCGGCCACCGAGCCCTACCGCGCCCGCCGGCTCGAGCTCACCGGCGTCGGCGCCGGCCCGACCGGTCGCCGCTCCCCCGCACTCACCCCCGCGGGCGGGTCGTCGGCACCCACCCGGCCGGGCACGAGCCCGCCGGGTCGCCGGTGCACCTGACCGCCACCCTGCGCGCCTCCGCCGCCCGCCGGGCCGCCCGCACCGGGCCCGCCCGGGTGACCGGCGACGACCTGCGCCACGCCATCACCCGCGGCCGCGAGGCCAACCTCGTGCTCCTCGCCGTCGACGCCTCCGGCTCGATGGCCGCGCGCAAGCGGATGGGCGAGGTCAAGACCGCCGTCCTCTCGCTCCTGCTCGACGCCTATCAGCGACGTGACCGGGTGGGTCTGGTGACCTTCCGCGGGACCGGCGCGGAGCTGGCGCTGCCGCCCACCTCGTCCGTCGACGCCGCCGCCGCCCGCCTCGCCGAGATGCCGCACGGCGGGCGCACCCCGCTCGCCGAGGGACTGACCGAGATCGCCAGGGTCGTTGCGCGAGAGCGCATCCGCGACCGCAACCAGCGCGCGCTCGTCGTCCTCGTCACCGACGGCCGGGCCACGGCCGGGCCTGATGCTCTCGCCCGGGCGCAGCGCATCGCCGACGCCTGGGGCCACACGGCCGAGACCGTCGTCGTCGACTGCGAGTCGGGCCGCTTCCGCATGGGCCTGGCCGCCGACCTCGCCCACCGCATGGGCGCCGAGCACATCGCCCTCGAGCAGGTCGCCGCGAGCGGCCTCGTCGAGATCGTCACCGACCGCACCACCCCCCGAAGGAGCGCCGCCTGATGGCCCAGGGACAGACCCCCGTCACGCCCGAGGACGGACTCACCACGCGGCAGCGCCGCAACCGCCCGCTCGTCGTCGTCCACGGTGGCGTCGGCAAGGGCAAGTCGACGGCGGCCTTCGGCCTCGGCCTGCGCGGGTGGAACCAGGGCTGGTCGATCGGCGTCTTCCAGTTCGTCAAGTCCGCGAAGTGGCGCATCGGCGAGGAGGAGGTCTACAAGACCCTCGGCCGCGTCCACGAGGAGACGGGCGAAGGGGGTCCCGTCGAGTGGCACAAGATGGGCTCGGGCTGGTCGTGGTCGCGCAAGGCCGGGTCCGAGGAGGACCACGCCGCCGATGCGCGTGAGGGCTGGGAGGAGATCAAGCGTCGCCTCGCCGACGAGACGCACACCGTCTACATCCTCGACGAGTTCACCTATGTCATGAAGTGGGGCTGGGTCGAGCTCGACGACGTCATCGACACGCTGACCAACCGGCCCGGCTACCAGCACGTCGTCATCACCGGCCGCGACCCGCACCCGCGGCTGCTCGAGATCGCCGACGTCGCCACCGAGATGACCAAGGTCAAGCACCCCTTCGACCAGGGGCAGAAGGGCCAGAAGGGCATCGAGTGGTGACGGCCCTCCCCCGGGTGCTCGTCGCGGCGCCCGCGTCGGGCCACGGCAAGACGACGATCGCCGTGGGGATCATGGCCGCCCTCGCCCGGCGCGGTCTCACCGTCGCGCCGGCCAAGGTCGGCCCCGACTACATCGACCCCGGCTACCACGCGCTGGCGACCGGGCGACCGAGCCGCACCCTCGACCCGTGGCTCGTGGGCGAAGGGAGGGTCGCTCCCCTCCTCGCCCGCGGCGCCACCCACCCGACGCCCGCGGACGTCGCCGTCCTCGAGGGCGTCATGGGGCTCATGGACGGGCGGCTCGGGGGCGACGGCTTCGCCTCGAGCGCGCACGTCGCGGCCCTCACGCGCACCCCCGTCGTGCTCGTCGTCGACATCAGCTCGACCTCGCGGACCGTCGCCGCGACGGTGCACGGTCTCGCGACCATCGACCCCGACCTCGACGTCGTCGGCGTCGTGCTCAACAAGGCCGGCACCCCCCGCCACGGCGACGAGGCCCGCCGCGCCGTCGAAGGCGTCGGCGTCCCCGTGTGGGGCGTGCTCCCCCGTGACGCCGCGATGCACGTGCCCTCACGCCACCTCGGGCTCGTGCCCGCCGCCGAGCGCGGCGAGGCCGCGGCCACCCTCGACCACATCGCCGCCGTCGCCGAGGAGCACCTCGACCTCGACGCGCTCCTCGCCGCCGCACGCACCGCACCCGACCTCGACGTCGAGCCGTGGGACCCCTCGCTCCCTGAGGAGCTTGCAGGTCCTGAGGAGGCGCGCCAGCGCCGTCTCGAAGGGCAGCACGCGTCTCGAGGGGAGGTCGTCATCGCCGTCGCCGGAGGCCGGGCCTTCACCTTCCGCTACCCCGAGACCGTCGAGCTGCTCGAAGCGGCGGGTGCGCGAGTCGTCGAGGTCGACCCGGCACGCGACTCGGCACTGCCCGAGGGCACCTGCGCCCTCTACCTCGGCGGCGGGTTCCCCGAGGTGCACGCACGCACCCTCGCGACCAACCGCCCTCTCGTGCAGGTGATCCGGGATGCCGTCGCCGATGGCATGCCGACCATCGCCGAGTGCGCCGGCATGCTCTACCTCGCCGAGACCCTCGACGACCACCCGATGGTCGGTGCCCTGCCGGCCCGTGCCGCGATGGGCCGACGGCTGACCCTCGGCTACCGCGAGGCGACCTCGCTCGTCGACTCGGTCGCCGGCCCCGCCGGCACCCGCGTGACGGGCCACGAGTTCCACCGCACGGTGACCGATCCGCCCTTCGGCACGCAGGCGGCGTGGGACCTCGGCGGACGCACCGAGGGCTTCGCCCTCGACCCCGCCGGCACCGGCCGCGCGACCCTCGTCGCCTCCTACCTGCACACCCACTGGGCCGGCTCCCCCGACGTCGCCGCCTCCTTCGTCGACGCGGCTCGGGGCTGGGGCGTCCGTGGATCGGGTGGGGTGGCGCTGGGGGCTTCGCCCGTGCACCACGAGTCCTCGGAGCCCTCACCTGACTCATCGCAACCGGCTCAGCCCTTGAGTCGCGCCACCCCAGCCCGAACCACGTCCTTCCCGGTGAGCCCGTCACCGGTCGCCTTCGAGGGATCGGTGCCCGATCCGCTGCGGCATCACGGGGACGTCGAGGTGTCAGACGACCTGGTGGACCTGGCGGTCAACGTACGGCTGACGAGTCCTCCGGAGTGGCTCACGCGAGCGCTGGTGGATGAGCTCGGCAAGGTGGCGAGCTATCCGGACGCCACCGTGGCGCGCGATGCGATCGCGGCGCGGCACGGGGTGGCCCGCGGCCAGGTGCTGCCGACGAGCGGCGGGGCGGAGGCCTTCACGCTCGTCGCGCGGGCGCTGACGCCGCGTGACGCGGTCGTCGTGCACCCGCAGTTCACCGAGCCCGAGGCGGCACTGCGCGCCGCAGGCCACGACGTGCGGCACGTGCTGCTGCGGGCCGAGGACGACTTCGCGCTCACTCCCGAGGCACTCGGGCAGGTCGGCGACGCCGACCTCGTCGTCATCGGCAACCCGACCAACCCGACGGGCGTGCTGCACCCGGCCGACGCCATCCGCACGCTCGCGCGGCCCGGGCGCGTGCTGCTCGTCGACGAGGCCTTCATCGACGCCGTGCCCGGCGAGCGCGAGTCGCTCGTCGGCGGTGACCTCACCGGTCTGCTCGTCGTCCGCTCGCTGACGAAGACCTGGGCCGTCGCCGGCATCCGTGCCGGCTATGTCGTCGGCGACGCCGAGCTCGTCGCGGCCCTCGCCGCGCACCAGCCGCACTGGTCGGTCGGCTCGCTCGCGCTGCGGGTCATGACCGAGACCGCGACCCCCGCCGCCCTGACCGAGGCGGGGCGCGCCACCGAGGAGCTCGCCGGCTGGCGCCGGCACCTGACCACGGGGCTGCAGGCCCTGGGCATCCCGACCGGCGGCGGCGACGCCCCCTTCGTCCTGGCGCAGGTCGGGGCCGGGGTCCGCGAGCATCTGCGCGACGCGGGCTGGGCCGTGCGCCGTGGAGACACCTTCCCCGGGCTCGACGCCACCTGGGTGCGGATCGCCGTCCGTGACCCCCACACCATCGACGGGCTGCTGCGAGAGCTGGCCCATCTCTCCCACCGGAGGACCGCATGACCGACGCCACCACCACCGCCACCGGGCGGGTCGTCCTCGTCGGCGGGGGCCCGGTGACCCCGGCCTGCTCACCGTCGCCGGCCGCGACGCGCTCGCCGCCGCCGACGTCGTCGTCACCGACCGCCTGGGCCCGGTCGCCGCGCTCGACGAGATCGCCCCGCAGGCCGAGATCGTCCACGTGGGCAAGATCCCGCGCGGCGAGTTCACCCCCCAGGAGCGCATCAACGAGCTGCTCGTCGAGCACGCGCGCGCGGGGCGCACCGTCGTCCGGCTCAAGGGCGGCGACGGCTACCTCTTCGGCCGCGGTGGCGAGGAGTGGAACCACTGCGTCGCCGCCGGCATCGCCGTCGAGGCCGTGCCCGGTGTCTCGTCCGCCTTCTCCGTCCCGGCGCTCGCCGGCATCCCCGTGACCCACCGCGGCCTCTCGCAGGGCGTCGCCGTCGTCTCCGGGCACGTCGGCCCCGACGACACGCGCAGCGAGGTCGACTGGGCCGCCCTGGCAACCTCGCGGCTGACCATCGTCGTCCTCATGGGCGTCGCGACGCTCGGGGCGATCGCCGAGGCGCTCGTCGCCGCCGGCCTGTCCGCCGACACCCCGGCCGCGTGCATCGCGGACGGGGCCACCCCGCAGCAGCGGTCGGTGCGGGCCCCCCTCTCGCAGATCGCCTCCGCGGCGGACGAAGGGGGCTTCGCTCCCCCGGCCATCACCGTCATCGGCGACGTCGTCGACGCCCTCGAGGCACCGGCCCCCACCTCGCCGTGAGTGCGTCCGAAGGGCTGCGCCTGGCGGTCGGGACCTTCACCCGGTCGCCGAGCGGTCGGGTGACGATCACCTCGGACACGGCACGCGCCGCGCTGCTCCTCGCGCCACTCGCCGTCCTCCCCTTGGCACTCCAGGTCGTCGTCGTCGGACTGACCGTCGAGATCGGCGTGCCGCCGCTCGTCGCCGCGGCCCTCGCCCTCGGCGTCCTGGCCCACGGCTCACGGGGCATGCACCTCGACGGCCTGGCCGACACGGTCGACGGACTCGGTGCCGGCTGGGACCGCGAGCGGGCGCTCGAGATCATGCGACGCGGCGACGTCGGCCCGATGGGGGCCGTGGCTCTCGTGATCGTGCTGCTCGTGCAGGTCGGCGCGATCGCTGCTCTGCTCGGCGCCGGCTGGCGAGGCGCGCTCGTCGTGGGGGCCGCGGTCGTGGCGTCCCGGGCTGCTGCCGCCGCCGTCTGCGGTCGCGGGCAGCAGGCCGCACCGGGCTCGAAGCTCGGGGCCGCCTTCGTCGGCACCGTGCCCTTCGCCGGGGCCGTGCTCGTGGTCCTCGCCGTCGGCGCCCTCCTCGTGGCATCGGTGCTGCCGGTAGCCCTGCTGCTGGGGGGGCTGGGTGACGGGAGCTCCACGGCGCCGTTCTGGATGACCACTCGAGCCGTCCTCGTGGCGGCAGCGGCCGTCCCCGTCGCCATCTGGGCGGCGATCTCGCTCCGGGACAAGGCCGCCAGCACCTTCGGCGGTGTGGGTGGCGATGTCATCGGGGCCGGTGTCGAGGTGGCTCTCACCGTGCTGCTCGTCCTGCTGACGGTGGCGTGGTGAGCATGCGTGTCCTCGTCACCGGCGGTGTGCGGTCGGGCAAGTCCCGGCACGCCGAGTCGCTCCTGCTGCCCCCACATCTGCCCGAGGGCACGCCCGTCACCTATCTCGCCGCCGGTCCGCAGCGCGACGACGCCGACTGGGCGGCGCGCGTCGCGGCCCACCGCGAGCGGCGACCGGAGACCTGGTCGACCGTCGAGAGCACGGACGCCGCGAGCGCACTGTGGGACGCAGAGGGGCCGGTCCTGCTCGACTGCCTCGGCACCTGGCTGACCGCACAGCTCGACGAGATCGAGGCCTGGGAGGCGCCCGAGCACCACTGGGTCGGCGCCCTCGAGCAGCGCGTCGAGGACCTCGAAGCAGCTTGGCGCGCAACGGATCTCGCCGTGGCAGTGACCAACGAGGTCGGCTGGGGGCTGGTGTCGGAGCACCGGTCCGGGCGGATCTTCGCCGACCGTCTGGGCTGGCTCAACCAGCGCATCGCCGCCTCCGCCGACCGGGTCGACCTCGTCGTCTCGGGCCAGGTGCTGACGATCAAGGGCGGGGCGTGAGCACGGCCCACCGTGGCCGTCGCCTCGACCAGGTCGCGCTCGGGCTCGCCCTCGGCTGGGTCGCCGACCTCGCGCTCGGCGACCCCCGGCGTGGGCACCCGGTCGCGGCCTTCGGCAGCTGGGCCGCGGCCGTCGAGACGCGGCTGCACCGTGACTCCCGAGCCGCCGGAGTCCTCACCGAGGTGGTCGTCCTCGCCCCCGTCGTGGCGCTGGGTGTGGGCGCCGGCCGCCTGCCCGCGCCCGCCCGCGCCATGGCCACGGCTGCTCTCACCTGGGCGGCGCTCGGCGGCACGAGCCTCGGCCGGGAGGGCCTGGCCGTCCACGACCTGCTCGCCACCGGCGACCTGCCCGGCGCCCGCGCGCGGGTCCGCAACCTCGTCGGCCGGGTCACCGACGACCTCACCCCCGACGAGGTGGCTCGAGCCGCGGTCGAGTCCGTCGCGGAGAACTCCTCGGACGCCGTCGTCGGCACCCTCGTCTGGGGCGCCGCCCTCGGCCCGCTCGGCGTCGTGCTCCACCGCGCGGCCAACACCCTCGACGCGATGCACGGTCACCGAACCGCTCGCTACGCCCGATTTGGTTGGGCCGCAGCGCGGCTCGACGACGTGCTCGGCTGGGCGCCGGCCCGGGTGACCGTCCTCGCCACCGCCGCGGCGACCCCCCTTCGGGCCCGGGACGTGGTGCGCACCGCGGTGCTGGACGGGCGTGACCACCCCAGCCCCAACGCGGGGCCGGTGGAAGCGGGCTTCGCCGCCGCCCTTGGCCTGCGCCTCGGCGGGCGCACCGTCTACGCGAGCGGCGCCGAGGATCGGGTCGTCATGGGCTCGGGCCCGGCGCCGGTCGTCGCCGACCTGCCGCGAGCCGTGCACTTGGCCCGCCGGGTGGGTGCCGTCACGCTGGTCGCGGCCGTCGGGGCCCGCCTGCTCGCCCGTCGCTGAGGCGGGTCAGTCGCCGACCTGGTCCTCGACCCACGCCGCTGCGGCCACCGCGTCGCTCGCCTCGGCGACGCCCTCGGCGCGCGCCGGACGCGACACGACGACGACCGGCACCCCGAGATGGCGGGCCGCGTCGAGCTTGGCCTCGGTGAACCGTCCTCCGGAGTCCTTGGTGAGCAGCACCCTCACGTCATGCTCGCGCATGATCGCCTCCTCGTCGGCGACGGCGAAGGGCCCCCGCGAGCGCAGCACCGTCCACGCGTCCGGCAGCGGCGCCTCCGGCGGCTCGACGAGCCGCACGAGCACCGGCCGCTCGGCCCAGGCCTCGACGTGGTGGTGCAGGGTCTGCCGGCCCGTCGTGACGAAGGGGGTTCCCCCCACCGCGTCGGCAGCCTCACGGGCAGCCACGTGGTCGCCCACCCAGGTCCACGACGCGGCATCCGGGTGCTGCGCCCAGCCGGGCCGGGCGAGCCGCAGCAGCGGCACCCCCAGCGACGAGCAGGCCTGTGCCGCATGGGCGCCCATCGTCGCGGCGAAGGGGTGCGTCGCGTCGACGACCGCACTCACCTCGTGCTCGCGCAGCCACCGGGAGAGCCCCTCGACCCCGCCGAAGCCCCCGATCCGCACCGGCCCGACCGGCAGCCGCGGCTGGGAGACCCGGCCCGCGAGCGAGGAGGTGAGGGGCACTCCCTTCGCCTCGAGGAGGGCAGCCAGATCCCGTGCCTCGGCGGTCCCACCGAGGATCAGCACGTGCGTCATGGGGCCACCCTCCCACGCACAGGTTGCGCCCCTAGCGTCTGACCCGTGCAGCACCCCTTCAACCGCCTCTCCCCCGCGACGGGCACACCCGACCTCGGCGGCTGGACCCTCGTCGTGGTCCTGGCCCTCGCGCTGCTCGCCGCCACGTGGTGGCCGGCGTGGCGGGTGCTGCGCCTGGGCGTGACCCTCGTCCACGAGCTCGGCCACGCGGTCGTCGGGATGGCGTGCGGGCGGCGGTTCACGGGCTTCGTCCTGCGCTCGGACATGTCCGGCCACGCGGTGACCGTCGGCCCGGCCCGAGGTGCGGGCGTGGTCGCGACGACCTGGGCCGGCTACCCCGCTCCCGGCCTCGTCGGCGCGGCGGTCGTGTGGCTCGCGACGGCCGGCTGGGCAGCCCCGACGCTCACCCTCCTGCTCGTCGGGCTGCTCGCCGCCCTGACCCGGGTGCGCTCCGCCCTCACCGGCCTCGTCGTCGTCGCGGTGCTCGCGGCGGGCGCTGCCCTGTGGTGGTGGCGCGACGACGCCCTGCAGCAGCAGGTGCTCGTCGGCCTGGGCGTGCTGCTCCTCGTCGGCGCCTGGCGTCACCTGGCGACGATGCTCGGTGGCATCGAGGCCCGCAGCGACCCGGGCTCGCTCGCCCGTGCCACGGGCGTGCCGGCGGTGCTGTGGGTCGGGAGCTTCGCACTCGTCCTCGCCGGCGCCACCTGGCTCGCCGCCAGCCGCCTCCTCGGCGTCGTGGGAGGCTGAGACATGACCTCACCCGTTCGCGCCGTCGGGCAGGTGCTGCTCGGCTCCGTCCTCGTCCTCGCGGGCGTGGCTCACCTGACCTATGCCCGCACGGAGTTCCAGGCACAGGTCCCGCCGTGGTTCCCCGCTGACGCCGACCTCGTCGTGCTCGTCTCGGGTGTCGTCGAGGTCCTCGTGGGCGCGGCTCTGCTCGTGACCTGGCGGCATCCCGCCCGAGCGGGGGTCGGGCTGGCGACGGCGGCGCTCTTCGTCGCGGTCTTCCCCGGCAACATCGCGCAGCTCACCGAGCACCGAGACGCCTTCGGGCTGACGAGCGACACGGCGCGGGCGATCCGGCTGCTCTTCCAGCCGGTCCTCGTCGTGTGGGCGGTGTGGAGCACCGGCGCCTGGCGCTGGTGGCGACAGCGTCGGGTGACTGCCGAGCGCCGTTCCTAGGCCGCGAGCCACCCGTCGACGATGGTGAGCACGTCGAGCAGCTCGTGCGCCACACCGTCGGGCTCGACGTCGACCGTCACCTGCTGGTCGGTGGGGATGTCGCTGTGCGGCACCCAGATCGCGCGCATGCCGACCTCCTGCGCACCGAGCACGTCCTCGAAGAGCCGGTCGCCCACGTAGACCGCGTGGGTCACCGGCACGCCGACGGCCGCTGCCGCCGCCTCGAAGGCCTCGCGGTGCGGCTTGACCACCTTGATCTCCGACGAGTAGACGTCGCCGTCGACGAGGTCGAGCACGCCGTCACGCTCGAAGATCTCGCGGTGGTAGTCCCCGCTCCAGATCGTGTTGGACAGCACGCCGACCTTGAGCCCACGCTCACGCAGCCCCTCCCACAGCGGCCGCACCTGCGGGTCGGTGTGGGTGTGGGGTTCCCAGAAGCGGCGATAGGCCGCGAGGGCCACGTGGTGCCGGTCGTGCTGGGGGTCGGCCCCGGCCTCGCGCAGGATGTCGTCGAGGTGGGCCCCGCGCTGGTCGTCGCGCACCTGCCGCCACGCATCGGCCTCGACGGCGTGGATCCGCTCGGCGAGCTCGTGCGCCCGGTCGAGGTCCTCCTGCGGCACCTCGTCGGACTCGATCGGGATGCCGTGCACCTCGCGGGCGAAGACCCGCCACTGCTGGCCCAGGTCGATCGTGTGCCACGGGGTGAGGGTGCCGCCCCAGTCGAAGATCACTGCCTCGACGGGCCCGGCCTCGGGCCGCTCACGCACGGTCAGCGGGTGGCGCATCTCGTCGACGCTCACGCCCCGTCACGCACCTCGGCGAGCAGGGCCTCGACGGCCTCGCCCACCGGCACCTCGCGGCGGTCACCGCTGCGGCGGTCCTTGATCTCGACGACCCCGTCGGCCAGGCCCTTGCCGACGACGAGGATCGTCGGCACGCCGATGAGCTCGGCGTCCTTGAACTTCACGCCCGGGCTCACCTTGCCGGCGCGGTCGTCGTAGAGGACGGAGACCCCCTTCGCCTCGAGCTGCGCGGAGAGGTCACCGGCGGCGGTGAAGATCTCGTCGGTCTTGCCCGCCGCGACGACGTGCACGTCGAAGGGGGCGAGCTCACGTGGCCACACCAGGCCGAGGTCGTCGTGGTTGTCCTCCGCGACGACACCGACCGCGCGGGTGACGCCGACGCCGTAGGAGCCCATGGTCACGGTGACGAGCTTGCCGTTCTCGTCGAGGACCTTCAGGCCCAGCGCCTCGGCGTACTTGGTGCCGAGCTGGAAGATGTGGCCCATCTCGACACCGCGGGCGAGGGTCAGCGTGCCGGAGCCGGTCGGGCTCGGGTCGCCCTCGCGGATCTCCGCCGCCTGGATCGTGCCGTCGGCGGTGAAGTCGCGACCGTGGACGAGGTCGATGACGTGCTTGCCGTGCTCGTCGGCACCGGTGACCCAGGCGGAGCCCTCGGCGATGCTCGGGTCGAGCAGGTAACGAATGCCGGAGGAGCGCTCGGAGCCGAGGACGCCGGGACCGATGTAGCCCTTGGCGAGCATCGGGTGGGCGGCGAAGTCGGCCTCGCCGAACTCCTCGACCTCGGCCGGCGCCACCTGGGCCTCGAGGCGCTTCGCGTCGACCTCGCGGTCGCCGGGCACGCCGATGGCCAGCGGCTCGCGCCACGGCTCGTCGTGCTCCTCGTCGGCAGGGTGGACGAGGGTGACGAGGACGTTCTTGAGCGTGTCGGCACCGGTCCACTCGCGGCCGTCGGTGCGCGGGTGGCTGGCGTTGAGGGCGGCGACGAGGGTGTCGATCGTCGGGGTGTCGGGGGTGTCCTCGACGTGGGCGGGGCCGGCGGTCACCTCGACCGGCGGGGCCTGCGGCACGACGACGGCCTCGACATTGGCCGCGTAGCCGGAGGCGTCGCGCACGAAGGTGTCCTCGCCGTTGGGGCTGACCGCGAGGAACTCCTCGCTCGCGCTGCCACCCATGGCACCGGAGTCGGCGTGGACGATGACGTACTCGAAGCCGAGCCGGTCGAAGATCTTGATGTAGGCGTCGCGGTGCGCGTCGTAGGCCTTCTGCAGGCCGGCGGAGTCGATGTCGAAGGAGTAGGAGTCCTTCATGATGAACTCGCGGCCGCGCAGCACGCCGGCGCGCGGGCGGGCCTCGTCGCGGTACTTCGTCTGGATCTGGAAGAGCGCGAGCGGCAGGTCCTTGTAGGAGGTGTACATGTCCTTGACCGCGAGGCAGAACATCTCCTCGTGCGTCGGCCCGAGGAGCATGTCGGCGTCCTTGCGGTCGACGAGCCGGAAGAGGTTGTCGCCGTACTCGGTCCACCGGTTGGTCGCCTCGTAGGGCTCCTTGGGCAGCAGCGCGGGGAAGGACAGCTCCTGGGAGCCGATCGCCTCCATCTCCTCGCGCACGATCGCCTCGACCTTGCGCAGGACCTTCAGCCCCAGCGGCAGCCAGGTGTAGATGCCCGGCGCGGCGCGGCGGATGTAGCCGGCCCGCACGAGGAGCTTGTGGCCCGGCTGCTCCGCGTCAGCGGGGTCCTCCCGGAGGGTGCGGAGGAAGAGGGAGGACATGCGGGTGACCACGGACGGGACTCCAAGCGTGACGAAGGGGGTGGACCGCGTCAGGATATCCGCTCACCCATGAGCGCCGCCCCCGCAATACCGAGCTGTCGGGTCACCAGGCGCACCGCGGCCCGCTCCGCGCGGTCGGGCCGCGAGAGGGCGACGATCCACCGGGCGGAGGGCACGCCGACGAGCGGCACGAGGGCGAACTCGTCGGCCGTGCGGGTCGTGTAGCGCGGCAGCAGGGCCAGGCCCTCGCCGGCCGCGACGAGCGCGGCGACGAGGTGGTTGTCCCGCAGCCGCAGCCGCCGGTGCAGGCCCCGGCCGCAGGCAGCCTCGACCCGCTGCAGCACGGTGTCGAAGGGGTAGTGCTCGGGCACCGCGAGCCAGGTCTCGTCGACGACGTCCTGGGGTCGCAGCGTCGCCCGGCGGGCGAGCCGGTGGTCGGGCGGGACCGCGACGTCGAGCGGCTCTCGGGTGAGCACGGTGGCGACGAGGCCCTCGCTCCCCACCGGCACCTCGCTCGTCAGCGAGTGCGCGACGACGATGTCCGCGTCGGCCGCGGCCCGCGCGTAGTCGTGCTCGGCCAGGTCGAGGTCGTCGATGCTCAGCTCGACGTCGCTGTCGGCGAGCAGGACGAGCGCGCCGGGCAGCAGGGCGGTCAGCCCGCTCGGCAGGCCGGCGACGCTCACCCGACCGGTCGGGCGGCCCCGGTGCTCCGACAGCCGCGAGTCCACCCGCGCGATCGCGGCGGCCACCTCGTCCGCACCGTCGGCGAGCAGCTCGCCCGCCTCGGTGAGCCGCAGCCCCCGCCCGTGGGGTTCGACGAGCGGGGTGCCGGCGGCCCGCTGGGCCGTGCGCAGCTGCTGCGACAGGGCCGAGGGGGTGCGGTGGGTCGCCGCGGCGACCGCGGCGAGACTCCCCCGCTCCCGCAGGTCGCGCAGCAGCTCGAGGTGCCTGATGTCCATGCAGGAATCCTAAAGGGATCGGTCATGAAGATTCGCTTGTCCTGCACAGTCGGGTGAACGACGATCGACGGGTGCCGATCCGCCACCGCCTGCTCGCCGTCGTCGTCGCCGTCCTCTGGGGCGCCAACTTCATCGCCATCCACGCCTCGCTCGAGGTCTTCCCGCCCTTCCTGTGCTCGGCGCTGCGCTTCACCCTCATGGCGATCCCGACGATCTTCTTCGTCCCGCGCCCGCAGGTGCCCACGCGCTGGCTCGTCGGCTACGGCATCGGCTTCGGCATCCTCCAGTTCGCCTTCCTCTACCTCGCGATGGACGCCGGCATGCCGACCGGCCTGGCCTCGCTCGTCCTGCAGAGCTCGGCCCCCTTCACCGTCGTCCTCGGCGCGGTCCTGCTCGGCGAGCGACTGAGTGGTCGCGCCGCGACCGGCGTCGCGGTCGCCGCCCTCGGCATGGCCGTCGTCGGCTCCCAGCGACTCGACGCCGAGGCGGGGCTCCTCCCCTTCGTCCTGACGCTCATGGCCGGCCTCGGGTGGGCCTTCGGCAACCTCGCCTCCCGCCTGGCCGCGGCGCCCAGGCCGCTCCACCTGACGATGTGGATGACGGTGGTCCCGCCGGTCCCGATGCTCGTCCTGTCGCTGCTCGTCGAGGGGCCCGAGCGCATCGGCACGGCCCTCGCCGACTCCCTGACCACCGCGGCGGTCCCCGCCTGGCTGGGCCTCGCCTACACGACCCTCCTGGCCACCGTCGTCGGCTCGGGCATCTGGACCTGGCTCATGGCCCGGCACCCGTCGGGGACGGTCGCTCCCTTTTCCATGCTCGTGCCGGTGACCGGTCTGGCCCTGGCCTGGCTGCTCCTCGACGAGGTGCCCGCCCCGCTCGAGCTCGTCGGTGGCGCCCTCGTCGTCGGTGGGGTGCTGTGGGCCTCGCGCCCCCGCCGGCCCGAGGCCCTGCCCGAGCCCACACCGGAGCCGGCGGTCAGCGCAGGGCGCTGACCATCGTCGGCAGGATCTCGGCCGCTTTGCCGCGCACGAGGTGGTGGCACATGTCGGAGATCTCGGTGTCGACGGGGTTGACCTCGACGACCGTCGCCCCCTCGGCGCGGGCCATCGCCGGGTAGCCGGCGGCCGGGTAGACGACACCCGAGGTGCCGATGACGAGGACGACGTCGCCCGGTTCGAGGGCCTCGATGGCCGCCTCGGTCGCCGCGACGTCCGCTTCCGGGAGGACCTCGCCGAACCACACGACACCGGGGCGCACGTCCCCTTCGCACTCGGGGCAGGTGGGCGGGTCGATCCGCTCCGTCGGCTCCGCCGGCAGCTCGACCTCGCCCTCCCACGGCGTCTCGCAGTCGCTGCACCGCAGCGCGAAGATCGACCCGTGCAGGTGCGCGGCGACGGCCGAGCCGGCCCGCTCGTGCAGGTCGTCGACGTTCTGCGTCGAGATCGTCACCTCGCGCAGCCCGGCGAGCTCGGCGAGCGCCCGGTGCCCGGGGTTGGGCTCGACGTCGCGGACCAGCCGCATCCGCCAGGCGTACCAGGCCCAGACGAAGGGAGGATCCAGCCGGAAGGCCTCGGCCGTCGCCAGCTGGCTCGGGTCGAACTCCTCCCACAGCCCGGTCTGCGCATCGCGGAAGGTCGGCACGCCGGACTCCGCGCTCATCCCGGCGCCGGAGAGGACGAGGACCCGGCGGGCGGCGCGCACGGCGTCCACCACCTCGTCGGGCACGACGACGTCGGTCTCGGTGGTCTCGGTCACGGATGCTCCTGCGGGGGTGCGGGGTGGGCGTGCCGCCACATCATCGCAAGGGGCGGCGCGGACTGCGGCACGAGGAAGTGCACCTGCCCGCCGCGGAGGGTCTCGCTGACGAGCACGTGGCCGGGTCGGGTCGGGACGTCCGCCGGCACGACGAGCCGGCCCCCGGGGTCGCCGAGCAGGGCGGCGGCCCGAGAGTGCACGACGACTCCTTCGGCGGAGGTCACCGGGGCGGCCGGCTGCAGCGGGCCGAGGACGGTCGTGCCGACGGCACCGGTGGGCGACCGCAGGATCACCTGCGAGGCTTCCGGGTTGGTCGGCAGCACCATCGGCACCGGCGTCCCCGGCGGTCCCGGCGTCCGGTGCGCACGGGCATCCCGGGGGCCGTCCCGGATCTCGGTGCGCAACCAGAGCGCCCACAACACGCCGCCGACGCAGAGGCCAAGACCCACGAGGCCAGCCCCGAGGTCGACGTCGCCGCCGACGGCGAGTCCCAGCACCGCGACGGTGAGCAGCGCGAGCCCGCCGAGGACGGCTCCGGCGGCCCCCAGCACATAGGTCCCGAGGAGGAGCAGCCGCACCCCCGGACCGGGGCGCAGCATGTGGAAGAAGATCGAGCACCAGTAGAGGCCGAGGGCGGCGGCGAAGCCGAGGGTCCCGAGACGGTCCCATGCCGACCCGACCGGCAGGGCCGCGATCACGAGCAGGAGGGGCACCCCGATGGGCGCGACGAAGAAGACGCCGAGACGGTTCCACCCCATGGGCCAGTCGCCCCACATCTCGCTGAGGTCGTAGCGCATCCGGCGCCCGAAGGAGACCTGGCTGCGCCAGGGGGCCTCGTGGGTCTCGAGCATCGTGGTCAGTCCCGCGTCGTGGGGGCCGGCTGCTCGTAGAGGGCTCGGGTGCCGTGGCCCCGGAAGCCGAGGCGCTCGTAGAGCGACCGGGCGGGGTTGTCGCACCCCACGGCCAGCCAGACCTCGTCGGCGCCGGCCCGCTGGAGGGCCGTCAGGGAGCGGGCGACGAGGTGGGCACCGAGCCGGTGGCCGCGCCACTCCGGGACGACGCCGACCTCCTCGATCCAGCCGTCGGAGAGGGTGACGAAGCCGGCGACGTGGCCGCTGCGGTCCATGGCGACCCGGGAGTCCTCCGGCTGGAAGCCACGCTGCTCGCGCAGCCACCGACCCCAGGCCCGGGAGCTGCCGGCGCTGTATCCGGGCTGATCACCGAAGGACGCTGCGTAGGCGTGGCGGAAGGCCTCGGAGGTGTCGTCGGTGAAGGGCAGCGTCACGATGTCGTCGGGCCGACCGACGAAGGGGATGGAGCGCAGGCTGTGCCGCATGATCGACTCCGCGAAGCCGCGGTGCAGACCGAGCTCGGCGAAGAGGGTCTCCCCCTCGGGGCTCACCGAGTCCAGGACGAAGCGCACCGGCCCGACGCTGTGGCCGATGACCCACTCGGCGACCTCCTGCCCGATCCCCTGCCCCATCGCGGCGGGGTCGATCAGGCCGGTCGCCGTGCGGGTGCCGTCGGAGCTGACTCCGATGGCGGCCGCCGCCACGATGTCGCCGAGCTCGTCCCGACCGCAGATCGACAGGTCGGTCAGATAGCTGTCACGCAGGTGCTGCGGGTCGGCGAGGTCGGGCAGCCCGCCGTCGCGCTCGAGACAGGCCCTCCCGAGGCGGACGAGCGAGTCGATGTCGTCCGCGGTCGTGGGCGACCACTCCAGCACGCTCACGGGTCAGCCGCCGCGGGCCGCGCGCAGGGCGGTGCGCACGAGCGGCCACTGGAGCGGCAGCCGGGCGAGGGTCCCCGCGAAGAAGGCCGTGGCCTGCGGCGTGCCCTTGCGCTGGGCCCGTCGGCCGTGGTCGACGCTCATCTGCACGTTGGCCGGCAGCACACCGAGGAGCAGTGCGGCGCTCGCCCAGCCCGCGGCCGGGCGCGTGGCCGGCACGAGCAGCCCTGCGCCGCAGGCGATCTCGGCGACGCCCGAGACGAGCACGAGCTCGCGGGCGCGTCCCCTCAGGGGCGCGGGGATGATCGGCTCGTAGACCTCGGGGCGCACGAGGTGCAGCACCCCGCCGCCGACGAGAAGGGCAGCCAGGCCGGCCGTGGGCAGGTCGGGTCGGGTCATCGGGTCTCCTCCTAGAAGATCTGGCGCAGGTTGACCCGCGACAGGTCGAGCAGCTCGTCGCCGCGGCCGGACATCACGGTGCGCAGGGCATAGAGCGTGAAGCCCTTGACCTGCTCGGCGGAGATCGCCGGCGGGATCGTCAGCTCCTGCCGCTCGGTGACGACGTCGACGAGGGCCGGTCCGTCGTGGGCGAAGGCCTCCCGCAGGCTGCCCTCGAGGTCCTCGGCCTCCGTGACCCGCCAGCCCTTGATGCCGCAGGCCTCGGCGACCTGCGAGAAGTCGGGGTTGTCGAGGTCGGTGCCGAAGCCCGGCAGACCGGCGGCCTTCATCTCCAGCTCGACGAAGTTGAGCGACGAGTTGTTGAGCACGACGATCTTGATCGGCAGGTCGTGCTGGCGCACCGTGAGCAGCTCGCCCATGAGCATCGCCAGGCCGCCGTCGCCGCTCAGCGTGACGACCTGGCGCTCCGGCTGGGCGAGCTGGGCGCCGACGGCCTGCGGCACGGCATTGGCCATCGACCCGTGGATGAAGGAACCGATGAGCCGGCGGTCTCCCCGGCACTCGAGGTAGCGGGCGGCGTAGACGACCGGCGAGCCGACGTCGGGGATGAAGACCGCGTCGTCGGAGGCGATCTCGTCGACGAGCCGGGCGAGGTACTGCGGGTGGATCGCCTGGTGCTTGCGGCCCCCGAGCAGCCCCTTCTTCGGCGGCTCGGCCAGCTCGTCGAGCTTGTCGCGCGTCTTGCGGTAGTGCTTGACCGAGTCCTCGAGGTGCTTGCGGTCGCTCGCCGGCTGCAGCAGCGGCAGCAGCGCCCGCACCGTGTCGCCGACGTCGCCGACGAGCCCGAGGTCGAGCGGCACGCGCCGCCCGAGGTGCTCGCCGCGCAGGTCGACCTGGATGTAGGTCGCGTCCTGCGGGTAGAACTGCCGGTACGGGAAGTCGGTGCCGAGCATGAGCACGGTGTCGGCCTCGTCCATCGCGCGGTAGCCCGAGGCGAAGCCGAGCAGCCCGGTGAGCCCGACGTCGAAGGGGTTGTCCCCCTCGATCTCCTGCTTGGAGCGAAGGGTGTGCACCACCGGTGCCGCGAGCACGTCCGCGAGGGCGAGGACGTCGGCCTTCGCACCGGCGGCGCCGGCGCCGACGAGCAGGGTGGTCCGGCGCGAGGCGCCGAGCAGCTGCGCGGCCCGCTCGAGCTGGTCGGCGGCGGGCACGACCCGGGCGCGGGCCCGCTCGACGACGGTGACCCGCTCGTCGGTGGCCTCGGTCTGGGCGACGTCCCCGGGCACGACGAGCACGGCGACACCGCGCTCCTGGATCGCCGCGCGCATGGCCGTCTCGAGCATCCGCGGCATCTGCGAGGCGTCGGTGACCATCTCGGCCCACACGCTGCACTCGCGGAAGATCTCCTGCGGGTGCGTCTCCTGGAAGTAGCCGCTGCCGATCTCGGCACTGGGGATCTGCGCGGCGATCGCCAGGACCGGCACCCGGCTGCGCTGGGCGTCGAAGAGACCGTTGATGAGGTGCAGGTTGCCGGGGCCGCACGAGCCGAGGACGACCGCGAGCTCACCGGTCAGCTCGGCGTCGGCGGCCGCGGCGAAGGCGGCCGACTCCTCGTGCCGCACGAGCCGCCAGGTGATGCCGCCGTCACGCCGCATGGCCTCGGTGAATCCGTTGAGCGAGTCCCCCGGCACGCCGTAGGCACGGGTGACCCCGTTGGCCTTCAGGGTCGCGATGACGTTGTCGGCGATGGTGCCCATGCGCAGCTCCTTGCTCGGGAACAGTCGGTGATGCCCACGCTAGTGCCCGGTGGCAGAGTGGGGCGCATCGTCCCCGATCGAAGGGAGCGCACCGATGCGCGCCGTGTACGCCGAGAGCATCAACAGCAAGGACCCGCTCGCCGGGCTCGTCGTCGGCGAGCGACCCGAGCCACAGGCGCCGGAGGGGTGGGCGCGGGTCACCGTCAAGGCCGCCGCCCTCAACCACCACGACGTGTGGTCGCTGCGGGGTCAGGGGCTCTCGGCCGACGCCCTGCCGATGATCCTCGGCTGCGACGCCGCGGGCATCGACGAGGAGGGCAACGAGGTCGTCGTCCACGCGGTCATCAACGACCCGGGGTTCACGGGCGCCGACGAGACGACCGACCCGCGCCGCTCGCTGCTGTCCGAGCGCTACCAGGGCACCTTCGCCGACACCGTCGTCGTGCCGCGCCGCAACCTCGTGCCCAAGCCCGACGGGCTGAGCCTGGTCGAGGCGGCGTGCCTGCCGACGGCGTGGCTCACCGCCTATCGCATGCTCTTCGTCCGCGGCGGCCTGCGGCCCGGCGAGTCCGTCCTCGTCCAGGGCGTCGGGGGCGGGGTCTCGACGGCCCTGATCATCCTCGCCCGGGCGGCCGGCCTGCGGGTCTACGCGACCTCGCGCAGCGCCGACAAGCGGGCCCGGGCCCTGGAGATGGGGGCGCACGAGGTCGTCGAGTCCGGCGAGCGCCTGCCGGTCAAGGTCGACGCCGTCATGGAGACCGTCGGCCGCGCGACCTGGCAGCACTCGATCCGCTCCCTTCGCCCCGGTGGTCGGATCGTCATCGCCGGCACGACGAGCGGACCGCAGGTCGACGACGCGATGCTCACCCACACCTTCTTCCTCCAGCTGAGCGTCATCGGCTCGACGATGGGCACCCGCGACGAGCTCGGCCAGCTCGTCCAGATGCTCCGGTCGACCGGCACCCGACCGCTCGTGCACGCGACGATGCCGATCGAGCAGGCCCGCGACGGCTTCGCGCAGATGATCGACGGCGAGCAGGTCGGCAAGATCGTCTTCACCCTCTGACCGCGGGCGGAGGTCTCAGAAGAGGATCGTCGAGAAGGTGCCGAGACGCTCCATGCCGATGCGGCGATAGGTCGCCAGCGCCGGCGCGTTGAAGTCGTTGACGTAGAGCGTGGCGAAGGGGGCGTGGTCGCTCATCGCCTGCTCGAGGGCCGCGGCCATGAGGCCGGCCGCGAGGCCCTGCCCGCGCAGCTCCGGGGTGACCCAGACGCCCTGGATCTGCATGGTGCCCAGACCGATCGACCCGACATCGGCCTTGAAGATCACCCGGCCGTTCTCGACGACGACATAGGTGCGCCCGCCGCGGATGAGCCGCCAGATCGAGTCGCGGTAGAAGGCCGGGTTGCCGGTGTAGGGCCGGTAGCCGATCTCCTGGGTGAACATGTGCTCGGCGGCCGGCAGCACGATGTCGACCTCGTCGACGGTCGCCGGCCGCACCCTCGGGTCGAGCGTGATGCCCAGCTGCGAGGGGGGCGTGCGCGTGCCCATGAGCGGCTGCGCCGCGCGCACCGCCCGCGGCTGCGGGAAGTCGAGCCGCGTGTGTCCCCACAGGCCGGCCACCTGGTCGCGGGGACCGAGGAAGGACGCGCACCGTCGACGGACCTTGCGCACCTGGGCCGCGAGCGGCCCCCAGCTCGCCGCGGAGGTGCCGACCGGCACGACATTGGCCACCGTCCACACGAAGGACTCGAGTCGCCCGTCGTCGAACCACCCGTAGGCGGCCGTCGACCCGGCGCCCAGCCCCCCGTCAAGGATCCGGCTGGCGACGAAGACATTGGCCGCGGGGTCCTGCGCACACAGGTCCAGCGCGGCGTCGACGTCGTCGACCCCGAGCAGACGGGTGGGGTTGCGGGTCCGCAGCACCCCGTCAGCCTAGACGCCGAGCACCCCTCTCCGGTCCCTGAGGAGGCCGCCCGCGGCCGTCTCGAAGGATCAGCCCACCGTGACGGTGGCGCCGGACTCCTCGCCGTCGATCGACTCGCCCATCTCCTCGGCGATGCGCATGGCCTCCTCGATGAGCGTCTCGACGATCTGGCTCTCGGGGACGGTCTTGATGACCTCGCCCTTGACGAAGATCTGACCCTTGCCGTTGCCCGAGGCGACGCCCAAGTCGGCCTCGCGGGCCTCACCGGGGCCGTTGACGACGCAGCCCATGACGGCGACGCGAAGGGGGACGGTCATGCCCTCGAGCCCGGCCGTCACCTCGTCGGCGAGCTTGTAGACGTCAACCTGCGCACGGCCGCAGCTCGGGCAGGAGACGATCTCGAGCTTGCGCGGGCGCAGCCCGAGCGACTGCAGGATCTGCTGGCCGACCTTGATCTCCTCGACCGGCGGGGCCGAGAGGGAGACGCGGATGGTGTCGCCGATCCCCTTCGACAGCAGGGCGCCGAAGGCCGTCGCCGACTTGATCGTGCCCTGGAAGGCGGGGCCGGCCTCGGTGACACCGAGGTGCAGCGGCCAGTCGCCGGCCTCGGCGAGCAGCTCGTAGGCCCGGACCATGGTCACGGGGTCGTTGTGCTTGACCGAGATCTTGAAGTCGTGGAAGTCGTGCTCCTCGAAGAGGCTGGCCTCCCACACGGCCGACTCGACGAGGGCCTCGGGGGTGGCCTTGCCGTACTTCTCGAGCAGTCGCTTGTCGAGGCTGCCGGCGTTGACGCCGATGCGGATCGAGGTGCCGTGGTCCTTGGCCGCCTTGGCGATCTCCTTGACCTGGTCGTCGAACTTGCGGATGTTGCCGGGGTTGACGCGCACCGCGGCGCAGCCGGCCTCGATCGCCTGGAAGACGTACTTCGGCTGGAAGTGGATGTCGGCGATGACCGGGATCTGGCTGTGCTGGGCGATCTCGGCGAGAGCGTCGGCGTCGTCCTGGCTCGGGCAGGCCACGCGCACGATGTCGCAGCCGGCGGCGGTGAGCTCGGCGATCTGCTGCAGCGTGGTGTTGACGTCGGAGGTCAGCGTCGTCGTCATCGACTGCACCGAGATCGGCGACTCGCTGCCGACGCCGACCGATCCCACCTTGATCTGCCGGGTCTGGCGACGGGGCGCGAGCACGGGGGCCGGGGCCTTGGGCATACCGAGGGAGACGCTCATGCCTCCATTATGCGACCTCGACGCTGGATGTCCGCTGTGGCCTCGGCTTCGAGGCTCCTCGCTGCGCTCGTCGCACCTCAGCCACCGGTGGCGGTGCGAAGTCTGTCCACGGCTGACGCCTCGACACCACGCACTGGGCCGGAGAACTCGGACGATGCGCGCAGGGCTCGGCAGCGTCGCTGTCACCTGTCAGCATTGGCGCCACCCGGTTGCCCGGAGAAGGGCGACCAGGTGGCATCAACGCCGCCAGGCTGACCGAGGACCCCTCCGGGTCCCGCCACTGGCGCGTCAGGTCAGCTTCACCGGCTTGACGATGTCGGCGTAGACGAGCAGCAGGGTCATGCCGAGGAAGGCGATGGCGACGACATAGGCCAGCGGCAGCGCCTTGGCGACGTCGACGGGTCCGGGGTCGGGCAGGCCGCGCAGCCTGGCCCAGCCCTTCTTGACCGCCTCCCACAGCGCGCCGGCGACGTGGCCGCCGTCGAGCGGCAGCAGCGGCACGGTGTTGAAGGCGAAGAGCACGAGGTTGAGCCCGCCGAGGAGGCTGAGCAGGAGGATCGCCTTGTCCTTGGTGTCGCCGAAGACGTCGGAGCTGGCGACCTCACCGGCGACCCGTCCGACCCCGACGACCGACATCGGGCCGTTGGGGTCGCGCTCGCTGCTGCCGAAGGCCGCCTGCGCGACGCCGACGAGCTTCTGCGGGATGCGCACGAGCAGCCCGTAGGTGTCGCCGAGCTGGTCCCCGAAGAGCCCGGGCACGGCGGTGATCGACTGCTTCTGCATCTCCTGGGTCGGGCTCGCGCCGAGGAAGCCGGCGCGCTCGGTGCGCACCGTGCCCGAGGCATCGGTCTGCGGTGCGCCGTTGTCGTCGTAGACGGGCATGTCGAGGACGATCGGGTCGGCCTCGAGCTCCTTGGCCGCCCCGTCACGCTCGACCGTCATCGTCAGCGGCTTGTCCAGGTTGGCCCGGATCGCGCCGCGGACGTCGGCCCACGTCGAGACGGGCCGGCCGTTGATCTCGGTGATCCGGTCACCCGGCTTGAGCCCGGCCTCGTTGGCCGGCGCGACGGGCATGTCGGAGGTGCACTCGTCGGCCGCCTGCTGCCCCATCTGCTTGATGTCGACGCACTCGTTGACCGACGCCACGGTCGTCGTCGTCACGGCGATGCCGCTCATCGTCCAGATGCCGCCGAGGACGACGAGCGCGATGAGCAGGTTCATCACCGGACCGCCCATCATGATGACGACCCGCTTCCAGATCGGCAGCTGGTAGAACATCCGGCCCTCGTCCTCGGGGCGGACCTCCTCGAAGCTCTGCTGCCGAGCCTCGTCGACGAGCTGGCTCATCCGCCCGGTGCTCGTGGTGCGCACCCGCCCGTCCTGGGCCGGCGGGAACATGCCGATCATCCGGATGTAGCCGCCCAGCGGGATCGCCTTGACGCCGTACTCCGTCTCGCCGCGGCGACGCGACCAGACCGTCGGGCCGAAGCCGACCATGTACTGCGGCACCCGCAGGCCGAACTTCTTCGCCGGGACGAGGTGGCCGATCTCGTGCAGGGCGATCGACAGGGCGATGCCCACGACGGCAAGCAGGACCCCCAGCACGTAGAGCAGCATGGTCTGATCGTCTCACGCGGTCCTGAGGACCGACCGGGCCTCGTCCCGCGCCCAGGCGTCCGCCGCGAGCACGCCCTCGACGGTGTGCGCGTCGAAGCGCGCGTCGTCGTGCCGCTGCAGCACCCGCTCGATCGTGTCGACGATGTCGGTGAAGCGGCACTCGCCGTCGTGGAAGGCGTCGACCCCGACCTCGTTGGCCGCGTTGTAGACGGCCGGGTGGGTGCCACCGGCGGCACCGACCTGCTGGGCGAGCCGCACGGCGGGGAAGGCCTCGTCGTCGAGCGGCTCGAAGCGCCAGTCCTGCGCCTGCGTCCAGTCGACAGGGGTCTCGACGTCGGTGAGCCGCTCCGGCCACGACAGGCCGAGCGCGATCGGCGCGAGCATCGTCGGCAGCCCGAGCTGGGCGATGACCGCACCGTCGTGGAACTCGACCATCGAGTGGATGATCTGCTGCGGGTGGACGACGGCCTCGATGCGGTCCATCGGCACGTCGAAGAGCAGGTGCGCCTCGATGAGCTCGAGCCCCTTGTTGACGAGCGTCGCGCTGTTGGTCGTGATGACCCGCCCCATCGCGAAGTTCGGGTGCTTGAGCGCCGCCTCCGGCGTCACCTCGCGCAGCGCGTCGCGGTCCATGCCGCGGAAGGGCCCGCCGCTCGCGGTGACGACGAGCTTGCGCACCTCCTCGGCGCGGCCGGAGCGCAGCGCTTGGGCGATCGCGGAGTGCTCGGAGTCGACCGGCACGATCTGCTCGGGCGCGGCGACGTCCTTGACGATCGGGCCGCCGATGATCAGCGACTCCTTGTTGGCCAGGGCCAGCCGGGCCCCGGAGCGCAGTGCCGCGAGCGTGGGCCGCAGCCCGATGGCGCCGGTGATGCCATTGAGCACGACGTCGGTCGGCGCGCCGGCCGCGATCGTCGCGGCCTCCTCCCCCACGACGACCTCGGGCGCGTAGCCGGGGACCCCGGCGTCGTCCGCGGCCGCTGCGATCGCCGCGGTCAGCTCCTCGCGGGTGCCGCCGGCCGCCGCCACGAGCGAAGGGCGAAAACGTGCGGCCTGGGCGGCGATCAGCCGCGTGTTGGCACCACCGGCGAGCACCTCCACCTCGAAGCGCTCGGGGTGGGCAGCGATGACCTGCAGGCCCTGCGTGCCGATGGACCCGGTGGAGCCGAGCAGGGTGACGCGCGTGCTCACGCGCTCTCCTCCCGACGGCTGGACTCGATGGCCTCGCGGCGGGCGAGCCGGTTGGCCCGGCGGATCTCCGCCTCGCGGAACCGCCGCTGCTCCTCGGGCGTCTCGATGCTCAGCTCGGGGACGTGACGGGTCCCCCCTTCGGCATCGACGGCGACGAAGACGAGGTAGGCGCTCGCGACGTGGACGCGGTCGGTGACGGCGTCCCAGCGGTCGACCTCGGCCCGCACGCCGACCTCCATCGACGAGGTGCCGGCCCAGTTGACCTGTGCGCTCACGTGAAGCACGTCGCCGACGCGCACGGGGTTGAGGAAGGCCATCTCGTCCATCGCCGCCGTGACGGCCGGCCCCTGCGCGAAGCGGTTGGCCGAGACGCCGGCGGTGTCGTCGACCATCTTCATGATGTTGCCGCCGTGCACATTGCCCAGGAGGTTGGCTTCGGCCTGGGACATGACGCGGGAGAGGGTGATGCGGGTGTCGGTGGGAGTCGTCACCGCGCCATCATGACAGTGACCCGCGCCGCCACCACGACCGAAGGGAGGGCGCCGTGACCGCCGCACTGCTGTGGGGAGCGCTCGCAGGCTCGTCGCTGCTCGTCGGCGCCCTGCTCGGCGTCGCCCGCACCTGGCCGCGACGCCTCGTCGGTCTCGTCCTGGCCTTCGGTGCCGGCGCCCTCATCGCGTCCGTGGCCTTCGAGCTCGCCGAGGAAGGCGTGCGCACAGGCGGCCCTGTCCCGGTGGCGGTGGGGATCGCCCTGGGCGCTCTCGCCTTCACCGGCGGCAACCATGCGATCCAGGCCATGGGCGCCCGCCGGCACCGCGGCCATCCCGATCGGGAGGTCGACGACGCGGACGGATCGGGGGCGGGGCTCGCCCTCGGCGCCTTCCTCGACGGCATCCCGGAGCAGGCCGTCCTCGGCATCGGCCTGGCCTCCGGTGGCGGAGTGAGCGTCGCGCTCCTCGTCGCGGTATGGGTCTCCAACCTGCCCGAGGGCATCGGCTCGGCCGCCGACATGCGCCGCACGGTCCCGCGCCGCTCCATCCTGCTGCTGTGGCTCGGCGTGACTGTCGTGTGCGCCCTCGCCACGCTCGGCGGCTATGCGCTGGCCGACATCTCTGGCGAGGGCGGCGCCGCCCTCATCAGCGGCTTCGCCGCCGGCGCGCTTCTCGTCATGCTCGTCGACGAGATGATCCCCGAGGCCCGGTCGGCTGCGGGTCCGATGGCGGGCCTGGTGACGGTCGTCGGCTTCGCGCTCGCGGCCGGCCTGTCCACGCTGTCCTGACCCGCCCCTCAGCGATCCGCCACCACGATGCTCAGGTCCGGGTACTCGTCGTCGAGGTCACCGAGCACGTCGAGCACGCCCGGGTCGGCGCCGCCGTGGCCCGGGCGCCACACGAGCGTCCACGGCCCCTCGTGCCGGTCGGCGACGTCGCGCAGGCAGTCCATGAGGGCGTCGAGGTTGCGCCCGAAGTGCTCGGGCAGCACGAGCGCCTCGGCGAAGCGGTCGTAGGTCTCCTCCCGCCCGGACCCGCCGTCGACGAGGTGGACGTGGTCGGTGCTGGTGACCGCGCGGGCGAGCAGCCCGTCGACCCCGGCGGCCTCGATGTGGATCACTGCCCCTCCTCGATCTGGGCGAAGCTCGCGTAGTGGTCGTCCGTGTAGTAGCGGTCGCCGTCCTGCCCGCCGACGATCCGGCGCGCGCCGCGGTCGTCCTCGCCGGGCGTCGGCACGGTGTACTCGCGGTAGTAGCCCTGCGACTGGTCGGGCAGGATCCCCTCGCGGTTGCCGAAGGTGATGCCGTCGCGGTCGTAGGGGAAGGGTCCGTCGGAGCGGATCAGCTCGAGCGTCTCGCGGCCCTCCGGCGGCAGCTGCGACTCGGCGATCGTGTCCAGCCCGGAGTCGGGAGTGGAGCCGGACTCCCCTGTGCCCGAAGGGGGTCCCCCCGCCTCGGTCTGCGAGGTCGCCGAGGTCGCGGCGGAGGTGGTCGACCCGCCGGGCGAGGAGTCGCCCCCGGTGCCGCCGGTGCCGCCGGTGATGACGATCCAGGCGGCGAGCAGGATCAGCAGGACTCCCCCGGCCAGCTGCAGCCGGGTGCGCCAGGTCTTCGACACGGTCAGAGCGCCAGGCCGACGTACTTGGTCTCGAGGTACTCCTCGATGCCCTCGAATCCCCCTTCGCGGCCGAAGCCGGAGTGCTTGACCCCGCCGAAGGGGGCCGAGGGGTTGGAGACGATGCCCTGGTTGATCCCGACCATGCCGAACTCGAGCGCCTCGGCGACGCGGATGGTCCGGGAGGTGTTCTCGGTGAAGACGTAGGCGACGAGGCCGTACTCGGTGGAGTTGGCCAGGCGCACGGCCTCCTCCTCGGTGCTGAAGGTCGTGATCGGCGCGACCGGGCCGAAGATCTCCTCGGTGAGCACGCGGGCGCTCGCCGGGACGTCGGTGAGGACGGTCGGCGGGTAGAACCAGCCCTTGCCCGAGGGCACCTCGCCACCGACGAGGGCGCGGGCGCCCTGCGAGAGCGCGTCGTCGACGAGCTCGGCGACGCCGGTGCGCGCCTTCTCGGTGATGAGCGGGCCGACGTCGACCCCCTTCGTCGTGCCCTTGCCCATGGTCAGGGCGCCCATGCGGTCGGCCAGGGCCGCGGCGAAGTCGTCGGCGACCGACTCGTGGACGATGAAGCGGTTGGCGGCGGTGCAGGCCTCGCCGATGTTGCGCATCTTGGCGAGCATCGCGCCCTCGACGGCGCGCTCGAGGTCGGCGTCCTCGAAGACGACGAAGGGGGCATTGCCCCCGAGCTCCATCGAGGTGCGCAGCAGCTGCTCGGAGGACTGCTCGACGAGCTTCTTGCCGACCGGCGTGGAGCCGGTGAAGGTCAGCTTGCGCAGGCGCGGGTCGCGGATGATCGGCTCGCTCACCTCGCCGGAGGAGGTCGTCGGCACGACGTTGAGCACGCCGGCGGGCAGGCCGACCTCCTCGAGCAGGCGGGCCAGGGCGAGCATCGTCAGCGGTGTCTCGTGGGCCGGCTTGACGACGGTGGTGCAGCCGGCGGCGATCGCGGGGCCGATCTTGCGGGTGCCCATGGCGAGCGGGAAGTTCCACGGAGTGATGGCGAAGACCGGCCCGACGGGCTGCTTCATCGTCATCAGGCGGGTCCCACCGCTGGGGGCGACGGCGTAGCGGCCGTGGATGCGCACGGCCTCCTCGGCGAACCAGCGGAAGAACTCACCGCCGTAGGTCACCTCGCCGCGCGCCTCGGCCAGGGGCTTGCCCATCTCGAGGGTCATGAGCATGGCGAAGGTGTCGGCCCGCTCGGTGATGAGCTCGAAGGCCGAGCGCAGGATCTCCGAGCGCACCCGCGGGTCGGTCGCGGCCCACTCGGCCTGCGCGGCGACGGCCGCGTCGAGCGCCGCCTTGCCGTCGGCGACGGTTGCGTCGGCGACCTCGACGAGGGTCTTGCCGGTGGCCGGGTCGCTCACGGCGAAGGTGGCGCCGTCACCGGCATCGCGCCACTGCCCTCCGATGTAGAGCTGAGTGGGGGCGTACTCGAGGGCTGACTTCTGCGTCACGGCTGCCATGGGGGCAACGTTACGGCCTGCCCTGAGCATGCAGTGCCCTCCGTGAAGCGGGTCAGTGACTGTAGGGCAACTCCAGGTGGACCTCACGCATCATCTCTTCGTAGGCGGCGAGCCACGACTTCGCCGTCTGCAACGCGTACGAGTCGGGCGCCTCCTCCTCAAGATCCTCGATCAAGCCGGCCAACGTGTCGCCCTGGATCAGCAGCCCCGGGAACCGCCGCTCATCATCATGAGCGAGTTGGACGTTCCCTCTTCGTCCCAAAGAGCGCAGTCCCATGTCAGCCGCCCCTCGGGAAGAAGGCGACCACCACAACCACAGCCACCAACCAACGCCGCACCACCACACGCCTCCCCAGCACTCGCCGTCGAACCCCAACAGGCCCACACACCGGCAACACCCGCAGTCTCACCCACCACAACCCCACCCACCCACCGACCCGCCGACCCCAACCTGAACAATCGGCACCACTCACGCACCACCCGCATGCAGGTTCACCCCACCCTGCGTCGGACTGGCGTAAATCCTCCGGTTTTGTCACGCTATGAGCGTTGAACTTCCAGATTTCGCCGCCGGAGGCCGCAATGACTGTCACGACCCCCTTCGCCCGGGTGCTCCTCGACCAGGCGCACAGCAGCGCGTGGTCCATCGACCCCGAGCTCGCCGAGCGGATGAACCCCGCCAACCCCGGCGACGCGAGCCTCGCCCGGGCCGCCGCGGTCCTGCGCGAGCGCGGCACCGAGGTCCTGGCCCACACCGACGGTGAGCTGACGCCGGAGGCGCTGGCCGGCACCGACGTCCTCGTCATAGCCCACCCCGCAGCCGCCTCCAGCGAGCGCGTCGCCGGCGACCTGCCGCCGGTCCTCTCCCCCGCCGAGATCACCGCCGTCACCGACCACGTGGCGAAGGGGGGCGGTCTCGTCGTCCTCGGCGAGTGCGACCACGACGCCCACGGCAACAACCTCAACGAGCTGCTGGCTCCCTTCGGCCTGAAGATCGTCTCCACGCTCGTCCACGAGCGCGCCGACGGCGGCCGCCGCCACCAGGGCAATGCGACCTGGGTCCTCGGCGAGACGAGCACCGGCCCCGGGCAGGGCGTCATGGCCGGCATCGACGAGCTGTGCTTCTACCGCGCCGGGACCATCGACGCCTCCGGCGCCCCGGGTGCCCGCGTCCTCGCCCGCACCTCCGCCACCGCCCACCCCGCGGCCCAGCCGCTCGCCGTCACCGTGCAGCACGGCGCCGGCCGCGTCGTCGTGCTCGCGGACTCCGACCTCGTCGGGGACGACTCGATCGGTGAGCTCGACCACGAGGAGTTCTGGGTGAACCTCGTGACGTGGGCGGGGAATGGGGATGCGTCCCTTCGAGACGCTCGCCCGCAGAGCGGACTCGCTCCTCAGGGACCGGAGGTGGGGGGCAGCGACGCGTGGGTCGCGCTCAAGGCGGCCGTGGAGGAGCTGCGGCTCATGCAGACCAAGGACGGGTCGCTCGCCGACGACGCCGACCGCGAGCGGGCGACCGCGCTCGTGGCCGTCATGGCCGAGCGGATCACCGAGCTCGCGCCGCGCTTCCCGCACGACGCCGACTACCTGGCGGCGCTGCCGGTCGACCTGCAGCGCTGGGTCGACGGCGGCTTCGGGGTGCCCGACTTCCTCGACTCGCTCATGGCCTTCCGCCCCGACCGGCACCGCGTCGACGGCACGCAGCACCTCGCCGTCTTCCCGATGTACACGCAGAACGGCAACCTCGACCGGGTCTTCGAGGCCGTGCTCTTCGACGTCATGTGGCCCCAGTGGCTCGCCGACGTCGAGGCGACCTACGACAACCCGATGTTCCTGCCGGTCCGCTTCATCGACTTCACCCCCGGCTACGACACCAACTCGGCCGTCCTCTTCCCCGAGACCGTCGCCGTGCGCGAGGTGCCGAAGTTCAGCTGGGGCGCGATCTTCTGCGACCGCGAGGCCGCCCGCTTCCGTCGCGTGACCTCCGCCTCCGCGGAGGTGCTCGGCCTCGACCTGCCGCCCGAGGGCGAGCGGCTCGTCGCCTCGCAGGAGGTCGCCCAGGCGACCTTCGCGATGTGGGACCTCATCCACGACCGCACGCACAGCCACGGGGACCTCCCCTTCGACCCCTTCATGATCAAGCAGCGCATGCCCTTTTGGATGTACGCCCTCGAGGAACTGCGCTGCGACCTCAACACCTTCCGGCAGAGCGTGACGCTGGCGGAGGCGGGCCACCCCTATGCCCGCGCCGTGCAGCTGGCGATCCTCTTCGACCGGCTCTTCCGCTTCCCCGTCACCGGCGACCGGGTGCGCAACTACGACGGCCTCGGCGGGCAGCTGCTCTTCGCGTGGCTGCACAAGCGCGGGGCGATGCGCTGGACCGACAACACGCTGACCTTCGACTGGGCGCAGGTCCCGGCCGCGGTCGTCGCCCTGTCCGACGAGGTCGAGACCCTCTACCGCGAGGGCATCGACCGCTCCCGGGTCGGGCACTGGATGGCCGCGCACCAGTTCATCGCCGGCTACGTCGCGCCGCACCCAGCGTCGGCCTGGGCGAAGGGGGCCGAGCACCTGCCGCTCGACGGCCCGCCGAAGGGTCTGACCGACCTCGTGCAGCCCGACGAGTTCCCGCTCAACGTCTTCTACGAGGCGCTGCGCAAGAAGCTCGCGCCCGTCATCGAGGCCACCCGCGGCATCACCGGCACCCTCGACCCGCGCGCTGCCGAGGCCGCCGCGGCTGAGAGGATCCCCGCGTGACCGACACGACCACCCAGGCAACCCCCTTCGCCCCGATCCACGACCCGTCGAGCCGCGGCTTCGCCAGCGACAACTACGCCGGCGTGCACCCCGAGGTGCTCGCGGCGATCGTCGCGGCCAACGGCGGCCACCAGGTCGCCTACGGCGAGGACGTCTACACCGCGCGTCTGACCGAGGTGCTCTCCGAGGTCTTCGGCACGGCGGCGCAGGTCTACCCGGTCTTCAACGGCACGGGGGCCAATGTCCTTGCGCTGCAGGCGTGCACGCCGCGCTGGGGGTCGGTGCTCACGACGAGCAGCGCCCACATCCACGTCGACGAGGCCGCCGCGCCCGAGCGGGTCGGCGGGCTCAAGGTCAACGTCATCGACACCCCCGACGGCAAGCTGACGCCCGAGCTCATCCGCGCCTACCCGGCCCGGGTCGGCGACGAGCACTTCGCCCAGGTCGGCGTCGTCTCGATCACCAACTCCACCGAGGTCGGCACCGTCTACACGCCGGCCGAGATCCGCGCGATCGCCGACCTCGTCCACGAGATGGGGTGGGTGCTGCACCTCGACGGCTCGCGCCTGTCCAATGCGGCGGCCGCCCTGGGGGTCGAGCTGCGTGAGCTGACGACTGACGCCGGCGTCGACATCCTGTCGCTCGGCGGGACCAAGATCGGCGCGATGCTCGCCGAGGCGGTCGTCGTCCTCTCCCCCGACCGGGTGACCGGCGCGACCTTCCTGCGCAAGCAGTCGATGCAGCTGGCGAGCAAGATGCGCTTCGTCTCGGCGCAGCTGCTCGCGATCTTCGAGGGCGACCTGTGGCGGCGCAATGCCGAGCACGCCAACGCAATGGCCCGGCGCCTCGCCGACGGCGTCGCCGACATCGAGGGCATCACCCTGCCCACCGAGGTCGAGGCCAATGCCGTCTTCCCGATCCTCGCCCGGGAGTCGAGCGAGCGGCTCATGGAGTCCTTCCGCTTCTACTTCTGGGACGAGACGACCGGTCAGGTGCGCTGGATGTGCGCCTGGGACACGACCGAGAGCGACGTCGATACCTTCGTCGACGCGGTGCGCGCCGAGCTGTCCTGAGGCGCACCCGACCCCGGACGCGGGTTCCGGGTGGACCTGTGCAATTGCTCACAGATGGCGTGTTCTTCAGGTTCCGTTCAGACTCGTCCACTATCCCTAGAGGGTGGCCCGCCTCCCTCGACTGACCAGCGCACCGGTCCTCGCCGGTGCGCTCGTCGTGTTCACGCTGCTGGCAGCGGGCCCACTCCAGCCCTATGACGAGCGCTTCCAGGGCTACTGGGCCAAGCGCTACACGCCCAACTGGTGGCAGTTCCTCGACTCGGTGCCCAATGCCGTCGCCGGTCAGGCGGTCTGCCTGCCGGTCCTGCTCGCGGTCGCCCTCGTGCTCGCCTGGCGCCACCGCACCTGGCACCCGCTGGCGATCGTCGCCGCGGCCGAGGTCGGCTTCTACGTCGGCATCGGCGGGATGAAGGTCCTGCTCGGTCGCTCGGCACCCATCCACGGCACCGGTGGTGGCTTCTGGGACGGCGGCCCGATTGCCCACGGCTTGTACGGCATCGCCTACCCCTCCGGCCACGCCGCCGAGGCGGTCCTCATCTACGGCGCCGCGGCCTACCTGATCCTCGCCTACGCCGGCCCCGACACCCGGCTGCGTCGGCGCCTGACCTGGCTCGTCACGCTCATCGCGCTGCAGGCGATCGTCGTCGCCTTCTACCTCGGCTTCCACTGGCCCACCGACCTCGTCGCCGGGCTGCTGGCCGGTGGACTCGTGCTGCGCCTCATCGTCAACGGCGACCGTGCACTCACCCGGCAGGGCCTCCCCTTCGGCTGGAGCTACGACCTGCCGGGCCGCCGTGGCCGCGACAGCGAGCCCGAGTCCGCCCCGGCGCCGACCCCGCGCCCCCAGCCGGTCCCGGTGCCGGCGGCGGTGTGGCTGCGCACGCACCCCTTCGACCTGGCGAAGCCCACCGTGCACAGCCTGCGCCCGCTCACCGCGCAGTGGTCGGTGCGCACCCCCGGCACGCCCACTCACCGGCGCCCCGAGCGCGAGCTCCAGCTCCACTGAATCTTCGCCGCGACCCACATGGTTGTGTGTTGAACCGGTAGGTCCGGAAGCCGACAGGTAGCTGGTGGGGGCTGCCGGCTCCCCCGGCTACCACTTCACGACACAACCATCGATGAGGTCAGTCGGGGCTGCGGTTGGGGGCGGCCGGGTCGCGCTCCTCGATCCCCCACGGCGAGCCGTATCCCTGCGGGGCGGGAGCAGCGAGCAGCTCGAGGAAGGGCCGCGCGTCGAAGGCCTCCGGCCCCCTGGCACCCGAGCCCGACCAGACGCCCGTCGCGAGCAGCTCGAGCGCGACGACGGGGTTGATCGCCGTCTGCCACACGACCGCCTGGGCGTCGTAGTCGCGCATCGAGACCTCGTTGTCGGCCACGTGGTAGAGGTAGACCGCCCGCGGAGCGCCGTCCTTGGTCCCCGTGACGAGCAGCCCGGCACAGGTCTTGCCGGTCATCCGCGGACCGATCGTCGCCGGGTCGGGCAGCACGGCCGCGACGACGTCACGCGGGCTGACCTGCACCCCCTTGACATCGACCGGGTCGGTCGAGTCCAGGCCCAGCTCGTGGAGCATCTTGAGCATGGAGATCATCTGCTCGCCCAGGCCGTACTTGAAGGTCACCCGGCCGGCGTCGACCCAGCGCGGCATGAGCAGGACCTCCTCGTGCTCGACGTGCACGCACTCGACCGGGCCGATCCCCTCGGGGAAGTCGAAGACCTCCGGCTCGGCGAAGGGGGGCAGCGTCGCGAAGCCTGCTTCCACGTCACCGCCGGCCCGCTCGCGCTCCCACACCACGGGCGGGTTGAGGCACTCCTCGATGATCGTCCACATGGAGAAGCCGGGGGCGAAGACCTCGTTGCCGTCCTCGTCGTGGACGACGAGGTTGGCCCCGTCGCGGGTGCCGAGCTCGTCGATCTCGTCGAAGAGCCCGTCGGCCGCGTAGCGGGCGAAGACATCGGACAGCCCCGGCTCGACACCGATGCCGAGCAGCGCGAGCCGGCCCGCGGACTCCCACTCCCCCGACCGGGCCAGCTGCAGGTCACCGAGCTTGACCCCGGGCAGCTCGTGCGGCCGCTCCGGGTGTGGCGTGGACAGCGACATCGCCATGTCGAGGTAGTCGGCCCCGGCGGCGAGTGCCCCGTCGAAGATCGGCATGACGAAGCGCGGGTCGACGGCGTTGAAGACGTGCGTCGCGCCGTGCTCACGGGCCAGCGCCGTCACCGCCGCCGGGTCGGAGGCGTCGACCTGCGTCGCGACGAACGCTCCCTCCTTCCCCCTTCGTGCCGTCGCCGCGGCAACCGTCGCCTCGGCCCGCTCCAGCGAGTAGTCGGCCACCACCCACAGCTCGAAGAAGTCGCGCTCGGCGGCGATCTTGGCCGCCGCGTCACCGACCCCGCCGGCACCGATCATGAGCACACGCATGAGAGCCTCCCGACTCACTTCGAGGTCCGGCTGCTCGCCACGCGCTGGCCGACCACGACGAGCAGGACCGCGATGACGAAGAGCGAGAAGCCGATGACATTGGCCTGGGCGGGGATGCCGCGCAGGTAGCTGACGTAGACGAACTTCGGGAAGGTGCTCGTGTCACCCGAGACGAAGTTGGTGATGATGAAGTCGTCGAAGCTCAGGCTGAAGGCGAGCATCGCGGCGCCGACGATGCCCGGCAGCACGAGCGGCAGCGTCACCCGCCAGAAGGTCTCTCCCGGCCCGGCGTAGAGGTCCTGGGCGGCCTCCTCCATCCGCGGGTCGAGGCTCTGCAGCCGCGCTCGCACGGTGACGACGACGAAGCTCAGGCAGAACATGATGTGGGCGATGACGATCGTCCAGAAGCCCAGCCGCAGGCCCACCTGCGAGAAGCCCTGCACGAAGATCGTCAGCAGGCTCGCGCCGAGGACGATCTCGGGCGTGGCCATCGGCACGAAGACGAGCAGGTCGCTCGCCGCCTTGCCCCGGAAGCGGTGCCGCACCATCGCGAAGGCGATCATCGTGCCGAGCACGGTGGCGACGAAGGTCGCGAGCAGCCCCACCTGCAGCGAGGTGACGAGGGAGTCGCAGATGCCGGGAGCGCCGCACGGGTTCTCCCAGTGCTTGAGCGTCGGGCCGGCGTTGGAGTTCCACGTGATGTTGGACTTGCGGTAGTCGTTGAAGCTGAAGATGAAGGTGTAGAGGACCGGCAGGAAGAGGTAGAAGAGCACGAGGATCGCGGCGATCATCGCGAAGCGGTCGCCGATCCAGCGGGTCACGGTGCGCATCTCAGACCAGCTCCTCGGTGCCGAAGCGGCGGACGTAGAAGAAGACGAGGACGAGGATCATCGCCATGAGCGTGAAGCTCAGCGCCGCGGCCGTGTCGTAACCGCCGGGCACCTTGAAGAACTGGCTCTCGATGACGTTGCCGACCATCTTGGTGCTCCGGTCGGACCCGAGCAGCTCGGCGTTGACGTAGTCGCCGGAGGCGGGGATGAAGGTGAGCAGCGTCCCGGCGAGCACCCCCGGCATCGACATCGGCAGGGTGACCCGGGCGAAGGTCGTCATGCCGTTGGCATAGAGATCACCGCCGGCCTCGATGACCCGCGGGTCGGCGCGCTCGAGCGAGGCGTAGATCGGCAGCACCATGAAGGGCAGGAAGTTGTAGGTCAGCCCCGCGACGACCGCCACCCAGGTCTCGGTGATCCGCCCACCGGGGAGCAGGTGCAGCGAGGTGAGCACGCTGGCGACGACACCGTCGTCGGCGAGGATCTGCCGCCAGGCGATGGTCCGCAGGATGAAGGAGGTGAAGAAGGGCGCGATGACGCAGATGAGCATCACCGAGCGCCACCGCCCCGCCTTGAAGGCCATCGCGTAGGCGAGCGGGTAGGCCAGGACGAAGGCGAAGAAGGTCGCGAGGGCCCCGAAGAGCAGCGAGCGCAGCATGTGCGGCCAGAACTCCACGAGCGCGTCGACGTAGTTGGAGAAGTTGACGTCGCGGTAGTAGTAGCCGGGCGCCCCCGGGTAGTCGCTCTGCAGGCTGACGGTGAAGAGCTGGACGACCGGCACGACGAAGAAGACGACGAGCCACAGCACGCCCGGCAGAAGCAGCAGGTAGGCGATCCGGCGGGAGCGCCGGCCCTCGGCGACGTCGGGATCCGTTGCAGGCGAAGGGGGTCCGCCCGCCGTCGCGGTGGTCACGATGCCTCCCCCGCGGTGGCGATGAAGGCCTTGCCCTCCGCCCCTTCGGGCACGTCGTCGGCGGCCACGATGAAGGCGTGGGCGGGGTTCCACGACAGCCAGACCTCGTCGCCCGGCCGGGTCGACTGCGGCTCGACGTCGAGATTTTGCTCGTAGACCGACCACTGGCCGCCCGAGGGCACCGTGACGAGGTACTGGGTGGCGACGCCGGTGAAGGAGACGTCGGTGACCGTCGCCCGCACGTCGCTCCCTGCCGACTCGGGCCGAAGGGGGTGCAGCCGCACCTTTTCGGGACGGACGCCGAAGAGCACCTGTCCCTCGGTCACCGCGGCCCGCGAGCGCGGCACCCGCACGGTCGTGCCCGCCGCGTCGGCGACGAGGTGGTCACCGTCGCTGCCGGTGACCGTCGCGGGCACGAGGTTGGACTGCCCGACGAAGCCGGCGACGAAGGCGGTGCCCGGCAGGTCGTAGAGCTCCTCGGGGGCACCCATCTGCTCGATGCGCCCCTTGTTCATCACCGCGACCGTGTCGGCCATCGTCATGGCCTCCTCCTGGTCGTGGGTGACGTGGATGAAGGTCAGGCCGACCTCGGTCTGGATCCGCTTGAGCTCGACCTGCATCTGGCGCCGCAGCTTCAGGTCGAGGGCACCGAGCGGCTCGTCGAGCAGCAGCACCTCCGGGCGGTTGACGATCGCCCGGGCGAGGGCCACGCGCTGCTGCTGGCCGCCGGAGAGCTGCGCGGGGCGACGCCCGGCGAGGTGGGCCATCTGGACCAGCTCGAGCGCCTCGTCGGCGAGGCGGACTGCGTCACCCTCGCCGCGGCGCTTCGGCCCGAAGGCGACGTTGTCGCGGATCGACAGGTGCGGGAAGAGCGCATAGCTCTGGAAGACGGTGTTGACCGGACGCTCGTAGGGCCGCGACCCGGTGAGGTCGGTCTCGCCGATGAGGACCCTTCCGGCAGAGGGCTGCTCGAGACCGGCCACCATGCGCAGGGTGGTCGTCTTGCCGCAGCCGGAGGGCCCGAGGAGTGCGAAGAAGGAGCCCCGCGGCACGTGCAGGTCGAGGTCGTCGACGGCGGTGAAGTCCCCGAAGGTCTTCGTCACCGACTCCAGGACGAGATCTCCCTTCGCCTCGCGGACACCGTCGGAGGTGGAACGTCGCAGGAGGCCCATCAGTTGCCCACCGTCCTCGCCCACAGGGCGCTGTAGTCCGCGTCCTCCTGCGAGGACAGTGCCCGGAAGCCGACGATGTCGTGGTCGGCGATGTAGTCCTCGCTCGGGAAGATGAAGGGCGACTCCGCGAGCTCGGGGTCGATCTTCTCCATCTCCTCGCGGGCCCCCTCGACGGGGCAGATGTAGTTGACCCAGGCGGCGACCTCCGCGGCCACCTTGGGGTCGTAGTAGTAGTCCATGACCCGCTGGGCGTTGCGCCGGTGCTGGCTGGTGATCGGGACCATGAGGTTGTCGCTCCACAGCATCCCGCCGGACTCGGGGATGACGAACTCCCAGTCGTCGTCCTCGGTCTCGGCGCGCAGGATGAAGAGGTCACCGGACCAGACGATGCCGGCCACGGCATTGCCGCTCTTGAGGTCGTTGAGATAGCTGTTGCCCTTGATCCGGCGGATGTAGCCGTCGGTGAGCCGCTTGTCGATCTCGCCGGTCGCCGCCTCGAACTGCGCCTGGGTGAAGTCGCCGGACGGGTCGACGCCCTGCGCCTGCATGATCAGGCCGAGGGTGTCGCGGAACTCGCTGAGCACCGAGATGCGGCCCTTGAGGTCGTCGGCCCACAGGTCCTCGATCGCCTTGAGCTCCCGGCCGACCTTCTTCTTGTGGTAGCCGATGCCGGCGAAGCCGGACTGCCAGGTGAGCGAGTGCTGCCGCCCCGGGTCGAAGGAGACCTCCTGCAGCGGCGCGAGCAGGTTGCTCGCATTGGGCATCTGGAGCAGCTCCAGCGGCTGGCACAGCCCCTCGCGGATGATCCGGTTGGCCATCCAGTCGGTGAAGGTGAAGATGTCGCGGTTGATGTCCTGCTTCGCCCGCAGCTGTGGCGCGATCTTGTTGAAGTAGGTGTCGTTGTCGTCGATGTCCTCGGTGTAGGTGACCTTGATCCCGCTCTCCTTCTCGAAGGCGGTGAGCGTCGGATAGGTCTTGCCCGCGTCGTCCATGTCGAGATAGGCGGTCCAGTTGGCCCACCGGACGACCTTCTCCTGGTCCGAGAGGTCCATGGGCAGCTCGACCGCCGCCGCCCCTCCCCCGGCCGGCGGCTTCGGCGGCGCGCACGCCCCGAGGACGCTGGCACCGACACCGAGGCCGGCGAGGCCGAGCACGTCACGCCGGCTCGGGGAGAGCCGGCGCCGTGAGCGGGCGGAGGCCTGCGCGGCCCGGATCAGCTCGGCGGTTCTGGGGTCGGCGGGACGCCGAAAGCGGTCCATGTCGGACCTCGCTTCCGTGGGGAGGGACGAAGGGGAGGGTGGTGCGTCAGCTCTCGATGTTGGCCATGACGTGCTTGACCCGGGTGTAGTCCTCGAAGCCGTACATCGACAGGTCCTTGCCGTAGCCGGACTTCTTGAAGCCGCCGTGCGGCATCTCGGCGACGAGCGGGATGTGGGTGTTGATCCAGACGCAGCCGAAGTCGAGGCGCTTGCTCATGCGCATCGCGCGCCCGAAGTCCTTGGTCCACACCGACGACGCGAGGCCGTACTCGACGCCGTTGGCCCAGGCGACGGCCTGGTCCTCGTCGGTGAAGCGCTGGACGGTGATGACCGGGCCGAAGATCTCGTCCTGGATCGCCTCGTCGTCCTGCTGCAGGCCGGAGACGACCGTCGGCGCGTAGAAGAAGCCGTCGCCCATCGCGGTGAGCCGCTCGCCACCCTGCGCGAGGTTGGCGTGGTCGGGCAGCCGGTCGATGAATCCGGCGACCTTGGCCAGCTGGTTGCTGTTGTTGACCGGGCCGAGGAGCGCGTCCTCGTCGTCGGGCATGCCGACCTTGGCGTTGTCACGGGCGTACTCGGCCAGGGCGGCGACGAAGTCGTCGTGGATGCCCGGCGCGGCGAGCACACGGGTGGCGGCGGTGCAGTCCTGACCGGCATTGAAGTAGCCGGCCGTGGCGATGCCCTCGACCGCGGCCTCGATGTCGGCGTCGTCGAAGACGACGACCGGCGCCTTGCCGCCGAGCTCGAGGTGGGCGCGCTTGAGGTTGCGCGCCGCGGAGGCGGCGACCTCGACTCCCGCGCGCACCGAGCCGGTGATGGCGACGAGGCCGGGGGTGTCGTGCTCGACGACCATCCGACCGGTGTCGCGGTCACCGGTGATGACGTTGAAGGTGCCGGCGGGCAGGAACTCGCTGGCGACCTCGGCCATGAGCAGGGTGGTCTCGGGCGTGGTGTCGCTCGGCTTGAGGACGATCGAGTTGCCGGCGGCCAACGCCGGGCCGATCTTCCACGCGGCCATCATCATCGGGTAGTTCCACGGGGTCACCTGGCCGACGACGCCGATGGGCTCGCGGCGGATCCAGCTCGTGTGGCCCTTCATGTACTCGGCGGAGGCGCGGCCCTCGAGCACGCGGGCGGCACCGGCGAAGAAGCGCAGCTGGTCGCACATGACCGGCACCTCCTCGGTGGCGGTGAGGGCATGCGGCTTGCCGGTGTTCTCCCCTTCGAGCCGGATGAGGTCCTCGGCGCGGGACTCGAGGGCGTCGGCGAACTTGAGCAGGGCGCTCTGCCGCTCGCCCGGCGTCGCCTCGGACCACTCGGCGAAGCCGGCCTCGGCGCTCGCATAGGCCGCGTCGACGTCGGCCTGCGTGGAGACAGGAGCGTGGGCGACGACCTGCCCGGTCGCGGGGTTGACCAGATCGATGCTCGCGTCGCCGGTGGCGTCGACGTACTCGCCACCGATGAAGTTGCGCAGGGTCCGGGGCTGGGTCACGACTGGGGTCCTTCCGATCGGGAATGTGACCCAGACGATAGTGCGCCGTCGACGAAATCGACAGGCTCCGGCGGCCCTAACTGTGAAAACATCTGCGATCACGAGTGTTTCGTACGGATTTCGTCGCGCTCGGCTTGCCATGCGACCGACCTCACGCCACGATGGGCGCCATGACCACCCCTGCTCCGCTCGACGAGATGAGCAAGCAGATCATCGAGCACCTCCAGGAGGACGGTCGTCAGTCCTACGCGACGATCGGCCGGGCCGTCGGCCTCTCCGAGGCCGCCGTGCGCCAGCGCGTCGGTCGGCTCATCGACGGCGGTCTCATGCAGATCGTCGCGGTCACCGACCCGCTCCAGGTGGGCTTCCGTCGGCAGGCCATGATCGGCCTGACCGTCGACGGCGACATGGGACCGGTCGCCGATGCGCTCGCCGAGATGCCCGAGGTCGACTACGTCGTGACGACCGCCGGCAGCTTCGACCTGCTCGTCGAGGTCGTCTGCGAGGACGACGCCCACCTGCTCGACCTCCTCACCGCGCGCATCCGCACCCTGCCGGGCGTGCGCTCCACCGAGACCTTCGTCTATCTCAAGCTCAACAAGCAGCACTACAACTGGGGGACCAGATGACCCAAGAGCCCATGACCACCGCCCGCACTGCTCGGGGCACCGACCTGCAGCAGGCCGCCCGAGACCACCTGTGGATGCACTTCACCCGCCACTCCGTCTACGAGGAGGGCGGGCACATCCCGACGATCGTGCGCGGCGAGGGCCACAAGATCTGGGACGACACCGGGCGGGAGTACATCGACGGCCTCGCCGGCCTCTTCGTCGTCCAGGTCGGGCACGGTCGCCAGGAGCTCGCCGAGACGGCGCTCAAGCAGGCCGAGAAGCTCGCCTTCTTCCCCATCTGGTCCTACGCCCACCCGGCCGCCATCGAGCTCGCCGAGCGGCTCGCGGCCGGCGCCCCCGGCGACCTCAACCGCGTCTTCTTCACCACCGGTGGCGGCGAGGCCGTCGAGTCCGCGTGGAAGCTGGCCAAGCAGTACTTCAAGCTCACCGGCAAGCCGAAGAAGCACAAGGTCATCTCGCGCTCGATCGCCTACCACGGCACCCCGCACGGCGCCCTGTCGATCACCGGCCTGCCGCCGCTGAAGGAGGACTTCGAGCCGCTCGTGCCGGGCGCGCACAAGGTGCCCAACACCAACATCTACCGGGCCGCCGAGGACCTGCGCGACGACCCCAAGGCCTTCGGCCGCTGGGCCGCCGACCGGATCGCCGAGGCGATCGAGTTCGAGGGCCCCGACACCGTCGCCGCCGTCTTCCTCGAGCCGGTGCAGAATGCCGGCGGCTGCTTCCCGCCGCCGCCCGGGTACTTCGAGCGGGTGCGCGAGATCTGCGACGAGTACGACGTGCTGCTCGTCTCCGACGAGGTCATCTGCGCCTTCGGCCGGATCGGCTCGATGTTCGCCTGCGAGGACTTCGGCTACACGCCCGACATCATCACCTGCGCGAAGGGGATGACCTCCGGTTACTCCCCGATCGGCGCGATGATCGCGAGCGACCGGCTCTTCGAGCCCTACAAGAGCGGGGCCAACACCTTCACCCACGGCTACACCTTCGGTGGCCACCCGGTGAGCGCCGCGGTCGCCCTGGCCAACCTCGACATCTTCGAGCGCGAGGGCCTCAACGACCACGTGAAGGAAAATGCCCCGGCCTTCCGCCGCACCCTCGAGCGGCTGCTCGACCTGCCGATCGTCGGCGACGTGCGCGGCGAGGGCTACTTCTACGGGATCGAGCTGGTCAAGGACAAGGCGACCCGCGAGACCTTCAACGCCGCCGAGTCGGAGTCGATGCTGCGCGGCTACCTGTCCAAGGCGCTCTTCGACGCGGGCCTGTACTGCCGCGCGGACGACCGCGGCGACCCGGTCGTGCAGCTCGCTCCCCCGCTGACCATCGGCCAGGCGGAGTTCGACGACATCGAGCAGCGGCTGCGCACGGTCCTCACCGAGGCGCCCAACCACCTCTGACCCGAGTCTGCATTGCCCAACGGCAATGCAGACTCCTGACCCCCCGACCTTGCATTGCCCAACGGCAATGCAGACTCCGGACGAGCAGCGGGCCCGCCCCCTTCGTGACGAAGGGAGCGGGCCCGTCCTTCGAGACGGCCGCGGACGGCCTCCTCAGGAACCGTGCATCAGTGGCGTCAGCCGGCGGCCACCTGGAGCAGGCCGGTCGGGGTGCCGGACGGCGCGTCGGTGATCGCGTCGACAGACGCGTCCTGCAGCCCCTGGCTCACCGCGTCGGGGGTCGCCCCCGCGTTGGCCTCGAGGTACAGGGCGGCCGCACCGGCGACGTGCGGGCTGGCCATCGAGGTGCCGCTGTAGGTGTCGGTGCCACCGCCGGGCACGGTCGACTCGATGTCCTGGCCGGGGGCATAGCCCTCGACGAGCGAGCCGTAGTTGGAGAAGTCCGCGTTGCCGTCCTGGTCGGTCGAGGCCGCGGTCGTGAAGACGCCCTCGGCGCTCGCCGGGGAGACGTTGGCGGCGTCCTGGGACTCGTTGCCGGCCGCGACCGAGGTGAAGACCCCGTTGTCGACGAGGCCGGTGGCCGCGTTGTTCAGTGCCGGGTCCTTGGACCCGCCGAGCGACATGTTGGCGACCGAGGGGCCGTCGGCGTTCTGCGCCACCCAGTCCATCGCCTCGATGATGCCGGCGGAGCTGCCGCTGCCGCTGTCGTCGAGCACCTTGACGCCAACGAGCTTGACGCCCGGCGCGACGCCGTAGTCGGCGCTGCCGATCGTGCCGGCGACGTGCGTGCCGTGGCTCTGGCGGTCGAGGCCGTCACCGCCGGTGACGTCGAAGCCCACCGAGGCGCGGCCGCCGAACTGCGGGTGGTCCGGGTCGATGCCCGTGTCGAGGATGTAGGCGGTGACGCCGGCGCCGGTCTGGGCGGGCTCGTAGGTGCCGTCGAGGGGCAGTTGCGGGTCGTCGATCCGGTCCAGGCCCCACGGGGTCTCGCCAGCGGCGCTGCCCCGGGGCGTGTCGACCTGGATGCTCAGGTTCTCGGAGACGGCGGCGACGTCGGCGTCGGCCCGCACGTCGTGCAGCTGCTCCGGGGTCAGCTTCGCGGCGAAGCCGTCGATGACCTCGGTGTAGACGTGCGTCGGCGTCACGCCGAGGGAGCGCGCGACCTGCGCTCCGGACTCCCCCTCGTCGAGGGTGACCACATAGGTGGTCTCACCCTGCATCTGGACGGCGGCGTCGCCGTGGGTCGTGAGCGGTGCCAGCTCCTCGCCCTGCGCGGAGGCGAAGGGGGCCACTGCCAGCAGCAGCGCCGCAGAGGAAACAACAACTCCGGTGCTCTTCATCGAGTACGTCATGCGTTCCTTTCGTGGACCGCCGCCGGATCTCGGCGACGGCTTGCTGCCGGACCCTAGGAGCCCCGCCGACGACTGTCCACGGCGACAAATGGGCACCTCGAAGCGTCATCGGACGGTAAGAAGATCCGCCTGATCGCGCTTCTGACGATGATCTTGCGGGCGTCCCGGACGCTGCCCGGACGCCCTAGAGCGCCGCGCGACGCCTCATTCCTTGGCGAAATCCATACGGACCCCCAACGCCCCGGACACCTTGTCGGACCGGCTGGCTAGGTTGGCGGGATGACTCGCGAGACGCGCCGCCACCCCCTGCGTGACCGGCTCGGTCGCCGGTCCGACGACCCCGCCTATCGCGAGGTCCATGACGAAGGGGGTCTGCGTCGCCTCGCCGAGTCGGGCACCTCGCTGGCCGGCTGGCGGCTGCAGGGACTCGACCTCGCCCCGCACGCGGACCACCTCTCCCGCGCCGACGTGCGTGGCCTCGTGGTCCTCGGCGGTGAGGTGCCCGACGAGCTGGCCCGCGACCTCGTCGCCCGCGGCGCGGTCATCGTGCCGCCCGACCCGACCTGCCCGGTCCAGCCCTTCCGCTCGCAGCTGTACTCCCCCTTCGACCTCTACGGCGGACTCGAGACCGCCGGCTACCCGAGCACGGTGGATGCGCGGGCCTACGCCTGGAGCCGTAAGGCACGCACCCAGCACGATGCCTGGGCGACGCTGCTGCGGGCGGTCCACGACGACGCGGTGCAGGACGCGCTCGTCGAGGCGCTGCACGGGCTCGACGTCGTCGGCGTCATGGGCGGGCACGCGCTCGAGCGCGGCAGCAGCGACTACGCCGACGCCGCTCGCCTCGGGCACGCCCTCGCCGCCGGCGGCCACGCCGTGCTCACCGGCGGCGGTCCGGGTGCGATGGAGGCGGCCAACCTCGGGTCTCTCGCCCCGACCACCGATGCGGTCGACGTCGCACTGGATCGACTGGCCGCCGTGCCGAGCTTCCGACCGTCGGTCGAGGCATGGGCCGAGCTGGCCCTGCAGGTGCGCGCCGACCTGGGTGCGGCGGAGGGCGCGGCACGCAGCTACGGGATCCCGACGTGGTTCTACGGGCACGAACCGCCCAATGTCTTCTGCGACGGCATCGCGAAGTACTTCTCCAATGCCCTGCGCGAGGACGTGCTCCTCGCGCAGAGCACCGGTGGCCTCGTCGTCCTGCCGGGCGCGGCGGGCACGGTGCAGGAGATCTTCCAGGCGTGCACCCCGCTCTACTACGCCCCCGAGGGCGAGCCTCTGCCCCCGCTCGTGCTCGTCGGGCTCGAGCACTGGACCGAGACCGTGCCGGTGTGGCCGGCCTTGCGGGCGCTCGGCACCGGCCGGCCGCTCGGCGAGGTGCTGCACCTCGTCGAGACGCCCGAGGAGGCCGCCGCGCTCCTCACGCCGTGAGGATCAGGCGCGGCCGTGCGCGGCGCGGCTGCGACGGCTCAGCGAGTCGATGACCACGGCGAGCAGGAGCACCCCACCGGTGACCATGTAGCGCACCGACGAGTCGAGGTTGAGCAGGCTCAGCCCGGAGCTGATCGACTGGATGACGATGACGCCGAGCAGGGCCGAGTAGGCCGAGCCGCGCCCGCCGAAGAGGCTCGTGCCGCCGATGACCGCTGCGGCAATGGCGTTGAGGTTGGTGTCGGCGCCACCGCTGCTCTGGTTGGCCGCGGCCAGGCGGCACGCGGCGAAGATGCCGCCGAGCGCGGCGAAGGTCGCCGTGAGCGCGAAGACCGACAGGTAGACGCGCTTGACCCGGATGCCGGCGCGGCGCGCGGCCTCGACGTTGCCGCCGACGGCCATGACGGCGCGGCCCCACGAGGTGCGTCGCAGCGCGAGGTCCATGACGACGACGAGCGCGAGGAAGGTCAGGAACATCATCGGCACGCCGCGGTCCTGGTTGAGCACGAAGGCCGGGACCCCGAGGACGAGCGCCAGCAGCACGGCCCGCACCGCCGTCGCCGTCGTCGACGGCGCGGAGAGACCGGCAGCCTTGCGCTGCATGCCCGCCCGCACGCGGGTGACGACGTAGATCGCGACGACGGCCGCGATGAGGGCATAGGTCGCCGCGGGGACGAGGAAGGTCTTCTGGGCGAACTTCACCAGCCCGGAGTCGAAGGGGAGGTTGACCGTCCCCTCGTCGCCGAGCACGAGCAGCTGCAGCCCGAGGAAGCCGAGCAGGCCCGCCAGCGTGATGACGAAGCTCGGGACGCCGAAGGTCGTGAAGATCGCCCCGTAGAGCAGGCCGACGACGAGACCGGCGAGCAGCGCGGCGATGATCGCGACCGGCGCCGACCACCCGTGGTTGACGAAGCCGACGGCCAGGACCGCCGAGGACAGGCCGCTGATCGAGCCGACCGACAGGTCGATCTGCCCCAGCAGCAGCACGAGCACGACACCGATGGAGATCGTGCCGACGGCCGCCGACTGGAGCGTGAGGTTGACGAGGTTGCGGCTGGACAGGAAGTTGTCGTTGAGCGACTGGAAGACGACCCAGATGACGACGAGACCGATGACGACCGGCAGCGAGCCGAGGTCGCCGGTGCGGATCCGGCCCCAGGTCGCGGCGAGCCAACCGGAGAGCCCCTGCTCGGAGATCAGCCGCTCGTCCTGCAGGTCGGCGGGCAGCGTGGCGGCGTCAGACGTGGCGGGCGTGACCGGGGAGGTGCTCTCGACGTCGGGGGTGCGGGCGGTGCTCATCGGGCGGCCTCCTGGGTGGCCCGGCGCGCGGCGCGCTCCGAGACGGCATTGGTCGTCGCGCCGGTGATCGCGGCGATGATCTCCTGCGACGTGGTCTGGCTGACGTGGAAGGTGCCGTTGTTGCGGCCCAGCCGCAGCACGGTGACGCGGTCGGCGACCGCCATGACGTCGGACATGTTGTGGCTGATGAGGATGACGCCGAGGCCGTTCTCCCGCAGGCGCTCGACGAGGTTGAGCACCTCCGCGGTCTGGGCGACGCCGAGGGCCGCCGTCGGCTCGTCGAGCATGACGACCTTGGGGTTGCCGAGGAGGCTGCGGGCGATGGCGACGGTCTGCCGCTGGCCACCGGAGAGGCTCGCGACGGGGATGCGCACGGAGGGGATCTTCGCGCTCAGCTGGCGCAGCAGCCGCCAGCTCTCGCTCTCCATCGCGACCTCGTCGAGCATCCCGAGACGGCGACGTTCCTGCCCGAGGAAGAGGTTGCCGACGACGTCGAGGTTGTCGCACAGCGCGAGGTCCTGGTGGACCGTCGCGATGCCGAGCCGCTGCGACTCGGCCGGGCTGGAGATGCTGGCCCGGGCTCCGTCGACGGTGATCTCCCCTTCGTCCGGGACGTAGACGCCGGCAATCGCCTTGACGAGGGTGGACTTGCCGGCGCCGTTGTCGCCGACGAGGGCCACGACCTCCCCCGGGCGGACGTCGAAGTCGATGTCCTTGAGAGCCTGCACGGCGCCGAAGCGCTTCGACAGCCCGTGGATCGAGAGCACCGGCTGCCCGGTGGAGGTCGTGGTCATGTCAGTCCTTCGTCGTCGTCGGTCGGGTCACTTCAGGCCGGCGGAGGCACACGCCGTGGCGACCGAGCCCGCGCAGATGTCCTCGACCTTGTAGAAGCCGTCCTTGACGACGGTGTCCTTGATGTTGTCCTTGGACACGACGACCGGGTCGAGGAGGGTCGCGGGCACGCCCTCCTTCTCGTCCTCGGCCTCCGGCTTCTCGCCGTTGCCCAGGGCGATGGCGGCCTTGGCGGCGTCCTCGGCCTCCGGCTTGATCGCCTTGTAGATCGTCATCCGCTGGTCGCCGGTGACGACGCGCTGGATCGCGGCGAGCTCCGCGTCCTGGCCGGTAACCGGCGGAAGGGGGTCGACGCCGCCACCCTTGAGCGCGGCGATGGCGCCGCCGGCCGTGCCGTCGTTGGCCGCGTAGACCCCGACGAGGTCGCCCTTGACCTTCGACAGCTGGCCCTCCATCCACGACTGCGCCTTGTCCGGGCTCCAGTCGGGGGTGTCGTACTCGGCGGCGACGGTGTAGTCGCTCTTGTCGATGACCGAGTGCGCGCCCTTCTTGAAGTCGGCGGCGTTGGCGTCGGTCGGGGCGCCGTTGATCATGACGATGTCGCCGGAGGTCTTGCCGTCCTCCTTCATCGCGTCGAGGAGCGCCTGGCCCTGCAGCTCCCCGACCTTCTGGTTGTCGAAGGAGACGTAGTAGTCGGAGCCGGCGACGAAGCGGTCGTAGGCGATGACCGGGATGTCCTGGCCCTTGGCGCTGCTCACGAGCGAGGCGGCGGCCTTGCCGTCGACCGCGTCGAGGACGATGACGTCCGCACCCTCCGTGACGGCGGACTCGAACTGCTGCTGCTGCTTCGTCGCGTCCTGGTCGGCGTTGTTGTAGACGACCTCGCAGTCGGCGCACTCGGCCTTGACCGCAGCCTCGAAGAGGGGCCGGTCGAAGGACTCGTAGCGGGTCGTCTTCGACTCCGGCAGCAGGAGCGCGATCTTCAGCGCTCCACCCGAGTCGGCGTCACCCCCGGAGCCCGAGCCGGAGCCCTCCCCCGAGCTGCACGCGGTGAGGGCGCCCGCGCCGAGCGCCAGCGCGAGCGGAAGGGCCAGGGCACGAGACATGCGGTGCGCGGGAGTGGTCATGTCGATCTCCTCGTTGAGATGTGCCAGCCACCCCGTGTGGCTCGCTCAGGTCGGGACGCTAGAACTGTCGCTCCTTGACGTCAAGACTTGAACTCAACGTGTCGCCGAAGTGCGACCTCAGCCGACCCGCGCCGACCGGGCCGTGGCGGCGCGCAGCAGCGCCCCGCGCACGTCGGCCTCGTCCCCGAGCGCCCCGAGCACGAGCACGACGCTCGCGGCCGCACTCGGGATCGCGCTGCGCTCGACGCCCTCACGCATCGCGTCGAGCAGCAGGTCACCGGTGCGGGCCAGCTGGCCGCCGACGGCGATGACCTCGGGGTTGAGCAGGTTGACCAGCCCCGCGACGGCGACGCCGAGGTGGCGGCCGGCGTCGACGATGACCCGACGACAGCCCGGGTCGCCCTGCTGGGCGCGAGCGACGATGTCGCGCAAGCCGATCGGTCCCTGGGACGGGGCGATGGCCGCGATGAGCGCCGGCGACCCGACATAGGTGTTGAGGCAGCCGCGGTTGCCGCACCGGCACACCGGGCCGGCCTCGTCGATCGTCACGTGGCCGATCTCCCCCGCGGTGCCGGCGCTGCCCCGGAAGACCCGCCCGCCGATGACCAGGCCAGCACCGACGCCGTGCGAGAGCTTGAGGTATGCGCCGGTGGAGACGCGGCTCAGGGCACCGGCCAGGAGCTCCCCCTCGGCCGCGAGGTTGGCGGTGTTGTCGAGGACGACGGGGGCTCGCAGGGCGGTCTCGAGCTCGGCCGCCGCCGGCACACCCCGCCAGCCGGGCATGATCAGCTCGGAGCCGACCGCCCCGGTCACCGAGTCGACGGGAGCCGGCAGCCCGAGCGCGACCTGGTCGAGGTCGGGCACCGATCGACCGTTGTCGACGAGCAGATCGTGCAGCAGCCGGGCTGCCCGGTCCAGCCCCTCGTCGGCGTGGTGGTCCTGCGGCAGCGGCATCCGCTGGCTGGCGATGACGTCGTTGGGTCCGGTGCCGATGGCCACGCGGATATCCCTGTCTCCGAAGGCCACTCCCGCGAGCAGGGGCCCTCCCTCGGCGAGCGCGACGAGCACGGCGCGGCGACCATTGCGCACGCTGTTGGACAGGGCGACCTCGCCGTCGGCGTCGAGATCGCGCACGAGGTTGGAGATCGTCGCCGGCGACAGTCCGGTCGCGCCGGAGATCTCGACCTGGGTGAGCGGGCCGTGCGCGGACAGCGTCTCGACCACCCGCTCTCGGTTGGCCCGGCGCAGCGAGGACTGCGACCCCGGAGCCGACCCGCCTGTCTTCATGATCAAAACCTAAGGGAGAGCCTGCCCTCGTGGCGAGACCCGCCCTCTCCCCTTCGCACGTATCTGAGGCGTGCGGGCCGGGTTCGCATTTCCTCAAGGAAATGCGAAGGGGGTCAGTCGAAGACGATCGTGCGCCGGCCACGCAGGACGACCCGGCGCTCGACGTGCCAGCGCAGCGCCCGGGCGAAGGCCATCGCCTCGAGCTCGGCGCCGGTAGCGGCGAGCTGTGCCGGGCTCATCCGGTGGTCGACCCGGCGGAAGTCCTGCTCGATGATCGGGCCCTCGTCGAGGTCGGAGGTCACGTAGTGGGCCGTGGCCCCGATGACCTTGACCCCGCGCTCGTGCGCCTGCGAGTAGGGGCGCGCCCCCTTGAAGGACGGCAGCAGCGAGTGGTGGATGTTGATGACCCGGCCGGGCAGGTCGGCGCACAGGTCCTCGGAGAGCACCTGCATGTAGCGCGCGAGCGCCACCGTCTCGACCTGCTCGGCCGCGATGATCTCGCGCAGCCGCGCCTCGGCCTGCGGCTTGGTCTCCCGGGTGACCGGCACGTGGTGGAAGGGGATGCCGTGCCACTCGACCTCGGCGCGGAAGTCCTCGTGGTTGGACACGACGGCCGGCACGACGACGTTGAGCTGGCCGGTGCGCACCCGGAAGAGCAGGTCGTTGAGCACGTGCCCCTGACGGCTCACCATGACGAGCAGCCGGTGCGGCTCGCTCGGGTCGTGGACGTCGACGTCGGCGCCGAGCTCGTCGGCCAGTCGGGCGCGCTGCGCCTCGAGCCGCTCGGCGTCGATCGCCCCCTCCCCCTGCAGGTGCATCCGCAGGTGGAACTCGCCGGTCGACGGGTCGCCGAACTGCTGGCTGTCGAGGATGTTGAGGTCGAGCCCGGCCATCGCCCCGGTGACGGCGTGGACGATGCCACGGCGGTCCGGTCCGCTCAGGGTGAGGACGATCTCGTGGGCCCCGGTGACGGGCGCGCTCATGCGGTCGCCGCCGCGAGCTGCCCGCAGGCGCCGTCGATGTCGCTGCCGCGCGTGTCCCGCACCGTCGTCGGGATGCCGTGGGCGCGCAGCCGCTCGACGAACTGCTGCTCGACGCCCCGCCGCGAGGCGGTCCACTTCGAGCCCGGCGTGGGGTTGAGCGGGATCGGGTTGACGTGCACCCAGCCCTTGCCGCGCTCGGTGAGCTTCTTGCCGAGCAGGTCGGCACGCCAGGCCTGGTCGTTGATGTCGCGGATCAGGGCGTACTCGATGCTCACCCGGCGCCCGGTGCGCAGGTAGTAGCGGTGCGCGGCGTCGATCGCCTCGTCGACCTTGAAGCGCGTGTTGATCGGCACGAGCTCGTCGCGCAGCTCGTCGTCGGGCGCGTGCAGCGACAGCGCGAGCGTCACCGGGATGCCCTCCTCGGTGAGCCGGTCGATGCCGGTGACCAGACCGACGGACGACATCGTGATGCCGCGGGCGCTCATGCCCAGGCCCTCCGGCGACGGGTCCACCATGCGGCGGATGGCGCCGATCGCGGCCTTGTAGTTGGCCAGCGCCTCACCCATGCCCATGAAGACGACGTTGGTGACCCGGCGGCCCGAGGACGAAGGGAGGGACTCCCCTTCGTCATCGGCCTCGGCACCGAGCGCGGCGCCGGCGTCGTCACCCAGCGGCAGGTCACCGGCCTCCGCGAGCAGACGGTTGGCCTCGACGACCTGGCCGACGATCTCGGCCGTCGACATGTTGCGCGTCAGGCCCTCCTGGCCGGTGGCGCAGAAGGGGCAGTTCATCCCGCAGCCGGCCTGGCTGGAGATGCAGATCGTCGCCCGGCGCGGGTAGCGCATGAGCACCGACTCGACGAGGGCACCGTCGTGCAGGCGCCAGACCGACTTCAGGGTCGCTCCGCGGTCGGCGGTGATCGTGCGCACCGGCGTGAGCAGGCGCGGGAGCATCGCGGCGGCAAGCTCCTCGCGGGCGGCCTTGGGCAGGTCACTCATCTGCTCGGGGTCGTCGGTGTGGTGGGTGAAGTAGTGCGTCGACAGCTGCTTCGCGCGGAAGCCGGGCAGACCCAACTCCTTGGCCCACTCGACCCGGCCGGCGAGGTCGAGGTCGGCGAGATGGCGCGGCGGCTTGCCGCGGCGGGGCGCGGTCATCGTCAGCTGGCCGGGCGCCGGGCGGGCGGTCGAGGGCGTGGGCAGGTCGGTCATCCCGCCCATCATCTCAGGTCAGGAGCGTGCCCCACCAAAGCTGCCCGCAGCCGGGTCGGCGGCGTCGCGCCCCTGCCCCTCGCCGTGGGCCGCCTCGTCGGGAGTCGATGACTGCTCCGGGCCGGAGAGCACGCCGACGAGGGCCTCGTGGACCGCCTCGGCGCTGCCGATGGTCGGCTCCTCGGTGAGGTGGTACCACTCGTCCGCCCCCTCGTAGCGCACCCGGGAGGAGACCTGCCCGTCACGCTCGCTCGTCTCGAGCTCGATGCGGCCGGTGATGGTGCCGACCTCACGGGTGGCCACGCCACCGGGTCGGGCGGTGAAGGTGCTCGTGCGGCTCATCGTCGGCCTCAGCAGCTCGCGAGCCGGTCGGACAGCGCGGTCTTCTCCGCGGACTGCAGGGCCAGCCCCCAGCGATACTTCGTCGCCACCCACATCTTGGCGTAGGTGCACCGGTAGGTCGTGCGGGTCGGCCACCACGTCGAGGGGTCCTGGTCCCCCTTCGACCGGTTGGAGGAGGCCGAGACGGCGATGAGTTGGGGGCCCTCGAGGTCGTTGGCGAAGTCCTCGCGCTCCTGGTCCGACCACGAGTCCGCGCCGGAGCGCCACGCCTCGGCGAGCGGGACGACGTGGTCGATGTCGAGGTCGCTGCCGTCGGTGAAGGAGGCGCCGTCGTACTCGCTGAACCAGTCCCCCGACGTGGGCCGGCAGTCCGAGCCGACCTCGACGTCGTCGCCGTCCCGGGCGAGGACGGTCTCGCGGGTGTCGCACCCGTCGACGGTGATCCAGTGGTTGAACTCGTCGCGGTCGTAGCCGGTCATCGACCCCTCCGTCTCGACGGGCAGGGCGTCGAGCTGGCTGATGGCGGTGGCCGTCGACGGGATGCCCGGGGGCGATGCGGTGGCCGTCGCGGCCGGCGCCAGGGCGATCGAGGTCGCCGCGGTGGCAGCGAGGACGGAGCAGGTGGCGCGCAGGCGCATGGCGGGTCCTTGACGGTCGGGTGCCGGGGCACGAGCGACGCTAGGGCCGGACCTGGGACCGCGGGTGAACACGTGGTCAGGGGCGGCCGGGGACCCCGTCAGGGATGCGTCAGGGAGGTCAGTGCGGGGCGATGATCCGCAGCGCCACCCACATGAGCGGGATGACGAGGACGAGCGAGTCGAGCCGGTCCATGAGGCCACCGTGGGCCGGCAGGATGTTGGACATGTCCTTGATCCCGAGGTTGCGCTTGAGGCTGGACTCGATGAGATCACCGATCGTCGCCACCGGGGCGGTGAGCGCCCCGAGGATCGCGCCCTGCCACCACGCCCCGTCGAGGGTGAGCGGGATGGCGATCGCGCCGACCGCGGCGCACGAGATGACCGAGCCGGCGAAGCCCTCCCAGGACTTCTTCGGGGACAGCTTCGGCGCCATCGGGTGCTTGCCGAAGAGCACACCGAAGGCATAGCCCCCGATGTCGGAGAAGATGGTGATGAGGATGAAGACGAAGATGCGCCACTGGCCCTGGGGCTCCGCGAGCATCATCGCGGCGAAGCCCGCGAGCAGGCAGGGGTAGAGCAGGATCAGCGCACCGGCACCGACATCACGCAGCGCCCCCGCGAGCCCGTCGGCGACCCGCCAGACGAGCGTGGCGACGAGGGTCAGCGCGGCCGCGAAGACGAGCGCCTCGGCCCCGCGGACGTAGGCGGCGACCGTCATGCTCACGGCGCCGATGGCGACCGGGGCGAAGGGGGCGTAGAGCCCCCCTTCGCTCAGGGCCTGGCGCATCTCCCACACCGCCACGACCATGGCGACGCAGACGACGACGAGGAAGGCGACGGGGTGCAGCGCCAGCGAACCGGCGGCCACGCCGCCCAGGGCGACGCCGGTCGCGATGGCGACGGGCAGGTTGCGCCCGGCACGACTCGTCGGAGCGGCCGGGGCGGGCGCGGCCGCCCGGACGGAGCGACGGGTCGCGGACTCGGGCTCGGTCACATCAGACCTCGGAGAGCTCGGCTTCCTTGGACTTGAGCAGGGTGTCGACGGTCTCGACGTACTTCTTCGTCAGCGCGTCGAGCTCCTTCTCGCCCCGGGTGCCGTCGTCCTCGCCGACCTCGCCGTCCTTGACGAGCTTGTCGATGGTGTCCTTGGCGGCACGTCGGACGTGGCGGATCGAGATCTTGGCGTCCTCGCCCTGCGAGTGCGCCAGCTTGATGTACTCCTTGCGCCGCTCGGCGGTCAGCTCGGGCATGGTCACGCGGATGACCGTGCCGTCGTTGCTCGGGTTGGCGCCGAGGTCGGAGTCACGCAGCGCGCTCTCGATCGCGCCCATCGACGACTTGTCGAAGGGGGTGATGAGCAGGGTGCGGGCCTCGGGCGTGGCGAAGGAGGCGAGCTGCTGCAGCGGCGTCGGCGACCCGTAGTAGTCGACGAGGACCCCGCTGAAGAGGCCCGGGTTGACGCGACCGGTGCGGATCCCGGCGAAGTTGTCCTTGGCCACCTCGACGGCCTTGTCCATCTTGTCCTGGGCCTCGAGCAGTGCGTCCTCGATCATTGGGGCTCTCCTTGTCCGGCCGTGGCGGCCGTGGCGGGCGGGCGGCGGGTGCCGCGGTGGTCTGGGGTCAGTCTCTCACTCAGGCGTGGACGAGGGTGCCGATGGACTCGCCGAGCAGGGCACGGGTCACATTGCCCTCGCCCTCCATGCCGAAGACGAGCATCGGCAGCTTGTTCTCCCGGCAGAGGCTGAAGGCCGCGGCGTCGACGACCCTGAGGTCCTGCTGGAGCGCCTCCTCGTAGGTGACGCTCTCGAGCTTGCGGGCGTCGGGGTTCTTGCGCGGGTCGGAGTCGTAGACTCCGTCGACGCCGTTCTTGGACATCAGCACCGCGTCGCACTTGATCTCCAGGGCGCGCTGGGCGCTCACCGTGTCGGTCGAGAAGAAGGGCATGCCGGCGCCGGCGCCGAAGATGACGACGCGGCCCTTCTCGAGGTGGCGGATCGCGCGGCGCGGGATGTAGGGCTCGGCGACCTGGCCCATCGTGATGGCGGTCTGGACGCGGGTGTCGACACCGGCGTCCTCGAGGAAGTCCTGCAGCGCAAGGCAGTTCATCACGGTGCCGAGCATGCCCATGTAGTCGGCTCGGGTGCGGTCCATGCCCTGCTCCTGCAGCTGGGCGCCACGGAAGAAGTTGCCGCCGCCGACGACGATCGCGACCTGGACTCCCTTCGCCACGGCCTCGGCGATCTGGTCCGCCACACCGCGCACGACGTCGGGGGCCACCCCGACCTTGCCGCCGCCGAAGACCTCGCCGGACAGCTTGAGGAGGACGCGTCGGTAGGGGGTGGTGGTCTCGTCGGACACGGGTGTGCTCCCTGTGGTCGAGGGCGAAGGGGGATCGCCCCGATCCTTCCACAGGTGCGGCCCGACAGAGGACTCCTCGGCAAGGACCGGCGACGACCCGGCGGCGAAGGGAGATCACCGGGACCCTGCTTGACATTTTGTGACCAGTTGTCAAGTTACCCGATCGTCAGTACCGTCACCGCAGCAGGACCACTCGACGACGAGGAGCTGTGGCATGGCGACGATGGTGTCGGCAGACGGACAGGTGACGTGGCGCGATCGCAAGCGCCATCTGTGGCTCATCGGGCTGGTCGTGCCCTCGCTGGCCTTCGTGGCCTACCTCGGCTACGCGACGACCGGCTGGCACTGGTGGTTGTGGCTCGGCCCGATCATCATCCTCGGTGTCATCCCGGCGATCGACCTGCTCGTGGGACGTGACGCGCACAACCCGCCCGAGGAGCTCGTCAAGGCGCTCGAGGCCGACCGCTACTACGCGTGGATCATCTACGCCTACGTCCCGATCCAGTACCTCGGCTTCGCCGCGGCGATGTACCTCATCGCCCGGGGCAACCCCACGCCCGACGTGCTCGGTGCCCTCGGTCTGGGCGACCTGGCGGCCGACCTGCCGGAGCGACTGGGCACTCCCTTCGAGCTGACGACGATCGACAAGATCGGGGCGGCGGTCTCGATCGGCTGCGTCGGGGGCATCGCCATCAACACCGCCCACGAGCTGGGCCACAAGCGGCCGCAGCACGAGCGCTGGCTGTCCAAGGTGGCGCTCGCGCAGAGCGGCTACGGGCACTTCTTCATCGAGCACAACCGCGGCCACCACGTCCGGGTCGCGACGCCCGAGGACCCGGCGAGCTCGCGGCTGGGCGAGAGCTTCTACGCCTTCTGGCCTCGCACCGTGATCGGCTCGCTGCGCAGCGCGTGGCGCCTCGAGGCCCGCCGGCTGGCCCGCCGCGGAAAGCACCCGTGGCGCCTCGACAACGACGTGCTCAATGCCTGGCTCATGACGCTCGTGCTCTGGGCCGCGCTCGTGCTGTGGCTCGGGCCGGGGCTGCTCCCCTACCTCCTGCTCCAGGGCTTCATCGGGCTCAGCCTGCTCGAGGTCGTCAACTACCTCGAGCACTACGGGATGCTGCGGACCAAGGTCCACCACGGGGACGTCGAGCGCTACGAGCGCGTCCTGCAGAGCCACTCGTGGAACTCCGACAACATCGCGACCAATGTCTTCCTCTACCACCTGCAGCGGCACAGCGACCACCACGCCAACCCGACGCGGCGCTACCAGGCCCTGCGCACCTTCGACGAGGCCCCGGTGCTGCCGACCGGCTATGCGGGCATGATCGTCCTCGCCCTCGTGCCCCCGCTGTGGCAGCGGGTCATGGACCCCCGGGTCGCGGCCCACTTCGACGGCGACCTGACCCGGGCCAACATCGACCCACGCAAGCGGGAGCGGATCCTCGCCGCGCACTCGGCCCGGCAGGACCGCGCGTCGGGCGGGGCCACGGCGATCGCCGTGCTCGAGGCGCCCGCGCTGCCCGAGGCGCCAGACGACGTCACGGCCGCGCGCTGCCCGGGCTGCGGCTACCGCTACGTCGTCGCCGCCGGTGACGAGCACGAGGGTTTCGCGGCGGGCACGGCCTGGGCCGAGGTGCCGAGCGACTGGACCTGCCCCGACTGCGGGGTGCGCGACAAGCTCGACTTCGTCGTCGAGGCCGGCGCGGCGTGACCGACTCCCCGCTGCGCGCACGGATCCTCGACGCCACCGCCGGTCTGACGATCGGCGGTGGCTGGGCCGCGGTGTCGATGGGCAAGATCGCCTCCGCGGTCGGCGTCAGCCGCCAGACCGTGCACACCGAGGTCGGGACCAAGGCCGAGCTCGCCGAGGCCCTCGTCATCCGTGAGGTCGAGGGCTTCCTCGGGGAGGTCATCGCCGGCTTCGACGGGGCGCCCGACGTGCCCACCGCCATCGAGGCGTCGATCACCCGCGTGCTGCAGCGGGCCGAGGACAGCGCCCTCGTGCGCGGCGTCGTGTCCGCCGCCCACGGCGCCGACACCGAGCTGCTCCCGCTCCTGACGACCCGACCCGAGCACCTGCTCGAGCTGGCGACCGCGACCGTCCAGGGGCTCGTCGCCCCCTTCGCCCTGCCGCTGCCGCAGGCCCGGATCGACGCGACGATCGAGGTCATCGTCCGGGTGGCGCTGTCGCAGGTGATGCACCCGACGGGCACGCCCGAGCAGGTCGGCGAGCACCTCGCCTGGATGGTGCGGGTCGTCCTCGACGCGATCCCGGACGGGTCCTGACGGCTTATCCTTGCCGGTCGTGAGCACCGCACCCGCCGACCGGTCGGCCCCCGTCACCGTCTCGATCACCCGCACCGTCCGCCCCGAGGACGAAGCCCTCATGCAGGTGTGGGCCGACGCGGGGACGACCCTCGCCCGGCGCTTCCCCGGCTTCCTCGGCTCGGGGTGGGTGCGCCCGTCGCTCGGCTCCGACCAGTGGCACATGCTCTACCGCTTCGCCGACGCCGCCGCGCTCGAGCGCTGGCAGGAGTCGCACGAGCGGGCCCGGTGGCTCGGAGCCGCCGCGCGCCTCGTCGAGGCGACCCGCATGGAGTCACGCACCGGCATCGAGGGTTGGTTCGACGAGCCGCACGAGGTGACCGGCGGAGACATCGCTCCTCCCGCTCCCCCGCGGTGGAAGCAGATGGTCGTCATCTTCTGCGCCTTCTTCCCCACGAGCCTGGTGCTCACCTATGTGCTCGCGATGGTCACCGAGGGCTGGCCGGCGTGGGGCCGCGTGCTGCTCACCTGCGCCATCGCCATCCCGTGGATGACGTACGTCTTCCTCCCCTTCGTCACGCGGCTCTTCCTGCCGTGGACCCAGCCGCGGCGCTCCCCGTGACCTGCCGCCGAGCATGACGAAGGGCGCCGCACCCCGGCTGGGGTGCGGCGCCCTTCGGCGGTGCGGGGTTCGTCAGGAACCGACGCGGAAGCGGGCGAACTGCGTCGCGCTCGCGCCGGCCTCCTCGAGGACCTTGCCAACGGACTTCTTGGAGTCCTTGGCGAAGGGCTGGTCGAGCAGGACGTTCTCCTTGAAGAAGCCGTTGACCCGGCCCTCGACGATCTTGGGGAGCGCAGCCTCGGGCTTGCCCTCCTCCTTGGCCGTCTCCTCGGCGATCCGGCGCTCGTTGGCGACGACGTCGGCGTCGATCTCGTCGCGGGTGAGCACGTTGGGGCTGAAGGCCGCGATGTGCATCGCGACGTCACGAGCCACCTGGGCGTCGCCACCCTCGGTGCCCAGCAGGACACCGATCTGGGCGGGCAGGTCGGGGCTGGTCTTGTGCAGGTAGGCCGAGACCTGGGGGGCCTCGACGCGGGCAACCCGCTTGACCTCGATCTTCTCGCCGATCGTCGCGTTGGCGTCGTCGAGGAGCTCCTTGACCGTCTTGTCGCCGGCCGGGGCCGCGAGCAGGCTCTCGGCGTCGGTGGCCTTGGACGCGACCGCAGCAGCGAGGACCTCGTCGGCGAGGGCGCCGAACTTCTCGCCCTTCGCGACGAAGTCGGTCTCGCAGAGGACCTCGACGAGCGTGCCGACGCCGGCCTCGGCCTGGGCCACGACGAGCCCGTTGGAGGTCGTGCGGCCCTCACGCTTGGTGACGCCCTTGAGGCCCTTGATGCGCAGCAGCTCCTGGGCCTTGGACTTGTCGCCCTCGGCCTCGTCGAGCGCCTTCTTCACGTCGAGCATGCCGGCGCCGGTGCGCTCGCGCAGCTCCTTGATGTCAGCGGCGGTGTAGTTCGCCATGTGTGTCCCGTTCTCCTTGCTCAGAGTGTGACGGTGGTCGGTGAGGTGGTGCTCAGGCCTCGGGGGTGGCCTCGGCGGCCGGAGCCTCCGGGGCAGCCTCGGCGGCGGGGGCCTCGGTGGCAGCAGCCTCCGGGGCGGCCTCGGCAGCGGGAGCCTCGGCGGCGGGAGCCGCAGCCTCGGTGCCCTCACCGGCGAGGAGCTCGCGCTCCCACTCGGCCATCGGCTCGGCCTCGACGGACCCAGCACCCTCGGTGGCGTTGCCGCCACCACGGGCCATCAGGCCGTCGGCAACCGCGTCGGCGACGACGCGGGTGAGCAGGGTGACGGAGCGGATCGCGTCGTCGTTGCCCGGGATCTTGTAGTCGACCTCGTCGGGGTCGCAGTTGGTGTCGAGGATGGCGATGACCGGGAGGCCGAGCTTGCGGGCCTCGTCGACGGCCAGGTGCTCCTTCTTGGTGTCGACGATCCACACGGCCGAGGGGACCTTGGCCATGTTGCGGATACCGCCGAGGGTCTTCTCCAGCTTGTCCTTCTCACGGCGAAGGATGAGGAGCTCCTTCTTCGTGTAGCCGGAGCCGGCGACGGTGTCGAAGTCGATCTCCTCGAGCTCCTTCAGGCGCGTGAGGCGCTTGGAGATCGTCTGGAAGTTCGTGAGCATGCCACCGAGCCAGCGGTGGTTGACGTAGGGCATCCCGACGCGCGTCGCCTGCTCGGCGATGGGCTCCTGGGCCTGCTTCTTCGTGCCGACGAAGAGGATCGTGCCGCCGTGGGACACGGTCTGCTTGACGAACTCGTAGGCGTCGTTGATGTAGGTCAGCGACTGCTGCAGGTCGATGATGTAGATGCCGTTGCGCTCGGTCATGATGAAGCGCTTCATCTTGGGGTTCCACCGGCGGGTCTGGTGCCCGAAGTGGACGCCGCTCTCCAGGAGCTGGCGCATGGTGACGACGGCCATGCCGAAGTCCTCTCTCGTTGATTGTCAGTTGTCTCCTGGTGCTCCGACCCACCCCGCCCGACCGAGATCGGGACTGCCGTGGTGTGGCCCCGGATTCACAGTGATCTGATCACCCGGCGAGGAACACGCGAATTCATCCAGACAGACTGGATGTGCCCCCCATCCTACGGCGGCGGGGCGAAGGGGGGAAATCGTCGCCCCGCGTAGCCTGCGGGCATGAGCTCACCCCTCGTCGACCGCATGGAGCCGCACGCCGAGACGATCTTCGCGACCATGTCGGCGCTCGCCCTCGAGCACGACGCGGTCAACCTCGGGCAGGGCTTCCCCGACACCGACGGACCCGCGGAGGTCCTCGAGGCGGCACGGGCGGCGGTCGCGGCCGGCCACAACCAGTACCCGCCATCGATCGGCATCCCGGCCCTGCGCGAGGCGGTCGCCGCGCACCAGGCGAGCTTCCACTCCCTTCGTCATGATCCGGCGACGGAGGTGCTCATCACCTCCGGGGCGACCGAGGCGATCGCGGCGAGCCTGCTCGGGCTGGTCTCCCCCGGCGACGAGGTCGTCACCTTCGAGCCCTACTACGACAGCTACGCGGCGGGTATCGACCTGGCGGGCGGGGTCCGTCGGACCGTCCCGCTGTCATACCCGGACCTGAGCTTCGACCCCGAGCAGCTCGCCGCGGCCTTCTCCGAGCGCACGCGCGTGGTCCTGCTCAACACCCCGCACAACCCCCTCGGCAAGGTCTTCACCCGCGCCGAGCTCGAGGTCGTCGCCGACCTCGCCCGCCGGCACGACGCGTGGGTCATCAGCGACGAGGTCTACGAGCACCTGACCTTCGGCGTGCCGCACGTGCCGATCGCGACCCTGCCCGGGATGGCCGAGCGGACCCTGACGATCGGCTCGGCCGGCAAGTTCTTCTCCGTCACGGGGTGGAAGGTCGGCTGGGTCACCGGCCCCGCTCCCCTCGTGCGGGCCGCCCGCGTCGTCAAGCAGTACCTGACCTTCACGACCGCCTCTCCCCTGCAGCACGCCGTCGCCCACGCACTGGGTCTGGGACCGCAGGTGCTCACCGACCTCACCGACTCCCTCCGCGAGCGACGCGACCTGCTCGTCAGCGGGCTCGAGGCCGCCGGGCTCGACGTGCGCCCGTCGGACGGGACCTACTTCGTCGTCGCCGATGCCGCACCCCTCGGCGTCACCGACGCCCTCCAGTGGTGCCTCGACCTGCCCGCTGCCGCCGGCGTGGCCGCCGTGCCGGTGTCGGTCTTCTGCGACGAGCCGGAGCGGATGTCCTCGCTCGTGCGCTTCGCCTTCTGCAAGCAGGTGCCCGTCCTCGACGAGGCCTGCCGGCGGCTCGCCGCCTTCACCGGCTGACCCGGACTCAGCGGACGGGCAGCAGGATCACCCGCCGGGCACCGAAGAAGGTCATCGGGTCGAGGTATGTCGGGCCGCGCCGTGCGCCGAGGTGCAGGCAGGTGGCGGGGGCGCAGTGGCCGGCCTCCGGACCGACGGTGCCGATCTGCTGCCCCCGCCTGACGCGGTCACCGGTCGTGACACTCGCGTCGACCGGCTCGTAGGTGCTGCGGACCCCGCTGGCGTGCGTGACGCTCACCGTGCCGCGGCCGGCGATCCGCCCGCGGTGCGTGACGACGCCGTCGGCGACCGCGGTGGTCGGCGCGCCCACGAAGGTCGCGAGGTCGATGCCGCGGTGCCCGGCGCCCCACTGCTCCTGCGGTGCGTCGAAGGGGGCGACGACCGCAGGAGGTGCACCGCCGCCCACCGGCCACGACCAGCGGTCGGCGGCCGGCGGGGGCGGAGGGCCGGTGAGCGCCCCGGCGAGGGCGAGGGCGACGAAGGGGACGGTGCTCATGGATCGAGCGTGGTCGCCCTGCGTCGCCGGTGGGACGGTGCCGGCGCGGCTGTGGACGGCGGAGCCAACGGCCGCGAGGGTGTGGACGACGCCGGTCAGGCGCGGGGGTGGGCCTGCTCGTAGCTGCGGCGCAGACGGTCGAGCGAGACGTGGGTGTAGATCTGCGTCGTCGCGAGCGAGGAGTGGCCGAGCAGCTCCTGGACCATGCGCAGGTCGGCGCCGCCCTCGAGCAGGTGGGTCGCCGCGGAGTGACGTAACCCGTGCGGGCCGACATCAGGGGCATCAGGGACATGGGCGAGCAGTGCGTGCACGACCTCTCGCACCTGACGGGGATCGACGCGGCGACCGCGCCTGCCGAGGAAGAGCGCCGGGCCCGAGCCGTCGACGGCCACCCGAGGTCGGCCGCGCTCGAGCCACTCGCCGAGGGCCTCGTCGGCCGGCCCGCCGTAGGGCACGACCCGCTCCTTGCGGCCCTTGCCGAGCACGCGCACGACGCGACGGCCCCGGTCGACGTCGTCGACGTCGAGGCCGGTGAGCTCGCTGACTCGGATCCCGCTGGCGTAGAGCAGCTCGAGGACGGCCCGGTTGCGCAGGTGGATCGGGTCCTCGTCGTCCGCGGCGACGGCGGCCACGTCGAGGACGGCGGTCATCCCCTCGCGGGAGACGACGTCGGGCAGGGTGCGCTGCCGCTTGGGTGACGCCAGCCGCAGCGCGGGGTCCGTGGCCGTCCGGCCGGTGCGCGTCGTCCAGGCGAAGAAGGTGCGCACCGCCGCCGAGCGTCGGGAGAGCGTCGACCGGGCCGCACCGCTCGCGGCGAGCGTGCCGAGCCAAGCGCGCAGCTGGGCGAGCGTGACCTCGGCAACGCCGTCGCTGCCCTCGGCGGCGCACCACGCCAGGCATGCCCTGGTGTCACCGACGTAGGCGCGGATCGTGTGCTCGGACCGGTCGCGCTCCCGCAGCAGGTGGGTCGCGAAGGCGTCGACGACATCGCCGACCCACGCGGGGGGCGGCGCGGGCTCGGAGGTCGACGCGGCGCTCACCCCCTCACGGTGCCACGACCCACCTCCCTCCGGGCGGAGGCGACACCGGTCACCGCCCGGCTCATCGCGCTCGCCGCCACAGCCCCCCGTCGTCCTGCTCGACCCACCCGTCGATCGACATCGTCGCGATCTCGGCGAAGACCTCCTCGACCGGCAGCACGAGCTCGGCCGCCAGCTCCCCCGAGCTCGTGCCGCGACTGCGACTGAGCAGGTCGTGGATGCGGCGCTGCGGTGGGGTCAGCGCGTCGAGCTCGCGCGCGGGTCCGAGCTGCTCGACCGGCAGGTCGACCTCCTCACCCACTCGGCCGGCGAGCGCGAGCAGGTCGGCGGTGTCGGTGACGAGGCTGCCGCGATGCTTCTGGATCCACTCGTGGCAGCCGGCCGAGGACATCTGGGTCACCGGGCCGGGCACGAGCCCGACCGGGCGGCGCATCGCCTCGGCCCAGCCAGCGGTGTTGAGCGAGCCCGACCGCAGCCCCGCCTCGACGACGAGGGTCGCCCGCGACAGGGCAGCGATGATCCGGTTGCGCGAGAGGAAGCGGTGCCGCATGGCCACGGTCCCGATCGCCAGCTCGGTGATGACGACCCCCTGCTCGGCGACGGCCTCGACGAGCCGCCGGTTGCCCTCCGGGTAGACCCGGTCCGGCCCGCACGGGAGCACGGCGATGGCCGGTCCGTGGACCGCGAGCGCCCCTTGGTGGGCCGCGGCGTCGATGCCGAAGGCCGCGCCGGAGACGACCGTCCACCCCCGACCGGCGGCACCTGCCCCGATCTCCCGGGCGATGGCCTCGCCGTAGCCCGTGCTCGCCCGCGATCCGACGATGGCGACGGCCCGGGCCGACAGGTCGGTGAGCGACCCCTGCCCCCGCACGTGGAGCAGGTGCGGGGACACGAGCGGGTGGTCGAGCGCGTCGGGCCAGTCGGCGTCGCCCGGGATCACGACCCGGGCCCCGGTGCGCTCGACGCGGTCCAGCTCGCCGTCGACGTCGACCCCGGCCACGCGTGCCCGGGCGTTGTCCGAGCGGAGCAGATCGCCGTCCACGAGCCGGTGCCAGGCCTCCACGTGGCCGACCTCGGCGAGGGCTGACTGCAGGGCGTGCGGCGCATCGCTCACCCGCTCACGTCGCAGCTCGAGCACCCGCGACCACGCGACCCGTGCGCGCCGCTCGTCGGAACCGACCATCGCGTGGGCGCGGGCGACCTCGGCACCCGTCGGGGCGCTATCGCGCTCGGGCCGCCTCACGCCGCCACCGCGCCCTGCGTGCGGTACATCAGTGCCAGACCCACATCGGTCGGGCTGGGGACCGTGCGGCCGTTGAGGTCGGCCGAGGTCCACGCCAGCCGCAGGATCCGGTCGTACCCCCGGACGGTCACCTGCCCGAGATCGAGTGCCCGGTCGAGGGTCGACGTCGTCGCCGAGGGCAGCCGCCACGGGCGACGCCGCAGCTGCGGCCCCGGGACCTGGCTGTTGAGCGACCAGCCGAGGGGCTCCCAGCGGCGTCGCTGCACCTCGCGGGCAGCCAGCACGCGGGCCGCGACCGCCTCGCTCGAGTCGGGCGGGTCCTCGCTGAGGTCGGCCAGGCTCACCTTGGGCACCTGAACCTGGATGTCGACCCGGTCGAGCAGCGGACCGCTGAGCCGCGCGGCGTAGGCGCGGCGCTCGGTCGGCCGGCACCGGCAGGCCAGCCCCTTGCCGTAGCCCTCGCCGCACGGGCACGGGTTGGCGGCGAGGACCAGCTGGACCCGCGCCGGGTAGGTGACCCGTTCGCGAGCCCGGGCGATGACCACCCTCCCGGACTCGAGGGGCTGGCGCAGCGCCTGCAGCACGGCCGAGCCGAACTCGGCGGCCTCGTCGAGAAAAAGGACGCCGTGATGGGCCTGGGAGAGTGCGCCCGGCAGCACCAGACCGGAGCCACCGCCCACGAGGGCCGCGACGCTGGCGGAGTGGTGCGGGGCGACGAAGGGAGGCACGACGTCGAGACCGGTCGGCGGGGCGGCCCCGACGAGGGAGCGCACGGCGAGGGTCTCGAGCGCCTGCTCGCGGGTCAGCGGCGGCAGGATCGTGACCAGCCGCTCGGCGAGCATGGTCTTGCCCGAGCCCGGCGGGCCGTTGAGCAGCAGGTGGTGCCCTCCGGCGGCGGCCAGCATGAGCGCCGTACGGGCCTCGTGCTGACCGGACACCTCGGCGAGGTCGAGCCGGCGTCCGCTGCGCGGCGGGCCGTCGCTCGAGGGCTCCGGCGCCTCGGGCAGCCGCTCCCCCGCACGCCGGCCGGACCGGTAGGCGAGCACGAGGTCACCGAGCGTCGTGGCCGTCGAGACCCGCACCCCTTCGACGAGCCGTGCCTCGCCGACGTCGTCGGGGGCGACGACGACGTGGTCGCACCCCGCCGCCTGGGCGGCGAGGACCGCCGGCAGGACCCCGGTCACATGACGCAGCCGGCCGTCGAGCCCCAGCTCGGCCAGGTGGGCGACCGGACGCACGGCGTCGGCCGGCACCTCGTCGCACGCCGCGAGCACCGCGACGGCGATGCCGAGGTCGAAGCCGGTGCCGTGCTTGGGGATCGCCGCCGGCGACAGGTTGACCGTCAGCTGGCGAGCGTTGAGCGAGTAGCCGGCCGAGATCGAGGCCGCCCGCACCCGCTGGGGCGCCTGCCTCAGCGCGGTGTCGGGCAGCCCGCCGATGTCGAAGGCCGGCAGACCGCGTCCGACGTGGCACTCGATGTCGACGAGGTGCCCCGTGATGCCCCTCAGCGCCACTCCGCGGGTGACCCCGATGCTCACAGCCCGTCTCCCCTGACGTGCTGGACCCGATAGGTCTCGTCCGGCAGCAGGTGCAGGGCCACGACGTCGAGTCGTACACCGCTGGAGTCGACCCGGTGCTCGGCGAGCCACCGCCCCGCGAGCCGGCGCAGCCGGGCGAGCTTGGCCCGGGTGACCGCCTCGACCGGGTGGCCGAAGGCCAGGCTCCGCCGGGTCTTGACCTCGCAGACGACGATGACGTCACCGTCGCGCAGGACGAGGTCGATCTCCCCTTCGCGGCAGCGCCAGTTGCGGTCGAGCAACCGCATCCCCTGCTTCGTCAGGAAGCGCACGGCGAAGTCCTCGCCCTCTGCTCCCACCCTGGCCCGTGTGGGCTCCACCTCGGTCATCGCGACCACCTCCGGCACCCAGTCAAGGGCGGGCGAAGGGGGCGTGGCCGGGTCCGCGCGAGGTTGTGGACGACGGCGAGCGCGGCCACGAGCATGGGGACAACCGACCCCGGCAGCCCGGGCCGCCGATGCGCGCGACGGGGCTAGAAGCCGCCCTCGGGCATCTCGAGCTCGGACTTCGCGAGCTCCTCGACGTTGACGTCCTTGAAGGTCACGACCCGCACCTGCTTGGCGAAGCGCGCGGGGCGGTAGATGTCCCACACCCACGCGTCCTGCATCGTCACCTCGAAGTAGACCTCCGCGCCCTCGCCGCGCACCTTCACGTCGACGCTGTTGGCGAGGTAGAAGCGCCGCTCGGTCTCGACGACGTGGCTGAAGAGGTGCACCACGTCGCGGTACTCGCGGTAGAGCGCGAGCTCCATCTCGGTCTCGTACTTCTCCAGGTCCTCAGAGCTCACCGGGACCTCCCTTCGCTCGTCGACGTCGCGAGCAGCTCGGGGCCCACACCCGCGACGCCCTCATCATCTCCCACGACCTGCGGCGCGACCGGGGCCACCCCCGGCAGCGACCACGAGCGGCGGTGCTGCTCGCTGGGCCCGTGCACACCGAGGGCGTCCATGTGCGCGCTCGCCGAGTAGCCCTTGTTGTCCTCCCAGCCGTAGTGCGGGTGCTCGCGCGCCAGCTCGACCATGCGGTCGTCGCGCTCGACCTTCGCCAGCACGCTCGCCGCTGCGACCGAGCTGCACCGCATGTCGGCCTTGATCATCGTGCGCACCGGAGGTGTCGACGCCCCGCCCGACAGCTCGGCGAAGAGCCCGACCTCCTCGGGGTCGGTCAGCCAGTCGTGGTTGCCGTCGAGCAGGACGAGGTCGGGCACGACGTCGATCCGGGCCAGCGCCCGCCGCCCGGCCAGACGCAGGGCGGCGATGATCCCGATCTCGTCGATCTCCTCCGGCTGCGCGTGACCGACGGCGTGCGCCAGGGACCACCGCTGCAGCCGCGGGACCATCGCCCGGCGGGCGGCCGGCGTGAGCAGCTTGGAGTCACGCACCCCGGCCGGCGCGGTGCGGCAGGTCTCGTCGATGACGACGACGCCGACGCTCACGGGCCCGGCGAGCGCACCGCGACCGACCTCGTCCATCCCGGCGAGCACCCGGTGCCCGGCCCGCTGCAGCTCGCGCTCGACACGCAGGCTGGGCTTGCCGGAGAGGCCTCGCCCGGAGCGGGGTGCGCGACGGGCGGTCGTCACGACGTGTGCGGCTCGCGCGCCGGTGGGCCCAGCGAGCGGTTGCTGCCTGCGTCCGGGACCTCCGTGTAGACCTCGGGGTAGTCGGACAGGGTCGTCATCCGGTTGAAGGGCCAGACCGTGACCACGGCTCGACCGACGACGAGGTCGATCGGCACCGAGCCCTTGTCGCCGTTGCCGCCCGGGTCGTGGAAGCGCGAGTCCGAGGAGTCGCTGCGGTTGTCACCCATGACCCACAGCCGCCCGCTCGGCACGGTGATGTTGAACTCCTGCTGGCTCGCCTCGACGCCCGGCTTGAGATAGGGCGTCTCGTCGACGGGCTCGCCGTTGATGAGCAGCCGCCCCTCGGCGTCGCAGCACTGCACGTGGTCGCCGGGCAGGCCGATGACCCGCTTGATGAGGTGGCCCTCGGAGGTGTCGGGCAGCAGGCCGACGAACATCAGACCGCTGCGGATGCCGTCGAGCACCGGTCCGCGGTCGGTCTGCGGCGACGGGCTGAGCCAGTCGCCCGGGTCCTCGAAGACGACGATGTCGCCGCGCTTGATGTCGAAGGGACCCGGCGTGAGCTTGGAGACGACGACCCGGTCACCGACGAGCAGCGTGTTCTGCATCGACTCGCTGGGGATGAAGAAGGCCTGCACGAGGAAGGTCTTGACGACGAAGGACAGCGTCAGCGCCATCGCCAGGACGACGACGATCTCGCGGACCGCCGCGCCGAGCCGGGCTCCGAGTCCGCGATCGCTGCGCTCCCGCTCCTCGCGGGCCCGCTCGCGCTCTTCGTCCTCGGCCTCGGCGTGGGCCGAATCAGGGTCGTGTGCCACAGGTCTCTTCCTCTACCGCGCCCCGTTCCGGGACGTCATCCGTTCCAGTATCGCTGCTCGGGTGCCGCAGGACGGCATCCGAGCCCCCCGTGTCCGAGCCCGTCCGCGGGCCGCCGCGGCTCAGTGCTCGAGACCGCCGACCCGGTCGAGCGGCCAGTAGCGCCACGCCACGTGACCGACGACGTCGTCGACCGGCACCATGCCGCCTCCCGGATCGCCGAGGTGGCTGCGGGAGTCGGCGGAGTCATCACGGTTGTCACCGAGGACGAAGAGACGACCTGCCGGGACCTCCACGTCGAAGGGGGTGTCGCAGGCCTTCGTGCCCGGCTCCAGCCAGGGCTCGTCGACCCGGTCGCCGTTGACGAGCAGGCCGCGCTCGGGCGTGCACGTCACCCGGTCGCCGCCGACGCCCGCGACCCGCTTGAGGAAGTCCTGCTCCCCGAGGTCGACGGACAGCGTCGAGGCGATCGCCGACAGCGAGCGGCCGATGATCCCGTCGGAGGCGAAGGGGGTGCGGTCGGCAGCCGCGAAGGTGTCGGTGCCGTCGAAGACGATGACGTCACCGCGCTCGATCTCGCCCGCGCCGATCTTCGTGACGACGACCCGGTCCCCCGGCATGATCGTCGGCTCCATCGACGCGCTCGGGACGTGGAAGGACTGCATGACGAAGGCCCGCACGAGCACGACGAGCAGGACGGCCACGCCGATCTCGAGGAGCAGCCGGCGCGCCGGACGCACGTCGACCCCCGCCGGGTCTCCGGCGGGGGTCGAGGTGGGGGTGTCCTGGGTGGGCTCGCTCGACATCGAGGTCAGCCTAGAGCCCCTGTCAGGCAGCTGGGTCAGCTCGCGGGGGTCTCGCGACGCTCGCGGATGCGGGCAGCCTTGCCGCGCAGGTTGCGCAGGTAGTAGAGCTTCGCGCGGCGGACGTCACCACGGGTGGCGACCTCGATCTTCTCGATGACCGGGGTGTGCAGCGGGAAGGTGCGCTCCACGCCGACGCCGAAGGAGACCTTGCGGACGGTGAAGGTCTCGCCCACGCCGCCGCCGTGGCGGCGGATGACGACGCCCTGGAAGACCTGGACACGGGAGCGGTTGCCCTCGATGACCTTGACGTGGACCTTGACGGTGTCGCCGGCCCGGAACTCGGGGATGTCGTCCCGCAGGGACGCCTTGTCGATCTCGTCGAAACGCTGCATGGCGCTGTCGCTTTCCTGCGGACGCCACAGGTCGCCCGCCCTCGTCAGTACTGTGTGAGGAGTCGCGCCCACCGCCGCGTGCTGCGGGTGGTCGGTGCCTGCTGGCATCGTCTCTCCCGGCACTCCCCCTGTGGCAGGGGCGGTGTCAATGAGCGCGATGTCCGATTCTGCCAGAGGGGAGCGCATGTCCACCAATCGAGTCGTGACGGCCGAGCCCTCCACGACAGCTGCCGCCCCGTCGACCGACGGGCGCCGCCCCCTTCGCATCGTCGGTGCCCTGCTGACCGTCGCGCTGCTCGCCCCCTCCGCCGCGCTGCTCGCCTCGCGGGTGCGTGGCCTGCTCGCCCTCGAGGACGGGAGCGCCCCGGCCTGCGAGGGCGCCGCCGTCGTCGGCCGGGTCCTGCAGCTGGGCCTGCCGACGGTCTTCCTGCTGCTCGCGATCCCCGGCGCGCTGCTCTCCCTGGGGCACCGCGCCCAAGGCTGGGTGTGGCTGCTGCTCGTGCTCGTCGGAACCGCCGGGCTCGAGGTCGCCCTGCGGGTGTGGCTGCCCGGCTGCCTGTAGCCCTTCGAGACGGCTCGACCCTCGCCTCCTCAGGAGCGGCGCCGCCGGGTGAGGTCGACCGTGCCGGGGCCCTCGCCGGGCCCGCAGACGCGGTAGCCGGCCTTCTTGTAGAGCCGCAGCAGCCGCTCCTGGTCTGCTCCGGTGTTGAGCCAGTAGGTGCTCGTGTCGGCCGGGGCCAGGGCCTCGGCGTGCGCGAGCAGCGCCCGCCCGAGGCCGCGCCCCTGCAGGTCGGGGGCGACCATGAGCCGCCCGATCTGCCAGGTCGTCGGCTCCTGCGGGTCGCGGCGCACCCGTACCGACCCCACGAGCCGCCCCTGCGAGCGGAAGAGGTGCGTCGTCCAGTGCTCGAGGTTGTCGGCGACCGTCGCGGCGTCCTCGGCCGGCGCGCCCCACCAGTGCTGCTGCGGGGTGACCATCTCGATCCAGCAGGCCTTCTGCAGCACCGTCAGCTCGGCCGCGTCGGCGCGGGTGGCGACCGAGTGCTCGAGGCCGGCGAGCTCCGAGGTGGTCGCCGCGACGTGCAGCAGGTCGGGGCGACGCGCCGCCGTGCGGGCGAGGCGCTGCTCGTGGCGCCACTGCGCGATCGCCCCGTGGTGGCCACCGAGGAGGATCTCGGGGACCGCTCGCTCGACGCCGTCGCCGTCCTGCCACACCGCGGGCTTGGTGTAGATCGGGTACTCGAGCAGACCCCCTTCGTGCGACTCCTCGACGAGGGACTCGGCATTGCCGACGACCCCCGGCAGCAACCGGCCGATGGCCTCGACCATCGCGAGGACGGCGACCTCGCCGCCGTTGAGCACGTAGTCGCCGAGCGAGATGACCCGCACCGGCATCCGCTCGGCGGCCCACTCGTAGACCCGCTCGTCGATGCCCTCGTAGCGACCGCAGGCGAAGGCGAGCCACGGTGCCTGCGCCAGCTCGCGCGCCGTCGCCTGGGTGAAGCGCTCACCCCCCGGGCCGGGCACGACGAGAACCGGCGCCGGGCCGGTCGTCTCGTCGGCGGAGTCGAGCACGTGGGTGAGGGCCTCGCTCCAGGGCTGCGGCTTCATGACCATGCCCGCTCCCCCGCCGTAGGGGGTGTCGTCGACGGTGCGGTGCCGGTCGTGGGCGAAGTCGCGCAGGTCGTGCACCCGCAGGTCGATGATCCCGTCCCGGCGTGCCTTGCCGATGAGCGAGATGTCGAGGGCGCCGAGGTAGTCGGGGAAGATCGAGACGGCGTCGATGCGCACGGCTCACTCCCCCTTCGCGTCGAGGTCGAGCAGACCGGGGGGCGCGTCGACGACGAGCCGGCCGGCCTCGGGGTCGACCTCGGGGACGATCGCCTCGACGAAGGGGACGAGCGCCTCGCTGCCGTCCGGTCGCCGCAGTCTCAGCCGGTCCTGGGCCGCGCCGAGCTCGAGGGCGACGACCTCACCGACGACGGTGCCGTCGGGCGCGACCGCGGTCAGACCGACGAGGTCCTCCTCGTACCAGCCCTCGTCGTCCTCGGTCGGGTCCGGCTCGCCCTCCGCGAGCACGAGGCGGGTGCCGCGCAGCGACTCCGCGCCCGTGCGGTCGGGGATCTCCTCGAAGCCGAGCAGCCAGATGCCCCGGTGCACGCGGGTCGTCGCCAGGGTCAGCCGGCGCGGCACGCCCGAGCCGGGCTGGGCCCGGGTCTCGAAGACGGCGCCCGGGACGAGGCGGCTCTCCGGGTCGTCCGTGTGCAGCTGGACGGTCACCTCGCCGCGCAGCGCGTGCGGCTTGCCGATGCGGGCGACGACGTGGCCCTGCGTGGAAGTCATGCCGGACAAGATATGTACCCGCGGCCCGACATGGCGAATGGCCGCCACCCCGCAGGGTGACGGCCATCCGTCATGACGTGGGCGCTGCCCTCAGCGCTCGCGGTCGGTGTCGACGATGTCGATCCGCACGTTCTCCCCGCCGGAGAGCGCACCGAGGACGGTGCGCAGGGCGGAGGCGGTGCGGCCGGAGCGACCGATGACGCGACCCAGGTCGTCGGGGTGCACGCGCACCTCGAGGATCTGGCCGCGACGCAGGTTCTTGCTCCGGACGACGACGTCGTCCTTGTGGTCGACGATGCCGGTGACCAGGTGCTCGAGCGCCTCGTCGAGCATGTCAGGCCTCGGTGGTGGTCTCGGCCTCGGCCGGGGTCTCCTCGGCGGGGGCCTCGGCAGCCTCGGCCTCGGCCTTCTCCGCAGCAGCCTTCTCCTCGGCCGCCTTCTTGTCGGCGGCCTCCTTGTCGGCCTTCTTCTTCGCGGTGATGGCCTCGTGCTCGGCACCCTCCTTGTCGGAGGAGGCGAGAGCGGCCTCGTAGAGGTCCTTCTTCGAGGTCTTGGGCTCCTTGACCTTCAGGGTGCCCTCGGCGCCGGCCTCGCCCTTGAACTTCTGCCAGTCACCGGTGACCTTGAGCAGCGCGGCGACGGCCTCGGTGGGCTGGGCGCCCTGGGCGAGCCAGTACTGCGCGCGCTCGCTGTCGATGTCGATGACCGAGGGCTCCTCGGTGGGGTGGTACTTGCCGATCTCCTCGATCGCACGGCCATCGCGCTTGGCGCGGGAGTCCATGATGACGACGCGGTAGAACGGAGCGCGGATCTTGCCCATGCGCTTCAGACGGATCTTGACGGCCACGTGAGTGGTCCCTTCGTTTCGTGAGCACGGCGAGACCGTGCGCGGTTCGCACGGGGTATCGAGCTCGGGGTGTAGGCATCCGGCGCGCAGCAGCGCGGACGGGTACGGCGGCGATTGTTCCACGAGGGGCCACCCCCGGCCAAAACACGTCAGGACGAAGGGGGCGGGACGTCACCCGCCGCAGGGATCACCTCGGCCCAGACAGCGCTCTCAGCGGTTCTCCCAGGCCCCCGGGGCGGCGACGGCCTCGGTGACCGCGTCCGGGAAGTCACCACTGAGGACGTCGGCGAGGGTGGTGCCGTCGAGGACGGAGCGGACGCTGGAGCGCACGGCCACCCACACCGTGCGCAGGTGGGTGGCAGCCCCCTCGTAGCTCGTGGCCTGCGGACGCTCCCCCCGCACCTCGGCGAGCGGGCCGTCGACGGCACGGATGACGTCACCGACGGCGATCTGGTCGGCGGGCCGCGCGAGCAGGTAGCCCCCGCTGGCACCCATGCGGCTCGTGACGAGGTCGGAGCGGCGCAGGTCCGCGAGGATCGCCTCGAGGAACTTGCGCGGGAGCTCCTGGTCCGCGGCGAGCCGGACGACCGAGACGGGGCCGCCCCCTTCGCTCGCCGCCGCGAGGGTGAGCATCGCGCGGACGGCGTAGTCCGATCGGGCCGAGATGTCCATGCCGCCCAGTATCCCTTGGGGCGCGCTCCCGGGAGACCACACCCTGAGACATAACTGACCGTTACTTGACCCATAAGCAGACCGTGGGCAAAACTCCCCCTAGTCCCATGGGAGAAGCAGTGACTTCGCCCGGGCGCCGCACACTCCTCACGGAAAGAGTCCTCCGTATGCGCAAGCTCGTCCTCCTGGCCGTCGTCGGCCTGCTCGCCCAGCTCGTCGACGGGTCCCTCGGCATGGCCTACGGCGTCACGACGACGACGCTGCTGCTGGCCATCGGCACCAACCCGGTGGCCGCGTCCGCCACGGTCCACCTCGCCGAGATCGGCACCACCCTCGTCTCGGGCGCCTCGCACTGGCGCTTCGGCAACGTCGACTGGCCGGTCGTGCTCAAGATCGGCGTCCCCGGCGCCATCGGCGCCTTCGCCGGCGCGACCTTCCTCGCCAGCCTCGACACCTCGACGGCCAAGCCGGTCATGTCCGGGATCCTGCTCGCCCTCGGCCTCTACGTCCTGCTCCGCTTCACCTTCAAGGGTCTGCGCAAGGACCGCCTCGGCACGCCGCTGCGCAAGCGCTTCCTCGCGCCGCTCGGGCTCTTCGGCGGCTTCGTCGACGCGACCGGCGGTGGCGGCTGGGGCCCGGTCGGCACCCCCGCGATCCTCGCGAGCGGCCGGCTCGAGCCCCGCAAGGTCATCGGCTCGATCGACACGAGCGAGTTCCTCATCTCCGTCGCCGCGAGCATCGGCTTCCTCGCCGCCCTCGGGTCGCAGGGGATCGCCTTCTCCTGGGTCGCGATGCTCTTCATCGGTGGCGCCATCGCCGCCCCCATCGCCGCCTGGCTCGTGCGCACCATCCCGCCGCGCATCCTCGGCTCGCTCGTCGGCGGCCTGATCGTCCTGACCAATGCCCGCACGATCATCGGCGGCGACGGCCTCGCCCTCGGCAGCAGCGCCGTCTGGGGCATCTACGCCGTCATCTGGGTCGGCTGGATCGCCGCCGTCGCCTACAGCTACCGCGCCCACCGCGCGGAGGTCGCGGCCGAGGCCAACTCCCCCGAGGACGAGCGCGAGCTCGTCGCCGAGCCCGCCTGAGCGTCTCCCCCGCGAGCCCCGGGATCATCGGACGACCCGATGGTCCCGGGGCTCAGCCGCCTCCGACCCGAGCGCCCCGCAGGATCACGTGCGCCGGTGTGCCGCAGGCCCGCACGTCCTCACGGGGGTCATCGGCGAGGACGACGAGGTCGGCGTCCTCCCCTTCGGCGATGGCGGGGTGACCCAGCCAGTCACGGGAGCGCCAGGTGCCGGCGGCGAGCGCCTCACGAGTGGTGAATCCGGCCCGGGTCAGCAGCTCCATCTCCTGCGCGACGAGACCGTGGGGCAGCGAGCCGCCCGCGTCGGTGCCGACGAAGACGTCGATGCCGGCGTCGTGGGCTGCGGCGATCGTCTCGAAGCGCCGTTCGTGCAGCTGCAGCATGTGCCGGTGGTAGTCGGGGAACTTCTCCGCGGCGGGGGCCGCGATCTGCGGGAAGGTCTCGATGTTGACCAGGGTGGGCACGATGGCGATGCCCTGCTCGGCGAAGGCCGCGACGGTCTCGGGCACGAGCCCGGTCGCGTGCTCGATGCAGTCGGTGCCCGCCGCGGCGAAGTCGGCGAGGGACTCCTCGCCGAAGCAGTGGGCGGTCACCCGCGCCCCCTCCTCGTGGGCGGCAGCGATCGCCTCGACGAGCACCTCACGCGGCCAGCAGGGAGCGAGGTCGCCGACCCCGCGGTCGATCCAGTCGCCGACGAGCTTGACCCAGCCGTCGCCGGCGCGGGCCTCGGCCCGCACCCGCGAGACGAGCTGCTCGGGCTCGACCTCGTGCGCGTAGTTGCGGATGTAGCGCTTGGTGCGAGCGATGTGCCGGCCGGCGCGGATGATCTTGGGCAGGTCGTCGCGCTCGTCGATCCATCGGGTGTCGGCCGGGGAGCCGGCATCGCGGATGAGCAGGGTCCCCGCGTCACGGTCGGTGAGCGCCTGCTGCTCGCTCGTCGCGTCGTCGACCGCCCCGTGGGCGTCGAGTCCGACGTGGCAGTGCGCGTCGACGAAGCCCGGCAGCACGTAGCCGGTCACCGTCTCGACGTCACCGCTGGTCGGCGGCGTGAAGGAGACCTTGCCGTCGATGACCCACAGCTCCGGCACGCTCTCCTGCTCGGAGACCAGCACCTCGCCCTTGACGTGCAGCACATCAGCCATGTCGGCAGGCTATCCAGACTGCTCGGGTCAGCGCAGGGCCTCGTCGATCGGCGTGCTGCCGTCGTGGAACTCGATGGTGCGCCGCACGGTGCCGTTGGAATCGAGGGTCGCCGCGACGACCCGGGCGACGTTGGCCCGCGAGACCTGGCCGCTCCCCTCACGGCCGACCTGGATCTTGCCGGTCGGCGGGTCGAGGGTCAGCCCGCTCGGGCCGAGGACAGTCCAGTCGAGGTCGGTGCCGCGCAGGTGCTCGTCGGCCGCGGCCTTGGCCTCGGCATAGGCGTGGAAGGAGCTGCCCGGGTCGACACCGTGGTCGGGTCCGGCGCCGCAGTAGCTCACCATGACGTAGCGCCGCACGCCGGCCTGCTGCGCGGCCTCCATCGAGCGGATCGCCGCGTCCTGGTCGACGGCCCGGGTGCGCTCGGGGTCTCCCCCGCCGGCGCCGGCGGACCACACGACGGCGTCGTGGCCGCCGAGGACCTCGGCGATGCCGTCGGTGTCGAGCGTCTCGACGTCGGCGACGAGCGGGGTGGCCCCGGCCGCCTCGACGTCGGCGGCGTGGTCGGGGTTGCGGATGACGGAGGTCACCGAGTGCCCGAGCTCGGCGAGGATCGGGGCGAGCAGCAGGGCCACCTTGCCGTGGCCACCGATGACGACGATGCGGGACATGATCGGGTCCTCTCGGTCGGGGTGCCCGGCATGACCGCCGGACACCTCCACTCCATCACACCCCGGCGTCAGCGTGACGAGGTGATGAGCGCCCGCAGCGACTGGAGCGTCACCTCGGGCGCCTCGGAGTGCACCCAGTGCCCGGCGCCCTTGACGGTCACGAGCCGCACCCGGGGGAAGAGTCGTCGCATCTCGGCGAGCTCGTCGTCGGTGACGTAGAGGGAGCGCTCGCCGGCGAGCCACAGCACCGTCTTGTCGAAGGGGGCGAGACCCGCCACCTCGTCGGTGGGCCAGCCGCCGATGGTGGCGATGTCGCGGCCGATCACCTCGAGGTTGGGCTGCCAGCGCCAGCCCTCGCCCTCACGGCGCAGGTTCTGCAGGAGGAAGGCCCGCACTCCCGGGTCGGGCGCGGCCTCGCGCATCGCCGCGTCGGCCTGCTCACGGGTGGTGATGCTGCCGAGGTCCATCGCCTGCATCGCGGCGATGTAGGTCTCGAACTCGCTGAAGCTCGTCGTCGCGGCCGGCGAGATGTCGACGACGCACAGCCGCTCGACGAGCTCGGGGTGGCGCAGGGCCACGAGCATCGCGATCTTGCCGCCCATCGAGTGCCCGACGACGATCCACGGCTCGTCCGGGTCGATCGCCCGCAGGTTGTCGGCGACGATGTCGGCGGCGGTCGGGTAGTCGAAGCGCTCGGTCCACGGCGACCGTCCGTGGTCGGGCATGTCGAGCAGGGTCGGCCGGCTGATGTCGGCCAGCCCCTTGGCGATCTGGGTCCAGTTGCGCCCCTGGCCGAAGAGCCCGTGGCAGAAGGCGACCCGGGGGCCGGAGGTCCCCGAGGTCACCGCGTGGAGCGTCGGCGAACCCATCGGTCGATCAGCTGCCGCCGCCGAGGAACTTCTCGAAGCCCTTCGGCAGCTGGCTCGGGTCGAGGTCGGCCGGCAGGCCGCCCTGGCCACCAGCAGCACCGCCACCGGCCGCACCGCCGCCGAAGGCGGACCCGGCGGGACCGCGCCCGGCCGCCTTCTCGGCGGCTTCGCGCTCCTGCTGGGCGCGCTTGGCGGGGTTGCCCGACTTGCCCTTCTTCTTGGGCTGCTTGGTCTGCTTCTTGCGCCCGCCGCCCATGCCGGGGACACCGGGCATGCCCGGCATGCCGCCGCCGCGGGCGAGCTGCTTCATCATCTTCTGCGCCTCGGTGAAGCGCTCGAGGAGCTGGTTGACCTCGGAGACAGTCACGCCCGAGCCCTTGGCGATGCGCGAGCGACGCGAGCCGTTGATCTGCTTGGGGTGGGTGCGCTCGAAGGGGGTCATCGAGCGGACCATCGCCTCGACCCGGTCGAACTCGCGCTCGTCGAGGTTGTCGAGCTGGGCGGACATCTGGCCCATGCCCGGCATCATCTTGAGCATCGACTTCAGCGAGCCCATCCGCTTGATCGCGGACATCTGCTGGAGAAAGTCGTCGAAGGTGAAGTCCTCCTCGGCGAGGAACTTGCGCTGCATCTCCTCGGCCTCGCCGCGCTCGAAGGCGCGCTCGGCCTGCTCGATGAGCGTCAGGACGTCACCCATGTCGAGGATCCGGCCGGCCATGCGGTCGGGGTGGAAGACCTCGATGTCCTTGGTCTGCTCGCCGGTGGAGGCGAACATGATCGGCCGCCCGGTCGTGCCGGCAACCGACAGCGCGGCACCACCGCGGGCGTCACCGTCGAGCTTCGACAGGACGACACCGGTGAAGTCGACGCCCTCGGCGAAGGCCCGCGCGGTCTCGACGGCCGCCTGGCCGATCATCGAGTCGATGACGAAGAGGACCTCGTCCGGCTCGACGGCGGCGCGGATGTCGGCCGCCTGCTGCATGAGCTCGGCGTCGACGGCGAGACGGCCGGCGGTGTCGACGATGACGACGTCGTGGTGCTGGGCCTGCGCGTGGCTGATGCCGGCGCGGCTGACCGAGACCGGGTCGCCGAAGGAGCGGGTGCCCTCCCCCGACTCGAGGACGGCGTCGTGGCCGCCGGTGTTGCCGCGCTCCGGCGCGAAGACCGGGACGCCCGCACGCTGACCGGTCACCTCGAGCTGGGTGACGGCATTGGGGCGTTGCAGGTCGGCCGCGACGAGGAGCGGGGTGTGGCCCTGCTCCTTGAGCCAGGCGCCGAGCTTGCCGGCGAAGGTCGTCTTGCCGGAGCCCTGGAGGCCGGCGAGCATGATGACCGTCGGCGGCCGCTTGGCGAACTGGATCGTGCGGGTGTTGCCACCGAGGATCGTCACGAGCTCGTCGTTGACGATCTTGATGACCTGCTGGGCGGGGTTGAGGGCCTGGCTCACCTCCGCGCCGGTGGCACGCTCGCGCACCGCGGCGGTGAACTCCTTGACGACGGGCAGCGCCACGTCGGCGTCGATGAGGGCCATCCGGATGTCCCGGACGGTCTTGTTGACGTCGGACTCGGACAGGCGCCCCTTGCCGCGGAGGTTCTTGAAGGTCGCGGTCAGGCGGTCGGACAGGCTGGTGAACACCCGGCCAAGGTTATCTGCCCGCGGCGCTCCCTTCGTCACCGTCTCCGTCACACCCGTCGATGACGGCCGAGACGGCCCGGGCCACGGCGGCCGGCCCGAGCTCACGACCATCGCGGTCGGTGACGTAGAAGGTGTCGAGGGTCTGGCCCGCGTGCGTGGAGATGTGCGCCGACCTGACGCTGAGCCCCTCCCCCGCGAGGACGAGGCCGAGGTCGTGCAGGAGCCCCGGTCGGTCCTGCGCGCGCACCTCGATGACCGTCGCCCCGCTGCCGGCGCTCGGCAGCACGAAGGCGCGGGCGCCGCCGGCCGTCCCGGACCGTTCCGGGGCGCGTCGGCGCCGGGCGAGGGAGCCGAGCGCCGCACGGTCACCTGCCTCGAGGCGGGTGAGGCCGGCGGTGATCCGCAGCGGCTCCGGCGGGTCGCCTCCGGGCGACTCGACGAACCACTCGTCGACGGCGATGCCGTCGACGGTCGCCAGGCGGGCCCGACGGACCGTCATGCCGTGCGCGGCGAGCAGGCCCGCGGTGTCGGCGAAGAGGCCCGTCCGGTCCCGGCAGTGCACGGTGAGCGTCCACCCACCCGGCCCCGGCTCGACGCGCACGTGCGGTCGGCCGGCGACGACGTCGCCGATGGCCTCGTCGTCGACCCGTGGGGCGGGCGCGAGGGGCGGCACGGGCGGCGCGACCCCGGTGAGCCGGGCGCGGACCTGTCCCGTGAGCGTGTCGAGCAGGCTGGCGCGCCAGTCGGTCCAGGCCGCGGGCCCGGCAGCCCGGGCGTCGGCGACGGTGAGCGCCCGCAGCAGCTCGAAGGTCTGCGCGTCCTGCCCGACGAGGTCGCCCACGGCCGCCGCGGTCGCGGGGTCGGACAGGTCGCGCCGGGTGGCCATCTCGATGAGGGTCAGGTGCTCGCGGACGAGCAGCACGACGACCTCGCGGTCCTCCTCGGCCAGGCCCCAGCGCCGCAGCACGCCGTCGGCGAGGTCGGCGCCCGTGCGCGAGTGGTCGCGGGCACCAGCGATCTTGCCGATGTCGTGGAGCAGGGCGGCGAGCAGCAGCAGGTCGGGCCGGGCGACGTCGCGGGCGAGCGCCGCCGCCCGGGCGACGGTCTCGAGCAGGTGCCGGTCGACGGTGTGCCGGTGCACGGGGTTGTGCTGCGGGCGGCACCGCACCGCGGTCCACTCCGGCAGCCAGCGCTCGACCACGCCGACCTGGTCGAGGCCCTCCCAGACGGCCTCGAGCCCGGGGCCGGCGGCGAGCAGGTCGGAGAGCAGGTCGCGGGCCTGCTCGTCCCACGGTGTCGGCAGGTCGGGGCAGGCCGCGAGGTTGGCGAGGGTCTGCGGCGCGAGCGGCAGCCGGTGGCGGGCCGCGACGACGGCAGCACGAAGGGGGAGGCTCGCGTCGACCCCGACGAGCCGGGTCGAGCCGAGGACCGCCTCGCCGTCGTGCGCGAAGAGCCCGTGGCCGAGCGGGGTCATCGTCGGTCGGCGGGGTCCGACCCGCAGCGTGCGGGCCCGCTGGCTCTGGCTGGCACGCCGCATCGTCGACTCCAGCGCCCAGGCGATGGTCCGGGCCGAGCTCGAGACCTGCGTCAGCAGGTCGTCGGGGTCGGCCAAGCCGAGCAGGGCGGAGACGGCGTCGTGCTCCTCGCGCAGGAGCCGGTCACGACCGCGGCCGCTCACGACGTGCAGCGCGTCGCGGACGTCGAGCAGCCGGGTGAGGGCCGGCCCGACCGCGCCGTGGGGGCGGTCGGTGAGCCAGGCGCGGGTGAGCGCGTCGAGGACGGTGACGTCGCGCAGGCCGCCCAGGGCCTCCTTGAGGTCCGGCTCGACCTGCTGGCTGAGGTCGCCGTGCCGGTGGTGACGGGCCCGCACCGTCTCGACGAACTGCGGCAGCCGGGTGCGGGCCCCGGAGCGCCAGTCGTGCGCGACGGTGGAGCGCACACCGGCGACGAGCTCCTCGTCACCGACGACGAGGGAGAGGTCGAGCAGGCCGACGGCCGCGGACAGGTCGTCGCGGGCGACGGCCCGGCACTCGGCGGACGAGCGCACGGAGTGGTCGAGGGCCAGGCCCGAGTCCCAGATCGGGTACCAGAGCCGGTCGGCCATGGCCGTGAGATCGCCGGGGCGGATGCTGCGCCCGTCGTGGACGAGCACGAGGTCGAGGTCGCTCAGCGGCCCGGACCAGCCGCGGCCGAGTGAGCCCACGGCGGCGAGCGCGATCCCCTCGCGCTCCCCCACGGCCTCCCGGTAGAGGTCGGTCAGCCAGCTGCGGGTCGCCTCGCCGATGGCCGCCCGGCGTGCCTCGCCGGCACCGGGGAGGGTGAACTCCCGGGTGCCGGCGAGGTCGAGCCGCGCGGATCGCATGTCGCTTCCGGTGCGGGTCATGTGGGGTCCGAGGCTCAGATCGCCTCGACTCCCTTCTCCCCGGTGCGCACGCGCACGACGTCCTCGATCGGCGTGACCCAGACCTTGCCGTCACCGATCCGACCGGTGCGGGCGGCACTGACGACAGCCCCGACGACGGACTCGGCGTCGATGTCCTCGACGAGGACCTCGAGGCGGATCTTCGGCACGAAGTCGACGGTGTACTCGGCGCCGCGGTAGACCTCGCTGTGGCCGCGCTGGCGTCCGTAGCCGCTGGCCTCGCTCACCGTCATGCCGGTGATGCCGAAGGACTCCAGCGCCTCCTTCACGTCGTCAATCTGGTGGGGCTTGATGATGGCGGTGACGAGCTTCATGCCCGGACCTCGCTCTCGGTGACGGTGTCGGCGCGGGTGGGGAGGGTGGAGCCGAGGACCGAGCGGGCCCGGCTCGCGCCGACACCGCCCAGGTCGTAGCCGGACTCGGCGTGCTCGGCGGAGTCGATGCCGGAGACCTCGTCGTCCTCGGCGATGCGCCAGCCCATTGTGGCCTTGAGGGCGATCGCGATGACGAAGGTGAGGACGGCGGAGATCACCAGGCTGATGAGCGCGACGACGATTTGCAGCAGCGTCTGGTCGAAGCCGTCGCCGTAGAGCAGGCCGCCGTCGGTGGCGAGCAGGCCGGCACCGACGGTGCCCCAGAGCCCGGCGACGAGGTGCACGCCGACGACGTCGAGCGAGTCGTCGTAGCCGAATCGGAACTTCAGACCCACGGCGAGCGCGGCGAGGGCACCGGCGACGAGGCCCAGGACGAGCGAGCCGACGGGCGACAGGGCGCCGCAGGCCGGGGTGATGGCGACGAGGCCGGCGACGACACCGGAGGCGGCACCGACGGAGGTCGCGTGACCGTCACGCAGCTTTTCGACGAGCAGCCAGCCGAGGATCGCGGCCGCGGTCGCGGCGGTGGTGTTGACCCAGACGAGGCTGGCGACGCCATCGGCGGCGAGCTCCGAGCCGGCGTTGAAGCCGAACCAGCCGAACCACAGCAGGCCCGCGCCGATCATGACGAGCGGCACGTTGTGCGGGCGCATCGCGGTCTTGCCGAAGCCGAGGCGCTTGCCGACGACGAGCGCGAGGACGAGGCCTGCGATGCCGGCGTTGATGTGCACGACGGTGCCGCCGGCGAAGTCGATGGGCGCGATGGTGGCCGCGCCGTCGGTGCTGCCGAAGAGCCACGAGGCGACGCTCGTCTCGGCGCCGGAGAGCAGGCCGCCGCCCCAGACCATGTGGGCGATCGGGAAGTAGACGACGGTCAGCCAGATGGCGCAGAAGACCAGCCAGGTGGAGAACTTCGCCCGGTCGGCGATCGCACCGCTGATGAGCGCGACCGTGATGATCGCGAAGGTCAGCTGGAAGCCGGCGAAGAGGACCTCGGGGATGAAGACGTCGGCGCCGAAGACGTCGATGACCGGCATGCCGTCGGCCCCGACGGTCCCGGTGACGCCCTCGACCGTGCTGGCGACACCGCGCAGGCCGAACTTGTCGAAGGGGTTGGCGAAGATGCCGCCGATGTCGGACCCGCCGAAGGACATCGAGTAGCCCCACAGGACGTAGACGACGCCGGCGACGCCCATGGCGCCGAAGCTCATCATCATCATGTTGAGCACGGACTTGGCGCGGGTCATGCCGCCGTAGAAGAGGGCCAGGCCCGGAGTCATCAGCAGCACGAGCGCTGCGCAGATGATCATGAAGGCCGTCGCCGACGTGTCGATCGCTGGTGGGTTCGCCGCAAGGGGCGTGATGGCTGGACTCATGGGATGAACCCTCGTGCGGCGCCGTTTCGGCTCCGGGCGCGCGATGTTACGGCGCTGTTTCCGCTCGCCCGTGCGCGTTAATCCTCTGTGACGCGGCCGGATCCGTCCCAGCACGTGGGACGATCGGTCCATGCGTCCGATCCTCGTCTTCGACGGCGACTGCGGCATGTGCACGACCTGCGCCGACCTCGTCGTCCGGCGCCTGCGTCGCTCTCCCGCCGACTACGACGTCGCCCCGAGCCAGCGGCTGGACCTCCCTTCGCTCGGCCTGACGCAGGAGCAGTGCGACGAGGCGCTGCAGTGGGTCGGCGCCGACGGCGCCATCGCCTCCGGCCACGACGCCGTCGCGGCGGTGCTCCTCGCCTCGCGCTGGTGGGTGCGGCCCGTCGGGGTCGCGCTGCGCCTGCCCGGCCTGCACGCGCTCGCGGGTCTGGCCTACCGTTGGGTTGCAGGACACAGACAGGCATTTCCGGGGGGAACACCAGCATGCAGCCTCCCGGCGCACCACGAGCAGGGAGAGTCATGACGCAGCCGCCCACCCCTCCGGGCCAGCCCGGTCCCCACCAGCCCTACGGCCAGCAGCCCCATGGTCAGCAGCCCTACGGCCAGCCGCAGGGACAGCAGCAGCCGTACGGTCAGCAGCCCTACGGCCAGCAGCCGTACGGTCAGCAGGGCACCAACCCCTACGGAGGTCACCCCGGCGGGACCCCGCCGACCAAGGGTGGCGTCCCGGCGTGGGCCTGGATCGCTGGCGCGGTCGCCCTCGTCCTGGCCCTCGTGTGCTGCGGCGGGATCGGTCTGGTGGCGCTCGGCGACGATGACGACGAGACGACCACGGCCTCGTCGACGGCCCCGCCCACGACGACCACAGAGCCCACGACGACCACAGAGCCCACGACGACCACCGAGCCGACCACCGAGCCGACCACGGAGCCGACGACCCCGTCGACGACCACCACACCCTCGTCGACCTACTCGCCGTCGTCCACGCAGTCGGTCCCCCCGGCCCCCGCGGGCACGCCCAACACGAGCAGCCGGCACCAGCTGAGCGCCGACGACCTCGAGGGGCAGATCGCGCGTGGCATGAGCCAGTACGGCCACACGAAGTCGGACATCAACTGCATCGGCGGCATCGTCCTCATCAAGGGCCGCACGGCCACGTGCACCGCGCCCGTCCCCGGTGACTCGAGCCGCACCTCGACGGTCAACGTCGAGGTCGCCTGGGCGATCCAGACCTCGACCCAGCTGCGCTACTACCTGACCTTCAACCAGCGCACCTGATCACCCCGCCCGGCCCCGGGCACAGCGAAGGGGCGCCCGCCGCGATGTCGCGGCGGGCGCCCCTTCGTCGTGGTGCTGCCGGATCAGCCGACGATGGCGTCGACGAAGGCCTCCGGCACGAAGGGCGCGAGGTCGTCCGGCCCCTCGCCGAGGCCGACGAGCTTCACCGGCACCCCGAGCGTGCGCTGCACGGCGACGACGATGCCGCCCTTGGCAGTGCCGTCGAGCTTCGTGAGCACGACACCGGTGACGTCGACGGCCTCGGCGAAGATCTTCGCCTGGGCCAGGCCGTTCTGCCCGGTCGTCGCGTCGAGGACGAGGAGCACCTCGTCGATGGGGGTCTGCTTCTCGATGACGCGCTTGACCTTGGCCAGCTCGTCCATGAGGCCGACCTTGTTGTGCAGGCGACCGGCGGTGTCGACGATCACCGCGTCGGCCTCGGTGTCCGCGGCCGCCTTGACCGCGTCGAAGGCCACGGCCGCGGGGTCCGCGCCCTCACGGTCGCTGCGGATCGTCGGGACGCCGACCCGGGCGCCCCAGGTCTCGAGCTGGTCGGCCGCTGCGGCGCGGAAGGTGTCGGCCGCACCGAGCACGACGTCGCGGTCGTTGGCGACGAGCACGCGGGCGAGCTTGCCGACGGTCGTCGTCTTGCCGGTGCCGTTGACCCCGACGACGAGGATGCAGGCGGGGCGACCGTCGACGCGCGAGGCGGCCAGGCCGCGGTCCATGGTCGGGTCGACGAGGCGCAGCAGGTCGGCGTAGAGCCAGTCCCTGGCGACCTCGGGGTCGGTCGTGCCGTCGACGGAGACGTGCTCGCGCAGCGAGTCGACGAGCTCGGTCGTCGGCTCCATGCCCAGGTCGGCGACGAGCAGGGTGTCCTCGACCTCCTCCCAGTCCTCCTCGGAGAGCTTGCCCTGCGACAGCAGCGCGAGCAGGCCCTTGCCGATCGCGCCGTTGGAGCGGGCCAGGCGGGTGCGCAGCGAGCGCATCCGGTCCTTGGTCGGGGCGGGGGTGTCGAGCTCGGGCTCGACGGCGGCCTGCTCGGCCGTCTCGGGCGCGGTGGGCACCTCGGGCTCGACCGGGGCGTCAGCGTCCGGCGTGGTCTCGGTGGCCGGCTCGGTCGTGGCCGGCGGGGCGGTGGTGGCCCGCTCGGCGCCGGCATCGGGCCCGACGGGCGTGACGTCCTCGTCCGCGGTCTCGGGCTCGCTCGTCGTGGATGTGGTCGTCTCGGGCGCGGCCGGCTCGGCGGGGCGCTCCGCAGGCTTCGTCTCGGCAGGCGGGGTCTCCCCCTTCGCCTCGGCAGGCGGAGCCTGGGGCTGGGCGTGGTCACTCGGCCGGTCGAGGACGATCGTGCCGCTGCGGTGGTCGGTGGTGCCCTTGGGGCGCTCCGGCGGGCGGTGCTCCGGCGGCAGCTCCTTGCTCTTGCCCCGGCCTCCGCGCAGCAGGCCCACCGCGAGCCCCCCGAGGAGGACCAGCAGCCCGATCGCGACGGCGATGTACTCGGTCAGCGTGTCGATTCCCATCACGGGGTCATCTTCGCAGGCCCCACCGACCTCGCCGAACCCGTGGCGGGCGCTCCCCTCAGACCAGGCGAAGGGAGGGCACCGGCACCTCGCCGTCGGGCCGGGCGGCCAGCGCCCGCGCCCAGACGACCAGCCCGCCGACGTCGATCCCGTGGGGGGCGATCGCGACATAGCGCTCGACGGCGTCGGCGCCGCGGCTCGTCACGCTCACCGCGCCGCGGGAGTTGCCCCGGCGTTGGTGGGTCAGGCCGACGGCGAGCTGGGCCAGCCCCTGCCAGAGGGCACGCTCGGGCTCGGGGGCACGCTTCCACTGCTCCTCGAGCACCTCGTGGGCGTGGAAGGGCATCTCGGCGTCGAGGTACTCCTGGGCCTCGGCCAGCGCCTCGTCGGGGGTGCGCTCGCGCGCCTCCACTCGCGCCACGCCCGCGCTGCCGTGCGGCAGGGGTCGGCCGAGGCCGTCACGTGGACGCGAGTTCTCCGCGCGGCCGAGCGCATCCCGGTCACGCGCTGACGACACCTCGCGGGTCATCGGCTCAGAAGAGGGAGACGCGCTCGTGCGGGTCGAGCCACATGTCGTCGCCCTCGGCGGTGCCGAAGGCCTCGTGGAAGGCGTCGATGTTGCGCACGGCATTGGCCCGGACGTCCTGCGGGCTGTGCGGGTCGATCGACAGCAGCCGCACGGCCTCCTCGGTGCGCGCGTCGCCGCACCACACTCGCGCCCAGTTGCTGAAGAACCGCTGGTCGCCGGTCAGCCCGTCCTCGCCGACCTCCTCGGCCGCGTCGCCGACGGCGATCCGGTAGGCCGCGTGCCCGATGGCCAGGCCGCCGATGTCGCCGATGTTCTCCCCCACCGTCAGCGCGCCGTTGACCGTGTGTCCGGGCGCATTGCGGGTGGTGTAGCCGTCGAACTGCTCGACGAGGGCGTCGCGGCGCTGCTCGAAGGCCGCCCGGTCCTCCTCGGTCCACCAGTCGCGCAGGTTGCCCTGCCCGTCGTACGTCGAGCCGACGTCGTCGAAGCCGTGCCCGATCTCGTGACCGATGACCGCCCCGATGCCGCCGTAGTTGTCCGCGTCGTCGCCGTCGGCGTCGAAGAAGGGCGGCTGGAGGATCGCCGCGGGGAAGACGATCTCGTTGAGCCCGGGGTTGTAGTAGGCGTTGACCGTCTGCGGGGTGAGGAACCACTCGTCGCGGTCGACCGGGCCACCGAGCTTGTGCAGCGCCCGGTCGACCTCGAAGGCCGCCACCCGCCGCACATTGCCCACGAGGTCGTCGGCGTCGATCTCGAGCGCGGAGTAGTCGCGCCACGAGGCCGGGTGGCCGACCTTGGGCGTGAAGGCCTCGAGCTTCGCCGCGGCCTCGGCGCGGGTCTCCTCCCCCATCCACGACGACTGGGCGAAGGACCGCCGGAAGGCCTCGACGAGGTGGCCGACGAGCTCCTCCATCCGCTCGCGGGCCGCCGGTGGGAAGTGCCGCTCCACGTAGAGCCGGCCGACGGCCTCGCCGAGCGAGGCGTCGACGAGCGAGACCCCACGCTTCCACCGGGCGCGCTGCTCGGGGATGCCGGAGAGGGTGCGCCCGACGAAGTCGAACTCCTCGGCGACGACGGCTGCGTCGAGGTAGGCCGCGTGCGACTGGACGATGCGCAGCCGCAGCCAGTCCTGCCAGGTCGCGAGGTCGACCGACTCGAGCGCCGCCGACAAGCCGCGCAGGAAGTCGGGCTGACGCACGACGACCTCGGCGAAGGGAGCCTCCGCCCCGAGCCCTCGGGCCCAGGCGCTCCAGTCGACCGCTGGCGCCAGCTCGGCGAGCCCTGCGGCGTCGACGAGCGTGTAGGTCTTGACGGGATCGCGGTTGGTCACGCGGTCCCAGTGGTGGCCGGCGAGCGTCACCTCGAGGTCGACGACCCGCTCCGCGGTCTCGGCGGCAGCCGTCTCGTCGAGCCCGGTCGCGAGCGCGAGCAGCCGCACGACGTGCCCGCGGTAGGCCGCGAGGACCTCGGCGTGCTGCTCCTCGCGGTAGTAGGACTCGTCGGGCAGCCCGAGACCACCCTGCTCGAGGTACAGGACATAGCGGGTCGAGTCACGGTCGTCGGTGTTGACGAAGGGGAGGACGGCGCCGCTCACGCCGTCGCGGGCCAGGCGCCCGGTGAGCCCGACGAGGTCGGGCACGCTCGTCACCTCGTCGACCGCGGCGAGCAGCTCGCCGATCGGCTGGGCGCCGAGCTCGTCGGCCCGGGCCTCGTCCATGAAGGAGCTGTAGAGGGCGCCGACCTTGGCCGCGACCGGGTCGTCGGCGGCACCGGACTCGACAGCGGCCGCGACCTCCTCGATGAGGACGCGCACGTCCTCCTCGGCCCGCTCGCGCAGCACGTCGAAGACGCCGTAGCGACCGCGGTCGGACGGGATCTCGACGCGGTCGAGCCAGTGGTTGTTGACGTGGCCGAAGAGGTCGTCCTGCGGACGAACCCCAGGGTCGACCGGGCCGCGGAATCCTGTCGGGTCGGTGCCAGCCGTCATGAGGCCTTGCGCTTGCTCGGCGTCGCGCTGGAGATGAGGCCGGAGGTGCGGCTCGCGGCGCCGTCGGCGCTCTCGCGGACCTTGACCACCACGCGCTCGCCCCGGGCGGTGAGGATCTCACGCCCCTCGCGGCGGGCGGGGACGGCGACGAGCCCCATGACGAGGACGGACAGGGCGAGGCAGATCAGCAGGCCCACGATCATGGCGGTCATGCCCCCCATCGTCCCCCGAGCGGGCGACCGGCTCAACTCGACCCGCCGGTCGTCCCGAGGTGCGACCGAGGGGTGGGACCGGGCGACCCACCCCGGATCAGGCCGGCTGCGCCTGCTCGTCGGGGGCGACGTCGCGTAGCCGCTGGCTGACGACGGTGGTGATGCCGTCGCCGCGCATCGAGACGCCGTAGAGCGCGTCGGCGACCTCCATCGTCTTCTTCTGGTGCGTGATGACGATGAGCTGGCTGGAGTCGCGCAGCTCCTCGAAGAGCATGATCAGGCGGCCGAGGTTGGTGTCGTCGAGCGCCGCCTCGACCTCGTCCATGATGTAGAAGGGCGAGGGCCTGGCCTTGAAGATCGACACGAGCAGCGCGACCGCGACGAGCGAACGCTCGCCACCGGAGAGCAGCGACAGGCGCTTGACCTTCTTGCCCGGAGGACGGGCCTCGACCTCGATGCCGGTCGTCAGCATGTCGCTCGGGTCGGTGAGCACCAGACGCCCCTCCCCGCCGGGGAAGAGGCGGGAGAAGACCCCTTCGAACTGCTCGGCGGTGTCGGCGAAGGCCTCGGAGAAGACCTGCTCGACCCGCTCGTCGATCTCGGCGACGATCTCGAGGAGGTCCTTCTTCGACTGGCGCAGGTCCTCGAGCTGGGTCGTGAGGAAGGTGTGCCGCTCCTCGAGCGCGGCGAACTCCTCGAGCGCCAGCGGGTTGACCTTGCCGAGGGCCTTGAGGCCGCGCTCGGCGGTGCGCAGGCGCTTCTCCTGCACCTCGCGCACATAGGGCTGGGGCTCGGGGAAGTCCTCCGACTCCGGGTCCTCGTCGGGACCGGCGACGTGCGGGACGAGCTGGTGCGGGCCGTACTCCTCCATGAGCACGTCGGGGTCGACGCCGAGCTCCTCGATCGCCTTGGTCTGCAGCTGCTCGATGCGGGCGATCTGCTGGGCCCGGGCGACCTCGTCGCGGTGGACCTCGTCGGTCAGCTCGCGCAGGGCGTCCTGCTGCTCGGTCAGCTCGGTGCGCAGGCCGCGCAGGGCCTCGTCGCGCTCGGCCCGGGCGGCCTCGCCTGCGTCGCGGCGCTCGGCGGCGACCACGGCTGCGGCCGCGACCCGCTCGGCCGACCACGTCGCCGCGGTCTCGACGGCGGCGGCGACCTCGGCCTCGCGGCGGCGGCGCTCACGCCGCGCGCGCAGCCGCTCGCGGGCGGCGATCTCGTTGCGGGCGGCGCCCTCGAGCGACTCGGCGCGGCCGTGCAGCGAGCGGGCTCGCTCCTCCTTGGTGCGAAGGGAGAGGCGCACCTCGGTCTCGGCGGTGCGGGCCGAGCTCGCCTCGAGCTCGAGCCGCTCGCGGTCGTCGCCCGCGTCCTCGCCCTCGTCGTCGGTGGGCTCGGCCGAGGCGTCCTCGAGCCGCTGCTCGAGCTCGGCGAGCTCGGTGCGGTCGGCGTCGAGCGCTGTCGTCACGTCGGCGATCTTGGCCCGGGTGCGCTCGGCCTCGGAGCGCGCGGTGCGGGTCGTCGTGCCGAGGCCGCCGAGCTGCTCGGCGACCGCGGCCATGCGCGCGTCGGACTCGTGGAGCGCCTCCATCGCGGCGTCGCGGGCCTCGACCCGCTCGGCGAGGGTCGCGCGGGCGCGCGTCAGGGCGAAGGTCGACTCCTCGCTGCGCCGGGTGGCGTCCTCGAGCGCGGCCCGGGTCTCGTCGACGGCGGCCTGCAGCTCGAGCAGGCTGGGCGCTGCGCTCGAGCCACCCCGCACGAAGCCGGGCCCGTAGACGTCGCCCTCCTCGGTGACGGCGGTGAGGTCGCCGGCCTGCTCGAGCAGGGCCAGGGCAGCGGGGGTGTCGGCGACGATGGCGACCCGCTCGAGGACCTGCTCGACGGCGGGACGCACGGACTCGGGGGCCTCGACGACGTCGAGGGCCCACACGGCACCCGTCGGCAGGGTCGGCCACCCGGAGCGGTCGGAGGGGCGGGCCGTGGCACCGACGACGAGCGTCGCCCGACCGGCGTCGTCGGTCCGCAGCCGCTCGACGGCGCGGGCGGCCGCGTCGATGCTGCCGAGGGCCAGGGCATTGCCGGCCTGGTCGAGCGCGGCGGCGACGGCGGCCTCGTGGCCACCGGTGACGGTGACGAGCTCGGCGACGGACCCGAGGATCTCGTGCTCGTCGTCGGCGGCCTCGCGCAGCGCCTCGACGCCGTCCTTGCGTCGCAGGCTGAGCTCGAGGGCCTCGAGCCGGGCCTGCGCGGACTGCCGGTCGCGGTCGGCGACCCGGCCGGCCTCGACGACCTGCTCGACCTCGGCGGCGGCGGTGTCGTGGGCCTCGGCGGCGCGCTCGTAGGTCTCGTCGAGCCCCTCCTCGCTGCCCTCCTCGTCGGCGATGGTGCTCTCGAGCCGGGTGAACTCGCGCTCGGCCTCGTCGGCCCGGGCCAGGGCCGTGGTGACGACCTCCTCGAGGCGACCGATCTCGGCCTCGCGCGCCTCGATGCGCGAGCGGCGGGCGCCCACCTGACCGGCGAGCCGGGCCAGGCCCTCACGCCGGTCGGCCGCGCGCTGGGCGAGGGCCGCGACGCGCTGCTGCTCGGCCGCGTGCGCCTGCTCGGCCGCCTCGCGGGCGGCGACGGCTGCGGCGAGCTCCTCCCCCACGCGGGCGATGTCGGCGCGCAGCTCCTCCTCGTCGGCGCGGGCCCGGGCCGCCTGCTCGCGCAGCGCCTCCGGGTCACGGCCGCTCGTCGTCTCGACCTCCTCGTCCTGCCCGAGCAGGCGCACCCGCTCGGCGGCGAGGGAGGCGGTGGCGGTCAGCTTGTCGGTGAGCGAGGCCAGTCGGACGGCCCGCTGCTGGGCGGCGGTGAGCTCGGCAGCCGCCGAGGCACCGGCCTCCTCGTGCTCGGTGATCCGGGTGCGGGCGGCGAGCACCGCGGCCTCGAGCGCCTTGCGCCGCTCGAGCATCGCCTGCTCGTCGGCGACCTCCTGCTGCAACGCCGAGGTCATCCGCACGAGGTCGTCGGCGAGGAGTCGGTGGCGGGCGTCCCGGGCATCGGCCTGGATGACGGCGGCCTTGCGGGCGGTCTCGGCCTGACGGCCGAGCGGCCCGAGCTGGCGGCGGATCTCGGTCGTCAGGTCGGCGACGCGCGAGAGGTTGGCCTCCATCCCCTCGAGCTTGCGGATCGCCTTTTCCTTGCGCTTGCGGTGCTTGAGGACGCCGGCGGCCTCCTCGATGAACCCGCGGCGCTCCTCGGGCGTGGCCCGCAGGACGGCGTCGAGCTGGCCCTGCCCGACGATGACGTGCATCTCGCGGCCGATGCCGGAGTCGGAGAGCAGCTCCTGGATGTCGAGCAGCCGGCAGGAGGTGCCGTTGATCGCGTACTCCGAGCCGCCGTTGCGGAACATCGTGCGGCTGATCGTCACCTCGGTGTAGTCGATCGGCAGCGCACCGTCGGTGTTGTCGATCGTCATCGTCACCTCGGCGCGGCCGAGGGCGGCGCGGCCGGTCGTGCCGGCGAAGATGACGTCCTCCATCTTGCCGCCGCGCAGCGACTTCGCCCCCTGCTCGCCCATGACCCAGGCGAGGGCGTCGACGACATTGGACTTGCCCGAGCCGTTGGGCCCGACGATGCACGTGATGCCCGGCTCGAGCCGCATGTGGGTCGCCGAGGCGAACGACTTGAAGCCCTTGAGGGTGAGGCTCTTGACGTACACGAGCGGGGCGCTCCTCGGGGGCGGCGGCGGGACGGTTCGGGCCACTCTACTTCCCGCACCCGCCGCGCACCGGCCTCTCCGGCGCCCCCGAACTCCGCAAAACCCTAGGGTTTTGCAGGGTTGTGTGATCCGAACTGCGCAGAACCCCAAGGTTGTGCAGGGTTGGGAGGGCGCCTCCCTTCGCTCAGGCCGTGAGGATGATCGGATCGCCGTCGGTGATGGCGATCGTGTGCTCGCTGTGCGCCCCGCGGGAGCCGTCGACGCTGCGCAGCGTCCAGCCGTCGGGGTCGGTGTAGATCTCGTCGGTGCCGGCCATGAACCACGGCTCGATGGCGATGACGAGCCCGGGACGAAGGGGGATGCCCCGGCCCGCGCGCCCGTCGTTGGACACGTGCGGGTCGCCGTGCATCTCCCGGCCGACACCGTGGCCGCCGAACTGCGTGTTGATCGTGTAGCCCTCGGCCCGCGCGACGGCGGCTATGGCGGCGCTGATGTCGCCCATCTTGTTGCCGCCGCGGGCCTGCGCGATGCCCGCGGCCAGGGCGCGCTCGGTCGTGTCGATGATCCGCAGGTCCTCGGTGTCGGCCGTGCCGACGACGAAGGACTTCGCGGCGTCGCACACCCAGCCGTCGACGGAGACGGCGAAGTCGACCGACAGCAGGTCGCCGTCGCGCAGCCGGTAGTCGTGCGGCAGCCCGTGCAGCACGGCGTCGTTGACCGACGTGCACAGCACCTTGCCGAAGGGGCTGGCCCCGAAGGAGGGGTGGTAGTCGATGTAGCAGGAGGTCCCGCCCGCGGCGTCGATCATCCGGTGGGCGAGGGCGTCGAGCTCGAGGAGGTTGACGCCGACGTCCGCGGCCTCGGTGAGCGCCGCGAGCACGTCGCGCACGAGGCGGCCGGCCGGGCGCATCGCCTCGACCTCGTCCGGGGTCTTCAGCTCGATCATCGGGTCTCCCCCTCGGCCGCCTGCTGGTGGGCGATCTGCTCGTGGTGGTGGATGACCTCCGCGATGACGAAGTTGAGGAACTTCTCCGCGAAGACCGGGTCGAGACCGGCGTCGTCGGCCAGCGCGCGCAGTCGCGCGATCTGCCGCTCCTCCCGGGCCGGGTCGGCCGGCGGCAGGTCGATGCGCGCCTTGAGCACCCCGACGCTCTGCGTCGCCTTGAAGCGTTCGGCGAGCAGGTGGATCAGGGCGGCGTCGATGTTGTCGATGGACTGACGCAGCCGCAGCAGCTCGGGGGGTGTCTCGCTCACCCGCTCAAGGTTAGGTCACCGGTCACGGGCGCCCGAGCGGCCGTCTCACTTCTCGACGAAGCCGGCGATCCCTCCCTTCGCCGTCGCCTCCTGACGCACGACGGAGGTGACCTGCCCGGGCCGACGCGTGGTCGACGGGTCCTCCCGCAGCAGCCGGTCCAGACCGTCGAGGGACGAAGGGGGGCCCTCCGCCACGACCTCGACGCGGCCGTCGGCGGTGTTGCGGGCGTGGCCGACGAGGCCCAGCTCGAGGGCCCGGGACCTCGTCCACCAACGGAATCCGACCCCCTGGACCCGGCCGCGGACGAACCACGTGGCGCGCTGCGTGCTGCTCATGGCGGCGAAACTACCCGTCCCTCGGTGCGCCTCCACCACCCCGGGCCCGCGAGTGCCTAGCGTCGGGACCGTGGGTCAGCCTCCTGCCACCGTCGCCGCCACGTCCGCGCCTGACGAGCTCGCCCCCGCCGTCACGACGACGGCCGAGGGGCGACCTCTGCGTGGCCACCTGGCCGGTCTCGACGGCCTGCGCGCCCTCGCGATCGTCGCCGTCGTCGTCTTCCACCTCGACCCGCAGTGGCTGCCCGGCGGCTTCCTCGGCGTCGACATCTTCTTCGTCATCTCCGGCTTCCTCATCACGACGCTGCTCGTGCGCGAGCGCCGGGAGCGCGGCCGGGTCGACCTGCGCGGCTTCTGGACCCGCCGGGCCCGCCGGCTGCTGCCGGCCCTGCTCGTGGTCGTGCCCGCCGCGATCCTCATCGCCCGCACCGTCGAGGCCGACCTGCTCGTCGGCGTGCGCCGGCAGGCGCTCGGCGCGCTGACCTTCTCGACGAACTGGCTCGAGATCGCAGGCGGGTCCAACTACTTCGCCGCGACCTCGCCGCAGCTCTTCATGAACTTCTGGTCACTCGCGGTCGAGGAGCAGTTCTACCTCTTCTGGCCGCTCGCGGTCCTCGGGCTCATGGCGCTGCACCGGCGCACCGGTCTGGCCGAGGGCGCCATGGCCTGCATCGTCGGCACGATCGGTCTCGCCTCGGCGCTGCTCATGGCGATCACCTACGACCCCGACAACCCGACGCGCGCCTACTACGGCACCGACACCCACCTCGTCGGGCTCATGCTCGGCGCCGGCCTGGCCCTGCTGTGGACCGGCCCCGGACGCGCCTTCACGACCACCCGGGTCTGGCGCGAGCGCCGGCCGTGGTTCGTCGGCGCCGCGGCGGTCACGGTCGCGGCCCTGCTCGTCCTCGCGGGCGAGGAGCACGTGTGGACCTTCCGCCTCGGCATCCCGCTGATCTCGCTGGCCACCGCCGTGCTCCTGCTCGGCGCCGTCGACCGCCCCGGCAGGCTGCGCAGCACCCTCGAGCTGCCCCCGCTGACGTGGATCGGCCAGCGGTCCTACGGCATCTACCTGTGGCACTGGCCGGTCATCCTGATCATCGCCCAGGACATCCCGACGAGCGCCGGCACCGCCCCCTTCGTCTGGACCCGCGTGTGGGCCGTCGTCGTCACGCTGGCCCTGGCCGACCTGTCCTTCCGCTTCGTCGAGACGCCGGTGCGGCGACTGGGCTTCCGCGAGACGGGCCGACGCATCGTCGGGGCCTTCGCCCACCTGCGCTCGGTGCGCACCCGCCGGGTGGTGCTCGGCACCGGTGTCGTCGCGGCCCTCGTCCTCACGCTCGTGCTCGTCACCGCCCCCGACCGCACGTCCACCCAGCAGACGATCGAGGCCAACCAGGCCAAGGCGGCCGCGCCGCGCAAGACCGAGCCCGCCCCGACCTTCGCCGGGACCAAGAGCTTCACCATGCCGACCGGCGACGAGATCGACGTCTTCGGCGACTCGATGGTCGTCGGCTCGGTCCCGGCACTCGAGTACTACTTCCCCGGCATCCAGATCGACGCCCGCTCCAACCGGCAGTGGTCGGCCGGCCTGGCCGCCGTCGAGTCGGCGGGCCCCTCGCTGCGCCGCGCCGTCGTCCTCGCCTTCGGCACCAACGCCGGCACCGACCCGGAGACCATCGAGGAGACGCTGGCCGCGATCGGCGACGAGCGGATGGTCGTCATCGTCAACCTCCACGCCGACCGGCTCTCGCGGATCGACGAGGACAACGCCGCTCTCAAGCGCATCGCCGACAAGCACCCCAACGTCGCCCTCGCCGACTGGGACAAGGCCGTGACCGCCGAGGACCTGCAGTCCGACGGCATCCACCCGTCGCTCGGCGGTGCCCACACCTACGCCGCGACGATCCGCCGGGCCTTCGCCGACCTCTCCGAGAAGCACACCGGCACCAAGGTCTGGCTCAAGGACCTCCCCCGCCCCTGATCTCTGCAAGACCCTAGGGTCTTGCAGGGTTGTCTGGGTCGAACTCCGCAAAACCCTAGGGTCTTGCGGAGTTGAGCCGGGGCGAAGGGGGTCAGTTCCGGGCCGTGCGCGGGCGCACCTGGCAGCGGGGGCAGCTCGTCGAGCTGCGGTTCATGAACTGCTCACGGCGCATCGTCGTGCCGCAGCGCGGACAGGGGCGCCCCTCCTGCCCGTAGGCCGACAGCGACCGGTCGAAGTAGCCCGAGGCGCCGTTGACGTTGACGTAGAGCGCATCGAAGCTCGTGCCGCCCTGGTCGAGCGCCTGCGCCATGACGTCGCGGGCGTGGTCGAGCAGGCGGGCGATGGCCGGCTTGGTCAGGGACGACGCCAGTCGCTCTCCGTGGATCCGGGCCCGCCACAGCGCCTCGTCGGCGTAGATGTTGCCGATGCCCGACACGACGGTCTGGTTGAGCAGCACCCGCTTGATGCCGCTGCGACGCTGCTTGATGTCTCGCACGACGGCGTCACGGTCATAGCCCGGGTCGAAGGGGTCGAGCGCGATGTGGGAGACGCTGCTCGGCACGCCGTCGACGAGGTCGGCCAGGGCGAAGCCCCCGAAGGTGCGCTGGTCGACGAAGCGCAGCTCGTGTCCCCCGTCGGTGAAGACGAGGCGGCCGTGCGTGTGCTTGGCCAGCGGGTCCGCCGGGTCGGTGACGAGCATCTGCCCGCTCATGCCGAGGTGGACGATCAGCCCCTCGTCGGGCACGGCGTCAGGGGTGTCGGCCAGGGCGAGCCACAGGTACTTGCCCCGGCGGTGGGCGCCGGTGACCGCGCGTCCGGCGAGGCGGTCCTCGAGGTCGCGGGGGCCCGGCACGTGGCGGCGGGCCACCCGCTCACCCGTGAGGACGACGTGATCGAGGGTGCGACCGCTGACGTGGTCGGCCAGGCCCCGCCGGACGACCTCGACCTCGGGCAGCTCCGGCACGTCAGGCCGGCGGGTCGGTGACCGGCGCGTCAGCGACCGACTCGGCACCGGCAGTGAGGGCCGCGTAGGCGTCGGCCGCAGCCTTCTGCTCCGCGTCCTTCTTCGTCCGACCGACGCCGCGACCACGGATCTCGTCGGCGATGACGGCGGCCGCGGTGAAGGTCTTGTCGTGGTCCGGGCCCTCGTCGCTCGTGCGGTAGTGCACCGCGCCGAGGTCCTGGGCCGCGGCGACCTCCTGCAGCGAGGTCTTCCAGTCCAGCCCGGCACCGAGGGTCGCCGAGCGCCGCATCAGCGGGTCGAGCAGCGAGTGGACGAGCCGGCTCGCGGCGTCGAGACCGCCCGGCTTGGCCGTCGAGAGGTAGACGGCCCCGATGACCGCCTCGACGGTGTCGGCGAGGATCGAGTTCTTGTCCCGCCCGCCGGTGCTCTCCTCGCCGCGTCCGAGCATGACGAAGTCACCCAGGCCGATCGTGCGCCCGACGTCCGCGAGGGCACGCATGTTGACCACCGCGGCACGCAGCTTCGCCAGCTCGCCCTCGGTGAGGTCGGGGTGGGCGTCGTGCAGGTGGTCGGTGACGACGAGCCCGAGCACCGAGTCCCCGAGGAACTCCAGGCGCTCGTTGTGCGGCAGTCCACCGTTCTCGTAGGAGAACGACCGGTGGGTGAGGGCACGCGTGAGCAGCGGCTCGTCGACGGGCTCCCCGGTCACCTCGGTGAGGTATCGGGAGAGCTCCTCGACGGGCCGCTGCTCCGGTGAGGTCCTGTCGCTCATTGCGACAGGTGGCTCAGGCCTGGTGCTCGGTGCGGTCCGCGGTCGCGTAGTAGCGACCCTTGTAGGTACCGCAGCTCGGGCAGGCCTGGTGGGCCGGCGCGGGCGACTTGCACTGCGGGCAGGTCGACAGCGCGGTGGGCGTCGCCTTCCAGTTCGCCCGACGGCTACGGGTGTTGGAGCGCGACATCTTCCGCTTCGGGACGGCCACGTCAGTTCCTCTTCTCTTCGTTGTCCTCATCCCCCGACGGGGTGGCCAGAGGCGCAAGCGCCTCGAGTGCCGCCCACCGGGGGTCGATCAGCTCGTGGTGGTGCTCCGGGTCGTCCTCGAGCCTGGCTCCGCACTCGGAGCACAGACCCGGACAGTCGTCCCGACACACCGGTTGGAACGGCAGGTTCGGCAGAACCGCGTCCCGCAGCACCGGCTCGAGATCGATCATGTCGTCCTCGATCCGGTGCTCTTCCTCCTCGTCGGCCTCCGCGTCCACCTCGCGGTGGTGCTTCGCCCGATCGGGCCAGACGAACAGCTCCTGGAACGAGCTGTCGACCGGCAGGTCGATCTCGTCCAGGCACCGCACGCAGGCGCCCGTCGCCGTGGCAGAGACCGTCCCGCTCACCAGCACGCCCTCGTGCACGGACTCCATCCGCGCCTGCAGGTCCATGGGCTGGCCCTGCGGGACGGACAGCACATCCGTGCCGAAGTCGGCGGGTGCGTCGGCCTGGAGAGACACTTCGTGCATCGACCCGGGTCGGCGGCCCACATCCTTGGCATCGAGCACCAGGGGCGAGGCGGGGGCGTTGCGGTTCATGGCTCCAGTCTCCGACAGAACGGTCCACGACACGACGACGTAGACCGACGCACCAGACTACCGGCGATCCCCCCTTCGTCCCAAACCGACGAAGGGAGTGGGCCTCAGGGCCGGGGCAGACGCTCCACGAGGGCGTCGCGCACCTCGTCGGAGACGAGACCGGTGACGTCGCCACCGAAGCGCGCGACCTCCTTGACCAGCGAGGAGGAGACGTGCTCGTGGCGCGGGTCTCCGGGGATCAAGAGGGTCTCGACACCCGTGAGGTGCCGGTTCATCAGCGCCATCGGCCACTCGTAGGAAAAATCGGTCTCCCCGCGAAGGCCCTTGAGCAGCACCTGGGCGTCGAGCTCGGTGCACACGTCGACGACGAGCCGGTTGGCGAAGGCCTGCACCCGCACGTTGTCGAGGTCGGCCACCTGCGCCTCGATGAGGGCGACCCGCTCGTCGACGGTGAAGGTTCCCTGCTTCGCGGGGTTGTGCAGGATCGCCACGACGACCTCGTCGAAGAGCGTGGCGGCCCGGCGGAAGACGTCGACGTGGCCGACGGTCACCGGGTCGTAGGAGCCCGGGCAGACGGCGCGCGTCATGACGGCTGGTCGTCGTTGGGCAGGAGCCCGTCCTCGTAGGCCTGCTTCACCAGCGACTCGACCTGCTCGAGCGACCCGGCGCCGTCCTCGAGCAGCTCGTTGCGTCGGGCGGCCCAGTCGGCACCCAGCTGCTGGCGCAGCTCCTCGGAGGCGTCCTCGCGAGCCGGGTTGAGGATGGTCTGCTCCTCCTCGCCGATGTGGTGGTTGAGCACCTCGGCGACTGCCTCCACGGCGTCGTCGAACTTCTGGGTGTCGGTGCCCTTGGCCTGCAGCAGGTGGAGCAGCGCCTCGTTGGTCGCGGCGTGCTCCTTCTCCCCGTGGTGCTCCTCCTCGCCCTCGATGACATCGCGTCGGACGAGCTTGGGGTAGACGACCTCCTCCTCGGCCTCGCTGTGCGCGATGAGAAGCGCGGCGAATGCGCTGCGGGCCCCGTCGCGGTCGGCGCTGACATCACGCATGTCGCGCATGAGTTCCTCGAAGAGGCGGTGGTCGTCGGCGATGAGGTCGGTGATGTCCCCAGCGGCCGGGCGCGGGATCGTGTAGTCGCTCATGGCCCCATTCCTACCGGATGCACGGGCCCGCGGCGGGATGCGGGGCGCTCAGATCTGGTAGTCGGGGGCGACCCGGGTCGCGAACCACAGGGTCGTCTCGCCGTAGGACTTCGACCCCTCGGCGACGATCCCGTCGGGCCAGGTCGGCTCCGGCGAGCGCGACGAGCGCTCGATGACGATGACCGGCTCCTGCGCGAGCCACTGGTGGGCGAGCAGCATCTCGAGGACCGCGCCGAGGGACTCCTCGGTGACGTCGTAGGGCGGGTCGGCGAGGACGAGGTCATACATCAGAGACGCCGGCCGGTCGAGCGCCTGCTCGACGGTGCTCGACTGCAGGCGGGCTCCCGCGACGCCGAGGTCGGAGATGTTGGCACGGATCGTCGCGGACGCCCCGCGGTCGGACTCGACGAGCAGCACGCTCGCGGCGCCGCGGCTGGCGGCCTCGAGGCCGAGGGCCCCGGAGCCGGCGTAGAGGTCCATCACGTGCGCCCCGTCGATGACGTCACGCGCCTCGAGCGAGGAAAACAGGGCCTCCCGCACGCGGTCGGTCGTGGGCCGGGTGCCGTCGCCCGTGGGCGTGCGCAGCCGTCGGCCGCCCGCCTCTCCGCTGATGATCCGAGTCACGCCACCATGATGCGCCATGCCCGGCGGCGGCGACCAACCGGCGCTCGGGACGAAGGGGGTCGAGTCACCCCTTGTCGAGGAAGGCGGCCTCCTCCGCGCCGGCCCAGTCGTCGACGCGGGCGCGCAGGTGCGGGTGGTCGGCGAGCTCGGGGTCGTCCGCGAGGAGGGCCTGCGCGTCCTCGCGGGCCTCCTCGATGATCGCCTCGTCGCGCACGACCGACAGGTGGCGCAGGTGGTTGCGCGTGCCGTGCTGCGCGCGGCCGAGGACGTCGCCCTCGTGCCGCTGCTCGAGGTCAAGGCGCGCCAGCTCGAAGCCGTCGGTGCTCCCGGCGACCGAGGTGAGCCGCTCCCCCGCCGTCTCGCTCTCGGTGGCGGTGAGGAGCAGGCACACCCCGGGGTGACCACCGCGGCCGACGCGGCCGCGCAGCTGGTGCAGCTGCGAGACGCCGAAGCGGTCGGCGTCGAGGATGACCATCGCCGAGGCATTGGGCACGTCGACGCCGACCTCGATGACCGTCGTCGAGACGAGCACGTCGACCTGGCCGGCGGTGAAGCGGGCCATGACCGCGTCCTTGTCGTCGGGCGACATCCGGCCGTGGAGCATCTCCAGGCGCAGCCCCGACAGGGCCGGGTGCTCGGCCAGCGTGACGATGACCTCCTCGACCGCCGCGAGCGGCCGCTCGGGCCGCTCCTGCTCCTCGACGCGCTCGCCGTCGGCCTCGTCGTCGACCGGCTCGTCGGGGGCGACGAGATCGACCCCGTCGAGGTCGTCGGGAGCGTCGCCGCCGATGCGCGGGCAGACGACGTAGGCCTGCCGACCGGCGGCGACCTCCTCGGCGACCCGCTGCCACGTGCGGTCGACCCATCCCGGCGCCTGCACCGGCACGACGTGGGTCGTGATCGGCTGCCGGCCGCGCGGCAGCTCGCGCAGCGTCGAGGTCTCCATGTCGCCGAAGACGGTCATCGCGACCGTGCGCGGGATCGGGGTCGCGGTCATGACGAGCAGGTGCGGCGGCGTGCGGCCTTTGGCCCGGAGGGCGTCGCGCTGCTCGACCCCGAAGCGGTGCTGCTCGTCGACGACGACGAGCGCGAGGTCGGCGAAGGTCACCTTGTCCTCGAGCAGGGCGTGGGTGCCGATGACGATGCCGGCGTCGCCCGAGGCGATCTCGAGCAGCGCCTCGCGGCGTCGGGCGGCCGACATCGACCCGGTGAGGAGGGTGACGCGGGTGGCGTGCTCCGCTCCGCCGAGCATGCCGCCCTCGGCGAGGTCACCGAGCATCCCGCGGATCGACGCGACGTGCTGGGCGGCGAGGACCTCGGTCGGGGCGAGCAGGGCCGCCTGCCCCCCGGAGTCGACGGCGGCGAGCATCGCCCGCAGCGCGACGACCGTCTTGCCGGAGCCGACCTCTCCCTGGAGCAGCCGGTGCATCGGCGTCGGGCGGGCCATCTCGCCGAGGATCTCGCGGCTGACCTCCTGCTGGCCGGCCGTCAGCTCGAAGGGCAGGCGGGCGTCGAAGTCGCTGAGCAGCCCACCCTCGCGCGGGCTGCGGCTCGTCGTCGCGACGGCCGCGGCCTCGATGCGGCGCTGCCCGAGCAGGCACTGCAGGACGAGGGCCTCCTCGTAGCGCAGGTGGCGGCGGGCCGCGTCGACGTCGGCGTGGTCGCGAGGTGCATGCAGGGCACGAAGGGCGCCGCCCCGGTCGAGCAGCCCGCGGCGGCTGCGCAGGGACTGCGGGACGGTGTCGACGACGCCGTCGAGCTGGCCGAGGACGAGCCGCACGCAGCGGGTGATCGTCCACGGGTGCACGCCGGGCACGTGGCGGTAGATCGGGATGAGGCCGGTGTGGTCGGCATCGCCGAGCTCGCCGAGGGCGGCGGCTTCCTCGAGGGTGGCGTAGCCCGGGTGGGCGAGCTGGGTCTCCCCGCGGAACTGCGAGACCGTCCCGGCGAAGAGCAGCTCGCGCCCGGCGACGAGCTTGTGCTCGTGGCCGCGGGCGTCGAAGAAGGTCACCCGCATGCGCGAGCGCCCGTCGGTGATCGTCGCCTCGAGCATCCGACCGCGCCGCTTGGCCATCGGGCGGGTACGCGCCGACTCGACCCGCGCGACGGCGACGAGGAAGTCGCCGACCCGGGGGTTGCCGAGGTCGACGTCGGCCGTGCGGTAGCGGCGCGGGGCGAAGGCGAGCAGGTCACCGACGGTCTCGATGTCGCGGTGCTTCGCGAGCTTGCTCGCCGCCTGCCCGCCGAGCAGGCCCTTGAGCCGGGTCTCCTCGGTCGCCACTACTCGGCCCCGAGAAGCAGCAGGTAGTGCGGCTGCCCGCCCTCGACGACCTGGACCTCGATGCCCTCGCGGCGCTCCTCGATCCACTCGACGAGGCGGTCGACGAGCCCGTCGGGCGCGTCGGCGCCGACGACGAGGGTGATCAGCTCGGTGCCCGGGCCGACGATGCCCCCGAGCACCTCGCGAGCCACCTCGTCGAGGTCGGAGCCGACGATCGTGATGTCGCCGTCGACGACGCCGAGCACGTCGTCGACGGCACACATGCCACCGCTCGTCAGGCCCGCCTTGACCGCGATGGTCAGCGCGCCGTGACGGGTGGCCGCCGCGGCATGGGTCATCGCGAGGACGTTGTGGTGCGTCGGCAGCGTCGGGTCGTGGACCGCGAGGGCGGCCAGGCCCTGCACCGCGGTCGTCGAGCCGATGACGTGCACCCGCCGTCCCTCCTGCTCGGCGGCATGGGCGGCCGCGTCAGCGGCCATGCGGGTGTCGCGGTCGTTGGGCAGGAGGATGACCTCCTGCGTGCCCGCGGTGCGCACGGCGGCGACGATCTCGCCGGCCGAGGCGCGGTGGCCTGGGCCCGAGGCGACGGCGACCGCGCCGGCCTCCTCGACGACGCGCGCGATGCCCGGCCCGGCGGCGCAGGCGACGATCGAGACCCCCAGCCGGGGCGCTCGGTCGACGGTCTCGAGGAGGGTCACCGCCACCCGCTGGGGAGTCGCGTGGGCCAGGCCGGCCTCGAGCGCCGCGCCGATGTCGTCGGTGTGCACGTGCACGTTGGTCACGTCCCAGGCGGTCGAGACGACGACGCTGTCGCCGATCTCGTCGAGGCGGCGGCGCAGCTCGGCGACCCCCTCCTCGGGCACGTCGTGGACGAGGTACATCACCTCGTAGGCCGGCCCGTCATACCCGGCGCGAGCGGCGCCGTGGGAGCCCGCAGTCGCGGTGGTGGGCGTCGACCAGTCGGGCCGGCGCTCCAGCGAGGGGTTGAGCGTGAAGTCGTCGACCGCGTAGCGCGACGGCGCGCCCTGCTCGTGGACGACCTGGTCGAGGGCCTCGACGAAGAGCAGGTAGCCCGCCGCTCCGGCATCGACGACCCCGGCGTCGGCGAGGACCTGGAGCTGCTCGGGCGTGCGGGCCAGGGCCGCGCGAGCCGCGTCGACCGCGGCCCGGGTGACGTCGCCGAGCCGGCCTCCGGCCCCGATGACCCGCTCGACCTCGTCGGCGGTGGCGTCGGCCACGGACAGGATCGTGCCCTCCTGGGGGCGCACGACGCTCTCGCGGGCCCGACGCGCACCCTGCCGCACCGCCCGGCCGACCGCGGCGACGTCGACCTCGTCGAGCTCCTCCGAGGAGACGACCTCGCTCACCCCCCGCACGAGCTGACTGAGGATGACCCCGGAGTTGCCCCGCGCCGACAGCAGCGCCGAGCGGGAGAGCACCGCGGCCTCCAGGGAGAGCGGGGCCGTGCCGACGACGCCCATGGCCTCCTGCTCGCGCATCGCGCCAGCGAGGGCCTCGTCGAGGGTGAGGTACATGTTGGTGCCCGTGTCACCGTCGGGCACGGGGTAGACGTTGAGCGCATCGATCTCGGCCCGGCGCGCAGCGAGGGCCGCGCGGGTCATGACGACCCACCGGCGGACAGAGTCGGTGTCGAGGACCTCCAGCACGTCGGTCACGTTAGTGGAGAGGTGCGTCAGGGCGGGCCCGTGCGGCACGATGTGGTGGCCCCCGGGCCGCCTGCCGACACCGTTTTGGCTCCGCGGTCCCACCTCGGCTACTCTGTACCGGTTGCCCGGTGACGGGTCCCCCCTTCGTGGTGGACAGCCCGGGCGCGACACTCACTGACTGACGAACACAGGAGATACCCGTGGCTGCCAACTGCGACGTCTGCGGCAAGGGACCGTCCTTCGGACACTCCATCTCGCACTCGCACCGCCGCACCAAGCGTCGCTGGAACCCGAACATCCAGCGCGTTCGGGCCAAGGTGGGCGACGCCGGGGTGACCCCGAAGCGTCTCAATGTCTGCACCTCGTGCCTCAAGGCCGGCAAGGTCCAGCGCTGACCCGAGGCTGACGACATCGCCGCCGCTCCCCTTCGGGGGGACGGCGGCTTTTTCGTGCCCTCCCCCGGACGAAGGGGGAGCCTCACGCCCGGAAGTGGTCCCAGCCGGTGACGGCGGGCTCGGTGCCGTCGACGAGGACCGTCGGCTCGCCGGCGGCGCAGGCGCCGAGGACCTGCCAGCCCGCAGGCACGTCGCCGGGGGCGAAGGTCGCGACGAGCGAGTGCTCCTCTCCCCCGGACAGGACCTGACGCATCGCCTCGGCGGCGCCGAGGGCTTCGGTGAGCGGGCCGGCGGCGTGCTCGGCCAGCGCCTCGCCCGACAGCTCGACGCGCAGCCCGCTGGCCCGGGCGACCCGGCCGAGGTCACGCACGAGCCCGTCGGACAGGTCGATCATCGAGGTCGCCCCGGCGTCGGCCGCGACCGGACCCTGCTCCCACGGGGGGCGGCCGGCGGTGCGGTGGGTCAGGCACAGCTCGTGGGCAGCCCGCAGCGTGGCATCCCCGTCGGTGCCCGGGTCCCCGTCGTCGTGGGTGCGGCCGCGACCGGCAAGGAGCAGCTGCAGACCGCCGCCCGAGCGACCGAGCGTCCCGCTGACGGCGACGACATCGCCGGGGCGGGCACCGTCGCGGCGCACCGGGGCGCGGCCGCCCAGGTCACCGATGGCCGTGATGGCGACGAAGACGCTGCCCTCCCCTGCCGACGACAGGTCGCCACCGAGGACCGGGGCACCCGCCTCGCGAGCGGCCGCAGCGATGCCCTCCGCTAGGCCCACCGCCCAGTCGACCTCGGTCCTGGGGTCGGCGGCGAGGGCGACGAGCAGACCGGTGGGCGTGGCGCCCATCGCGGCGATGTCCGCGACGTTCTGCACGACGGCCTTGTGCCCGACCTCCTGCGGCGAGGACCACGTGTCGAGCCAGTCGCGCCCGCGCACCATCGTGTCGGTCGTGAGCACGACGGCCCCGGACGGTGCGGCGAGGACGGCCGCGTCGTCGCCCGGGCCGAGGACGACGTCGGCGGGCCCCCCCTTCGCCGTGTCGTAGACCGGGAAGAGGCGCCGCAGCAGCTCCCCCTCCGACAGGTCGGACAGGCGGGTCGGGTGCATCGGTCACGCTCCATCGAGGCGAAGGGGGTCAGCACCGCACGGTAGCCTCCCCGCCGTGCCCTTCACCCGCCGACCTCGTGCCGCTCTCGCCCTCGGCTGCGCGCTGCCGCTGCTGCTCGCGGGCTGCGGAGGTGCCGTGGAGGTGGCCGTGCCCGATGCGGCGGACAGCCCACCGTGCGTCGCGGCCGCCGAGCACTGGCCCTCGACGCTGAGCGAGCTGGAGCCCCGCGAGACCGACCCGAGCGACCCCGGGGTGCGCGCCTGGGGTGACCCGGCGGTCGTCGCGCGCTGCGGGATGCCCGCGCTGGGGCCGACCGAGGAGCAGTGCGTCGTCGTCGACGACATCGGCTGGGTCGCCGAGGAGCTCGGCGACGGCACGCGCCTGACGACCTATGGGCGCGACCCGGCGATCGAGGTCATCGTGCCCGAGGCACACGGGCCGGGGCCGCTGCTGCTTCCGGCCTTCACGCAGGCGGTCGAGGAGCTGCCGACCAACGGGCGCGAGTGCTCCTGAGCCCATGGCCCACTCCCCTTCGCCCTGCCCCAACTCTGCAAGACCCTAGGGTCCTGCAGGGTTGGCGCGGTCAGCGCAGGCCGACGGGGCGCTCGAGGGCGAGTTGGATGAGCTCGTCGACGAGCTCGGGGTAGGCGAGGCCGCTCGCGTCCCACATGCGCGGGTACATCGAGTGCGGGGTGAAGCCGGGCATCGTGTTGATCTCGTTGATGACCACGGCACCGCCCTCGGTGACGAAGCAGTCGACCCGGGCCAGGCCCTCGCAGGCCAGCGACTCGAAGGCCGCGGCCGCCAGGCGGCGCACCTCGTCGATCGCGGCCTGCGGCAGGTCCGCCGGGCAGGACAGCACGACCGAGGCCTCGTCGAGGTACTTGGCCTCGAAGTCGTAGAAGTCGTGACCGTGGCCGGACTCGACGACGATCTCGCCGGGCATCGAGGTGCGGGGGGCGTCGAGCCCGCGCCCCTGGAGGACGGCGCACTCGATCTCACGGCCGACGATGCCGGACTCGACGATGACCTTGAGGTCGTGCTCGCGGGCGGCCTCGATGGCCGCCTCGAGCCCGTCAGGGGCGTCGACCTTGGACACGCCCATCGACGAGCCGGCGCGGCAGGGCTTGACGAAGACGGGGAAGGTCAGCGCGTTGACGGCGTCCATCGCGGCGGCCTTGTCCCGGCGCCACTGGGCGTCGGTGATGACCGTGTAGGGCCCGACGGGCAGGCCGGCGCCGGCGAAGACGACCTTCATGTAGTGCTTGTCCATGCCGGCCGCGGAGGCGAGGACGCCCGAGCCGACGTAGCGGATGTCGGCGAGCTCGAGCATGCCCTGCAGGGTGCCGTCCTCGCCGTAGGGGCCGTGGAGCAGCGGGAAGACGACGTCGACCTCGCCGAGGGCCTCGAGCGCCTGCCCCGCTCGGTGCACCGTGAGGGTGGAGTCGCCGACGCGGGTCGGCAGGATGACCTCGGTGCCGGTCTCGGTGACCTCGGGCGTGTGCCCCGGCGTGAGCGCCAGCGCATCGGGGTCGTCGGCGGCGAGCACCCACGACCCGTCGGTCGTGATCCCGACCGGGACGACGTCGTAGGCGTCACGGTCGATCGCGCGCAGCACGCCCGCGGCCGTGGCGCAGGAGACGGCGTGCTCGGAGGAGCGACCGCCGAAGACGACGGCGACGCGGGGCTTGCGGCTGGACTGGCTGCTCATCGGGGAGAGACTAACCTCTAGCCTCGCCCTCATGGAGCACGACGACGCCGCACAGGCCCTCTCCCCCCGCACCAAGGTGGTCGCCCTCGGGCGCCCCGAGCGCACCCCGGGTGCGGCGCTCAACCCGCCCGTGACCTTCACCTCGACCTACATCCAGGACGGGCCGGTCAACTACGCGCGGGTCGGCAACCCGACGTGGACTCCCTTCGAGGAGGCGGTCGGCGAGCTCGAAGGGGGTGACGCGCTCCTCTTCTCGTCCGGCATGGCCGCGGTGCAGGCCGCGCTCTCCCTCGTGCCGACCGGCGGCACCGTCGTCGCGCCCGCCGCCGCCTACAACGGCGTCGTCGTCACGCTGACCGAGGCGGCGCGCGACGGTCGGCTCGAGGTCCGGTGGGTCGACGTCACCGACACCGCGGCGACGACCGCGGCCCTGGCCGGCGCCGACCTGCTGTGGCTCGAGTCGCCGTCCAACCCGCTGCTCGAGGTCGCCGACATCGGCGGCCTGACCGCGGCGGCGCACGAGGCGGGGGCGCTCGTCGTCGTCGACAACACCTTCGCCACCCCGCTGCTGCAGCGCCCGCTCGAGGACGGCGTCGACGTCGTCGTGCACTCCGCGACGAAGTACCTCTCCGGCCACTCCGACGTCATCCTCGGCCTGACCGTCACCCCCGGCACCGACGCGGGCCGGGAGCTGCACGCCCGCCTTGCCCGCCACCGCACCCTCGGTGGGGCGATCGCCGGACCCATGGAGGCGTGGCTCGCGCTGCGCGGGCTGCGCACGCTCTCCCTTCGCCTGGAGCGGGCGTGCGCCAACGCCGCCGACCTCGCCGAACGCCTGGCCACCCACCCGCGCATCTCCCGCGTGCGCTACCCCGGCTGGGGCGCGATCGTCTCCGTCGAGGTCGCCGGCGACGGTGATGGCGCCGCCGAGGCCGAGGCCATGACCGCCGGCACCCGCATCTGGTCGCCCTCGACGAGCCTCGGTGGTGTCGAGTCGCAGCTCGAGCGCCGCCGCCGCCAGCCCGGCGAGCCCGACGCCGTCCCCGACAACCTCGTCCGCCTGTCCGTCGGCGTCGAGGACGTCGACGACCTCTGGGCCGACCTGCAGCAGGCCCTCGACCGGGTCTGAGCGAGGCCCTTCGAGACGGCCGCGGGCGGCCTCCTCAGGGACCGGGGAGGAGCGCAGGCGCAGGACGAAGGGGGATGACCGCGCACATCAAGCCGAAGTCAGGCACGACGACGCGACGTGCGGGGAGACGAAGGACTTCGGCGGGCGCGGTCGTCCCCCTTCGTCCGGAGCGGGCCCTTCGAGACGCTTGCTGCGCAAGCTCCTCAGGGACCGGGGGGGCTACTCGGTCTCGTGCTTGCGGGCGCGGGCGAGCAGGACGTCGACCATGTCGGCGGGGGCGAAGCCCTCGTGGACGACGCGGTTGACCATCTCGGTGATCGGCACGTCGACGCCGTGGGCGCGGGCGAGGTCGAGGATCGAGGCGCAGGACTTCACGCCCTCGGCGGTCTGCTTCGTCTGCTCGGTGACCTCGGCGACCGACAGGCCCTCGCCGAGCTTGACGCCGAAGGAGTGGTTGCGCGACAGCGGCGACATGCACGTCGCGATGAGGTCGCCGACACCGGCGAGGCCGGCCATCGTCCGCGGGTCGGCGCCCAGGGCCATCGCCAGGCGGGTGGTCTCGGCGAGCCCGCGGGTGATGAGCGTGGCCTTGGTGTTGTCGCCGAAGCCGAGACCGGCGGCCATGCCGACCGCGAGGGCGATGACGTTCTTGACCGCACCACCGAGCTCGGCGCCGACGACGTCGTGGCTCGTGTAGGGGCGGAAGTAGCTCGTCGAGCAGGCCGCGGCCACCCGATCGGCGGCGGAGACGTCGGGGCAGGCGACGACCGTGGCGGCGGGCTGCCGCTGGACGATCTCGCGGGCGAGGTTGGGCCCGCTCACGACGCCGATCCGGTCGGCCGGGACCCCGGCGACCTCGTGGATGACCTCACTCATCCGCTTCGTCGTGCCGAGCTCGATGCCCTTCATCAGGGACACGACGATCTTGTCGGTGAGCAGCGGCGCCCACTCGGTGAGGTTGGTGCGCAACGACTGCGACGGCACCGACAGGATGACGATCTCGGCGCCCTCGGTGACCTCGGCGGGGTCGGTGGAGGCGCCGATCCCGCCCGGCAGCTGCACGCCCGGCAGGTAGTCGTCGTTGACCCCGCGGTTGAGCTGCTCGACGAGCTCGGGGCGTCGGCCCCAGACCCGCACGTCGTTGCCGCCGTCGGCGAGGATCGAGGCGAAGGCGGTGCCCCAGCTGCCGGCTCCGAAGACTGCGATGTGGCTCACGACTGCTCTCCTGATCGGTAGTCGCCCGTGACACGCATGCCATGGGCCTTCGGGTCGAAGCGCTCGGCCGGTGCACGCTCACCGCGCATGGTCTCGAGCTCGGTGGTGATGGCCTGCATGATCCGGTCGGTGGCCGCGGTGACGGCCGCTCCCTTCGCCGGCTGTGCCCGCAGGTCGTCGAGGTCGACGGGCGGACCGAAGCGCACCTGCATGCGCACCCGGTGGCGCGACAGGCGAGGGCGCTTGGCGTAGCGGGGCAGCAGGTCCTGCGGCCCCCACTGGGCGACGGGGATGACCGGCGCACCGGACTGCAGCGCCAGGCGCGCTGCGCCGGTCTTGCCCCGCATGGGCCACAGGTCGGGGTCGCGGGTGAGCGAACCCTCCGGGTAGATGACGACGCACTCCCCCGCGTCGAGCGCCCGCACGGCGTGGACGAGTGCGGTGCCGGCCGACGTCGTCTCGCGGTCGACGCGCACCTGCTTGGCGTGGCGCAGGACCCACCCGACGACCGGGGTGTCGAAGAGCGTGCTCTTGGCCAGGTAGACGGGGCTGTAGCCCCGGTTGTAGAGCACGTGCGCCCACGGGAAGGGGTCGACGTGGGAGACGTGGTTGGGCGTGATGATGAAGCCGCCCTGCTCGGGCACGTGCTCCAGACCGCTCACCTCGTAGCGGGCGACGAGGCGCATCGCCCCGCGCAGCAGCCCGGCAGCCACCCGGTACATCACGGGCGTGTGCGTGCGGTGGACGACCATGTCACCTCTTCTTGCTCTCGGCCTTGCACACCCTAGGCCACGGATACGCTCGACCTGTGCAAGCCACGGTCTTCTCCCACAGCCCGGACGACGGCACCGTCGTCGTCACCGACGAGGGTGTGCGCCTCGAGGCGACGCCCGAGGTCTTCGCCGAGAGCTCGTTGCGCTTCGTGCGCCCCGGGCAGCGGGTGAGCATCGTCGTCGCCGACGGGGTCGTCACGCGGCTGTGGATCGTCGGCATCGGCGACGGCGAGACGATCGCCTGACGGCACGGCGCGGGCCGACACGACGAGGGCCGACGACCACGTGGTCGTCGGCCCTCGTCGTGCTCCTCGGGTCAGCTGCCGCCGCCGGACGAGGATGCGGTCTTCTTCGCCGGGGTGGCCTTCTTGGCCGTGGTCTTGGCCGCCGAGGTCTTCTTGGCCGGGGTGGCCTTCTTCGTGGTCGTCTTGGCCGCCGACGTCTTCTTCGCCGGAGTCGCCTTCTTGACCGTGGTCTTGGCCGCCGAGGTCTTCTTGGCGGGCGTGGCCTTCTTCGTCGTGGTCTTGGCCGCCGACGTCTTCTTCGCCGGAGTCGCCTTCTTCGTGGTCGTCTTGGCCGCCGACGTCTTCTTCGCCGGAGTCGCCTTCTTGACCGTCGACTTCTTCGCGGCGGAGGTCTTCGTCGCCGTCTTCTTGGCCGGGGTCGAGCTCGCGGCGGACTTCTTCGTGCGACGCCCGGGCAGCGCACCCTCGGCGATCGACAGGGCGGTGCCACCGGCGGCGACGGCCGCACCGGTCACCGTGCCGGCGGCAGCACGCGCAGCGGCGGGTGCGGCCTTGGGCAGCGAGCGCGGGTCGGCGACATAGCCCTTGAAGCTCGTGCCGGCCTTGAAGCGGGGGACGCTGGTCTTCTTGATCTTGACGACCTCACCGGTGCGCGGGTTGCGGCCGGTGCGCGCGGCGCGGGCCGCCTTCTCGAAGGTGCCGAAGCCGGTGATGGCGACGCGGCCGCCCTTGGCGACCTCACGGACGATCGTGTCGAGCACGACCTCGAGTGCTTCCTGGGCGGCCTTGCGGCTGCCGAGCCTTTCCTCGAGAGCCTTGACGAGTTCTGCCTTGTTCACGGTCACTCCCGTAGCGGTGCGGCGCCGGTCGTCCCCCGGCTGGGAAGGCCGAGCCGTACACCCGACCTGTTCCGACGGTATTGGGGTCACGACCTCCGGTGGGTCATTTGGACGTCGCCTTTTCTTGCCGCACAAGCGCATTCGCACCCTGCCCGCTGCGCGGGGTGAGGGGCTCACCCTTCGTCCTGCAGCGGGGCGTCCTGCGGCACAACGGGATTGGGCCGCAGCCGCCCGTCACGATCGTCACGGCACGAGGACGACATGACGAAGGGGGTGCCGCAGCACCCCCTTCGTCATCGTGGCGACGACACGCCGGTCAGGCAGGCGTCGTCGTCGGCTTCCAGCTCGGCCGGGTCGCCTCGAAGTCGGTGATGTCCTGCTCGTGGCGCAGGGTCAGGCCGATGTCGTCGAGGCCTTCGAGCAGACGCCAGCGCGTGTAGTCGTCGACGTGGAAGGCGCAGACGATGTCACCGGCGGTGACGGTCCGTGCGGTGAGGTCGACGGTGATCTCGGCACCCGGGGTGTTCTCGAGGTACTTCCACAGCAGCTCGACGTCGTCCTGGCTCACCTGCGCGGCGAGCAGCCCCTGCTTGCTCGAGTTACCGCGGAAGATGTCGGCGAAGCGCGAGGAGATGACGACGCGGAAGCCGTAGTCCTTGAGCGCCCACACGGCGTGCTCGCGGGAGGAGCCGGTGCCGAAGTCCGGGCCGGCGACGAGCACGGAGCCCTCGCGGTAGGCGGGCTGGTTGAGCACGAAGGTCTCGTCATTGCGCCAGGCCGCGAAGAGGCCGTCCTCGAAGCCGGTGCGCGAGACGCGCTTGAGGTAGACCGCCGGGATGATCTGGTCGGTGTCGACATTGCTGCGGCGCAGCGGGACCCCGGTGCCGGTGTGCGTGGTGAATGCGTCCATGGCTCAGGCTCCTTCGGTGACGAGGTCGGTGGCGGGCAGGGCGTCGAGGTCGGCCGGGCTCGACAGCGTCCCGCGCACGGCGGTGGCCGCGGCGACGAGCGGGCTGACGAGGTGGGTGCGGCCCCCCTTGCCCTGGCGTCCCTCGAAGTTGCGGTTGCTCGTCGAGGCGGAGCGCTCGCCGGGGGCGAGGGTGTCGGGGTTCATGCCGAGGCACATCGAGCAGCCGGGCAGGCGCCACTCGGCGCCGGCGTCGGTGAAGACCTTGTCCAGGCCCTCCCCTTCGGCCTGCAGCCGCACGCGGGCGGAGCCGGGCACGACGAGCATGCGGACGGACTCGGCGACGTGGCGGCCCTTGATGACCTCGGCCGCGGCGCGCAGGTCTTCGATGCGGCCGTTGGTGCACGAGCCGACGAAGACGGTGTCGACGGCGACCTCGCGCAGCGGGGTGCCGGCGGTCAGGCCCATGTACTCGAGCGCCTTTGCCGCAGCGAAGCGCTCGTTGTCGTCGCCCATGGCCTCGGGGTCGGGCACGGCCTCGCCGAGGGGCGAGCCCTGGCCGGGGTTGGTGCCCCACGTGACGAAGGGGGTGAGCGTCGAGGCGTCGATGTCGACCTCGGCGTCGAAGACGGCGTCGTCGTCGGTGCGCAGCTCGCGCCAGGCCTCGACGGCGGCGTCCCAGTCGGCGCCGGTCGGGGCGTGGTCGCGACCCTTGAGGTACTCGAAGGTCGTCTCGTCGGGGGCGATCATGCCGGCGCGGGCGCCGGCCTCGATCGACATGTTGCACACGGTCATGCGTGCTTCCATCGACAGCGCCTCGATGGCCTCGCCGCGGTACTCGAGCACGTAGCCCTGGCCACCGCCGGTGCCGATCTTGGCGATGACGGCGAGGATGATGTCCTTGGCCGTCACGCCCGGCTGCAGCTGGCCGGTGACGTTGATCGCCATCGTCTTGAAGGGGTTGAGCGAGAGCGTCTGCGTGGCGAGCACGTGCTCGACCTCGCTCGTGCCGATGCCGAAGGCGAGCGCGCCGAAGGCACCGTGGGTGCTCGTGTGGCTGTCGCCGCAGACGACCGTCGTGCCCGGCTGGGTCAGACCCAGCTGGGGGCCGACGACGTGGACGATGCCCTGCTCGGCGTCGCCCATGGGATAGATCTGCACGCCGAACTCCGCGCAGTTGTCCCGCAGCGTCTCGACCTGGATCTTGCTCACCGGGTCGGTGATCGGGCCCGGCGTCGTCGGGACGTTGTGGTCCTCGGTCGCGAGGGTGAGGTCGGGGCGGCGGACCGGTCGGCCGGCGAGGCGCAGGCCCTCGAAGGCCTGCGGGCTCGTCACCTCGTGCAGGAGGTGCAGGTCGATGTAGAGGAGGTCGGGCTCCCCGTCGTTGCGTCGGACGACATGTGCGTCCCAGACCTTCTCGGCCAGCGTTCCAGCCATCTCTCTCTTTCCCATCCCGGCGGTGGTTGTCACGGCCTGTGGGCCGTGTCCCACATCGAGATTCGCACGTCACCGGACCCCCGGACCTTGCGTCTCACGACATGAGATGTCAGTATCACTCCATGGACAACGGTAGCGGAGTTGGCGTTCTGGACAAGGCAGCCGTCGTGCTGGGCGCTCTCGAGGCGGGTCCCTCGACCCTCGCCCAGCTCGTGGCGGCGACGGGACTGGCACGCCCCACGGCACATCGACTGGCGGTCGCGCTCGAGCACCACCGGCTCGTCGGACGCGACATGCAGGGGCGCTTCGTCCTCGGCCCGCGCCTGGGCGAGCTCGCGGCCTCGGCCGGTGAGGACAAGCTCCTCGTCGCGGCCGGCCCGGTCCTCGGCGCCCTGCGTGACCACACCAATGAGTCGGCCCAGCTCTTCCGCCGGCAGGGCGAGCACCGCGTCTGCGTCTCGGCCGCCGAGCGCCCCGTCGGGCTGCGCGACTCGATCCCCGTCGGCGCGACCCTGTCGATGCACGCCGGCTCCGCGGCCCAGGTGCTGCTCGCCTGGGAGGAGCCCGACCGGCTGCACCGTGGCCTGCAGGAGGCGGCCTTCACCGCGACGATGCTCTCGGCGGTGCGCCGCCGCGGGTGGGCGCAGAGCGTCGGCGAGCGCGAGGCGGGCGTTGCCTCGGTCTCGGCCCCGGTCCGCTCCCCCTCCGGCCGGGTCATCGCGGCCGTGTCGATCTCGGGCCCGATCGAGCGCCTCTCCCGCCAGCCCGGTCGCCTGCACGCCGCGACCGTCATCGCCGGCGCCAACAAGCTGACCGAGGTCCTGGAGAAGCACGCCAGGGCGGCCGAGGCCGCCGACCGCGACACCGAGTGACGAGAGGTCGCGACGGGACCACAGGGCGAAGGGGGGAATCTCCCCCTTCGCCCTGCCTGTCGTCGTCATGCGCCCGTGTCGTCGTTGACGCCACCTGGCTGACCGGAGAAGGGCAACCGGGTGACGTCAACGACGCCGGGCTCGGCGTGCGGCCAGCTCGGCCCGGGCCTTCGGGCGTCACCTGTCGCGTGACGCCAGCCCTCGAGCTGCTGCGGCCACGATCGCGACGACCACTGCAGCCGGCAGCAGGAAGGTGGCCACGTCGACCATCGCCGGATCGTCGCCGTCCATGCGCGCGAGGTCGCGTCGGACACTCCACGCCGAGTAGGCGATGTAGGTCGGCAACGCTGCCGCAGCGAGTACCCCGATGGGTCCGTCGACTCGGATCAGGCGGCGGATCGTCGCCAAGCCCACGGAGGCACCCACCGACGCGACGCTCCAGAAGATGCCCTCGACGATGACCGCAGCAGGCGTGGGGCCAGTGCCGTCGACGGTGCGGGCGATCATCATCGCGTCAGCGATGACGTAGACGATCACGGCGGGCAGGAGCAGGGTCATGGACCGCACGAACGCCTCACGCCACGTGCGCCCGGCCCAGCACGCGGCAAAGCCTGCGATCAGCCAACCCCACGCAACACCCACGAGCTTCGCCAGCCAGAACGACCCCGGCACCAGCCCGAAGTTCGCCGCGACGTTGACCGCCCCGAGCGCAACGCCCGAGGAAACGAGCAGGGCCCGCCCCACCCAGGCGGCGCCGCGACCAGCTTCTTGACCCATCCTCGACATCCCCTTTGCCCACGCTCACAACCCTGCAAGACCCTAGGGTCCTGCAGGGTTTGGGAGAGGCCGGACACGACGAAGGCCCCCGCTCTGACGAGCGGGGGCCTTCGACCGATGTAGCCCCGACGGGATTCGAACCCGCGCTACCGCCTTGAGAGGGCGGCGTGCTAGGCCACTACACAACGGGGCCATATGTGCTTCCCGGGCCGGCGGACCGGCTGGGCAACGGAGAGAACCTTAACCCCGAAGGGGGCTCTTTCCGAAATCGAGCGGCGGACCGCTCTCAGCGCTGGGGTACCAGGACTCGAACCTAGAACAACTGAACCAGAATCAGCCGTGTTGCCAATTACACCATACCCCAAGGGGGTATCACCGACCCTTCGGACCGAAGTCCGCGCGGCCTGTGAACCGAGAGACGATGCTACCCGTCGATCGGCGACTCCCCAAATCGCGGCTCAGGCCAGCGAGGCGCGCAGCGAGCGCAGCCGCTCGAGCGTCGACGCCTGGCCCAGGATCTCCATCGACTCGAAGAGCGGCGGGCTGATCCGCGCCCCCGAGACGGCGGTGCGCAGCGGCCCGAAGGCGAAGCGCGGCTTGATGCCCAGACCCTCGACGATCACCTCGCGCAGCGTCGACTCGATCCGCTCGGCGTGCCACTCGTTGCCGTCGCGGCTCTCCTGCGAGAGGACACCGGCCGGCACCTGCAGCTTCTCGAGCGCGGTGATCGCCGCGTCGAGGACCTCGGCAGCGTTGTCCTTCAGGCCCGCTCGCGCGTCCTCGTCGATCTGCAGGTCGGCGTCGGCGGTGTAGAAGGGCCGCACGAGAGCGCTCGCCTCGGTGAGCAGCGCGATGCGCGTCTGGATGAGCTCGGCGACGGACTTCAGCCGGGCGAGCTCGCCCAGCGAGGGGTTGTCGCCGAGGACGCCGTCGGCCTGCAGGTAGGGCAGCAGGCGCGAGGTGAAGTCGCCGAGCTCGAGGTCGCGGATCCACGCGCCGTTGAGCCACTCGAGCTTCTTCAGGTCGAAGATCGGGCCGACCGTGTTGACCTTGCTCCAGGCGAAGTCGCGGCTGAACTCCTCGAAGGTGAACTTCTCGACGTCCTGGCCGTCCTCCCCCTTCGCCGGCGGGTAGGCCAGCAGGCCGAGGAAGTTGACGACGGCCTCGGGCAGGTAACCCTGCTCCTGGAACCACGTGAGACGCGCCTCGGGGTTCTTGCGCTTGGAGATCTTCGACTTGTTGGTGTTGCGCAGCAGCGGCATGTGCGCGAACTTCGGCGGCTCGAGGCCGAGCCACTGGTAGAGCAGCACGTGCTTGGGCGTCGAGGAGATCCACTCCTCGCCGCGCACGACGTGGGTGATCCCCATCTCGTGGTCGTCGACGACCACGGCCATGTGATAGGTCGGGAAGCCGTCGGCCTTGAGGATCACCTGGTCGTCGGGGCGCGGCGCCGAGACGGTGCCGCGGATGACGTCCTCGAAGGTCGTCGGGGCGTCGTCGGGCACGAGCATGCGCACGACCGGCGTCTCGTTGAAGCCCTCGAGCTCGGCGCGCTCCTCACGCGTCTTGCCCAGGCACATGCGGTCGTAGCCGGTGGGCAGCTTGAGCTTCTGCTGCTTCTCGCGCATCGCCGTCAGGCGCTCGGTGGAGCACCAGCAGTAGTAGGCGTGGCCGTCCTCGACGAGCTTGTCGACGTAGGGCCGGTAGGTCTCCAGCCGCTCGCTCTGCCGGTAGGGCGCGTAGGGGCCGCCGACGTCGGGGCCCTCGTCCCAGCGCAGGCCGAGCCAGCCGAGGGTGTCGTAGAGCTGCTGCTCGCTCGTCGCGTTGAAGCGGGCCCGGTCGGTGTCCTCGATGCGCAGGACGAACTGCCCGCCCTGCTGCCGCGCGAAGGCGAGGTTGAACAGGGCCATGTAGGCGGTGCCGACGTGCGGGTCGCCGGTCGGCGACGGCGCGACGCGCAGGCGAGGGGCCGACGACTCGGTCGGTGCGGGGGCGGTGGAGGGTGCAGAGGAGTCGCTCATGATGGCCCGATCGTATCGCCGTCACCGCGCCCCATCCCCGTCTGCACGCAGCCGTGGCGAAGGGGGGTCCGGCGTCAGTCGGGGTAGCGCTCCGCGAGCGCCTCCTCCATCGGGTTCCAGTGGTGGCCCCACACCCCCGTGCCGATGTCGGCACCGGTCTGCGCACCCTCGGCGATGTCGCGCGCGGTGTCGAAGGGGTTGAGGTCGAAGCCGGAGGTGACGGCGCCGACCACGGAGCCGATGATCGCGCCGGTCCGCGCGGCGGCGTCGCCCCGCTCGCTCTGGGGCGTCTCCAGGACGATCTGCGTGCCGGGGGCGTCGGGCAGGAGACCGGCGAGCGGGCCGCTCTGCTGCTGGGTCGTGAGGATGTCGGTCGAGGTGCTGTAGGCCCGGATCTGCCCCTCGCTCGTCTCGGCCATGACGGACGCGCCGGTCGACCCGTCGGCGCGCAGCGCGGCGGCGGCCTCGGCGGTGTGCTCGTGGACTCCCGCCGCGTCGAAGGTGACCGCCGGCTGGCCGGTCGCCATCGCCGCCGCGGCGGCGAGCCCACCGCCGAGCGAGTGCCCGGTGAAGGTGACCTCGCCCCCGGTCACCGCGTTGACCTGCGCGGCCAGCTCCATGGCCTGCGTGTACTGGCGAGCCGGCAGCCCGGCACCCTGCAGGCCGTTGTCCACCCAGTCGGACAGCTCGTCGGCGTCGCTGCCACGGAAGGCGAGGACGTAGCCGCCGTCGGGCGTGCGGTAGAGACTCGACTGGAGGCCCGAGGAGTCATCGTTGAACTGCGCCGGGTCGAGCCCCAGGGCGCGGATCTCGTCCTCGGTCGGCATGGTGTAGCCCGGCGGCAGGTCGGGCTGCCCGTCGTGCATGAGCGGGTCGTCGTAGAGCGCGTTGTCGCTCCCGTAGACGTGGTGGGCCAGGGACCACAGGTCACGATCGACCCGCTGCCCCTCGGTGCCGCGCACGTCGTCGTCGAAGCTCGAGCCGCCCGGTGCCGGTGGGGACGGCGGCGCCTGCGGCCCGGGTGCGGACGGCCCGGGAGACGTCGGCGCACCGGCATGGCCACCCGCTCCCCCGCCGACCTGGGCGCTCGTCTCACCCTGCTCGTCCGCCTGCGCGGTGAGCTGCCGCGCGGCGGTGGCCAGCCGCGCCGCGCACTCCTCGACCTGGCGCTGGGCGAGGCGCCACTCCCGGTCGAAGTCCTCGAGGTCGGGGCCCTCCCACGCACCCCACAGCACGACGAGTCGGGCACTCGCCTCCGTGCCCACGCGGGTCATCCGCGTCGACTGGTCGTCGAGCTGGGCTGCGATGTCACGCAGTCGATCGGCATCGGCGCCGTGGGTCAGGGTCATCAGGGTCTCCTGCCGTGGATGACCCGACGCTAGCGACGAGGTGACGAGGTGCACATGGGGAGCACTCCCCTTCGTCGTGGAGCGAAGGGAGGTCAGGCGGGGCGTGGCGCGTACATGATCAGGGCGACGCCGGCGAGGCAGACGAGGGCACCGGCGACGTCCCACCGGTCGGGGCGGAACCCGTCGACGACCATGCCCCAGAGCAGGGACCCGGCGACGAAGACCCCGCCGTAGGCGGCGAGGATCCGCCCGAAGCTCGCATCCGGCTGGAGGGTCGCCACCGCGCCGTAGAGGCCGAGTGCGATGACACCGGCGCCGACCCACAGCCAGCCGCGGTGCTCGCGCAGCCCCTGCCACACGAGCCAGGCGCCGCCGATCTCGAGCAGCGCGGCGAGGACGAAGAGCGGGACCGACCGGGCGACGTCCACGTCAGCTTCGCGTCACTCGGAGGCGACGAAGGGGTTGGCCAGGGTGCCGATAGCGTCGATGTCGATCTCGACCCGCTGCCCGGGGTCGACGAGGCCGACGCCCGCCGGGGTGCCGGTGAGGATGACGTCGCCGGGCAGGAGGGTGAAGGACTTCGACGCGTGGCTGATGAGAGCCGCGACGCCGTGGACCATGTCGGAGCTGTGGCCGTCTTGGGCCACCTCGCCGTCGAGGCGGGTGACGATCGAGACGTCCTGCGGGTCGAGGTCGGTCTCGATCCACGGGCCGAGCGGGCAGAAGGTGTCCATGCCCTTGGCGCGGGCCCACTGGCCGTCGCCCTTCTGCAGGTCGCGCGCGGTGACGTCGTTGGCGATCGTGTAGCCGAAGATGACCTTCTTGGCCTCCTCCGGCTCGATGTCCTTGCACATCCGACCGATGATCACTGCGAGCTCGCCCTCGAAGCTGACCTTGGACGTCAGCTCCGTCGGGATGACGACCGGGTCGCCGGGGCCGACGACCGCGGTGTTGGGCACGAGGAACATCATCGGCTCGGCCGGGACCTCGTTGCCCATCTCGGCGGCGTGGTCGGCGTAGTTGCGCCCGATGCCGATGATCTTGCTGCGGGGGATGACGGGTGCGAGCAGCCGCACCTCGTCGACGGTCGTCGTGCGACCGGTCAGCTCGATCCGCTGGTAGAGCGGGTCGCCGGTCACCTCGGCGATCTTCTTGCCGTCTGCGTCGACGAGCCCGTAGACGGGGTCGTCACCTTCGGTGTATCTCGCGATGCGCACGGGCCCACCCTAGTGACCGCCTAGCCTTGCCCCGATGACGACCCTGACCCGCGAGGAGTGGACCGCCCGTGCGCGCGCCCACGCGCAGGCGGTCGACGAGCTGACGGCCGGCCACCGCGAGCGCCGGGCACGGGGCGAGCGGCACGCCGTCGAGGACTTCCTCTTCGAGTACTACGCACACCGTCCGGCGCACCTGCGCCGGTAGCACCCGGGCCCCGGCGTGACCCTGCTCGACGCCGGCGAGGACTTCGCCGGCCGGTCCGGTTACACGGTGGGCGCGGACGGCAGCGCCCGGCTCGACGTCGACGACTTCGTCGGGCGAAGGGGGCGGACCGTCACCTTCGTGCGTGACCTGCTCACGGCGACGCTGTCGCGGCCGGGCACCCACGACTGCTTCGGGCTGCATGAGTGGGCGATGGTCTACCGCCTCCAGCCGGGCGAGCAGCGGCACGAGCAGCTCCCCCTTCGCCTGGGACAGGAGGCGACGGACGCGGTCGTCGAGGGTCACCGCATCCGGTGCAGCCACTACGACGCCTATCGCTTCTTCACCCCGGATGCGGTGGGGCGCAACACCCTTCGCCCGACGCGCGAGGACCAGGTCGACCACGAGCAGCCGGCCTGCCTGCACGCGGGCATGGACACCTACAAGTGGGCCTTCAAGCTCGCGCCGGCGATGCCGTCGGAGGTGACGCTCGACGCCTTCCGGCATGCGCTGCGGGTGCGTCGGCTGGACATGCAGGCCTCGCCCTACGACGTGTCGGGTCTGGGACTGGACCCGGTCGCCATCGAGACGCCCGGGGGCAAGGCCGAGTACGTCGCCCGCCAGCGGGACCTCATGGTGACGTCGTCCTCCCTTCGTCGTCGGATCGTCGAGGTCTGCGACCGACTGCTCCCCCGCTGACACCGCGCGCTGCCACGCTGGGGTCATGGACCGGCCGCTGGAGACCCAGGCGAGACGCTTCTACGACGGTGGGCCGCCCGACGGGCAGCCCGACCCCACGTCGCCGCCGCTCATCGTCCTCGAGCGCACGCTCGACATGTCGGTCGAGGAGTTCCGCATGGGGCGACGGCTGGGCTACCGCGACCGTGAGCTGGGGCAGCTGCTCGTGCCCGTCGACCCGACGACCTTCACGACCGACCTGACCTCCGTGCCGTCGATCTTCCTGTGGCTCGTGCCGCGCACCGGTCGGCACCTGCCGGCGGCGCTGCTGCACGACGGGCTCGTGCGCGGGGCCTTCACCGCCGCTCCCGGGGTGCGGATCGACCGCGAGCGCGCCGACCTCGTCTTCCGGGCGGCCATGGCCGACACCGGGACCGGGCTGATCCGGCGGTGGCTGATGTGGACCGCGGTGACGCTCGGGACCTTCTTCCAGGACACGCGCTCGCCGTGGTCCGCGGCCGAGCGGCTGCGGTGGAGGGTGACGGCGATCGCGACCGTGCTCGTCGTCGCCGGACTCGGCGTGCTCGCGACGCTCGACCTCTTCGACGTCACCGTGCCGCTCGTCGGCGGCGTGCCGTGGATGGGCGATCGGCCGTGGTGGGTGGAGCTGCTCACCGGCGCCCTCGGCGCGATCGTCATCCCGGTGGTCATCGGGCTGGTCGGGTGGGGGCGGTTCCGCGCCGCCGGGATGATCCTCGGGGTCGCCCTGGCCCTGCTGCTGCACATCACGGTGGCCCTCGCCCTGCTCACCGGCGTCTACCAGGTCGCCGAACGCCTCGTCACCCGCGCCACCACCCCCTGAGGCCGCATTGCCCTCCGGCAATGCGGCTTGGGTGCGTATTTCCTTAAGGAAGTACGGAGGGTCAGGGGCGCAGGACGAGCAGGCCGAGGTGCAGCTCGAGGCGGTCGCGACCACGGGAGAGGTCGAGTCCGGTCACGGACTCGATCCGCCGCAGCCGCGCGTAGACGCTCTGGCGGTGCAGGCCGAGGCGAGCCGAGGTGATGCCGACTGAGCAACCCTCCTCGAGATGGACCCAGGCGGTCTCGACGAGCTCTGGTGCGGCCGCGAGCAGTTCCGCGACCGCGGGGGTGCGCACCGCCTCGAGCAGGTCGTCGCCGGCCGTCGTGCCGAGCAGGCGCTCGATGCCGAGGGACGACCACGCATGGACTCGCGCGGCGGCGCACTGGCCGGGCGGGTCAGGGGTGGACGGACGCACGACGCGCAGGGCGGCGCGCCCTTCGCGCAGGGAACGTGCCACATCCACCAGCGGCACGAGATCGCCCACCCCGGCGACGACGTGCTCCTCCACGACCCGACCGAGGGTGCGCAGGGCCGACTCGGCAGCGTCATGGACCTCCAGGTCCGTCGCCGCCGGGACGACGAGCACGAGGTCGCCCGAGCGCTCGGCGACGCCGATACGACGCGGCAGACCTCCAGGCCCGTGCACCTCGTCGACCCGCAGCCGGACACCGGGCGCTGCGCCCAGGACGACGACCGCGGCCCGGGCGCCGGGGTCCACGGCCAGCTCGTCGGCCAGCTCGCGGGCGGGGCCGCTGCGCGAGCCCGCTTCCGCGTCGAGCAGGTCGAGGACGAGACGCTCGGTCTCGCGGCGACGGGAGGTGAGCCGGGCCAGGTGCTCCCCCGCCTGGTCGGCGAGCACCGTTGCGGCACGGACCCGGTCGGTCGTCAGCCCCTCGGGGGGCTCGACCGCCCACAGGTAGCCCTGGGTGACCCCTCTCCACCGTGCAGGCAGGCACAGCCGCGCCTGCGTGCCACGTTCCGGGTCGCCGGGCACGTGGACCGGCGCGCTCGCCCGCGCGATGCCGAAGCTCTCGAACCACTCACGGGTGCGCGGGCGCGCTCCGCGGGAGAGCACCGTCTCGGCCCGCACGCTGTCGACGTCACCGGCGTGCGCGGCGAAGGCAAGCAGCCGGAAACGACGGTCCTCCAGGGTCACCGGGGCGAGGAGGATCGCGGATGCCTCGTCGACGAGGTCCTGCACATCGGCCATCGGACAAATGTAGGCGGAGCGGCCCACTGCACCAGGCCACCCTTAGGGGTGGTGCAGCCCGAGCCCGCCCTCCCTACTGTCGAGAGATGACGATCTACAGCACCACTGTCCGGGCCGCGCACCTTGTCACCAACGCCGCCTGGTTCGGCGGCTCGCTCATGGGCGCCGTCGCTCTCAACCCCGCATCACGAGTGGGCGACAGCGCTCAGGAGCGCTCCCGCATCGCCGACGAAGGGTGGACCTCGTGGGGACCTGTGCAGGCCGGCGCGATCGGCGTGCACCTCCTGAGCGGGCTGGCGATCGTCGCCGACAACAAGCGGCGCGTCGCGGTCCACCCACCGACCACAGCTGCAGTCGTCGTGAAGACGGCTCTCACCGGCATCGCGCTGGTCGCGAGCGCCGCCGCGTATCGCGAGGGCGCCCGGCTCGGTCGCGCCCAAGAGGCCGGCGACCGGGACCCGGAGTCGGCCCAGCGCGTCCGCGACCTCTCTGCCCGTATGCGCTGGCTCCAGTGGGCCACCCCGATGGCGACGGGCGGCCTGCTCGTCCTGGACGCCGCCCTCGGCGAGCAGCAGCGTGGTCCGGCTGGTCTCCTCGATCGCGCGTCGTCGCTGCGACGTTCATGACGACCAGCACCGCCGCCTCGCGGCCCTTCAGCTTCTTGGCTTGGGCGGACCAGGACCTCGTCCTTGCAGCCCGCGATGTGGCGGCAGACATCCCGGCGGCACTGTCGCTGGCGATCGACCTGAGCCCGCTCTCCTCCCACCTGGGGACGAGCACGTGGTCCTACCTGCGATCCCTAGGCTCCCTCGGCGCCGGCGATCTCACCGTCGCCCGGGTCGTCGAGCCGCACCTCGATGCGCTGAGCATCCTGGAGCAGGCGGCCGACGCACACCCTGGCGCCGACGTGACCGTCAGCGCACCACGGGGCAGCACCTGGGGCGTCTACGCGGCCCACTCCCCGGACACCCATCTGGACGCCACCCGCTCGGATGCGGGCTGGCGTCTGTCGGGGAGCAAACCGTGGTGCTCGCTCGCGGCCCACGTCAGCCACGCAATCATCACCGCGCACGTGTCCGACGAGCGGCGGCAGGCCTTCGCCGTCGACCTGTCGCACCCCGGCATCCGACGGGACGACGCGTCCTGGGCCTCGCGTGGGCTCGTGGACGTGCGCAGCACCGGCCTGGACCTGCACGACGTCCCCGCGACCCCCGTCGGCCCGGCCGGGTGGTACCTGACCCGACCGGGATTCGCGTGGGGTGGGGTCGCCGTGGCGGCCGTGTGGTTCGGAGCTGCGGCAGCCCTCGCGCAGCGCGTGCTCGACGCTGCATGTCGCCGGGAGCCCGACCAGATCGCGACCTGGCACCTCGGTCGCCTCGACCGGGCTCTGCGGGCCGCCGAGCTCGAGCTGCGGGCGGCAGCCGCCGCGATCGACGCGGGGACGGCCGCGGGTGCGGCGGGCGCCTTCATGGCCGCCCGCGCCCGCGACGCGGCGGCGTCCGCCGCCCACGTCTGCCTGACCGAGGTGGCTCGGGCGCTGGGGCCGGCTCCGCTGACCTTCGACGAGGAGCACGCCCGTCGGGCCGCGGACCTCACCGTCTACGTCCGGCAGCACCATGGCGACCGCGACCTGGCGCGCACCGGAGCGATGCTCGTCGAAGCCGCACGATGACCACCCGGACACCACGCCTGGACCACCCCGACGGCGAGTTGCGGTGGGTGGGCGACCCTCGATGGTCATCGGTGACGACACCCACGACGCGTGCCGTCATCGGCCACCACCACCACCTGCTCGTCGTGGCAGCCCACCCGGACGACGAGTGCTTGGGCGCCGGGGCCTTCATCGCCGATGCCGCCGCGCTCGGCGTGGACGTGACGCTGCTGATCCTGACCAGTGGGGAGGCGTCGCACCCTCGCTCCTCCACGGTGAGCCGTGAGGACCTGGGTGCTCGTCGGCGCGCCGAGGGCGAGCGAGCCGCCGCTGAACTCGCGCCGGCCGCACACGTCGTGCACGTCGGGCTCCCCGACGGCGGCCTCGCTGAGCGCCAGGAGGAGATCTCGGCTGCCGTCGCCTCCTTCTGCTCCACGGGCACCCTCGTCCTGGCCCCGTGGACGTCGGACGGACACCCCGATCATGACGCTGCTGGTCGCGCAACCCGCACCGCGGTCCTCTCCCGGACGTCTGCCGGAGAGGCGGGGGTCAGCCTGGCCCACTACCTGGTGTGGTTCTGGCACTGGAGCGAACCCGACCTGCTGCCGTGGTCGGACCTCGTCGCCGTCGACGCGACCCTGGACGCCCAGTCCCGTCGCACGCGGGCGGTCCGGCGGCATCACAGCCAGGTCCAGCCGCTCTCGACGGCCGCGGGTGACGAGGCCTTGCTGACGGACGCAGTGCTGGCGCCGACCGTGCGTGGCTTCACCACCCTGGTCCTGTCCGACCGCGGCAACCTGCGCCCCGATGCGCCAAGTTCGCAGCGACCCGCCACGTTCGACGCGATGTTCGACTGCGGCGAGGACCCCTGGTCGAGCGACACCTGGTACGAGCGGCGCAAACGTGCCCTGACCACTGCCGTCCTGCGACGCGAGCGGTACGAACGGGTGCTCGACCTCGGTTGCTCCACGGGTACGCTCACGCGCGACCTCGCGTCGCGGTCCGGTGACGTCGTGGCGATCGACGTCAGTCAGCGCGCACTCGACATCGCTGCTCGCGACGCACCGAGCGGCCTGACCTGGATCAGGGGCGAGGCCCCTTCCATCATCACCGAGCTGAGCGGACCCTTCGACCTCGTGGTGATGTCCGAGGTCGGCTACTTCCTCACGCCCTTCGAGCTGTGGCTCACCCTCGGCGGTCTCATCGAGCGGCTCGCTCCCGGCGGTGAGCTCGTCCTGGTGAGTTGGCGGCACGCGACCCGCGAGATCCCCTTGGACGGCCCCCGCGTGCACGCTCAGGTCCGCGCCGTGTGTGACCGCTGGTCGGTGGTCACCCTCGTCGAGGAGGACGTCCTCATCGACGTCTACGAGGCGTCCCGATGATCCGCGCCCTGCACGTCGTCGTTCCCGCACGCAACGAGGAGGTGCTGCTCCCCGAGGCACTGGCCAGCATCGACGCCGCTCGGCGCCGGGCGAGCATCGTCCATCCCGAGGTGATGATCGACGTCACGGTCGTGCTCGACCGCTCCGTCGACGGCTCCGCGTCGGTCGTCCGCCGAGCGGGTGTCCGCAGCCTCAGCGTCGACCACGGAAATGTCGGCGCCGCCCGACGCAGTGGGGCCACCGCTGCCCTGAGAACCGCCACGGCCCTTCAGGTCGGTGTCGATGACCTCTGGCTCGCCTCGACCGATGCCGACACCGTCGTCCCCCCGCACTGGCTGGTCGGACACATCGACCTCTCCCGGACTCATGACGCGGTCATCGGCACCGTCGAGCCGCGCGGTCTGACCGACTCCCGCGTGCTGATGGAATGGCGCGCCCGGCACCACCTGGTCGAAGGGCACCCTCACGTGCACGGCGCCAACCTGGGCCTGCGTGCGAGCACCTACCTCGCCATCGGAGGGTTCCGCGCGATGGCGAGCGACGAGGACGTCGACCTCGTGCGGCGCATCCGCGCTCACACGCCGTCATGGGTGGCGACGGACACGGTGCGAGTGTCCTCCTCGGCCCGTCGGACCGGTCGGTGCCACGGTGGTTTTGCGGAGTACCTCACCGACCTCGAGGACGAGGTGGGCTAGTGCGCATCGCCATGCTCGCCACCTCGCGTCACCCCGTCGCCGAGCCCTATGCCGGTGGCCAGGAGTCGCACACTGCGCTGCTGGCGCGCGGACTGCGCGAGCTCGGGCACCACGTCCGGATGTACGCGCCCGCGGGCAGCGACCCCGGTGTCGCCGACGAGCTCGTCCCTTATCGCGGTCTGCCCGACCTCAGTGCCGTGGCCGCGCTCGACCCCCAGTTGCCCGAGCCCGATTTCCTGCGCGACCACGCGGCCTTCACCGCGGCTGTCGTCGACCTCCTCGCCAGGCCCGTCGACGTGGTCCACAACCAGAGCCTGAACTTCCTCCCGCTGGCTTTCAGCCCAGCGGTGGCCGCACCACTGGTGACGACACTGCACACTCCCCCCTTCCCCTGGATGGAGCTCGGGGTCGCCCTGGCGAGCCCGCGCGTCGAGTACGTCTGCGTCAGCCGCACCAACGCGGCAGACTGGAGCACGCTGCCCACCCGCCCGAGGGTCATCCACAACGGGGTCGACGACGACGGCGGCGGCTCGGGCGCAGGGGGCGACGACCTGGTGTGGGTCGGCCGCCTGACGCACACCAAGGGATGCGACCTCGCCATCTCCGCCGCGCGACGAGCCGGGAGGCGTCTGACCATCGTCGGCCCGGTGAGCGAGCGGGCGTGGTTCGACGACGTCATCGCGCCCCAGCTCGACGATCGTGTGAGGTACGCCGGACATCTGCCGCACTCCGATTTGGCCGCGCTCGTGCGCGCCAGCGCGGCGACCTTGGTCACCCCGCGGTGGGAAGAACCCTTCGGCCTCGTCGCGGCGGAGTCTGCCACGTGGGGAACCCCGGTCATCGCTCTCGATCGGGGTGGTCTCGCAGAGTTCGTCACCCCAGAGATCGGCGTTCTCGTGAGTGCCCGGGGGGACGCCGACAGCATCGTCCGGGGACTGAGTGACGGCGTGGACGCAGCGGCTTCGCTCCCCCGCGAGGGCGTTCGCCTCGCCGCCCTGAGGGACCTGGGCTGGGAGCGGATGGTGCACGAGTACGCGAGCCTGTACCGCGAGCTCGTCGGCTCGGGACGAGGCCGAGCGTGAAGGTCGGCTGGTACGTGCACCACCACGGCTCCGGGCACCGCACCCGAGCGATGATCGTGGGCCGTCGGCTGGCCACGGACGGGGTCGATGTGACCCTCCTCGGCTCAGAGCTGGACCAGGCCGCCACGCGAGCCGCCGGACTGGAGTCCGTGCTACTGGCCCACGACGCTCCTCTCGCCGAAGGCACATCGGCCAGCGACGCCGACGTGACGATGCGCGGCCTCATGCACTGGGCACCGTTGGGTCACCGGGGATTCAGCGAGCGCATGACGACCATCGCACGGTGGATCCAGGTGCACCAGCCCGACGTCGTCGTCGTGGACGTCTCGTGCGAGGTGACCGTGCTCGTCCGGCTCCTCGGTGTCCCGGTCATCGTCGTGGCACAGCCGGGACTGCGGCACGACGCGCCGCACCACAGCGCTCTGGCCGCAGCCACCGCCGTTCTCGCCCCATGGCCGGAGTGGGCCCACACGCAGCTGTGGTCGACCGGGACGTCCGCCGCCCGCGTCGTGGCCGTGGGAGGACTCGCCCGCAGCCCGCGCGCAGCCATCGCCTCGGCAGACCGGCACCGGACGAACGCCTGGGACGGCGTGCGTCGCGCCAGGGGTCTCATCCTCTCGGGCTCCGAGGGATTCGACCGGGGAGACCTGCCGATGACCATCGTCCGCTCGGCCCCACACCTCGACTGGCAGGTCGCGGGCGGAGACGTCTGGGTCCCCGACGTGCGCAGCCTGATCGCTCGCGCGGACGTCGTGGTCACACACGGCGGGCAGAACGCGGTGGCTGACGTCGCCGCCGCCGGTGTGGCGGCATTGGTCGTGCCACAGCGCCGGCCCCACGACGAGCAGGACCACATGGCCGCGACCCTCGACGCCGCAGGTCTCGCGACCGCGGTCCGGCCCGAGGACCTCGACACGATCGACTGGGCCTGCGCGCTCGACACGGCCTTGGCGCGAGGCGGCCAGGGGTGGGTGCGGTGGGAGTGCGCAGGTGCCGTCGAGCGGGCGGCCGCACTGGTCGAGGCGGTGGCCGGTGGCTGAGCACATCGTGATCGTGACCGTCGTCCACGGTCGGCACGCGCACCTGCGCGAGCAGCGCAGGATCCTGCGCGACGTCTCCCCCGGGATGCCGCACATCATCGTGGCCATGGACGACCACGCCATCGACGACGTCGTCGCTGGTCAGCCGAGCGTGACCGTCATCCACGTCGAGCGCGATCCTCGCGGTCTCCCCCTCGCGCGGGCACGCAACATCGGGGTGCGGGCAGCGCTGCGCTCCGGCGCGGACCTGGTGGTCCTGCTCGACGTGGACTGTGTGCCCGGACCACGTCTGGTGAGCTCGTACGAGAGCGCTGCCGAGAGAGTTCCTCAAGCGCTGCTCTGCGGACCGGTGACCTACCTCGACGAAGGCGTCCGGGTCCCGGACGACGCCCGCCGGCTCGACGACCTGACCGACCCCCACCCCGCCCGGCCGGCACCATCGCCCGGCACGATCCAGCGCGACGGCTCGCACGAGCTCTTCTGGTCATTGAGCTTCGCGGTGAAAGCGTCCACCTGGGACCTGTTGGGAGGCTTTGCCGAGGAGTACGTCGGCTACGGGGCCGAGGACACCGACCTCGGTCGGGTCGCCCGCGAGCGAGGTGTCGAGCTGGTCTGGGTCGGAGGCGCCCATGCCTACCACCAGCATCACCCGGTGTCACGGCCGCCGGTCGAGCACCTCGTCGACATCGTGCGCAATGCATCGATCTACTGGCGACGTTGGCACGAGTGGCCCATGTCGGGGTGGCTCGACGAGTTCGAAAGGCAGGGCCGCATCATCCGTCGTCCCGGCGAGATCGTGCTCGTCGCGAGGGCGGACGGTCACGAGACCCGAGCCTGACGCAGTCGGTAGCCGCGGCTATGGTCAGGGCATGAGCGCCCCTGCACGTGGCCCCTTGAGGGTCGCCCTGATCAACGATCACGAGCTGATCATCCAAGGAGTCGCCGCCATGCTCGAGCCCTACGCCGACGTCGTCAGGGTCGTCGAGCTGGATGCAGGGACCACGGTCGCTCAACCGGTCGACATCGCGCTGTACGACACCTACGCCCGCACCGGGTTCGACGGTGACGACCTCGACGTCTTGTGCGCCGCCCCCCACATCGGGCAGGTGGTCCTCTTCACCTGGCATCTCTCCGAGGAGCTCATCGAGTCAGCTCGGGCCCGCGGGGTCACCTCCGCGATCTCCAAGTCGGTCGGCGCGGAGGATCTCGTCATGGAGCTGACCAGGGCTCACGAAGGGCATCTGCGGGTCATCCCCTTCGAGCCGGACCCCACGCTCCCCACCAACTCCTGGCCCGGCCGCGCGGCGGGCCTGACACCTCGTGAGTCAGAGATCATCGCTCTCGTGACCGCCGGGCTGAGCAACAACGCCATCGCGGAGCGGACGTACCTGAGCATCAACTCGGTCAAGTCCTACATCCGCTCCGCGTACCGGACGATGGGCGTGGACAGCCGGAGCCAAGCCGTCCTCTGGGGGATCGACAACGGCATGGCCCCGACACGCAAGCGGATCGTCCTCGAGGCGCCGCCCACGCCCGCCGACTACTGACCCGACGCGCTGCGCGCTGCGGGCCCTTCGCCCGGATCGATCGGGTTGAGCCGGCGCGCGGCGCGAGACCGTGTACCCGCCTGCCCACCCACGACAGGGGTGTGAGCTCGATCGGCGAGCGACCGGCCAGCACCGCGTCGACGAGTCGTCGAGCGGCCCTCTGCGCCGGGATCGAGAGGAGCAGGACGGACAGGCACAGGTGGATCGTCCCGCCCAGCATCATGTCGATCGCGGCCACAGCCACGAGTGGCCGAGGCCCGTGCGGCCCCGGCCACTCGTGCTGCGGTCACGGCTTCAGCACGACCTTGATGCAGCCGTCCTGCTTCTTCTGGAACATCGAGTAGGCGTCAGGGGCCTGCGTCAGCGGCAGGCGGTGGGTCGCAAACGCCTCGAGACCGAGGGGGTCGCCGTCCTCGAGCACGAGCGGCATGATGTCGTCGATCCACCGCTTGACGTGGCACTGGCCCATGCGCAGAGCCAGACCCTTGTCGAAGATCTCCATCATCGGCAGGGGGTCGGCCATCCCGCCGTAGACCCCGCTCACCGAGACCGTGCCCGAACGTCGGACGGCGCCGATCGCCGTGCGCAGTGCGGCGAGGCGGTCGATGCCGACCGTCTTCATCATCGGCTTGGCCAGGACATCCGGGACCAGGCCGACGGCCTTGATGGCGGTCTCGGCCACGGGTGCGCCGTGGGCCTCCATCCCGACCGCGTCCAGGGAGCCGTCGACCCCGCGGCCGTCGGTGAGCTCGCGGATCGCTCCCGGCACGTCATCGGTCTCGTCGGTGTTGATGACTGTCGCGCCGTACTGGCGCGCCCGTGCCAGCCGTTCCGGCACGTTGTCCACGCCTATGACCTGCAGGCCACGGTGGGCCGCGATGGCGACCGCCATCAGGCCGACTGGTCCCAGCCCGATGACGGCGAGGCTGCCCCCGTTGGGCACGTCGGCGTACTCCACCCCCTGCCAGGCGGTCGGGAGGATGTCGGAGAGGTACAGGAACCGCTCGTCGGCCACGCCCTCGGGGACGAGGATCGGGCCGAACTGTGCCTGCGGGACGCGCAGGTACTCCGCCTGGCCCCCCGGGACGGAGCCGTAGAGCTCGGTGAAGCCGAAGAGCGAGGCCCCCATGCCCTGATCGCGCACCTGCGTGGTCTCGCACTGGGCCATGAATCCGCGTTGGCACATCCAGCAGTGCCCGCACGAGATGTTGAAGGGGACGACGACCCGGTCGCCCACCGAGATGTGGGTGACCTCCGACCCCACCTCCTCGACGATGCCCATGGTCTCGTGGCCGAGGATGTCTCCCTTCGACAGAAAGGGACCGAGTGGGTCGTAGAGATGGAGGTCGGATCCGCAGATCGCGGTCGAGGTGACACGGATGACCGCGTCGGTCGGGCGCTCGACCCGAGGGTCGGGGACGTCGTCGATGCGGACGTTGCTTCGGCCTTGCCAGGTGAGTGCCTTCATGTGGTGCCTCTCTGTCGTGGTGCCTCAGGCGTCGAGGTCGCGGTCCCACTGGCGTGGTCCGGCGATCCTCGACAGGAATGTCGTGTTGTCGTTGGCCGTGTCCAGGCCCAAGCAGGCCGCGTCGAGCTTGTCGCTGAGACCGGCCGCCGCGACGAGAGCATCGGTGGCGCCGCCGAGCCCGATGACCTTGTAGTGGTTGAAGGCGTCGGTGAGGAAGTCACGCGCTGCTGGCTCGTCGGCCAGGACGGCTCCACCGTCGGGCCCTGTCAGGACGGCGATCGCGTCGTACAGCACCGAGGGGGCACCGGCGACGGCCTGCGTCGCCTCGAGCAGCGAGTCGTCGGACAGCGTGGCGCCCCCGACGGCCTTGGCGACGACCTCGCAGATGCCGCCTGCCTTCGTCACGGCCTTGCGCAGACGCTTGACCGCGGCCGCGTCCGCGCCGTCGCCGACCAGCAGCCCCAGCTTGCGGCCGGCGAAGGTCTCCTTGGCGTTGGCGAGGATGCTCAGAGCGGGGCTCGGCGGCAGATCCCTGATGGGCTCCGCGGCCGGGACGGAGGCCTCCGGGAGGGGCATCCGCAGGCCCGCGGCCACGCCAGCGGCGAGGTCCTCGTCGACATTGCGCAGGTTGGCGATCATCCGTGACCTGATGGCCGGGATCTCGCACTTGCCCAGCTCGAAGGTGTACGCGAGGACGATGTGCTCCTGCTCGACCGGAGTCTGGCTGACGTAGAACTGCCGGGCCTGGCTGTAGTGATCGGCGAAGGACGCGCTGCGCACGCGCCGGGTCTGGCCCTCGACCTCGTCGGGGAAGGGTTGCTGCCCCTGCGCACCCACCTCGCGCGGCCCTCGGTCCTCGCCGCTGAAGGAGTTCGGCTCGTAGGCCGCCCGACCAGGCTGCGGTGACATCTGCATGTGACCGTCGCGCTGGAAGTGAGCGACGGGGCACCGGGGCGCGTTGACCGGCAGCTGGCTGAAGTTGGTGCTGCCGAGCCTCTTCAGCTGGGTGTCGAGGTAGGAGAAGTTGCGGCCCTGGAGCAGGGGGTCGTTGCTGAAGTCGATGCCCGGCGGCACGTTCTGCGTCATGAAGGCGACCTGCTCGACCTCGGCGAAGACGTTGTCGACGAGCCGGTTCAGGGTCATCGTGCCGACAGCCCGGACCGGGATGAGCTCCTCGGGGATGAGCTTGGTCGCGTCGAGGACGTCGAAGTCGAACTCGTCGGCGAAGGCGTCGTCGAAGACCTGCACACCCAGCTCCCACTGCGGGAAGTCGCCGGCGGTGATGGCGTCGAAGAGGTCGCGGCGGTGGAAGTCGGGGTCGGCGCCGTTGATCTTGACCGCCTCGTTCCAGACCACGGACTGCATGCCCAGCACGGGCTTCCAGTGGAACTTCACGAAGGAGCTGTCGCCGGCGTCGTTGATGAAGCGGAAGGTGTGGACACCGAAGCCCTCCATCATGCGGAAAGAGCGCGGGATGGCTCGGTCCGACATCTGCCACAGCGTCATGTGGGTCGACTCGGGCATGAGCGAGGCGAAGTCCCAGAAGGTGTCGTGGGCGCTCTGCGCCTGCGGGAAACCGCGGTCCGGCTCCTCCTTGACTGCGTGGACCAGGTCGGGGAACTTCACGGCGTCCTGGATGAAGAAGACCGGGATGTTGTTGCCGACGAGGTCCCAGTTGCCCTCGTCGGTGTAGAACTTCGTGGCGAACCCGCGCACGTCCCGCGCGAGGTCGAAGGAGCCGAGGTTGCCAGCCACGGTGGAGAAACGGACGAAGGTCTCGGTCTTCTTGCCGGCCGAGGCGAAGATGCTGGCACGCGTGATGTCGGCGAGCGACTCGTGGCACTCGAAGACCCCGTGAGCTCCGTAGCCACGTGCGTGGACCACTCGCTCGGGGATGCGCTCGTGGTCGAAGTGGAAGAGCTTCTCGCGGAACGCGTGGTCGGACATGAGGGTCGGACCACGCTCACCCGCTCGCAGTGAGTTGTTGTCGTCCTCGATCGGGACACCGTGCGCCGACGTCATGACCGGGCTATCGCCGCCTGCTCGCTGGTGGGTCTCGCCGCCGGCCCCGACGCGGTCGTGGGCAGGTGCATCCGCGTCGTGGGAGGTGGTGCGCTTCGTCGTGGGCATCGAGATGAGCTCCTCAGGCTGGCGACGTTGAGCAGACCCGTGGCCGGGTCGACGTCTCCCTTCGACGCTAGGCAGGGGGTGCCCGAGGCACTACCTCCCAAGGGGTGGAGACAGGGCGCGTCTCACACAGGCCCGCCGACCGTGCCGATCAGACAGATGTATGTCGATGGACGGCTTGGGGCAAACATCTGGCTGTGGTCATTGCCACGTCGCGCGCCTACCGTCGAGAGCATGACGACGACTCCCTCCCTGACGGACCCGGCCACTGCCGCCTTCGCCCCCTTCGTCGAGGACGCGGTGCGTCTCGCGGACCGCTGGGCCGCCGCCGCCCACGCCGGCGAGACGAAGCGTGAGGCGCAGTCGACCGGTCAGCTCGCCGCGCTCCTGTCCGACCACGCCGGCCTCGACATGGCGGTCTTCTTCGTCGACCGCGTCGCGCGGCCGGAGGACGACCGCGTCGCTGCCAACGCGCTCAGCCGGATCACCGCGTCCGACTCGGCCTCCTTCCTCGGCCCGGTCGACCGCGGCCTGCTCGGGCTCGGCGCCCGCGCTGCCAAGATCGCGCCCAAGGTCGTCGTGCCTGCCGCCCGCGCCCGCATGAAGCAGATGGTCGGCCACCTGCTCGTCGACGCCCGCGACCCGCGTCTGGGCAAGCACCTGGCGAAGGCCCGCGAGGACGGGTTCCGCCTCAACATCAACCTCCTCGGCGAGGCCGTGCTCGGCGAGGGCGAGGCCGCCAGCCGCACCGAGCGCACCCGCGAGCTGCTCGAGCGCCCCGACGTCGACTACGTCTCGATCAAGGTCTCCTCGCTCGTCAGCCAGATCAGCACGTGGGACACCGAGGGCACCGTCGAGCGCTGCCTGACCCGGCTGCGCCCGCTCTACGAGACCGCGAAGTCGTCCAGCCCGCACTCCTTCGTCAACCTCGACATGGAGGAGTACCGCGACCTCGAGATGACCATCGAGGTCTTCACCCGGATGCTCTCCGAGCCGCAGTTCCACGACCTCGAGGCCGGCATCGTCCTGCAGGCCTACCTGCCCGACGCGCTGCCCGCCCTCGAGCGGCTCATCGACTTCGCCGTCGCCCGTCGCGCCGCCGGTGGCGCCCCGATCAAGGTGCGTCTCGTCAAGGGCGCCAACCTCGCGATGGAGCGCGTCGAGGCCGTCATGCACGGCTGGGAGCAGGCGCCTTACACGACCAAGGCCGACGTCGACGCCAACTACCTGCGCTGCGTCGAGCGCGCCCTGCGCCCCGACGCCGTCGGCGCGCTGCGCATCGGTGTCGCCTCGCACAACCTCTACGACGTCGCCGCGGCGCACCTGCTCGCGACCGACCGGGGGGCGCAGGACAGCCTCGACATCGAGATGCTCCAGGGCATGTCCCCGGCGCAGGCCCGCGCGGTGCGCGACGCGGTCGGCACGGTCATCCTCTACACGCCGGTCGTCGCCCCCGAGGACTTCGACGCCGCCGTCTCCTACCTCGTGCGTCGCCTCGAGGAGAGCGCCTCCCCGGAGAACTACATCCACGCCTTCTTCTCCGAGGATGCCGCGGCGATCCCCGACCAGGAGGCCCGCTTCCGGGTGAGCGTCGAGGCCATCGGCGACACCCCTGTCGGCCCGCGCCGCTCCGCCGAGCGCCCGCCGATCGGTGACACCTTCGACAACACGCCCGACTCCGACGCCGCCCTGCCCGGCCACCGCGCGTGGGCCGCCCGCGCCGTCGCCGCGCCCCGGCCGGAGCCGACCTCCCCGCACCTGACGAGCACCGCCGCGGTCGACGAGGTCGTCGCCACGGCGCGCACCGCGCACGAGGGCTGGGCGGCACGCCCCGCCGCCGAGCGGGCGGACCTGCTGCGCAAGGCTGCTCGTGAGATCGACTCCCGGCGCGAGCAGATCCTCGCGGTCATGGCCGCCGAGGCCGGCAAGACCGTCGCCGAGGCCGACCCCGAGATCTCCGAGGCGGTCGACTTCGCCCGCTACTACGCCGACCGTGCCCTCGAGCTCGAGGGCGGGGCCATGGTCGACGGGGCGAGCTTCACCCCCTTCGCCCTGACGCTCGTGACACCGCCGTGGAACTTCCCCGTCGCCATCCCGATCGGTGGCGTCCTCGCGGCCCTGGCCGCCGGGTCCTCGGTCGTCATCAAGCCCGCCCCGCAGACGCCCGTGTGCGTCGAGGTCACCGTCGCCGCCCTGCACGACGCCGGCATCCCGCGCGAGGTGCTGCACGTCGTGCGCACCGACGAGGACGAGGTCGGCCAGCACCTCGTCGCGCACGAGGACGTCGACGCCGTCGTGCTCACCGGCGCGAGCGAGACGGCCCGGCTCTTCGCCGGCTGGCGTGCCGGGCGCGAGCACGGCGCCCGCGTCCTCGGCGAGACCTCCGGCAAGAACGCCCTGGTCATCACCCCCTCCGCCGACATCGACCTCGCGGTCGCCGACCTCGTCAGCTCGGCCTTCGGCCACGCCGGCCAGAAGTGCTCCGCCGCCTCCCTCGGCATCCTCGTCGGGTCGATCGGCACGTCGGAGCGCTTCCGCCGCCAGCTCGTCGACGCTGTCGAGTCGATCGCCGTCGGCTGGCCGGCCGACCTGGGCACCCGCATGGGCCCGGTCATCGAGGAGCCCACGGGCAAGCTGCGTCGTGCCCTCACGACGCTCGAGCCGGGCGAGTCCTGGCTCGTCGAGCCGCGCCAGCTCGACGACACCGGCCGGCTGTGGTCGCCGGGCGTCAAGGACGGCGTGCGGCCTCGCTCCTTCTTCCACCTCACCGAGGTCTTCGGCCCGGTGCTCGGCCTGATGCGCGCCGACTCCCTCGACGAGGCGATCGAGCTGCAGAACGCCACCGACTTCGGCCTCACCGGCGGCCTGCACAGCCTCGACGAGGGCGAGATCGCCCACTGGACGGAGACGGTCGCCGTCGGCAACGCCTACGTCAACCGGCACATCACCGGCGCCATCGTGCGCCGCCAGTCCTTCGGCGGGTGGAAGGCCAGCTCGATCGGCCCCGGCGCCAAGGCCGGCGGCCCCAACTACGTCGCCCAGCTCGGCACGTGGACGGGCACCGGCCTGCCGACGAAGGGGGCGCCCGTCACCTCCGCCGTGCGCAGCACCGTCGACGCCCAGCTCGCGACCCTCGGCTCCTCCGTCGGCGACGACGAGCGGGCCTGGCTCGAGGCGGCGCTCGCCAGCGACGCGGCCGCGTGGGCCGATGAGTTCGGCGTCGAGCACGACGAGAGCGCCCTCGTCGTGGAGTCCAATGTCTTCCGCTACCGCCCGCACCCGCGAGTGCTCGTGCGCGCCGGCGGCGGCACACGGGTCGTCGAGCTGCTGCGCCTCGTCGCCGCGGCCACCCTCACCGGCGCCCACGTCGTCGTCTCGGCGGCTCCGGGCCTCGACCTGCCGGGCAGCATCGGGCACGTGCAGGTCGTGGGCGAGGACGACGCGGCCTTCGTCGCCCGCGCGTCGCGCAGCGCGGACGTGCGGGTGCGCACCGTGGGCGCCTGCCTCCCCGCGCTCGTCGACGAGCTCGTCGCCGCAGGCGTCGACGTCATCACCGGCGAGGTCCTGGCCACGGGACGACGTGAGGTCCTCCCCTTCGTCCGGGAGCAGGCGGTGAGCACCACCCGTCACCGCTTCGGCCACGTGGCCGGCTGACCCGTCGACACATGGGCCCATCGATTCTCGGGCGACCCGAGAAACTGCCCCTTGGCAAGGGTTCGGAACTCTTGCGAAGGGGCAGTTTCCCTTGCTCAGTGACCCGCGGTCAGCGCACCGGCACACCCGCGCGCATCAGGCCATAGGTGATGCCGTCGACGAGCGCCTCCCACGAGGCCTCGACGATGTTGGGCGCGACGCCGACCGTCGTCCACGAGGTGTGCTCGTCACTGTGCTCGATGAGCACCCTGGTCGTCGCGTCGGTGCCGTGGGCGGCGTCGAGGATGCGCACCTTGTAGTCGATGAGCTCGATCTGCTCGACCTCGGGGTAGACGGTGACGAGGGCCTGCCGCAGGCCCTGGTCAAGGGCGTTGACCGGGCCATTGCCCTCCCCCGTCGCCACGAGCCGCCGCCCGCCGGCGACCGCCTTGACCGTCGCCTCCGAGAGGGCGTCGTCGCCACCACGGGCGTCGATCATGATCCGCCAGGACTCGACCTGCGCATACTCGAGCGCCTCCTCCTGCAGCTCGCGCCTCAGCAGGAGCTCGAAGCTCGCGTCGGCCGCGTCGAAGGTGTAGCCGCGCTGCTCGAGCTCCTTGACCTTCGCCAGCACGCGGGTCAGGGCCGCGTCGTCGCCGGCGAGGTCGACGCCGAACTCGCGGCTCTTGAGCTCCACCGTCGCCCGCCCGGCCATGTCGGACACGAGCATGCGCATGTCGTTGCCGACGTCCTTGGGCTCGATGTGCTGGTAGAGGTCGGGGTCGACCTTGATCGCGCTCGCGTGCAGCCCGGCCTTGTGCGCGAAGGCCCCCGAGCCGACGTAGGGCTGCCGGGAGAAGTGCGGGAAGTTGGTCACCTCGCTCACCGCGTGCGCGATGCGGGTGGCGTCCTGCAGCCGGTAGGGCTCGACGAGGTCCATGCCGAGCTTGAGCTGGAGGTTGGCGACGACGGTGATGAGGTCGGCATTGCCCGTGCGCTCGCCATAAGCGTTGACCGTGCCCTGGACGTGGTCGGCGCCGGCCTCGACGGCAGCCATGGTGTTGGCGACGGCGCACCCGGTGTCGTTGTGGCAGTGGATGCCCAGCCGCGCACCGGTCGCCTCGATGACGTCGGCGACGGCGTCGCGCACCTGCCCGGGCAGCATGCCGCCGTTGGTGTCGCACAGCGCGATGACCTCGGCGCCGGCCTCGTGGGCGGCACGCACGCAGGCGAGAGCGTAGTCGCGGTCGAGCTGGTAGCCGTCGAAGAAGTGCTCCCCGTCGACCATGACCGTGCGCCCCTGGGCGCGCAGGTGGGCGACGGTGTCGGTGATCATCGCGAGATTTTCCTCGCGCGTCGTGCGCAGCGCGCGCTCGACGTGGCCCGGGTGCATCTTCGCCACGAGGGTGATGACCTCGGCGCCGGAGTCGAGCAGCGCCTGCACCTGCGGGTCGGTGGCGGCGGAGCCGCCGGCCTTGCGCGTCGCGCCGAAGGCGGCGAGCGTCGCGCAGCGCAGCTCCAGCTCGGTGCGGGCCCGGCGGAAGAACTCGGTGTCGTTGGGGTTGGCCCCGGGCCAGCCCCCTTCGATGTGGGTCACGCCCAGCTCGTCGAGGTGACGGGCGATGGTCAGCTTGTCCCCGACGGAGAGGTTGATCCCCTCCTGCTGGGCGCCGTCGCGCATCGTCGTGTCGTAGACGTGGAAGCCGTGCATGTGGATCTCTCGCTTCGGACGAAGGGAGGCGAGCTCGCCTCCTCGAGGAGTGTGACACCTGCTCGTCGCGCCCGTCCGTGGCGGGGGTGATGCTCCGGACCCGTCCGCTGGTCTCGTCCCTGCCCGAGAAAAGCGAAAGACCCCCCGGGTGTGGGAGGTCCGCGCGACGAGCAGGTGGCTCGTCGCGCCTAGATAATGAGCTCGGCTGCGGTGGCAGCTCGGGTCGTCATCTGGGGCATCACCCGACCACCATGGCACCGTCCCACGAGTCGGTCATCCCGCGTCCGCCCTGCGAGACGCTCGCAGAGCGAGCTCCTCAGGGACCGGATGGACGCAGGAGCCCCTCGAGCACCTGGGCGACCCCGTCGTCGTCGTTGGCCGGGGCGCGGTCGGTGGCGGCGGCGAGGACATCGTCGTGGGCATTGGCCACGGCGAAGGAGCGCCCCGCCCAGGTGAGCATCGGCAGGTCGTTGGGCATGTCGCCGAAGGCCCACACCTCCCCCGCGTCGATCCCGAGCTCCGCGCACCAGCCGGCGAGTGCGGCGGCCTTGGTGACCCCCTTCGCCGAGACCTCGGCCAGGCCACCGGCGCCGCTGAAGGCGACGACCGCACGGTCGCCGACGATCTCGGTCACCGCGACGATGAACTCCTCGTCGTCGAGATGAGGGTTGCGGGCGAGGAGCTTGCCGACGCCGGCGTCGGTGAGGTGCTCGATGGCGTGCGTCGTGACGAGCTCCTCGGGATGGTCGTGGATCGCGGCGAACATGCTCTCCGCGGCCAGCCCGCAGTGCCGCTCGGCGGCGAAGCCGGTGCCCGGCAGCTGCTCCCGCAGGTCGCGCACGACCTCGGTGACGACCTCACGCGGGATCGAGCGCACCCCGAAGACCCGCCGCTCGGCGACGTCGTAGCGGAAAGCGCCGTTGCCGCACAGGGCGACCCCTCGCGTGCCGACGACGTGCGCGAGCTCGTCGAGCCAGCGGGGCGGGCGGGCCGTGACGAGGACCGTCTCGAGCCCCGCGTCGGCGACGGCGCGAAGGGCGTCGACCGAGCGGGCGGAGACGGTCCCGTCGCTACGCAGGAGGGTGCCGTCGAGATCGGTGGCGATGAGGCGAGGGGTCACCTGGCTACCTCGGTGCGGTGCTGAGGTGCTCAGACGAGGCGGGTCATCCAGCCGCGGGTGTCCTCGGCGACGCCGTACTGGATGTCGAGCAGGCTCTGGCGGATGGTGCGGGTCATCTCGCCACCGCCCTCGCCACCGGTGGACGGGGCCGAGCCGCCGGCCCAGCGAAGCTCGCCGACCGGGGTGACGACGGCGGCGGTGCCGCAGGCGAAGACCTCGGTGATCTCGCCGGAGGCGACGCCCTCCTTCCACCAGTCGATCTCGATGCGCGACTCCTCGGGCGTCAGACCGAGGTCGGGCGCGAGCGCGAGGATCGAGTCGCGGGTGACGCCCTCGAGGATCGAGCCGGTGAGCGCGGGGGTGCGCAGGCGGCCGTCCTTGGTGACGAAGAAGAGGTTCATCCCGCCGAGCTCTTCGATGTAGGTGTGCGTCGAGGAGTCGAGGAAGACGGCCTGGTCGCAGCCCTGGGCCTGACCCTCGAGCTGGCCGGCGAGCGAGGAGGCGTAGTTGCCACCGCACTTGGCGTCGCCCGTGCCGCCCTCGCCGGCGCGGGCGTAGTCCTGGCTGACCCAGAGGTTGACCGGCTTGAGGCCGCCGGAGAAGTAGGCGCCGGCGGGGCTGGCGATGACCGAGAAGGTCACCTCGTTGGCCGGGCGCACCCCGAGGAATGCCTCGGAGGCGAACATGAAGGGCCGCAGGTAGAGGCTCGTCTCCCCCGTGCCGTAGGCGGGGACCCACGTCTCGTCGGCCTGGACGAGCGCGCGGATCGCCCCGACGAAGTCCTCCTCCGGCAGCACGGGCAGCGCGAGCCGCTCGCAGCTGCGGGCCATGCGGGCCGCGTTGCGGTCGGGGCGGAAGGTCCACACCGAGCCGTCTTCGTGGCGGTAGGCCTTCATCCCCTCGAAGACTTCCTGCGCGTAGTGCAGGACGGCCGCGGCGGGGCTCAGCTGCAGCGGACCGAAGGCCCGCACCTGCCCGTCGTGCCAGCCCTCCCCCTTCGTCCACGTGGCCACGGCCATGTGGTCGGTGAAGGTCGAACCGAAGCCGGGGTTGGCCAGGACGGCCTCGCGGTCGGCGTCAGGAAGGGGGGCGTCGCTGCGGGTGGTCGTGAAGGTCAGCTCGGCGGTCATCTGGGGTACGTCTCCTCGGGGGTGCGGGTCTGCTCGCAGGGTAGTCCCACCATGTGGGACACGTCATACGCGGGCAGCGATGGCATCCCCGATCTGGCTCGTGGACCGCTCCCCCGCGCGCTCGGCGAGGTCGCCGGCGACGGCGGCCTCGATCCGCTGGGCGTCGTCGGCGAGGCCGAGGTGGTCCAGCAGCATCGCCGCGGAGAGGATCGCGGCGGTCGGGTCGGCCTTGCCCTGGCCGGCGATGTCGGGGGCGGACCCGTGGACCGGCTCGAACATGCTCGGGGCCTCGCGGGTGGGGTTGATGTTGCCGCTCGCGGCGAGACCGATGCCGCCGGCGACGGCCGCGGCGATGTCGGTGATGATGTCGCCGAAGAGGTTGTCGGTGACGATGACGTCGAAGCGTGCCGGGTCGGTGGCGAGGAAGATCGTCGCCGCGTCGACGTGCTGGTAGGCGGTCTCGACGTCGGGGAACTCCGCGCCGACCTCCTCGACGGTGCGGCGCCACAGGTGGCCGGCGTGGGTGAGCACGTTGTGCTTGTGGACGAGGGTCAGGTGCTTGCGCGGGCGGGCCTGGGCGCGGGCGAAGGCGTCACGCACGACGCGCTCGATGCCGAAGCGGGTGTTGACGCTGACCTCGGTCGCGACCTCGTGCGGGGTGCCGACGCGCAGCGCGCCGCCGTTGCCGACATAGGGGCCCTCGGTGCCCTCTCGGACGACGACGAAGTCGAGTCCCTTGCTCGTCACGTGCTCGGCGAGCGGGCTGGTGACGCCGGGGAAGAGCTTGGCCGGGCGCAGGTTGACGTAGTGGTCGAGCGCAAAGCGAAGGGGGAGCAACACGCCCCGCTCGAGGACGCCGGAGGGCACGGTCGGGTCGCCGATGGCGCCGAGCAGGATGCCGTCGTGGCCGCGCAGCTCCTCGACGACCGAGTCCGGCAGCGTCTCGCCGGTGCGGTGCCAGCGGGCCGCGCCGAGGTCGTACTCGGTCGTCCGCAGGTCGACACCGCTGACGCCGAGGACCTTGAGCCCCTCGGCCACCACCTCGGGGCCGATCCCATCGCCCCCGATGACGGCGATGTCGAAGCTGGTCTGCGCTGCGTCGGTGCTCATGGCTTCAGGCTAGGCGCGCGTCCCGACATGTGAAATCCGTGTCCCGGCATGTGGGCGCCCCTCGCTGGCGCTCCCGGAAGGAAGGGGCCGCGCGAATCAAGGAAAAGTCCGGACTTCGCACGGTCGCGACGTGCACGACGAGCGGTCCGGACTTTTCCCCAGCGCGACCGCTTCCCTCCGGGAGCCCTCCCTTCGTCCGGAGGCACCCGAGACGACCGCGCCCTTCGAGACGGCCGCGGGCGGCCTCCTCAGGGAGCGAGGGGCGCGAAGGGAGCGGGGTCAGTCGACCTTGCGGGCGGCGCCCTTGTCGGCGGACTGGGCGAACTTCGCGAAGATCTTCAGGGCCGGGGTCACCTTGCGGGGGCGGGGGGCGGCGGGTGCCCACCCCTTCGCGTCCTGCTCGGTGCGGCGACGCTGCAGCTCCTCGTCGTCGACGAGCAGGTTGACCCGGCGACCGGGGATGTCGAACTCGATGACGTCACCGTCGCGGACCAGGCCGATGGCGCCGCCGGAGGCGGCCTCCGGGGAGACGTGCCCGATCGACAGGCCGGACGAGCCACCGGAGAAGCGGCCGTCGGTGATCAGGGCGCACTTGGGGCCGAGGCCGGTGCCCTTGAGGTAGGAGGTGGGGTAGAGCATCTCCTGCATGCCGGGGCCGCCCTTGGGGCCCTCGTAGCGGATGACGACGACCTCGCCCTCCTGCACCTGCTTGGACAGGATCATCTCGACCGCGGCCTCCTGCGACTCGGCGACGCGGGCGGGACCGGAGAAGTTCCACTGGTGCTCGGGCACGCCGGCGGTCTTGACGATGCAACCGTCCGGCGCGAGGTTGCCGTGGAGGACCGCCAGGCCCCCTTCGCTCGTGTAGGCGTGCTCCACGGAGCGGATGCACCCGTCCTCGCTGTCGGTGTCGAGGCTCGTCCACCGGTTGGTGGAGGAGAAGGCCTCGGTCGTGCGGACCCCACCGGGGGCGGCGTGGAAGAGCTCGGTGGCCTTGCTCGTCGCGGCGCCGGAGCGGATGTCCCAGTCGGAGAGCCAGGTCTCGAGGTCGGGGCTGTGCACGGACCGGACACTGGCGTCCAGCATGCCGCCGCGGTGCAGCTCGCCGAGGATCGCGGGGATGCCTCCGGCGCGGTGCACGTCTTCCATGTAGTAGTCGCCGCTGTTGGGCGCCACCTTGACCAGGCAGGGCGTGACCCGCGAGAGGGCGTCGATGTCGCTCTGGTCGAAGTCGACCTCCGCCTCCTGCGCCGCGGCGAGCAGGTGGAGGATCGTGTTGGTCGAGCCGCCCATGGCGATGTCGAGGCGCATGGCATTGGCGAAGGCGGGCTTCGTCGCGATCGAGCGCGGCAGCACGGACTCGTCGTCGCCGTCGTAGTAGTCGCGGCACAGGTCGACGACGAGCTTGCCGGCGTCGAGGAAGAGGTCGCGGCGGGCCGAGGCGGTCGCGAGCGTCGAGCCGTTGCCGGGCAGGGAGAGCCCGAGGGCCTCGGTGAGGCAGTTCATCGAGTTGGCGGTGAACATGCCCGAGCAGGACCCGCACGTCGGGCAGGCGGACTGCTCGATCGCGGTGATCTCGTCGTCGCTGACGTTGTCGTCGACGGCCTTGACCATCGCGTCGACGAGGTCGAGCCGGGTGTAGGTCTCGCCGTCGTCACCGATGATCGCCTTGCCGGCCTCCATCGGGCCGCCGGAGACGAAGACGGTCGGGATGTTCAGCCGCAGCGCGGCCAGGAGCATGCCGGGCGTGATCTTGTCGCAGTTGGAGATGCACACGAGGGCGTCGGCGCAGTGCGCGTTGACCATGTACTCGATCGAGTCGGCGATGACCTCTCGGCTGGGCAGCGAGTAGAGCATGCCGTCATGACCCATCGCGATGCCGTCGTCGACGGCGATGGTGTTGAACTCCTTGCCCACTCCCCCGGCCTCCTCGACGGCGCCGGCGACGAGCTGGCCCATGTCCTTGAGGTGCACGTGCCCGGGGACGAACTGGGTGAAGGAGTTGGCGATCGCGACGATCGGCTTGCCGAAGTCCCCTTCGCCCATGCCGGTGGCGCGCCAGAGGGCACGGGCACCGGCCATGTTGCGTCCGTGGGTCGTCGTGCGGGATCGAAGCTGCGGCATGGGATCCACGGTATGCCGCCGGTCCGGAGGTTGATACCGCGTCTCACATGCAGACCGCCCCCGCACCTCGAGGCACACGCAGACCGCCCCACGTTCGTCGAGGTGCGAGCTTGCGAGCCTCGAGACGCAGGGCGGTCAGTGGTGATGGGTGGCGCGTGCGCTCACTCGCCGCTGTCGCGGCGGTCCAGGCTCTCCTGGAGGGCGCGGCGTGCCTCGTTGGCCTCGTCACTCATGACGGCTCCTGTGGTCGTGCGGTGGCGCAGGTCAGGCACGACGTGGGTGGGGGTGCCGCTGGTGCGAAGGGGGTGGAGCCGGGTGTGGCGCCGATCGTCCGACGGTACGCGGGCCGGGTGAGTGGACGGAACCCCCGGTCCAGTCGTTGGACGGCCGTCTCGCGGGGTGGGAGCCGACCCCCAGCAGGGTGCCGCCGGGCCACCAACTCTGCAAAACCCTAGGGTCTTGCAGAGTTGGTACGCCCACACCGTGGGCACCGGGGCCGAAAAATCGGAGGCGCGGTGTCGGTGGGCGGACATAGCCTTGACAGGCCATGACGCAGACCCTCGAGCGGACCGCCGCGACGCCCCAGACCACCGCCGAGCCCCAGCCCCCGGAGCGCACCGTCGACTGGCGCCGGATGCGCTCGCCCGCCGCCGCCGCGGCGCTGGTGTGCTCGGCCCTGGCCGCGATCTCGCTCACCCTCGGCACGGTCGTCGTGGGCCGGCTCGCCGAGACCCCGTCGACCTCCCTCGTCCAGCTCCTCGCGGTCCTCGTCATCGGTGGCGCCCTCGTCGACAACATCGGCAAGGTCGTGTGGGTCGGCCTGTCCGACCGGGCCGAGGGCGTCCTGCGCGACGACCTGCTCGACGCCGCACTCGCCCAGCCCGTCGCGATCCTCTCCGAGCAGGCCGCCGGCGAGATCCTCGACCGCGTCGACGACGACACCCACGAGGTCGGCAACCTCATGCGGTGGCAGGTGTGGATGTTCGCCCGCACCGCCTTCTCCGTCCTGCCGATGTGGATCGTCGCGGGCGTGACGTGGTGGCCGGCGTGGCTGCTCTTCCCGCTGCTGGCCGCGCTCACCTGGCTCGCGGTGCGCCCGCTGCTCGGCGAGATCGCCCGGCGCAAGGTCATCGAGGAGGCCGCCTGGACCGACCACGCGAGCGCTCTCGAGGAGGGCATCGCCGGGCGTGACGACCTGCGCACGAGCCTGGGTCAGGCCCACATGGTCCAGCGCCTCGCGACGCTCACCGCCCGGGTGCACGCCCGCTTCTGCGACGTCGTCGTCCTCGAGAGCCGGCTCGCCCGTCGCGCCGGCCTGCTCCTCCACGCGCTGCTCGCGGGCATCGGCGTGGCCGGCATCGCGCTCGCCGTCACCGAGGCGATCTCGGTGGGTGAGCTCGTCACCCTCTTCATCGTCACCTCGACCTTCGTCGGCCTGATCAGCCAGCTCTCGCACCACCTGCCCGACCTGCAGGCCGGGCTCGGCGCGGTGATCCGGCTGCGGCAGATGCTCGCCGTCGAGCCGGAGCCGAAGGGGGGCGCTCCCGTTCCCGCCGGCGCCCAGCTCGCGGTCGAGGTGCGTGGCCTCGACTTCTCCTACGCCGAGGGCAGCTTCGCCCTGCGCGACGTGACCTTCGACGTGCCCGCCGGCGAGACCGTCGCCCTCGTCGGGCGCACCGGCTCGGGCAAGTCGACGCTCGCCTCCTTCATCTCGCGGGCGGTCGAGCCGCCGCGCGGCAGCGTCTTCGTCGGCGGGGTCGACGTGCGTGACATCGACCTGCAGCTGCTGCGCACCGACGTCGGCGTCGTCACCCAGCGCACCGAGATCATCGCCGGCACGCTGGCCGACAACATCACCCTCTTCGACGACACCCCGCGCGCCGACGTCGAGGACGCCGTGCGCGAGCTCGGGCTCGGCGAGTGGGTCGAGGGCCTGCCCGACGGGCTCGACACCCTGCTCGGCCCCGGCGGCACCACCCTGTCCTCCGGCGAGGAGCAGCTCGTCGCCTTCGCCCGGCTGCTCGTGCGCGACGTGCGCGTCGTCGTCCTCGACGAGGCGACCGCCCGGATGGACCCGCTCACCGAGCGCCGGGTCGTCTCGGCCGCCGACCGCCTGCTCGTCGGGCGCACCGGCATCCTCATCGCCCACCGGCTCAACACCATCGAGCGGGCGCCGCACGTCGTCGTCCTCGACCACGGCCGGGTCATCCAGCACGGACGCCGCACCGAGCTCGCCCAGGCGGACGGCCCCTTCCGCATCCTCCTGCTCGACAGCCGTGCCGAGGCCGACGTCGACGCGTCGGCGTCCGCGCAGGGCGAGCGCCCCCCTTCGTCCGGGCCCGACGTCGACCACGCCGACCTCGACCCGGTCGGCGGACGCCGCCGCACGACCACTCCCCCGGACCTGCCCGAGGTCGGCACCGGGCCGACGCTCGCCCGCGGCATCGCGCACGCGCTGTCGGTCAAGCCGACGTGGGGCATCGCGGGAGCGCTGTGCTTCCTGCTCATGTCGGTGCTCGGCGCACAGGGTGCGGTCACCGGGCTCGTCTGGGGCACGGTCGTCGAGGACCTGCAGGCCGGGCACACTCCGACCCTCCTCGGCGGTGTGCTCGTCGGCTGCCTGCTCGTCGTGCCCTTCCTCACCGCATCGGCCTTCTTCCGCTACCCGCGCTGGTGGATCGAGGTCATGCTGCGCACCCGCATGGCGGTGCTCGTCGGCCAGACCCGCACCGAGCGGCTGCCGCGCACGCCCCCGGGTGAGGTCGTCGCCCGCTCGATGGACGCCGACCGCTACGCGCGCTACGCCGACCGGTGGGTCGACTTCATCAACGGCATGGTCATCGCCGCGCTGACCGCGGTGCTCGCGGGCACGTGGGTCGCCGGCGCCGTCCTGCTCGCCGTCATGGTGACCTCGGCGGTCGCCGCGACCTTCGGTCGGCCGATCGCCGGGCGCTCCGCCGCAGCGGCGTCGGCGGCCCGCGCCCGCTTCGGCCGTGCGGTCGTCTCCACCCTCGAGTCGGTGCGCACGATCAAGCTCGCCGCGGCGACCCCCTTCGTCCGCCGTCACCTGCGGCAGGTCGACGGTGGCCGGGTCGACGCGGCGGTGCGCGAGCACCGGGTGCAGGCCGTGCTCGACGCCGTCCCGCTCGTCATGGTCCAGTGCGGCGTCGTCGCGACGTGGTGGATCCACGTCTCCGGCGGCTGGGGCCTGGGCACCGCGATCCTCGTCTCGGGCGCGGTCATGGGCTTCGACTGGTTCGGCCGCGTCGCGAGCATGGTCGTCACCGAGGCCCCGGGCACGCGCGCCTGGCAGGTCGAGACCGCGCGCTTCGCCGGCGGTGTCGACCTCATGGACCTGCCCGAGGGCGTCGACCTCGTCGAGGGCACCGCCCCCACGCCGGTCGCCGGCGAGCGCGAGCCGCTGCAGCGCCTCGAGCTGCGCGATGTCAGCGTCGTGCACGACGACGGCACGGTGGGCGCGAGCGACATCGACCTGAGCATCGAGCGCGGTCAGCTCGTGCTGCTCGTCGGCCAGGTCGGCTCCGGCAAGTCGAGCCTGCTCGCGGCCCTCGCCGGTCTCGTCGACCACCGTGGTCAGCTGCTGTGGAACGGCACTCCCGTCACCAACGCGCAGCGCACCCTGCGCCCGGGCCGGGTGGCCCACGTCGCGCAGGTGCCGCGGGTGCTGTCCGGCACCTTCGTCGACAACGTGCGGCTCGGGCACGAGCGCCCCTTCGACGAGCCGGTGGCCCTCGCGCGGTTGAGCGAGGACGTCGCCGCGGCCGGCGGTCCCGACTCGCTCGTCGGTCATCGCGGTGTGCGCCTGTCCGGTGGGCAGGTCCAGCGCCTCGCCCTGGCGCGGGCGCTCGCGACCGAGGCCGAGCTGCTCCTCGCCGACGACGTGTCCTCCGCACTCGACGCGACGACCGAGATCGCCCTGTGGCGGGGTCTGCGCGAGCGTGGCGCCACCGTCATCGGTGCGACCTCGAAGCGCGCGGCGCTCGAGCAGGCCGACCGGGTCGTCGTCCTCGTCGGCGGCCGGGCCGCCGCCAGCGGCCCGTGGGCCGACCTCGCCCCGACGTGGGGTCACCTCGCGGGCTGACCCTGCGCAGGCGGGCCGGTCCTCCGGCACGTCCCAACATGACGAAGGGGGGCGCCCCGGCTGGTGAGCCGGTGGGCGCCCCCGTCGGGGACCCGCCGCGGGGTGACCGCGTCGGGAGTCAGGTGGAGGATCAGCGAGCGGCTCTCATGCGCCCGCTTCCTCGGCGCTGCGCTCCTCGCTCGCTAGCGCTCGCTGCGATGCTCGCGCTGTCGTCAGCGAGCGGCCGAGCCCTCGGTGTAGTCGTCGTCGCCGGACTGCCACGCGAAGTGCGAGCGCAGCGCCTTGCCGGTGGCCTCGATCGGGTGACCGGCCTCCTGCTCGCGCAGCTGCTGGAACTCGACGGCGCCCTTGTCCTGGTCCTCGATGAAGCGCTTGGCGAAGGACCCGTCCTGGATGTCGGCAAGGATGCCCTTCATCGACTCCTTGACCTTGGCGTCGACGACCCGCGGGCCGGAGACGTAGTCGCCGTACTCGGCGGTGTCGGAGATCGACCAGCGCTGCTTGGCGATGCCGCCCTCCCACATGAGGTCGACGATGAGCTTGAGCTCGTGGAGGACCTCGAAGTAGGCGATCTCCGGCTGGTAGCCGGCCTCGGTCAGCGTCTCGAAGCCCGCCTGGACGAGGTGCGACATGCCACCGCAGAGGACGGCCTGCTCGCCGAAGAGGTCGGTCTCGGTCTCCTCGGTGAAGGTCGTCTTGATGACGCCGGCGCGGGTGCCGCCGATGCCCTTGGCGTAGGAGGCGGCGATGTCCCAGGCCGTGCCCGAGGCGTCCTGCTCGACGGCGATGATGTCCGGGATGCCGCGGCCGTCCACGTACTCGCGACGCACGGTGTGGCCCGGCGCCTTGGGCGCGACGAGGATGACGTCGACTCCCTCGGGCGCCTGGATGTAGCCGAAGCGCACGTTGAAGCCGTGGCCGAAGACGAGGACGTCGCCCTCCTTGAGCTCCGGCGCGATGTCGTCGGCGTAGAGGTGACGCTGCACCTGGTCGGGCGCGAGGATGACGATGACGTCGGCCTCGGCGGCGGCCTCGCGCGGGGTGAGGACCTTCAGCCCCTCGGCCTCGGCCTTGGCGCGGCTCTTGCTGCCCTCCTTGAGGCCGACGCGCACGTCGACGCCGCTGTCGCGCAGGTTGAGCGCGTGGGCGTGGCCCTGCGAGCCGTAGCCGATGACGGCAACCTTGCGGCCCTGGATGATGGACAGGTCGGCGTCGTCGTCGTAGATCAGTTCGGCGGCCATGGGGCACTTCTCCTTGTGTCGTGGTGGTGCAGTCGTGGGGTGGTCGTCATCGTCTCCCGCCACGTGGGACGAGGGACGAAGGGGGGTCAGTGTCGGGAGCGGTCGGTGATGGAGCGGGGGCCGCGGCCGATGGCCACGACACCCGACTGGACGAGCTCCTTGATGCCGTAGGGCTCGAGGATCTCGAGCATCGCGGCGATCTTGTCGGAGTTGCCGTAGACCTGCAGGGTCATCGCGTCGGTCGTCGTGTCGACGATCTTCGCCTTGAACATCTGCGCGGTCTCGAGGATCCCGCTGCGGTTGCTCGCCTCGGCGCGCACCTTGACCAGGACGATCTGGCTCGTCACGGAGGCGAGCGGGTCGAGCTCGACGACCTTGAGCACCTCGACGAGCTTGTTGAGCTGCTTGGTCACCTGCTCGAGCGGGAGCTGGTCGACGTCGACGACGACGGTCATCCGGGAGACCTCGGGGTGCTCGGTCGGGCCGACGGCGAGCGAGTCGATGTTGAACCCGCGGCGGGAGAAGAGGGCCGAGATCCGGGCGAGGACGCCGGGCTTGTTCTCGACGAGGACGGAGAGGGTGTGCTTCGTGCTCACGGGTCGCTACCTCACTTGCCGTCGTGGTCGGCGTCGGTGGACTGCTCGATGGCCTCGGACTCCTCGCGGTCCCACACGGGCGCGGCGTCACGGGCGATCTGGATGGCGTCGTTGCTCACGCCGGCCGGAACCATCGGCCAGACCATGGCGTCGCGCTCGACGACGAAGTCGATGACGACCGGGCGGTCGTTGATCGCCATCGCCTGCTCGATCGTCGCGTCGAGGTCCTCGGGGCGCTCGCAGCGCAGGCCGACGCAGCCGTAGGCCTCGGCGAGCTTGACGAAGTCGGGGATCCGGCTGCCGACCGAGGTGTGCAGGTCGGTGTTGGAGTAGCGCTCGTTGTAGAAGAGCGACTGCCACTGGCGCACCATGCCCAGGCTCGAGTTGTTGATGATCGCGACCTTGATCGGGATGTCGTTGATGACGCAGGTGGCGAGCTCCTGGTTGGTCATCTGGAAGCAGCCGTCGCCGTCGATGGCCCACACGACCCGGTCGGGCTCGCCGACCTTGGCACCCATGGCCGCGGGCACCGAGTAGCCCATGGTCCCGGCGCCGCCGGAGTTGAGCCACGAGTTCGGGCGCTGGTAGCCGATGAACTGCGCGGCCCACATCTGGTGCTGGCCCACGCCCGCGGCGTAGACGGCCTCGGGGCCGGCGATCTCGCCGAGCCGCTCGATGACCTGCTGCGGCATGAGGGCGCCCTCGCCGTGCGAGGTGTAGCCGACGGGGTAGTCCTGCGACCACCGCGTCGTCGTCGCCGACCACTCGCGGTAGAGGCCAGGACCGATGCCGGCGGCCTCCCCTTCGCCCGCCTCGACCGCGGCGATGAGCTCGCTGATGATCGCCTTGGCGTCGCCGACGATCGGCACGTCCGCGACGCGGTTCTTCGAGATCTCGGCCGGGTCGATGTCGGCGTGGATGACCTTGGCCCCCGGCGCGAAGGACGACAGCTGCCCGGTGACCCGGTCGTCGAAGCGCGCGCCGACGGCGATGATCAGGTCGCTGCGCTGAAGCCCGGTCACCGCGGCGACCGAGCCGTGCATGCCGGGCATGCCCAGGTGCAGCGGGTGGCCGTCGGGGAAGGCCCCGCGCGCCATGAGGGTCGTGACGACCGGGATGCCGGTGAGCTCGGCCAGGCGACGCAGCTCGGCGTCGGCACCGGCGCGGATGACCCCGCCACCGACGTAGAGGATCGGCTGGCGAGAGCCGGCCATGAGGCGCACGGCCTCACGGATCTGCTTGGCGTGCGGACGCGTCACCGGGTGGTAGCCCGGCAGGGCGATCTGCGGCGGCCACGCAAAAGTGGTGGTGGCCTGCAGCGCGTCCTTCGAGATGTCGACGAGGACGGGGCCGGGTCGGCCGGTGCTCGCGATGTGGAAGGCCTCGGCGATGACCCGCGGGATCTCCGCGGCGTCGGTGACGAGGTAGTTGTGCTTGGTGATCGGCATGGTGATGCCGCGGATGTCCGCCTCCTGGAAGGCGTCGGTGCCGATCGAGCTCGAGGCGACCTGCCCCGTGATCGCGACCATCGGGACCGAGTCCATGTGGGCATCGGCGATGGCCGTGACGAGGTTGGTGGCGCCCGGGCCGGAGGTCGCCATGCACACGCCGACCTTCCCGGTCGCGGAGGCATAGCCCTCGGCCGCGTGGCCGGCGCCCTGCTCGTGGCGCACGAGGATGTGGCGGACCTTGACCGAGTCCATGAGCGGGTCGTAGGCGGGCAGGATCGCCCCGCCGGGGATCCCGAAGACGACCTCGGCACCGACGCTCTCGAGCGCGAGGACGAGGCTCTGCGCTCCGGTCACCTGCTCTGGGGTCGGTCGGGCCTCCGCCCGGCGCGCCAGCGCTGCCGGGGTCGGGGCGCTGCTGGTCGTGTCAGTCACCGTGTGTCCTTCGGTTTGCCGTGCCATCCGTCCTGCTCCTCACATCTTCTCCCGGCATGAAAAAGCCCCTCAGTCCTGGTCCGGACGTGAAGGGCGCGCGCTGCGTCGACGAACGGGTCGTCGCTCAGGCAGCGCGCCGGGGAAGTACGAGGAGGAGGGCCATGCGGACACTCTCTCCCGACGCGGCCACCGTGTCAATGAATGAGACAACCGCGCCCACCATGTGGGACGCGGCTGTTGGGACCACCCAGCCACAGGCGCCTGACGCAACCCATGGGGACACCCCAACTCTGCAAAACCCTAGGGTTTTGCAGAGTTGGCTGCGCGGTCCCAACGCAAACTCGGGTGACGACAGCAGGACGAAGGGAGGACGCTGGCTCCCATGACCACCGGCACCTCCTTCGCGCTCCCCCGTGGGATCGACCTGCACCCCCGGCCGCTCCGACCGGACGACGCGGAGGCGGTCGTCGCCCTCGCCCGTGCGGACGAGGCGGAGTCCCTGCCGGAGCCGATGACCGAGCTCGTCGACGTGCAGCGCTCGTGGCGGGCGCCGGACGCCGACCTCGGGCGACGCAGCCTCGGCCTCGTCGACGGTGACGACCTCGTGGCCTATGTCGTCGTCGGCAGGCACGGTCGGCTCGACGCCGTCGTCCCGGCCCGCCTGCGCGGGCGAGGGATCGGCACCGCGCTGCACCGCTGGGCGCGGACGACCGCCGCTGCCCTCGGCGAGCGCGAGGTCGCCCAGACGGTGCCGGTCGGCAGCGCGGCCGAGGCCTTCCTCGTCGCTGCCGGGGCGCACCCGGACTTCGACGCGTGGGTGCTCGAGCTGCCCGCCGAGCGTCGGCTGGAGCCCCAACCGCTCCCCCACGGCCACGACCTCGGCGAGGGGCGGCCCGACGAGATGACCACGGTCCACCGGGTCATCGAGGACGCCTTCGGCGAGTGGCCGGGACGGCAGCCGACGACCTACGAGCAGTGGGCCGCCGACTTCCTCTACGGCGACGAGGCGGCGCCGTGGCGCTGCCGGGTCGTCCGTGACCCCGACGGTGTCGTCGTCGGCGTCGCGATGGTCATCGGCAGCAGCGACGGCATGCTCTGGGTCGACGAGCTCGCCGTGCGCGCCGACCGTCGGGGCCTGGGCCTGGCCCGCGCCCTGCTCGCCGACTCCTTCGCCGAGGGGCGCCGGCGCGGCTTGCCCCGGTCCGGCCTGTCGACCGACTCGCGCACCGGCGCGCTCGGGCTCTACGAGCACGTTGGCATGGAGGTGACCGCGACCTTCCGCCGCCTCGCCCTGCCGGTCTGAGCGACGGCCTCCTGTCACACGGGCGGGGCGGGCGGTGTCTCCATGACGAGCGGCCCGACCGGGGCCCGCACCGACGAAGGGAAACCACCGTGCCCAGCTCCTTCCGCATCCCCCGCAACGACATGTCCTCCCCCTTCGGCCGTGTGGTCGTGGCCATCTGCCGACGTCTCTACGGCGAGGTGCCCGACAACGCCTACGTCCTGGCGCACGACCGCAAGGTGGCGTGGAGCGTCTTCGGCTTCGAGCGCAAGGTCGCCCGGTGGGACGCGCTCGACCCCCACCTCAAGGCCTTCGCCGTCATGGCGACCGCGGCGACGATCGGCTGCTCGTGGTGCCTCGACTTCGGCTACTACACGGCCCACGAGGACGGTCTCGACCTCGACAAGGTGCGCGAGGTGCCGCGCTGGCGCGAGTCGACGGTCTTCACCCCGCTCGAGCGCGAGGTCATGGGCTATGCCGAGGCGATGACCGCGACCCCGCCGCAGGTCACCGACGAGATGTCGGACAACCTGCGCGAGCAGCTCGGCACCGCAGCCCTCGTCGAGCTGACGATGATGGTGGCGGTGGAGAACGAGCGCTCCCGATTCAACGCCGCCGCCGGTCTGGCCAGCCAGGGCTACTCCGACGTCTGCGAGCTGCCGCTCGCACCCACCTCCGGCGACGTGGGACGGTGATCGGGTGAGCACGGACCGCGCCACCGACGCCTGGGTCACCCACCGCAACCTGCTCTTCACGGTCGCCTACGAGATGCTCGGTTCCGCCGCCGACGCCGAGGACGTGCTGCAGGAGGTGTGGCTGCGCTGGTCGCGGGTGATCGACGAGGTGCACGATCCCCGGGCCTACCTCGTGCGGATCACCACCCGCCTCGCGCTCAACCACCTGCGCTCGGCCAGCCGACGGCGCGAGGACTACGTCGGACCGTGGCTGCCCGAGCCCCTGCTCACCACCCGCGACGTCGCCGAGGACGTCGAGCTCGCCGAGAGCGTGTCGACGGCGATGCTCCTCGTCCTCGAGACCCTCGCCCCGATCGAGCGGGCGGTCTTCGTCCTGCGCGAGGTCTTCGACCTGCCCTACGACGAGATCGCGACGGCGGTCGGCAAGAGCACCGACGCCGTGCGCCAGACCGCCCACCGCGCCCGGCAGCACGTCGCCGCGCGTCGCCCGCGGCAGGAGGTGACCGCCGACGAGCAGACGGCGGTCGTCGAGCGCTTCCTCGCCGCCGTGGCCGGCGACGACCTGCAGTCGCTCGTCGACGTGCTCGCCCCCGACGTCGTCCTGCTCACCGACGGTGGCGGGGTCAAGCAGGCCGCGCTGCGACCGATCCTCGGGGTGGACAAGGTGCTGCGCTTCCTCCGCGGCGTCTACGTCTCCGCGACGCGGGCCGAGGCGGTCGAGGTCAACGGCTCCCCCTCCCTTCGTCTCGAGATCGACGGGGAGCTCGAGGCCGTGGCGACCTTCGCCCTCACCGAAGGGCGGGTGAGCGCCGTCTACATCGTGCGCAACCCGCACAAGCTCGGCGGTCTGGCCGCTGCGACGACGCTCGCCCGCTGACGGGACGGCGCAGGGCCGCCCCGGCGTGGTGCCGGGGCGGCCCTGCGTGCGGAGCGCGGCCGATCAGTAGTAGCGCGTGGTGCACAGCCAGGCGCGGGTCTTGACCGTGCCGCTCGTCGAGTAGCCCTTGGCGCGCTTCTGCGCGAGGCGGATCGTGGGCCACTTCGACGAGCCGTAGGCGCTGGCGTAGCGCACCGGGCGGCCCTTGCTGTCGTACTTGACGGCGACGGCGGCGCAGCCGTTGCGCACCCACACGACGTTCTTGCAGTAGGACGAGTAGCTGTAGTTCTTGCAGCGGGTGAGCGCGAGCCGCTCGGCACCCGAGCGGGTCGACGAGTCGTTCATGAGCCCGACGGCGAGCGTACGGGAGTTGATGGCGATGGCGCCGTAGTAGCTGCGGGTCGCCGTGGTCTCGGCGGTGGGCGCGGCCTGGGCGGGCGTGGCGAGCGTGGCGGCGGTCATGACGGAGGCGCCGAGCACTGCGGCGCGGGTGATGAGTGACTTCATGTGGTGACTCCCCGAGTGATGTGGCGTCCCCTGTGGCCGCCACGCGCAGTATTGCGCCCGGTCACGACGGCGTCCATGGGGAGCGCTCCCCATGGACGTCGGCCACCACGAAGCGTCGGTCAGGGGGTGCGGAAGTCGTCGAGGGCCGCCGCGCCGAAGGCGAGGTCCTCCCAGTGCCCGGAGAAGCGCAGGACCGCGGCCGCGCCGGGCGGGAACCCGTCGCTGAGCCGGTCGTGCGCCTCCTCGCTGCCCTCGCCGTCGGCGAGCAGGCTGGCCGCCGCTGGCAGACCGGGAGCGTGCCCGATGACGAGCAGCACGCTCGCGTCGTTGGTCGAGCCGCGGATCACCGACAGCACGTCGTCGGCATCGCCGTTGTAGAGCCGGTGCTCGATCTGCACCTCCGCCTCGGGGCATCCCGCGGCCGCGAGCTCCTGCATCGTCTCGCGGGTCCGCAGGGAGGGCGAGCACATGACCTCGTCGCACCCCAGCCCCTGCTCGCGCAGCCACCGGCCGAGGTCCTGGGCCTGGTCCCGACCGAGGTCGGAGAGCGGCCGCTCGCGATCGTCCTGGCCGGCGCGGCCCGGCTCCGGGTCCGCATGCCGCAGCAGGATCAGGGTCCGGTCCTCTGCTGACGTCGTCATGATCCGAGTGTGGCCCGGAGCACACGAGCGCGCCACTCCTTGACAGCCGGGCCGCAGGTGTGGCGCCGGGTGGTCGCACCCGGGCGCCGCGGCGCGGCGCGGCGCCCGGGAAGCGCGCGGCAGCAGACCTAGACTCGGGCACCATGAAGCGCGCTGCCCTCGACCGTCTCGAGCGGCACGCCCTCCTCGGCGGCATCGGCGTCGCGATCCTCGGCGCGGCACTGCTCGTCGCGGCCGTCGCCGCCCAGCTCGGCCCGGCGCCCTATGTCGCCGGTGCGGTCCTGCTGGCCACCGGTCTGTGCCTCGTGCTGGTGCGGCTGGTCCGCCACCGCACGGCCCTGCTCGCCTCCTGCGTCGCCGTCGCCCTCGTCGTCGGGGCCGGGGCCTGGCTCGGTCTGCACGGGCTGCCGGGCGAGCCCGACCACTGGGAGGACACGACCACCGGCAACCGGCACCTCGCCGAGGGGACCTTCCGTGACGGCAACGTCCTCTTCAACGACGGGACCGCCCAGGAGGTGAGTACCGGCACCGTGCTCTGGCGGGTGCCCAAGGGCAGCCGGGTGCTCACGACGACGGACGAGGTCGTCATCCTCAGCGAGCCCACCGATGACCCGGACCAGCCGCGGGTCATCGCCCGCAAGCTCGACTCCGGCCACCAGGTCTGGTGGGCCGAGGTGGGGGCCAAGGTCGCGGCGGTCGCGGACTTCGAGGGTGTCCTCGTCGTCACCTCGCGCCGCGGCACGACCGGCCTCGACCTCGCCTCCGGCGTGGAGGTGTGGACCACCCCACGGGTGGGCGGCACCGAGTGCCGACATGGTGCACCCCGCCGGATCAGCGGGGCCGACCTCGAGCAACGGGCCGTCTTCCTCCCTTCGTCCCTGCGGGGGTCGACGACCGTCGACGCCGTGCGGGTCAGCGACGGCACCGCCATCGCCCGCGACCTCGGCTGCGCCGACGCGGGCCGGGTCATCGACTCCACGATCGTCCAGCACGGGACCGACCGGCTCATCGGCCGCTCGGCCCTCACCGGCGAGGTCACGTGGGAGCGGCCCGACACCGGCAGCCTGCGCGAGGTGCAGCTCGCCGATGCCGGCGGGGTCATCTACGTGGCCGAGGAGAGCAAGGGTCGCATCGAGGCCTACCGCACGCTCAACCTGCACACCGGGGACGAGGGCCGCTCGGCGCCGCCGGCCGGCTGGACCGTCGACCGCGACACCATCGGTCGCCAGCGCGCCGACGTGCTCTGGCAGCCGGTGCACGCGCCCGGCCGGGCCGGCCTGTGGCAGGTGGGCACGAGCCGGGTCGTCACCGTGCCCGGCACCGAGCGCATCGACGTCGCCGAGGCCGACACGAGCGGCTGGGCCGCCGTCGTCGGCGAGACGACCGATGCCGTCGGCACGCGTATCCCCTCGACGTGGGCGGTCTCGCCCGCGGGCACCGTCCACGGGCCCTTCGACGGGGTCGGCGCGGGCCCAGAGGGCGACTCGAGCATCGCCGAGGGCGTGCTGCGGGTCGGCACCCGGGTCTACCCGCTGGACTGAAGAGTAAGCAATCAGTCAGGTTTTCGTTGCGGCGCAACCGAACCCGCGCCGAGGACGTCTCCCCTGCCGACACACCGAGCAAGGGGCTCGGTGGATGACATCAGGGAGACACACCATGCAGCTCACGCGCACCGCCGCCACCGTCCTGTCCGCCACCGCCGTCGCCGCCGGCCTGGCCGCAGCGGCCACCCCGGCCCAGGCCCAGACCTCCGAGCTCGCCAACTCGACCTACAGCGAGGCAGTCGTCGTGGGGTCGATCGACGGCTTCAGGGGCAACCGCCACCAGTTCGCCCTCAGCACCACCTACGGCAACATCGACAGCGGCAGCAAGATCCGCTCGTGGTACTGCCCCAGCGGTGCGAGCATCACGCCGACCTGGGCCTCGTCGCGCTGCGACCTCCGCTCGACATACAAGCTGGTCAACTTCGTCGAGGAGGGGTATCCGTATGACATCGGCACGGTGAGCTCGACGGGCCGGTCGGCCCAGCAGATCGGCGAAGTGCGCGGCAAGAGCGTCAACTCCACGGCGCAGCGCGACCTGTGGGTCGAGCTGTCGATCTTCGCGCACGAGGGCGACCCCTACGAGCTGCGGGGCACCGTCGGCGACCGCTCGCTGCAGTCCTCGCCGCGCTACGCCTGGTTCGTCAAGGGCTGACCCACGAGGCGGCCGACCCACGACTCGCCCCCGGTGCGCCTGCGTGCCGGGGACGACGTTTGCTCAACCCGGCGCGCACGGCGCCGAGGTCATGCGGCGGGCGTCGTGCGGCGGATCAGCCCGCGTGGACGATGTTGATCGGGGCCTCGCCAGCACCGAGCGCGGCGAGCTGACGGCGCAGCATGGCGACCGCCCGGGGGCGGAAGGCCTCGGTGACACCGCCGACGTGGGGACTGATGATGACGCCCGGCGCGCTCCACAGCGGGTGGCCGTCGGGCAGCGGCTCGGGGTCGGTGACGTCCAGCGCGAAGCGCAACCGGCCCGCGTGGCGCAGGGCCGCCTCGGTGTCGAGCGCCGGCCCGCGGCCGACGTTGACGACGAGCGTGCCGTCGGGCAGGGAGGACAGCAGCTCCTCGCCGAGGATGTGGTGCGTCGCGTCGGAGCCGGGCAGGACCGAGACGATGATGTCGTGCTGCGGTGCGAGAGAGGCGAGCTCGTCGACCCCGTGCACCGCCTCGACGAGGTCGTCCCCGGCGCGCGCCCGCGAGGCCACCGCCGTGACCGACGCCTCGAAGGGCATGAGTCGCTCGACGATCGCCCGACCCACCGAGCCGTAGCCGAGGAGCAGCACCCGCTTGTCGGCCAGGCCCGGGCGCACGTGGCGGGAGGTCCACTCCCCCTGCGCCTGGGCGCGCGCGAAGTCGTCGAACCCACGCTGCGAGGCGAGGACGAGGGTCAGGGCGAGCTCTGCGGTGGCCGCGTCGTGGACCCCCTTCGCGTTGGCGAGGGAGACGCCCTGCGGCAGGACCGGCAGCATGTTGTCGAAGCCGGCCGACAGCAGCTGCACGAGCCGCACCGACGGCTGCTCGGCCACGACGGCGACGCCCGCGGGCTTGGTCATGTAGGGCGCGATGTAGACGTCCACCGGCTCCTGCGGCGGAGCCTCCTGCGGGTCCCAGACGACGGAGTTCACGCCGTCGACCGGACCCACCGCGTCGCGCCAGCTGCTGTCGGGGAAGGAGACGGTGACCATGCGCGCCATGTTAGGTGGCGCAGGTCACGCAGGCGGCGGCGTCCGACCCGTGACCAGCCCGGGACGCATCGCCTCGACGAGCCGGACGAGAACGGACACGGGGCTGACCTCTCGGATCTCGAGCGCGTCACCGCCCACGGCGTCGATCGCGAGCACCCCGTTGCGCAGCACGACGACGTCGAGACCGTCCTCGACGAGTTCCCCGTCGGGGAGGCGGCCGGTCACCCGCACCCGCCAGTGGCGCCACGACTCCTGCTGCAGCAGCATCGCGATCTGCCCGGCGGTCGCGTCTGCGGGCAGTGCCACCTCGGAGTCGCGCCAGAGCAGGGCGGTCACCTGGGACGAAGGGAGGGCCACGGCCTCGCCGAGCCCGAGGCCGCGCCGGGCACCCACCTGCATCATCTCGAGCAGGGAGATCGGCAGGAGCGTCGCGAGCACGGGGAGCACCTGGCGCTCCTGTTCCGGCACCTCGGCCCCGCCGCCGTCCCAGCGGCCGGGCTGTGTGTCGAGCAGGAGCAGTCCCCGAGCGCCGTCGGAGCTCGCCGAGGCCCCGACCGCCACGCCGTCGCTGCTGCGACCGACCATGTCGATGCCGAGGGTGGCCTCGATGTGGGCGCGCAGGCTCCAGTGGACCTCGCTGGTCACGGGCGAGGACTGATCGGCGCCGAGCAGCGCCGCGAAGGCCTCGGGGTCGGGAGCCGCCGCGGTGTCGACGAGCGCGACCCAGCCGTCGTCGTCGACGAGCAGGCGGCCGTCGTCGAAGCGCACCCCGGTCGTGCCGCTCATGCCTGCGCCTCCCTGTCGACGCGCAGACCGGCGGCGACCTCGCGCACGGCGTCCACGACATCGGGCAGGGCCAGGACCGGCACCGTCACGCTCGTGGTGATCACGCGGTCGCCTTGCCGGAGGGTCACCTGGTGGAGCACGACGCCCACCTCGGCGACCCGGTGGTGGACCCAGCGCACGAGACTCGCGTCGGACTGCGTCTCGTCGACGAGGTGCGCATCGGTGAGCATGGCGCCCATCGCCTGCCACGTCTGCTCGGCGAGCGTCGCCCACGGGGTGTCCGCGGGGACCTGGTCCTGGGTGACGACGACGTTGCTGCGGAAGGCGACCGGCTCGAAGGGGGCGCCCCACGCCGCGACGACGTCGTCGACGTCGTCGCTGAGGTCCTCCCAGGTTGCCGGGACGAGCAGGCTCGCCCCGATCGACGGGATGTCGCGTCGCTGCAGCTCGTCGGTCACCACAGGCCCAACTTATCGCCGACCCACGAGGCGCCGTCGGCCGCGGCGCTGCCGATGGCCGAGCCGAGCTCGCTGCCCGCGACACCACCGATGATGCCTCCGGCGACGCCACCGATGGCGGCTCCGACCGGGCCGCCGATGAGTCCACCGACGATGGCTCCCCCCTTCGCCCCAGCCATGGCCATGCCCAGCGTGGTGCCGCCGGACACCAGGCCGTTGGTCACCGCCCGGGTGCCGCGCTCGGCGTCACCGATCGACGGGTCGCCCATGTCCTCGGCCCACTGCCCGAACCCACCGATGAGACCGGACAGGCCCGCACCGACCGGGCCGGAGACCTTGGCGAACTTGCTCCACCGGGCGAAGCCGGCGACGTTGCGGGCCGCCTGCGATCCCCCCTTCGGGATCCAGCTGGAGTCCTTGCCGAAGAGCGAGGCGCGCTGCATCCACGGGAGCTTGGAAAAGGGGCTGCCGGGCTTGTGCCCGAGGAAGCCGTATCGGCCGTTGGGCAGGCGGCCACGGGGGTTGAACTGGCCGTACTTCCACATACCGACGCCGGCGAGGATGCCACCGAGGTCGCCGAGTCGGTCGAGCCCGAAGCCGAGGTGGTCGAGGATGTTGCCGACGTCGTCCCACATCGTGTTGGCCGAGCCGGGACCGCCCGGGCCAGCCGGCAGGCCACCGGGGCCGGCGTGGAGCCCACCGCCGGGACCACCGCCGATCCCCCTGCCCTGCGAGGTCGTGTCCTGCGAGTCGGCCTGCTCGATGAGCTGGTCGGCGAAGCTCGACAGGCGCGCAGACGCTGACTCCAGCGCTGGCTGGGCCCGCGCCCAGCTCGTGGCGAAGGCCTCGAGGTCCGGCCCCTCCCACGCGCCCTGCAACGTGGTCAGCCCGGCCGTGCCCGCCTCGCCGACCTCTGCGGCGCGACGCGCCTCGCGGCGCAGCTGGCCACCGATCTGCCGGACCCGGACCGGGTCCATCCCGTGCGTGACGGTCATGCGCTCTCCTTCTGCGATCGTCCCGGACCACGCTAGCCATCGGGACCGTCCACGACGATGGGGAGCACTCCCCGCCGACGGCACGTCGCCTACCCTGTGGCCATGTCGCGCACCCCGGACCCGGACGAGACCCTCGCCGCCTGGCGCGCGACGATCGCCGCAGGGGACGCGGTCGTCATCCGGCAGAGCCGCGCCCAGGCCGTCGGCTACCTCCTGCTCGTCGTCGGGCTCACCGCCGTCTGCGTCTGGGTCCTCCTCCGTGGCGACGGCTGGTGGCTGCGCACGGCGCTCATGTGGGCCGGGGTCCTCCTCTTCGGGGTCCTCGGCATCCCTGTCCTCGCGCGGCAGGTCGTCAGAGGCGAGCAGCCCGTCGTCCGGGTCACGGCCACGACGGTCAGCGTCGGGGACGAGACGCTGCCGCTGTCGCAGATCACCTGGGTGCGTCGGCACGACGGCACGTACGGCGAGGTGGCTGCCGACCGATCGGGTGGGGTGAGCGTCTTCCGCGGCGAGGAGCACGTCCTCGAGATCCCGCTGCCGCCGTCGGTTCCCACCGGGGCGGTCGAGCGCCTCCTGCTGCCGGACGGACAGCCGCGCGGGGGCTGACCGCTCCACGGCCGGCTCCACGACGAAGGGGGCGGTGCCGGGTCGACCCGGCACCGCCCCCCTTCGTGCTGCCTGCGTCAGGCGCCGAGCTTGGCGAGGATGAGCTCGCGGGCCTTGCCGGCGTCGGCCTGGCCCTTCATCTCCTTCATCACCTGACCGATGAGCGCACCCGCGGCCTGGACCTTGCCGCCGCGGATCTTGTCGGCGACGTCGGGGTTGGCCTCGATGACCTTGTCGATCGCTGCCTCGAGCGCACCGTCGTCCTGGACGAGCTCGAGCCCGCGGGCATCGGCGACGGCGGTCGGGGTGCCCTCGCCGTCGAGGACACCCTCGAGGACCTGACGGGCCATCTTGTCGTTGAGGCGACCGGAGCCGACGAGCGACTCGAGCTCGGCGACGTGCTCGGGCGTCACACCCGTCTGCTCGGCATAGGTCGCGAGGTCGACACCCTCGGTGTTGGCGCGACGCGAGGGCTCGCCGAGCCACCACTTGCGGGCAGCCTGCGGCTTGGCGCCGGCCGCGACGGTGGCCTCGATGAGCTCGGTGGCACCGGCGTTGAGCACGTCACGCATCTCGAGGTCGGAGTAGCCCCACTCCCCCTGCAGCCGCTTGCGGCGCTGCGCCGGCGGCTCGGGCAGGGTGGCGCGCAGCTCCTCGACCCACTCACGGCTCGGGGCGACCGGCACGAGGTCGGGCTCGGGGAAGTAGCGGTAGTCCTCGGCGTCGGACTTCTCGCGGCCGCTCGTCGTCACGCCGGTGTCCTCGTGCCAGTGGCGCGTCTCCTGCAGGATCGAGCCGCCCTCGGTGAGCACGGCCGCGTGGCGGCAGACCTCGTAGCGGACCGCGCGCTCCACGGAGCGAAGGGAGTTGACGTTCTTGGTCTCGGTACGGGTGCCGAGCGGGACGTCGAGCTGGGCCTGGTTGGAGGGATCAGCCGGGTCGCCCGCCTTCGGGCGAAGCGAGAGGTTGACGTCGCAGCGCATCGAGCCCTGCTCCATCTTCACGTCGGAGACGTCGAGGGCGCGCAGCAGATCGCGCAGCGCGGCGACATAGGCCTTCGCCACCTCGGGAGCCCGCTCGCCCGCGCCGACGATCGGGCGGGTGACGATCTCGATGAGCGGGATGCCGGCGCGGTTGAAGTCGACGAGCGAGTACTCGGCGCCCTGGATGCGACCGGTGGAGCCACCGATGTGCATGCTCTTGCCGGTGTCCTCCTCCATGTGGGCGCGCTCGATCTCGACCCTGAAGGTCTCCGTGCCCTCGCCCGAGGCGGCCGGGATCTCGACATCGAGGTAGCCGTCGAAGGCGATCGGCTCGTCGTACTGCGAGGTCTGGAAGTTCTTCGGCATGTCCGGGTAGAAGTAGTTCTTCCGGGCGAAGCGGCACCAGTCGGCGATCTGGCAGTTGAGCGCCAGGCCGATGCGGATCGCGGACTCGACACCGGTCGCGTTGACGACCGGCAGCGCGCCGGGCAGGCCGAGGCAGACCGGGCAGGTCTGGGTGTTGGGCTCGGCGCCGAAGACCGTGGCGCAGCCGCAGAACATCTTCGTCGCGGTGCCGAGCTCGACGTGCACCTCGAGACCCATGACGGGGTCGAAGGTGGCGAGGGCCTCGTCGTAGCCGAGGACCGCGTCGGTGGTGGTCGTCGCCATGTCTCAGGCTCCCTTCGTGATGGCCAGCTCGGGGGCCTGCTCGAGCAGGTGCCCACCCCAGGCGGAGACGAGGCGCTGCTCGAGGGCGGCGCCGACGGTGTAGAGGCGGTCGTCGGCCATGGCCGGCGCGAGGATCTGGAAGCCCGCGGGCAGGCCGTCCTCGGCGAGACCGCTCGGCAGGGACATGCCGGGCACGCCCGCGAGGTTGGCCGGGATCGTCGCGATGTCGCCGCGGTACATCGCCAGCGGGTCGTCGGACTTCTCGCCGAAGCGGAAGGCGGTCGTCGGGGCCGTCGGCGAGACGAGGACGTCAGCGGTCTCGAAGGCCCGCGCGAAGTCGTCGGCGATGAGGCGGCGGACCTTCTGCGCGCTGCCGTAGTAGGCGTCGTAGTAGCCCGACGAGAGGGCATAGGTGCCCAGGATGATGCGGCGCTTGACCTCGTCGCCGAAGCCGGCGTCGCGGCTCGCGGCCATGACCTGCTCGGCGCTCGGGGCGTCGACACCTGCGGGCCCGACCCGCAGGCCGTAGCGCATCGCGTCGAAGCGGGCGAGGTTGCTGCTCGCCTCGCTCGGCATGATCAGGTAGTAGGCGCCGAGCGCGTGGACGACGTTGGGCATCGAGACCTCGACGACCTCGGCACCCGCGTCGACGAGGTGCTGCACCGACTCGTCGAAGCGCGCCTGGACGAGCGGCGAGAAGCCCTCGCCGGTGAGCTCGCGGACGATGCCGATCTTCATCCCGGCGACGTCGGCACGCTGCGCGGCACCGACGACATCGGGCACCGGCTGGTCGACCGAGGTCGAGTCGAGCGGGTCGTGCCCGGCCATGACCTCGTGCAGCAGCGCCGTGTCGAGGACGGTGCGCGCGCAGGGGCCGGCCTGGTCGAGCGAGGAGGCCATCGCGATCAGGCCGTAGCGGGAGACGCCGCCGTAGGTCGGCTTGACGCCGACCGAGCCGGTGACGGCCGCGGGCTGGCGGATCGAGCCACCGGTGTCGGTGCCGGTCGCCAGAGGCGCCTGCCACGAGGCGACGACCGCGCTGGAGCCACCGCCGGAACCGCCGGGGATCCGCTCGAGGTCCCAGGGGTTGCGGGTCAGTCCGTAGGCCGAGTGCTCCGTCGAGGAGCCCATGGCGAACTCGTCCATGTTGGTCTTGCCGAGGATCGGCAGGCCGGCCGCCTTGAGCTTGCTGACGACGGTCGCGTCGTAGGGCGGGATCCATCCCTCGAGGATCTTCGAGCCGGCGGTCGTCGGGATGCCGGTCGTCGTCATGACGTCCTTGACGGCGATCGGGACACCGGCGAGGCGGTGGAGGCTCTCCCCCTTCGCCCTGCGCTCGTCGACGGCGCGGGCCTCGGCGAGGGCGGACTCGCCGGCGACGTGGAGGTAGGCGCCGACCTGCTCGTCGACACCCTCGATGCGGTCGAGGTGGGCGCGGGTGATCTGCTCGGAGGAGAGGTCACCGGAGGCCAGCGCGTCGGCGAGCGCGGCAGCGGTCATGCGGGTGGGGTCGCTCACGTGGGGTCCTTCGGCTCAGTCTTCGGTGAGGATGCGCGGCACGGCGAAGCGCTCGACCTCGGAGGCCGGCGCCATGGCCAGGGCCTCCTCGGGGGTCAGCGACGGGCGCACCTCGTCCGGGCGGGTGACGTTGACGATCGGCATCGGGTGGCTCATCGGCTCGACGCCCTCGATCGGAGCCTGCTGCACGGCCTCGACGGAGGAGATGATGGTCGCGAGCTCGCCGACCATGCGGTCGAGCTCGGCGTCGGAGAGGTCGATACGGGCCAACGAGGCCAGATGGGCCACGTCGTCGCGAGAGAGGTCAGCCATGCGGGACAGTCTAGGTTCCGGCGAAGGGGGCGGCGTCCCCGGTCGTCGCGGACCCAGAGGTGACCTCCGGGTACGACGACCACCTGCGTCGGAGGGGCCCGACTCTCCACCGGGATGTCAGGGCTCGCCGGGTCGGCGACCGGGACCTGGTCGTCGTACCCGCAGGTCACATTGCTCCATGGTGCGGATGACCACCGCCCGCACCCACTCGGGCCGGTACATCACCATCTCCCAGGTGAAGCGCAGCACCAACCATCCCTGCGCGATGAACCGGTCGTAGCGATAGCAGTCCTTCTCGAGGCCGTCGAGCTGGCCGTGCCACTCGAAGGAGTCCGCTTCCAGCACGAGACGCAGCTCCTCGTCCGCCAGGTCCACGGTGCCGACCTTGCCCTCGTCGTCATGGATCTCCACCTGTGGTCTGACCTGCAGACCGGGGATGTCCGACACGATCCAGCGCAGGACGGACTCGAAGGGATTGGCGGCCTCGGAGCTGGCCATGCCGATGACCGACTCGGCACGAGAGCGGTAGAGGTTGGGCAGACCTGCAGCAGCCAGCAGGAGCTCGTCCTGGGTCACCATGCCCTCGCGCAGCGCCGAGTCGACGATCGCGAGCGCCTCGTCCTGGGGTAGCTGACCGGCGCAGTCGAGCGCGGTCCGGACCCGGTCGGTGACCCAGCCGTCGTCGCGATCACCTGCGGGGACATCGCGGTACCGCACGTCAATGCGCCGGCGGACGCTCGCTGGAACGGCACGCCCGCGAGGCACGGCCACCTGTGGGCGGGTCGGATACCACTTCATCCGCCACCCCCAGCGAGCCGCCGCGGACTGCAGGACCGCCGTCCCAGACATCTGGTGAGCGGCCCGGCGCGCGGTCTGGGCCACGTCCTCGAGCGAGACGCGCTCCCCGATCGATGGCACGAAGGGGAGGGCGTAGCGGCCCCGGCTGTGCCGGACGACGCGCTGCCCGGCCAGGGCCCGACGCAGTGCACCCTCGGTGACATGGGTCAGCAGCTCTGCTCGCGTGGCAACTCCCCCGAGCTGTGTGATGACCTCCTCCGGCTGCATGCCTCGATCTTGCGGGCATCGGCCGCCCGCGTGCTCCCGCTTGTCCACAGCCCACGGTCAGACCTGCCCGCAGGCCGAGCGGAGTGACCTGCGGGTACGACGATCACCTCTGCGCAACACCTCCGAACAACCCCTGGAAGGTCAGGGGCCCCGGCACACTCATGTCGGCACCTGATCGTCGTACCCGCAGGCAACCCCGGGACGCAGGTCTGCGGGAGCGACGGGCGCTCGCTAGAGGACCGGGATGGTCTCGCGGGTGCGGGACACCGTCTCGTGGTCGACCTCGACGACGAGCAGGTCCTCCCCGCCACCGAGCCGCGCCCGCACCTCGCCGGTCGGGTCGGCGAGCGCGGAGCGACCGATGCCATAGGGGCCGCGCACCGACTCCGGGGTCCAGGCCTGCCCGACGGCGAGCAACCAGGCCTGCGCGTCGTGCGCGCGGGCCCGGGTGAGCAGGTCCCACTGGCTCGCCTTGCCGGGCCCGTCCCCCCACGAGGCGGGCAGCACAACGAGCTCGGCACCACGCCGACCCAGCTCGGTGAAGTGGCCGGCGAAGCGCACGTCGTAGCAGGTGGCCAGGCCGACGGACCAGCCGTCGACCTCGACGGTGCGCACCTCGTCGCCGGGCGCCACCGTGTCGGACTCACGGCTGCCGAAGGCGTCGTAGAGGTGGATCTTGCGATAGGTCGTCTCCTCGACGCCACCGCCGGTGACGAGCAGCGTGTTGTGCACCCGCGAGCGCTCCCTGCCCTCGGCGGTCGTGATCTCGTCGGCGGGGGTGAACATGCCGACGACGAGGGTCACGCCGTGCCGCGCAGCCACCTCGCGCACCCCGTCGGCAAAGCGCCCGTCGAGGGGCTCGGCGGCGGTGTCGAGCCGACCGGCGAAGGAGGCCATCGCCGCCTCGGGGTGGATGACGAGCCGGGCACCGGCGTCCGCGGCCCGGGCGGTCCACTCCCCGAGCGTGACGAGGTTGGCGGCCGGGTCACCGGTGGCGGACCACTGGCATCCGGCCAGACGCATGACGGACGAAGGGGAGGTCACGCTGCTCCCCCCTTCGAACTGGAGTCGGCCCCGGCACGACGGGCCATGTCCGCCCGGGCCGCGGCGAGCACCACCTCGTCACGGCACCCGGCCGCGAAGCCCTCGATGCGACGGGAGATCTCCCGGCCGAGGAGCCGCTGGCCGATGGCGTGGGCGATCCGCTGGAGCAGACGGGGACGCAGCCGCACGTCGTAGGTGTACTTCCAGACCGCGACCGCGCCGTCGCCGTCGGGCTGGAAGCGCCACCCGCCGCCGAAGCGCTCGAAGAACCACGGGCCGCTGACCATCGTCATGCCCACGGAGGTCGGCGGGCGCCACGAGACGTACTCGCTGACCATCGACGGCGACAGCGGTCCGAGGAAGGAGGTCCGGGTGAAGGTGCGCACCCCCACGCCCGGCTCGCTCGCCCCGTCGAGGAAGTGCTGCTCGCGGATGAAGGGGTCCCATCGCCTGCGGACCGACCCCGTCGTCTGCGACACGGCGTAGGCGAGCTCCGGCGGGACCGGCACGTGCACATCTGCGCTGACCTGCGGCATGCCTCCACCTTAGGGTGGGCGGCATGGCGACTCTCTTCACGAAGATCATCGAGGGTGAGATCCCCGGACGGTTCGTGTGGTCCGACGAGACCTGCGTGGCCTTCCTGACGATCGAGCCGCTGACCGACGGCCACGCGATGATCGTGCCGCGCGCCGAGATCGAGCAGTGGACCGACGCGGACGAGCAGACCTGGGCGCACCTGCAGCGCGTGGCCGGCATCGTCGGTCGGGCCCAGCAAGCCGAGTGGGAGGCGCCGCGGGTCGGCATGCTCCTCGAGGGCTTCCTGGTGCCGCACCTGCACATCCACACCTGGCCGGCCTTCTCCCCCGAAGACTTCGACCCGCACGCCCCGATGCGCGACGTCAGCGACGAGCGCTTCGAGGCCGCCGCCGAGCGGCTGCGCGCGCGCCTGCGCGCCGACGGTCACGGCGAGCACGTCCCCGGCCCGGGGGCACTGCCCGCATGACGTCCCGCCTGAGCAAGCTGCTCACCTTCCTCGCCGCGATCGCCGCCTTCGGCTTCGCGGGGGTCGGTGGGGTGTGGCTCCTCCTCTCCTCCGGCGACGTCTGGCCCGCGCTCTTCTGGGGCGTCCTCTGGGGCACCGTCGTCACCGTCACCCTCGTCGCCTTCATCGGCTTCCTCCGCGAGACCAACCCCGACGGGATCGCCGGCGACCACGTCGTCGTGGCGCCGCCGACCACACCCCTGCCCCCGGCGACCGACAAGAGCGCCCCGTGGCCCTACGAGTGGCTGGCACCGGCGCTCGCCACGGCCTTCGAGGGCACGCCCTACGTCGTGCGCTCCAACGGCCACTCCGTGCTCGTGCACGCCGATCTGGCCGACGCGCGCTGGCAGCACCTGGCGACCCGACGCCACCTCGAGCACGCCTTCGTCGCCCGCTTCACCCCCACGGACAAGCCCGGGGTCGTCAAGCGCACCGACGAGTCGCGGCAGGTCGAGTCGCACGCCGGGGCCACCGGCCTCGGCGCCCAGATCGAGGTCCGCTCCGGCCGCGAGTTCACCCGCACCAGGCGGGTGGAGTACGGCCTCGGGCTCGACGGCTTCAAGAAGCAGGTCGACTACGACTTCTCCACCGCCGAGATCAACGTGCCGGTCAAGGAGATCATGCGACGCGCCGGCTGGCGCGAGGCGCTCGACTCCGAGACGAAGGGGGCGCTCGTCATGGGCGCGATGGGCCTGTCCGCGCTCCTGCTCGTCCCCCTCGCCCTGGGCATCAAGGCCCTCGTCGGCTGACCGCTCCGCAGACCGCATGTGGCCACGACCCCCTTCGGGGTGTAGGCATGGGGGCATGGCTACCACCGCATTCAAGGGCAACCCCGTCACCACCGTCGGCGAGCTGCCGGCCCCCGGCGCCGATGCGCCGTCCTTCGACCTCGTCGGCGACGGTCTGTCCGCGCTGACCACCGCCGACGTGCCCGGCCGCGTCGTCCTCAACATCTTCCCCAGCATCGACACCGGCGTCTGCGCCGCGAGCGTGCGCAAGTTCAACGAGCTCGCCGCGAGCCTCGACAACACGACGGTCGTCAACGTCAGCAAGGACCTCCCCTTCGCCCAGGCCCGCTTCTGCGGCGCGGAGGGCATCGACAAGGTCAAGGTCGGCTCCGCCTTCCGCTCCTCCTTCGGCGAGGACTTCGGCGTGACCATGGCCGACGGCCCGATGGCTGGCCTGCTCGCCCGCTCGGTCGTCGTCGTCGACGCCGACGGCAAGGTCCTGCACACCGAGCTCGTTCCCGAGATCACCCAGGAGCCGGACTACGACGCCGCGGTCAAGGCGCTCGGCTGACCCGACTCCACGAGAGCGAAGGGGGGTGCACCAGTCGGTGCACCCCCCTTCGTCATGCCCGCACGGTGCGGGTGACGAGATAGCTGCGGTCGCGGGCGAGGATCTCCGTCGGCCCCACCTCGCGCAGCCGCGGCAGGTAGGGCAGGTGCGAGTTGTAGACGAGGACGAGCTCGCCGCCGGGCCGCAGCACCCGCTTCGCGTCGGCGATCATCGCCAGCGTCGGGGTCGAGTCCTTCGCGGTCCCGACGTGGAAGGGGGGATTGCTCACGATCGTGGCGACGGACGCGTCGGCCAGGTCCGTGAGCCCGTCACCTCGGCGGACGTCGGCTGCCCCTGCGGTCGTCAGCTGCGCAGACGCGACCGCGGCCGCGGAGACGTCGATCGCGACGACGTCGTCGAAACGCCGGGCGAGCAAGGACGCGAGCACCCCTGTGCCGCAACCCAGGTCGACGACGGTGCCATCGGTGCCGGAGAGCCGGTCGAGCTGACCGAGGAGCAGCCGGGTGCCCGCGTCGACGCGCGTACCGGCGAAGGCCGCGCCGTGCGCGTGGATCGTGAGGTCGAGGTCGGCGTGGTGTCGCTGCCTCGGCCAGGCCTGCTCGACGGTGCGGGGGCCGGCGGCGTGCAGCACCCGTGACTTCTGCCGGCCGAGGCTGGCGTGCACCTGCTCGAAGCTCGCGCCGAGCACCTCGTTCATCGACGGCGTCATGTGCTTGACCCGACCACCGGCGACGAGGCGCACGTCGTCCGTGCCGAGCAACACTGCGGTGCGGGCGATCTCGTCGAGGGCGTCGAGCGACTTCGGCAGCCGCAGCACGACGAGCGCGGCGCCGGTGAGGGCCTCGGCGAGGTCCGGCACGACCTCGCCCCCGCCCGATGCACCGGCGAGCGCCTGCGCCACCTGCCGCTCGGCGACGAGCGAGTCGCTGTGCGCGACGACCTGCTCCCCTGCACCCGCCCAACCCTGCAAGACCCTAGGGTCCTGCAGAGTTGACGCCCCGGCCCGCTCGACGAGCGCCCTTGCGAGAGCGCCGGTCTCGTCACCGAGCACGACGACCCGCCCGGAGGGGACCTCACCCAGCTCGTCGAGGAGCAGCCGGTCCACCGGGTCGAGCTCGGCGACCATCAGTCGCGTCGGCCCTTGCGGTGCGGCTTCTTGTCGAAGGACTTCTTGCCGTAGGGCGGCTTGTCACGGCGCGGCCCGCCGCGACCGCCACCGCGCTCCTGCCACTCACGCAGCTCGATGAGCTGCCCCGAGATCCGCGTGCTGCGCAGCCGCTCGGCCGTGCCCTCGGGCAGGGTCGCCGGCAGCTCGACGATCGAGTGGTCACCCCGGATGTCGATGTGGCCGAAGTCCTCGCGACGCAGACCCCCTTCGTTGGCCAGGGCACCGACGATCTGCCGCGGCTCGACCTTGTGCCGGCGGCCGACGGCGATCCGGTAGGACCCCATGGGGCCCGAGGAGCCGCGCGGACCACGGTCACCGCGGCGCCCCCCTTCGCCCTCACGGTCACGTCGGGGAGCACGGTCGTCGCGCTCGCGACGGGGCGGGCGCACCGGGTCGGGGTCGAGGAGCATCGGCTCGTCGCCCTGCAGGACGATCGCCAGCGCGGCCGCGACATCGCCCTCGGGCACGTCGTGCTCACGCACGTAGTGGCCGACGACGTCGCGGAAGGTCGCCAGGTCGGGCGAGGAGAGGGCCGCGGTGATCCGGTCGTCGAGCTTGCCCAGCCGACTGGCGTTGATGTCCTCGACGCTCGGCATCGACATCTCGGTCAGCGTCGTGCGCGTGGCCTTCTCGATCGCCTTGAGCAGGTGCCGCTCGCGGGGGGTGACGAAGGAGATCGCGTCGCCGGAGCGGCCGGCGCGACCGGTGCGGCCGATGCGGTGGACGTAGGACTCGGTGTCCGTGGGGATGTCGTAGTTGACGACGTGGCTGATCCGCTCGACGTCGAGACCGCGGGCGGCGACGTCGGTCGCGACGAGGATGTCGAGCTTGCCCGACTTGAGCTGGCTGACCGTCCGCTCGCGCTGCGCCTGCGCGACGTCGCCGTTGATCGCGGCGGCGGAGAAGCCCCGCGCCCGCAGCCGCTCCGCGAGCATCTCGGTCTCGTTCTTCGTGCGGACGAAGACGATCATCGCCTCGAAGTTCTCCACCTCGAGGATGCGGGTGAGGGCCTCGACCTTCTGCGGGTAGGAGACGAAGAGGTGACGCTGGGTGATGTTGGGCGCCGTCGTCGTCTTGCGCTCGACGGTGATCTCGAGGGCGTCGGTGAGGTACTTCTTCGAGATCCGGCGGATCTGCGCGGGCATCGTCGCGCTGAAGAGGGCGACGTGCTTGTCCTCGGGCGTCGCGGACAGGATCGTCTCGACGTCCTCGGCGAAGCCCATCTTGAGCATCTCGTCGGCCTCGTCGAGCACGAGGAAGCGCAGCTGCGACAGGTCGAGCGTGCCCTTGTCGAGGTGGTCCATGATCCGCCCCGGCGTGCCGACGACGATGTGCACGCCGCGCCGCAGGGCGCTCAGCTGCACGCCGTAGCCCTGGCCGCCGTAGACCGGGAGCACGCGCACGCCGGGCATGCGGGCCGAGTACTTCTCGATCGCCTCGCAGACCTGCAGCGCGAGCTCGCGGGTCGGCGCGAGGATGAGCGCCTGTGGCGCCTTCTGCTTGGGGTCGAGGCGGCTGAGGACCGGCAGCGCGAAGGCCGCCGTCTTGCCGGTGCCGGTCTGCGCCAGGCCCACGACGTGGCGTCCCTCGAGCAGCGCCGGGATCGTCGCGGCCTGGATCGGCGAGGGCCGCTCGTAGCCGATGTCCCGCAGGGACCGCACGACCCGGTCGTCAAGGCCGAGGTCGGCGAAGGTCGGGCCCTCCGGCTCGGTCGTCTCGGTCGTCTCGGGCGCGTCAGGGGTCGTGCTCTCGGTGCTCACCCCCCGACCGTAGTGAGGTCGGGCCCCTGTGCGCCAACGGCGGGGTTGGCGAAGGGGGCCCCTTTCCCCTTCGTCGTCCGGCTCCAACCCTGCACGACCCTAGGGTTGTGCAGGGTGACCCGCTCCCGGGTTCAGCGGCCGAGCACGAGGTCGACGGTCAGGTCGACGTGGCCGAGGTGCTGGTAGAGCTCCTCGATGACGTGCAGGACGACGAAGCCCTGCGTCGTCGGCTCGGGGTCGCCCTCCTGCCAGCCGTCGGGGCCCCGCGGCGCCGCGCCGGCGTCGTAGTCGGCGAGGTCCTCGACCCAGCGCCGCCGCTGCGCGGCGACGAGCGCCTCGAGCTGGTCGATGCTGCCCGTCGCGGTGAACTCCGCGGCCCGGTCGCGATGGATCTCGCGACCGGCGATCGTCTCGCCACCCCAGCGCTCCATGACACCGCAGCAGTGGACGACGAGCGCGTAGACGCTGTTGGCCCCCTCGACGTCGGGCCGCCGGCAGAGCAGCTCGTCTCCCCCGGCGTCGGCGAGCTCGTCGGCCCGGGCGAGCAGCTTGGCCAGGGCGGTGTCGACGTACCACTGGGCGGTGGCCCGGTCGATGCCGCTCATCCGTCGGCGCCACCCGTGTCACCGGCGCGGTCGCCCCCTTCGCCATCACCGTCGGCGAAACGCGCCACGGCACCCGTCTCGAGCAGCTCGGTGAACTCCTCCTCGGTGAGGATCGGACGGCCGAGCTCGCGGGCCTTGGCCTCCTTGGTGCCGGCGTTGTCGCCGACGACGACCCAGTCGGTCTTCTTGCTCACCGAGCCCGAGGCCTTGCCGCCGCGCTCGAGGATCGCCTCCTTGGCGGAGTCGCGGGAGTAGCGCTCGAGCGAACCGGTGACGACGACGGTGACACCCTCGAGGGTCTGCCGGATCGACTCGTCGCGCTCGTCCTCCATGCGCACACCGTCGGCCGCCCACTGGTCGACGATGCCGCGGTGCCAGTCATTGCCCTCGCCGTCGAACCACTCACGCACCGAGGCCGCGATCGTCGGCCCGACGCCCTCGACGTCGGCCAGGGCCTCCTCGTCGGCTTCGCGGATCGCGGCCATCGAGCCGAAGTGCTGCGCCAGCGCCCGGGCCGCGGTCGGCCCGACGTGCCGGATCGACAGCGCGACGAGCACCCGCCACAGCGGCTGCTGCTTGGCCTGCTGGAGGTTGTCGACGAGCTTGGCGCCGTTGGCCGAGAGGACCCGACCGTCGTGGACGGCCTCCTCCGGGTCGGTCTTCTTGGCGGCCCGCGTGAAGAGCGGGACCCGCGCGACGTCCTGCGCCGTGAGGCCGAAGAGGCCTCCCTCGTCGGTGAGCACGCCCGAGTCGAGCAGCCCGACGGCGCCCTCCCAACCGAGCGCCTCGATGTCGAAGGCCCCACGCCCGGCGAGCGAGGAGAGCCGCTCGCGCAGCTGGCTCGGGCAGGTGCGCGAGTTGGGGCAGCGGATGTCCTTGTCGCCCTCCTTCTGCGGGGCGAGCTTCGTCCCGCAGGCCGGGCAGTGCGTCGGCATGACGAACTCCCGCTCGGTGCCGTCGCGCAGCTCGACGACCGGACCGAGGATCTCGGGGATGACGTCGCCCGCCTTGCGCAGCACGACGGTGTCGCCGATGAGCACGCCCTTGCGCTTCACCTCGTGGCCGTTGTGCAGGGTCGCCATCGAGACGGTCGAGCCGGCGACGGTCACCGGCTCCATGACGCCGAAGGGGGTGACCCGCCCCGTCCGCCCGACGTTGACCTGGATGTCGAGGAGCGTGGTGTTGACCTCCTCGGGCGGGTACTTCCACGCGATGGCCCAGCGCGGCGCCCGCGAGGTCGACCCGAGCCGGCGCTGCACGGCGATCTCGTCGACCTTGACGACCACGCCGTCGATCTCGTGGTCGTAGTCGTGGCGCTGCCGCTCGACGTCGGCGATGAAGTCGCGCACCTGGGTGATCGAGTCGAGCACGCGGTAGTGCGGCGAGGTCGGCAGCCCCCACGCGGCCATGAGCTCGTAGGCGTGGCTCTGGCTGTCGATGTCGAAGCCCTCGCGGCGCCCCATGCCGTGCACGAGCATGTGGAGCGAGCGGCGGGCCGTGACTCGGGGGTCCTTCTGCCGCAACGATCCCGCGGCGGAGTTGCGCGGGTTGGCGAAGGGGGGCTTGCCCGCCTCGACGAGGCCGGCGTTGAGCTCGGCGAAGTCCTCGAGCCGGAAGAAGACCTCCCCGCGGATCTCGACGAGGTCGGGCACGGGGTGCACGCTGTCGTCGAGCTGGGTCGGGATGCCCTCGATGGTGCGCACGTTGAGCGTGACGTCCTCGCCAGTGCGCCCGTCGCCGCGGGTCAGGGCCCGGGTGAGCTTGCCGCCCTCGTAGAGCAGGTTGATCGCGACGCCGTCGATCTTGAGCTCGCACAGGTAGTGGAAGCCGCTCACCTCGGTCTCGACGCGCTGCGCCCAGGCGAGCAGGTCGTCGCCCTCGAAGGCGTTGTCGAGGCTGAGCATCCGCTCGAGGTGGTCGACCGCGGTGAAGTCGGTGGAGAAGATCGCCCCGCCCACCTGCTGCGTCGGCGACTCGGGAGTGCGAAGGGAGGGGTGCGCCTCCTCGATCTCCTGCAGCCGACGGATGAGCCGGTCGTACTCGGCATCACTGATCGTCGGGGCGTCCCTGACGTGGTAGGCGAACTGCGCGGCCGTCGCCTGCTCGGCGAGGTCGGTCCACTCCTGACGCAGCTCGTCGGGCACGTCGGCGGGGGTCTCCGGCTGCGCGTGCGCTGCGGACTCGTCCGTCTCGGGGATCTCGCTCACCGGACCATCCTGCCGCACACCCCCGACACCTCTTCCCTCCACGCGGGAGACCGTGTTGGATGGGGCCACCCGAACCAGCATTCAGGAGTCGACGATGACGAATCTGGCGAGCAACCTCGTCACCACAGCCCAGGCCCACCCGGACAAGGTGGCGATCAAGCTCGACGATGCCGAGCTGACGTGGTCACAGCTGCACGGCCTCGCGGCCAAGGCGGCCGGCTCCCTTCGTGCTGCCGGGCTCGAGCCCGGCGACCGGGTCTCGCTGATCCTGCCCAACATCCCGGCCTTCCCCGTGCTCTTCTACGGCACCCTCCTCGCCGGTGGCGTCGTCGTGCCGATGAACCCCCTGCTCAAGGCCAACGAGATCGAGTACTTCTACACCGACTCCGGCGCGAAGTTCTCCTTCGTCTGGGGCGACTTCGCCGCGGAGGCGCAGGCCGGTGCCGAGGGCACCGACACCCAGGTCATCGTCTCGGGCCCCGTCGGCCCGGCCGAGGACGCGCTGCCGGCCGGCGAGCCGATCGCCGTGCCCGCCGAGCGTGCCGGCGACGACGACGCCGTCATCCTCTACACCTCCGGCACCACCGGCCGGCCGAAGGGGGCCCAGCTCACCCACGACAACCTGCGGCTCAACGCGCAGCGCTCCGCCGAGGACATCATCGGGATCCGACCCGAGGACGTCATCATGGGCTGCCTGCCGCTCTTCCACGTCTTCGGCCTGACCTGCGGGCTCAACACCGCGGTGCTGCAGGGCGCGACCCTGACCCTCATCCCCCGCTTCGACCCCGGCAAGGCGCTCGAGGTCATCGCCCGCGACCAGGTGACGATCTTCGAGGGCGTGCCGACGATGTACGGCGCGATGCTCCACCACCCGTCGGTCGCCGACACCGACACCTCGAGCCTGCGCACGTGCGTCTCCGGTGGCTCATCGCTGCCCGGCGAGACGCTGCGCGAGTTCGAGGAGACCTTCAAGGTCAGCCTCCTCGAGGGCTACGGCCTCTCCGAGACCTCGCCGGTCGCCTCCTTCAACATGCTCGACCAGCCGACCAAGCCCGGCACGATCGGCCGCGCGATCCCCGGCTGCGAGATGAAGCTCATCGGCGAGGACGGCCAGGCGGTCGGCCCCGGCGAGGGCGTCGGCGAGATCGCGATCCGCGGCGACAACGTCATGAAGGGCTACTGGAACAAGCCGGAGGCGACCGAGGCCGCGATCCCGGACGGCTGGTTCCGCACCGGCGACATCGCGAGCGTCGACGAGGACGGCTACTACACGATCGTCGACCGCAAGAAGGACCTCATCATCCGCGGCGGCATGAACATCTACCCGCGCGAGGTCGAGGAGGTGCTCTACACCCACCCCGACGTCCTCGAGTGCGCGGTCGTCTCCGTGCCGCACCCCGAGCTCGGCGAGGACGTCGGCGCCGCCGTCTCGCTGCGCGAGGGCGCCTCGGGTGACCTCGAGGAGATCAAGCAGTACGTCAAGGACCGGGTCGCGGCCTACAAGTACCCGCGCACCGTCTGGGTCCTCGACGAGCTGCCCAAGGGCCCGACGGGCAAGATCCTCAAGCGGGAGATCCACGCGCCGACCTCCTGACGCCTCTGGCCCGCGAGCCTCTGGCCGGGAAATCCTGAGCGGGCCGGGAAAACCGGAGATGACCGTGCAATTGCGCGGTCGTCTCCGGTTTTCCCGGCCATTTGCGGTTTTCCCGGCCTGGGCGGGTGGCTCAGCCGGCGGCGAGGTCGGTGAGGGCCGAGGCAAGATCCGTCGTGGTCCGCACCGCTGCCACGGCGGACGAAGTGGGAGCCCCCGCTAGTCCGCAGGTCGGCGTGACGACGACGTCCGCGAGCGCGGAGACTGGCAGGCCGATCCGCTGCCAGGCACCGACGAGCCGGTCCCGCGCCGTGCGCCACTCGCCGCCGGCCGTCGGCACGGCACCGGCCCAGAGGGTCACTCCGGCCTCGACGGCCTCGGCGATCTGCTCCCAGCGGGCGCCGTCGAGCAGCGAGGTGTCGAGCGAGATGCCACGAGCACCGCTCTCCCGCACCAGCTGTACCGGCACCTCGCCGGCGCAGCAGTGCACGAGCGTCGTCCGCTCTCCCGCCGCATCAAGCACCTCGCGCAGCCCGTCGCGCACCTCCGAGCGGTCGACCGCGCGCAGGGTGCCGTAGCCCGAGGCGGTGGGCAGCCGCCCCTCGAGCACTGCCGGCAGTCCCGGCTCGTCGACCTGGACGATCACCTCGGCACCGGGCACGAGGCGCTCGACGTCGGCGATGTGCGCGCGCAGTCCCTCGGCGAGAGAGCCGACGAGGTCGCGGCGAGCACCGTGGTCGGCGACCGCCCGCTCACCGCGCGGCAGCTCGATCGTCGCGCCGAGCGTCCACGGTCCGGTGACCTGGATCTTCAGCGGGCCGGTCCACCCGTCGTAGGCCTCGGCGAGCTCGTCGAGGTCCTCGCGCAGGAGCGCGCGGGCCCTCCCTTCGTCATGGCCGGGACGACCCGCGAAGCGCCACCCGTAGGGCTGGGTCTCGACGTGCAGCCCCTCGAGCAGGGCCGCGGCCCGGCCGACCATGTCGGCGCCGACGCCCCGCGCGGGCAGCTCGGGCAGGTGCGGGATGCCGTCACCGAGCAGGTCGCGGACGGCGACGACGGCCTCGCGGGATCGCGTGCCGGGCCAGGACCCGACACCGGACGCCCGGGTCACGCGCTCGCCCTCGCGGCGCGCCCGGCGCGCGCGATGGTGCCCGAGCCGACGACACGGGTGCCGTCGTAGAGGACGATCGACTGACCGGGGGCGGCACCGCGCACGGCCTCGTCGAGACGGACCACGAGACGCAGACCCCCTTCGGCAGCAGCATCGACGACCACCTCGGCGGTCGCCGCGATCTCCTCGCCGTGGGCCCGGATCTGTGCGCCGAGGCGGTGCCGTCCGGAGGCCGCCGGCCCGCACCACCGCACGTGGTCGGCCTCGATCTCGTCGGTGCCGAGCAGGTCCGCGGTGCCGATGAAGACCCGGTTGGACGCGGCCTCGACCCGGGTGACGTAGCGCGGCTGCCCGTCGAGGTCGGAGCGGTCCAGGCCGAGCCCGCGACGCTGGCCGACGGTGAACCCGTAGGCCCCGCGGTGCTCGCCGACGACCTCGCCGGAGCCCTCGTCGACGATCTCGCCGGGCTGCTCGCCGAGCCGCTGGGTCAGCCAGCCGCGGGTGTCGCCGTCGGAGATGAAGCAGATGTCGTGGCTGTCGGGCTTCTTGGCCACTGCGAAGCCGCGCGCGGCGGCCTCCTCGCGGATCTGCGGTTTCGTCGTGTCGCCGAGGGGGAAGAAGGCGCGCGCCAGCTGCTCCTCGTCGAGCACGCCGAGGACATAGGACTGGTCCTTGGCGGAGTCGACCGCACGGTGCAGCTCGCGACCGTGGGGACCGTCGACGATCTGCGCGTAGTGACCGGTCGCCACGGCGTCGAAGCCCAGGGCCAGCGCCTTGTCGAGGAGCGCGGCGAACTTGATCTTCTCGTTGCAGCGCAGGCAGGGGTTGGGCGTGCGGCCGGCCTCGTACTCGGCGACGAAGTCGTCGACGACGTCCCGGGCGAAGGGGGTCGCCATGTCCCAGACGTAGAAGGGGATGCCGAGTCGGTCGGCGACCCGTCGCGCGTCACCGGCGTCCTCGATGGTGCAGCAGCCGCGGGCGCCCTCGCGCAGCGTCTTGGCGTTCTTGGCCAGGGCGAGGTGGACCCCGACGACGTCGTGCCCGGCCTCGATCATCCGCGAGGCGGCGACTGCCGAGTCGACGCCCCCGCTCATCGCGGCGACGACGCGCATCACGCGGCCCCGCTGGCCCGTCGCGCGCGGGCGATGGCCTCGGGCAGGGCGGCGAGCACGGCGTCGACGTCGGCCTCGGTCGAGGTCCAGCCGAAGGACACGCGCAGAGAGCCGCGTGCCTCCTCCTCGGAGCGCCCCATCGCGAGCACGACGTGCGAGGGCTGCGGGATGCCGGCCTGGCAGGCAGAGCCGGTCGAGACGGCGATGCCCGCGGCGTCGAGCAGGTAGAGCATGGAGTCGCCCTCGCACCCGGGGATGGTGATGTGGGCATTGCCCGGCAGCCGGGTCGTCACGTCCCCGGGCTCCCAGCAGCCGGTGACCCGGATGCCGAGGTCGAGGGCCTGGGTGCCGGCGAGGAAGCGGTCGCGCAGCGCACCGACGCGCGCCGCCTCGGCCTCGCGCTGCTCCACGGCCTCGGTGAGGGCGACGGCGAAGCCCCGGATCGCCGGCACGTCGAGCGTGCCCGAGCGCACGCCGCGCTCCTGGCCGCCGCCGTGGCTCAGGGCGACGAGCCGCGCATCGCGCTTGGCGACGAGCGCCCCGATGCCGAGCGGCCCGCCGAACTTGTGCGCGCTGACGCTCATCAGGTCGACGCCGCTGCCGGCGAAGTCGACGGGCAGGTGGCCCGCCGCCTGGACCGCGTCGGTGTGGAAGGCCAGCCCGTGCTCGTGGGCGATCGCCGCCATCGTCGTGACGTCCTGGACCGTGCCGACCTCGTTGTTGGCCCACATGACCGAGACGAGACCGACGCTCGCGGGGTCCTCCTCGATCGCGGCGCGCACCGCGTCGGGCTGGACGGTGCCGCACTCCCCCGGCGCCACGAAGGTCGCCTGCGCGCCCTCGTGCTCCACCGCGTGGTCGACGACGTCGAGGACGGCGTGGTGCTCGACGCCGCTCACGACGACCCGATGGCGAAGGGGGTCCGCCGCACGGGCCGCACGGAGCGAGCCGGTGATGGCGAGGTTGTCGGCCTCGGTCCCGCCGGAGGTGAAGACGATCTCGCTCGGTCGGGCCCCGAGGGCGGTCGCGATGCGCTCGCGCGACTCCTCGACGACCCGGCGGGCGTCGCGCCCGGGGCCGTGGAGGCTGGAGGCATTGCCGGTGAGCCCGAGCTGCTCGACCATCGCCTCCCGGGCAGCGGGAGTCATCGGCGTGGTCGCCGCGTGGTCGAGGTAGGTGGTCATCGGATGAAGTCTACGAGTCAGGTCGCCGACGTCAGTCCGAGCAGCCGGTCGCCACCCCCAGTGCGGCGCACAGCCGACGCACCGCCTCGTCGCTCAGTCGCCCGAGCCGTCGCGTGAGGAGGGCCACCGGCAGGTCCGTGACGGCGTCCAGCTGTGCCGCGCAGAGACGGTCGACCGGTTCCTCGCCGGGCTCGAGGAGCACCTCGCTCGGCAGGTCGCGGACCACCGTGCTGCACGGCGCGACCAGGGTCCGGCGGCGACCCGCGATGGCCGCCCCCCTGCTGAGCACCACGACCGGCCTGGCCCCGGCATCCGCCAGGTCCGCCCACCACAGCTCACCTCGCGCAGGCAGTGCCACCCTCAGCGCCTCGCCGCCTCGTCGAGGAAGGACCCGAGGTCGCCCCAGTCGTCCGACAGGTCTGCAGGTGCCTCGCGGTAGGCCCTGCGGTAGGCCTCGTCGATCTCGGCCGCCCGGTGGGTGCGCAGCAGGGCCTGCAGGGAGGCCTCGACCAGCGACGCATCCGTCGCTGCCCCGTGCGCCGCGCGAGCCCGCTCGAGGAGGTCGGCGTCAACCGTCGTGCTCACCCTGACCTTGGCCATGCCACAAGTATGCCACGGTGATGGCACATCGGGTTCAGGCCGAGGCCAGCGCCTCCTCGCGCTCGGCCGTCGCGACGTGCGTGCCACGCCCCTGCCGCGCGACCCCGAGACCCGCGAGCGCGACGCCGAGGACGATCCACACGGCGAGGACGACGAAGTGCGACATCGCGCCGCCCCCGTCGAAGAAGGCGACCGAGCGGACGAGCGAGCCGGCCGCACCGACGGGCAGCAGCTGCCCGACCTCGCCCCAGACCCCGGGCAACCACTGCGGGCCGTTGGCCATGCCGGAGAGCGGGTTGGCGACGAAGAGCATCGTCACGGCACCGATGCCGATGCCGGGGGCGCCGACGAGCGTGCCGAGACCGAGCACGGTGGCCGAGATGGCGAGGATCCCCGCGGAGATGGACAGCGAGGTCAGCCAGTAGTCACCGTCGAGCGCACCGAAGCCGAGCTGGAGGATCGCGGTGGCGACGAAGCCCGCGAGCAGGGCGATGGCGGTCGCACCGACGAAGCGCATGAGGGTCGAGCCCTTGTAGACGAGCACGAGCAGCGCGGCCGTGGCCATCCCGCCGAAGACGAGCGGCAGGCCGAGGGTCGAGACACCGACGGCCTGCGGGTCGTCGGTGGTCGTCGGGGCGAGCTCGACGTAGGTGACCTTCTGGCCGGACTCCTCGAGGCCGGCGCCGACGCCCTTGAGCACCTGGGTGTAGGCCGTGCCGGCACCCGTCGCGGTCTGGACGGTCACCCCCTTCGCCCCGACGGTGATGCCACCGATGGCCTCGCGGTCGGTGATGGCCTCGGCCCCCTCCTGCTCGGTGGCATAGGTCGTGACGTCGAAGGTGCCGGACGCCTGCTTGTCCAGGGCGGCGGTGACCTTCGAGGTGGCCTGCTCGGGGCCGCTCACGGCGAGCGGCAGGTCCTTCGGACCGGAGGTGAGCGCCGGTGCGGCGAAGGCGAGCAGCATGAGCGCGACCATGACCGTGATGCCGACGACGATCGCGACGAGCGTGCGGGGTGAACTGGTGGTGCGGGTGGCCATGGCCGACTCCTTGGCTAGAAGCGGAGGATAAAACTCCATTTACAAATGGAGAGCATTCCTCCGCTATGGTGGTTGGCACGTCAGCCACCGTCGAAGGGAGCGCCCGTGCGCGCCGACGCCCGCGCCAACCGCGCCGCGATCATCGATGCCGCCCGGCGCCTCTACACCACTCGTGGTCCGGACGCCCCCCTCTCCGCGATCGCCGAGGAGGCCGGCGTCGGGGCGGGCACCCTCTACCGCCACTTCCCCACCCAGCAGGACCTCGTGCTCGGGGTCGTCGAGTGGCTGAGCGCGACGATCCACGAGGTCCGCGAGCGCTGGCTGGGGCCGATGCAGACGAACCCGCACGAGGCCTGGCCCGGCTTCGTCGCCGACATCGTCGAGCTACGGGTCGCCGCCCTCATGCCCCGCGTCGTCGAGGGCGTCGACATCGAGACGGTCATCGCCCAGATCTCTCGGCGCCGCGACGCCGCACTGGCCGCCGTCGGTGAGGTCGTCGAGCTGGCGAAGGGGGCCGGCCTGGTCCGCGAGGACGTCACCGCCGCGCAGTTCCAGATGGGCCTGGCGGTCGCCACGCGCCCCCTGCCGAGCGCCGCCTCGGCCCTCGTCCCCGACGTGAGCAGCTGGCTCGTCGAGGTGTACCTGCGGGGCCTGCGCCCGGACTGACGGCTCGGGCCGGCGCCCGACCTCAGACGTGCTCCATCGACCCGCACGTGCGCTCGCGCACGGCTGCGGTCTCGAGCTGGATCGTCGCGTGGTCGAAGGAGACCGGGAAGTGCTCGCGCAGGCACCCACGGATCTGCTCGAGGATCTGCGGTGCATGCCCGGACTCGAAGCAGCCGTCGTCGATGACGACGTGGGCCGAGATCACCGGCAGCCCGGTGCCGATCATCGAGGCGTGCAGGTCGTGGACCTCGCACACGTGCTCGAGCTCGAGGACGTGGGCGCGCACGACGTCGAGGTCGACGTCCTCGGGGGCGAACTCCATGAGCACCCGCGTCGTCTCCCGCAGCAGCCGCACCGCCCGCGGCACGATGAGCGCCGCGATGAAGAGACCGGCGATCGTGTCGGCCCGGGTGAAGCCGGTCGTCGCGATGACGATCGCCGCGACGATGACCCCGAGCGAGCCGAGCGCGTCGCCCACGACCTCGAGGAAGGCCGCGCGCATGTTGACGTTGGCCCCCCGCCCCGAGGCGAGCACGGTCATGGCGACGAGGTTGGCGAGCAGGCCGAGCACGCCGAAGACGAGCAGCTCGCGGGCGGGCACCTGGGCCGGCTCGACGAGGCGGCGCACCCCCTCCACCGCGGCGTAGAGCCCGACGACGAGCAGCAGGCAGGCCTGGCCGAGCGCCGCGATGACCTCGATGCGCGCGAATCCCCACGTCCGCCGGCTGCTCGGCGGCCGCAGCATCATCGTCGCGGCGACGAGGGCGACGAGCAGCCCCACGGAGTCGGCGAGGGCGTGCGCGGTGTCGGTGAGCAGCGCGAGACTGCCGGTGAGCAGGGCACCCACGGCCTGCGCGACGACGACGAGCACCGTGATGCCGAAGGCGATCGCCAGCCGGTTGCGCAGCCCCCGGCCCGGGGCCGCCGAGGTCGGCGTGTGGGAGTCACCGTGCCCGTGGCTCATGCCGCCTCCCCCGCCAGCACCTCGGCACAGCGCAGCAGGTCCTGCAGACGCTCCGGATGGCGAAGGGAGAACCAGCTGGCCCTCCCTTCGGCACGGACCTGCACGAGACCGGCGTCGCGCAGGCAGGCCAGGTGGACGCTCACGGTGGACTGCGCCAAACCCATGTGGTCGACGAGGTCGCGCACCCGGTGCTCGCCGCTGCGCAGGTGCTCGAGGAGCGCGAGCCGCGTCGGCTCGGACAGCGCGTGGAAGACGAGCGTCACGTCATTCATCGTCATGTGACGATGTTATACCCACGCGACGATCACCGGCAGGTGCGAGCGGGCGCGGACTCGGGGCGCGGATGACCGCCTACGCCGTTGCTCCGTGCTCTGAACCCCGGCTCACGGCACGGAGCAACGGCGTAGCGCGATGTGGGCGTCCCGGCTCCGCCCAGCGGGGAGCCGCGGCCCGTCGTACGGAGCAACGGCGGGCCGGACGCCGACAGCCCCGGCACGCGGGGCGTGCCGGGGCTGTCGGGTGCGGGGTCTCAGTTGACCGAGACGTGCACGTGGTCGTAGTGGTTCTGCGTCGGGTCGCCGCGGTCCTCCATCATCTTCCAGCTGCCGCCGGGCATCCAGATGCGCTGCTGCCAGATGATGTACTTGATGTTGAGCGAGCCGGCGTTGGACTGCAGCCAGGCCGCGATCTGGTCGCCGCGGGCGCCGGTCACCATGATGTCGACGGCATTGCCGGTGCCGTGGTCGCCCGGGTCGCCGGCGCGGTAGCCACCGATGTTGGTCATGTCGGGGAACTGGGTGCGCACGGCGGAGTAGACCTGCTGCGCGTTGGGGCCCAGGCCGAGACCGGCAGCCTCCTCGGCGAAGTTGCCCGTCTGGGGCGCGCCGGTGGAGGTGCTCTCGGTGGACTCGGTCGACTCCTGCGGGGCCTCGTCGGCCGTCGCGTCGCTCTCCTGCTCGGTCGGCTCGGGGGCCTCCTGCGTCGCCTCGTCCTCGGCCGGGGTCTCGGTCTCCTCGACGGGCTCGGGCTTCGGCTCCGGCTTGGGCTCGGGCTTCGGCGGCACGTAGTCCGGCTTCGACACCGCGTCGACGTCGAGCTCGCCGACGTCACCCTGGGAGTCCTCGGACTGGGAGCTGGCGGGGGCGGTGATCGCGGCGCGGGCCGTCGACCGCGAGGCGGCCTCGCCCTTGCGGTCGGCGAAGAGGTCGCTCGCGCTCGTGCGCGCCGTGGCGACGGAGTCGATGCTCGGGGTCGAGGTGCCCTCGGCCTGGCTCGGGGCGACGACGAAGGCGCCGGAGCCCAGGACGATCCCGATGCCGGCGACCGACTTGGCCGCGGTGCGGGCGCCGTGCGAGCCGACCGACGACGGCAGGCTGCTCAGGCGGGACAGGGGGCTGGGACGACGGCTGCCGTGGCGGCCGACGTAGCGGGGGGAACTCACGCGAGACCTCGGGGTGGAAAACAGGGGACGGGCCTCACGGCCGCCAACACCATAACCACACCTCCCGCCAGAAGTCACGTTTTGGTAAAGGGCGGTGTCACAGGTCACTGCCCGGGACGGCGAAAGGCGCCGCCCCCTGATGGGGAGCGGCGCCCTTCGTCAGGCGTGACCGGAGGTCACTTGCCCTTGACGGCCTCCGTGGCCTGGGGCAGGACGGTGAAGAGGTCACCGACGACACCGAAGTCGACGAGCTCGAAGATCGGGGCCTCCTCGTCCTTGTTGATCGCGACGATCGTCTTGGAGGTCTGCATGCCGGCCCGGTGCTGGATGGCACCGGAGATGCCCGCCGCGACGTAGAGCTGCGGCGAGACCTGCTTGCCGGTCTGACCGACCTGCGACGAGTGGGGGTACCAGCCGGCGTCGACCGCGGCGCGCGAGGCACCGACGGCGGCACCGAGCGCGTCGGCGAAGGTCTCGACCGGCGAGAAGTCACCGCCGGTGCCACGACCACCGGAGACGACGATCGCCGCCTCGGTGAGCTCGGGACGACCGGAGGCCTTCTTCGGCTCGGACGCGGTGACCTTGGCGGCCTTCGCGCCGTCGGAGAGGCTCACGGAGAGCTCCTCGAAGGCACCGGCGCCGTTGGCCTGCTCCGGCGCAGCGGAGTTGGGCTTGACGCAGATGATCGGGGTGCCCTTGGTGACCTTGGCCTGGACCGTGTAGCTGCCGGCGAAGACGGACTGGGTCGTGACCGGCCCCTCCTGCACGTCGACGGCGTCGGTGATCAGACCGGAGTCGGTCTTGACCGCGAGGCGGGCACCGATCTCCTTGCCGGCGGAGTTGCTCGGGATGAGCACCGCGGCGGGGGACGTCGACTGGACCAGCTGCGCGAGGATCTCGGCCTGGGGGGCGACGAGGTGCTCGAGGGCGGCCGGGTCGGAGACGGCGTAGATCTTCTCGGCGCCGTAGCGGGCGAGCAGGTCCTTGGCGGTCTCGGCGCCGGGGCCGATGAAGACGGCGGAGGGCTCACCCAGGCGGCGGGCGATGGTCAGCATCTCCGCGGCGGGCTTCTTCACCTCACCGTTTGCGTGGTCGACGAGGACGAGGACTTCAGCCATGTCTGTTGCTCCTTGGTGTCCGGGTCGTCGCTCAGACGAACTTGTTGGTGGTCAGGAACTCGGCGAGCTTCGTGCCGCCGTCACCCTCGTCGGTGACGATCGTGCCCTGCTCGCGCGGGGGACGCTTGGTCGTCGCCTCGACGGCGGTCGCGGCGTTGGCCAGACCGACCTGGCCGGCGTCGACACCGAGGTCGGCGAGGGTCCACTCCTCGACCGGCTTCTTCTTCGCGGCCATGATCCCCTTGAAGGAGGGGTAGCGCGGCTCGTTGATCTGGTCGGTGACCGAGATGAGGGCCGGGAGGGAGGCCTCGACGGTCTCGCTCGCGGTGTCGCCGTCCCGGCGCATCTTCGCGACGCCGCCGTCGACGGTCAGCTCGGAGGCGTAGGTGACCTGCGGCAGACCGAGACGCTCGGCGAGCATCGCGGGGACGACACCCATGGTGCCGTCGGTCGAGGCCATGCCGGTGAGGACGATGTCGGGGGTGCCGATCTTCTTGATCGCCTCGGCGAGGATGAGCGAGGTGGCGAGCGCGTCGGAGCCGGCGATCGCGTCGTCGGAGACGTGCACGCCCTTGTCCGCACCCATCTGGAGCGACTTCTTGACCGCCTCGGCAGCGTCGGCGGGACCGATGGTCAGCACGGTGACCTCGCCCTCACCGGCCTCGACGATCTGCAGGGCCTGCTCGACGGCGTACTCGTCGAGCTCGGACAGCAGACCGTCCACGCCTTCGCGGTCGGTCGTGTTGTCCTCGTTGAATCCGCGGTCGGACTGTGCGTCCGGAACGTACTTCACGCAGACGACGATGTTCATCGGCGAATCGTCCTCTTCCTGGGTGAGGGGGCTGGGTACCGGGCGATCCTCTCAGCAGCCGCGCCGGTTGGGCCCGAACTGTGGGGAGGCTCCCAGTCCGCTCACGCTATCCAGCGCGGCACCAGACCTCCAACGCGGGTGAGGGTGCCCTTCACCACACCGCCCTTCGAGGCGGTCGCTGCGCGACCTTCCTCAGGGAGCGGGAGGGACGGAGGGCGTCTCGTCCCCGACGTTGGTGAGCACGTGGAAGGAGGGCTCCTCGTAGGGGTGCGCCGCGCGAAGCGCCTTGACCACCAACGCCCTTCGCGATCGCGGGAAGGTCACCTCGACCCGGTCCTCGACGACCCGCTCGGGCCGGCCGACCTCGCCGATCGTCGGGTTCGCCCCGCCCACGGGACGGAACCTCCCTTCGCCACGCTGGACGAAGGCGCACTCGCGGTACTCCCCCACCGCACCCGCGCCGGCGTCGAAGAGCGCTGCCAGCACCTGCTCGGTGTGGGTGGCCGGGATGTGCGCCACGAGGACGTCGAGGGCTTCGCGGGTCACGTCACCACCCCGCGGGCAGGTCGAGGTCGTCCGGGACCGGGACGGGCTGGCGCTGCTTGACGACGCGTGCCGGCACACCGCCGAGGACGACGAAGGGGGGATGCGTCCCGCGGACCACGGCGCCGGCACCGACGACCGAGTGGTCGCCGATGTCCGTGCCGCGGGTGATGACGCACTTCGTCGCGACCCACACGTCGTCGCCGATGCGCACCGGCGACTTGATGATCCCCTGGTCCTTGATCGGCGTCTCGAGGTCCTCGGTGCGGTGGTCGAAGTCGCACACGTAGACGTCGTCGGCGAAGAGGCAGGCCTCACCGATCTCGATGTCGAGCCAGGTGTTGAAGGTGTTGCGAATGCCGATGACCGTCTTGGCCCCGATGCGCAGCGTGCCCTCGTGGGCGCGCAGCGCCGACCCGCCACCGATGTGCGTGTAGGCACCGATGACGAGGCGGGCGGTGCCGGGCGCGACCTGGAACTGCACGTCCGGCCCGATGAAGCACGGACCCTCGAAGACGAGGCCGGGGGTGCGGGCCTTCGCCCGGACCATCCGCAGGTAGCCGAGGACGTGGTGGTGGCTCCAGGCCCGGTTGGCGACGACCCACCGGGCCCAGTGCCACCACGTGAGGTGCGAGGAGCGCGCTGTCACCGCTCGCGTCACCGCAGGGGCTTGGTGCCGGTGACGCCGACGTTGTAGAAGAAGCGCTGCGGCACGACGCGGCCGAGGACCGCGTCGACCTTCATGAGGTTCTTCCACGTGCCGTAGGCGAACTTCGCCCAGCCGAAGCCGAGCGCGTCGTCGGCGACGGCGTACTCGAAGGTGCGGATCGGCCACCCGGCGAGCGCGGAGGTCAGCTCCTCCGTCGCCGTGCCCACGTGCTTCGCACCCGCGTGACGGGCCATGGCCGCCAGCTGCTTCGGGTCGAAGGTGTGCAGGTCGACGACCGCCTCGAGGGCCGCTGCGCGGGAGGACTCGTCGAGCTCGGCCTGGGCGCGAGCCCACTTGCGGCGCAAGGGAGGCAGCTTGGCCACCCGCGTCGCCGTCTCCCACGTCGCCCGGGAGATGTGCCGGGCGTACCAGTGCCCGATGGTCGTCGGCTCACCCGCGATGACGAAGCGCCCGCCCGGCTTGAGCACGCGCACCACCTCGCGCAGGGCGCCCTCGACGTCGGGGATGTGGTGGATCACCGCGTGCCCGACGACGAGGTCGAAGCTGTCGTCCTCGTAGGGCAGGGCCTCCGCGTCCGCGACCTGTCCCTCGATCTCGAAGCCGAGCCGCCGCGCATTGGCCTTGGCCGCCTCGACCATGCCGGGTGACAGGTCGGAGACGTGCACCTCGTCGACGAGGCCGGCGAGCTTGAGGTTGAGCGAGAAGAAGCCGGTGCCGGCGCCGAGCTCGAGCGTGCGCCCGTAGGGCAGCGACTCCCCCGGCTGGCGGGTCGACTCGAGCACGTGGAGGAAGCGGTCGCGCACGACGGAGGTACAGCGGTCGTCGAAGCTGATCGACCACTTCTCGTCGTAGGTCTGCGCCTCCCAGTCGTGGTAGAGCACCTGGGCCAGCTTGTTGTCCTCCCAGGCGGCCTCGACCTGCTCTGCGCTCGCGGCGCCGGCAACGGTCATCAGATGCCCTCGAAGGTGGCCTTGCCGGGGCCGTTGTCGACGAAGCTGCGCATGCCGGACTTCTGGTCCTGCGTGGCGAAGAGCGCGGAGAAGAGCTGCGCCTCGATCTGCAGACCGGTGTCGAGGCTCGTCTCGAGCCCGCGGTCGACGGCCTCCTTGGCGGCACGCAGGGCCTGCGTCGGCCCGGTGACGAAGGGGGCGACGAGCGCCTTCGCGGCGTCGAGGACCTCGGCGGCGGGCACGACCCGGTCGGCGAGACCGATCTCCAGGGCCTCGGCGGCGTCGACCATCCGGCCGCTGAAGATCAGCTCCTTGGCCTTCGCCGGGCCGACGAGGCGCGGCAGGCGCTGGGTGCCACCGGCGCCGGGGATGATGCCGAGCGTGATCTCGGGCAGGCCGACCTTCGCGTTGTCGGCGACGACCCGGAAGTCGCAGCACAGCGCCGTCTCGAGACCGCCGCCGAGCGCGAAGCCGGTGATCGCGGCGACCGTCGGCTTGGGGATCGAGGCGAGCGCGCGGGAGAAGCGCTGGAGCAGACGCACGTGGGCGGCCATGTCCGTGTAGGACATCTCTGCCATCTCCTTGACGTCGGCGCCAGCGGCGAAGACCCGCTCGCCACCCCAGACGATGACCGCCTTGATGTCGTCGCGCTCGGCGGCCTCGTCGGCCACGGCGACGAGCTCGCGCTGCATCTGCGCGTCGAGGGCGTTCATCTTCGGGCGGTCGAGGACGATCGTGCCGATGCCGTCGGCGACCTCGAGCCGGACGACCTGCTCGCTCATGCCGGGGCCTGCCCGTCGGTCTGCTGACCCTGCTGCTCGGCGACGGCCTCCTCGAGGTCCTGGCCGGTGGCGCGCTGGTGCCACAGCTGCACGCCCTGCAGGACGAGCGGGAGGGCGAGGCCGAGCAGGCCGCGCACGTCGGCGCCGCGCGGGAGGATGTGCTCGCTCGTCACGAGGAGGGTGTCGCCGGCGACGGCGGCCTTGACGAGGTTGAAGGCGACGTTGAGGTCGTTGCTGACCTGCAGCCGCTCCATCGGGTCGGTCGGCACCGGGTCCTCGAGGGCCCACTGGCCGAAGACGCGCAGCACGTTGGACTCGTCGTCCGCGGCGCGCACGAACATCTGCTGCTCGGAGAAGGTGAAGGCCACGTCACCCTCGTCGTCGATGCGCGGCTCGAGGCCGAGCTCGCGCAGCGCCGCCTCGATGCGGTCGCGCAGCGGGGCCTCGGGCTCGCTCTGCTCGCCGGAGGGGGTGGGGGTGGTGCCGAAGTTGGGAAGGGCGGTCGGATCGCTCATGGCCTCAACGTACCGACTGCTTACCCTGTGAGCCATGTCGACGACCACAGCCCAGGCGCTCCCCGACCGTCCCGCCCCGGGTGTGCGCCCCGTCGCGGGCGGGGTCGAGGTGGCCGTGCCGGCCGCGCACGCCACCGCCGTGTGGCTGTGCCTCTTCGACGACGAAGGGGAGGAAACTCGCGTCTCCCTGCCCGCCGCGGGCGAGGGCTGGTGGGGCGGCTTCGTCCCCGACGTGCACCCCGGCACCCGCTACGGGCTGCGGGCCGACGGCCCGTGGGACCCGGCCGCCGGGCACCGTCACAACCCCGCGAAGCTGCTGCTCGACCCGTGGGGCCGCGCCGTCGAGGGCCGCGTGACCTACGAGCCGGCCGTCTACGGGCATGCCGTCGACGAGGCCGGCGAGGGCGACGTGACCGTCCGCTCGGAGCTGGACTCGGCCCCCTTCGTCCCCCGCAACGTCGTGCTCGACACGACCTTTGACTGGGGCGACGACGCCCCGCCGGCGCACCCGCGTGACGAGCGGGTGGTCTACGAGGCGCACGTGCGCGAGGTGACCCGACTGCTCGACGGCGTGCCGGAGCACCTGCGCGGCACCTACGCCGGCATGGCGCACCCGGTGACCATCGAGCACCTGCAGCGGCTCGGCGTGACGACCGTGGAGCTGCTGCCGGTGCACGCCTTCGCCGACGAGCCGCACCTCGTCGAGCTCGGCCTGACGAACCACTGGGGCTACAACACGCTCGGCTTCTTCGCCCCGCACGCGCCCTATGCCAGCGACGCCGACCCGCACGAGGTGCTGCGCGAGATCAAGGGCATGGTCAAGCTGCTGCACGCGGCCGGCATCGAGGTGCTGCTCGACGTCGTCTACAACCACACGGCCGAGCAGAGCACCGGTGGCGCGACCCTCTCGTGGCGGGGGCTCGACGCGGCGACCTGGTACCGGCTCGACGAGCAGGGCCACGACGTCGACGTCACCGGCTGCGGCAACACGCTCGACCTCACCGAGCCACTCGTGCTCGAGATGGTCCTCGACTCGCTGCGCTACTGGGTCGAGGAGGTCCACGTCGACGGCTTCCGCTACGACCTGGCCGTCGCGCTCGGCCGCGGTGACGACCTCGGCTACGACCCCGACCACCCCTTCCTCGTCGCGCTGCGCGAGGACCCGGTGCTCTCGCGGGTGCTGCACGTCGCCGAGCCCTGGGACCTCGGGCCCGACGGGTGGCGCACCGGGCAGTTCCCCGGGGCGTGGGCGGAGTGGAACGACCGCTTCCGCGACGCGACCCGCGACTTCTGGCTCGCCGACGCGGGGGCGCTCTCGCGCGGCGAGGTGAGCGGCCCCGGTGTGCGCGAGATCGCGACCCGGCTCGTCGGCAGCCGCGACCTCTTCGGCGAGCGCACTCCCCTGTCGTCGGTCGGCTTCGTCACCGCGCACGACGGCTTCACCATGGCCGACCTCGTCGCCTACGACACGAAGCACAACGAGGCCAACGGCGAGGACAACCGCGACGGCAACGACCACAACCGGTCGTGGAACCACGGCGCCGAGGGCCCCACCGACGACGCCGTCATCTCGCTCGCCCGCCGCCGCTCGGTGCGCAACCTGCTCGGCACCCTGCTGCTGTCGGCGGGTGTGCCGATGATCGCCTCCGGCGACGAGATCGGCCGCACCCACGACGGCAACAACAACCCCTACTGCCAGGACAACGAGATGACCTGGCTGCACTGGGACCTCGACGACGCCCGGCGCGACCTGCTCGCCACCGCCGCCCACCTCACGGCGCTGCGGCGCGAGGTCCCCGTGCTGCGCGACCACGACGAGTCGGTCATCGGCTGGTACGACGAGACCGGTGCCGCGATGACCGACGAGACCTGGGCCCAGGACGAGCGGCGGACCCTGCAGCTGCACCTCGCCGGCGAGCCCGCGGCGCTGCTCGTGGTGCACGGGGGCCTCGCCGAGGCTGCCGTCACGCTCCCGGACGTCGGCCCCCTTCGCCTGAGGTGGGACAGCGCCTGGGAGCGCCCGCAGGACGCCGACTCGGGCTCCACCGACCGCCAGCAGACCCTCACCCCCCTCAGCCTGCGCCTCTACACGACCTGACGCCGCGAGAGGGCGGGTCGAGGTACCAGCGACCGCATAGCCGGACGCCACCACCTCCACCCAACGCGCTCCAGGAGCGGACGAAGGGAGGGGTCGGCCCGACTCATGGGAAAGTCCGGCTGCCCGCACGACGTGAGTCGGCTTGCCAAGCGGCCGGACTTTTCCTTAGGGCCACCCCTCCCTTCGCCCGCGACGCCAGAGGCGCCGGCGACGCCGGAGGCGACCCCGCGGGTATTGAGCAGCGGGGGGCGAAGATCAGGCGTTGGCGACGAGCCCCAGGCTCGACGGGAAGGCCATGAGCTCGTGCCGGGGCAGCACGCGCACGGTCCAGCCGAACTGGCCGGTGCGCTCGATGGGGACCTGGCCGGAGAACTTCGCCTTGCCGTCCTCGTAGGACTCGACGAAGCCCAGCGACGTGGCGTCCCAGTCGACGAGGTCGTCGGTGCCGAGCTCGACGCGGCCGGCGACGACCTGCACGTCGACCTCGTGCGGCGCGAGGCCGTCGAGGGCGACGTAGGCGTCGACGCTCAGCTGCTCGCCGACGAGCGGGCTGTCGGAGATGCCGGAGCCCTCGACGTGGTCGACGTGCACGGCCGACCAGCCGGCGCGGGCGCGGGCCTTGTAGTCGGCGAGCGCGCGGGCGCCGGCGTGGTCGTCGGCGTTGACCCGGGCGTTGTGCGCGGCCGCGGGGGCGTAGAGCTGCTCGGTGTAGTCGCGGACCATCCGGGTGGCGAGCACCTTGGGCCCCAGGGTGGTGAGGGTGTGGCGCAGCATCGACAGCCAGTGCTGCGGCAGCCCCTGCTCGTCGACGTCGTAGAAGCGCGGCGCGACCTGGGTCTCGATGAGGTCGTAGAGCGCGGCGGCCTCGATGTCGTCGCGACGCCCTTCGTCCTCGACACCGTCGGCGGTGGGGATCGCCCAGCCGTTGTCGCCGTCGTACCACTCGTCCCACCAGCCGTCGAGGATGGAGAGGTTGAGCCCGCCGTTGAGCGCGGCCTTCATGCCCGAGGTGCCGCAGGCCTCGAAGGGGCGCAGCGGATTGTTGAGCCACACGTCGCACCCCGGGTAGAGGGTGCGGGCCATCGCGATGTCGTAGTTGGGCAGGAAGACGATGCGGTGGCGCACGTCGTGCTGGTCGGCGAAGCGGACCATCTGCTGGATGAGCTGCTTGCCGGTCTCGTCGGCCGGGTGCGACTTGCCGGCGATGACGAGCTGGACCGGGCGCTCCGGGTGGAGCAGCAGGGCCTTGAGCCGCTCGGGGTCGCGCAGCATGAGGGTGAGGCGCTTGTAGGTCGGCACCCGGCGGGCGAAGCCGATCGTCAGGACGTCGGGGTCGAGGACGGAGTCGGTCCAGCCGAGCTCGGCGTCGGTCGCCCCGCGCTTGCCCCAGCTCGCCCGCAGGCGGGCACGGGCGTCCTCGACGAGCCGGGCGCGCATCTGCGCCTTGGCCGCCCAGATCGCCTCGCCGGGCACGTCCCCGATCTGCAACCACTGGTCACCGGCCTCGACGTCTCGGCCCCCGAGGTACTCGGCGGCGACGTCGAAGACCGCGTCGTCGACCCAGGTCGGGGCGTGCACGCCGTTGGTGATCGAGGTGATCGGCACCTCCGAGTCGTCGAACCCCGGCCACAGCCCGTCGAACATCTCACGGGAGACGTGCCCGTGCAGCTGCGAGACGCCGTTGGCGCGCTCGGCGAGGCGCAGCCCCATGACCGCCATGTTGAAGATGCCCTCGGAGCCGCCCTCGTAGGTCTCGGCGCCGAGCGCCCGCAGCTTGTCGAGCGGCACGCCCGGCAGCTCCTGCGCACCACCGAAGTAGCGCTCGAGCAGGCTGACGTCGAAGCGGTCGATGCCGGCGGGCACGGGGGTGTGCGTCGTGAAGACGGTGCCGGCCCGGGCGGCCTCCATCGCCTCCTCGAAGCTCATCCCCGCGGACTGGGTGAACTCGCTGATCCGCTCGATGCCGAGGAAGCCGGCGTGGCCCTCGTTGGTGTGGAAGACCTCCGGCTCGGGTGCTCCGGTGAGGCGCGACCACAGCCGCAGGGCACGCACACCACCGATGCCGAGGAGCATCTCCTGCTGGAGCCGCTGCTCACCCCCGCCGCCGTAGAGGCGCTCGGTGACCGCGCGCATCGCGTCGTCGTTGCCGGGGACGTCGGAGTCGAGCAGGAGCAGCGGCACGCGGCCGACCTGGGCGCGCCACACGTGCGCGCGCAGCTGACCGCCCCCGGGCATCGCGATGCTGATGACGCAGGGGGTGTCGTCCGCCTCGCGCAGCAGGTGCAGCGGCAGCCCCTGCGGGTCGGCGACGGGATAGGTCTCCTGCTGCCAGCCGTCGGCGTTGAGGCTCTGCTTGAAGTAGCCGGTCTTGTAGAAGAGACCGACGCCGACGATCGGCACGCCGAGGTCGGAGGCCGCCTTGAGGTGGTCGCCGGCGAGGATGCCGAGGCCGCCGGAGTACTGCGGCAGCACGGCGGTGATGCCGTACTCGGGGCTGAAGTAGGCGATCGAAGCGGGGGCGTCACCCTTCGCGCTCTCCTCCTGGAACCACCGCGGGGCGGACAGGTAGGCGTCGAGGTCGGCCTTGGCGGCGGCGACGCGGGAGACGAAGTCGGTGTCCGCGGCCAGCGCGTCGAGCTCGCTCGCCGAGAAGGCGGAGAGCATGCGAACAGGATCGTGGTGCACGGTGTCCCACCGCTGGGGGTCGATGCCGGCGAAGAGAGCGCGGGTCGGCGAGTGCCAACTCCAGCGCAGGTTCATGGCCAGGTCGCCGAGGGCGGCGATCGGCTCGGGGAGGGCAGTTCGGACACTGAAACGTCGGATGGCCTTCACCCGGGCCATCTTTGCGCCTCCCAGCCGTTGTGGCCAAGTCCACACCGATGACCTCCCCCCGCTGGGGTCGACGCCCTGCGGCGGGTAGTTTCACAGGGGTGAGCACCGACTTCACCGTTGCCCCGTCCCCGACGACCGGCACGCCGGTCTCCGGGCCGCCGCAGTTCCCCCTCGGCCGCATCCCCGTCACGGGGGTGCGTCCGGTGGTCGACCACGGCGCCCGCCCCGCGAAGTCCGTCGTCGGCGAGCCCTTCACCGTCACTGCCGAGGTCTTCCGCGAGGGGCACGACGCGGTGAGCGCCACGCTCGTGCTCACCGACCCCGACGGCGCCGAGCGCCACCTGCCGATGACCTGCACCAACCCCGGCCTGAGCCTGTGGGAGGCCGAGGTCGTGGCCGACCGCGAGGGCCTGTGGCACTACCGCGTCGAGGGCTGGTCGCACCCGTGGGGCACGTGGGTGCACGACGCCGGCATCAAGATCCCGGCGGACATCGACGCCGACCTCATGCGGGAGGAGGGGGCGATCGTCCTCGACCGGGCCGCGGCCGAGCCCTTCCGTGACGAAGTGGGGCGGACCTCCCTTCGCCAGGCAGCGGCGGTCCTGCGCGACCTCACGGGTCACCAGGCGACCGCGGCGCTGCACCTCGTGACGACCGGTCCCGCTGCCGCGGAGCTCGAGGCCCGCCCGCTGCGCGAGCTGGTCAGCCCGAGCACGGACCTGCCGCTGCTCGTCGAGCGCGAGCTGGCGCTCTTCGGGTCCTGGTACGAGATCTTCCCCCGCAGCGAGGGGGCACGCTTCGACGAGGCGACCGGGCGGTGGGTCACGGGCACGCTGCGCACCGCGGCCCAGCGGCTGCCGGCGATCGCGGCGATGGGCTTCGACGTCGTCTACCTCACGCCGATCCACCCCATCGGCACGACCGCGCGCAAGGGGCCCAACAACACCCTCGAGGCCGGGCCCGACGACCCCGGCTCGCCGTATGCCATCGGCTCCCCCGACGGCGGGCACGACGCGATCCACCCCGAGCTGGGCACCTTCGAGGACTTCGACGCCTTCGTCGCCGACGCCACCGGGCTCGGCCTCGAGGTCGCCCTCGACCTCGCGCTGCAGTGCTCCCCCGACCACCCGTGGGTCACCGAGCACCCCGAGTGGTTCACGACGCGCGCCGACGGGACCATCGCCTATGCGGAGAACCCGCCGAAGAAGTACCAGGACATCTACCCGGTCAACTTCGACAACGACCCCGCCGGCATCTACGCCGAGGTCCGTCGCGTCGTCCAGGTGTGGATCGACCACGGCGTGAAGATCTTCCGCGTCGACAACCCGCACACCAAGCCGGTGGAGTTCTGGCAGTGGCTCATCGCCGATGTCGCCGTCGACCACCCCGACGTCATCTGGCTCTCGGAGGCTTTCACCAAGCCGGCGATGATGCACACCCTGGCCAAGGTCGGCTTCCAGCAGAGCTACACCTACTTCGCCTGGCGCACGACCGTGCCCGAGCTCGTCGAGTACGGCACCGAGGTGAGCGGCGAGGCCGCGGCCTACATGCGGCCGAGCTTCTGGCCGACGACGCACGACATCCTCACGCCCTACATGCAGTTCGGCGGGCGGGCCGCCTGGCAGGTGCGTGCCGCCCTCGCCGCGACGATGGTGCCGACGTGGGGCATCTACGCCGGCTACGAGCTCATGGAGCACGTCGCCCGCCCCGGCGCCGAGGAGCAGATCGACAACGAGAAGTACGAGTTCAAGGACCGCCGCTGGGCCGAGGTCGCCGAGCGCGGCGACTCGCTCATCGGGTGGCTGACGATGCTCAACCGCGCGCGCCGGCAGCACCCGAGCCTGCAGCTGCTGCGCAACCTGACCTTCCACCACGTCGACGACGAGAACCTCATCGCCTACTCGAAGTCGCGCACCCTCGATGACGGCACCGTCGACACCGTCATCGTCGTCGCCAACGTCGACCCGCACACCACGCGCGAGTCGACCCTGCGTCTCGACATGGGCGCCCTCGGCCTCGAGCCCGACGCGCGCTTCGAGGTGGAGGACCACGTGACCGGCGCGCGCTGGGAGTGGGGCCAGGCCACCTATGTGCGCCTCGGCCCCGACGCCGAGCCGGTGCACATCGTCTCGGTGCGGCGCTGATGGCCACCGTCCACGACGCCACCCTCGTCCCGACGAAGCTCGAGCTGCTCGCCGGCTGGGTCGGCGACCAGCGGTGGTTCCCCGGCCAGGGCCGCCCGCGCCTGCGCCGTCTCGACTCGTGGCGCCTCGACGACCCGGCCGGCGAGGTCGGCATCGAGGTGATCATCGTCCTCGACGAGTCCGGGCCGAGCCCGACCGTCCACCAGGTGCCGCTCACCTACCGCGGCGCTCCCCTGCCCGGCGGCGAGGCCGCGCTCGTCGGCGAGATGGAGCACTCCGTCCTCGGCCACCGGTGGGTCTACGACGCCCCGCACGACCCCGTCTTCGTCACCCAGCTCATGGCACTGCTCCGCGGGCGCGTTGCAGCACAGGCCGGCTCGGTGTCCGACGACGTCGACCCCGACGTCGTCGGGGCACCGCACCCGGCGTGGCCCGACGACCCGGTCGTCGCCTCGAGCCGGGTGCTCACCGGCGAGCAGTCCAACACCTCCGTCGTCGTGCAGCCGGTCCCCGGCACGGGCGCCCCGGTGATCCTCAAGGTCTTCCGCACCCTCTCCCCGGGCGACAACCCCGACATCACCCTCCAGGGTGCACTCGCCGCGTCGCACTCCCCCTTCGTCCCCGCGAGCGTCGGTCACGTGGCCGGCGCCTGGCAGCGGCCCGATGGCGAAGGGAGGGACGTCGGTCAGCTGGCCTTCGCCCAGGAGTATCTCGAGGGCACGACGGACGCGTGGCGCGAGTGCCTGCGGATGGCTGGCGACGGCACCGACTTCACCGCCCGGGCCCGCGAGCTCGGCCGGGCGACCGCCGAGGTCCACGCGACCCTGGCCCGCGCCCTGCCCACGGTGGCGCCCGGCGCCGACGAGGTCGCCCGCCGGGTCGCGGCCATGCGCCGCCGGGCCGCGATGGCGACGAGCGAGGTGCCCGGGCTGGCCGCCCAAGCGGCCGACCTGGAGGCCGTGTGGGCGGCCGCCGAGGAGGCGAGCTGGCCTGCGCTGCAACGCATCCACGGCGACCTCCACCTCGGCCAGGTGCTCGACGCGCCCGACCGCGGCTGGGTGCTCATCGACTTCGAGGGCGAGCCCCTGCGCCCCCTCGCCGAGCGCAACGCACCGGACTGCACCCTGCGCGACGTCGCCGGGGTGCTGCGCTCGCTCGACTACGTCGCCGGCACCGTCGAGCGGGCCGAGCCCGGCCGCGACGTCCGCCGCTGGTGCACGGCCGCACAGACCGCCTATCTCGACGGCTACGCCGACGTGGGCCCCGACCCGCGCTCCCACGGCGCGCTGCTCACCGCCTTCGTCCTCGACAAGGCCCTCTACGAGGTCGTCTACGAGGCGCGCACCCGCCCGACCTGGCTCGAGCTGCCGACGACCGCGATCGACCGACTGCTGCAGGAGGCACGCCCGTGACGCCCGTCCCCGACTCCGCCCTGCCCGGCGCCCTGTGGGCCGTGACCCACGGGCGCAGCGCCCAGCCGCACGACGTCCTGGGCCAGCACCTCGAGGAGGGCGGACTGCGCGTGCGGGTGCGTCGACCGCTCGCCACCCGGGTGCGCGTGCGCTTCGAGGACGACGTCGTCGTCGATCTCCAGCACGAGAACGATGGCATCTTCTCCGGCCTGCGCCCCGACGCGACCCGCACGATGGACTACCGGGTCCTCACGACCTGGGAGGACGGCATCGAGCACGTCGGCGACGACCCCTACCGCTTCGTCCCGACGCTCGGCGACGTCGACCTGCACCTCATCGGCGAGGGCCGCCACGAGCAGCTGTGGACCGTGCTCGGCGCCCGACCGCAGCGCTACGACGGGCCGATGGGGCCGGTGCACGGTGTCGCCTTCGCCGTGTGGGCCCCACGGGCCAAGGCCGTGCACGTCATCGGCGACTTCAACGGCTGGGACGAGCGCACCCACCCGATGCGACTGCTCGGCGAGTCCGGCGTGTGGGAGCTCTTCGTCCCCGACGCCGCGGTCGGCAGCGTCTACAAGTTCGCCGTGCGCGGCGCCGACGACGTGCTGCGGCACAAGGCGGACCCGATGGCCCGGCTCGCCGAGACCGCCCCGGCGACCGGCTCGGTCGTCACCGAGAGCACGTATGCGTGGCGCGATGCCGAGTGGCTGGCCGAGCGTGCCGAGCGCGACCCGCACACCGGCCGGATGAGCGTCTACGAGGTGCACCTCGGGTCCTGGCGCCAGGGGCTGACCTATCGCGAGCTGGCGACCGAGCTCGTCGACCACGTGCGCGAGCACGGCTTCTCACACGTCGAGCTCATGCCGGTCATGGACCACCCCTACCCGCCGTCGTGGGGCTACCACGTGACGAGCTACTTCGCGCCCAACTCGCGCTTCGGCCACCCCGACGACTTCCGCCACCTCGTCGACGAGCTGCACAGCGCTGGCATCGGCGTGCTGCTCGACTGGGTGCCGGGGCACTTCGCGACCGACGAGTGGGCCCTCGTGCGCTTCGACGGGCTGCCGCTCTACGAGCACCCCGACCCGCGCCGCGGCTGGCAGCCCGACTGGGGCAGCTATGTCTTCGACTTCGGTCGCCCCGAGGTGCGCAACTTCCTCGTCGCCAACGCGCTGTACTGGCTCGAGGAGTTCCACGTCGACGGGCTGCGCGTCGACGGCGTCGCCTCGATGCTCTACCTCGACTACTCCCGCCAGGCCGGCGAGTGGGTGCCCAATGTCCACGGCGGGCGCGAGAACCTCGAGGCCGTCGCGCTCCTGCAGGAGATCAACGCGACCGCCTACCGCCGCTCCCCCGGCATCGTCACCATCGCCGAGGAGTCGACCGCCTGGCCGGGCGTCACCCGGCGCACGAGCGAGGGCGGCCTCGGCTTCGGGCTGAAGTGGAACATGGGCTGGATGAACGACGCCCTGCGCTATCTCGCGGAGGACCCGATCAACCGCGAGCACCACCACCGGCTGCTCACCTTCGCGATGATGTACGCCTACGCCGAGCACTACCTGCTGCCGATCAGCCACGACGAGGTCGTCCACGGCAAGGGCTCGATGCCCTACAAGATCCCGGGCGGCGACGCCGAGCGTTTCGCGACGCTGCGCGCCTTCTACGCCTACCAGTGGGCCTTCCCGGGCAAGCAGCTGATCTTCATGGGCACGGAGTTCGGGCAGACGAGCGAGTGGTCGGAGAGCCGCTCCCTCGACTGGCACCTGCTCGACCACGCCGACCACCGACGGCTGGGCGAGCTCGTCGCCGACCTCAACTCCTTCGCCACGGCGCATCCGGCGATGTGGGCGCTCGACGCGCAGCCGGCCGGATTCCAGTGGCTCGACGCCGACGACGAGCAGGGCAACACCGTCTCCTTCCTGCGCTTCGGCGACGGCGAGCGCCACGACGACGTCGTCGCCGTGGTCGTCAACTTCGGCGGGGTGGCGCGGACCCCCCTTCGCATCGGTCTGCCGAAGGGGGGTCGCTGGGAGGTCGCGCTCGACACCTGCGGCTACGACGGGGCCGGCTCACCGAGCCAGGCGGGCGTCGTCGTCACGGCGCAGGAGTGGCCCTGGCAGGGCCAGCCGTGGTCGGCGGAGGTGCACGTGGCGGCGCTCGGCGCGGTTTACCTCACGCCGGTCGCCGAGGTGGGTCAGGCCGGGCGCAGCGTGCCGTAGGTCCGGGAGCCGGACCACATCTTGCGCTTGCTGACCACGCGGCCCGAGGAGGGCGCGTCGACGATGTAGCCGTTGCCGACGTAGACGCCGACGTGGTAGCTGCCGTAGAAGACGAGGTCGCCGGGGCGCAGCCAGGTCTTCGAGGTCTGGCGCACGGCCGCCTTCTGCTGGGAGACGGTGCGCGGGAGCTTCACGCCCTGCTTGGCGAAGACCGTCTGGACGAAGCCGGAGCAGTCGGCGCCGGTCCACAGCGAGGTGCCGCCGTAGCGGTAGGGGGTCTTGCTGACCCGCGACTTCGCGAGCGTCGTGGCGTCCGTGCGGTCGCCCGACGAGGCGGTGACCTTCGTGGCGGCCTCCGCCGGCGTCGGGGCGACGGTCTCGGCAGCGACACCACCGGTGGCGGCGACCGCGAGGGCGGACAGGGCGGTCGTGATCTTGGGCAGGTGACGCATGGCGTGGCTTCCGGATAGGCGCAGGGGCGCACCGATGGTCACAGACAGATCACGGGTCGGTCAAGTCGAGGTCACGGGCAGCGTGTCGTCGTTGCCAACTTCACGCCACCCGCGGCCGGTGATCTAGAAGAGCGCGCTCATGAGCGTCGTGCGGCCCTTGCGCACGCGCTCGTCCTGCGAGCCCACGACGGAGAAGAGGTCGAGCAGGTGCGCCTTGACCCGCTCGCGGTCCTCGTCGGCCGTGACCCGCACGAGGTCGATGAGCCGGGTGAAGGCGTCCTCGACGTGCCCGCCGAGGACGTCGAGGTCGGCGACGACGAGGGCCGCGTCGATGTCCTGCGGGTCTCCGGCAGCTGCCTCGCGGGCGGCCTGCAGGTCGACGCCGCGGGTACGGCGCATCAGGCCGACCTGGGCGAGCCCGAGCTGGGCCTCGGTGTCCTTGGGGTCGGCGGCGATGGCCTGCTCGTAGGCGGCGGCCGCCGCGTCGAGGTCGTCGCGCTCGATGGCCTCGTAGGCCTCCTGGTGCAGGGGCGGCAGCTCGTCCTCGGCGCCCTCGGGCGCGGCCGCGCCGCTGACCCGTCCGGTGACCCCGTGCTGGACCGCGACCTGCAGCAGCTGGTCGACGACCTGGCGGAACTGCTCGCGGTCGACGAGCCCGCTGAAGAGCGGCACCGGCTGCCCGCCGACGAGACCGAGGGCGAGGGGCACCTCGGGCGGCTGGATCGCCTGGGTGATCTGGGGGTTGGTCGCGATGTCGATGCTCACGACCTGCAGGCGACCGTCGAGGGCGCCGGCGATGTCGAGCGCGTCGTCGAGCAGCGCCTTGCTCTGCGGCTGCCGCGACGACCAGACGACGGCGACGGAGGGCACGACGCTGGAGCGGCCGACGATCTGGTTGAAGGTCGCGTCGGTCGCCTCGACGAGCATGGCGTCGAGACCACCGGCGGGAGCACCGGCGGGGGGCGCACCAGCAGGCGCGCCGCCAGCGGCCGCACCCCCAGCGGCACCACGCGGTGCACCGGCGCCAGCGGCCGGGGAGTCGGGACGGGCGGGGGCGCCGAGCCCGGAGAGGTCGACGGCGCCGCGCAGGGCTCGGGTCGGGTCGTTCATGCCGTCATTGTCCCCCACCGGCCCGGGCCGCCGGCACCCGGCGTCGAGCGCCGGGAGCCGGTCGGGCCCGTCAGCTGCCGGCTGCGGAGGCGACGACCTCGCTGGCACCGACGACGCGGGCCTTGCCCTGCTCCGGGGTGACGAGCGCGAGGGTCTCGACGTGCTTGACCGAGAGCGCGCGCTCCACCGTCGACGCGTCGAGCACGTACTTGAGCGCCGGCTCGCGGACCTTGAGCTCCTTGAGCTTGTTGGTCGCGCGGATCGTGTCGGTGCGGGTCATCGGCAGGAAGGTGATCGCCCCGCCGTCGGCGAGCTCGAAGCTCACCGTCTCGCCCTTGGCCACCGTCTGGCGCTGCGCGTAGTAGCCGAGGTCCCCGAGGTCCTCCTTGGTCTTCGCGGCGTTCTTCTTCAGCGCCTGGGAGAAGCCGTCGCCGACGGACACCTCCTTGGAGGCCTTCTTCGACGCGGGGAAGGCGACCCCCTTCGCCCAGGCATTGGCGGCGGAGGTGACGTCCTGCTCGGGCGCGGAGGAGAGCTTGACCGCGGCTCCCTCCTCGACGGGCGGCAGCGCGGGGACGCTCGCCCCGGCGGCCATCGGCACGTCGGCGAAGAGCGTGTAGGCCCGGTCCGCGCTCTGCGCGACGAGCACGTGCAGGTGCTGCACGTCGCCGGTGCGCGAGGTCGCGAGGACGGCCCGAGGCCAGTCGGTGCCGCGGCTGACCGCGAGCACCTCGAGGTCCTTGGGGGTGGCCGTGGAGCGGCCGGAGACGTCCTTGCTCGTGACGACGGCCTCGATCTCGCGCAGGGCGGGGCCGCTGAGCAGCTCCTTGCGCAGCCGGGTGTCGTCCTCGGCGAGGCTCACGCCGGCGACGTCGCCGACGACCCGACTGGCGACCTTGGTCGCGGTCGTCGTCGTGATCGACGCGCCGTCGGAGCGCTCGGCCGGGGCGTCGTGGACACCGGCGATGGACGAGCCGACGCCGCAGCCACCGAGGGCGAGCGGCAGGGCCAGGACGAAGGGGGTCAGACGGCGGCTCATGCGCGGGCCTCCTCGGTGGTCGGGCGGGCGGTCCGGTCACGGCGACCGCCGAGGCGCCCGAAGGAGCGGGCGAGCAGGGCCAGGCCGAGCAGCAGCACGACGATGCCGACGACGAGGGTCGTCAGGGCCTTCGTGCCCCAACCACCGTCGACGACGGTCATCGTCACGGAGTCGACCTCGGCGCCCGTGGGGGCCGCGACGACGAGGGTCTGCGGGGCGTCGGCCTGCTCGATGGTGCGGGTGACCTCGCCGTCGCCGGTGGTCGTCTCCTGCCACACGTCGAGGGTGCCCGGCGAGACCGCCTTGCCGGAGCCCTCGTCGGTGCTCACGAGGGCCCAGTCGGAGACGTCGACACCGGCCACGTGGGCGCGGGCGCCGTCGCCGAGGAGGGCCTCGACGTCGGAGGGGCGCGCGGTCCCGGACCACATGCGGCCGGAGCCGGTCGCGGTGATCTCGACGGGGTGGTCGACGCGGTTGAGCACGTCGGGCTCGAGGACGACGACGCGCTGGCCGGGCTCGGCGGTGAAGGTGGCGGTGCCGGAGGTGCCGAGGTTGGCGAGGAACCAACCGCCGACCACCGCGGCGACGAGGCCGAGGAGGGCCAGGATCGCGCCGGCCACGCGCTGCAGGAGCGTGCTCACATCGGGGACTTTCCGTGGGACATCAGGGGGTGCCCACCGAGGTGGCGGACGATCCACCATCCCAAAGACCCCCGAAGGTCACAAAATCGTCACGACTGCGTCGGGTCGTCGAGCAGGCCCCGGACCCGCTCGACCTTGGCGCTCATCTGGCCCGAGCGACCGGCGCGGATGTCGGCCTTCATGACCAGGCTCACCCGGTCTCCGTAGGGCCCCATCGCGTCGACACAGCCCTTGACGACGGCCATGACCTCGTCCCACTCCCCTTCGATCGTCGTGAACATCGAGCCGAGGTCGTGCGGCAGCCCGCTGTCACGCACGACCCGCAGGGCGGCGGCCACGGCCTCGGCGTAGGAACCGGTCGGGTCAGGCGTGGCCGGGGCGATCGAGAAGGCAAGCAGCACAGGGGACTCCGATCACTTCGTCATCTTGATCTGACCGTCGATGCGGGTCAGCACATAGGTGTGGGTCTCGGCGCTCGGGGGCTTGGCCTTGCCCTTGCCCTTGGCCTTGGGGTGGTACTCGATGGTGACGGTCGCGGCGCTCGCGTCCTCGTCCCACGACAGGTCCGTGACCTTGGCCTTGTCGATCGAGTCCCAGAAGCCGTCGTAGCCGGCCCGGTCGGTCTGCCGCGTCGGGGCGAGCATGTCCCAGGCCGCATCGCGGTCGCTCGTCACGGTCGCGAAGTAGGTGTCGATGAAGTCGCGCGCCTCGTCCCCGCCGATCTGCTCCTCGTCCGCGTCCGGACTCGTGGGCTCCTCCGAGGAGCTCTCGGAGGTGGACGACTGGGTGGGGGTCGAGGTCGTCGTCTCCGTCGTCGTCTCGGTGAGCGTCTCCGGTTCGCTGGAGGTCGGCTCCTGCTGGGTACCGGTCGACGACGAGCCACCGCTCCCGGTGCTGTCCCCCTGCGACATCGCGAAGGCGATCGCCCCGACCGCCAGCGCGACGACACCGGCGACGAGCAGGGCCCACAGCAGGGCATTGCCCCGGCGCGGCGGCGGCGCCTGCCCGGTCTGAAGGGGGGCTCCCACCGGTCCCGCAGCCCCCGCCGCGGGTGCCACGGTCGTCGCGGCGGGTGCGGGCGAGGCGCCGGCCGTGCCACCGGCGGCGACGCTCTCGAGCCGGCGCAGGACCTGGGCCATCGTGCCGCGACGTGCGGTGTCGCGGGAGAGCATGTCGGCGAGCACGGGCTCGAGCGGGCCGGCGCGCTCCGGGCGGCGCGGGGGCCGCGAGGAGATGCTCCGCAGGGTCGCCAGGGCATTGCCCTGCGAGGGGTAGGCGTCCTGGCCCTCGACGGCGAAGTAGATCGTCGCGCCGAGCGCCCAGACATCCGCGGACTCGCCACCCTCGCCGCCCACGGCGACCTCGGGGGCCATGTAGCTGGGGGTGCCCGTCACGAGACCGGTCTGGGTCAGCTGGTCGTCGGTGCCGGCCCGGGCGATGCCGAAGTCGCCGAGCTTGGGGCGGCCCCCGCCGATGAGGACATTGGCCGGCTTGACGTCGCGGTGGACGATGCCCGCCCGGTGCGCCGCCGCGAGCGCGCCCGCGAGCTGCGCACCGAGGTCCGCCGCTCCCTTCGGCGTCATCGGGCCGCGCTCGCGCACCGCCGACGAGAGGGTCGGGCCGGCGACGTACTCCATGACCAGCCACGGGGTGCCGTCGTGCTCGGTGACGTCGTAGACGGCGACGACGTTGGGGTGGTTGAGCGCGGCCGCGGCCCGTGCCTCGCGCATGGCGCGACGGGTCTCCCCTTCGCTCTCGCCGGGGAAGTCACCGATCTGCTTGACCGCCACCCGGCGGCCGAGGACGGTGTCGCGAGCCAGCCACACGGTGCCCATACCCCCACGGCCGATCGGTCGCAGGCGCTCGTAGCGGCCACCGATGAGCTCGGGCGTTGTGTCGTCAGTCATGTCCGGGCCAGCGTAGACGGCCGGGCCCGGCTACCGGGACGTAGACTGCCGACCCAGGGCACTCGCCCAGTCCAGACACCTCAGATCCAGGGGGATCCACGCATGTCCTACCCAGCCCCGCCTCCGCCCGGTGGCGCCGGTGGCCCCAACCCCTACCAGGCGCCGTACGGCAGCGCGCCCCAGGGCATCCCGCCGAAGAAGCAGGACAACACCCTGTGGTGGGTCCTCGGCATCATCGCCGCGGTCGTCATCCTGTGCTGCTGCTCGGTCGGCGGGTTCTTCCTCTTCGTGGCCAACGAGGCCAGCGACCAGGTCTCGAGCTACAGCTCGTCGGCCAACTCGTCGAAGAATGCCGACGCGGCCGGAGCGAGCACCGTCTCGGAGGGCGGCTCGATCACCGTCGACGGCGCCGCCGTCCAGAGCGGGTGGTCGATCGACTCGACCGGCGACGTGGTGAACCTGAGCGTCAGCAACACGAGCGGCACGGCCGACTCCTTCTACCTGACCTTCTACCTGATGGAGGACGGCAACGTCCTCGACGACGTCACGTGCAACACGTCCTACCTCGAGCCCGGCGAGACGGACAGCAACGTCACCTGCATCGGCGCGGTCTTCGACGTCGACGACCGCGACGAGATCCGGGTCTCCGAGGGCCTCTGACCCAGCCCTCCCGCACCGTCCTGAGTCCGCATCTCCCTGGGGAGATGCGGACTCAGGACATGTCGAGGGTCGTGAGCAGCTCGTCGACGGCGGCATAGGGGTCGCTGCTGCCGTCGACGACGCGCTCGGCGAGCGACTGCAACAGCCCACCCGAGCCGAGGTCGCCCATCCGGGCGCGCAGCCGGGCGATGGCCAGGGCCGTGATCTCGTCGCGGGCGCGCGCGGTGCGCCGCCGGCGCAGGGTGCCGCTCGAGGCGAGGTGCTGCAGGTGGTCGGTGACGGCCGTGACGACGTCGTCGACGCCGTCGCCGTTCATCGCGGAGGCGCGCACGACCCGGCGGCGCCAGCCGCCGGGGGCGGTCCCCTCGCCCAGCTGGATCATGTGCCGCAGGTCGCGGACGGTCGCGTCGGCACCCTCACGGTCGGCCTTGTTGACGACGAACACGTCACCGATCTCGAGGATCCCCGCCTTGGCCGCCTGGATCCCGTCGCCCATGCCGGGCGCGAGGAGCACGAGCGTCGTGTCGGCGGCGCCGGCGATCTCGACCTCCGACTGGCCGACGCCGACCGTCTCGACGAGCACGGTGTCGAAGCCCGCGGCGTCGAGGACCCGCACGGCTTGCGGCGTCGAGACCGACAGCCCGCCGAGGTGCCCGCGGCTGGCGAGCGAGCGGATCCACACGCCCGGGTCGCTCGCCGAGTCGGTCATCCGGATGCGGTCGCCGAGCAGCGCACCGCCGCTGAAGGGTGAGGACGGGTCGACGGCCAGCACCGCGACCCGCTGACCCTGCTCGCGCAGGGCCCGCACGAGGGCATTGGTCGTCGTCGACTTGCCGACGCCGGGGGCCCCGGTGATGCCCACGACGTGCGCCCGGCCGGTGTGCGGCGCGAGCAGCCGCATGACCTCGGGGAGGTCCGGGTGCTGGTCGTCGACGAGCGAGACCAGACGCCCGATGGCACGGGACGTCCCCGTCCTGGCCTCCTCGACCAGGACGGGGACGTCGACGCTGCGGCTCAAGCTCAGGCGCTCGGCACGCGGATGATCAGCGCGTCACCCTGACCGCCACCACCGCACAGGGCAGCGGCACCGACGCCGCCACCGCGGCGCTTGAGCTCGTGGGCGAGCGCGAGGGTGATGCGGGCGCCGGACATGCCGAGCGGGTGACCCATGGCGATCGCGCCGCCGTTGGGGTTGACCTGCTCGTCCGCGAGGCCGAGCTGCTTGGCCGAGGCCAGGCCGACGGCCGCGAAGGCCTCGTTGATCTCGACGACGTCGAGGTCGGAGACGGCGATGCCCTCCTTGGCCACGGCGGCCTCGATGGCATTGGCCGGCTGGGCCTGCAGGGTCGAGTCGGGGCCGGCGACGACGCCGTGGGCGCCGATCTCGGCGAGCCAGGTCAGGCCCAGCTCCTCGGCCTTGGCCTTGCTCATGACGACGACCGCGGCAGCACCGTCGGAGATCTGCGAGGCGGAGCCGGCGGTGATGGTGCCGTCCTTGGCGAAGGCGGGACGCAGCTTGCCGAGGGACTCGGCGGTCGTGTCGGCGCGCACGCCCTCGTCGGTCGCGAAGACGACCGGGTCGCCCTTGCGCTGCGGGATCTCGACCGGGACGACCTCGTCGGCGAACTTGCCGTCGGCCCAGGCCTTGGCGGCCTTCTGGTGGCTCGCGGCGGCGAAGGCATCCTGCTCCTCGCGGGTGAAGTCCGAGTTCTCGGCGTTCTTGGCCTCGGTGAGCGCGCCCATCGCCTGGTTGGTGATGACGTCGTGGAGACCGTCGTAGGCCATCGAGTCCTTGAGCGTGGCGTCGCCGTACTTGATGCCGTCGCGGCTCTTGGGCAGCAGGTGCGGGGCGTTGGTCATCGACTCCTGGCCACCGGCGACGACGATGTCGAACTCGCCGGCGCGGATGAGCTGGTCGGCGAGCGCGATGGCGTCGATGCCGGACAGGCAGACCTTGTTGACGGTCAGGGCCGGGACGTTCTTGGGGATGCCGCCCTTGATGGCCGCCTGACGGGCGGGGATCTGGCCCTCGCCCGCGGTGAGCACCTGGCCCATGATCACGTAGTCGACGTCCTCGCCCTTCACGCCGGCCTTGTCGAGCGCGCCCTTGATGGCGAAGCCGCCGAGGTCGGAGCCGGAGAAGCCCTTGAGCGAGCCGCTCATGCGGCCCATCGGGGTGCGGGCCCCGGCGACGATGACGGACACGGGACGATCGGACATGTAAAAGCCTCCAACATGTGTGGTCCCACGGGCACCGGTCCCGGGCCGCGGCTTGCGCTCACCCTAGCGACGAGGACGAAGGGAGGGCAGGCCCCACCCGGGTGGGGCCCGCCACACACGCGCCGGCACGACGGGCCGCGTCGGGGCCCGACCACGCACCACCTGCGGGTGGGACAGACCACAGCCGAAGGGGGGCGCGGCGCCCCCCTTCGGCTCTCTAGAGTGCGAACATGACTGATCTCTTCACCGCCATCGACCACGTCGGTGTGGCCGTTCCCGACCTCGACGAGGCCATCGCCTTCTACCGCGACTCCTACGGCATGGAGCTCGCCCACGAGGAGACCAACGAGGAGCAGGGCGTGCGCGAGGCGATGATGCGCGTCGGCGACTCCGGCTCGTGCATCCAGCTCCTGGCGCCCCTCTCCCCCGAGTCGACGATCGCGAAGTTCCTCGACCGCAACGGCCAGGGCATCCAGCAGCTCGCCTACCGCGTCGAGGACATCGACGCCGTGTGCGCGACGCTCCGCGAGCGCGGCCTGCGCCTGCTCTACGACACCCCGAAGCGCGGCACGAGCAACTCGCGCGTCAACTTCATCCACCCCAAGGACGCCCGCGGCATCCTCGTCGAGCTCGTCGAGCCGGCCGCCGACGGCGGTCACTGACACTCCGCAGCAGCACGCGAAGGGGGTGGCGCACCGATCGGTGCGCCACCCCCTTCGTCGTGTGAGAGGGAGGTCACGAGCCGGGGTCCTGCGTCGGATCGTCGGACGGGACACGATGGCTCCGATGCGGTCCGCACCCCGGTGCGCACCGTCCCACAGCGATGTGTGAACTGGGTCATGAGTGCCGCCCCCACGGCGCCATGACGACCTAAGTTGCACGCAGACGCATCACCCAGACACCCCGACGAGGCCGAGGAGCCCCCTTCATGGCAATCGACCAGATCCGCGACGCGATCCTCTCCGGTGACCGCAGCGAAGAGACCTACGCCAACCTCCCCCTGCCGGACACCTACCGCGCGACGACCGTCCACAAGGACGAGGTCGAGATGTTCAAGGGTCTGCAGAGCCGCGACAAGGACCCGCGCAAGTCGCTGCACATCGACGACGTGCCGATCCCCGAGCTCGCCCCCGACGAGGCGCTCGTCGCCGTCATGGCCAGCGCGATCAACTTCAACACCGTGTGGACCTCGATCTTCGAGCCGGTCTCGACCTTCGGCTTCCTCGAGCGCTACGGCCGGCTCAACAAGTACTCCAAGCGTCACGACCTGCCGTACCACATCGTCGGCTCCGACCTCTCCGGCGTCGTCCTGCGCACCGGCGGCCACGTCTCGAAGTGGAAGCCCGGCCAGGAGGTCGTCGCCCACTGCCTGTCCGTCGAGCTCGAGGACGCCGACGGCCACGACGACACGATGATGGACCCGCAGCAGCGCATCTGGGGCTTCGAGACCAACTTCGGCGGCCTCGCCGAGCTCGCCATCGTCAAGGCCAACCAGCTCATGCCCAAGCCGGAGCACCTCACCTGGGAGGAGTCCGCCTCCCCCGGTCTGGTCAACTCCACCGCCTACCGCCAGCTGATCTCCAAGAACGGCGCCGCCCTCAAGCTCGGCGACCGCGTCCTCATCTGGGGCGCCTCGGGTGGCCTCGGCTCCTACGCCACGCAGATGGCCCTGGCCGCCGGCGCGACCCCGATCTGCGTCGTCTCCTCCCCCGAGAAGGCCCAGATCTGCCGCGACATGGGTGCGGAGCTGATCATCGACCGCAACGCCGAGGGCTACAAGTTCTGGAACGACGACAACACCGAGCAGAACCCCAAGGAGTGGCAGCGCCTCGGCAAGAAGATCCGTGAGCTCACGGGTGGCCACGACGTCGACGTCGTCTTCGAGCACCCGGGCCGCGAGACCTTCGGCGCCTCGGTCTACGTCACCCGCAAGGGCGGCAAGATCGTCACCTGCGCCTCGACCTCTGGCTACATGCACGAGTACGACAACCGCTACCTGTGGATGAACCTCAAGAGCATCATCTCCAGCCACTTCGCGAACTACCGCGAGTCGTGGGAGGCCAACGAGCTCATCAACCGCGGTCTCGTCCACCCGACCCTGAGCAAGACCTACAAGCTCGAGGAGGTCGGTCAGGCGACGCTCGACGTGCACCACAACAAGCACCAGGGCAAGGTCGGCGTCCTCGCCCTCTCCCCCGAGCCTGGCCTCGGCGTCACGGACCCCGAGAAGCGCGCCAAGTTCGAGAAGCAGATCAACCGCTTCCAGGCGGTCTGACCGCACCAGCACCACAGAAGGGGGCTGCACCGGATCACCGGTGCGGCCCCCTTCGTCATGCCGTGAGGCGCGCCTGTGGTCGAGCGAAGGGGGCGGACGGCGAGGAGGGTCGGCGCAGCAACGACAACGGGACGACACGACGACGACGGACGTCGGCAGCGCGCCGGCCCTCCACGCCGGGAGCGGCCCCCTGCCTCGGGCTGCTCGGCGCTCCTCAGGCGAGGCTGACCGAGGTGTCCAGCTCCGTGACGGCTGCGGCGAACTGGCTGCGGTACAGGCGCGCATAGGCACCGTCGGCGGCGAGCAGGCTCTCGTGCGTGCCCTGCTCGGCGATGTGCCCGTCCTCCATGACGACGATGAGATCCGCGTCGCGGATCGTCGAGAGCCGGTGCGCGATGACGAAGCTCGTCCGGTCGCCCCGCAACGCCGCCATCGCCTGCTGCACGAGACGCTCGGTGCGGGTGTCGACCGAGCTCGTCGCCTCGTCGAGGATGAGCAGGCTCGGGTCGGCGAGGAAGGCGCGGGCGATGGTCACCAGCTGCTTCTCGCCGGCGGAGATGTTGCCGCCCTCGTCGTCGAGGTGGGTGTCGTAGCCGTCCGGCAGCGAGTGGACGAAGCGGTCGACGTAGGTCGCCTCCGCTGCCGCACGGACCTCCTCACGCGTCGCGCCCGGGCGCCCGTAGGCGATGTTGTCGCCGATCGTCCCGCTGAAGAGCCAGGTGTCCTGCAGGACCATGCCGGTGCGCGAGCGCAGCTCGGCCCGCGACATCGTCGTGATGTCGACGCCGTCGATGGTGATCCGCCCGGAGTCCAGCTCGTAGAAGCGCATGATGAGGTTGACGAGCGTCGTCTTCCCGGCGCCGGTCGGACCGACGATCGCGACCGTCTGTCCCGGCTCGACGACGAGGTCGAGCCCCTCGATGAGGGGCTTCGCGGGGTCGTAGCGGAAGCTGACGTCCTCGAAGGCCACCCGCCCGTGCCCCTCGCCGCGCGCCGCCGGCACGGCCGGGTCCTCGAGCTGCTCCTGCGCGTCGAGCACCTCGAAGACCCGCTCGGCCGAGGCGACCCCCGACTGCATGAGGTTGGCCATCGACGCGACCTGGGTGAGGGGCTGGGTGAACTGCCGCGAGTACTGGATGAAGGCCTGCACGTCACCGAGAGTCATCGTGCCGGAGGCGACCCGCAGGCCACCGATGACGGCGATGACGACGTAGTTGAGGTTCCCGACGAACATCATCGCCGGCATGATGATGCCGCTGACGAACTGCGCGCCGAAGCCCGCGGACCGCAGCTGCTCGTTGCGCTCGGCGAAGGCCGCGTCGACCTCCGCCTGCCGCCCGTAGACCTTGACGAGCGAGTGGCCCGTGTAGGTCTCCTCGATGACCGAGCTGAGCTCGCCGGTGGACTTCCACTGCTGGATGAAGTGCCGCTGGCTGCGCTTGCCGATCGCGCCGGTGAGCACGATCGAGATCGGGATCGTCACGAGCGCGATGAGCGAGAGCAGCGGCGAGATCCACACCATCATCGAGACCATCGCGACGACGGTGATGAGGCTCGTCAGCAGCTGGCTGAGGGTCTGCTGCAGCGACTGCGCGACGTTGTCGATGTCGTTGGTCACCCGGCTGAGCACCTCGCCGCGCGGCTGCTTGTCGAAGTACGGCAGCGGCAGCCGGTGCAGCTTCGCCTCGACCTCGGCCCGCAGGTCGAAGACGACCTGGTTGACCGCGTGGACGATGACCCGCCCCTGCAGCCACGACAGCACCGCGGCGACGACGTAGAGGCCGAGCGCGAGCAGCAGGATCCGGCCGATCGCCCCGAAGTCCATCCCCTGCCCCGGCACGAGGTGCGGCATGGCCGCGAGCATGTCGGCCTGCCGGTCCTCCCCCTGCGCCCGCAGCTGCTCGACGATCGTGTCGAGCGGGACACCGGCGGGCAGCTCGGAGCCGATCCACCCGGCGAAGATCCGGTCCGTGGCCCGGGCGAGCACGAGCGGTCCGACCGCGCTCAGCGCGACGGAGACGACGGTGAGGACGATGGCCGTGAGCACCCGCGAGCGCTGCGGGCGCAGCCGACCGAGCAGCCGTTTGGCCGAAGGGAGGAAGTCCTGCGACTTCTCCCCCGGCGTGCCCATCTGCATGGGTCCGCGACGCGCAGCTGCACCCGGCCCCCGTCGCGCCTGTGCGGCCTTCTCCTCCGCGGTGGGTACCTCGCTCATGCTGCCTCCTCCCGCGATGCCTGGGACTCGACGATCTCGACATAGGTCGGGCAGGTCTCGAGCAGCTGCTCGTGGGTGCCGTCGCCGACGACCCGGCCGTCGTCGAGGACGACGATGTGGTCGGCGTCCATGATCGAGGAGACCCGCTGGGCGACGACGAGGACGACGCTGTCGGCGACGACGGGACGAAGGGCGGCGCGCAGCCGGGCATCGGTCGTCAGGTCGAGCGCGGAGAAGGAGTCGTCGAGGAGGTAGATCGCCGGTCGACGCACGATGGCGCGGGCGATCGACAGGCGCTGGCGCTGCCCGCCGGAGAGGTTGGTCCCGCCTTGGGCGACGGGGGCCTCGAGCCCGAGGTCGAGGGCCCGGACGAAGTCCTCGGCCTGCGCGACCCGCAGCGCCTCCCACAGCTCGTCGTCGCTCGCGTCGGGCTTGGCCTGGCGCAGGTTGGAGGCGATGGTGCCGCTGAAGAGGAAGGCCTTCTGCGGCACGACGGCGATGCTCGACCACAGCTGCGCCGGGTCGAGCTCGCGGACGTCGACGCCACCGACGAGCACCCGCCCACCCGTGACGTCGTGCAGCCGCGGCACGAGGTCGAGCAGGGTCGTCTTGCCGGCACCCGTCGAGCCGATGATCGCCGTCGTGCGACCGGGCTCGGCCCGGAGGTCGACATCGCACAGGACCGGCGAGTCGGCGCCCGGGTAGGAGAACTCGACGTCCTCGAGGACGACCGCTGGCCGCTCCTCGAGCATCGGCCGCGGGGCGATCGGCGGGACGACGCTCGACTCGGTCGAGAGCACCTCGTCGATGCGCCCGGCCGAGACCGCCGCGCGCGGCAGCATCATCGACATGAAGGTCGCCATCATCACCGACATGAGGATCTGCATGAGATAGGTCATGAAGGCCGTGAGCGCACCGATCTGCATCTGGCCGCTGTCGATGCGCTGGGCGCCGAACCACAGGACCGCGACGGTCGAGAGGTTGAGGATCACCATGACGATCGGGAAGGCGAGCGACATCAGCCGGCCGACGGCGACGGCCGAGGCCGTGTACTCGGCATTCGCCACCCCGAAGCGCTCGCGTTCACTCCCTTCGCGCACGAAGGCACGGACCACGCGCACGCCGGTGATCTGCTCGCGCAGGATCCGGTTGACCGTGTCGACGCTCGTCTGCATCCGGCGGAAGTTGGGGATCATCGCCCGGATCACGAGGCCGACGCACACGGCGAGGAGGGGGACCGCGACGGCGACGAGCCAGCTGAGGCCGACGTCCTCGCGCAGCGCCATGATCACGCCGCCGATCATCATCATCGGCGCGGTGACCATCATCGTCAGCGCCATGTTGGTGACGGTCTGCACCTGCGTGACGTCGTTGGTCGTGCGCGAGATGAGCGTGGGCGCGCCGAAGCGGGCGACCTCCTGCGCGCTGAAGCTGCCGACCCGGGAGAAGACCGCCGCCCGCAGCCGCGCGGCCATCGTCGCCGACAGCCCGGCACCGATCCACGTCGCGGCGATCGTGGCGACGATCTGCACGACGGAGACCGCGAGCATGAGCCCACCGTGCCGGACGATGTAGCCCGTGTCGCCGGTGGCCACGCCGTTGTCGATGATCTCGCCGTTGAGGCTGGGGAGGTAGAGGGAGGCGAGCGTGGCGGCCAGCTGCAGCACGAGGAGCAGCACCACCCGTCCGCCCGTGCCGCTCAGATGGCGGCACACGAGGGGTAGGAGCACCCCGTGATTGTTGCACCGTGCACGTAGTGCACCAACATCTTTTCGGTCCCTGCCCTTCGAGATGCTCGCCCGCTTCGCGGACTCGCTCCTCAGGATCCGGAGGCCCCCCGCGGCCGTCTCGTGCCCGCTCCCTGAAGAGGCCGCCCGCGGCCGTCTCGAAGGGTCAGCGCCCGTAGCGCCCCTGGTCCCGCGCCTGCCAGCACCGCGAGTGCCAGTGCCGCCGGTCGTCCGCTCCCCCGAGCCCGTCGTCGGGCCAGACGACGACGTGCGGGGTCCCGGGCCGGATCTCGTGCGTGCACCCCGGGCAGGTGTAACTGCGCTCCGAGGTCTGCCCGGTGAGCCGGCGCACGATCCAGGCCCGCCCCATCCACGTCTCCCGCGTCTGCGGCGCCCGACCGAGCGCGAGCGGTCGGTGCTCGTCGCGTCGACGACGGTTGTTGCGGGGCATGGCTCCAGTCTCCCAAACCGATGGCGGCGCGTCGTCCTGCAGTTCACCAAACCGAAGGGAGCCAACCACCGGTGATCCGGGGGTTGGCTCCCTTCGTGCGGCCGAACTGCAGGACGACGCGCTGTGACGCAGGTGCTCAGTAGGTGCGGAAGCCCTCACCGGTCTTGCGGCCGAGCTTGCCGGCGGCGACGACCTCGCGCAGGAGCGGGGCCGGGGTGAGCGAGGCGTGCTCGAACTCCGCGAGCAGCTCCTCCTCGATCGCGAGCGCGACGTCGTTGCCGACGACGTCGAGCAGGGCGAAGGGACCCATCGGGTAGCCGTAGTGCTCGGTGATCGCGCCGTCGATCGCGTCGAGCTCGGCACCCTCCTCGTGCGCCTTGATGGCGTCGTTGAGATAGGGGAAGAGCAGCGCGTTGACGATGAACCCGGAGCGGTCGGCGCAGCTGACGGCGACCTTGCGGGTGCTGCGGCACAGGTCGAGGACGGTGTCGAGCACGTCCTGGCCGGTCGTCGGGTGGTTGATGACCTCGACGAGCTTCATCACCGGCGCGGGGTTGAAGAAGTGCATGCCGACGACGTCCTGCGGGCGCTTCGTCTGCGCGGCGAGGTCGGCGATGCTCAGCGAGGAGGTCGTCGTCGCGAGGACGGCGCCGGGCTTGCAGATGCGGTCGAGGTCGGCGAAGAGCTGGTTCTTGATGCCGATCTCCTCAGCGATCGCCTCGACGACGATGTCGACGTCACCGAGTGCCTCGCGCTCGGTGGCACCGGTGAGGCGGCCGAGGATCGCGTCGGCGTCGCCCTGCTCGAGGCGGCCCTTGTCGACCTGGCGGGCGAGGTTCTTCGCGATCTTGGCGGCGACGGCGTCGACCTTGTCCTGCGTGCGGGCGACGTAGGTCACGGGGAAGCCGTTGGCCGCGAAGACCTCGACGATGCCGCTGGCCATGGTGCCGGAGCCGACGACGCCGACGGTCTTGACCGGGCGGGCCGCGCCCTGACCGGTGCCGGAGGGGGTGAGCTCGTCGGCGACGACCTCGTCACTCTCGTAGGTGTAGAAGCCCTTGCCGGCAGCCTTGCCGGTGCGCCCCTCGGCGATGAGTCGCTCGATGGCGGGGTTGGGCTGGTGGCGCGGGTCGCCGGTCTGCTCGAAGCGGGCGGCGAGCGCGTCACGCACGGTCTCGAGGCCGAGCTCGTCGATGACGGTGAGCGGCCCCTTGGGCAGACCGCAGCCGAAGCGCATGCCGTTGTCGATGTCCTCACGCGAGGCGTACTGCTCGTCGAACATCGAGGCGGCGTGGTTCAGGTACGGGAAGACCAGGGCGTCTGCAAGGGCGCGGGAGTCTGACATGTCGAGCACTATCGCAGTCCCCATGACCCCCCGGTAGGGGTTCGTGGCGTGATGGTCCGCACAGGGATGTCGCCGTCGATTTCTTTGTGCGCGTAGGGTCTGCGGGGTGCGAGTGGTGATTGCGACCTGCAGCGTCGACTACGAGGGGCGGCTCAACGCCCACCTGCCCCTGGCGACCCGTCTGCTCATGGTCAAGGCCGACGGCTCGGTCCTCGTCCACAGCGACGGCGGCTCCTACAAGCCGCTCAACTGGATGGCCCCGCCCTGCTCGATGGCCGAGGTCGACCCCGACGAGGCCGAGGCCGCCGAGGGCGTCGAGTCCGTGTGGGTGGTCCAGCACGCCAAGACCGAGGACCGCCTACGGGTGAAGCTCCACGAGGTCCACCACGACTCCGCCCACGACCTGGGCGTCGACCCCGGTCTCGTCAAGGACGGTGTCGAGGCCCACCTGCAGAAGCTGCTCGCCGAGCACATCGAGACCCTCGGCGAGGGCTACACCCTCGTGCGCCGGGAGTACATGACCGCGATCGGTCCGGTCGACATCCTCGCCAAAGACGCGCAGGGCGTCTCCGTGGCCGTCGAGATCAAGCGTCGCGGCGAGATCGACGGCGTCGAGCAGCTGACCCGCTACCTCGAGCTGATGAACCGGGACCCCGCCCTGCGCCCGGTCACCGGCGTCTTCGCCGCCCAGGTCATCAAGCCGCAGGCGCGCACGCTCGCGGAGGACCGCGGCATCCGCTGCGTCACCCTCGACTACGAGGAGCTCAAGGGCATCGACACGAGCATGCACCGCCTCTTCTGAGGCTCAGTCCAGCTCCAGCCGGACGAAGGGAGCGCCCCTCGCCTCCCCGGGTGGCGTGAGCACGAGGACCGTCTCCCCACGGTGCAGGTCCGCGATCGCGTCGAGGGTCGCCGGGTCGGGCTCGTCAGCGGCGAGGCCGACCTCGTCCTCCAGCGGTGCCCCGAGCCGCTCCGCGAGCTCTTGCCCGACCGCCACGCCGGGGGCCCGCACAACGGCCAGCACCCGGTCGCCCGTGAGGGCGTCGACGAGGGAGGCCGCCCCCTTCGCATCACGCGGAGCAGGGGCCACGAGCAGTGTCGCCGGGCAGTGCAGGGCCATCCCCCGACACTAGCCCTCCCAACACTGCAGGACCCTAGGGTTGTGCAGGGTTACCGGGCCCCAACCCCGCAGGACCCTAGGGTTCTGCGCAGTTACCGGCCAGCTCACATCAGGCTGACGGCGAGACCGATCGCGCACGGCAGCATCGTGACGATGGAGCCGAGACCGGCGCCGCGCGCTCCGGGCCGGGGCACGAGCAGCAGCACGGCACCCACGGCCGCGCCGACGCCACAGGCGACGAGGCCACCGAGGGCGATGTCACCGAGCACATAGGCGAGCGCTCCGGAGACGACGACCCACACGACCGCCGCGACCGGGATCGCGACGACCGCGTGGAGCCAGGAGACGCGGGCAGCGCTCACGCGTCGACGGTCTCCCGGTCCGCGAGGCCGCGGCGCTCGCGGATGATGTCGACGAAGGAGCCCATGATCTCGTTGAGCCCGAAGTCCTTGGGCGTGAAGACGGCGGCCACGCCGAGCTCGCGCAGCTTCGCCGCGTCGGACTCGGGGATGATGCCGCCGACGACGACCGGGATGTCACCCGCGCCCTCGGCCTTGAGCCCCTCGAGCACGTCGGGGACGAGCTCCATGTGCGAGCCGGAGAGGATCGAGACGCCGACGAGGTCGACGTCCTCGGCGACGGCCGCGGAGACGATCTGGTCCGGCGTGAGGCGGATGCCCTGGTAGACGACCTCGAAGCCCGCGTCACGCGCCCGCACGGCGATCTGCTCGGCGCCGTTGGAGTGGCCGTCGAGACCCGGCTTGCCGACGAGGACGCGCAGCTGGCCGCCCAGCTCCTCCCCCGTCGCCTTGACCCGCTCGCGGACCTCGACGAGGTCGGACGAGCCGCCGTCGGCGACGCCGACCGAGCCCGAGACGCCCGTCGGGGCGCGGAACTCGCCGAAGACCTCGCGCAGCGCCTGGGCCCACTCGCCGACGGTGACACCGGCGCGGGCGCAGGCCAGGGAGGCCTCCATGAGGTTGTCGTCGGTCTTCGCCGTCTCCTGCAGGGTGGCGAGCGCGCTGCGGGCGGCCTCGGCCTGCTCCGGGTCGGCGTCCCGCTCGGTGCGCCAGGCCCGCACGGCCTCGATGGCCTTGGCCTCGACGTCGGCGTCGACCGTCTGGATCGCGGTGTCGAGGTCGGCGGTCAGCGGGTTGGGCTCGGTGGTCTCGAACTTGTTGACCCCGACGACGATGTCCTCGCCGGCCTCGATCCGCTGGCGGCGCAGCGCGTGGCTCGCGACGAGGGCGGACTTCATGTAGCCCGACTCGACGGCGGGCACGGCGCCGCCCATCTCCTGGATGCGCTCGATCTCGGCCTTGGCGCCCTCGACGAGCTCGGCGACCTTGCGCTCCACGACCGGCGAGCCGGTGAAGAGGTCGTCGTACTCGAGCAGGTCGGACTCGAAGGCGAGGACCTGCTGCAGGCGCAGCGCCCACTGCTGGTCCCACGGGCGGGGCAGGCCGAGCGCCTCGTTCCACGCGGGCAGCTGGACGGCGCGGGCGCGCGCGTCCTTGCTCAGCGTGACGGCGAGCATCTCGAGGACGATGCGCTGGACGTTGTTCTCCGGCTGGGCCTCGGTGAGGCCGAGGCTGTTGACCTGGACGCCGTAGCGGAAGCGGCGCTGCTTGGCGTCGGTCACGCCGTAGCGCTCGCGGGTGATCTCGTCCCACAGCTCGACGAAGGCGCGCATCTTGCACATCTCCTCGACGAAGCGCACGCCGGCGTTGACGAAGAAGGAGATGCGGGCGACGACCTTGCCGAAGTCCTCCTCGGCCACGCGGCCGGAGTCACGCACGGCGTCGAGGACGGCGATGGCCGTCGACATCGAGTAGGCGATCTCCTGCACCGGCGTCGCGCCGGCCTCCTGCAGGTGGTAGCTGCAGATGTTGGTGGGGTTCCACTTGGGGATCTCGCCGACGGTGTAGGTGACCATGTCGGTGATCAGCCGCATCGAGGGCCCGGGCGGGAAGACGTAGGTCCCGCGGCTCAGGTACTCCTTGATGATGTCGTTCTGCGTCGTGCCGGCGAGGCGGGCGCGCACCTCGGCGGGGTCCTCCCCTGCGGCCTCGGCCTGCTCCTCGGCGGCGACCTGGTAGAGGGCGAGGAGGTACATCGCGACGGCGTTGATCGTCATCGACGTGTTCATCTCGCCGAGCGGGATCTGGTCGAAGAGCCGGCGCATGTCACCGATGTGGCTGATCGGCACGCCCACCTTGCCGACCTCACCGCGGCTGAGCACGTGGTCGGGGTCGTAGCCGGTCTGGGTCGGCAGGTCGAAGGCCACGGAAAGACCGGTCTGGCCCTTCGCGAGGTTGCGGCGGTAGAGCTCGTTGGACGCCGCAGCGCTCGAGTGCCCCGCGTAGGTCCGCATCACCCACGGACGGTCACGCTCGGGACGCACTGCCTCGGCTGCAGGGGTGGGGGCATCGGTGCTGTCGGCCATGGTGGCAACGTACCCGCGGCGCCCGCCGCCGCGTAGGCCTGTCCGCGGTGAATGACGCCACACCCGGCGCATGTGGCCGCCTCCCCACGACGAAGGGAGCCCGCCTCACCCGATGCGGTCGGTCACCGCGGCGACGACCCACTCGACCGGCCCCTTGCCCAGTCGCGCCCACCACAGGTGGCAGACGACGAGGGTGACCAGGAGGATCCCGCCGCCCAGCGGGGCCCACCACGCCTGGGCGGTCGGCCACGGGACCGCGCGCATCGCGACGGCGATGAGGCACACGTGCAGCACGTAGGCGGTGAGGGCGAGCGCCCCGGTCGCGCGCACCGGGGCCGACGCCGCGACGAGGGGGCGCGCCGGCGTCCAGCGGGCGAGCAGGACGACGGCGCCGCACGCCGTCGCCGCGAGGGCGAGGTCGAGCAGGGCGTCCGGCAGGTCACCGGAGCGCACCTCGCTGACACCGAGCCCGTGACCGGCCAGCCGCAGTGCCACGACGCCGAGGCCGGCGACCAGCCCGAGCCCGAGGGTCGCGCCGGCGACCCTCGGTGTCAGCCGCAGGCGGGCGAGCACCACCCCGAGCAGCACGAAGGGCAGCAGGCTCACCACGCGGTAGTGGGTCGACAGGACGACCCACTGGAGCACCTGGTCGAGCAGTGCTGGCGAGTGCACCCGAGCAGGGTTGAAGGCCGAGCGGGCGGCGGCGGTGACCCAGGGCCCGACGGCGAAGCTCGCGGCGGCGAGGCCGGCGACCGCAGGCAGGGGCAGCAGGGCGAGCGGGGCGGCGACGGCCAGGGTCAGCCCGAGGGACATCAGCACGATCGCGACGAAGGTGCCGAGCGACTGCAGGGCCAGGCCGACGAGCACGAGCAGCAGACCCCGCACGACATCGCGCGCGACGAAGACGGGACCGCTCACCCTCCGCTCGCGGCGGGTGAGGACGATGCCGGCCGAGATGCCCATGACGAGGGCGAAGAGCGGCGAGGCGACGTTGTTGACGAGCAGCAGGACGAGCCGGGCAGGACCGGAGTCGAAGGGGGACCACACCCGCACGTGGGCGATGACCATGCAGACGACGGCGATGCCCCGCACGAGGTCGACGGCGGGGTCCCTGCGGCCGTCCCAGGGCATCCGGGCTCGGGCACTCTCCGCGGGCGGGTCGACGTCGATCACCCGCGCGAGTCTAGGCAGGAGCGGGCGCGGTCAGACGGCGGCGCGGCGGCGCCGCACGGCGACGGCGGGCTCCGGGGTGCCGTGGAGCAGCCGGGCGAGGCCGGCGCGGCGCAGCAGACGGGTGGTGCGCTCGTCGGCGCCGACGTAGCGCAGACGACGGCCGGCGCGCGCGGCCCGGGCGTGCGCCCCCACGAGGGTCGCGAAGCCGACCTTGTCGACGACCGTGGACTCGGTGAGGTCGACGAGGAGGAGGTCGCCCCCTTCGTGCAGGGCGGCGACGAAGCCCTGCCGCAGGTCGGCGCTGTGCCGGATGTCGAAGGGCACGTGCACCCGCACGCGAGTGGTCCCGGTGCCGCCCACTGGGCTCAGCGCGGTCATTGCGCTCATGACGGTTACCTGCTTTCCCCTGCCGAACCGTTGTCATCCAGTGTGACGTGCGAGACACCGATCCGGTTGCACCCAGCCGTCACGATGCGATCACGTCATCTCCTGCAGCGAGTCAGGACCGCACCGCCGGGCGGTCAGGCGGCGGGGTCTGCCACGATGGCGGCATGGTCAACCTCACCCGGATCTACACCCGCACCGGCGACGAGGGGACGACCGCGCTCGGCGACTTCAGCCGCACGAGCAAGACCGACTCCCGCCTGCAGGCCTACGCCGACGCCAACGAGGCCAATGCCGTCATCGGCGTCGCCATCGCGACGGGCGAGCTTTCGGAGGAGGTCGTCACGACGCTCACCCGGGTGCAGAACGACCTCTTCGACCTCGGGGCCGACCTGTCGACGCCACTGCAGAGCGACCCGGAGTACCCGCCGCTGCGCGTCAAGCAGGAGTGGGTCGACGAGCTCGAGGCGGACTGCGACCACTACCTGACGCAGGTGGAGAAGCTGCGCTCCTTCATCCTCCCCGGCGGCACCCCGGGCTCCGCCCACCTGCACCACGCGACGACGGTCGTGCGCCGCGCGGAGCGCTCCGCGTGGGCGGCGCGCGAGGACTACGGCACGGAGACCGCCGACGAGCGCGGCGTGGGCGGGGTCAACCCGCTGACGACGACCTATCTCAACCGGCTGTCGGACCTGCTCTTCATCCTCGCCCGCGTGGCCAACCTGCCGATCGGCGGCGACGTGCTGTGGCAGCCCGGCGGCGGCCGCGAGGAGCGCCCCACCAAGGGCGCACGACCTTAAGCAGATGCGAAGGGGGCTCAGGTCACGTTGACGTTGTGGCCGGGGGGCGCCGACTCCAGCCACGACCGCACGGCCGGGTAGATCTTCGGCTCCAGGGCCAGGCGGGCGACCTCGCTGCCGTGGGTGGTCAGCGTGATGGCCACGGCCGCGTCGAGCCCGGGGATCGAGATCGTCTCACCGGACGTCGGCGTGGAGATCTCGAGGCCCGCGCGGTGCCAGGACATCGTCGGGTGGGTCGTCACTCCCCCGACGCTGAACCAGTCGAGCTGCTCGGAGCCGAGACGCAGCAGCCCGAGTCGCCAGCGGGGCGACTCGGGCAGCTTGACGGCGCAAGGGCTGACGGGTCCGTGGGCGGCCAGCGACCGGCGTCGCAGCCAGAGGACGACGAGCCAGAGCGCGATGACCACGCACCCTGCCAGCAGGACGAGCTCGACCGCCTGCAGGGTGGACATGGGACCTGTGTCAGGCCTTGGCCGGGGTCTGGACGGTCTCGGCGACGATGGTCACGGTGTCGCTGTCGACGGAGAGGAAGCCGCCATCGATCGTGGCGGTCTGCTCCCCACCCTCGGTCTGGATGACGACGTCGCCCTCGACGAGGACGCCGAGCAGGGGGGTGTGGCCGGGCAGGATGCCGATCTCGCCCTCGGTGCTGCGGGCACGGACCATGCTGGCCTCGCCGGACCAGACCTTGCGGTCGGCGGCGACGAGTTCGACGTTGAGGGAGCTCACTGCGGGGTCCTTCGTCTCGGGGTGGTGCGGGAGTCCATCGTATCCCGCACCCGGAGGGGGTCTGCGCGCGCCTCAGGCGACGACGAGCGCGAAGTAGTCCTGCCCCAGCGAGAGGCTGATGATCCGCACGGCTGAGTAGGCCAGCCACAGCACCGTCAGGCCGAGCAGGATGCGGGGGTTGACCTTGTCGAGCAACGAGTGCGTCGGTACCCGCCGCACGAGGGCGTAGACGGTCCACACGACGATGCCGGCGGCCGCGGCCATGGCGACCGGGCCGAAGAGGTTGTACTCGAAGGCGGTCGCGACGTCGCCGTGCGCCAGGTGCACCCACGAGCGGGTCATGCCGCACCCGGGGCAGGGCAGCCCGGTGAGGGTGCGCATGAGGCAGGTCGGTGTCCCGCCGTCGACGGAGGGGACGGGCCACAGCCGGGCGATGACCAACCCGACGAGGCTGATCGCGGCGACGACGGGCACGACCCATCGCTCCGCGATGCTGACGCCTCGCGCCAGGTGGACCCGGCCGTGGACCTGCTGGGTCACCGCAGCGGCCGCCCGTCGACGTCGACCATCTTGCGGGTGACCACGAAGATGATGTCGATGATCTGCCAGATGCCCGCGCCACCGCAGGTGAGCAGCTTGAGGACGCCGAGGCCGGTCTGGCCGAGGTAGAAGCGGTCGACGCCGAGGCTGCCGACGAAGATCGACAGCAGCAGGGTCGTCATCCACTCGCGGCTGGAGAAGAGCCCGGGCACCTGCGACGCGGGGAACCAGTTCTGCTGCCCCTCCGCCCGCACCGGGGTGTCGCCCTTGAGCTGGCCGCCGGTCGCCATGCCGGCGAGCTCGGTCAGTCCGTAGGGGCCGTACTCCTGGCCCATGACGTTGAGGTGGTAGCGCTCGCCGCCGGTCAGCTGGGGCGCCTGCTGGTAGCCGGGCGCCTGCTGGTACCCACCCTGCTGCTGGTAGGCACCGTGCTGCTGGTAGCCGCCGGCCGTGGGCTGACCGCCCTGCCCCTGCGGGGCGCTCTGCGCGCCGGGCGGAGGGGGCGGACCGGGCTGCTGGTCGGGGTGCTCACCGGGAGTCGTCATGGCCGCCAGTGTAGGTGCCGCGGCCCCCTTCGCCCCAACGGGTCCGGGGACGGCGACGGCCGCCCCCTTCGAGCGAAGGGAGCGGCCGTCACGGTGACGCGGGGTCGGGTCAGAGGCTCTTCTGGATGTCCGCCCACTGGCGCTCGACGTCGTCGAGGCCACCGCACATGAAGAAGGCCTGCTCGGCGACGTGGTCGTACTCGCCGTCGGCAATCTTGGTGAAGGCCTCGATCGTGTCGGTCAGCGGGACCGTCGAACCCTCGATGCCGGTGAACTGCTTGGCGACGTAGGTGTTCTGCGACAGGAAGCGCTGGATGCGACGGGCACGGTTGACGAGGATCTTGTCCTCCTCGGACAGCTCGTCGATACCGAGGATCGCGATGATGTCCTGCAGCTCCTTGTTCTTCTGGAGGATCTGCTTGACGCGCACCGCGGTGTTGTAGTGGTCCTCCGCGATGTACCGACGGTCGAGGATGCGGCTCGTCGAGGTGAGCGGGTCCACAGCCGGGTAGATACCCATGGACGCGATCTCACGGTTGAGCTCGGTCGTCGCGTCGAGGTGGGCGAAGGTCGTCGCCGGGGCCGGGTCGGTGTAGTCGTCGGCCGGCACGTAGATCGCCTGCATCGAGGTGATCGAGTGACCACGCGTCGAGGTGATGCGCTCCTGGAGGACACCCATCTCGTCGGCGAGGGTCGGCTGGTAGCCCACGGCGGAGGGCATGCGACCCAGCAGCGTGGAGACCTCGGAGCCGGCCTGCGTGAAGCGGAAGATGTTGTCGATGAAGAGCAGGACGTCCTGCTTCTGCACGTCGCGGAAGTACTCCGCCATCGTCAGCGCGGACAGGGCGACGCGCAGACGCGTGCCCGGCGGCTCGTCCATCTGGCCGAAGACCAGGGCGGTCTGACCGAGGACGCCGGCCTCCTCCATCTCGACCATGAGGTCGTTGCCCTCACGGGTGCGCTCACCGACACCGGCGAAGACGGAGACACCACCATGGTCGCGCGCGACACGGGCGATCATCTCCTGGATGAGGACGGTCTTGCCGACACCGGCACCACCGAAGAGGCCGATCTTGCCACCCTGGACGTAGGGGGTGAGCAGGTCGATGACCTTGATGCCGGTCTCGAACATCTGCGTCTTCGACTCGAGCTGGTCGAAGGCCGGGGCGGAGCGGTGGATGCCCCAGCGCTCGTTGACCTCGAGGGTCTCGCCCTCCTCGAGGTTGAGGCAGGCGCCGGTCGTGTTGAAGACCTTGCCGAGGGTGACGTCGCCGACGGGGACGCTGATCGGGCCGCCGGTGTCCTGGACCTGGGCGCCGCGGACGAGACCGTCGGTGGGCTGCAGGGAGATGGCTCGCACCATGTTGTCGCCGATGTGCTGGGCGACCTCGAGGTTCAGCGTGCGGGTGGTGTCCCCGATCGTGACCTCGGTGGTGAGCAGGTTGTACTGGTCGGGCATGGTGTCGGCGCTGAACTCGACGTCGACGACCGGGCCGGTGACGCGGGAGATGCGCCCGACCCCACCCGCCTGGGTGGTGTTCTCTTCGGTGACGGTGGCAGTCATGGGTTCTCTCTACCTTCTCACTTGGACTCGGCCAGGGCCCCGGCCCCGCCGACGATCTCGGAGATCTCCTGGGTGATCTCGGCCTGACGGGCCTGGTTGGCCAGTCGGGTGTACTTCTTGATGAGCTCCTCGGCGTTGTCGGTCGCCGACTTCATGGCGCGCTGACGGGCCGCGAGCTCGGAGGCCGCCGCCATGAGGAGGCAGTTGAAGATGCGCGCGTTGACGTAGCGCGGGAGCAGCGTGTCGAGCAGCTCCTCGCCGCTCGGCTCGAACTCGTAGAGCGGGTGCACCTCGTCCTCGCTCGGCTCCTCGACGCCCTCGACGACCTCGAGCGGGAGCAGCCGGATGACCTCGGCCTCCTGGGTGACCATGGAGACGAAGCGGGTGTAGACGACGTGGACCTCTTCGACGCCACCGTCCTCGTAGTCCTTGATGAAGTCCGCCACGAGGCGCTCGCCGATCTCGCGGGCGTTCTCGAAGGTCGGCTTCTCGGACGAGCCGGTCCACTCGGCGACGAACTCCCTCTTGCGGAAGGAGTAGTAGGAGACCGCGCGACGACCCACGAGGTACGTCTGGACCTCCTTGCCCTGGTCACGCAGAGCGGCAGAGACCCGCTCGCCCTCCTTGAGGACGTTGGCGTTGTAGCCGCCCGCGAGACCGCGGTCGGCCGCGACGACGAGGACCGCGGCGCGGCGCACCGTCTCCGGCTCGGTCGTCAGCGGGTGGTCCTCGTCCGAGTGGGTGGCCACGGCCGAGGCCGCGCGGGTCAGCGCGCGGGCATAGGGCGTGGACTCACGCACCGCCTGCTGGGCCTTGACGACACGCGAGGCCGCCATGAGCTCCATGGCGCGCGTGATCTTCTTGGTCGAACTGACGGCCCGGATGCGCTGCCGGTACTCCCGGATCTGCGCTCCCATGTGCTTCCGCCTCTCTGATGGTCTGTGGTCGGCTCACCCGGGGTGGGCCGGTCGGGGGTGCTGCTCCCCCGGTCGGGCGCCGCTGGCGACGCCCGACCGGTGGTGGGTCAGCGCTTCTGCTTGACGATCTGGACCTGCTCGGAGTCCTGGGCGTCCTCGCCCGACTCCTCGGCAGAGCCCACCGGGACGTCCTCGACGTTGGAGGGGGCGAAGGTGTCGCGGAAGCTGGCGATCTCGGCCTCGAGGGCGGAGATCGTCGAGTCCTCGAGCTTGCCCGTCTCCTGGATGCCCTCCATGAGGTCGTTCTTGTTGCGACGCAGGTGGGCGAGGAACTCCGACTCGAAGCGACGGATGTCCTCGACCGCGATCGAGTCGAGCTCACCGGTGGTACCGGCCCAGATCGCCACGGCCTGCTCCGGCACCGGGTAGGGGTCGGCCTGCTTCTGCTTGAGCAGCTCGACGAGGCGGGCGCCGCGGGCCAGCTGCTGCTTCGAGGCCGGGTCGAGGTCGGACGCGAACATCGCGAAGGCCTCGAGCGCGCGGTACTGGGCCAGGTCGAGCTTGAGGCGACCGGAGACCGACTTCATCGCCTTGGTCTGCGCGGCCGAGCCGACACGCGAGACCGAGACACCCACGTCGATGGCGGGGCGGACGTCGGAGTTGAAGAGGTCGGCCTGCAGGTAGATCTGGCCGTCGGTGATCGAGATGACGTTGGTCGGGATGTACGCCGAGACGTCGCCCGCCTTCGTCTCGATGATCGGCAGACCGGTCATCGAGCCGGCGCCCATGTCGTCGGAGAGCTTGGCGCAGCGCTCCAGCAGACGCGAGTGCAGGTAGAAGACGTCACCCGGGTAGGCCTCGCGGCCCGGCGGGCGGCGGAGCAGCAGCGACATCGAGCGGTAGGCCTCGGCCTGCTTGCTCAGGTCGTCGAAGACGATGAGGACGTGCTTGCCCTGGTACATCCAGTGCTGGCCGATGGCCGAGCCGGTGAAGGGGGCGAGGTACTTGAAGCCGGCGGCGTCGGACGCGGGGGCCGCGACGATCGTCGTGTACTCCATGGCGCCGGCCTCCTCGAGCGTGCCCTTGACGGACGCGATCGTGGAGCCCTTCTGGCCGATGGCGACGTAGATGCAGCGGACCTGCTTCTGCGGGTCGCCGGTCTCCCAGAACTGCTTCTGGTTGATGATCGTGTCGACCGCGACCGTGGTCTTGCCGGTCTGGCGGTCACCGATGATCAGCTGACGCTGGCCACGGCCGATCGGCGTCATGGCGTCGACCGACTTCAGACCGGTCTGCAGCGGCTCGTGGACCGACTTGCGCTGGACGACGCTCGGAGCCTGCAGCTCGAGCTGGCGGCGCTCCTCGGACTCGATGTCGCCGAGTCCGTCGATCGGCTGGCCGAGCGGGTTGACGACGCGGCCGAGGAAGCCCTCGCCGACCGGCACCGAGAGGACCTCGCCGGTGCGCTTGACCGCCTGGCCCTCCTCGATCTTGGAGAAGTCGCCGAGGACGACGACACCGATCTCGTGGACGTCGAGGTTGAGCGCGAGGCCGAGGGTGCCGTCCTCGAACTCGAGCAGCTCGTTGGTCATGGCCGAAGGGAGTCCCTCGACGTGGGCGATGCCGTCACCGGTGTCGGTGACGCGGCCGACCTCTTCGCGGGAGGCCGCGCCCGGGTTGTAGGACCGCACGTAGCCGTCCAGGGCGTCCCGGATCTCCTCCGGACGGATCGAAAGCTCCGTCATGTTGTCTTCTCCTCGTTGCCGGCCGCTGTGGTGGCCGAATATGTGGTCTGCATGGTGGGTCTGGACCCGGGCTCAGCCGGCCAGGTGGCGCTTCGCCTCGTCGAGACGTCGCAGGACAGTCCCGTCGACGACCTCGTCGCCGATCTGGACCCGGATCCCGCCGATGACGTCCTCGTCGTGGACGATCTGCAGCTGGACGGGCTTGCTGTAGATCTGCTGCAACGCGGCGGCGAGCCGACTGCGCTGCTCCTGCGTGAGGTCGACCGCGGACGTGACGACGGCGGTCAGCTGCTGGCGACGCTCCGCGGCGAAGTCGAGGAACTCCTCGATCGTCCGGTCGAAGCGGCGGCCCCGGGGCGCGAGCACGGCCTGTCGGGCCAGGCGCACGGACTCGGGACGGGCCTTGCCGTCGAGCAGTCGGCTGATGACCTCGGCCTTGCCCTGCGGGTCGCCCTGCCGGTTGGCGAGGGCGTCACGCAGCTCCGGCGAGCCGTCGACGAGGCGCTCGAAGCGGAAGAGCTCGTCCTCGACCTGGTCGAGCGCACCGGCGGCCTCGGCTCCCTTGAGGGTGGCCTCGACGGCGAAGCGCTCGAGCGTGTCGGTGAGGTCGCGCTCCTGGGCCCAGCGCTGACCGGCGAGCACCGAGACGATGCCGACGGTCTCGTTGGACACCTTGCCGTGGAGCAGGCGGGTGACCAGGTCGGACCGGTCCTTGCCCTCGCGGGAGGGGTCGGCGACGCTGCGGCGCAGGGCCGCGTTGTCGTCGAGCAGCCCGGTGACGGCGAAGAGCTCGTCGGCCACGACGGCCGCGTCACCCGACGTCAGCGCGGTCTCGAAGGACTGGCGTCCCTCGGCCACGGCGGCGCGGGAAGAGCCTCGCATCAGGCGTCACCCTGCTGCGTCTGCCCGACCTTCTCCGGCTGGACCTGGCCCGACTCGAGCTCCGCGAGGAAGCGGTCGATGAGGCCCTGACGGCTGGAGGAGTCCTGCAGCTCGTGGCCGACGATGCGACCGGCCAGGTCGGTCGACAGACGACCCACCTCACCGCGCAGCGAGACGGAGGCCTGCTGGCGCTCGGCCTCGATCTGCTTGTGCGCCGACTCGGTGATGCGGTTGGCCTCGTCCTGCGCCTGCCCGCGCATCTCCGCGACGATGGCCGCGCCCTCGGCGCGTGCGTCCTCACGGATCTTCGCGGCCTCGGCGCGGGCCTCGGCCAGCTGGGCCTCGTACTGGGCCTTGGCGGCCTCGGCCTCTGCCTGGGCGTTCTCGGCCTGGGCAATGCCACCCTCGATCGCGGCGTGGCGCTCGGCGTAGGCCTTCTCGATGTTCGGGACCACGAACTTCGCGACGACGAAGTAGAGGATCGCGAACATGACGAGACCGAAGACGAGCTCCGGGATGTGCGGGATGAGCGGCATGCTCTCCCCGTCGGCCGCGGCGAGACCCACGACCGACGAGGCGGTTGCGGTGATGTGCACGGGTACTCCTAGTTACTGGTGCCGATGACGGATGGCCGTTGCCGGCAGGCTCAGAGGAAGAAGAGCACCAGACCGAAGATGGCGAGCGCCTCGGCGAGGGCGAAGCCGAGGATGGCGATCGGCTGCAGCAGGCCGCGGGCCTCGGGCTGACGGGCGACACCGTTGATGTACGCGGCGAAGATCAGACCGACGGCGATGGCCGGGCCGATGGCGGACAGGCCGTAGCCGACGAGCGAGAGGTTGCCTTCCACGATGATTCCTCTTTCGTGTGTTTCGTGTGACCCCTGAGCTTGTGCCCTGGGGAAGTTCAGTGTGGGGACGATCTTCAGTTGTAGGTCGGTGGGTGACTCAGTGGTCGTCGGCGAGCGCCCCAGCGATGTAGCTGGAGGTCAGGAGGACGAAGACGAAGGCCTGGAGGAACTGCACCAGCGCCTCGAAGAGCACCATGACGCCGGCCATGAGGAAGGTCGGCAGCGACAGCACCTTCAGCAGGGCGCCACCGTCGAGCAGGAAGTAGGCACCCGCCGTGACGAAGAGGTAGATGACCATGTGGCCGGCGAACATGTTGCCGAAGAGTCGCAGCGCCAGCGTCAGCGGCCGGGTGATGAAGTAGGTGATCAGCTCGAGCAGGAAGACCACGGGCACGATCCAACCCGGCAGGCCCGGCGGGACCATGTGCTTGAAGTAGCCGACGAAGCCCATCTTCTGGAAACCGATCCAGTGGTAGACCACGTAGACGACCGCGACGAGGGCGATCGGGAATCCGATCTTGCCCGTCACCGGGTTCATCGCGAAGGGGAAGATGCCCATCAGGTTGTAGAAGAGCACCATCGTGAAGAGGGTGACGATGAGCGGCACGAACTTGCGGAACTCCTTGGTCCCGATCATGTCGCGCGCCACGCTGTTGCGCGGGAAGTTGTAGAAGCCCTCGAGGAGCCACTGGCCCTTGCTCGGGACGACGGCCGCCTTGCGGCTCAGGGTGACCAGCGCGATCGAGACGACCGCCGTGACGATGGCGGCCCACGCCATCTGGTTGGTGACGACGATGCCGCCGACCTCGAAGAGCGGCTGCCAGAAGATCTCCGGCGTCGGGGAGTGGAACTCCCCCCCACCGGCAGCAGGCAGCGCGGGCGCAGTCAGGATCACTGGTTCTCCTCGTTGTGTGGCTGGGCACCGAGCGTCGACGCGGTGGCGCGGTCGGAGTGGGGTGCTTGGGACGTACCGTACCGGAGCCAGATCACGTACAGCGACAGAGCCATTCCGCCGACGACACCGACGACGACGAGGAACGACGTTCCCAGCCAGCGGTCGAGCAGCCAGCCGATGGCTCCGTACAGGATCGGCCCGGTGATCAGGTGTGCCAGGACCGTCGCCGCCATCGCATCCGACCCTGCGGCCGGATGCGGAGCGGACGGGTCGTGGCGGTAGCGCGCGGTCTGTGCCGCGGAGTCCTCGGCGCTGGGGAGCGCCTTGGTCACGAGTCGGGGGTTGCCGCCCTTCGCCCGGCGGGTCAGGGCGCTCATGCGCCGACCCCGGCCGGGTGGATCAGGTGGCGGCTACGCACGTATCCGGCGATGACACCCACCTGGAGCAGCACGGCGGCGGCAACAGCCGACAGCGCGGCGGTGCGGCCGTCGAGCCACGTCATCTCGCGCAGCGCGGCGACCGCGGCGACGAGGATGATGAGCTGCCCGAGGTAGACGACCCCGGCTCCGGCCATCGACGTGCCGACGTCGCCGGCGACGATGAGCGAGATCGCCACGAGGCCGGTCAGCACGACGAAGAAAGCGAGCAGGGAGCCGGCCAGCGCGCTGAGGGCGGCGTCTCCCCCCTTCGCCACGGCCGCGACGGCGGTGGTCAGGACCGTCCCGACGACACCGGCGACGAGGACACCACGGCGCATGCCCGGCACGGGGCTGCGGCGCTGAGTCGTGGTCATCGGCTCACTTCGGGAACGGGAGCACGAGGTGCTCTGGCGGGTCGGACCGAACGGTCCGGTGGGCGCTTGTGAAAGTTTACACAAGCGCCGCGAGGGCCACCAATTCGCCCTGGCCGGCCCTCAGACGTCGAGACGCTGGCCCTGGGTGTCGTACGTCTTCGGGCGGTGGCCCGGGCGCGAGAACCGCGGCAGCCAGATCGTCAGGACGGCGGCGACGACGAGCATCACCACTCCCCCGATGCCGGCGACGAGCAGGGGCAGGAAGACCAGGCTCACGGCGCCGAGGGCGACGACGGCCGCCCAGAGCCACAGCAGCAGGACCGCACGCCGGTGACCGTGGCCGATCTGGAGCATCCGGTGGTGCAGGTGCTGGCTGTCGGCGTCCCAGGGGCGCTGGCCGCGGGCGGTGCGCCGCGCGACCGCCCACACGACGTCGAGCAGCGGCAGCAGCATGATCGAGATCGGGATGAGCAGCGGCAGCACGGTGGCCGCGAGCGCGTTGGCGCTCACCTGGTCGGGGTTGATCTGACCGACGTTGGAGATCGTCGCGGCCGCTAGCAGCAGGCCGAGGAGCAGCGCGCCGGAGTCACCCATGAAGAGCTTCGCCGGGAAGACGTTGTGCGGCAGGAAGCCCAGGCAGCACCCGGCGAGCGCCGCGGAGACGAAGGTCGCCGAGGAGAAGACATTGGGCGGGTCGTAGCTGCCCGAGATGAGATAGCTGTAGATGAAGAAGGCGCCGGCGGCGATCGCCACGAGGCCGGCGGCCAGGCCGTCGAGCCCGTCGATGAAGTTGACCGCGTTGATGCACAGCACGACGACGAAGATCGTCAGCAGCACGAGCAGCGGCGCCGGCAGCACGGTCACCGTGCCCAGCGGCAGCGAGAAGAACTGCACCCCCGCGAAGGCGATGATCGCCGCGGCGACGAGCTGGCCGCCGAGCTTGGTCAGGGCGTCGAGCTCCTTGACGTCGTCGATCGCCCCGACGAGGCAGACGACGGCCGCGCCGACGAGGATCCCGATGAGCTCACCGGTCTCGAAGACCTGCCGCAGGAAGGGCATGCGCGAGGCCGCGAGGGTCGCGGCCGCGTAGCCGAAGAACATCGCCACCCCACCGAGGCGCGGGATCGGCACGACGTGGACGTCGCGCTCCCGCACCTCGGTGAAGGCGCCGACGCGCACCGCGATGGTGCGCATCAGCGGGACGAGGACATAGGTCGTCGCGAGCGCGACGAGGAAGACGAAGAGGTACTCCCTCACCGCTCACCCCTCCCCTGCGAGGCGTCGAGGCCCCGTCGCGGAGCTCCTCGCACCTCGACCACGGTCCGGAGGGGGATCAGCGCGGGTAGGCGGGGAAGGTGGTGACCAGCTCGCTCACCTGGGCACGCACCTCGCGGGAGACGGCGTGCTCGGGGTCGGCGTCGCCCGTCGTCACGGCGGTGTGGATGAGCTCGGCGATCTTGACCATCTCGTCGGTACCCATGCCCTGCGTCGTGACGCAGGGGGTGCCGACGCGGATGCCGGAGGCGACCGAGGGCTTCTGCGGGTCGTTGGGGATGGCGTTCTTGTTGAGCGTGATGCCGGCCGCGTCGCAACGCGCCTCGGCGTCGACACCGGTGACGCCCACGCCCTGCAGGTCGAGCAGCGCGAGGTGGGTGTCGGTGCCGCCGGTCGTCGGGCGGATGCCGCGCTGGAGCAGCTCGTCTGCGAGGACCTTGGAGTTGGCGATGACGTCGGCCGCGTACTGCTGGTACTCGGGCGTCGCACACTCCTTGAAGTTGACCGCCTTGGCGGCGATCGTGTGCATCTGCGGGCCGCCCTGCATCATCGGGAAGATCGCCTTGTCGAGCGCCTTGGCGTGCTCCTCCTTGCACACGAGTGCACCGGAGCGGGGGCCACGCAGCACCTTGTGCGTCGTGAAGGTGACGACGTCGGCGAGCGGGACCGGGCTCGGGATCGCCTTGCCGGCGACGAGGCCGATGAAGTGCGCCGCGTCGACCCACATGATCGCGCCGACCTCGTCGCAGATCGCGCGGATGCGCTCGAAGTCGAGCAGGCGCGGGATCGCGGAGCCGCCGGAGCAGATGACCTTGGGACGGTGCTCCTTGGCCAGGCGCTCCATCTCGTCGTAGTCGACGTCCTCGGTCTCCGGGTGCACGCCGTAGTGGACGGCGTCGAACCACTTGCCCGAGAAGGAGACCTTGGTGCCGTGGGTGAGGTGGCCACCGTGCGGCAGCGACATCGCGAGGATCTTCTCCCCCGGCTGGAGGAAGGCACCGTAGACGGCCTGGTTGGCGCTGGCGCCGGAGTGGGCCTGCACGTTGGCGTGCTCGGCGCCGAGCAGGCTCTTGGCGCGCTCGATGGCGAGGTTCTCGGCCTTGTCGACCTCGGAGCAGCCGCCGTAGTAGCGACGCCCCGGGTAGCCCTCGGCGTACTTGTTGCTCAGCGTCGACCCGAGCGCGGTGAGCACCTCGGGAGAGGAGATGTTTTCGCTCGCGATGAGCTGGAGGCCGCCGCGGATGCGGTCGAGCTCGCTGGTGAGGACACCGGCGATCTCCGGGTCGAAGGCGCTCAGGGCGCCGAAGTCGGAGCCGTAGAAGGTGTCGTCGGTCATCGCGGGGCCTCCGTGGGGGTGGTGGGGTCGGTCTGCGGCGGGTCGGTGGGCGCGGCCTGCGCCGTCGCACGGTCTGACGAAGGGAGATCCTCCCACTCGGCGTCGGCGGCGTCACCGCCGGTGCCGTGACGCGGCTCGCGCAGGCGGGCGGCCTCGGCGGCCGCGACCTCGGGGTCCTCGTCGTCGTAGGTTGGCAGGTCGCCGCGCTGCGGCTCGGACCCGGCCTCGGCCTCTGCCACGTCGGCGACGGGCGACTCCGGCTGGGGCTCGGGCTCGGCACCGGGGTCCGCGACGTCGGCGACGCCCTCCCCCGCGTCGTCCGGCCGGTCGAAGCCGACACCGAGGATCTCCTCGAGCCGCTCGCGGCCGACGGCGCCCTGACGCAGCACGACGGGGTGCTCGCCGGTGCAGTCGATGATCGTCGACGGCTCCTGGGTGGCCCGCGGACCACCGTCGAGGTAGACGCTCACGGCCGGCCCGAGCTGCACGGCGGCGTCGGTGACGGTCGTGGCCGCCGGCTCGCCGGTGCGGTTGGCGCTCGTCACGGCGAGCGGGCCGGTCTCGCGCAGGACCTCGAGGGCGATCTCGTCGTCGGGCATGCGCAGCGCGACGGTGCCGGCGGTCTCACCGAGGTCCCAGTGCAGCGAGGGCTGCGCCCACAGCACGAGGGTCAGCGGACCGGGCCACAGCTGGTCGACCAGCCGGCGGGCCCACTCGGGCACGGCGCGGGCCAGTCCGTCGACGGTGCGCACGTCGGGGATGAGGACGGGCGGGGGCATGTCGCGGCCCCTCCCCTTCGCGCTGAGGACGGCGGCCACGGCCTCGGGGTCGAAGGCGTCGGCCCCGATCCCGTAGACGGTGTCGGTGGGGATGACGACGACCTCGCCGCGGCGGACGGCGTCGACCGTCGCCGTCACGCTCTGCTCGCGGTCTGCGGTGGTCGCATCAACGACGGGACTCATGGGGCCCACCCTATGCCGCAGGCTCGCGGCGGACGGGCCCGGTCGGGACGCCGCCGAATTGGTGACGCCGCTTCGCCCCCCACGCGCCCCTCGCGGCGATAGGTTGAACGACCGCCCAAAACCGATCCCCTCGAGGAGGAGAACATGCGAGGCTCAGGTCTCATCTGGACGATCGTCGGCGTGCTGCTGATCATCGTGCTGCTGATGTACATCCTCTGAAGTTCCCAGCACCACCGAAGGGGGCGTGGCCGACCGGCCACGCCCCCTTCGTCATGCTCGTGCCGGGCTCAGGCGCGACGTGCGGTCGTGGTGCGGGGGCGTCCGGCGAGGTCGGTGTGGTCGGTGGCGTCCGCCCAGTCGCCCGTCGCCACCAGCGCGCGGGGCAGGCTCTCGCCCTGGCTGTCGGCGTGCTCCATGACGAGCAGCCCGCCCGGCCGCAGCAGGCGCGCGGCGGTCGCGGCGACCGCGAGCGGGATCGCCAGCCCGTCGGCGCTGCCGCCGTAGAGCGCCACCTGGGGGTCGTGCTCGGCGACCTCCGGCTCGAGCGGCACCATCCCGACGGGGATGTAGGGCGGGTTGGACACGACGACGTCGACCCGGCCGACGAGCTCGGCGAGCTCGGGCACGGTGGCCGGGTCGGCGGTGGCGTCGGCGGCGACGAGCCGCACGGGCAGCCCGCTCGCCTCGATGTTGCGGGCGGCCCAGGCCACGGCGAGCTCGCTGAGCTCGACGGCGGTCACCTCGGCACCCGGCGCCTCGTCGGCGACGCCCAGCGCGAGCGCGCCCGAGCCGGTGCACAGGTCGACGACGACCGGCGCGTCGAGCCCGTCGAGCGCCGCCAGCACGTGGTCGACGGCGGCCTCCGTCTCGGGGCGGGGCACGAAGACCCCGGGCCCGACGTGCAGCTCGAGCCGGCGGAAGGGGGCGGTGCCGGTGAGGTGCTGCAGCGGCACCCGGGTGGCGCGCTCCTCGACGAGCGCGTCGAGCCGCCGCGAGGTCATCTCGTCGAGGTCGGCACCGAGCAGCATCCGGCGCTCCACCTCGGCCCGGTCGCAGCCCAGGGCGTGGGCCGCGAGGAGCAGCGCGTCAGGTCGTGGGGTCGGCACGCCCGCAGCGGTGAGCGTCGCCGTCGCCTCCCCCACCGCCGAGCGAAGGGAGGTCACTCCCCGTCCCCGGCGAGAGCCGCGAGCCGCGCCTCCTCGTCGGCCTGCACCGCGGAGTCGATCACCGCGTCGAGGTCGCCGTCGAGCACGGTGTCGAGCCGGTTGGCCTTGAAGCCGGTGCGGTGGTCGCTGATCCGGTTCTCGGGGAAGTTGTAGGTGCGGATCCGCTCCGAGCGGTCGACGGTGCGCACCTGCGAGGCACGCGCCTCCTTGGCCTCGGCCGCCGCCTCGTCCATCGCCATCTGGTGCAGCCGGGCGCGCAGCACGCGCATCGCCGACTCCTTGTTCTGCAGCTGCGACTTCTCGTTCTGGCAGGAGACGACGGTGCCGGTCGGCAGGTGGGTGATCCGCACGGCCGAGTCGGTCGTGTTGACCGACTGCCCGCCGGGACCCGACGAGCGGTAGACGTCGATCTTCAGGTCGTTGGGGTCGATCTCGACCTCGACGACGTCGCCGACGTCGGGCATGACCCACACGCCGGCCGCGGAGGTGTGGATACGACCCTGGCTCTCGGTGACGGGGACGCGCTGGACGCGGTGGACTCCCCCTTCGTACTTGAGGCGGGCCCACGGGGCGGCGCCCGGCTCCGGCGTGCCCTTGGCACCGACCGCGACCCGCACGTCCTTGTAGCCGCCGAGGTCGGACTCGGTGGCGTCGAGCAGGCGCGTGGTCCAGCCGCGCTTCTCCGCATGGCGCAGGTACATGCGCAGCAGGTCGCCGGCGAAGAGGGCGGACTCCTCTCCCCCTTCGCCCGCCTTGATCTCGAGGATCACGTCACGGTCGTCATCGGGGTCACGCGGGATGAGCAGGCGGCGCATCCGGTCCTCGCCGGCGGCAACCGCCTCCTCGAGCGCGGGGACCTCGGCGGCGAAGGCCGCGTCCTCCGCGGCCAGCTCGCGGGCGGCCTCGAGGTCACCGACGGCCAGGTCGAGCTCACGCTGGGCCGTGACCACCGGGGTCAGCTCGGCATAGCGCCGGTTGACGTCGCGCAGGCGGTCGGGGTCACCGATGACGGCCGGGTCGGCGAGCGACGCCTCGAGCTCGGCGTGCTCGGCGAGCAGCGCCTCGACGGACTCGAGCACGGTGGCCTCCCGGCGGTCGGTGGGTGGAGCGGAGGTGGAGGGGTGGTGGAAACGACTGATGCGCCGGCCAGCCCTGTGGGCTGACCGGCGCATCGAGTGGGTTACTTGGCCTCGGTCTTCTGGCCGTAACGCTTCTGGAAGCGGGCCACGCGACCACCGGTGTCCATGATCTTCTGCTTGCCCGTGTAGAAGGGGTGGCAGTTGCTGCAGATCTCGACGCGGATCTCGCCGCCCGGCTTGGTGCTGCGGGTGGTGAAGGTGTTGCCGCAGGTGCACGAGACGCTGGTGGCCTCGTAGGTGGGGTGGATGTCCTTCTTCACGTGGTGCTCCTTGGTCGTGTCGTCCGGGTCGGCGTTGCGCCCTCGCTGGGGCCGACAACTGCGAGCGTCTGTGCCGCGTGCCGTGAACCGGACCAGCAGTCGATTGTGCCAGAGCAGGCACGGTGGTCCAAACACGACGTCGGTCCCGGATGTTCCCGTGCGGGCGCACCCGGCTGGGGCAGGATGGGCGCATGGCACCTCGAGCCCCCCGCCTGCCCCGCCGCACCACCCGTGACCGGCGAAGGGAGCCCGCGCCCGGGCCCGTGGAGGGCTCGGTGATCCGGCCGGCCACGGCCGGCGACATCGGCACCATCGTCGCCCTGCGGGCACTGATGTTCGAGGCGATGGGCACCTCCTCCGAGGAGGTCTCCGACATCGGCTGGCAGCAGGACGCCGCCCGCTGGCTGCAGCTGCGACTCGGTGAGGACGACGTGCGGGTCGTCGTCGCCGAGGCCCACGGCACCGTCGTCTCGTGCGCCATGGGTCAGGTCACCGACCTCATGCCGGCGCCCGGCCGCCGCGGCACGGGTGGCCTCGTGTCCAACATCGCCACCTTCCCCCGGCACCGTCGCCTGGGCTTCACCCACGCCGTCGTCGCCGAGCTCATCGCGTGGTTCGAGGACGAGACCGACGTCGAGGTGCTCTCGCTCAACGCGACCGAGATGGGCCGCGACATCTACGAGGACTTCGGCTTCACCGAGGCGGCCTTCCCCGAGATGCGCCGACGCATCGACCGCACCTCCCCCGAGCTGGACGCCACCACCCCCGACGAGGCTTGACCTCCCCTCCCTTTTCGCATTCCCCAACGGCAATGCAGGCTCAGCCACCCCCAACTTCGCAAAACCCTAGGGTTTTGCAGGGTTGGCCGCCCCTCAACTTCGCAAAACCCTAGGGTTTTGCAGGGTCGGGGGCGAGGGTGATCGTCACCGTCGTCCCCTCCCCTTCGACCGAGTCGAGGGTGACGCCGCCGCCGTGGGCCCGGGCGATCGTCTCGACGATGACCAGGCCCAGACCGGTTCCGGGCACGTGGCCCTCCTGGGCGTTGGACGCCCGGAAGAAGCGGGTGAACAGCCGCTGCTGGTCGGCAGCGGGGATGCCCATGCCCGTGTCGGAGCAGACGATGCGCACCTCGCCGCCCTCCTGCCGGGTGGTCAGGTGCACCCGACCACCGGCGGGCGTGAACTTCACGGCATTGCTCACGACGTTGCCGACGGCACGCTCGATCTGCCCCGCGTCACCGCGCACGAGCAGCGGCTCGTCACCGTGGTCGAGGACGAGCTCGACGCCGGCGGAGCGCGCCACGGGCTCGAGCTGCTCGACGACCCGGGTGGCACCGCACCGCACGTCGTGCTCCTCGTGCGTCTGCTGGACGGCGCCGCTGTCGAGCCGGTTGAGCAGAAGCAGGTCGTCGATAAGGCTGCGCAGCCGCTCGACGTTGCGCGAGATGACACCGAGCGCATTGCCCTGCGGCGCGGTGAGCTCGCCGAAGTCACCGTCCTCGAGCAGCTCGAGGTAGCCGGCGATCGAGGTCAGCGGGGTGCGCAGCTCGTGGCTCGTCGTGGCGGTGAAGTCCGACTTCTGCTGGTCCAGCTCCTCGAGCGAGGCGACGTAGCGCTGCTCGACGAAGGTGTGCGCCGCGTACTCGGCGACCCGCTCCATCGCCTGGACCTCGGCCTGGTCCCAGTCGTGCGGGGTGAGCGTGGCCACCGACAGCGCGCCCACCGCCTCGTCACCGAAGAGCAGAGGATGCAGCACCCAACCCTCGATGGACTCGCCGGCGGCCACCTTGGGCAGCGGCCGCGGGAAGGTCGCGGTGACCTCCTGCAGGTCCCGGGCGCGCAGGATCGGGGTCTCGGCGAGCAGCCGGGCCAGCCCCGGGATCTCCAGCTCCTGCACCGCAACCGAAAATCCCGCGCCGCTGGAGCTCCAGCTCCCGATCCGCTCGGCGGTGCGGGTCCCGGTGAGCCGGTAGATGGACACGGCGTCCACCCCGAGCCCCTCGCCCAGCCGGGCGCACGCGCTGTCCCAGCCACCGTCCCGGGCGGTGAGCAGTCCGGGCACGCTGCCGGTCACCCGGTAGAGATCGATCCGACGTTCGCGCTCCCGGTGCATCGAGGCATTGGACTCGGCGAGCGTGTTGAAGGCGCCCGCGAGCGCGATGACCTCGTCGGCGCCGTCGGTGACGTCCGCCCGCTCCAGCGTCGTCCCCGTCTGGTGCCCGGTGACGACCCGGTGCAGGGCCTGCAGCGGCCGCGCGAGTCGGCGGTGGGTGCGCCGCGTCTGGCCGATCGTCACGACGAGGGCGACGAGCGCCGCGCCCCCCATGACCGCCACCCCGCCCGTCATGAGCAGCCCGTAGCGGTCACGCCGCTCCTGCCGGACCTCGGTGATCTGCGTGACGAGGGCGTCGTGCTCCCGCTCGACCTCGGCGAAGGCCGGCGCGGTCTGCCGCAGGGGCGCCCGGGAGGGAGACCTCATCTGGGCGTCGGCGAGGCGGAACCACTCGTCGGCCGCGGCGATGAAGTCCTCGACCCTCCCTTCGTCCATGTCGGCGCGCTCGGCCCGCTGCAGCAGCACCGCCTCACCCCGCCGGAAGTCGTCCCTGGAGGCGACGTAGTCCTCGCGGAAGGTCTCCTCCTCGGTGAGGAGGTAGGCGCGATAGCTGCCCTGGGCCTCGGAGACGGTGATCCGCATCTGCCCGCTCTGCTCGTTGAGCGGACTGATCGTGCGCGTCGTCTCGAGCACCTCCTGGCGGATGACGAAGATCGAGGCGATCGACAGCAGCGACATGACGAGGATGACGAGCGAGAGCACGATGACGAGGCGCTCGAGCACCCGGGCGACGGTGTTGCGAGGGCTCATGACGTCGTCTCGTCACGGGTGTCGAAGCCGGTGCGGGTCATCGTCCCCCACTCGTGGCGGCTCCCCCGCAGGCTCTGCCACCACCCTTCGAGCCGCCAGACGGCGGTGGCCTGGCGGTAGCCGATGTTTTCGACCACGGCCGACGCGAGCGTGCTCAGCAGGTCACGCCAGCGCGGGTACTTGTGGAAGCTCAGCTCCTCGACGGTCATCGCCGCGAGCGTCACCAGCCCCGCGTAGCCGTAGGCGACGGCCATGAAGAGCAGGAAGTAGCCGACATCGACCACCCCGAGCAGCGAGCCGACGACGACGAGGACGAGGCCGAAGAGCTCGAGTGCGGGGGCGAGCAGCTCGAAGACCCAGTAGTAGGGCACGGCGATCATGCCGACCCGACCGTAGCGCGGGTTGAGCAACATCGAGCGATAGGCCCAGAGGGTCTCCCACAGCCCGCGGTGCCACCGGCGGCGCTGCTTGCGCAGCACCTTCGTCGTCTCGGGGACCTCGGTCCAGCAGATCGGCTCGGAGATGAACTCCACCCGGTAGTCACGCCGCTGCCGTCGCATGTGACGGTGCACCCGCAGGACGAGCTCGAAGTCCTCGCCGATGCTGTCCGGGTCGAGCCCACCCACCTCGACGAGCGCGTCCCGACGGAAGATCCCGAAGGCGCCGCTGATGAGGATGAGCGACTTCAGCCGTGACCAGCCGCTGCGCCCGAGGTGGAAGGCGCGCAGGTACTCGACGACCTGGATGCGAGCGAGCCAGTTGCGCGACATCCGCACCTCGGTGACCCGGCCGCCCCGGACGACGCAGCCGTTGACCGCCCGGATCACTCCCCCGCCGGCGACCATCCGCACCGGGTCCTCCGCGAAGGGCCGCACGACGGCGAGCAGGGCGTCGGGGTCGAGCACGGAGTCGGAGTCGACGAAGACGACGAGGTCCTGGGTGGCGAAGTTGACCCCGACGTTGAGCGAGTCGGAGCGCCCGGAGTTGGGCTTGCGCACGACGGTCAGCCGGGTGCGGCCGTTGCGGGGCACGTGCACGGAGGTGGCGTGCTCGCGCACCGCGAGGTCCTCGGGCATGCGACGCGGCACCTCGACGAGGTCGAAGGTCTCCCGCAGCACCTCGAAGCCCCGATCGCTGCTGCCGTCGTCGACGATGACGACCTCGTGCCGCGGGTAGTGCAGCGCGAGCATCGCCTGCGCCGCGACCCGGATGCCGGCCTCCTCGTTGTACATCGAGGTGACGACGCTGACCCCGGGCACGAGCCCGGAGCCGAGGAGCTCCTCGCGGCCGGCGAAGGGGAGCTGCCGGGACGAGCGTCGGAACTCCAGTGCCGCGGCGACGACGAGGACGAGGTAGGAGGTGTTGATGATGAGGAAGTAGACGAGGACCGGGAGCGCGATGGCCCCGAAGATCGCCTCGACGACAGGGGTGACCGGCTCCAGGACCTCGTCCATCAGCCTCGGCCTCGCCGCAGCTGGTGGACGGCCAGGCCGTAGGCCGCGGCCTGGCCGGAGGCGCCGGCGTCGTCCGCGTGGGCCTCGAGAGCGGCGATGCCGGCCGGTCCGTGGTCGACGAGGATCTCGGCCACGAGCTCACCCAGCCGCGGGTCGTCGTCGCCGAGGAGATCTGCGAGAGCGGCCACGGCATCCGGTCCGCCGAGCTCGCCGAGGGCGAGCGCCGCCGCCAGACGCACCGACCGGGGGCGGCCCGCGCGGGCCAGCGGGAGCAGGGTCCCGACGTCCGTGGCGGTGCCGACGGAGCCGAGAGCCCCGGCAGCCGCGGTGAGGACGACGGGGTCCTCCTCGTGGTCGAGCAGCGCTCGCAGCGCCGGTGCCTGCGAGAGGTGCTGGGCGCGACCGATCGTCAGCGCGGCAACGGCGCGCGTGCTCGCGTCATCGCTGGCGAGGGCGGCGCCGACGGTCGACGCCGCGGCCGGCCCGAGGGCGACGAGCGACTCGACGACGACCCACACGGGCAGCTGGCCGCGTCCCCGGCTGCCGGGGACGACGGCGTCGAGGAGCGAGCGCGCCGTGGCCGGGTCGCCGAGCAGTCCGAGCGAGCGAGCTGCGGTGACCGACACCCCGCGGTCACGGTCCTGCAGGAGGGGCGCGACCGCCTGGGATGCACCGTCCGCACGCATCGTGCCGAGCGCCCATGACGAGCGGGCCCGCTTCGTGCCGGACCAGGAGTCGACGCCGGCGAGGGCCCGCTCGTGCATCCCGTGCGCGGCGAGGACCTCGGTGATCCGCTCCGCAGGGGTGCCGCGCACCTTGCTCAGGTAGCCCACGAGCACCGGCTCGACGAGATCCGCCGAGCGGCCGCGGAGCCCGGCGAGCAGAGCTCGGGATCGCCCGTCGTCATCGCCGGAGACGACGGCCAGCACGTCCTCGCGCAGCGGGCCGACCCGCCGGGTCACGGCCCGGGCCCGCTCGCGGCGGGCCAGTCGCGCGACGACGATCGTCGCGACGAGGGCGACGACGGTGCCGAGCATGATCCACAGGCTCAGCCGCAGGATCCAGGGTTGGACGACGATCTCGCCCACGGTCAGCCTCGCTCGAGCAGAGCGGTGACGCGGTGCACGAGCTCGCGAGGGCTGAAGGGCTTGGTGAGGTAGTCGTCGGCGCCCGTGCTGAAACCCGCGTCGACGTCGACGTCCCGGGCCCGGGCGGTCAGCAGGATGACCTTGGTCGCGGTGAGCGCGTCGTCGGCACGGATCGCCCGCAGGACATCCAGTCCGGAGCGCCCGGGCATCATCACGTCGAGCACGGCGAGGTCAGGCCGGTGCTCGTCCACGGCGCGCAGGGCCTCGTCGCCGTCCGTGACCGGCACGACGGTGTAGCCGGCGTTCGAGAGCTTGAAGGACACCAGGTCTCGGATGTCCGCATCGTCGTCGGCGACGACGACGGTCCGCTCGGTCATGTGCGACCTCCGCAACGAATCGTGGTGTGCCGCAACCCTAGGCGTCATGCCCGGGTCGCGCAGGATGAGTGCTGACGACGAAGGGGGCCGCCGCGCACGTAGCGCAGCGGCCCCCCAGCCGTGTGTGGTCAAGACTCAGGCGGTCTCGTCCTCGTCGTCGAGCTTGATCGAGCTCGTCTGCTGGACCTGCATGAGGAACTCGTAGTTCGTCTTGGTCTTGCGCAGCCGGTCGATGAGCAGCTCGACGCCCTGCTGGGTGTCGAGGGCAGCGAGCACGCGACGCAGCTTCCACATGATCTTCAGCTCCTCGGGCGCGAGGAGGATCTCCTCGCGCCGGGTGCCGGACGCGTTGACGTCGACCGCGGGGAAGATGCGGCGGTTGGCCAGGCCACGGTCGAGCTTGAGCTCCATGTTGCCGGTGCCCTTGAACTCCTCGAAGATCACCTCGTCCATGCGCGAGCCGGTCTCGACGAGCGCGGTCGCGAGGATCGTCAGCGAGCCGCCGTTCTCGATGTTGCGGGCCGCGCCGAAGAACTTCTTCGGCGGGTAGAGCGCCGCCGAGTCGACACCACCGGAGAGGATGCGCCCGCTCGCCGGGGCGGCGAGGTTGTAGGCGCGACCCAGCTTGGTGATCGAGTCGAGCAGCACGACGACGTCGTGGCCCATCTCGACGAGGCGCTTGGCGCGCTCGATGGCCAGCTCGGCGACCGTCGTGTGGTCGTCGGCCGGGCGGTCGAAGGTGGAGGCGATGACCTCACCCTTGACCGCGCGCTGCATGTCGGTGACCTCCTCGGGGCGCTCGTCGACGAGGACGACCATGAGGTGGCACTCGGGGTTGTTGGTCGTGATCGCGTTGGCGATCGACTGCATGACCATCGTCTTGCCGGCCTTGGCCGGGGCGACGATGAGGCCACGCTGACCCTTGCCGATCGGGGCGACGAGGTCGATCATCCGCGTCGTGAGGACATTGGACTCGGTCTCGAGGCGCAGTCGGTCCTGCGGGTAGAGCGGCGTGAGCTTGCCGAACTCCGCGCGGCGCTTCGCGTCGTCGGGGGTCATGCCGTTGACCGTCTCGAGCTTGGCCAGCGGGTTGTACTTGCCGCGGTTGCCCTTGGTTCCGACGGTCTGTTGCTGCGGCTCCTCGCCCTCGCGGGCGGCCTTGACCTGGCCTGTGACGGCGTCACCCTTGCGCAGGCCGTTGCGCTTGACCATGCCGAGCGGCACGTAGACGTCGCCCGGGCCGGGCAGGTAGCCCGAAGTGCGCACGAAGGCGTAGTTGTCGAGGACGTCGAGGATGCCCGCGACCGGGACGAGCACGTCGTCCTCGGAGATCTGCGGCTCGGTGTCGTCGAACTGCTGGCCGCCGCCGCGACGCTTGTCCCGGTTGCGGTTGCGGTTGCGGTTGCGCCGACGGCCGCCGCGCTCGTCGTCGCCGCCCTGCTGGCCGCCGCCACCCTGGTTGCCACCCTGCTGGTTGCCACCCTGGTTGCGGTTGTCGTTGCGGTTGCCGCCCTGACGGTCGTTGCCGCCCTGGTCGTTGCGGTTGCCGCCCTGGTTGCGACCACCCTGCTGGTCGTTGCGGTTGCCGCCCTGACGGTCGCCCTGCTGGCGGTCACCGCCCTGCTGACGGTCGTTGCGGTCGCCGCGCTGCTGGCGGTCGTTGCCGCCCTGCTGGCGGTCATTCCCCTGACGGTCGTTGCCGCCGCGGCGCTCGCCGGAGTCGCGCTGGCCGCGCTCCTGCTGGTCGTTGTCCTGCTGGCCGCGGTCCTGCTCGGCGGGAGCCGACTCGCGGGAGGGGCGCTCGCCCCCCTTCGCCTCGGGGGCGGACTGCTCGGCCGGAGCGGCCTGCTCGACCGGGGCGCTCTGCTTGGCCGGGGCGCTCTGCGCTGCCGAAGTGCTCTTTGCCGCGGACTTCGCCGGGGCGGGCGCGGAGGAGCCGGACTGCTGGGCGCGGATGGCGGAGATGAGGTCGCTCTTGCGCATCTTGGCGGTGCCGGTGATCCCCATGCTCGAGGCGAGCTGCTGGAGCTGGGCGAGGCGCATGGCGCTCAGGGCGCCGGAGCGACGGGGCTGCTCGCTGGTCGCGGGAGCAGCGCTGTCGCCAGTCGTGGTGTCGGTCACGAAGGACCCTTCCCTCGTTGGGGCCACCCGGGACGGGCAGGCCTGATGAATCCCGTCAAGAGCGGGACGACTTGTCACTGATCCCCACGGCTGCGTGCCGGACCCGGAGGCCGATGGCACTCACGTGGGAGGAGGCTCCGGCCCATCGTGTGCGACTCGACGACGTCGCCGAGGCACCGGACCTGAAGGAGCACCGCCAATGTATCACTGCGGTGCCGGGTGAGGGATCACCCGCGCAGCTGCACCCCGTGCGCGGGCACCCCGGGGGTGAGCACCTGCCAGCCGGCGGCCACCTCCACCGTCACCCGACGCACCTCGTCGACGCGGTCGGCGTCGACGAGGACGAGGACGGACGGCCCCGCGCCGGAGATCGTCGCGGCCAGCCCTGCGGCGCGCAGGGCGTCGACGAGCCCCATGCTCTCCGGATAGCTCGGGCGACGGGCCTCTTGGTGCAGCAGGTCCGCGGTGGCGTCGACGAGCAGCTCGGGGGCGCTCGTCAGCGCGTGGACCAGCAGGCCGGTGCGCGCGGAGTTGGCCGCGGCGGTCGCCAGGGGCACGACCTCCGGCAGCACGGAGCGTGCGGTGTGCGTGCTCAGCGTCGTGCCCGGCACGAGCACGACCGGCGTGATCCGCGGGTCGAGGCGAAGGGGGACGGTCCGGGTCCGCGGCAGCGGCGCGCCGGCCTCCGTGACGGAGAGCGTCGCCCCACCGAAGACGCTGGCGGACGAGTTGTCCGGGTGCCCCTCGAGAGCTGCCGCGATGGTGTTGACGACCTCGAGGTCGAGCTCCTCCCCCGCGAGTGCGCCGCCGCGCACGGCCAGGGCGTGGGCAGCTGCCACGCCGGTGACGATCGCCGTCGCCGACGAGCCCAGCCCGCGTCCGTGGGGCACCGCGTTGGTCGCCTCGAGCCGCAGCCCGGCCGGAGCCGTGACGTCGAGGTGCTGCCACGTGGTCGCCATCGTCCGCACGACGAGGTGGCTCTCGTCGCGGGGCACCGAGTCGGCGCCCGAGCCCGTGACCTCGACCTGCAGGCCGGGCTGCTCGGTCACGGTGACCGTGCACTCGTCCCACACGCCGAGCGCGAGCCCGACGCAGTCGAATCCCGGGCCGAGGTTGGCGCTGGACGCGGGCACCGCGAGGGTGACCGACGTCCCGACGGGGATCGACATGGTCAGTCCTGCAGACCGAGCTCGCGGGCGATCGCGTAGGCCTCGGCGGGCACGCTCACGGGAGCGACGTCGGAGCCGTCGGCGTTCTTCAGGGCCCACTGCGGGTCCTTGAGGCCGTGGCCGGTGACCGTGCAGACGATCGTCGCGTCGGCCGGGACCCGGCCGGCGGCCGAGGCCTTGAGCAGGCCGGCGACCGAGGCGGCGGAGGCTGGCTCGACGAAGATGCCCTCGCGCGCGGAGAGGATGCGGTGGGCGGCGAGGATCTCCTCGTCGGTGACCGCCTCGATGCGCCCGCCGGACTCGTCACGGGCGGCCTCGGCCTGCTGCCACGAGGCGGGGTTGCCGATGCGGATCGCCGTGGCGATCGTGTCGGGCTCGTCGACCGGGTGGCCCAGGACGATCGGCGCGGAGCCGGCGGCCTGGAAGCCCCACATCTGCGGGGTGCGGGTCGACACCGGCGCGAGCGTGCCCGAGACGCCCTCGGTCTCGGTGGCGTACTCGCGGTAGCCGCGCCAGTAGGCGGTGATGTTGCCGGCATTGCCGACGGGCAGGCAGTGGATGTCCGGGGCGTCACCGAGCGCGTCGACGATCTCGAAGGACGCGGTCTTCTGCCCCTCGATGCGCGCGGGGTTGACCGAGTTGACCAGCTCGACCGGGTAGGTCTCGGCGAGCTTGCGGGCCACGTCGAGGCAGTGGTCGAAGTTGCCGTCCACCTGCAGCAGGGTCGCGCCGTGCGCGATCGCCTGCGAGAGCTTGCCCATCGCGATCTTGCCCTCGGGCACGAGGACGGCACAGGTCATGCCGGCCTTGGTCGCATAGGCCGCAGCCGACGCCGAGGTGTTGCCGGTGGAGGCGCAGATGACGGCCTTGGCCCCCTTCGCCGCGGCCATCGACATCGCGGTCGTCATGCCCCGGTCCTTGAAGGAGCCGGTGGGGTTGAGGCCCTCGTACTTGACGTGGACCTGCGCGCCGACGAGCTCGCTGAGGTGCTCGGCGGGGATGAGGGGGGTCCCCCCTTCGCGCAGGGTGACGGTCGGGGCACCGGCCAGCATCGGCAGCCGGTCGGAGTACTCGGTGATGACGCCGCGCCACTGGTGGGCTGCCATGTGTCAGTTCCCTTCAACACGCATGACGGAGGTGACCTCGTTGACCGTCTCGAGCCGGGCGAGCTCGGCGACGGTCGCGGAGAGTGCGGCATCGGTCGCCGCGTGGGTGACGATGATGAGCATCGCCCGCGCCTCGCCGTGGTCGTCGGTGACCACCTGCTGGCGCACGGTCTCGATGGACACGCCGTGGTCGGAGTAGACCTGCGCGACGCTCGCGAGGACACCCGGACGGTCGGCCACGTCGAGGCTCACGTGGTAGCGCGTGATCGCCTGCCCGATGGGCAGGACCGGCAGGTGCGCATAGGCGCTCTCCCCCGGCCCGCGACCGCCGGTGACCCGGGTGCGCGCGACGGCCACGATGTCGCCGAGCACGGCGCTGGCCGTCGGGTCGCCGCCGGCGCCCTGGCCGTAGAACATCAGGTCGCCCGCGCCCTCGGCCTCGACGAAGACCGCGTTGTAGGCCTCGCGCACGGAGGCGAGCGGGTGGCTGAGCGGGATGAGCGCCGGGTGCACCCGGGCGGAGATGCCCGGGGTGCCGTCGGGGCCCTCGACCCGCTCGCAGATCGCGAGCAGCTTGACGGTGCAGTCCATGTCGCGCGCGGCCGCGATGTCGCGGGCGCTCACCTCGGTGATGCCCTCGCGGTGCACGTCGGCGCTGCCCACGCGGGAGTGGAAGGCCAGCGAGGACAGGATCGCGGCCTTGGCCGCCGCGTCGAAGCCCTCGACGTCGGCGGTCGGGTCCGCCTCCGCGTAGCCGAGTGCCTGGGCGCGCTCGACCGTCTCGGAAAAGCCGGCGCCCGTGGAGTCCATGGCGTCGAGCACGAAGTTCGTCGTGCCGTTGACGATGCCGATGACCCGACGGATCGAGTCGCCGGCGAGCGAGTCGCGGATCGGGCGCAGGATCGGGATCGCCCCGGCGACCGCAGCCTCGTAGTAGAGGTCGACGCCGTGGTCGGCGGCCGCCGCGTAGAGGGTCGGGCCGTCCTCGGCGAGCAGCGCCTTGTTGGCCGTCACGACGGAGGCGCCGTGCTCCATCGCCGAGAGGATGAGGCTGCGGGCCGGCTCGATGCCGCCGATGACCTCGACGACGATGTCGGCGCGGGTCACCAGCTCGGCGGCGTCCGTCGTGAAGAGCGCCGGGTCGACGCCCAGGTCGGAGCGGTCGCGGCCGGCGCGGCGCACCGCGATGCCGACGAGCTCGAGCGGGCGACCGATGCGCTGGGCGAGGTCGTCGGCCTGCGTGATCAGCTGGCGGGCGACGCTGCCGCCGACGACGCCGCCACCGAGCAGGGCGACGCGAAGGGGGGTCTGCTGGTCGGTGGTCATCGGACCTCCTGCGGGGCGGGCTCGTCCACGTCGAGGGCGAGCAGGTCGTCGATCGTCTCGCGGCGCACGATGACGCGCGCGACACCGTCCCGCACGGCGATGACCGGCGGGCGGGGCGTGTGGTTGTACTGGTTGGACAGGCTGCGGCAGTAGGCGCCGGTGCCGGGGACGGCGATGAGGTCGCCGGGCGTGATGTCGGCCGGCAGGTACTCGTCCATGACGACGATGTCGCCGCTCTCGCAGTGCCGCCCGACGACGCGGACGAGGCGCGGGCCGGCGCTCGACGTGCGGCTGGCGAGGGTGCACGAGTAGTCGGCGCCGTAGAGCGCGGTGCGCACGTTGTCGCTCATGCCGCCGTCGACGCTGACGTAGGAGCGGATCGCGTCGTGGGCGACCTCGACGTCCTTGACCGTGCCGATCTCGTAGAGGGTGAAGGCGCTCGGGCCGGCGATCGCACGGCCGGGCTCGATGGAGATCCGCGGCAGCGGCGCCTCGGGGTGCCCGTCACGCAGCTCCTTGAGCTCCCGGTCGACGAGGGCGGCCATCTGGCTGCCGAGCTCGCCGGCGGTCAGCGGCGTGTGCTCCGAGGTGTAGGCGATGCCGTAGCCACCACCGAGGTCCATCTCGGGCATCGCGATGCCGTGGACGTCGGCGACCTCGGTGTGCAGCGCGACGAGCCGCCGGGCGGCGATCTCGAATCCGGAGACGTCGAAGATCTGGCTGCCGATGTGGCTGTGCAGCCCGAGCAGGCGCAGGTGCTCCCCCTTCTCCACGATGGCGTCGATCGCGGCGCGGGCCTGGCCGCCGGCGAGGGAAAAGCCGAACTTCTGGTCCTCGTGCGCCGTCGCGATGAACTCGTGGGTGTGGGCCTCGACGCCGACGGTCACGCGGACCATCACCGGCGCGACGACCCCGAGCTCGGCGGCGACGGCGGCGACGCGGTCGATCTCGGCGAAGGAGTCGACGACGATCCGGCCGACGCCGTACTCCAGCGCCTGGCGCAGCTCGGCGACGGACTTGTTGTTGCCGTGCAGGGCGATCCGCTCGCCGGGGAAGCCGACGCGCTGCGCGACGGCGAGCTCGCCACCGCTGCAGGTGTCGAGGTTGAGCCCCTCCTCCATGACCCAGCGGGCGACCGCGGTGCACAGGAAGGCCTTGCCGGCGTAGTAGACGTCGGCACCGGCCACGGCGTCGAAGGGAGCGGTGAAGTCGTCGCGGAAGGCCCGTGCGCGGGAGCGGAAGTCGTCCTCGTCGAGGACGTAGGCGGCGGTGCCGAAGTCACGGGCGATGTCCGTGACGGGCAGGCCCGCCACCGCGAGCACGCCGTCGACGTTGCGCTCGACGTGGGTCGGCCACAGCTGCGGGAGCAGCTCGTTGACGTCGTGCGGCGTCGGCAGCCACTGGGGCGCCGCCCCGTAGCCGTCGGCGTGGAGGATGCCGGCCTCGTGGGCCCTCATGTTCGTCGCCATGCCGGCCTCACATCCGCTCGGGCGCGGAGACGCCGAGCAGGTCGAGGCCGTTGGCGAGCACCTGGCGGGTGGCGTCGTTGAGCCACAGGCGGGTGCGGTGCGTGTCGGTCGTCTCCTCGTCGGAGCGCGGGCGCACGCGGCAGGTGTCGTACCACTTGTGGAAGTGGCCGGCGAGGGTCTCGAGGTAGCGCGCGACCCGGTGCGGCTCACGCAGCTCGGCGGCATGGGCAACGACCCGCGGGAAGTCGCCGAGCGTCGCGAGCAGGGTCGCCTCGGTCGGGTGCGACAGCAGGCCGGGGTCGAAGGCGTCCTCACGACGCACGCCGTCCTCGGCCGCCAGACGGGCGACGTTGAAGGTGCGGGCGTGGGCATACTGCACGTAGAAGACGGGGTTGTCGTTGGTCTGCTTGCGCAGCTCCTCGCCGTCGAGGCTGAGCGGGCTGTCCGCGGGGTAGCGGGCCAGCGAGTAGCGCACGGCGTCGGAGCCGATCCACGAGATGAGGTCGCGCAGCTCGACGATGTTGCCGGCGCGCTTGGACAGCTTGGCTCCGTCGAGGTTGACCAGCTGCCCGATGCGGATCTCGATGTTCTTCGCCGGGTCGTCGCCCGCGCAGGCGGCGATCGCCTTGAGCCGGGCGACGTAGCCGTGGTGGTCGGCGCCGAGGAGGTAGATCTTCTCCGGGAAGCCGCGGTCCTTCTTGCTCAGGTAGTAGGCGGCGTCGGCGGCGAAGTAGGTCGGGACGCCGTCGGCGCGCACGAGCACGCGGTCCTTGTCGTCGCCGAAGTCGGTCGTGCGCAGCCAGACGGCACCGTCGCGGTCGTCGACGTGGCCCTGCTCGCGCAGGCGGGCGATGGCCTGCTCGACCGCTCCCCCGTCGTGCAGCGTCTTCTCCGAGAACCACACGTCGAAGGTGACGCCGAAGTCCTCGAGGGTGCTGCGGATGTCGGCGAGCTGCGCCTCGTAGCCGATGGAGCGGGCGGTCGCGAGGGCCTCGTCGGCGGGCAGCTCGAGCAGGTCGGGGCGCTGCTCGAGGGCGGTCGCGGCCAGCTCGTCGACGTAGGCGCCGGGGTAGCCACCCTCGGGAGTCGGCTCCCCCTTCGCCCGGGCGAGGACCGAGGCGCCGAAGTTGTCCATCTGGGCGCCGGCGTCGTTGATGTAGTACTCGGCCGTGACGTCGGCGCCGGAGGCGGCGAGCAGGCGGCGCATCGAGTCGCCGAGCGCGGCCCAACGAGTGTGGCCGATGTGCAGCGGGCCGGTCGGGTTGGCCGAGATGAACTCGAGGTTGACCACGTGGCCGGCCATCGCGTCGTTGCGGCCGTAGTCGGCACCGGCCTCGACGATGGTGCGCGCGAGCGCGCCCGCGGAGGCGGCCTCGAGGGTGATGTTGAGGAAGCCGGGGCCGGCGACCTCGACGGAGGCCACGCCCTCGGCCTGCTCGAGGCGGGCGGCGATCGCGGTCGCGACGTCACGGGGCTTCATGCCGGCAGGCTTGGCGAGCTGCATCGCGACATTGGTCGTCCAGTCGCCGTGGCCCTTCTGCTTCGGTCGCTCGACCCTGATCCCGGTGGGCACCTCGACGGTCAGGTCGCCGGCCTCGACGGCGGCGGTGAGGGCGGCACGGATGGCGTCGACAAGCTCTTCGGGGGTCACGGTCGCTCAGTCTAGGTGCGCTACCACGTGCGTCGATGCGCTGGCCGATTCTCGGGACGCCCACCCCCGGTGCTAATCTCACCGGGCACCACCCCGCCTCCGTAGCTCAGGGGATAGAGCACTGGTTTCCGGTACCAGGGGCCGCAGGTTCGAATCCTGCCGGGGGCGCGTTTTTTCACGAAGGGCCGCCAGCACTCGCTGGCGGCCCTTCGTCGTGCCCGGCGGTCCTCCCGCGGGCTGGGTCGATGTATCCGGGTGCGTCAGGACTCACCCGGATACATCGACCCAGGTGCTCACTCAGCCGGTCTGCACGACCTTGGGGATCTCGGGGGTCGGCGCCGTGACCACGGGGGTGCCGGCGTCGTCGCCCGGCTCCTCCGTGCCGGTGCCCGGGTCGTCGGTGCCGGGCTCGTCGCTGCCGGGCTCGTCGGTGCCGGGCTCGTCGGTGCCGGGCTCGTCGCTGCCCGGATCGTCCGTACCGGGGTCAACCGTCCCGTCGTCGCTGCAGTCTGGCGCGGTGACGGTGACGCTGTCGAGCAGCTCCCCCTTCGCCCCGTAGAGGCTGTAGGTGTGCTCGCCCTCCTCCATCGCGATCGCCTGGGTGCGGCTGCCCCCGGGGCTGACGAAGGTCCCGAGCTGGACGAGGCCGTCGACGGCGTAGGCGATGAAACCGTTGTCCGTGCCGGTGTTGTCGTAGTCGAAGGGCAGGACCGGCGGCTCGAGGGACTGCTCGGTCGGGTTGGTGCACGTCGGCTCGGTGAAGGCCCCGTCGACGACCGCCGCGGCGACCCGGTCGTTGGGGAACACGTCGGACGTCGGGTCCGGCGATCCCTCGGGACACTCCGGCGCGGTCACGGTGAGCTCCTGCTCGCCCCCGGCGACCTCGCGCAGCCGGTGCTCGCCGCTGGCGATCGGCGCGAGGGTCTCGGTGACCGTGGTCTGCCCCTCCTGCAGCGCGGTACGTGAGTAGCCGGACTGGTCGTCGACGGCGAAGAGGATGTTGCGCCAGGAGGTCACCGCGGTCGGCACCGTGTACGTCACCACGGGCGAGGGCGCGCCGTGGTTGCGGCACGACGCCTGCGTCTCCCACTCGACGACCTGGAAGCTCCCCTCGACCGGCGCGGAGGTCGCGGCGGGCGCCGCGATCCCGACGAGAGCCACCCCCAGCGCTCCGGACATGACCCAGCTCGGCAACGTGCGCATGGCATCTCCCCTGGTCCTTGCGCGGCCCATCGCCGCGCCGGCAGTCACAAGATAGCGGCACCACAGCACGAAGGGAGCCGACGACACCTGGTCGTCGGCTCCCTTCGTCCTGCTGCGGTCAGAGGTCGCGGTGGACCTCGAACTCACGCACGTCCTCGGCGGCGGAGTCGCCGTTGCGGGCCAGGTTGGTGATCGCCAGCGCGAGGCCTCCCCAGATGACGAGGATCGCGACGATCATCATGATGATCGCGGTGGTGGTCATGACTGCTCACCTCCGTCGACGGCCACGGTCGGGTCCTCGAGCGAGACGTCCTTGCGCCACGGGATGAAGGACAGCACGATCGCGATGATCGGCAGCGCGATGACCATGCCCCAGCCGAAGACGTTGAGCAGGTCGGCCGGGTAGTCCTCGTAGGGCGCGGCGAGCCTGTCCCGCAGCGCCTGCCAGAGCATGACGATCAGCAGGATCGGGACGACGACGGCCACGAGCGCCGGCCACCAGCCCTTGAGCTTGACCGAGCTGCGCGCGTCGAGGTGCTCGCGCAGCACGGGCAGCTTGCGGAAGACGTAGGTGACGGCGAGCATCATCACGGCCGCGACGGCGATGATGCCGAAGCTGTTGACGAAGGCGTCCATCGTGTCGAGCACGTAGAGCCCACCGGTCGTCGCAAACATCAGCACGCTGATGACGGCGATCGGCACACCCACGACGAAGGTCGCCGCGAGGCGGGAGATGCCGACCTTGTCGCGCACGGCACCGATGATCACCTCGACGATCGAGATGAGCGAGGTGATGCCGGCGAGCAGCAGCGAGACGAAGAAGAGCACGCCGATGATGACGCCGCCGGGCGCTTCGTTGATGATCGTCGGGAAGGCGATGAAGGCCAGACCGATGCCGCCGCTGCCGAGGACCTCGCCGACAGAGGTGCCCGCCGTCGTGGCCATGAAGCCGAGGGCGGCGAAGACACCGATGCCGGCGAGCAGCTCGAAGCCCGAGTTGGAGAAGGCGACGACCGCACCCGAGCCGGTCATGTCGGTCTTGCGGCCGACATAGCTGGCGTAGGTGATCATGATGCCGAAGCCGACGGAGAGGCTGAAGAAGATCTGCCCGACCGCGGAGATCCACACGGCGCCGTCGGTCAGGGCACCCCAGTCGGGGGTGAAGAAGGCGTTGAGCCCCTCCATCGCACCGTCGAGCGTCAGCGCCTGGATGACGAGCACGATGAAGGCGAGCACGAGCACCGGGATGAAGACGACGGCCGTGCGGCCGATGCCGGTCTGGACGCCGAGGGCGAGCACGCCGATCGTCACGACCCAGACGATGACCATCGTCCAGGTGATCTCGGGGACGAAGTCCATCGTCGGCCCGGGGGCCTTGGCCCGCTGCAGGTAGTCGTGCATGAAGTACGTCTCGGGGTCGTCGCCCCAGCCCTTGGTGAAGGACAGGACCGCGTACTTGCTCGCCCACGCGAGGATCGCCGCGTAGTAGACGGCGATGATCACGCAGATGAGGACCATCCACCAGCCGAGCCACTCGGCGCCCCGGCCGAGACGGCGAAGGGAGAGCGGCGCCGACCCGCGGTAGCGGTGACCGATCGCGTAGTCGAGGTAGAGCAGCGGGATGCCCGCGAAGAGCAGCGCGCAGAGGTACGGGATGATGAAGGCTCCGCCGCCGCCCTCGTAAGCGACGTAGGGGAAGCGCCAGATGTTGCCCAGGCCGACGGCCGAGCCGATGGCCGCGAAGATGAAGACCTTGCGTGAGGAGAAGCCTTCCTTCGCGGGGGCCTGCACCTCTGGTGTGCTGGACATGTCACTCTCCTGGTGTCGGATGAACCCCAGCATGTTCCAGTATCCGCCCCAGATGTGGCCCACGCCACGCCGACTTCGCCGCGATCCGCCCCTGCTCCCTGCTCCCTGCTCCCTGCTCCCTGCTCCCTGAGGAGCTTGCGCAGCAAGCGTCTCGAAGGGAGGCGTCGTCCGGGACCGCCAACAGCGGCCGGGCTCAGTCCTCCGCCGCCAGCGCGGTCAGCAGCAGGAGCAGCTCGGAGCGCACCTGGGCGTCCTCGAGCTCGTCGGCGAGCAGGTCGCGCAGCCGGTTGATCCGGCCGCTCACCGTCTGCGGGTGCACCCCGAGCGCCTTGGCGGTCGCAGGCCGGTGGCCCCAGTGCCGCAGCCACTCGTGCAGGGTCTGCAGCAGCGGCTCGCGGACCTCCGCGGGCAGGCGGTCGATCTCGACGAAGTACTTGCGCCGCAACGCCTCGAGCACCGAACGGTCGGCAGTGCTGGCCAGCTCGAGGAGCTCGTCGTCGACGAAGACCGGACCCGCCCCCGACGCCCGGCGTCCGGTGAGCCGGTCGCCCAGCGCGAGCGAGTCGGGCAGCCCGGCCAGCGGCACGACGGGGCCGACGGTGCAGTCGACGTCGGCGACGAGCGGACGCAGCGTGGTGGCGAGCAGCCCCTCGGTCACGGGCGCGACGAGGACGACGTCGCGCTCCCGCTCGTACCGGGCGAAGGGGAGGTCCCCCCGGCCCCGTAGCCGGTCGGCGTCCTCGGGCGCGACGACGACCGCGCTCACGTGGGTGCCCGCCGGCCACCCGACGAGGGCGGCGAGGTCGGCCGCGCCGGGCGCGCCCGCGACGAGCAGCTCGCCGAGGCGCCGCGCCTGCACCGACTCACCGTCGCCTGCCGCGAGGGCGTGGCCGCGCAGCGCGGCGACGACGACCGCCTCCCCCGCGGCGACGACGCGCGCGAGGAGCCCGACGACGGCTTCGGGGTCGGCAGGGGTGGCCCCGGCGAGAACGAAGCGGTGGACCTGCGCCTGGGTTCGCACGGCCGACAGCCGGATCCCGACGGCCAAGTCGTCGGCGGAGATGCCCGCGCCGGCGGCGCCAGTCCCGACGCGCTCGTAGATGCTGCCCGGGGCGTCGATGCGCTGGAGGTCGTCGGCCACGAGGACGTCGAAGAAGTCGCGGAGCAGCTCGGTCACGAGGCCGGGCCATTGGCTCTCCGCGGGGACGTCGAGGCGCCCGAGCCGGCGGGCGACGTCACGCATGAGCCCGGGCGTCAGCTGCTCGACCTGCTCCGCGTGGGTGGCCAGGAGCTCGCTCGCCAGCCGGCTGGCGGCCGCGGTGGTCCCCGTCATCGCACCGCCTCCCTCGCGGTCTCGCGGGCCCCTCCCCAGGTCCCGTCGTCCGGAGGATCGTCACACATCCCCTCTCGAGATGCGAGGACTGTCATGTCGTGATATTGGCAACCCTCGCTCCTGTCACCTCGGGCGAAGGCGCGGGGGCGGGCGGCTGAGCACGATGACGCGTGGCGGGGGCCGGTGTTGGAGGGGGTCCGCGCGACACCGACATCATCAGGAGAAGCACCACATGAGCACCCCGCAGATCTCTCGCCGCAGCGTCGCCAAGGGCATCGCCTGGACCGCGCCGGCCATCACCATCGCCGCCACCGCCCCGTCGCTCGCCGCGTCCGAGAGCGAGATCCCGAGCATCGACGAGGGCCGCAGCCACGGCACCCGCTGCCAGGGCGCCTCCCAGGAGCCGGCCGGCTACAACAAGGGCTACCGCGTCTTCCTCGCCGTCGAGCCCGCGACCGCGCCGGCCCCGGTGCTCGTCTCCGTGGTCAACGGCAGCGGCGAGACCCAGACCGTCGTCCGCGGCCCGCTCGCCGTCTCCGGCGAGCCCGGTGTCTACGAGTACGTCGTCGAGGGCGGCTCCAGCGCGACCTGGCTCGACATCACCTACACGATCGGCGACGGCCCGGTCACGGCCGCCCGCATCCAGACCAGCCCGCACTGCGCCGGCTACGAGTACTGAGCGACTGGCCGTCTCCCTGCCAAGCGCTGCATCAGGTGGTCGAGTGGTGCTGCATACCCGCAGGTATGCAGCACCAACTGACCACCTGATGGCGTTGTCAGCGCTCTCGCACCATGGTCACGCCCCGCACGGGCGGACGGGAGCCCCGGGGAGCTCGAGGGAGTCCTCGATCGCGGCCAGGCCCGCCGGATCGAGCGCGCAGTCGAGATGTCCCGCCAGCCGCCGGAGCAGGGCCAGTCGCCGTGGCCGCGCGTAGTAGTCACCCTTGGTGAAGTCGACGAAGAGCCACCCGCTGCCCTCGATCAGTCGCCGCCGCGCGATGTCGTCGTCACCGCGCCCGTAGTCGCCGAAATGGTGCGCGCCCTGGTACTCCCCCACGACCCGCCGCTCGCGCCAGACGAGGTCGCTCGTGGCGAGCCAGCCGCCGTCGGGGTCGTGGATCTCGACGTTGAGCGCGGGCTCCGGCAGACCCGCCCGCACGAAGAGCACCCGCGATCGGGTCTCCATCGCCGACCGACTGCCCAGCCGGATCCACTCGAGCGCCTCCCGCGCGCGGACCGCTCCCGGCACCCGGCGCCCCGCCCGCTGGCGAAGGGGGTCCATGCTCCTCAGGCGTCGGGCGACCGCGTCCCCGAGCACGACGAGGTCGGCGAGGGGCAGACTCGCCGCGAGGTCGATCCACGTGTCGGCGAGAGAGGTCACCGGCACTCCCGCGACCCGGTCCGCCTCGCGCGCGCCCCGGTGTGCGACCACCCCCGGTCGACGCAGCCGCGTGCCCGGTGCCGTGACGTGCAGGGCCAGGTGCTCGCAGGAGCGTGGGACCGGCAGATCCCACACCAGGGCCGCCGAGCAGTGCGACAGCAGCAGGCCAGGCCGCACGAGCGAGAGCATCGCGAAGCGCTCGGCGATCGTCACCGGCGGGGCGTGGGCCCGGACCCCGCGATAGGGGTTGGGCAGAGTCCGCAGACTGCTCATCGGGACCTTGGCCCCCTTCGCCACGCGCACGGCGAAGGCCCCCTGGGCGAAGGGGTCGGGAAGGTCTCGAGGTCGGGCCACCTCCTCAGCGTGCCGGAGTCGCCGGGGGCCGCCGCGATGTTGTGCACATCCAGAGGTCAGGTGGTCACGTGGTGCTGCATACCCGCGGGTACGAAGCACGACCCGACCACCTGACCCGCCAGATCCGGACGAAGGGGATCACCCCCGCTGCGTGGAGTCCGTCACCTCGCCCACGAGCTCCTCGATGACGTCCTCGAGGAAGACGACGCCCAGCGTGGAGCCGGCGTCGTCGACGACGCGGGCCAAGTGGGTGCCGGTGCGCTGCATGGTCGCCAGCACATCCTCGACCTCGTCGGCCGGCTGGACCGTCGCCATGCGGCGCAGACGCTTGCGGGGCACCGGCTCGGCGCGCTCGGTCTCGTCGGCGTAGAGCACGTCCTTGAGGTGCAGGTAGCCCATGAGCTCGCCGGACTCGTCGGTCGTCGGGTAGCGCGAGTACCCGTAGCGGGCCACGAGCCGCTCGATGTCGTCGGGCGTCGCGTCGCGCGGCACGGTCACCAGGTCGGCGACGGGCACCCCGACGTCACGGGCGTCCTTGTCGGAGAACTCGAGGGCCGCGCCGACGAGGCCGTACTTCTCGGTCTCGACGAGCCCCTCGCGGTGCGACTCGGTGACGATGTGCTGCACCTCCTCGGCCGTGAAGGCCGAGCCGACCTCGTCCTTGGGGTCGATGCCCATGGCCCGGACGAAGGCCTTGGAGACCCAGTCCATGACGAGGATGACCGGCTTGGCGATCTTCATGACCCACATGAGCGGCGGCACGAGCATGATCGCGGAGCGCTCGGGGCCGGCGATGGAGAGGTTCTTGGGGACCATCTCGCCGACGACGACGTGCAGGTAGACGACGATCGCGATGGCCAGGACGAGCGAGGCCGCGTCGGTGAAGGCGTGCGGCACGCCGATGCCCTCCATGACGGGGTGCAGCGCGTGGTGCAGCGCCGCCTCGGAGATGGCACCGAGGAGCACGGAGCAGATGGTGATGCCCAGCTGGCAGGTGGCGAGCAGGACACCGGTGTGCTGCAGGGCGTCGACAGCGATGGCCGCGCGCTTGTTGCCGGCGTCGGCGAGGGGCTCGAGCTGCGAGCGCCGCGCGGACATCGCGGCGAACTCGGCGCCGACGAAGAAGCCGTTGGCGAGCAGCAGGGCGACGGTGATCAGCACGGTCGTCACTGGAGCTCACCCCCCTTCGTCCCACGCTCGTCGCTCGAGGCGTCGCCCTCCGCGGGGGCCTGCCGGACGAAGCGGAGGCGGTCGACGCGGCGGGTGTCCATGTCGGTGACGGTCACCTGCCAGCCGTCGAGCTCGACGACGTCACCGACCTCGGGGACCCGGCCGAGCTCGGCCATGACCCAGCCGCCGACGGTCTCGTAGGCCGCACCCTCGGGCACCTCGGCGCCGAGACGGTCACGCACCTCGTCGGGGCGCCACAGGCCGGGCACGGTCCACACGCCGTCGCGGAGGCGACGACCGGTGGTCTGCGCGAGGTCGTGCTCGTCGCTCACCTCGCCGACGATCTCCTCGACGAGGTCCTCGAGCGTGACGACGCCCGCGGTGCCGCCGTACTCGTCGACGACGACGCCCATCTGCAGGCCGGAGTCACGCAGCTGGATGAGCAGCGGGTCCAGGCGCAGGGTCTCGGGGACGACGATCGGGTCGATCATCAGCGCGGAGACGGGCACGCCCGCGCGGCGGTCGTGCGGGACGGCGATGGCCTTCTTGACGTGGACGACGCCGTCGATGTCGTCCCAGTCCTCCCCCGTGACGGGGAAGCGCGAGTGACCGGTGCGGCGCGCGAGCGAGACGAGATCCTCGGCGGACGCGGTGCGGTCGATGGCGCTCGCGCGGTTGCGGGGCGTCATGACGTCGGCCGCGGTCTGCTCGCCGAAGCCGAGCGAGCGGGTCACGAGCCGGGCGGTGCCGTAGTCGAGCGTGCCGGCCTCGACGGAGGTGCGCACGAGCGAGGCGAGCTCGGCAGGGCTGCGGGCGGCCGACAACTCTTCCTGCGGCTCGACTCCCATGCGGTGCAGCACCCAGTTGGCGCTGCCGTTGAGGACGAAGATCAGCGGCTTGAAGAGCACGCCGATGACGCGCATCGGCACGGCGACGAGCTTGGCGACACCCAGCGGCTCCGACACGGCGAGGGTCTTGGGCACCATCTCGCCGAGGATCATGGAGAAGACGGTGGCGATGATCAGGGCCAGTCCGTCGGACGAGGAGGACGCCACGCTCTCCGGCACCCCGACGGCCTCGAGCCCCGGCTGGATGAGCGAGCCGACCGCGGGGCTGGCGATGTAGCCCAGCGCCAGGGTCGTGACGGTGATGCCGATCTGGCACGCGGAGAGCAGCGTGGAGAGCTGGCGAAGGGAGCCCAGCACGGGCTTGGCCGCGGTGTCGCCGTGGTCGACGGCTCGCTGGACGGCGGGTCGGTCGAGGGCGACGAGGGAGAACTCGGCAGCCACGAAGAGGGCGGTACCCAGAGTGAGCACCAGGGCCAGGATGAGAAGACCTATGGTCATGGTGGGCGAGATTCTACGGGGAGCTCGCTGAGCATTGCCTGTGTGCGCCAACTCTGCAAAACCCCAGGGTTTTGCAGAGTTCGGCTGGGCGGTCTCCCCCGACGGGGGGAGGTGAGGTTCAGACGAAAGGCGGATGCCCTCCCTTCGGCCGGGATGGTTGCATGGTCTGCGACATCACCGACGAAGGGGACCTGATGACCACGACAGGAGCGCGCGTCGAGGTGCGCAACCTGACGAAGCGGTTCGGCGGCTTCACGGCCGTCGACGACCTCAGCTTCAACGTCGAGCCCGGGAGGATCACCGGGTTCCTCGGACCCAACGGCGCCGGCAAGACGACGAGCCTGCGCATGCTGCTCGGCCTCGTCCACCAGACCTCCGGCACCGCGACGATCGACGGCCAGGACTACCGCGAGCTCGACCAGCCGCTGCGGGTCGTCGGCTCGGCGCTCGAGGCGACCAACTTCCACCCCGGCCGCTCCGGCCGCGACCACCTGAGGGTCCTCGCCGCCACCGCCGGCATCCCCGCCACCCGCGTCGACGAGCTGCTCGAGCTCACCGGGATCCCCGCCGCCGCCCGCAAGCGGGCCGGCGGCTACAGCATGGGCATGCGCCAGCGCCTCGGCCTGGCCGCGGCCCTGCTCGGCGACCCGCGCCTGCTCGTCCTCGACGAGCCGGCCAACGGCCTCGACCCCGAGGGCATCCGCTGGCTGCGCGGCTTCCTGCGCCACCTCGCCGCCGAGGGCAAGACCGTGCTCGTGTCGAGCCACCTGCTGCAGGAGATCGAGCAGACCGTCGACGACGTCGTCATCATCGCCAACGGCAAGCTCGTCAAGGAGGGCACGGTCGGCGAGCTGCGCGGCACCGCGACGTCGCTCGTGCGCACGACCGACTCCGACGCGCTCGTCGGCGCGCTGCGCATCGCCGACGTGCCGGCCGCGGTCCAGGCCGACGGCGGCATCGTCGCCGAGACCGACGACCTGCGGCTGGTGGGCGACGTCGCCCTGCGCGCCGGTGTGCCGGTCCACGAGCTGCGGCCGCTCTCCGCGGACCTCGAGCAGCTCTTCTTCTCCCTCACCGAGGGCACCAACCGCAACCTCGGCGACGACCCGATGGCCGGCATCTCCCCGGTCTCGGCCCCGGGCCAGGAAGGAGGGACGCACTGATGCTGGGTGCGATCCGATCCGAGTTCCTCAAGTACTTCTCCACGCGCATGTGGTGGGGCATGGCCATCGCCGTGCTCCTCGTGAGCGCCGCCTTCGCCGCGCTCTTCGGCATCGTCTACACCCTCGACCAGAGCGGGGTGCCGCCGGAGTCGCAGATGCAGGCCGACCCGACGCAGATCGCCAACTCCGTCTACACGGGCGGCCTCGGCATCGCCTACCTGATCACGCTGGCCATCGGCGTCATGCAGATCGGCAGCGAGTACCGCCACAAGACGATCACGAGCACCTTCCTGTCGACGCCCAAGCGCACCACCGTCATGGGCGCCAAGGTCATCTCCCTGCTCGTCATCGGCGCCTTCTACGGCGTCATCTCGCTCATCGGCTCGGTGGGCGCCGGCGGCATCGTCCTCGCCGCGCGCGGGGCCGAGGTCTTCCCGAGCGCGGAGGTCGGGCGCACGCTGCTGCTCAGCCTGCTCGTCCTCGGGCTGTGGGCGCTCATCGGCCTCGGCGTCGGCATCCTCATCCCCAACCAGGTGGCCGCGCTGCTCATCGCCATCGGTGTCGCGTGGATCGTCGAGCCGATCGCCGGCGTCATCCTCAGCTTCTGGGACTGGGGCGCCGACATCGCGAAGTTCCTGCCGTCGAGTGCGACCAATGCGATCGTCAGCGGGGTCGACGCCAGCGCCATGGGCGGCCCGGGCGGCGACCAGCTGCAGTGGTGGGCAGGGGCGCTCGTGCTCATCGCCTACGCCGCGGTCCTCGCCGGCATCGGCACCCTCCTCACTGTCCGCAAGGACATCGCCTGAGGAGCGAGGCACCAGCAGGACGAAGGGGGGAGCGAGTGCTCCCCCCTTCGTCACGTTATGGGGTGCGGGGGCGGCGGCTCGTGCCTCGCGTCAGCGGGCGGACCGGGGGCTCGCGCATGGGCTGCGTCACGTTAGGCTGACCCGAGTGGGGTCCGCGCTGACTTCGGGCCCTGATTCGCGACTGTGACGAAAGAGGCGTATGCGCCGTGCCTGACCCCCAGGATGGCTCCGTGTCCCTGAACGACTTCGGCCCCAACGAGTGGCTCGTCGACGAGCTGTACGAGCAGTTCAAGAACGACCGCAACAGCGTCGACAAGGCCTGGTGGGAGTTCTTCGAGAACTACACGCCGGGCCAGTCCGGCGGGGACAACGGCACCAGCCCGAAGGGGGCTGCCGCACCTGCCGCGACGAGCGCCCCGACCTCCGAGCCGAAGAAGGCCGAGGCCCCCGCCCCGGCGAAGGCGGAGCCGAAGAAGGCAGAGCCCAAGAAGGCGGAGGCCGCCCCGGCCAAGGCCGAGCCGAAGAAGGCCGAGCCCAAGGCCGAGGCGAAGAAGGCCGAGCCCACCCCGCGTGACGAGCAGAAGCCCGCCTCCGCCCAGAAGCCGGTCGAGGAGGACGTGCACACCCCCCTTCGCGGTGCTGCCGCCCGGGTCGTGACCAACATGGAGTCCTCGCTCGAGGTCCCGACCGCCACGTCGGTGCGCGCCGTCCCGGCGAAGCTGCTCATCGACAACCGCATCGTCATCAACAACCACCTCAAGCGCAGCCGCGGTGGCAAGGTCTCCTTCACCCACCTCATCGGCTACGCCCTGGTCAAGGCGCTGCGCGCCATGCCCGAGATGAACGTCGGCTACACGACGAACGACAAGGGCAAGCCGGTCGTCATCCAGCCGGCCCATGTCGGTCTCGGCATCGCCATCGACCTGCAGAAGGACGACGGCTCCCGTCAGCTCATGGTCCCGGCGATCAAGCCGGCCGAGACGATGGACTTCACCGCCTTCTGGAATGCCTACGAGGTCGTCGTCAAGAAGGCGCGCGACGGCAAGCTGACCGTCGAGGACTTCCAAGGCACGACGATGTCGCTGACCAACCCCGGCGGCATCGGCACCGTCCACTCGATCCCGCGCCTGATGAAGGGCCAGGGCGCGATCATCGGCGTCGGTGCCCTCGACTACCCCGCTGAATGGCAGGGCGCGAGCACCGAGACGCTCAACCGCAATGCCGTCTCCAAGATCCTCACGCTGACCTCGACCTACGACCACCGCATCATCCAGGGTGCGCAGTCGGGCGAGTTCCTGCGGATCGTCCACCAGCTGCTCCTGGGTGCCGAGGGCTTCTACGACGAGATCTTCGAGAGCCTGCGCATCCCCTACGAGCCGGTGCGCTGGGTGCAGGACATCTCCACCACGCACGACGACGACATCAACAAGGTCGCACGTGTCCAGGAGCTCATCCACGCCTACCGCGTGCGCGGTCACCTCATGGCCGACATCGACCCGCTGGAGTACAAGCAGCGTCGCCACGAGGACCTCGACATCACGAGCCACGACCTGACGCTGTGGGACCTCGACCGGCACTTCGCCACCGGCGGCTTCGGCGGCGAGCCCTTCCTCAAGCTGCGCAAGATCCTCGGCATCCTGCGTGACTCCTACTGCCGCACCACCGGCATCGAGTACATGCACATCCAGGACCCGGAGCAGCGCCGCTGGATGCAGGAGCGCGTCGAGGTCGGCTACGCGAAGACGACGAGCGACGAGCAGCTGCGGATCCTGCGCCGCCTCAACGCCGCCGAGGCCTTCGAGACCTTCCTGCAGACGAAGTTCGTCGGGCAGAAGCGATTTTCCCTCGAAGGCGGCGAGTCGGTCATCGCCGTGCTCGACCGCATCCTCACCCGCGCTGCCAGCGAGGGCATGGACGAGGTCTGCATCGGCATGCCGCACCGCGGCCGCCTCAACGTGCTGGCCAACATCGCCGGCAAGTCCTACGCGCAGATCTTCCGCGAGTTCGAGGGCCAGCTCGACCCGAAGTCCGTCCAGGGCTCCGGCGACGTCAAGTACCACCTCGGCACCGAGGGCGAGTTCACCGGCGAGGACGGCGAGACGACCAAGGTCTACCTCGCGGCCAACCCGAGCCACCTCGAGGCGGTCAACCCCGTCCTCGAGGGCATCGTCCGCGCCAAGCAGGACCGCCTCAACCACGGCGGCGAGGACTTCCCGGTGCTGCCGATCCTCATGCACGGTGACGCGGCCTTCGCCGGTCAGGGTGTCGTGGCCGAGACGCTGCAGCAGAGCCAGCTGCGCGGCTACCGCACCGGCGGCACGATCCACGTGGTCGTCAACAACCAGGTCGGCTTCACCACCTCGCCGTCCGCGAGCCGCTCGTCGGTCTACAGCACCGACGTCGCGCGGATGATCCAGGCGCCGATCTTCCACGTCAACGGTGACGACCCGGAGGCCTGCGTGCGGGTCGCCGAGCTCGCCTTCGAGTTCCGCCAGCGCTTCCACAAGGACGTCGTCATCGACGTCGTGTGCTACCGCCGCCGCGGTCACAACGAGGGCGACGACCCGTCGATGACCCAGCCGCTGATGTACAAGCTCATCGAGTCCAAGCGCTCGGTGCGCAAGCTCTACACCGAAAACCTCATCGGCCGTAAGGACATCACCCCGGAGGAGGCCGACGCCGCGCTGCGCGACTACCAGGCCCAGCTCGAGCGGGTCTTCGTCGAGACCAAGGAGGCCCTCAAGGCCCCCGCCTCGCCGGCCGACGCCTCGAGCGACTCCGGCGACACCGGCTCCGACGCGCCGGACAACGCCGGCCTGGAGCGTCCGTCGTCGCAGACGAGCGACGCGACGACCCGCTCCGCCGACGAGACCGGCATCTCCGAGACCGATCTCAAGCACATCGGTGACCTCTTCGACTCCCCGCCGGCCGACTTCACGATCCACCCCAAGCTGCAGCAGGCCATGCAGAAGCGCGCGGCCTCGGTCAGCGAGGGCGGCATCGACTGGGGCACCGGCGAGATGCTCGCCTTCGGCTCGCTCCTCATGGACGGCACCCCGGTGCGTCTGGCCGGTCAGGACTCGCGTCGCGGCACCTTCGTGCAGCGGCACGCGGTCCTCATCGACAAGAACGACGGTGAGGAGTGGACGCCGCTCAACTACCTCGGTGGCGGCCAGGCCCGCTTCTGGGTCTACGACTCGCTGCTGTCGGAGTTCGCGGCCCTCGGCTTCGAGTACGGCTACTCCGTCGAGCGCCCCGACGCGCTCGTGCTGTGGGAGGCCCAGTTCGGTGACTTCGTCAACGGCGCGGCCACGATCATCGACGAGTTCATCTCCTCCTCCGAGCAGAAGTGGGGCCAGAACTCCTCGGTCGTCCTCCTCCTGCCGCACGGCTACGAGGGCCAGGGGCCGGACCACTCCTCCGCCCGCATCGAGCGCTTCCTCGCCCTCTGCGCGCAGAACAACATGACGGTCGCCTTCCCGTCGACGCCGGCGAGCTACTTCCACCTGCTGCGTCGTCAGGCCTACCACCGTCCGCGTCGCCCGCTCATCGTCTTCACCCCGAAGTCGATGCTGCGCCTCAAGGCCGCGAGCAGCCAGCCCGAGGACTTCACCAGCGGCGGCTTCCGCGCGGTCCTGCCCGACATGACCCAGCCGAAGGGGGATCAGGTCACCCGGGTGCTCATCGCCGCGGGCAAGGTGACGTGGGACCTCGAGGCCGAGCGCAAGAAGCGCGGCGACGAGCAGACCGCGATCCTGCACCTCGAGCGCTTCTACCCGCTGCCGGGTGAGGAACTCGCGGCCGAGCTGGCGCAGTACCCGGGCGCCGAGCTCGTCCTCGTGCAGGAGGAGCCGGAGAACCAGGGCGCCTGGCCCTTCCTCGGGATGAACCTGCCGGCCGACCTGGCCAAGCACGGCGAGACCCGCGCCCTGACGGCGGTCACCCGCCCGCCGAGCGCCTCCCCCGCCGCCGGTACCGCGAAGAAGCACGCGCAGGAGCAGGCGGACCTCATCGCCCGCGCCTTCGACCGCTGATGTACTTCACGGACCGCGGCATCGAGGAGCTCGCGGACCGACGTGGTGAGGAGCAGGTCACTCTCGAGTGGGTGAGTGACCAGCTCCGAACCTTCGTCGACCTCAACCCCGAGTTCGAGACGCCGATCGAGCGACTCGCGTCGTGGCTGGCACGCCTCGACGACGAGGAGCTCGACGACGAGTAACGTCGGCCGGGACCCACAGACCGACCCACCCCAGGAGTACCCCACGTGAGCGGCCACCCGATGACGGACGCAGCCGGCAACGAGTTCACCCCCAGCGCGACCTTCGGCCAGGAGGACGGGCGCCGGGAGATCTCGCTGGTCTTCATCGGCGACTCCTTCGTCGCCGGCGAGGGTGACGACAAGGCTCTTGGGTGGGTCGGTCGGGTCATGGCCCGCACCCAGGTCAAGGACGCGGTCGTCGCGCACTACAACCTCGGGGTGCGCGGCGAGACCGCCGGCGGGGTCGCCGAGCGCTGGCTGCGCGAGTCCCCCGCCCGCTTCGAGGGGGTCTTCGAGCGGCGGCTGGTCGTCCAGATCGGCCATGCCGACGTCGCCCAGGCCACCTCGATCGCCCGCCTGCGGCTCAACCTCGCCAACATCCTCGACGAGGCCTCGAGCCAGGGTGTCGCGACCTTCGTCGTCGGCCCCCCGCCCTCCGCCGACCCGGAGGTCAACAACCAGCTGCGCCACGTCGTCGAGGCCCAGCGCGACGTCTGCGACCGCCGGGGCGTCACGTTCGTCGACACCTTCACCCCGCTGGCCGGCCACGACCAGTGGGAGTCCGACATCGCCGCCTCCGCTGATGGCGTGCACCCCGGCCAGGCGGGCTACGGCCTGATCGCCTGGCTCGTGCTGCACCACGGCTGGGGCGAGTGGATCGGCTGACCCCGGTCCCCCTTCCCACCTTCGTCGCCTCCTGCGAGCCCTCCTGCAGGGCCCCCGGACCGCTCGGTTGAGGTATCCCTGACCGACTATCCGGTCGCTCACACCTCGACCCAGCAGGCAACCTCCGGCCCCCGCTCCCCCAACGCGCGGGTTGAGGTATCTCTGACCGACTATCCGGTCGCTCACACCTCGTCCGGTGGCACCTCGAGCGTGTCTGCGTTGTGTCTGGCGAGGTTTTCCCGTGCCCACCCGGAGCGAAGGGCGGCAGTCACCTGATCCATGAAGGCGTCGGCATCGAGCCGCCAGCCCAGGACGTTGATGCGCAGCACGCGGTCTCCGTCGATGACGACTTGATTGGCTCGGAGGGCGTCGGCGATACCGTTGAGTCCCCAGAGGTGGCCGGCACCATCGATCTCGACGACCAGCCCGTGCTTTTCGAAGAGCACGTCGAGGTACACCCTCCCTTTGGACCCCGTGCGCACCGCCTGACGAGTCGGCTCCGGAAGCCCCCGCGCCCGGCACGCCGCCGCGAAGTCGAGCTCGTTGAGCGAGTGGGCGCCGGTGGCGATGTCGGCGACGACCTGTGCGATGAAGGCTCTGCGCGTCCGCCCCTTGACGATCTGCCCTGCCGTGACGAGTTGATCGGGGGTGACAAGGCGCTGTTGCACGGCCATCGCGAGCAGAGTCGCTGCCGCGCGGTCGCTCGCTGCCCAGTGCGCGGCCCGGATCGCTGCCACTGCGGGGCGCGTGCGCGGTACCCCCGAGGAGATGACCTCGTCGGGGACGCGGCGAGCGAGCTTGCGCACCTGTACTCCCTCACGGTGAGTCCGGTCGTGCCGGTGGACGACGGACACGAAGACGACGTCGCCTTCGTCCCACCCCTTGAGCCCGGCGAGCCGGAGCGAGCTCACCCCGTCGATGACGGCGATCCTCTCCCCCGTCTCCCACACGCCTCGCCAGCACCGGGCGTGAAACCCCAACGGCCCGGTGCGCACAGCGAAGGTCCGGCTGCCGCACTTCGTCCAACGACCGGCCGAGACCTGACGCGCTGCCTGCTGCCGGCTCACTCCGATGGCGCGCAGCATCTGGTGGCTAACGACGAAGTCGGTGTCCTCCGCGACGGCGAGCACCCGCTGATGGCGGTCCAGCGGTCCTTCGCGCGTGACGTGCGGTCGACCCCCTTCGTCGTCGTGGCTGTGGGCATCCTCTGGCTGCTCGGGCGTGGTGTCGGTCATCTCCGAACAGTGGAGGAGAGTGCTCCCCTCGCGGCCCCCCTCGCGAGATCGGTGGACAACTGGACCCGCCCAGACAAACTTGGGGACAACCGTGTCGACGCGTCGAGGTATCAGCGGACGAGGTACCTCCGACCGATTAGTCGGTCACGGTTACCTCGACCCAGCGCTATGAGCGCGAGCACGCCCCGCTGACCCCGCCAGTAGAGGTACCTCCGACCGAATAGACGGTCGCGATTACCTCAACCGAGCTGCTGGGGGTGGGGCAACCGACCTCCCGACCTCCCGACGCAGAGGCTCACGCAGCCGGCACCAGCGGCTTGGGCCGAGAGCAGCCGAAGACCCACCCCCACCGCGTGCGCGCGAGCAGCAGCCCGAGGGTCCACGGCACGACCACCGCCACGACGGCGACGGCCCAGGGGTGGTAGTCCTTGCCCAGCCACACGAAGAGCGCGTGCAGCAGGATCACCGCCATGCCCGACTGGGCGAGCGTGCTGATCCGGTGCGACCACACCCCGCCGATGTAGATCGGGGCCATGATCATCCCGGCGCTGATGAGGATCCCCGCGAGGACGGCCCACACCGGCTCGTTGAACTGCGCGAACTTCAGGTTGAGGTTGCCCACCCCCGGCCACGTCGTGATCCACACCCCGGCCGCAAAGGTCGCGATCGCCATCACCCACAGCGTCCGGCGACTCCACCGCGAGCGCTGCCCCGAGCGCCCGGTGAGCAGCCGCGCCAGGTAGCCCGCCTGCACGAAGATGACGCACCCCAGCCCCTGCGCGATCGCGAAGGGCGAGTTCACCGAGATGTCCTGGTAGATCTGCACGAGCGCGCACAGCCCCACGCCCACCCCGATCTGCAGCCACAGCGGCAGGCGCAGCGCCTCCATGGCGCGGACGACGACGACGGCGACGAAGAGCGCGGTGATGAACCAGAAGGCGGAGTACGGCTCGATCGCATAGGCCCCGCCCGGCAGCTGCTCCTCGACCTTGCCGGTGCTGTCGCGCCCCCTTCGCCACAGCTCGAGCCCGTAGACGAGGGAGACGATCGCAAACCACGGGACGTACGGCAGCAGCAGGGTCTTGGCGCGCACCTTGACCTCGCTGCCGAAGTCACGTGACCCCGGCCGCCACAGCCACCCCGACAACATGAAGTACAGCGGCACGTGCCAGGGGTAGACGTAGTCCGGCAGCGGCTTGAGACCCTCGATGTGCCCGAGGACGATCGCGACCGTGCCGACGACCCGCAGCAGGTCGAGATAGCCGTTGCGCATCCCGGCATGGTCCCAAAAACCGAGGGCGAAGGGGAATCACAGCACCTTTTCGCTCCGGGCGTAGCGGGCCTCGGTGGCCGACTTCTGCGGCCGCCACCACTCCTCGTGGGTCCGGTACCAGTCGATCGTCGCCGCCAACCCGGACCGGAAGTCGCGGTACCGAGGCTGCCAGCCGAGCTCCTCGCGCAGCCGGCTCCAGTCGATGGCGTAGCGCCGGTCGTGCCCGGGGCGGTCGGTGACGTGGTCGTAATCGCCGGCCTCGCGGCCCATGAGCTCGAGCACCGACTCGACGACGGTCGTGTTGTCGACCTCGCCGTCGGCGCCGATGAGATAGGTCTCGCCGAGCTGCCCGCGGTCGATGATCGCCCAGACGGCGCTGTTGTGGTCGTCGACGTGGATCCAGTCGCGCACGTTGAGCCCGTCGCCGTAGAGCCGCGGCCGGCGCCCGTCGATGAGCTCGGTGATCTGGCGCGGGATGAACTTCTCGACGTGCTGGCGGGGGCCGTAGTTGTTCGAGCAGTTGGAGATCGTCGCCTCGACGCCGAAGGACCTCACCCACGCCCGCACGAGCAGGTCACTCGCCCCCTTCGTCGACGAATAGGGGCTCGACGGGTTGTAGGGCGTGGCCTCGCTGAAGCGCTCCGGCGAGTCCAGCGCGAGGTCGCCGTAGACCTCGTCGGTGGAGATGTGGTGGTAGCGCACGTCGTGGCGGCGGACGGCTTCGAGCAGCTCGTAGGTGCCGACGACATTGGTCTGGACGAAGGGCCCCGGCGAGGCCAGCGAGTTGTCGTTGTGCGACTCCGCGGCGAAGTGCACGACGACGTCGGCCTCCCCCACGAGCCGGTCGACAAGGCCACCGTCCTCGACCCGGCCTTCGACGAAGCGCACGTCGTCGAGCACCCCGTCGAGCGAGGTCCGCGACCCGGCGTAGGTCAGCGCGTCGAGCACGGTCACCTCCGCGTCCGGCCGCGTCGCCAGCGTCTGGTGCACGAAGTTGCTCCCGATGAACCCGGCTCCCCCGGTCACGAGCACCCGCATGATCAGCTCCCCTCTCCTTCCGGTCCCTGAGGAGGCCGTCCGCGGCCGTCTCGAAGGGCCACGAAGCGCCGCAGCGCCTCCACCTGGTCCACGGGCTCGTACCCCGCGGCCACCAGCTTGTCGAGCGCGAGCGTCGAGTGCCGCGGGCGCGGCGCGCTCACGCGTTCGCCGAGCCCGGCCTCGTAGGCGGCCGTCGTCACCGCGGTCACGTCGTCGCGCGAGCGTCCCCGCAGCGCAAAGACCTCCCGGGCGATCGCCGCCCAGGTCATCGGCTCCCCCGCCTGCGTCACGTCATAGGTGCCGAAGGGGGCCCCGCTCGCCACGAGGTGGAGCGTCGCCGCCGCGATCTCGTCGGCGAAGGACAGCCGGCCCCACTGGTCGTCGACGACGCGAGGGGACCTCCCTTCATCCGCCAGGCGGGCCATCGTCGCGACGAAGTTGCCCCCGTCCCCCACCACCCAGGACGTGCGCAGCACGTAGTGGCGCGGGGCGACGCCGACGGCGAGGTCGCCGGCGGCCTTGGTGCGGCCGTACTCGCTCACCGGGGTGAGGGGCTCACCTTCGTCATGGACCTCGCGCTGCCCGTCGAAGACGTAGTCCGTGGAGTAGTGCACGAGCGTGCAGCCTTGCGCCGCAGCCTTCCTCGCGAGCTGGGCGGGCAGCTCGGCATTGAGCCGCCAGGCGAGCCGACTGCCGTCGGGCGTCTCGGCGGCGTCGACGGCGGTCATCGCCGCGGCATTGATGACCAGGTCGTGACCGCTGAGGTCGAGGGCTTCGACGGCGGCGGGGTCGGTGAGGTCGAGCTCGTCGCGGCCCGGCGCGACGGCATCGGGCAGGAGACGATGCAGGGCCGAGCCGACCTGCCCGCTGCCACCGAGGACCAGCGCCGGCCGCGGGACGAAGGGGGTGACCTCCGCCAGTCGCGGGTTGGTCCGGTCCTTGTCGCTGATCTGCGCCCCCTCACACCCACTCTGCGACAACGGGATCGGCCAGTCGATGGCGGCAGTGGGGTCGTCGAGGGCGAGAGCGGGATAGGTGAGATCGGGGCGCCAGTGCTCGTTGACGAGATAGGAGTAGACGGTCTCGTCGGCGAGGGCCTGGTAGGAGTTGCCGACGCCGCGCGGGACGAAGACGGCGGTGCTCTCGTCGAGCTCGAGGGTGACGGTGGCGCCGAAGCCCTCACCCGCGCGCAGGTCGACCCAGGCACCGAAGACCCGGCCGTGGACGACGGTGACGAGCTTGTCCCAGGGTTCGGCGTGGATGCCCCGGGTGGCGCCGCGCGCGGCGTTGTGGGAGACGTTGTGCTGCACCGGCCCGAAGTCGGGCAGCCCCGCCGCGACCATCTTTGCCCGCTGCCAGGACTCGGTGAACCACCCCCGCGCGTCACGGTGCACCGGGCGCCGGACGACGAGCAGGCCTGCGATCGAGGTCGGCTCCACCGAGAGTGACATGCGCACAGGTTAACCAGTCCCCTAGGCTCGCTCGCATGCGAGGCATCATTCTCGCCGGGGGGACTGGATCCCGGCTGCACCCGATCACCTTGGGCATCTCGAAGCAGCTCGTCCCGGTCTATGACAAGCCGATGATCTACTACCCGCTGAGCACGCTCATGCTGGCCGGGATCCGAGACATCCTGGTGATCACCACCCCGCACGACGCCCGCCAGTTCGAGGCCCTTCTGGGCGACGGCTCCCAGTTCGGGATCTCCATCACCTTCGCGCAGCAGCCGAGCCCCGACGGGCTGGCGCAGGCCTTCCTCATCGGCGAGGAGCACCTCGCCGGAGGCCCCGCGGCCCTCGTCCTCGGAGACAACATCTTCTACGGTCCCAGTCTGGGCACCCAGCTGCGACGATTCGAAGCCATCGACGGCGCCGCGGTCTTCGGCTATCAGGTGGCAGACCCCAGGGCCTACGGGATCGTCGAGTTCGATGGCAACGGTCGAGTCCTGTCGCTCGAAGAAAAGCCGGAGACTCCGAAGAGCCGCTACGCCGTCCCGGGCCTCTACTTCTACGACGACAGTGTCGTCGAGCGCGCGAAGAAGGTCCGCCCGTCGGGGCGAGGTGAGCTCGAGATCACGGACCTCAACCGTAGTTACCTCGACGAGGGCAAGCTGCAGGTCGAAATCCTCCCCCGCGGCACGGCGTGGCTGGACACGGGCACCTTCGACTCGCTCAACGACGCGAGCAACTTCGTCCGCACCCTCGAGAGTCGGCAGGACACCAAGATCGGCGCCCCTGAAGAGGTCGCTTGGCGTATGGGTTACCTCGACGACGACGGCCTCCGCCAGCGCGCCGAGCCCCTCGTCAAGAGCGGCTACGGCCAGTACCTCCTCGACCTCCTCGGTCCCTGAGGAGCTTGCGGTCCCTGAGGAGCTTGCGGTCCCTGAGGAGCTTGCGGTCCCTGAGGAGCTTGCGGTCCCTGAGGAGCTTGCGGTCCCTGAGGAGCTTGCTCTGCAAGCGTCTCGAAGGGCTGCAAGCGTCTCGAAGGGCTGCAAGCGTCTCGAAGGGCTGCAAGCGTTACGAAGGGCTACCCCAGCGCCTCCGCCACCGTCTCCGCCCACAGCTGCGAGCCCGCCAGCGACGGGTTGATCTCACCGTCGAGCAGCTCCTCGGTCGAGTCCGTGTCCTCGAAGGCCGCCGCGACGTCGATCGTCGGCAGCCCCGCGCCCTCCGCCCAGTCGGCAATGGCGGTGCGGGTCGGCTCGTTGGCGTCGTCGGCCTGCGGGTTCTGCAGGACGACGACGACCGGTGCCTCGGGGTAGCGGTCGGCAACCTGCTCGCTGAGCTCCTCGAGCCCCTCCGCTGCGGCGTCGCCCGACTCCTCGTAGTGGCCGTAGTTGAGCAGCACGAGGTCCGGGTCCTGCGCGGGCCAAATCGCGTCGTGGTCGAGCGGGTAGTCGGCAGTGCCCCTGTTCATGGCGCCCGACCAGATCCGCGTCTCCTCGGTCTCGTCGACGTAGCCCGCCTCGCCCGCCGTGTCCCAGAGCGCGACGGGCATCTGGGCCTGCTGCCCCCACTGGCTCACCCAGTCCTCACTGCCGTTGCCGGTCGAGTCGCCGAGCACGAGCACCCGCGACCCGTCGCCGGCGAGGGCATCACGCGCCTGGTCGATGGTCCAGGTCGGCTCGGCGACCGACGGCGAGCTCGTGGACGAGGACGATGACGAAGGGGGGGCTGCCGCCGTCGCCCGGGCCGGCGCCGTGCCCTGCTCGGCGAAGACCCAGGCCCACGCGCCCCCGACCGCCAGCACGAGCGCGAGCAGCGCCGCTCCGACCACGACCGGTGAGCTCCACGCTTTCGACATGGCTAAAACCTACGTGTCATCGGGGGTTGAGGGGCGACGAAGGAGCCTCGAAACCAACCCCGGTCCCTGAGGAGCTTGCGCAGCAAGCGTCTCGAAGGGCCCCACCACCAGCACCGCACACCAGAAGAGCAGCGCCGAAGGAAACCCCCGCACCAGATACGTCTCGACCAGCATCGCGGGCAGCGCGAGCAGCACAGCCACGGCGACGAGCTCGAGCTCCCCACCTCGCCGGATCTCCCGGACGCACCGCCGCACGACCAGCCCGAGCACGACCACCAGCAGGGCGAGCCCCACCATCCCGTACTCGACGAGCAGCTCCAGATAGGTCGAGTGCGCGTGGTAGAGCACGGCACCCCACGGCCCGTCGTACTGCAGCGGTCCGTCGAACTGCTCCCCGGGCCGCCCTCGCTCGAGCTCCAGCCACGGCCACATCCGCATGGGCCCGAGCCCGAAGAGCACCGCGCTCGTCGAGCCGGACCATGCATCGAGGCCGGTGGTGATGTTGTGCCAGCGCGCCTCGTCGACGAAGAGGCTGAGCCCCCGCCGACGGGTCAGCTCACCCAGCCCGACCGCGACGACGAGCAGGACGGCCGGGCCGCCCCATCGCAGGTTCCAGTGGCGATGTCGCACGATCGCCACGACCGCGACGACGAGCGCCAGCGCCCACCCCGCGCGCGAGAGGCTCTGCACGACGAGCAGTGCCGTCACGGCGGCGAGACACCACCACAACCAGCGCCGCTCGGGCCACATCCGTCGACCGGTGATCACGCCCGCGAGCACGAGGGTCAGGCCGACCGCGTTGTTGGACGCACCACCGATCGGCAGGCCCGGCCGCCACCCGACGCCCTGGTGGAGGACGAGTGGGACGATCCACGCCGCGAGCGCCGTCCCGACGGCCGCCGCCCCGAGCACGAGGACGAGGGCCTGCGGTCTCTCCTCGGGTTTGACCGCGCGGGCCCACGCCCACGCGGTGAGCAGCGCGAGTGTCGTCAGAGCCGTGGCAGCCAGAGCCGTGTCCCAGCGCTCCCCGGACCGCAGCAGGCAGAGCCAGAGCCAGCCGAGCAGCGCGCCACCGGCCCACACCTCACCGCGCGAGACTCCCCTGCGCCCGTGCCCGGCTGCGCCGAACCACCACAGCGCACCGGTCAGCACGAGCAGCACCCACACGTACCCCAGCGGCCCCGGCCCGACATTCGACGCCGGCGGCCCGATGGCCAGCAGGAAGGCGACAACCGCCCCACCTTTCGCCCCCGGCCCCTGAGGAGTGAGGCCGCCCGCGGCCGAACGTCTCGAAGGGCCCGACCCCCACCCCTCCCTAATCGAACTGCCGCTCGAAGGCCACGACCCGCTCCACGGCCGCGTCGACCTCGGCGGCCATCCGGTCGAAGACCTCCTGCGGCTGCCGGTAGGGGTCGTCGATGTCGTCGGCGCCTTCGGGGACCCTGCTCAGTCCCCGCTCCCGCGCCAGGTGCGAAGGGAGCGCCGCCCACCTCTCCTCAGGCGTGGCCAGCCCTGCGAGACGCTCGGTCCACGGTTCCCGCTCGTCGGCGGAGTCGAGGAGGCGGGCCAGCTCCTTGACCGTGTAGGCCCGCTTGAGGTGGCGCGGGGAGTAGGAGAGCACGATCTTGCGGTGGCTCACCTCGAGCGGCAGGACGATGTCGATGTCGTCGAGCATGCGCTCGCTGATCTGCCGCGCAGCGAAGTGGTCGTGGGTGATGTCCTTCGCGTCAAGGATCGAGGCGCTCCCCGGCTCGACCGGGTTGCCGATGAGCGCCTGGGTCCCCGCACTCACCACCTCGAAGGCGCCCGGACGCACGCCCTCGAGGGCATGTCCCAGCGCCAGCTGGGCATAGGGCGATCGGCAGATGTTGCCGGTGCAGACGGTCATGATGCGCACGCTCATGGGGCAATCCTGCCGGATGCTTGCCCCTGTGCCAGACTCGCGGTTGCTGTCATCATTTGCGACCCGAGAGAGGCACCAAGAGCGTGGAGCTGCAGGACTACCTGAGGATCGTCCGCAAGCGGTGGATCACCATCGTCGTCACCACCTTGGTCGTCGTCGGGCTCGCCGCGGTCGTCACCGCGCTCCAGACGAAGAAGTACACCTCCTCGACACAGTTCTTCGTATCGGTGTCAGGTGCCGACACCACCCAGCTGAGTCAGGGCAGCACCTTCACCCAGCAGCGGGTGAAGTCGTACGCCCAGCTGCTCAAGACTCCGAGGGCGCTCAACCCGGTCGTCGACGAGCTCGGGGACGACACGACGACGTCGGACCTGGCGCAGCAGCTGGCGGTCACCACACCGCCCGAGACGGTCATCCTCGAAGTCGCCGTCACCGACACCGACCCCGCGCACGCGCAGGAGATCGCCACGGCGATCGGCGAGACCTTCCCCCAGGTCGTCTCCGAGGTCGAGCGACCCGAGGGGTCCAATCGCACCTCTCCGATCAAGGTCTCGCTCGTCGAGCCCGCCTCTACGGGCGAAACCCCGACCAGCCCGGTACCCGCTCGCAACCTCGCGCTCGGGGTAGTGCTCGGCCTACTGCTCGGACTGGGCCTGGCCGCGCTACGTCACCTCCTCGACACGACGGTCCGCACCGACGAAGACGTCGAGGAGATCACCGAGGAGCCGGTCATCGGCGCCGTGCACTTCGATCCGCGCGCGGGCAAGGAGCCGCTCATCGTCGAGTCGGACCCGTCGTCGCCGCGGTCCGAAGCCTTCCGCGCAGTGCGCACCAACCTCATGTTCGTCGACGCGGCCAACCACCCGCGGACCATCCTGCTCACCTCCTCCATCCCGGGCGAGGGCAAGTCGACGACCATCGCCAACCTCGCGCTGACCCTCGCCCAGTCCGGCTCGACGGTCTGTCTCATCGAGGGCGACCTGCGCCGACCTCGACTGCTCGAGTACCTCGGTCTCGAGGGCGCCGCAGGTCTGACCGACGTGCTTATCGAGCGTGCCGACATCAACGACGTGCTCCAGCCCTATGGCCAGGACCGTCTGGAAGTCATCGGCGCGGGAGCCATCCCGCCCAACCCGAGCGAGCTGCTCGCCTCCGACGCCATGAGTCGCGTGCTCACCCACCTTTCGGCACGCTTCGACTACGTCCTCATCGACACCCCACCCGTGCTTCCTGTGACGGATGCAGTAGTGCTGAGCACCAAGGTCGACGGCGTCATGGTTCTCGTCGGGACGACGATCGTCCGCAAGGAGCAGCTCAAAGCGACCCTCGAAGCACTGGGCGGTGTCGACAACACCCTCCTCGGGCTCGTTCTCAACCGTGTCGGGCACAAGTCGGCCGGCGGCTACGGTGCCAGCTACTACGGCTATTACGACCCTGAAACTGCCCCTCGCTCGGAACGTCGGGCCAAGCGTCAGCTGGGCCTGCCCGGAAGGAGCGCCCAGCGCTGACCTCCAGCCTCAGTCAAGCGTCCGTTCAGGACCGACCGCGGCGGGCGGCCTTGACGTCGCGACGCGACATGGCACCGTCGGCCTCGGCGGTGTACTCCTTCTCGTAGGACGTGACGTTGCCGTACTCGACGTCGCCGTAGCGGATCCGGTCGACCTTCTTCGTCGATGCCTGGTTGAGCACAGCACCGAGCACCTTGGCATCCACGCCCCTTAGTGACGCGGCCGCCCGATCGAGCGCCTCCTTGTGCGTCCTACCAGCGGCGACGACGAGCACTGCGCCGTCCGCGCTGCGGGTGAGCAGGACCGCATCGGTGACCGGCAGCAGCGGCGGCGCATCGAGGATGACGAAGTGTCCGTGGGCGAGCTCCTCGATGAGCTGCTCCATCCGGTGCGACCCGAGCAGCTCCGACGGGTTGGGCGGGGTCGCGCCTGCCGCGAGGATCTGCAGACCGGGCACGTCAGTGTCCTGGAGTGCGTCGGGCAATGTGATCGTGCCGGCGAGCACCTCGGTGAGCCCCACCGACCCATCGAGGTCGAAGGCGCGAGCCACCGCCGAGCGTCGCAGGTCGGCATCGACGAGCACGACCCGCTCCCCCGACTCGGCCAGGACGGTGGCGAGGTTGCCGGCCACGGTCGACTTGCCCTCGCCCTGGTTGGCGCTGGTGACGACGATCGAGCGCGGCTGGTTGTCGACGTCGACGAAGCGCAGGTTGGTGCGCAGTTTGCGCAGCGCCTCTCGCTCGTGGAAGGCCTTGGACCGGCGCGCCTCCCCGCGTTCCGACCCCAGGTCCTTGCTCATGGGCAGCACCCCGAGCACGCCCGCGCCTACTGTCTCCTCGACATCATCGACGTGTCGCAGCTTGGTGTCGTTGTAGTGCCGGACCGCAGCGATGCCGTAGCCCACGAGCAGGCCAAACACGAGGCCAAGCGGCAGGACGCGGGTGGGATCCGGCGACGAAGGGGCCGTGGGCAGGATCGCTGATTCATTGGGCTCGATGAGCACCTGAGCCTGCGACTTGACCGTGCGGGTGCTGCCGTCCGCCTGCACCACCCGCCTCGTCGGCCCGGACTCCTCAATCCGCTTGGCTTCCGCCGCTGCGGCGGTGACGACAGAGTCGGCGATCGACTTCGCCTCCTGTGGTGAGGGCCCGGAAGCAGTCACGCTGATCGAGACCCCCTCGTCGGGCACGGTGGCTGTGATTCGCCCTGCCAGAGCCTGTGGCGTGGCGTCGAGACCGAGGTCCTTGATGACTGCTTCGGTCACGCGCCGGTTGGTGAAGAGGGTGACGTACGCCTGAGCCTTCTGCTGCGCCAGCGTCTGCGACGAATAGGACTCGCCGATGCTCGAGCCGCCACCAGCCGTGACGTAGCCGGCGGCGGTCGCGGTGTAGACCTTGGGCTGCAGGCTCATCCACACGAAGGCCAGCAACAGCCCGGCGAGCGCGGCAGCGCCAATGACGACGAACTGTCTGCGAGTCAGCTTCCAGAGATCTTCCAGGGTCACGCGGTCTCCTCGTCGGTGTCGCGCCCCCCGAGTCGTGCGCGTCGGCCGTCGGCAAGTATAGGTCGGAGGCGATCGCGGCGGTCTGCGCGCATCCGGTCAATCGGCGCGTTGAGACCTGGTCAGAAAGTGGCTCCGATCGCCTATACGATGAGGCCGCAACGCCCCAACGAACGACGGTTGGCATGCGCGCGAGGGAGGCACAAAGGGTGGGCAAGGCTGGGGCGACATCTGCATCAACACGGTGGCGCTGGGCGGGGATTGACGGGGGGCTCTGGATCGGGGCTACCGTCGCTGCGGTCTTTCTACGATTCGACTTCAGCTTCACGGAGGCGCTGGCAAGCGGCACCCTGCTGTTTGCCTTGCTCTCCGCAGCCGCCTACTTGGCGCTCGGCGGGCTAGCCGGCCCGTACGCAGTGGGCCACTCCCGCGGTTCCTTCGAGGAGATCGTCGACCTGACGAAGACGGCATTGATCGTCGGCCTGCTGGGTCTGGTTGTGAACGCGTTGCTGCCGGCGCAGCTCGTCCCGCGGTCGGTGCCTCTAACCTCTGCACTGGTCGCTGCCATGGCCATGTTGGCTGCACGTACCGTGCTACGTACGCGGCGGGCTCGGCACCGTGCCACAGATGACGACCGTCGCGTCATAGTCCTCGGTGCCGGCGAGGGTGGCCGCCAGCTCGTGCGCACGATGCTCCGCGACCCCAAAGCCGGCCTCTTACCTGTTGCGCTGGTCGATGACGATCCGGCCAAGGCACGCTTGAGCATCGACGGGGTACGCGTGCGCGGCACCCGTCACGACATCGCCGCGCTGGCGGACCAGACCAACGCGTCAACTGTGGCCGTGGCCATTCCATCCGCGAACTCTTCCCTCCTGGCCGAGGTGCGGGAGCTCACACGCGACGCAGGCCTCGACGTCCTCGTCCTACCCCAGACGAGCGAACTCTTCCGCCGTCCGACCGGCCGCGACTTGCGCGCCCTGGATCTTGCCGACCTCCTGGGGCGCCGCCCGATCGAACTCGATTCCGCTGCCATCGCCGAGTCGATCAACGGCAAGGTGGTCCTCGTCACCGGCGCCGGCGGTTCAATCGGGTCCGAGCTGTGCCGCCAGATCGCGAAGTTCGGCCCACGCAAGTTACTCCTGCTCGACCGCGACGAGTCCGCCCTGCACGCCACCCAGATCAGCATGTCCGGGCGCGGACTGCTCGACAGCGACGACACCGTCCTCGCTGACATCCGCGACCCAGGACGACTGCAGGAAATCTTCAGCGAGCACCGGCCACAAGTGGTCTTCCACGCAGCCGCCCTGAAGCACCTCCCGCTGCTGGAGCGCTATCCGATGGAGGCGTGGAAGACCAACGTGCTCGGCACGCTCAACGTCCTGCAGGCGGCCTCCGACCACGGCGTGGAGACATTCGTCAACGTCTCGACGGACAAGGCAGCCAATCCGACCAGTGTCCTCGGCTACAGCAAGCGCCTGACGGAGAGGCTGACGTCCGAATTCGCCGCACGCGACGACAACACCTACGTGAGCGTCCGCTTCGGCAATGTGCTGGGCTCGCGAGGTTCCGTGATCACCGCTTTCACAGCGCAGATCGAGGCGGGCGGCCCGGTGACTGTGACCCATCCCGAGGTCGAGCGGTATTTCATGCTCATCCCCGAGGCCTGCCAGTTGGTGCTTCAAGCAGCAGCGATCGGCGCCGATGGCCAGGTGATGGTTCTCGACATGGGCACACCGGCCAAGATCAACGACGTGGCCACTACCCTCATCGACCTGTCGGGACGAGACGACATCGAGATCGTCTACACCGGTCTGCGGCCCGGCGAGAAGCTTTCGGAGGAGCTCTTCACCCCCGGGGAGGACATCCAGCAGTCCGCCCACCCACTCGTCAACCACGTCGACGTCGCGGCCCTAACTCCACACGATGTGCTGGCAGCCGACTCCGCGAGCGACACCGTCGCTTACATGCGAGCCGAGGGCCTGCGCGGCAACCACGAGGTTTCAACCGCATGAGCGAACGCATCCTGATGTCCCAGGCCGTGGTCTCCGACCTTGAAGAAGAGTTCGTCCTCGACGCCCTGCGTTCCGGGTGGGTCGCCCCCCTCGGGCCGCACGTCGACGCCTTCGAACGCGAGATCGCTGAACGGGTCGGAGTGGAGCATGCCCTCGCGCTGAGCTCGGGCACCGCTGCCTTGCATCTCGCGCTGCTCCATCTGGGCGCTCGACCGGGGGCCAAGGTGGTGGTGGCCAGCATGACCTTCGCAGCCACGGTCAATGCTGTGGTCTACACCGGCGCCGACCCGGTCTTCGTCGACAGCCTGACGAGCGACGGCAACGTTGATGTCGAACTCATGCTCGACGCGGTGAGATCCCTCCAGGCCGAGGGCGAGACCGTAGTCGCGGCGATCCCGGTCGACCTCTTCGGCCGGGCTGCCGACTACTCGGTGGTCGAGCCCGGACTGGCCGAGCTCGGCGTCCCGCTCCTGGAGGATGCGGCGGAGTCCTTGGGCGCCTCGCTCTCCGGCCGTGCCGCCGGCTCCTTCGGCCGGGCCGCCGCCTTGTCCTTCAACGGCAACAAGATCATGACCACCTCGGGTGGTGGCATGCTCCTGAGCGACGACGCGGAACTGATCGACCACGCACGGAAGCTGTCGACCCAGTCCCGTGAGCCCGTGCCGTGGTACGAGCACACCGAGATCGGCTACAACTACCGCCTCTCCAACGTGCTGGCGGCTCTTGGACGGGGCCAGCTGCAGCGCCTCGACGGGATGATCGCCCGTCGTCGGGAGATCCGTGACCGCTACGCAGCCGCCTTCGCCGACCTGCCCTTGCGCTTCCTCGGCCGAGACGACGCCGACCGTGACGACTCCGACGACAACTGCTGGCTCACCACCGTTGTCCTCGACCCATCGCTGGTTGAGGAGCGAGGGAGCGGCACCACCCCCGCAGACAAGATCGTTGAGGCCATGTCCGCCCAGCAGATCGAAGTCCGCCACCTATGGAAGCCGATGCACCTTCAGCCGGTCTTCTCCGACGCCCGCTCCTTCACGACCGGAGTCAGCGAAGACCTCTTCAGCCGAGGGGTCACCCTGCCCAGCGGCCCCGCCCTGACAGACGCCCAGATCGACCGCGTCATCGATTCACTTACGCAGGTGGTCGAGGCTCCATGAGCTACCGCGGCAAGCGCGCCCTCGACCTCCTGGTTGCCGGGCCCGCCCTGGTCCTGTCACTGCCGGTCCAAGCCATCACCGCGATCGCCATCCGGATCAAGCTGGGCCGACCGGTGCTCTTCCGTCAGGCTCGCCCCGGCCTCAACGGTGAGGTCTTCGAAATGCTCAAGTTCCGCACGATGCTGCTCCCGGATCCCGAGCGCGGTCTCGTGACGGACGCCGAACGCATGACTCGGTTGGGCGCCTTCCTGCGCAGCACGAGCCTCGACGAGCTGCCGACGCTGTGGAACATCGTCCGGGGAGACCTGTCCGTCGTCGGCCCCCGGCCGCTCCTCGTGCAGTACCTCGAGCGCTACTCCCCCCACCAAGCCCGTCGCCACGAAGTCCGCCCGGGCCTCACCGGGCTTGCTCAGGTCAACGGACGCAATGCGATCTCATGGGAGGAAAAGTTCGCGTACGACGTCGAGTATGTCGACAAGCACGACTTGGCGCTCGACGTGCGGATCATCCTCCGCACGGCGCTCCAGGTGCTCCGGCGGGATGGCATCTCTGCCGGAGGCGAGGCCACCATGCCGGAGTTCATGGGCTCCACGGTGCCTGATGCGTGACCTCGTCATCGTCGGTGCCGGTGGGTTCGGCCGCGAGACCATCGACGTCGTCCGTGCGATCAACTCCGTGTCTCCGACGTGGCGACTGCTCGGGGTCGTCGACGACGCCCCGTCGGAGGCCAACCTCGAGCGTCTACACGCGCTCGACGTCGACCACCTGGGCACGCTCAGCGACATTCCGGCGGACACCGCTGTCGCCGTCGGGGTCGGCAGCCCGTTGGCGCGTACAGCGATCGTGTCTGCGCTGTCGTCACCCGGTCGCCACTTCCCCGCCCTCATCCATCCGACCGCCATCGTCGGCAGCCAGTTCCGCCACGGCGAGGGCCTGATCGTGCTGGGCGGGGTCTCGATCGGGACCAATGTCCGCCTCGGGCAGCATGCCCATCTCAACGGTCACGCCGTGCTCGGCCACGACACTGTCTGTCACGACTTCGTAAGCATCAACCCCAATGCCACCCTGTCGGGTGAGTGCACCGTGGGCGCACATACCCTCGTGGGAGCCAACTCAACCGTGCTGCAGCAACTGACGCTTGGTGCAGGAGTGACGGTGGGCGCAGGCGCCTGCGTCACTCGCAATGTCTCTGACGGCACTACCGTCGCAGGAATCCCGGCGCGCCCTCTTCAAAAGCGGGCCTAGAGCAGTCCAACAGGTTCACACGACAGACAGGATCCCTTCCAACGATGCGCATTCTCATCACAGGTGGAGCTGGCTTCATCGGATCCAACCTCGCAAAGACAATGATCGAGGCTGGCCACACCGTTACAGTTATTGACGACCTGTCGACCGGCTACGCCGACAATCTCGACAACATGAACATTGAGTTTCACCACGCATCGATACTCGACGAAGGAACGCTCGACCAAGCAGTCGCTGGACAAGACTCAATTGTCCACCTCGCCGCACTTGGCAGCGTCCCGCGCAGCATTCGCAACCCTGGCCGCTCGCACGAAGTCAACGCGACCGGCACGTTGAAGGTCCTCGAGTCAGCTAGGCGCGAAGGCGTCGGGCACGTCATTATGTCCAGTTCATCCTCAGTTTATGGATCAAATCCCGCCCTGCCAAAGCATGAACGCGAATGGGTCCGCCCCATGAGCCCTTACGCGGTGAGTAAGTTGGCTGCTGAACAGTACCTTCTCGCCTACCAAAGCGCCTACGACATGCAGACTCTCGCCTTCCGGTTCTTCAACGTCTATGGGCCTGGGCAAAGAGCCGGGCACGTCTATGCAGCAGTAATTCCCATCTTCCTTGACGCACTGCTCCGAGGAGAACCACTCCCCATTAACGGCGACGGAACCAACTCCCGGGATTTCACCTACGTGGGCACGGTATGCGAAGTCCTGAAAAGGGCAGTGGAGAATCGTTCCGAAAGCCCTGAACCCGTCAACCTTGCATTCGGAACGAACACTAGCCTCATCGAATTGACGGAAAAAATCGCAGAGGTTACCGGTTTCCCAGTGGATCTGGACTTCCGAGCGCCCAGAGCAGGTGACGTGCCACACTCCCAAGCCGCAAATGAAAAGCTGCGCAACCTGTTTCCAAGCCTTCAACCCACATCTCTCACACAGGGTCTCAGGGAAACTTTCGCCTGGTTCCAGTCCACCATCTCCAAGAACTCATGAAGCCCTCTGGAAGTCCCGCAGGACAACCTCACAGCACCCATACTGTTCCGGAACCCTGGTCCATCGGAGCTGCGCTATCAGGGATCACCTTCCTCCTCATCCCTCTCGGCACAACCGCCGACATGGGCATTTCAAGCCTCCCGCTTCCCATGCCCTATCTCGTCGCACCGCTCCTACTGCTCCACACAGTCGGCGCGCGGATGCAGAAAGACCCTGCCGGCAAGGGGCGCATCGAGTCACTCGGACCTCTGGGGCTGTGGAGTCTCATTCCGCTCGCCGCGCTCATCCTGGTCATCCACCCAATAACCTCCAGGGCCGCACTAACAGCCCTCCACTTCATGGTCGGAGTCCTTCTCGGCGCCCTCATCGGTGTGAACTGGCGCAAGGCCGGCCTCGGGAAAAGCTTCATATCCCTTGGCCTACTCGGGTTCACCGCAATTACCGTTGCCCAGCTTGCCCTGATCTTTCTGGAGAGCGGATCGCCAACAGCCTTCCACTCGGAGGCCGTCCTATCGTGGGGCGCATCGAATTATATCGCCGGGGTGCTCGTCACAGCAGCATTCGTTCTCATCGGACAGAAGCCTTTCGCGCGCCTCAGCGTCTTGGTGGGCTTTGCCGCTCTAGTTGCGGCCCTGGGAACCCTCTCAAGAGGTGCCATCCTTGCAGTCGGCGTAGCAGCGGCCGCCCACTTGTGGTCCACAGGACGCACCCCCGCGTCGCGATTCGCCTTGCGCCTTTCATGCATCGGCCTTCCCGTCCTTGGGCTGACGCTTCTCGGAAAGGTAACGGCACTTCGCTCCGTCGGCGGCTACGACCCAACACAGAACACCGATGCCCGGTTCATTCTTTACCGCGCAGCGTGGGATCAGTTCCGGACGAATCCGATCTTTGGCACAGGATGGACTGGATTGGAGGGCGCACTCCCCTCCCAGTTTGTCACCTCCCTAGCCCACAACATTGTCCTTTCACTGCTGCAGATTGGCGGCACGCTGGGAATCATAATGCTGGCGATTCTCTTGCGACTCAATGGAGCCGCTTGGCGCACAGCGAGTGCTCGCGGAGCCATTGCAGGAGCTGCGACGATCAGCATGTCTGACCCCTTCTACGAAGGGCTAGTCGGGTCTATGCTCATTTTGGCCTTCATCGTTTCCGTCACGAGGTATCCCGGGTCGCCCCCAGACGCAAACTCCGATCCACGGACCTCACCTGCGTCTACATCACTTGTGCGGAACCATCGTCAACGAAGCGGCACGCAGTCCCTTTCGGCCAACCCTTGAGTTGGACTCCCTCCAACTTCCACCCCTCGACATCACCTGGCCCCCCGATCCCAAACGCGCCGCGGGCCCCGCGGGACAAATCCCCAGAAATGCGAACCCCGGTAGATCTACCACTAACCGCCTTGCTGATTAGCCCCGAGTTTACTCCCGGATCTCGCAGCGTCATCGCAATGGATGACTGCGAGAGTCCGTAGACATCAATCAGGTTCCCCTCTCCACCAGTAAGCGCTCCAGTTAGCTGGAGGTTCTCCACTCCGGCTCTCTGTCCAAGAGACACTCCTCGAGGGCCGATGCGATCTGCCACCAAACCCACACGAATATGACGTGCGTCATCGATGGCTAGAACCTGCGTTGACACGCCGACCGCCCGAGACACCTCAACTAGTTCAATTCGCACATTCTGCGCCCCGCGAATGTGGACGTCACACCCTTCCACCGGGGCCCCCTGAAGTTTAGAAAGACTGAACCGCCCCACACGCACGTCGTTTACTGGAGAGCCAAACGCCGCAATAACGCCCAAGCCAGTAGCGCCGGCAGTAGAGATCGTGGCTGACCGCAAACTCACCCCGTCCACACGGTCTCCACGATTTGGCTCAATAAGAAAGCCTCCGGGCATCGCGGGCGAAGTATGGGGATACCCCACGTTGAATCCGTAGACGTCACCAAACTTGAGATCCTCTCCGGCGACGATAGACACGACATTGCGGCCGGAGTGGATACTCGACGTAGCGACGATGCGCTCAATGCTGACACGCTCATTAGCCCCGTCACCACCAGCGAGGTAGAGCACATCTCCCGTCGGATCGACGCTCTCCAATAGGTCAATACGAACATCCTGACACTGATCCAGACGTAGAGAATGGCTCACCTCGTCAAAAGGAACCGAACCTCCGTCATCGGTGGCCCGACGATTCCCCACCACATTGCCATCAAGCCGAATGGAACGACAATGCATGTTTCGACACTTAACGAACGAAAGAAGAGGTTGTTGCGCACTGTTCGGCTTCCGAACAAATGCGCCTTGCATATCAAGTTCAAACCCGGCTACGCCTCGAACCATGATTGGCGCCTCTACGACGTAACGACCGGGTGGCACGATCAATGGCCGTCGAGAGCGGGACGCCTCATCAATGGCCATTTGGACAGCGCGAGTGTCATCAGTGACCCCATCCCCCACCGCACCCTTGTCAAGGACCGACAGAGGGGGACGACCATCGGCGCCGATTACGTAGGCGGCGCCTGCCCCCATTAGCCCAAGGCCGCCTCCGATCAGCGTCCTCCGTGAAAGCTTGGAGCCGCGCCACCTTGTGCCCTGAGCCCTCAAGTCACTTCCGTCCATCTCGGACCTTAGAACTCCGGGCACGTGGAACGGGAACCACCGACGTGGCCGCGCGCCGCGCCCTTACCCACCTGAGGGCCGGCCGCTCCACTGCGCACCAGCTGAGGTACGCCACGGGAACAGTTGCGAGGATGCTCACTACGACGAACGCTCCCGGCCCCAGGCCGGACATCCCAGCCGCCGCCATCATTTGTTGAACCGGAAAGGCAAAGACGTACATCCCGTAGGAGAGATCATTGGTGACTCCAACTCTCGTCCAGGTCCCAGGGAGACGCGCACCAAGCCAAAGAATCACGTAGGCGGTCGGGATCGACGCGAGTGAAGTACCCCAACCCGACGCCACAACGAGCCCCAGCGCCGCTAGGGCCAACAGGAATAGCCAGAGCCTACCTGAGACAACACTTCTAAACTTGTAGATCGTCGATCCAGCGAGAAAGAACGGCAACAGATAGGCCACATTTGCGATCGAGCCATCCGCCGAAGCCTGGGCGACAGCGAGCGACAGAAATTGGGCACCGACCAGGGCGACGACCAGGTGTGCCCCCCTCCACAAGACCTTGCTCCACACGACGATGGCGATTCCTGCGTAGCACGCCACCTCGTAGGTCAAAGTCCACAGAGAACCGTTCATAGCGTCTAGAGGATTCCCGCGAAGGACATCTCCGACCCTATTTCCGCCGTCGGTAAACGTCATTGTGTGCCACGCATACGACCAAGCCTCGCTGAAACGCCATTCCGCAGAGTTCAACCACCCAATGAATGGGCTGATAACAAACGCCGTCACTAGCGCACAGAACCAGAGGCCCGGCAATATCCGGAGCAGTCGGGCACGAATATAGGCGCTCTTCCCAGACCCCTCTGCACTTCTGGTGATCAAATAGCCACTGATGGCGAAGAAGCCTCCGACCGACCAGGTGCCCAACTTCAATCCGGCCCAGCTCGGATCAGAAGAGAATCCTGCGATGGGATACGAATGGGACACGATGACGAGACACGCAAGAATCAAGCGTAAAGCATTGAGAGCATTCGCTCGTGGGTGGAATATGTCGTCGAAGGTTATCGGCGAGCGAGCAATCACGAGTTGTACCTTCGCTTGAGGGCGTTCAGGCACCAGAGGCACACCACTACCTCTGCCGCGTTCATCGCCCACATTACGGCAGAAGCCCCACTCGTTCTCGCAGCCAGAACGATCAATGGAACCCCAATTACAGTGCCCGCGATACGGGCAGCGGCCACTTCCCTAACTTGGCCGAGGGGAACAAGCCAGTGAAAGGCCAGAGTGGCACTCAGCGCGACCGGCAGGGCTCCAGCAGCTAGCGCCATGGCTAGCTGGCGGTCTACCGGCGCCACATCGCCAAAGAGGACCTCGGCAATCCACGGTGCGACGACTGCGAGCGCTACCGCTGAGATTGCGCCGCAGATGACCACGAGGACTGATGCCGTGACCCGCTTGCGGGCCGCCCTACCGTCATCGTCGTCAGGAACCCATCCTTGAAGCGCCGTGGTTACCGAATTGGTCCCGAACTGGCCTAATGTTTTGATGCGGAATGCCGAGGCTAGGCTGGAAACGGCTCCCACTTGAAGCCCCGATGCGCTAGCCAATGGCACCGCTAGGCTCGTGTAACCCGCACCGACCACCGACGACAAGGCCAGGGCCACGTTGGTCCGCAGACGATCCGACGCCCCTGGGGGTGCAACCGTCGCTTGACCCCGGGGAACGAGCATTCTGTGGGCCAATGTGACCGGAAGGAGGGATCCCAAGAGCACGAGAGTGGGATAGAAGTACGCGACTCCCGTGAAGTGGACGAAGGGTATGGCCATCAGAGAGGCAGCTAGGCGCGGAAGCGTCTCAAAGTTGAGAATCCCTCTCGGATTCCCCACGCCGACGAAATACCAGCTAGGCGTTAGTCCCCAAGAGGCCATCGCAATCGCCATGGCTACTGCCAGTCCCCGCGCACCGTCAGGGGCGAGCATCGCGGCGGCGACGCTCGCCACGGTGGAAGTGGCCACGAAGCAGTAGGTGCGCGTACGGACACTTTCCAGATAGTAGGCGGCGCGCACATTAGGAGACTCGATTGCGACAAGACTCGGCCCAACAACCGGCCACGCCAGCGCGACCATGATCGCGGCAGCCGCACCGATTCCATAGCCGATTGAGAGACCTACCCACCCGTGTTCGCCCACTTGCGCCACAACGACCGGAAGAACGAGGACTGGGGAGATTGCGGCTACAAGTTGCAGGACGCCAAACTGCAGGAGACGACGCCAAGGCGCTCCCGTCACGGCTGATCATATGAGGGCAGCGTCGGCGGCTTGCCCCTAAGCAGGTGAATCGCGCTGCGAACGATTCCCTTTGAGTGAGAGGTCTTGGGAATATCCACCCATGGCACAACGAACATTCGTCCAACGGACGCTACGGCACATAGGTATCGGGCGCGACGAGGAGGCAATCCCATTGTGATGAGATACATCGCGGCAGACCAAGCAGCGACAGGCAAGACTGTTTCCGGGTACTTGCGACTCGTACCGGAGCGCAGATGATCAAGGCCCCGAAGCGTCGGGTAGGACACCTCGGCGCCCATTTCAATTGCACGTCGCCCAAAATCGGCGTCCTCAAAGGTATAGATGAGGCGTCGATCAAATCCGCCAAGCCTGTTCCAAAGGTCGCGGTCGAACGCCACGATGCTGAATGGCTTGAACGTTGGCTGCTCAGCGAGGCGTTGGACACTGGGCCGCGTTCGAAACAACTTTGCCCTCAGCACTAGCTTTAGCCGTGAAGCGACCCCTCCCCACAGGCTGACTTGTCCTAGAACGTTGGCAACTCCCGGAATTTTTTTCCTGGGCCCCTGATCCAGATAGACTAACTGACCTGGCGGCCTGCCCTGCCATGTCGCGACCTCGGCACGAAGTTCGTCGGAGTGGACCTCGACATCGTCGTTTACGGGCATCAACCAATCCCACGCTCCGACCTGCTCTTGGGCCAGAGTCAAGGCTGCGCCAAATCCGGGATTTGCGCGGATTGACCTGTATGGAATGCCAGTTCCTTCGAGCGAGGATTCGACCCGGGAACTTGTGGGAACGACGAACGGTTCAACGCCGGCCTCTTCGAGTGATTTCACCAGGGCGCCCAGTTCCGAGACGGACCGTGAATAGGAAAGAATTAGCGCCACAACGCGCGGACTATTGTTCAAATCGACGCTCCTCAACAAGCCCGACGATCGGGCCGACGTTCGTACAGTTCCTCATACAAAGCAGCGGTCGCCTCAATAGAGAAGTCTCTTGCCCGCAATCTCGCCATTTCAGAGTGGCGGCGCCATGAAATCGGGTCACGCAACGAACTGAGTGCCCGCGCCGCACTGTCAAGATCCCCGGGCTCGAAGAGAATTCCCGCGTCACCGACGATCTCCGTAAGGCCGGGGACCCGTGGAGCCACAACTGGGAGGCCGGCCGCCATGGCTTCCAGCGCCGCAATGCCAAAGCCCTCATAGGTCGAGGTACTGAGGAATACGTGCTGGCCGGCCAGCAATGCTGGAACGTCATTACGTTGACCTAGAAGTTTGACCTGCCCCCTCCGTGCCGCCGCCTCTCGTGACAAATTGTCCCTTTCCGGCCCATCACCAACAATTACGAGAGCGGATGGAACGAGCACTCTGTCCATGATTTGAATCGCGGCGGAGATATTCTTACGGTGATCTAACCGACCTACGGTAATTACACGTAGCGGGTCCGCAAGTGTTGGCGCGTTGGTGACAGGCTTGATGGCGTTCAAATCAATCCCGTTTGGCACGGTGGTCACGTTTACGTCGTGCCCGATCCTGCCTCGGAGCGCCTCCTCCACCCCATCGCTGATGGCGGCAACCTTTCCATGCCTGCGATAGATCGCCCTGTCCAGATATCGGCCGAACGCTGAATCCGCACGGCGATTATGGGGTGAATGTTCAGTGACGACGGTCTTCCTCCTAGGAAGAATTGCCACAAGCCACACCACAGGGAACAGATGTCCGTGGACGACGTCGGCACCTCCAGCTATGCGAATCATTCTGAGCCACGCCAAGGGGCTCAGCCGGTGTCCGCCCAATACCTGGACGGGTACGTCACGACGCGCAGCCTGCTCCGCCAGATGTGAACTGCCCGATCCCCTGAGAGTGAAGATTCGAGCGTCGTGTCCGGCCCGTCGCTGCTCATACGCAAGTTGGACTACGAGGTTCTCCGCTCCTCCCGGTCGGAGGTCGTTGATAACGTGCGCAACGCGGCGAGAGTCGCTAGCAAGGGAACCCAACGCCAGGGGCTCAAGGAGGGACGCCACCACCTTGGAGGGCTCGAATTCTGTGGCCATCCACTCGCGAGCACGCATCCCCATGGTGCGCGCCTCAGTTGGGTTCTCGAGTACCGCGGACATGGCCGCCGCGAGCTCCGTGGCGCTCTTAACGGTCGTGACCAGTCCGGTCTCTCCATGCCGGACGCTGTCAACGGCACCGGTCGCATCGCTCACGATTGCGGGTACGGCGCATGCGGCAGCTTCCATCACAACGTTGGGGAAGCCTTCGCGATAGGAGGGCAGCAGCAGCGTGTCCATTTGCGCATAGAACGGTCTTAGATCCTCCTGACGTCCGACGCACACCACCCTGTTGTCGCGTTGTAGTGCCTCGAGGTACCGGATGGAATCAGGTTCGTTTTGGGGCCCCACCACCAACACGTTGAACGACCGGTCAGACAGTATGTGGAGTGCCTCAATCAACTCATCGATGCCCTTGTCTCGAGTTAGCCTCCCAACGAATCCGAACGTGGGGACTTCACGGTCTAGGCCCAAGTCCTTGGCCATCTGCGGGTCACGTGAACGTGGAGAAAAGTAGACGGCGTCCACGCCGTGGCTGCTAGCCGGGACCGTTTTAGCCATCTTGCGTGGGTGGTACAACCCGAGCTGCTGAGCACGAGTGAAGGCAGATTCGGAGTTCAGCGTCACGACCGTTGCGAAGGCAGCGGTTAACTTCTCCATGAGCTGCAACACGACCCGCTTTGCCCCGCGGTCACCCTCAAAACGCAGCCCTCCCACGTAGTAGAGACGTTTGCGCGCCCCGAACAGTAGTCCGCAAGCCTGACCGAGGAGACTTGCCTTCGGTGTCGCGGTAACCACCACCTCGGGTCGCACTCGGCGCATCACGGTCAACCATCGGAAGAAGGACACGAGGTCCTGGCGAGGCGAAATGCTGCGGGTCATGGGAACAGCGTGCGTCTCCACCCCCATCTCGGTGCGCAGTGCCTCCAAGTCGCGCCCGGGCGAGGAGACGACGTGCACGTGATGCGTGGTCTGCATTTGCCGGATGAGCTCGCGATGGAAGAGGTTCAACGTTTCCGGGACCGTCGATGCAACCAGCGCGGTGGGCGGCCCCGCGGCCGTTCTGGCCAGCCGAGTACTCATGCCGCAATGTTAGGCGACAGCAGGGCGACGACTGCGACCCTCCGCCGGACCGAGCATCAAGCTCCCGACATCCAACACCTGAACACGAGTTTGGTCATCCATAACAGACAGTTATGCTCCGAGGGTCCCGTTCGAAGAGAGGTTCCCTCGTGCCCACTGCCGCCCCACAGGCTGCCCTGACGCACCTCGACGCCCTCGAGTCCGAGTCGATCCACATCATCCGTGAGGTCGCTGCGGAGTTCGAGCGCCCCGTCCTGATGTTCTCCGGTGGCAAGGACTCGATCGTCATGCTCCGGCTGGCCGAGCGAGCCTTCGCCCCGGCCAAGATCCCCTTCGGCCTGCTCCAGGTCGACACCGGCTTCGACTTCCCCGAGGTCCTCGCCACGCGCGACCGGTGGGTCGAGCGCCTGGGCATCGAGCTGCACGTCGCCTCGGTCGAGCAGGCGATCGCCGACGGCATCGTCATCGACGACGGCAAGACCTCGCGCAACCGGCTGCAGATCGGCACGCTGCTGCACGCCATCGAGGAGCGCGGCTACACCGCAGCCTTCGGCGGCGGCCGACGCGACGAGGAGAAGGCACGGGCCAAGGAGCGCATCTACTCCCACCGCGACGACTTCGGCCAGTGGGACCCCAAGAACCAGCGCCCCGAGCTGTGGTCGCTCTACAACGGGCGCATCCACGAGGGCGAGCACATGCGGATCTTCCCGCTGTCCAACTGGACCGAGCTCGACATCTGGCAGTACATCGGCCGTGAGCAGCTCGACATCCCCGAGATCTACTACTCGCACCAGCGAGCAGTCTTCGAGCGCGACGGGATGCTGCTCACCGCGAGCGAGCACAACCCCCTTCGTCCCGGCGAAGAGGCCCGCGAGCGCACCGTGCGCTTCCGCACCGTCGGCGACCTGACGCTCACCGGCTGCGTCGAGTCCGACGCCAGCACTGTGGACGAGATCATCGACGAGATCTCCGTCGCCCGTCTCACCGAGCGCGGCGCAACCCGTGGCGACGACCGATTCAGCGAGGCAGCCATGGAGGACCGCAAGAAGGAGGGCTACTTCTGATGAGCACCGACACCCTGACCACTCCCCCGCCCGAGACGACGACCGTCGGCACCGACCTCGACCTGGGGCTGCTCCGTGTCGCGACGGCCGGGTCGGTCGACGACGGCAAGTCGACGCTCATTGGGCGGCTCCTGCTCGACAGCAAGGCGATCTTCGAGGACCAGCTCGAGGCCGTCGAGGCCACGAGCAAGTCGAAGGGTCACGACCACACCGACCTCGCGCTGCTCACCGACGGTCTGCGCAGCGAGCGCGAGCAGGGCATCACCATCGATGTCGCCTACCGCTACTTCGCGACGCCGCGGCGCAAGTTCATCCTCGCCGACACCCCCGGCCACGCGCAGTACACGCGCAACATGGTCACCGGCGCCTCGACGGCCGACCTCGGCCTCGTGCTCGTCGACGCCCGCCACGGGCTGACCGAGCAGTCGCGCCGGCACACCGTGCTGCTGTCGCTGTTGCAGGTCCCCCACATCACTCTCGTGGTCAACAAGATGGACCTCGTCGGCTACGACGAGTCCGTCTACACGCAGATCCGCGAGGACTTCCTCGCCTTCGCCGAGCAGCTGCAGGTGCCGGCCGTCGCGACCTTCCCCATCAGCGCCCTCGTCGGCGACAACGTCGTCGAGACCAGCGATGCGATGCCCTGGTACACGGGCACGAGCCTGCTCGAGCACCTCGAGACCGCTGAGAGCGCCGACCTCTTCGAGACGAAGGGGGACCGCTTCCCCGTCCAGTACGTCATCCGTCCGCAGCAGGGCGAGCACCGCGACTATCGCGGCTACGCCGGCCGCGTCGAGGCGGGGACATTCCGCGTCGGCCAGGACGTCGTCGTCCTGCCGAGCGGGGTGCGGACAACCGTCGCCGGCATCGACACCCTCGACACCACCCACAACCAGGCCGTCACCGGGCAGTCCGTGACCCTGCGTCTGGGCGACGAGGTCGACGTCTCCCGCGGTGACCTCATCGCCGATGTCGAGCACTCCCCCGAGGTGACCCGCGAGATCACCGCGACCGTCTGCTGGATGACGACCGGCACGCTGCACAGCCGTCAGAAGCTGCTGCTCAAGCACACGACCCGCACGGTCAAGGCGATCGTCGACGGCCTCGGAGCACGCTTGGACGTCAACACGCTCGAGCGTGACGGCGAGGCCAGTGAGCTGGGGCTCAACGAGGTCGGGACCGTCTCCCTTCGCCTGTCGCAGCCACTCGCCGTCGACGCCTACGCGACCCACCGGGCGACGGGATCCTTCATCCTCATCGACCCGGCCACCGGCAACACGGTCGGCGCCGGGATGATCTCGGGCACCCACGGGGTCGAGTACACGATCTGAGCGCGTCCCCAATTTCCCTTGATTGTTCTGAATGCATTCAGAACAATCAAGGGATGGCTCTGCTGACTACCTGTCGAGCGTCGGACCTGTCCAGCGACAGTGCACAGGCCTTCCGGTCGACGGACATCTCTCCTGTTGAGGTCACTCGTCGCGATGGCGAGTCGCTCCTGCTGATTCGCAAGAGCGAGTACGACCGACACCACGCAGTCGTCGCGATTGCGGCGGACCTCATCGCGATCGCTCTGGCTCCAGACGACCCACCGCGTGAATCGCGTCTCCAGGCACGCTTCCCCTGGCTTGCCCTCCTCGATGTCGAGGACCAACGGTGCTTCACCACCGAAATCGTCAGCACGCTCCGGGAGTGCGCGACCGCCCACGACTTCGAGCCCTTCCTCGTCGAGCTGCACGAGTGGCAGCAGACGGCAGCCGCAGTCGCCGCCGGTTACACCGCCCCAGCGGATCTGGAGTGGCTGGAGCGTCCCAACCCTGTCGCCGGCATCGAGTAGCGAACTACCGCGACCGACCGTCTCGCCTCATGACCAAGCCGCGCAGCCGGAGCCACAGCACCTGCCGCCGGCTGCGGTAGGTCACGCCATGCGCCTCTGCCCACCATCGGGCGTGCTTCTCCGGCAAGTTGATCTGCTGCCACAACACCCGGGGGATGGACTGCGGCGATCGAGTCACGATCCGCCAGAAGTAGATCCGGCTGCGGAAGCGACCTGCCTCCTTCGCCCAACGTAGGAACTTTGGCGACGCGTGCGGGGCCGGCGGGCCACCGAGGGCTGAGATCAACGCGCTAGCGGACTCGGTGGCTCCGAGCTCTTCCGCCGCACGACGGACCTGCGCGAGCTCATGCCACTGCGCCGCGTCGACGACAGCTCGGGCAGTGTCGTCCCACTGGCCGACCCCCACGGCCTTGAACTTGTTGAGCGCCTCGAAGATCAGCGCGTGTGCACTCGGCATTGTGACCACCTGGGCGTGCGCCATGTCGACGCTGACCCGCTGCGTCCACATGGCCTCGAAGGCGTCGGCGCGCGCGAAGACCCCCGAATAGTAGTGGTGCACGTCGACCGATGCTGGGAACGAAGGGTGCGCGTACGTCACCGAGTAGATGACATCGTCCAGCGCAGGTGGGAACCAGTGGGAGATGCTCTGCCACCTTGCCGCCTCGAGAAGGCCCGCCACTCGCTCGCGGTCATCAGGGTGGATCAGCAGGTCGATGTCGTTGCTGTGCTTGGGCTTGCGCACGCCCAGCTCGACGAAGGCCGGCCCCTTGATCACCAGCGAGCGGATCCCCGCGTCGTCGAGCAGCCGCTGGAGCAGGACGGTGCCGAGCGGCACGGCTTCGGCCAGCGTCAGCGGGATGCTGCTCACGACCTGACCTCCGCGACGACACCCAGCCCGCCGAGGGACTCGACGAAGCTCGCGACGAAGGCGGCTTCCTCCCCTTCGTCCACGACGCCCGCGGCAGCGAGCTCGAGGTCCGCCTGCGCGACCGGACCGTCCTCGAGGGCGGTCCACAACGTGGCGAAGGGGGCCTGCACGTGCATCGGCACCGCCTCCGCCCCGCGGCGGGTGTCGACCAGCGCGACGCGGTGGGCATCACCCACCCAGGCGACGCCGTGGGCGATCCGCCAGCGGGTCATGCGGCTCCCTTCGTCATGGTCTCGAGGCTCGCAAGCTCGCACCTCGACCACCGTGAGGAGGCTAGCCCGCGTGCGCGGCGACCGCAGCGGCGACGGCCTCGGCGACGCCCTCCTGGAAGACCGGCGGGACGATCTTGTCCGCCGAGGGATCCTCGACGAGGTCGGCGATGGCGCGCGCGGCGGCGAGCTTCATCTCCTCGCTGATCTGGACCCCGCCGGCGTCGAGCGCCCCGCGGAAGATGCCGGGGAAGGCGAGCACGTTGTTGATCTGGTTGGGGTAGTCGCTGCGACCCGTCGCGACGATCGCGGCGTACTTGTGCGCGAGGTCGGGGTGCACCTCGGGCGTGGGGTTGGCCAGCGCGAAGATCATGCAGTCCTCGGCCATCGAGGCGACCTGCTCCTCGGGGACGGAGCCACCGGAGACGCCGACGTAGACGTCGGCACCCTTGAGCGCGTCACCGATGGTGCCGGTCTTGCCCGAGACATTCGTCGTCGCCGCGAGCATCTCCTTGTGCGCCACGAGGTCGTTGCGGTGCTTGCCGATGATGCCGCGCGAGTCGCACACGACGATCTCGGTGACGCCGGCGAGCTGCAGCAGCTGGGTCACGGCGACACCGGCCGCACCCGCGCCCGAGACGACGACGCTCAGCGTCGACATCTGGCGGTCGAGGACCCGGCAGGCGTTGATCAGGCCCGCGAGAACGACGATCGCCGTGCCGTGCTGGTCGTCGTGGAAGACGGGGATGTCGAGCCGCTCGCGCAGCTTGCGCTCGAGGTCGAAGCACCGCGGCGCCGAGATGTCCTCGAGGTTGATCCCGCCGAAGCTCGGCGCCATCCGGGCGATCGCGTCGACGAGCTCGTCGACCGACCCCGACTCGATGCACACCGGGATCGCGTCGACCCCGCCGAAGTGCTTGAAGAGCACCGCCTTGCCCTCCATGACCGGCATGGCGGCGAGCGGGCCGATGTCACCCAGACCGAGGACCGCGGTGCCGTCGGAGACGACCGCGACGGTGTTGTTGCGGGCGGTGAAGCGGCGCGAGAGCGACGGGTCCTGCTCGATGGCCAAGCACACGTCGGCGACGCCGGGCGTGTAGAGCAGCGACAGGTCGTCCTGGTCGCGCAGCGGCTTCGTGGCCCGTACCTCGACCTTGCCACCCTCGTGCGCCGCGAAGGGGGGCGACGTCAGGTCGAAGGTGGTGGTGGGCTCGGACGCAGACACGGCAGACAAACCTCGGACTAACTCGATGAAGCAGATGGTGGGGCGCCCTGCGGCAGCCGGGTGTGGCCACGACGGGCGGCGGGTGAGCCGAGCGCAATCCTCGCACATCGGGTGAGCGGGTTTCGAGGCTCCTCCGTCACATCCCGACCCGCGAGCAGGTTTCGAGGCTCCTGCGTCGCACCTCAACCAGCGAGGGGTGCCATGATCGAATTCGGACACGATGCGGGCGGATTCGGACATGCGGCGAAGAGTCAGGAGATGGTCAGTTGAATCTTGAAGGGCAGCACACCAGCCTCCGGGGGGAGACGCCGAACGCATCGGCGGCCACGTGGCGCCCCGTGACGGATGACATCCGGGGCCGCCACGTGGCGGGGCCAGCCGCCGTCGACGTCGACCGACAGCGCCACCCCGTCCACATGGCCCTCGTCCTCGAGGGCGCCTGCCGGCTGCGGCACCACGACGGCGGGCTCGTGCCGCTCCCCCACTCAACGCTCCTCATCGAGCCCACCCACGCCACCATCGAGGTGCTCGAGGGCGCCAGGCTGGGACTGGTGAGCTTCCTGTCGGTCGCCTCGGGCCCCGGCCTGCTCGAGGTCACCCCCGGGCTGCGACAGATCGCCCCCGTCGACCCCGCCCTGACCCGCATCACCGAGGTCGTGAGCGCCTGGGTCCTCGCCGAGCCGCCGACCGGCACCTTCGCCCGCCACATCATCGAGCGCACCATCCGCGACCTCGTGGGTGGCGTCATCCTCGACAGCCGGCTGCGGCCGACGAGCGAGCGCGAGCAGAGTCTCTACTCGGCCGCGCTGCACCACATCGCCGACCACTACGCCGACCCCCACCTCGGGCCGGAGAGCATCGCAGCCGCCTTCAACGTCTCGACGCGCCATATGACTCGCGCCTTCCAGGAGGAGGCCACGACCATCACGGCGAGCATCGCCTCGATCCGGGTCAACGTGGCGGCCGCCCTCATCAGCCAGCAGCCCGAGCTCGGGCTGGCCGAGGTCAGCGCCAAGAGCGGATTCCCGTCGCTGCAGGCGATGCGGCGGGCCTTCCGCGCAGGTGAGCGTCCCTCCCCTTCGGCCGTGCGGACGCTGGCTGCACGACGTCACCAAGCCGCCAACCGCTCCCGCCGCGAGCCCGACGGCGCGGGTGACGACCAGTGAGGTGTCCGCGGTCTACGATCCGGTGAGCGAGGCCGGTCGGTGCCTCCCCTTCGCCACGGAGCACCACTTGCGCGCACGCCCTCTCCTCGCCGTCCTGCTCAGCCTCGGCCTCGCCGGTGGCACGCTCGCCGCGTCCGCCCAGGCCAGCCCTGCCGCCCCCGACGGCCGCGTCCGTCTCACCGGTGACCTCGTGCGCACGTCCGTCGAGTCCGCGGGCAGCCAGCCGTCCTTCGGCGTCCTCGTCGACGGCCGTCTCGTGCCCGTCGCGGGCGACGAGCTGACCACCACTACGGGCCGCTCCCGCGTCACCGTCGACGTCGCGGTCCCGCAGACCGTCGCCGACGCGGCCGCCGCGGGGCGCACCCTGCACGTGCCCACGACGAAGGGGGGCGCTCGCCATGACCTGCACCGCGCGGACCTCGCCGCGGCCGCCGACGCCACCCCCGCGCCTGCAGACTCCGACATCGCCGCCGCGAGCATCGACACCGCCCTGGCTCCCGGCTCCGAGCCGCTCGAGGTCACCCACCTGGCCGGCGCCACCCAGGCGGCGGCGAGCTACACCCCAGCCACCCGCGCCATCACCTATGTCGAGGTCACCCCGCGCGGGATGACCCGCGAGCCGGTCACGACGACCTCCGCCACCCAGCAGGTCACCAGCGCCGACGGCTACTGGCGCGACCAGTCGCGCAGCGAGATCAAGATCGGGGCGCCGTCGATGCGCACCCACTACACGTCCGCCTACTCCTGCGCCGACGACCCGATCGCCCGCTTCCAGGAGGCCGCCGACCGCGTCGGATATGCCTTCCGGGACAACTCCAGCCTCGTGCTGCGCCTGCCGCGCGCCGCCGAGGCCGGCTGCGGCTACGGCCTCGGCATCGTCGGCGACTCCCCCAACGACTGGGGCGTGCTGCACGTCGCCGACTCGCGCTGGCCGGTCCTCGCCCACGAGCTCGGGCACAACATGTCCTATGGCCACGCCAACTCGCTCGTGTGCAGCGGCCGCAGCGACGACACCGAGCGCAGCGGCGAGTGGAGCACCTGCCGGGAGGAGGGCTACGGCGACGCCCTCGACGTCATGGGCATCTCCGGCGACACCGCCGGCATGCTCTCCGCACCCCAGGCCCTCGCCACCGGCATGCTCGCGTCGGCCGCGTCGGTGTCGGTCGGCGCCGGCACGAGCACGGTGACGCTCAAGCCGGTCTCGGGCCGGGCGGGCGTGCGCGCCGCGGTCGTCACCCACCGCCGCACCGGCGTGAAGTACTGGGTCGAGTACCGCACCGCCACCGGCCGCGACGCGACCAACCCCACCGGCCAGTCGACCGGCGTGCGCGTGCTGCGCCGCAACTCCCAGACCGGCGACACCGTGCTCCTCGACCCCACGCCGACCGGTGCCCACGACCGCAGCATGAGCCTCGCGGTCGGTCGCACCCTGACGAGCAGCGACGGCAAGATCACCGTGACGACCCAGTCCGCGAGCGCCACCGAGGCCGTCGTGCGGATCAGCAACACGTCGACGCCGGGCACCTTCAGCCTCGTCTCGTCACCCAGGATCACCGGGACGAAGGGGGTCGGCAGCACCCTCACCGCGTCGACCGGCTCGTGGTCGCCGACGCCGACGTCCTACAGCTACCAGTGGCGGCGCAACGGCGTGGCGATCAGCGGTGCGACCGGCCGCACCTACCGCGCCACGACGTGGGACGCCGGCCGCTACCTCACGGTGACCGTGACGGCCCGGCGCAGCCACTACACCTCGCGCTCGGCGACGTCGGCGAAGGTGGGCATCCCGATCCACGCGACCACCCGCCCGTCGATCAGCGGCACCCCGCGGGTCGGCCGCACCCTGACGGTCATGGTCGGGTCGTGGACCCCGAAGCCGAGCTCCTACAGCTATCGGTGGTACCGCGACGGCGCCGCGATCAGCGGCGCGAGCGCGAAGACCTACACCGTGCGCTCGGCCGACCGCGGCCACAAGGTGCAGGCGAAGGTCACCGCCCGCCGCACCGGCTACGTCACGGGCTCGAAGCTGACCTACAGCGTCGTCCCGCAGTGACCAACGCGCTCACCTCCACGCGACCGCCCGCTCGAGGGCGGTGACGACCTCCGGGTCGTAGTCGTAGCCCAGGCCGAGGTGCAGCCGCTCGAGGGCGACGGCCTGGGCCCGGGCCGAGACGGCACCCTCGGTGATGTCGTCCCAGGCATTGGCGACCCGCACGATGCGCGAGGGCAGCGGGATGTGCTCGCCGAACTCCCGGGTGCGGCGGAAGGGCGTGCGCACCTGGTCGAGATAGGGCGTGAGCTCCGCGAGCTGTGGGGTGCCGGCGATGACCCGCGCGACCGACCGGGCCATCGTCGCCTCCTCGGCGGTGCTCGCGTGGATCGTCGCTCCCCCGCGCAGCTGCTCGCGCAACCCGAGCTGCCCGACGTCGTGCAGCAGGGCGGTGCGCTCGATGGCGCGCAGGGTGACGACGTCGGCGCCCATCTCCCGGCCGATGGCGACCGAGAGGTCGGCGACCCGCTGCACGTGACCGACCCGGGTCAGGCCGGTGATCTCGCTGAACCTCGACAGCGCCACCACGGCCTCCTCGAGGGCCTGGCGGGTCGCGACGACGCGCTGGACGGACAAATAGCTGAGCAGCACGGGCAGGGTGAGCAGCGGGGTGGCCGCCCAGTCGAGGACCGGGCTCGCGAGGGCGATGAGCGGCCCGGTCGCGACGGTCGCTGCGGAGATGCCGGCGAGCGGCCCGACCTCGGCGGCAACGACGTGCCGCCACCCGCCGCGCTCGGCGAGCCAGACCACGACGTTGTCCAGACCGCGCTCGACGAGGCCGCCGACCATGGCCGCGACGAGCAGGCCGAGGGCGCCGAGCGCGCTGTGGGTGCGCTCGTCGAAGGCCCACTCGACGAGGGTCTGGCCGTCGCTGACGATGCCGCGTGCGAGCAGGGTCGTCACGACCATTCCGAGGAAGCGCGAGCCGAGCGAACCCTCGACGACCGAGAGCCCACGGGCCCTGGCGACGAGGCCTCCGGCGAGGATGCTCAGCCACACGACGGCCAGCACGGTCCATGCGCTCGGCGCCTCGCCGCCGAAGCTCAGTGGGCTGAGGATCAGGCCGAGGGCCGGGGCGGTCGTCAGGGGCGCGATGACCCGGCCGGCGATGCGCAGCGGCAGCTGCTCGCCGAGGACGATGGCGATGATCGCCACGACGCTCGCCGCGGTGACCATCTCCGGCGTGACGTCCGCCCACAGGGCGGCGACCGAGCCGATGAGGATCGCCAGGCAAAAAAGGATCAGGCCAGGGCGCTGCACGAGGCCGCTCATGGCGCGCCCACCCGCGGCAGCTGGCGACGCTCGAACGCCCGGCGGAGCGCGGCGACGCACTGCCCGTCGAGGCCGTGGCCAACCACCGACTCGCAGTGGTCGATGGCATCGGCCGGGCTCCCCCCTTCGGCCACGAGGCGGCCCCAGGTGTCGGCGACCGCCAGCACGCGCCCCCCGATCGGGATGCCCTCCCCGACGAGCCCCCGGGGATAGCCCTCGCCGTCGATGCGCTCGTGGTGCGCGGCGACGAGCTCGAGGGGCTCGCGCAGGAAGGTCACCGACCCGAGCACGCGGGCCGCCGCCTCGGGGTGGTCACGGCGCACGATCGCCGGCGCGGCCCCGTCGAGGGCGAGCATGCCGACGTCGCGCAGGCGGGCGGCCGTCGCGACCTCGTCGACCTCGGCGGGCCCGAGCCCGATGCCGGTGGCCACGGCCGTCGCTGCCCCCGTGACGAGCCGGGTCTCCTCGGCGGCGCCGGGGTGGCGCAGGTCGACTGCTTCGACGAAGGGGGTGAGCAGCGAGTGCCGCGTCGACCACTCGCGGGCGTGGGTGTGCAGACCCCACTGGATGACGAGGATGGCCGGGAGGAAGAGGACCGCCGACGCCAGCCCGAGGCCGGCCGGGGCCCAGAGGACGACGAAGAGGTAGGCCGCGAGCGCGTAGCTGGAGTACGAGGAGACGACCTGCGGCACGAGGTCGGCGACGATGGCGCGCAGCGAGCCGTCGGAGCTCAGCTGGATGACGACGGCGAGGAGGATCGCGTTGGTCAGACTCGCCGCGACCGCGGCGGCGCCCATCTGGAGGGCCAGTCCCACGGGGTCGACGAACTCGTCGGTCCCGAGCTGAGTCCCACCAGCGGCGGCGTAGGCCGCGGAGCTGGCAACGACGATGAGGACGCGCTGCCCGGCGTTGAAGACGCGCTTGACGAGTTCAGCGCGGTCGAAGGCCAACGGGACGAGCGCCACGAGGATCGCGCCGACGGGTCCGGTGAGGGGGATCGCTCCCATCTGCACGATGGGAGCGACGGAGACCTGCATCGGCCCCAGTGCCTGCGCGCGGCCGATGGTGCTGAGGCAGGCCACGACGACGGTGGCGGCCACCCAAGTGAAGTGATGAGGAAGTCCGGCAACGAGAGTGGTCGCGAGCGTCGCGACCAGCGCCGCAGCTGCTACTCCTGCGACGTATGCGTTGGTCGACCGGTCAGGGGTCGACCCAGGCGTCTGGCTCAGGCGTCGCCGAGGTGGGTGCTGCCGGCGTCAGGCGCCGCCCACTCCCAGTTGTCAGCATTGCCGCCCGCCCACTCGAAGTTGGCGGACGTCTTGGCCCACTCCCAGTTGTCCCCGGTGGTGCCCGCCCACTCGTAGTTGGCGGCACGGAAGCCGAGGAAGCCGGCGAGGGTCAGGGCCATCGTGGCGGCGCCGAGCATCACAGTGATCTTCTTCACGTGGTCGATTATGCCACCTGAGCGGGGTCCGACGGAACCACCACGACTGAGTTCACACGCGCGCGTGTGACAGAATGACGCGTTGTTCTGAGTCCCGCTCCGGTGGGACACCACCGTCAAGGAGTCACCATGAGCAAGCGCGCCCGCAAGCGTCGCTCCCGCAAGGGCAAGGCCGCCAACCACGGCAAGAAGCCCAACAGCTGAGCACTGCACCACCCCGAAGGGGGCCGCACCGGATCACCGGCGCGGCCCCCTTCGCGTGTCTCCGCTGGTCGCCACCACCCGCTGGTCGAGGCGCGAGGCCGCCGGGGCGCGGCCCCGCATACGCCGTTGCTCCGTACGGCGGGCACGGCCTGGCTCGCGGTACGGAGCAACGGCATAGCACTCCAGGAGACCCCTTGGAGCGACGCTCCCGGTACCCCCAGACCCGGCCACCGGGACGGGAATGGGGACGAGCGTTGGGCTGTTGGACCGCGGGAAGACATGCCGCGAAGGACAGGAGTCCAGGTGCTCGTACTGCACGCCGGAGAGCGCACCGCCACCCCGCTAGGGTGGAGCGCGATGACTGAACCCACGACCGACGAGCTGGCCGCCCAGGCGCAGGCCGATGCCGACGTCGACGTCGCCTCCGAGACCACCGAGCAGCGGCGCGCGCGATTTGAGCGCGAGGCGATGCCGCTGCTCGACCAGCTGTACTCCGCCGCCCTGCGCAACACGCGCAACCCCACCGACGCGGAGGACCTGGTCCAGGAGACCTACGCGAAGGCCTTCGCCGCCTTCCACCAGTACCGGCCGGGGACCAACCTCAAGGCGTGGATGTACCGCATCCTCACCAACACCTACATCAACAGCTATCGCAAGAAGCAGCGCGAGCCGAAGCAGTCCGACTCCCCCGAGGTCGAGGACTACCAGCTGCACAAGGCGGAGCAGCACACCAGCCGTGGGCTGCGCTCGGCCGAGGTCGAGGCGCTCGACCGCATGCCCGACACCGAGGTCAAGCGCGCGCTGCAGGAGCTGCCCGACGACTTCCGCATGGCGGTCTACCTCGCCGACGTCGAGGGATTCGCCTACAAGGAGATCGCCGAGATCATGGGCACGCCCATCGGCACCGTCATGTCGCGTCTGCACCGCGGCCGCCGGCAGCTGAGGGAAAAGCTGAGTGACTACGCCGCCGAGCGCGGCGTGGCGAGCGCGAAGGGGACGCAGGCATGAGCCACCCCGACCACATGGACTGCTCGCAGGCCCTGCTGCGGATGATGGAGTACGTCGACGGCGAGATGACCGCCGAGGACGCCCGCGACTTCGCCGCCCACCTAGCCTCCTGCAGCCCCTGCCTCGCCGAGCACGACCTCGACCAGGTCCTGCGCGAGGTCGTGCACCGCTCGTGCGCGCAGGAGCAGGCTCCCCCGCAGCTGCGGGCGACGATCATGCAGCGCATCACGACGATCTGCGACGACGGGTCGTGGAGCGAGGTCACGCAGGTGCGTCACATCTCCACCGAAGGGTGACCACAGGGGCCGCACAGGCCCCCTCACGACGGTGGGCGCATGCGCGTCCTCGTCACCGGCGGAGCCGGATACATCGGCTCCCACACCGTCGTCCAGCTCATCGCCGCGGGCCATCAGCCCGTTGTCGTCGACAGCTTCGTCAACTCCCGGCCGAGCGTCATCAGGCGCCTCGAGGAGCTGACCGGTGAGTACGTCGAGACCCACTCCTTCGATCTGCGGGACGTGGACAAGACGTCGGCGCTCCTGGCGGGGGGCGGTTTCGACGCGGTGATCCACTTCGCCGGGCTCAAGGCGGTCGGCGAGTCCGCGCGGTTCCCGCGCGGCTACTACGACAACAACCTCGGCTCGACCCTCACCCTCGCGCGGGCGATGGAGCGCCACGAGGTGCGCCGCCTCGTCTTCTCGTCGTCGGCGACGGTCTACGGCGAGGCCGCGCCCGTCCCCTACGTCGAGGGCTTCGAGCCGCTCGCCGCGAGTAGTCCTTACGGCCGCAGCAAGGTCATGCAGGAGTTGATCCTCGGTGACGTCGCCGCGACCGGCGGGCTGCAGGTCGCGCTGCTGCGCTACTTCAACCCTGTCGGCGCGCACGTCTCCGGCCGGATCGGCGAGGACCCGCTGGGCGTGCCCAACAACCTCATGCCCTTCGTCGCGCAGGTTGCGGTCGGACGAAGGGAGCGGCTCCAGGTCTTCGGTGCCGACTACCCGACACCGGACGGGACCCCCCTTCGTGACTACATCCACGTCGAGGACCTCGCCGCCGGCCACGTCGCCGCACTCGACCACCTGGCCGACCATCCCCAGCTCACGGTGCGCGCGTGGAACCTCGGCGGCGGGCACGGCACGTCGGTGCTCGTGATGGTCGCGGCCTTCGAGGCTGCGAGCGGTCGGCCGGTCCCCTACGACGTGGTCCCCCGCCGGGCGGGGGACCTCGCGGCCTTCTGGGCCGACCCGACCCGCGCCGAGACCGAGCTCGGCTGGCGGGCCACCCGGACCATCGAGGACATGTGCGCCGACACGTGGCGGTGGCAGTCGGCCAACCCTCTGGGCTACCCGGGCTGATCTCCCTTCGGCCCAACCCCGCTCCTGTCGAAGAAGGAACGCCCGCTCGAGCGGGCGTTCCTTCTTCGATACATCGGTGACGGGCTCAGTCAGCCAGGCGGAAGCGGGTGGCGCGGGCGCGCGCCTTGAGGCCCTTCATCCCCTTCGTCGCCAGGATCTGGAGCGTCTGGCGCAGCGAGGTGTCGTTGGGCAGGGAGAGGCGGATGATCTCGCTCCACGCGGAGGCGACCTGCTTGGGCAGGGGGCCGGTGACGTAGTCGAGGTCGTACTTGACGAAGAGCGCCCGGATCTGCGGGGCGATTTCCTGGTAGCGGCGGCTCGGCATGTCGGGGAAGAGGTGGTGCTCGATCTGGTAGCTGAGGTTGCCGGTCATGACGTGCATGGCCTTCGACCCGGAGATGTTGGCGGAGCCGAGCATCTGGCGCAGGTACCACTCGCCGCGGGTCTCGCCCTCGATCGAGGTCTTGGTGAAGGTGCGCACGCCCGCCGGGAAGTGGCCGCACATGATGACCGAGTGCGTCCAGTAGTTGCGCACGAGGTTGGACACGGCATTGGCCGCGAGGGTCGACAGGAAGTTGGGCCCGGAGAGCAGCGGGAAGAGCAGGTAGTCCTTCGCGGCCTGCTTCTTGATCTTGTTGACGACCTGCTTGGCCTCGGCGCGCCACTGGGGGTTGTCGTGGCGGGTCGGCCAGTTCTTGCCGAGCTCGAGGTCGTAGGCGGCGATGCCGTACTCGAAGAGGGTCGCGTTGATGAACTGCGTGACCGGCTGGATCAGGTAGCCGGGGTACCACTTCTGCGCGTCGTCGACCCGCATGATCCCGTAGCCGAGGTCGTTGTCGTGGCCGACGACGTTGGTGTAGGTGTGGTGCACCTTGTTGTGGCTGTTCTTCCAGTGCGCGGCCGGGGTGACGTTGTCCCACTCCCACACCGAGGAGTGGATCTTGGGGTCGCGCATCCAGTCCCACTGGCCGTGGATGATGTTGTGCCCGATCTCCATGTTGTCGAGGATCTTGGCGACGCTCAGCCCGGCGGTCCCGGCGACCCAGGCGATCGGGTTGCCGCTGAAGAGCAGGACCGCGCGCGAGCCCATCTCGAGGTAGCGCTGCGTCGTGATCATCCGACGGATGTAGCGGGCATCGGCCTCGCCGAGGTCGTCCATGACCGACGCGCGGATCGCGTCGAGCTCGCGGCCGATGTCCTCGATGTCGTCGGGGGTCAGGTGCGCGATCGGGTCGTCGGTCGCGTTGACCCGGGTGTGGACGACGTCGGAACGGCCGCCGGTGATCCGGGCGTCGGGGGTGCGGGTGGGGCGCTCGAGAGTTGCGGTCATGGTCACTTCTCCTGGGTCTCGATCGTGCAGGCACCGGCGACGGCGGAGATGCAGGTCTGCACCTTGACCGCCGGGTCGTCGGGAGTGGTCGTGGTCAGCTCGCCGGTGCGCAGGTCGCGCACGGAGCCGTCAGTCATGGGCAGCACACAGCCGAAGCAGATGCCCATCCGGCACCCGCTCGGCATGAGGACGCCGGCGTCCTCCGCCGCGTCGAGGATCGTCGTGCCGCCGTCGAGGTCGAGCGTGGTCGTGTCCGACCCCACGCGAAGGGAGGCGGTCCCCCCTTCGCCCGCCTCGACGACGCTCGGGCGGAAGCGCTCCACGTGCAGCAGCTCGGTGTGGCCGTGCGCCGCGTAGTGCTCCTCGAAGGCGTCGAGCATCGGGGTCGGGCCGCAGATCCACGTCTCGCGCTCGCGCCAGTCGGGGACGACCTCGTCGAGCTGGTCGGGGGTGAACATGCCCTCGTCGTCGGTGTGCCGGACGATCGCCCGCACGCCGGTCGGGGCGTCGGCGAGCTCACGGGCGAAGATCACGTCGTCGGCCGTCGGCGCGGAGTGCGCGTGGACGACGTCGAGACCGTCGAAGTCGTGGTTGCGCAGCATGCCCATGACCGGCGTGATGCCGGAGCCGCCGGTGAGGAAGAGGACCTTGGCCGGCACCGACTGCGGCAGGACGAAGTCGCCGCTCGCCTGGTCGATCTGGATGATCGTGCCCGGCCGGGCGTGGTGCACGAGGTGCTGCGAGACGAGGCCGTCGGGCATCGCCTTGACGGTGATCGAGATCAGGCCGTCGCGGGCGCTCGTGTCGGAGGTCAGGGAGTAGGCGCGCCAGTGGCGCACCCCGTCGACGTCGACGCCGACGCGGATGTACTGCCCGGGGGCGTGGCCCTGCCAGTCGCGGCCGGGGCGGATCGTGATCGTCGCGGCGTCGCGGGTCTCGGGCGTGATCGCCACGATCCGGCCGCGCAGGTCGGCCCCGGAGCGAAGGGGGGCGAAGAGGTCGAGGTAGTCGTCCGGCACGATCGGCGTCGCCAGGCTGTGCGCGATGCGAACGGCGGCGTCACGGAGCGAGCGTGCGCTGCCCGCGGGGCGGGGACGGGACGCTGTAGCTGTCATGCCTCCATCCTCCCGCCTCAACCCCTCGCTCCTGCTGTCCTTCACGAGTAGGGTTCGTGGCACCCGTTTGTTCGCTCGGGACAAAGGGGTGGCGAAGGGAGCGGCAGTGGCAGCAGCAGGGTCCGGGCGCACCGCCCGGCAGGCGGCCGGGCTGGTGCTCGACGAGGCGACGGTCGACGCCCTGCGCGCGCAGCTGCCGAGGGTTGCCTCGGTCGTCGTCGCCGAGGTCATGCAGCAGGTCCCGGCCTACGACGTGCCCTTCCAGGGACGGATGGGCAAGATCATCGAGCGGGCGGTCCAGGTCTCGCTCGCCAGCTTCGTCACGCTCGCGGCCGGCGCCGCGCCGCAGGGCGCCCCCGTCGGGGTGGGTGTCGCCGCCGCGCGCGAGCTGGGGCAGGCGGAGGCCAAGCGGGGCCGCCCCGTCGAGGCGCTGCTGTCCGCCTATCGCGTCGGCGCGAGCGCCGCGTGGCGCGAGCTGTCGGTCGAGGCCATCGCGGCCGGGGTCGACGCCGCGACCCTGGGGCGCTTCGCCGAGCTGGTCTTCACCTACATCGACGAGTTGTCGGCCGCCTCGGTCGCCGGGCACAACCAGCAGACGAGCAGCGCCGAGCGCGAGCGCCTCGTCCAGCTCGACCGCCTCACCCGAGGGCTCCTCACCGGCCTGCCGGAGGCGGCACTCGAGGACGCGGTCGCCGCGGCCGGCTGGGTGCCGCCGCGCACCCTGACCGCCGTGCTCGTCGAGCGCGATCGGGTGCTCACCACCGCGGGCGTGCTCGACCCGCGCACCCTGACCCTCGCCGAGGACCTGCCGGGTGCCGACGACCACGCCGTCCTGCTCGTCCCCGACAGCGGCGGGCGCTCGCGGGCGCGCCTGCTCGACGTCCTCGCGGGGCACGACGCGGTCGTCGGGCCCGCCCGACCCTGGGCCGAGGTCTCCGGGTCCTACTCCCGCGCTCTCTCGGCCGTGGAGCTCGGGCGCCCGGGCGTCCTCGACACCGACGCCGTGCTGCCGGAGCTCGTGATGCACGCCGACCCGGCCGCCCTGGCGGAGCTGCGCGAGGCCGTGCTGGCTCCCTTCGCGCAGGTGGCCGAGGGCACCGCCGAGCGGCTCATGGAGACCCTGCGCGCGTGGCTGCTGCTCCAGGGGCGACGTGAGCTCGTCGCCGAGTCGCTGCACGTGCACCCGCAGACCGTGCGCTACCGGATGAACCAGGTGCGCGACCTCTACGGCGAGCGGCTCAACGACCCCGACGAGGTGCTCGCGCTCGTCCTCGCCCTCGGCCGCTGAACCGCAACCCTGCAGGACCCTAGGGTCTTGCGCAGTTGGTCGGCCGCAACCCTGCAAAACCCTCGGGTCTTGCAGGGTTCAGCGGGTCCAGTGGTCGGCCACGGCGTCGGCGACCGCGCCGCCGCCGGTGAAGGAGTGCGTCCCGGGCGCTTCGTCGACGCGGACGTCGGCGGCCTTGTCCCCCAAGGCTGCTCGCACCACACCCGGTGAGCCGAAGGGGTCCTTGGCGCCCTGCACCACCTGCACGGTCAGCCCCGCCTCGACCGGCAGGAGCAGCTCGTGGATGCGGGACTTGTCGGGGCCCTTGCCCGGCGGCACGAGCGGGAAGCTCAGCGCGAGCACCCCGTCGGCCCCGAGCTCGGCGGCAAGCCGGCAGGCCACCCGCGCGCCCGCACTGCGACCGCCGAAGACCACCCGCTCCCCCAGCGAGTCCCGCACGCCCGCGACGATCTCGCGCCACGCGGCGTCGAGCTTCGGCGGCATGGGCGCGACCTTCTTGCCCGCCACCCGCCACGGCATCTCGACGAGCGCGACCTGCCAACCGTGGGCGGGCAGCCGGGACGCGATGGCCTGCAGGTCCTTGGCCCCGATGCCGCCGCCGGCCCCGTGGGTGAGCAGCAGGCTGCCGAAGGGGGTCCCCGTCGCCTCGTGCAGGTGGACGCGGGCGGGGCCCTGGGCCGTGGGGGTCTCGAGCTCAACCATCGGGGTTGACCACCTCTCCGGTCTCGGGGTCGACGACGCCGACCAGGTCGGACGCGGGCGCCGGCTCGATCAGGCCTGGCCCGTTGTTGCGGGTGGCGTTGACCGCGGTCGAGATCGGGTGGGCGGCAAATCGGCCCGGCTGGGCGAAGCCGAGCATCTCCCCCACGTCGTCGAGGTCCGTCAGACCCGGGTCGAGCCAGCGCGCCCAGTCGTCGGGCTCGAGCACGAGCGGCTGCCGGTCGTGGATGCGGTCCATGCCCGGGTCGGCGCTCGTCGTGATGATCGTGAAGGTCGTCAGCCACGCGTCGGGGTCGTCACCGGCCGCGACCGCCGGATCGCGCCAGAACTCGTAGAGGCCGGCGAAGGCGATGGGCGCACCGTCGCCACGGTGGATGTAGAAGGGCTGCTTGCGCGGCTTCCCCTTCGCGTCCTTCGCCACCGGCGAGACCTGCCACTCGTACCAGCCGGCCGCCGGCACGATGCAGCGGCGGCTCGCCGCCGCCTTGGCGAAGGCCGGCTTGTCGAGGACCGACTCGGCCCGCGCGTTGATCATCCGCAGGCCGACCCCGGTCTCCCTCGCCCACGACGGCACGAGACCCCAGGTGAGCAGCCGCAGCTGACGCACCGCAGCGTCCTCCCCCTTCGGCACGCGGGTGAGGACCACCGGAGCCTGCTTCGTCGGCGCCATGTTGAAGTCGGGGGTACCCGCCGGCGGGTCCTGGGGTGACTTGAGGATCGAGCGGGCCGGGTCGCCGACGCGGTCGGCATCGATCTCGAACTCCTCGACCAGGTCGTCGGGGTTGGCCGTGGCCGCATATCGTCCGCACACGCCTCCGAGACTAGGCCCACAGCCGATCCCGACTACGGTAGGAGACGTACCCGCCGGGAGATTCCTGGCGACCACACGACGACAAGGAGCACTCACCCATGATCGTTCGTCGCATCGCCCGACCCATGCTGGCCGGCATCTTCGTCTGGGGCGGCATCAACGCCCTGCGCTACCCCGCTGCCCACGTGCCCGCGGCCGAGCCCGTGACCAAGCCGCTGGCCGCGAAGACCCAGCTGCCCGACGACACCGAGCTCCTCGTGCGCGCCAACGGTGCCGCCATGGTCGCCGGCGGCGCGCTCCTCGCCACCGGCAAGGCCCCGCGCCTGGCCTCCACGCTGCTGCTCGGCACGATGGTGCCGACGACGGCGACCCACAACTTCTGGGCCGAGTCCGACCCGCAGGCCAAGGCCGGCAAGCTCACGCAGTTCATCAAGGACGTCAGCCTCATGGGCGGCCTGCTCCTCGCCGCGGTCGACACCGCGGGCAAGCCCGGCGTGGCCTACCGCGCCAAGCTCGCCGGCGAGAGCGTCGAGCGCACCGCGCGCCAGGCCCGCAAGGCGGCCGCCCGCGAGGCGAAGCTCGCCGCGCTCCAGGCCAAGCAGGCGGTGTCCTGACCCGCGATGAGCAGCCCTGATTGGCATGCCCCGGCAGCGTCCGGTCGCCTCGACGCGACCGTGACGCTGCCGGGGAGCAAGTCCCTCACCAACCGCTACCTCGTGCTCGCGGCCCTCGCCAGCGACACCTCACGCCTGCGCCGTCCCCTTCGCTCCCGGGACACCGAGCTCATGGCCCAGGCCCTGCGCCAGCTCGGCGCCGGCGTCGACGACGCCACCTCGGCCTCCGCCCAGGGCGCCTCCCCCGACTGGATCATCACCCCCGCGACGCTGCGCGGCGGGCGCACCGTCGACTGCGGCCTCGCCGGTACCGTCATGCGCTTCCTGCCGCCGGTCGCGGCGCTCGCGAACGGCCCGGTGACCTTCGACGGCGACGAGCACGCGCGGGTGCGGCCGATGGCCGCGATCATCGACGCGCTGCGTGACCTCGGCGTCACCGTCGAGGACGAAGGGAGGGCCACGCTCCCCTTCGTCGTGCAGGGACAGGGCTCCGTGCGGGGCGGGCGGGTCGTGCTCGACGCCTCCGCGTCCTCCCAGTTCATCTCGGCGCTGCTGCTCGCCGGCTCGCTCTTCGACGAGGGCGTGACCGTCGTGCACGACGGCAAGCCGCTCCCTTCGCTCCCGCACATCGAGATGACGGTCGAGGCGCTGCGCGATGCCGGTGCCGCCGTCGACGACTCCGAGGCCAACACCTGGCGGGTCGAGCCCGGTGAGCTGCTGCCGCTCGACGTCACCGTCGAGCCCGACCTGTCCAATGCCGCGCCCTTCCTCGCCGCCGCGCTCGTCGCCGGTGGCCGGGTCGCGGTCCCCGACTGGCCCGGGCACACCACCCAGGCCGGCGACATGATCCGCGACGTCCTCGCCCAGATGGGCGCCGAGGTCACCCTCGACGCGCGCACGCTCACGGTGACGGGCGACGGGCGGGTCTCCGGCATCGACATCGACCTGCACGACGCGGCCGAGCTGACCCCCGTCGTCGCGGCTCTCGCCGCGTGCGCCGACGGGCCCTCGATCATCCGCGGCGTCGGGCACATCCGCGGCCACGAGACCGACCGGATCGCCGCGCTCTCGCGCGAGCTGGGAGGCCTCGGCGTGGGGGTCACCGAGCTCGAGGACGGGCTGCGGATCGACCCGGCGCCGTTGCGCCCCAGCACCTTCCACACCTATGCCGACCACCGCATGGTCATGGCCGGTGCGCTGCTCGCGCTGCGCGCGCCGGGCACGGTCATCGAGGACCCGGCGACGGTGGGCAAGACGCTGCCGCAGTTCGTCCACCTGTGGGACGGCATGCTCGAGGCCACGGAGGGCTGATGGGCAGGTCCGCGCGCAGCTGGGACGAGTCGGACGTCCGCGTGCGCCCCAACCGCCGCGGCTCCCGCCCCCGCACCAAGGACCGGCCCAAGCACGAGGACGCGATCGTCGGCCGGGTCACGGCCGTCGACCGCGGCCGGTGGACGACGCTCGTCCCCGCGGGCGACGGCCTGCCGGAGCGGGTCGTCATCGCCATGCGCGCCCGGGAGCTCGGCCGCTCGCCCGTCGTCGTCGGCGACCAGGTCGGCATGGTGGGCGACACCTCCGGCCGGCCCGACACCCTGGCGCGCATCGTGCGCATCGAGGAGCGGGCGACCGTGCTGCGGCGCACCGCCGACGACACCGACCCCGTCGAGCGGGTCATCGTGGCCAATGCCGACCAGCTCGTCGTCGTCGCCGCCCTCGCCGACCCGCAGCCCCGCCCGCGCCTGATCGACCGGTGCCTCGTCGCGGCCTACGACGCCGGCATGGACCCGCTGCTCGTCCTCACGAAGTCCGACCTCGCCTCCGCCGACGACTTCCTCGCCCAGTACGCCCCGCTCGACGTCCCGCACGTCGTCACCTCGGTCCTCACCGAGGGCAGCGCCGGCCTGGCCGAGCTGCGCCGTCGGCTCGCCGGCCGGGTCTCGGTGCTCGTCGGCCACTCCGGCGTCGGCAAGTCGACGCTCGTCAACGCGTTGTGCCCCGACGCCGACCGCGCCACCGGTCACGTCAACGACGTCACCGGTCGGGGCCGGCACACCTCGACGAGCGCGCTCGGCCTGCGCCTGCCTCCCCTCCCCCCTTCGCCCGAAACTCCGCAAGACCCTAGGGTTTTGCAGAGTTCGGACGCCTCAACCCTGCAAGACCCTAGGGTTTTGCAGGGTTCGGAGCCGGACCCGGACGCGGCGGGCTGGATCATCGACACCCCGGGCATCCGCTCCTTCGGGCTGGCCCACGTCGAGCCGGACCGGATCATCGGGCACTTCCCCGAACTGGCCGAGGGCGCCGAGGCCGGCTGCCCGCGCGGCTGCACCCACGACGAGCCGGACTGCGCCCTCGACGCGTGGGTCGCCGCCGGCCACGCGGGGCCCGGCGGAGCGCTGCGGCTGGACTCCCTTCGCCGCCTGCTGCGAGCGCGGTCCGGCGAGTCCGACGAGCGCTGAGCCGGTCCCCCGCCGGGGCCACCGGTGCAGGTACGTTGACCGGATGGCTGACAGCTCCCCCTACGCCGATGACCTGCGGCTGGCCCACGTGCTGGCAGACCAGGTCGAGCGGATCACGATGGCTCGCTTCCAGGCGTCCGACCTCGTCGTCGAGTCCAAGCCCGACCTGACTCCCGTGAGCGACGCCGACCGCTCCTGCGAGGAGGCGATCCGCGCCCAGCTGGCCCGCTCCCGTGGCCGCGACGCCGTGCTGGGCGAGGAGTTCGGCAGCGTCGGCAACTCGCAGCGCCGCTGGATCATCGACCCGATCGACGGCACGAAGAACTACGTGCGCGGCGTCCCCGTCTGGGCCACGCTCATCGGGCTCGTCGACGGCGAGGACTGCGTCGTCGGGCTGGTCGCGGCACCCGCCCTCGGCAGGCGCTGGTGGGCGGCGAAGGGGGCGGGAGCCTGGACCGGTCGTTCGCTCGCCCAGGCCAAGCAGATCCACGTCTCGGGGGTCTCGCAGCTGGCCGATGCGTCGATGTCCTACAGCTCGCTCGACGGCTGGCGCGAGGCCGGGCGCGCGCGCAACTTCCTCAACTTCACGTCCGACCTGTGGCGCACCCGCGCCTACGGCGACTTCTGGTCCTACATGCTCGTCGCCGAGGGCGCCGTCGACGTCGCGGCCGAGCCCGAGCTCGAGGTCTACGACATGGCCGCGCTCGTCGCGATCGTGCAGGAGGCCGGCGGCCGCTTCACCTCGCTCGAGGGCGCCCCCGGCCCCTGGGGTGGCAATGCCGTCGCGACCAACGGCCTGCTGCACGACGAGGTCCTGCGCCGGCTGGCGCCGGACGCCTGAGGAGCCTCGCTCGTCCAGGCGCCCACTCGGGCCGCTCGGGCCGCCCCGGCCCCGCTGGTTGTGTGTTGAAGTGGTAGTCCAGCCTGCCTGCACGACGCACCAGAGGCTGCCGGCACCAACGGCTACTGGTTCAACACACAACCATGGTCAGAGCGCCCAGCGGTCCGGCGGGTCCAGGTGTCGCCCCGACCGGATCACCTGCAGCAGGGTGGCGGACGTCCTCGCCCAGCCTGCAAAGGTCATCGCGTGCGTCAGCCGGGTCGTGAAGTAGCCCAGCTCGAGCGCGCGCAGATCACGCGCCCGGTCCTTGGCGTAGGTGTCCTTGCCCGTGTGGTGATGACGGCTGTCGCACTCGATGATCCACCGCCGACCCGCAAGATTGTCCACAAAACCGACGCCCGGGATCTTCATCTGAGGAGTGACGCTGACGTTGTGGAGCAACAGGAAGAGCCTGACCTTGCTCTCCGTCCCCGACTGGGCCTTGCCGGATGCCCGCTCGAGTACTCGTCGGACTCCCCGAGGCGCCGTCGCGGCCAGCTCGGTCACAGTGTCCTGGTCCACCAGCTTGTTGTGCAGGGCACTGTCGGCCAGGATGCCGACCTCGAGCGGGTCGAGACACCTGATGGAGTGCTCGAGCAGGAGCCGAGGCGAGGCGATCGGGCTCGGCTCCGGCCACGACTGGTGCCATCCGTGGCCCACCCAGCCGGCACCCACCTGCCCGCGCCGGCCGTACACGTGCAGCCCGGCTGCGGGCGGCACCCACAGCCCGTGCTGCTCGACCGCCGTGACACAGGTCGGGCGCAGGCCGGCTGTCAGAGCCGCGCGGACCCCTTCGTCAGTGTCGGGCGTGACGTAGTAGCGGCCCGCGCGGACCAGCTCACCGCGCCCCACGATCTGTGGGATCGCGCGCGCAGCGACGCGGTCATGGACCTGACGGCTCGTGTAGATCATCCCGCCAGCACAGCCGGGGGGTGCGGTCCCTTCCACGGGCCGACGCGATGTGTGGACAACCTCGAGATGCTCCACACGGTTGTGCGTTGAAGTGGTAGCCCAGCCTGCCGGCAAGCCTCACCAGAGGCTGCCGGCTCGCAGGGCTACCTGTTCACCACACAACCATCGGCCCCACCGGCCGGTTTGGCCCTCAGTTGGCGACGACGGTCACCGACCCGAGCCCGAGCTCCTCGACCTCGTCCCGGTAGAGCGAGGCATCGCCGACGACCACGATGGTCCACTCGGGCCGCACGTGCTCACGCCACGCGGCGTCGAGGTCGGCAGCGGTGAGCTCGCGCATCGCGGCGATCATGTCGCTGGTGAAGGTCAGCGGCAGGTTGTCGCCGGCCAGCCCGCTCGTCTCGTCGGCGATCGCGTCGGCCGTGTCGTAACGGCCCGGCGCCGTCAGGCTCATGAAGTCGACACCGGCGCGGGTCTCGGCATCGGTGAAGCCCTCACCGACCCCGCTGAGGATCTCCGCGAGCAGGCGAAGGGAGTCGACCGTCGAGTCGGCGCGGACCGACCCCGAGACGGTGAAGGCGGAGCCCACCTGCCGAGGGCGGAAGCCGGCCCGGATGCCATAGGTGTAGCCCTTGTCCTCGCGGAGCACCTGGTCGATGCGGGCATTGGGCGCGCCGCCGATCACCCAGGCGAGGACGGGGAAGGGGGCCCACCCGGACTCGACCCGTCGGTCCGGGCCGGGCCCGCCGATGAGGATCTCCGACTGCACCGACCCCGGCCGGTCGACGAGCACGACCCGGGCGGCGTCGTCGGCGCGGGGCGCAGGGGTCCGCTCGACGGAGACCGCGCGACCAGCGGTTTCCCACGCGCCGATCGTCCCGGCGAGCAGATCGTCGACGTCGACCCCGGTGAGGTCACCGGCGACGACGACGGTCGCCCCCTCGGGGTGCACGTGCGTGGCGTGGAAGTCGACGACGTGCTCACGACGGATCGCCGCGACGGTCTCGGCCGAGCCCGACGCCGGGCGGCTGGCCCGGGTGTCCACGTCGTAGTAGGTCGCGGCCCACTCCTTGAAGGCACGACGCCCGGCGGAGGCGCGCTCCTGCTCGATCTCGGCGAGACGGGTGCGCGTCACCCGCGCGACCTCGGCCTCCTCGAAGACCGGCTCCGACAGGCACTCGGTGAGCAGGTCGAGCGCCTCGCCCAGGTGCCGCTGCGGCACGTCGACGTCGACGCCGAGAGCCGCTTCGCTCATGCCCGCGCCGAGGGCGATGCCGCGGCGCTCGAGCAGCTCGGCGAGCTCGCGCTGGCCATGGGTGCTCGTGCCCTCGTCGAGCAGGCGCGCCATGATCCAGGCGACGCCCTCGACCTCGCGCGGCTCGTGCCGCAGGGCCACGGGCACGGTGACCCGCACCGAGACGACGTACTGCCCCGGCACGTGGTGGACCAGTGCCCGGATGCCGTTGGGCAGATCCAGCTCGCGCGGCTCGGGGAAGGCCCACTCCCCCGGCGGCGTCACCTCGGGCCGCGGGACGACCGGCGTGCTCATGCTCTCGACCTCGCTCACGCGACCTCCTCCTGCTCCTGGGCGACCCGGTAGACGACGGCGGCTCGGCTCTGCGGCCGCAGCCACCGGTCGGCCGCGGCACGCACCTGCTCGGGGCTGACCTCGGCCAGCCGGTCGAGGAAGGTGTTGATGAAGCCGGGGTCGTCGTGCAGGCAGGTGTAGTGCCCGATGAGGTCGGCCCGCTCGTCCTTGGCCGCGAGCGCCGACAGCCAGGCCCGCTCGGCCTGGGTGCGCACGGCCTCCATCTGCTCGGGCGTCGGCCCCTCGTCGGCGAAGGCCGTCAGCTCGGCGCACACCCGCTCCTCGAGGGCGTCGGTGTCGACCCCCTCGGCGACGTCGACGACGACGAGACCGAGCGAGACGCCGTCGACGAAACCCATCGCCCCGACGTCGACGCTGTTGGCCACCTGCTCCTCACGGACCAGACGCTGCTCGAGCGGTGAGAAGCTCAGGCCGCCGAGGCAGTCCAGGGCCATCGAGGCGGCGAGGAACTCGTCACGGGTGTCACCCCCTTCGGCAGGCAGGCGGAAGGCCAGGTGGATCCGGTCGTTGGGCACCTCGTCGACGACCTCCTCCCGCAGCGGCTCCGGCAGCGGCGGCAGGGGCGCAACCGGCGCCCGCCGCGGCTCGGCCCGGTGGGTGATGTGCCCGAAGTAGCGCTCCGCCAGCTCCAGCGCCCGCTCGGCGGTCACGTCACCGACGATCGTCAGGACGGTGTTGTCCGGGGCGTAGTGGCGGGTGAAGAAGTCGTGGACGTCCTGCACGGACGCGGCGTCGAGGTCCTCCATCGACCCGATCGTCGGGTGGTGGTAGGGGTGCCCCTGCGGGAAGACCGTCGCGTAGACGCGGGTCAGCGCCTGACCGTAGGGCTGGTTGTCGTAGCGCTGGCGCTTCTCCTCCTTGACCACGTCGCGCTGGTTGTCGAGGTTGGCCTGGTTGACCGCCGCCAGCAGGTTGGCGTGGCGGTCGGCCTCGAGCCAGAGCGCGAGCTCGAGCGCCCCGGAGGGGATCGTCTCGAAGTAGTTGGTCCGGTCGAACCACGTCGTCGCGTTGAGCCGGCCGCCGACCCCCATGAGCGCCTGGAAGTGCTCGCCGTTGGCCACGTGCTCGCTGCCCTGGAACATCAGGTGCTCGAAGAGGTGGGCGAAGCCGGTGCGGCCGGGCTCCTCGTGACGTGACCCGACCCCGACCCACAGGTTGACTGTGACGGTCGGGGTCGTGTCGTCCGGCTGCACGACGACGCGCAGGCCGTTGGGGAGGGTGCGGTCCTCGAGGGTGAAGTCCAAGGGCATGGACGCACCTTACGACGCGCGTGCGCGCATCGGGTCAGGAGGCGTCGCGCTGCTCCTGCTCACCGGTGCGCGGCAGCTCGGGGAAGGCGTCCTCGCCGAGGTCCTCGATCGCCCGGCGGGCGAAGACCTGCTGCATCGTCGTCGCACGCTCGTTGCGGTTGTTGCCGACGAAGGTGATGATCCAGTTGAGCAGCGTGGAGACGCGGTTCTTGAAGCCGACCATCGCCATGAGGTGCACGGCCAGCCAGGCGAGCCAGGCGATGAAGCCGGTGAGCTTGATCTTGCCGATGCTCGCGACGGCGGAGTACTTCGAGATCGTCGCCATCGAGCCCTTGTCCTTGTAGACGAAGGGGGCCTGCGGCTCCTTGCCCTCGAGACGGCCGATGATCTCCTTGGCCGCGTAGCGGCCGCCCTGGATCGCCAGCTGGGCGACGCCCGGGTAGCCCTTGAGGTTGATCATGTCGCCGACGAGGAAGATCTCGGGGTGACCCTTGAGGGTCAGGTCCTCCTCGACGTGGACGCGCCCAGCGCGGTCGATCTCGGCGCCGGCCTGCTCGGCGACGAGCTTGCCGAGCGGCGAGCCGGCGACACCGGCGGCCCAGACCTTGGTCATGGCCTCGATGCGCTGGGTCGAGCCGTCCTTGTACTTGACGTCGATGCCGGCGCCGTCGACGTCGGTGACCATCGCCCCGAGCTGGACCTCGACGCCACGCTTCTCGAGGCTGGCGCGGGTCTTGCCACCGAGGTGGTCACCGAAGGAGGGCAGCACCTGGTCGGCACCGTCGAGCAGGATGACCCGGGCGTCCTTGGGGTCGATGTGGCGGAACTCGTGGGCGAGCGTCTTGTGCGCGAGCTCGGCGATCTGGCCCGCCATCTCGACTCCGGTCGGGCCGGCGCCGACGACGACGAAGGTGAGCAGCCGCTCGCGGTCCTCGGGGTCGGTCGTGGTCTCGGCCAGCTCGAAGGCACCGAAGATGCGGCCGCGCAGCTCGAGGGCGTTGTCGATGTCCTTCATGCCCGGCGCGTAGCGGGCGAAGTGGTCGTTGCCGAAGTACGACTGTCCGGCACCGGCGGCGATGATCAGGCTGTCGTAGGGCGTGACCGTCTCCTGGCTCAGCGAGCGGGAGGTGACGGTGCGCGCCTCGATGTCGATCTCGTGGACGTCGCCGAGGATCGTGCGCACGTTCTTGTCGCGGGCGAGGATGTCGCGGGTCGCCGGGGCGATGTCGCCCTCGGAGAGGATGCCCGTGGCCACCTGGTAGAGCAGCGGCTGGAAGAGGTGGTGGCCGGTGCGCGAGATGAGGGTGACCTCGACGTCCTTGCCGCTCAGGGACTTCGCGGCGAAGAGGCCGCCGAAGCCGGAACCGATGATGACGACGCGGTGCTTGCCAGAGTTAGCGCTCACGCCTTCCATTGTGGCCCAGCCCATGCCGAAGGGAGAAATCGTGCCCCTATTCCTCTGGTCACAACCGCCCCGGACCTGATAAAGCCCTCACCTCCCCGGCCGCCACCCACCTCCAGTCCGCATTGCCCAACGGCAATGCGGACTGGATCTGCATTGCCGTTGGGCAATGCGGACTCAGGGCCTAGCCTCGCCCCGTGGACATCCAGTGGCACCGGGGGCTGAGCGCGGACGCCGCCCTGCGCGCCCACCTTCTCCGCGGGTCGAGGTGCGAGCTTGCGAGCCTCGAGACCGCCACCGGCCGGCACTGCACGGCCTGCGGCTCCGAGCGCCACGGCCGCCCGTGGGCGCGGCTGGCCGACGGCTCCCGGCCGCACGTCAGCCTGGCCCGCTGCGGCGACGTCGTGGTAACGGCGGTGGACCCCCTTCGTCCCGTCGGCGTCGACGTCGAGGACATCACCGCGGTCGACGCCCGCTGGGACCCCACCCTCGTCCTCGCGCCCGGCGAGCGTGCCGACACACCTGCCGAGCGGGCCGCGACGTGGTGCCGCAAGGAGGCGATCCTCAAGGCGCTGGGCACCGGCCTGCGCACCCCGATGAGCGAGATCCGGTGCGCCAACTGGCCCGTCGAGGACCTGGCCGCACCACCGGGACTGGCCGCGGCCGTCGTGGCGCTCCCGCCCGGTCAGACCGGCAGCGGCGGCAGCTCGACGGCGTAGAGCCAGGCCTCGAAGAGCTCACCGAGGTCTTCGCCCGTGACCCGCTCGGCGTGCTCGACGAACATCGCCGTCGTCACCGTGCGGTGCTGCTGCTCCTCGCACCACGTCCGCAGCACCTCGAAGAAGCGCGCATCCCCGACCCGGCAGCGCAGCGCATGCAGCGTGAGCGCGCCCCGCTTGTAGACCCGGTCGTCGAACATCAGGTCCGGCCCGGGGTCGCCGAGGAGCAGCTCGTCGCCGTCGTCGGTGCGCACCCGCTCGTGGTGCACCTCGGCCCGCTCGCCCACGGTCATCAGGCCGATCCGCTCCGACCACAGCCACTCGGAGTAGCAGGCGAAGCCCTCGTGCAGCCAGATGTCGCGCCAGTGCCCGAGAGTGACCGAGTTGCCCCACCACTGGTGGCTCAGCTCGTGGGCGACGAGCCGGATGCACTCCCAGTCGTCACGCATGAAGTTGCGCCCGAAGGTCGACAGGCCCTGCGACTCCAGCGGGATCTCGAGGTCGTCGTCAGTGATCACGGCGGTGTACGACGCGAAGGGGTAGTCGCCGAAGGTCTCCGCGAAGAAGCCGAGCATCTGCGGCTGCATCCCGAAGGCCGCCTCGAAGCCCTTCTCCGGCCGGTCGGCGGGCGCGACGACGCGCACGGGCACGGGCGCACCCGCCTGGTCGATGACCTCGTAGCGCCCGATCTGCACGGTCGCGAGATAGGTCGCCATCGGCGCGTCCTGCACATAGGTCCACGTCGTCGTGCTCCCCCGGGTCGAGCGGTCGACGAGCTCGCCGGCGATGGCGACGTGGTAGTCGCGGGAGGTGCTCAGCACGAGGCGGTAGGTCGCCTTGTCGTCCGGACGGTCGTTGCACGGGAACCACGACGGGGCGCCATGGGGCTGGGCGGCGACGATGACGCCGTCCGTCAGCTCCTCCCAGCCGGCCTCGCCGAGACGGCGGCTGCGCACCTGCTTGGGGGTGCCCGCGTACCGCACCCGCACCTCGAAGCCCTCCCCCTCGGGCACCGTGCGCCCGAGCGTCACGGCGAGCCGGTCGCCGCGGTGGGAGTAGCGGGCGCTCTCGCCGTCGACGTGGACGCGAGCGACCTTGAGCGCGTGCAGGTCCAGCTCGACCCGGCTCGCCGGCTGCAGCGCGCGGCAGCGCAGCGTGGCCTCGCCGGAGAGCCGGTTGCCGGCGACCTTGTAGTCGAGCTCGAGGTCGTAGTGCTCGACGGCGAAGCTCGCGTCGCCGTGCCCGGGCACGTAGTCGTCGGTGCCGTCCTGGCGCCTCACTCTGTCTCCTCCCACGGACCGATCGGGTTGCCGATCCAGCGTGTGCGCGACGGTACGCCCTCGCCGCGCATGACGAGCGACGCGGGTCCGACGGTCGCGTCCCGGCCGACGCTGGACGAAGGGAGGATGACGCTGTTGGGCCCGAGGGTCGCCCCGGCCTCGAGCACGACCTTGTCCATCTGCAGGACCCGGTCGTGGAAGAGGTGGGTCTGCACGACGCAGCCGTGGTTGACCGTCGAGCCGTCGCCGAGCTCGACGAGGTCGCTCTCGGGGAGCCAGTAGGTGTCGCACCAGACTCCCTCGCCGACCTTGCTGCCCATGAGCCGCAGCCAGGCGTTGAGCGCCGGGGTGCCGGCGGTGATGCGGGCGAACCACGGGGCGGCGAGCATCTCGGTGAAGGTGTCGGCGAGCTCGTTGCGCCAGACGAAGGAGGTCCACAGCTCGTGGTCGCCGGCGCGGTGGCGCCCGACGATGAGCCACTTGGCGAGCACGGTGACGGCGGCCGCGAGGTGCCCGGCGACGAGCAGGACCGGGCCGGCGAGCAGCACGGCCGCCCACACCGACCGGTCGAGGAGGGCGAGCAGGGTCGCCCCGACCCCGACGGGCAGCGCGACGCTGCAGACGAGAGGCACGACGCGGCAGAGCTCGACGACCGACCGCAGGGCCTTGAGCCGGGTCGGCGGGTCGTAGGTGCGGCTCGCGTCCTGCTCGTCGGCGGTGCGCCGCAGCTTGCGCGGGGGCGAGCCGATGTAGGAGGCGCCGGCCTTGGCCTTGGCCCGCTGCGGGGCGGCGGAGAGCACGGCGACGAGCGAGCGCTTGGGCACCCGGCGGCCGGGCGCGAGCATGCCGGAGTTGCCGACGAAGGCCCGCTTGCCGACCTTGACCCTCTCGACGCGGACCCAGCCGCCACCGAGCTCGTAGGAGCCGATGAGGGTGTCGTCGGCGAGGAAGGCGTGGCCGCCCACCCGCACGAGCTTGGGCACGAGCAGCACCGTCGAGGCCTCGACGCCCTCGCCGACGCGAGCGCCGAGCAGCCGCAGCCAGATCGGGGTGAAGGCGCTGGAGTAGATCGGGAAGAGCCACTCGCGCGCCTCGTCGAGCAGCCGCACGGTGTAGATGATCGCCAGCCCCTGCACCGAACGCACCGGGAAGTGACCGGGCTCGATCCGGCTGCCGAGCAGCCGGGTGAGGCCGAGGACGAGCAGGGCGAGCGCGATGAACCCGACGACGGCGGCCAGCGGCAGCCACGGCAGCGCGGCGCGCACCGCCTCGCCGAGCGAGTCGGCCCCCGAGACGCCCGGCCAGAGCACGAGGCCACCGACGAGGGTCGCCACACCGGGCAGGCTCGCGACGAGCGGGGCGATGAGCCCCATGCCGACGAGCCAGCGGCGCGGGGCCGGCGCGTCCTCCCGCGACCACGGGCCCCGGGCCGATGCCTGGCGCTCGGCCGGCGAGCCGGACCAGAACTCCCCCGCCGTCACGCTCCCGAGGACGTGCGAGCCGGGGGCGACCTCGGCCCCCGCGCCGACGACCGTGCCGGGCGAGAGGGTGCTGCGTGCGCCGACGCGCGCGTGGTCACCGATGGTGATCGGGCCGACCTGCACCCGGTCGCCGTCGATCCAGGAGCCGAGCAGGTCGACCTCGGGCTCGATGGCCGCACCCGCGCCGACGTCGAGCCAGCCGGTGACCGGCGGGAGGGCGTGCAGGTCGACGCCCTCGCCGATCCGTGCCCCGAGCAGCCGCGCGTACCAGCGGAACCAGACGGCCCCGGACAGCGCCGCCGCCGCGAGCTCGTCCTGCGTGCGAGCGGCCAGCCACAGCCGCAGGTGGACCTTGCCGCCGCGCGGGTGGGAGCCCGGGGTCACCCCGCGCAGCACGAGCCGGGCCAGGGCCGCGGCGAGCAGCATGCGCCCGGGGCCGGTGAGGAAGACCAGGCCCATGGGCACGACGAGCCACAGCGGGAAGGTCGGCAGCCACGGCAGGGCGAGGTGGCCGATGGTGGAGCCGAGCATGATCCAGGCGAGCCAGCGCATGCCGGCCAGAGCACGAAGGGGGATCATCCCGACGAGCTGCGCCACCTGGGTCTTCGTGCGGATCGGGCGGACCTTGCGGTTGGTCCGCACCATCGTCGAGGTCGCCATCGCCTCGTCGAGCCAGGCGCCGAGGTCTCCGATCGTCGGGTGGGCGTAGAGGTCGCCGACGGTCGTCTCGGGGTGCTTCTCCCGCAGCCGGCTGACGACCTGCGCGGCGGTGAGCGAGCCTCCCCCGAGGTCGAAGAAGTCGTCGCTCGGGTCGCCGACGTCGGCGCCGATGACCTCGGCCCAGATGCCGGCGACCCACTGCGCGGTCTCGCCGAGCTCCCCCTTCGCCGGGGTGTCGCCGGAGGTGGGCAGGGGCCACGGCAGGGCGTCGCGGTCGACCTTGCCCGAGGTGCGGGTCGGCAGCTCGTCGACGACGGCCAGGCGCGGCACGAGGGCTGCGGGCATCCGCTCGCGCAGCAGGTCGCGGGCGTGCGCGGCGTCGTAGCGCTCGTCGGTCGTCAGGTAGCCGACGAGCAGCTTGTTGCCCGCGGCGGTCGCACGCACGGCGGCGGCCGCCGAGACGACGCCGGGCACGCGGAGCAGCTGCTCGTCGATCTCGCCGAGCTCGATGCGTCGGCCGCCGAGCTTGATCTGGTCGTCGGCGCGACCGGCGAAGACGAGACCGGCCGGGTCGTTGCGCACGACGTCGCCGGAGCGGTAGGCGCGATCCCAGCCGAGGGTGGGCATGGGGGCGTACTTCTCGGCGTCCTTGGCCGGGTCGAGATAGCGGGCGAGGCCGACACCGCCGATGATCAGCTCGCCGGACTCCCCTTCGGCCACCGGGTGGCCCTCGCCGTCGACGACCGCGAGGTCCCAGCCGTCGAGCGGCAGGCCGATGCGCACGGGGTCGGAGCCGTCGAGCATCGCGCCGCACGCGACGACGGTGGCCTCGGTGGGACCATAGGTGTTCCACACCTCGCGGCCCTCACGCTGCAGGCGCGAGGCGAGCTCGGGCGGGCAGGCCTCGCCGCCCATGATGAGCAGCCGCACCCGCTCGAGCGAGCTCGGCGGCCACAGCGAGACGAGGGTCGGCACGGTCGAGACGATGGTGATCTCGTTGGCCACGAGCCACGGGCCGACGTCGACGCCGGAGCGCACGAGCGAGCGCGGCGCGGGCACGAGGCAGGCGCCGTAGGCCCAGGCGAGCCACATCTCCTCGCAGCTGGCGTCGAAGGCGACCGACAGGCCCGCCATGACCCGGTCGCTCGGCCCGATCGGGTCGTCGACGAGGAACATCCGCGCCTCGGCGTCGACGAAGGCGGCGGCATTGCGGTGGGTGACGGCGACCCCCTTCGGCGTGCCGGTGGAGCCGGAGGTGAAGATCACCCAGGCGTCGTCCTCGGGGGTGGGCGCCGCCGGCTCGATCGGCGAACGGCCCTGTGCCACAGCGGTGGTCGTGACGACGAGGTCGTTGCCGATGATCGCGGCCGCCCGCGACTCCGAGAAGACGACCCGCGCCCGCTCGTCGGGGTCGTCGGCGTCGACGGGCACGTAGGCGGCGCCGGCGACGAGCACGCCGATGATCGCCACGTAGAGGTCGGTGGAGCCGGAGCGGATGCGCACCCCGACCTTGTCCCCCGGCCCGATGCCGAGCTCCGCGAGCTGATCGGCCAGCGCCGTCGCGGCCTCGGCGAGCTCGGCATAGGTGAGCATCTCCTGGCCGCTGTCGACGGCCCGCGCGTCCGGGTGCTCCTCGACGACCCCCATGAAGATGTCGACGAGCGTGCGCGGCGCGGGCGCGCGATCGCCGGCCAGGAGCGAAGGGAGCAGGGGCGAGGGTGGCGTCACGCGCTGAAGGATCCCCCACGAAGGTGAACGATCGGCGCACCGGGTGCCCCGGTCCCTGAGGAGGCCGCCCGCGGCCGTCTCGAAGGGCCGGACATGCGAGAGGCCCCCGACCAGATGGTCGGGGGCCTCTCGGAGTGGTAGCGGGGGCAGGATTTGAACCTGCGACCTCCGGGTTATGAGCCCGGCGAGCTACCGAACTGCTCCACCCCGCGTCGTTGCGTTCTCAACTCTACGTGAACGCACGGGGCACACCAAATCAGCCCTCGTCGAGAGTCGCCGAGCCGCCTCCCGGCTGCGCCTCGGCGGCGTCCTCGAGGTACTTCTTCAGCTCCTTCTGGGCCTCGCCGTAGGCGGTGAAGTCGCCCTTCTCGAGGGCCTCCTCCGAGTCCTTGTAGGCCTGCTGCATGCCGGCGATCGCCTCGCGGAGCTTCTTCTCGTCGGCGGTGAGGTTCTTCGGCTCGGCCGGCTCCTTGCCCTTCGGCTCCTTGCTGCCGTCGTCACCGCCGTCCACGCCCGCGTCGCCGCCGAAGAGCTCGTCGAGGGCGGCGTCGAGGGTCTGGCCCCACGCCACCCGCCCGGCGAAGGTCGCGACGACGACCCGCAACTGCGGGTAGCTCGTGCCCGAAGCCGAGGAGACGTAGATCGGCTCGACGTGGAGGAAACCCTCGCCCACCGGCAGCGCGAGCTGGTTGCCGAAGTGCACCTGCGAGCCACCGCGGTTGGCGTTGTTGATCCAGTCGGTCAGCGTCTGCGAGCCCGAGCCGGTCGTCGCCGTCGAGGAGACGATGTTGTTCTGCACCTGGCCGACGCCCGGGACGGTCGTGTCCCGTGGCACCGAGAGCAGGCGCAGGTCGCCGTAGCCGTCGGCCGGCTTGCCCGCCGTCGACCCGGCATCGCCGTCGGCCGACAGGTAGCCGGCCATGACATTGCGCGTGCCCCGCGGGATGTAGGTCGAGGTGAGCGACCACACCGGCTCGCGCTGGTCGGGCATCGCGAGCGAGAGGAAGTAGGGCGGCTGGGCCACACCGTCGTCCCCGCGGGAGGGATCGTCCGGCACCCGCCAGCGGTCCTGTCCGGCGCGGAAGTCGCTCGCCGCGGTCACGTGGTAGTCGGCGAGGACCGCGCGCTGCATGCGGAAGATGTCCTCGGGGTAGCGCAGGTGCGACATGAGGTCGCCGCTGATCGACTGCGTGCTCTTGAGCAGCCCCGGGAAGGCCTTGTCCCAGGCGTTGACGATCGGGTCCTCGTCGTCCCACTTGTAGAGCCGCACGGTGCCGTCGTAGGCGTCGACGGTCGCCTTGACCGAGTTGCGCATGTAGTTGATCCGGTCGCCGACGAGCGAGCTGTTGCGCTGCGTCTGCACCGAGGAGACCTGCCCCGACTGCACGCCCGAGATGGAGAAGGCGGTGCTGTAGGGGTAGTCGTTGGAGGTCGTGTAGCCGTCGACGACCCACTGGATGCGACCGTCGACGACCGTCGGGTAGACGTCGTCGTCGAGGGTCAGCCACGGCGCGACCCGCTGGACGCGCTCGGTGGGCGTGCGGTGCTCGAGCAGGCGCGAGTCGCCACCGACCGCGTCGGAGAGCAGGAACTTCAGGTCGCGGTGGGTGATGGCATAGGCGGCTTGCCGGGGCCACGAGCCGATGCCCACGCCGCCCTCGCCCTGGTAGGTGTAGCGCGACTCCTCGCCGCCCGTCGGCCGGTCGACCTCGCGCGGGGTCGAGGTGTCGCCCTGCCCGACGATGGAGAAGTGGCGCATCTCCTCGCCGAAGTAGATCCGCGGCTCGTACTCGCCGATCGCGCTCGTGGGGTTGAGCCACTCCGGGTCGCCACCGCGCGACTGCGCACCGCGAGCCATGACCAGGCCGTAGCCGTGCGTGTAGACGGTGTGGTCGTTGACCCAGTCGCGCCGGTCCGAGGGCACCTTGTCGAGGTCGAGCTCGCGGGCCCCGACGACGACGTCGACCATGTCGCCGTCGACGTCGTAGCGGTCGACGTCGAGCTCGTCGTGGAAGGTGTAGTAGGGCTGCTGCGCCTGCAGCTCCTGGTAGGTCGGGCTGACGACCGCCGGGTCGAGCAGGCGGATGCCGGGGATCGAGTCGGCGTCCTCGCGCAGCTGCCCGGACGAGACGTCGGAGACCGCGTCATAGCTCGACGTCTTGACGTCGGTGACGCCGTAGGCCGCCCGGGTCGCGTCGATGTTGCGCTGGAGATAGGGCTCCTCGAGCGAGTTGCGCGAGGGCGAGACCTTGTAGGTCTCGACGAGGGCCGGGTAGATCGAGCCGACGACGACCGACAGCACGACGAGCGTGCCGACGGCGATGACCGGCAGGCGCCACGAGCGCGAGCGCACCGAGGCGAGGAAGAGCCCGGCGCACATCGCCGCGGCGACGGCGAGGATGTACTTCGTCGGCACGATGGCGTGCGCGCCGGTGTACCCGACACCGGTGAGGACCTCCCCTTCGCGCGTCGTCAGGCCGTGGGCGTCGAGGACATAGCTCCACGCCCGCAGCAGCGCGAGGACGGCGGCGATGATCGCCAGGTGGAGGAAGGCCGCGCGGCTGGACCGGCCGCGGCCCGGCGGGACGATGCCGCCGTAGACGTAGTGCGCGAAGAGCGCGGCGAGCAGGGTCGCGATGGCGACGACGGTGAGGAAGCCGACGAGGAAGCTCCACCACGGCAGGGCGAAGAGGTAGTAGCCGACGTCGCGGCCGAACTCGGGATCGGTCACGCCGGTGGAGCTGCCGTTGCGCCACAGCATCCAGGTCTGCCACTGGGCGGCGGCGGCCAGTCCGCCGAGGATCCCCAGGACCGAAGGGAGGGCGATCGCCGTCGCGCGACGGAAGGGTTCGATGGCGCTGCGGTACTGCGCGAGCGCGTGCTCGCCGGCCGTCATCGGCACGGTCAGCGGGCGGGTGCGGTGGGCGAGCCACAGGCTCACCCCGACGGGCACGGCCGTGAGCAGGCCGCCGACGACGAAGAGCATGACCTGGGTGCGCAGCCGCGACCACCACATGCCGGAGTAGCCGAGGGAGCCGAACCACAGCGACTCGGTCCACAGCGAGGCGGCGAGGCTGACGGCCACGACCACCGCCGCGACGGCGAGCAGCACCTTGGCCAGGCGTGCCTGCGGCACGCGTGAGGCGGGGGGCCCCTCTCCCCGGGGCGGCTGCTCGCCCCCCTTGTCTTCCGGCCAACTCGCGCTGCTCATGGTGGGGCCACCGTACCCAGCCCGGCTGGGGGCCCGTAGGGCAGCATGGTCTTCGTGCCCGACTCGTCACCAGACCAGACCCCCGACCCCGCGCCGCAGCCGACCACCGAGCCGCTCGCCGTCGCCGCCCTCGAGACCGAGCGCCACGTCGCCTCCGCCGGGTGGGACCAGAACCCCCGCGTCTTCGCCCTCGTCGACACCGCCTCCCTCGCCGCGGCCGAGCCGCAGCTGGCCGCTGCCCTGAGCGGCGACGCCGACCGGGCCCCCGGCGCCCTCACGGCCATCGAGCAGGAGGACCTGCCCCGCACGTCCAACCTCGAGTCCCTCCTCGGTCGGATGGCCTGGCCCGAGACCGTCGACGGGGTCGCCCTCGCCGTCGAGCGGGTCGTCATCCCGCCGGGCGCCGAGCGCGACCTGCCGCAGGACCCCGACGAGGCCGTCGACGCCCTCGCCCAGCACCCGCAGCGGCAGGACGTGCGCCTGCTCGTCGCCGTCCACCGCGACGGCCGGGCCGTGTGCCTGCTGCGGCAGCGGGCCAACGACCGCGACGACCGGGTTGCCACCGGTGAGGACATCGCCCCCGGCCTCGTCCACGCCCTGCGGGCGACGCTGGAGGACTGACCTCACACCCGGGCGCGCCCACGCGTCTACCCGGTGATGACGATGCAGCAGCCCTTCGAGACCGCGGTCGCGCAGCACGGCGACACCGTGCTGCGGGTCTGCCGCGCCGTCCTCGGCCCCGGGCCGGACGCCGACGACGCGTGGTCGGAGACCTTCCTCGCGGCGCTCCGCTCGTGGCCGGACCTCGACGAGGACACCACCGTCCAGGCCTGGCTCGTGCGCGTCGCCCACCGCAAGGCGATCGACGTGACCCGGGCCAGGGCCCGGCAGGCGGTGCCCACGGACGACCTGCCGGACCTCCCTTCGCCCGTCGGCAACCCCGGCGAAGGGGGTGGCGACCTCTGGCAGGTCGTGGCCCGGCTGCCGGAGCGCCAGCGGCTGGCCGTCGCCTACCACTACCTCGGCGGGCTGCCGCACACGCAGACGGCCGAGCTCATCGGCGGCACCCCGGCGGCCGTGCGCCGCGCCGCCTCCGACGGGATCGCGCGGCTGCGCGCGATGCTCGCCGACGACCGACAAGGAGAGATGTCATGACGACCGACGTGAGCCCGGAGGACTTCACCGTGACGGCCGGCGACCGTGAGCGGCTGCGCGGGCGGCTGGCCGCGGCCGCCGACGCCGAAGGGCTGCTCGACGTCGCCTACCGGACCGTCGACTCCCCCGTCGGGCCGCTGCTGCTCGCGGCGACGACGACCGGGCTGGTGCGGGTGGCCTTCGAGCGGGAGGGCTTCGACGAGGTGCTCGAGTCGCTCGCCGCGCGGGTGAGCCCGCGGGTGCTCGAGGCGCCGGCCCGGCTCGACGCGGTCGCCGCGGAGCTCGAGGAGTACTTCGCCGGCCGCCGGCACGACTTCGACCTGCCGCTCGACCTGTCGCTGTCGTCCGGGTTCCGCCAGGAGGTGCAGGCCTGGCTGCCGCACATCGGCTACGGGAGCACGCAGACCTATCGCGAGGTGGCCGAGCACGTCGGTCGGCCGCGCGCGGTGCGCGCCGTCGGCACGGCCTGCGCGACCAACCCGCTGCCCGTCGTCGTCCCCTGCCACCGGGTGCTGCGCTCCGACGGGTCGCTCGGCGGCTACCTCGGCGGTCTCGAGGCGAAGTCGACCCTCCTCGCGCTCGAGGCGGCCGCATGAGCGCCGACACCGGCGTCGTCGTCGGCGAGGACGGGCTGGCCCGACCCACGTGGGCGAGCACCGACCCCCTGATCCGCGACTACTACGACACCGAGTGGGGCATGCCGGTGCGAGACGAGCAGGGGCTCTTCGAGCGGATCAGCCTCGAGGCCTTCCAGTCCGGGCTGTCGTGGGCGACGATCCTGCGCAAGCGACCGGCCTTCCGCACGGCCTTCGACGGCTTCGACCCCGAGGTCGTCGCGGCCTACGGCGACGACGACGTCGAGCGCCTCATGGCCGACGCCGGCATCGTGCGCAACCGGGCGAAGATCCTCGCCACGATCGGCAATGCCGCCGCGACCGTCCGGCTGCGCGAGGACGGCGGGCTCGTCGACTTCGTGTGGTCCTTCCAGCCGGAGCAGACGCCCCGGCCGCGCACCATCGCCGAGGTCCCGACCCGCTCCCCCGAGTCGCTCGCCCTGTCCAAGGCGCTGCGCGCCCGCGGCTTCTCCTTCGTCGGCCCGACGACGATGTACGCGCTCATGGAGGCGGTCGGCATCGTCGACACCCACCTGCTCCACTCCCACCGGCGCGGCAGCTCCGGCGTCTGGGAGGAGCACTCCGGCTGACGGACCACCTCAGCGGGACGTCGCCACGACCTGCTCGCACGTGGGCAGGTCGGAGGTCTTCCCCTTCGCGATGGCCTCGACGGCCTCCGTGGCCTCCTCGAAGTCGCCGACCGCGGTGACGTGCAGACCCTCGGGGACGTGCCCGACGACCTCGTCGCAGTTGCTCTCCGGGGCGAGGAACCACTTCGCGCCGCCGTCCTGGGCGCCGATGAGCTTCTGCGCGATGCCGCCGATCGGGCCGACGGTGCCGGAGTCGTCGATGGTGCCGGTGCCGGCGATCTCCTTGCCGCCGGTCATCTCGCCCGGCGTGATGCGGTCGCGCACGGCGAGGGCGAACATCATCCCCGCGCTCGGCCCGCCGACGTCGCCGGCGTCGATGCGCACCTCGTAGGGGTAGTCGTACTTCGGCTCGATGCCGATGCCGATGCCGGCGCGGCCGCCGCCGAGGTCGGTGGTGCGCACCCGGACCTCGCGCTCACGGCCCTTGCGCTCGACGGTCAGCGTCACCGTGTCACCCGGCTCGCGGTCGGAGATCGCGGCGACGATGTCGGCGACGTGCGGGGTGCGCGTGCCGTCGACGGCCTGCACCCGGTCCTCGAGCGCGAGCCGACCGTCGGCCGGCAGGCCCTCCGCGATCGTCGCGACGAGGTTGTCCTGCGGGACCTTGACCCCGGTGCTGCGCATGCCGACGGCGATCGAGTTCTTCTGCGCGCCCTGCATCTGCGCGGTGTTCATCTGCTTGATCTGCTCGTCGGTGCTGTCCTTGGGGAAGACCTCCTCCTCCGGCACCACCCGCGCGCTGGAGTCGAGCTTGCCGGCGACCCACTCCCACGCCGAGATGTGGCGGTCGGGGCCGCCGATGACCCGCACGGTCGTGAAGAAGAGGGCGCCGTCGGTCGGGTAGGTCTTCGCGCCCGTGACCCGCACGAGGTCGGTGCCGTCGTCGAGCCTGCCGAGGGTGTCGGTCACCGGGCCCGGCTTCTCCACGGCATAGGGCACCTTGATGAAGCTGCCGCCGACGACGACGATGAGCAGGACGAAGGCCACGGCGAGGACCCATCTGGCGATGCGCTCGCTGCGCGGGATGGAGTGCACCGGCTCGGTCACAGGACCTCCTGCCCCGGGTGGGAACCATCCGGGACCGCTCGTGGTTGGGTTGAAGGACAGCACATCCTCTCAGGAAGAGACGAGACGCCCACGTGAGCAACGACCCCAGCACCCCATCCGGTTCCCCCGGGGACGACGGTCTGCCTCCGGAGATCGCGAGGATCTTCCGCGATCTCAACGGCGGACGTGACCTGCCGCCCCAGGTCGTCGAGCAGCTCAAGGCCATGGGCATCGGCGACGCCGACCCCGCGCAGGTCGCGGCGATGACCTCCCAGATCACGTCGATGTTCACCCCCGGCGCCATGACGAAGGGGGTGGACATCACCTCCGCGGTGACGGCCGCGCAGGAGGCCGCCGAGGACGACGACCACGAGATGGGTCCGCGCGAGCGCGGCCTCGCCGAGCAGGCCGTGCACGTCGCGTCGATGTGGCTCGACCAGGTGACCGACCTCGAGGCCCCCGGGCTCACCGGCGCGGCCCTGTCCCGGGCCGAGTGGATCGAGGCGACCATGCCGGTCTGGGCCTCGCTCGTCGACCCGGTCGCCGACGGGCTGTCCGCCGCCATCCGCGACTCCTTCACCTCCCGGCTCCAGGGGCCCGACGCCCCCGACCTGCAGGCCCTCGGGCTGCCGGCCGGCATGGACCTGTCGATGCTGGCCCAGCAGATGGCTCCCTTCGTCGACACGATGGCGTCCTCCCTCATCACCGGCCAGACCGCGGAGGCCGTCGGGGCGCTGTCGTCCGAGACCCTGACCGCGACCGAGGCCGGCGTGCCGCTGCTCACGACGCAGGTGGGGCTGCTGCCGGGCAATGTCGCCGACTTCGCCGAGGGGCTCGACGTCGAGCTCGACGAGGTGTGGCTGCACCTGGCGGCCCGGGAGGTCGCGCGGATGCGGCTCTTCACCGCCGTGCCGTGGATCGGCCCGCAGATCCTCGCCGCCATCCAGTCCTATGCCCGCGGCATGGCGATCGACACCGACGCCATCGACGCCGCCGTGCGCGAGGTCGACCCAAGCGACCCCTCGGCGATCCAGGAGGCGCTGACCGGCAGCTTCCTCAACCCCGCGCCCACCGCCGCCCAGCAGCACGCCCTCGGCCAGCTCGAGACCTGGCTGGCGCTCATCGAGGGCTGGGTCGACCACGTCGCCGCCCGGGCCACCGCCGACCATCTGCCGCACACCGTGGCGATGACCGAGATGATCCGTCGTCGGCGCGCGACCGGTGGGCCGGCCGAGCGCACCTTCGCCGGGCTCGTCGGGCTCGAGCTGCGGCCGCGCCGCCTGCGCGACGCCGCCAACCTCTTCGCCGCCCTCGAGGAGCGGGTCGGCGCCGCCGGTCGCGACGGCGTGTGGGCGCATCCCGACGTCGCGCCGACCGCCGCCGACCTCGACGACGTGCTCGGCTTCGTCGAGCGCACCGCCGCCGGCGGGGGTGGCAACGAGCGCAGCGACCTCGACGACGTGCTCGAGTCGATCCTGCGCGAGGCGGACGAAGGCGGCTCTGCCGCAGGCGGATCCGGCTCCGACGACCCGACCGCGTGAGCGCGCCGGGGAACGGCGCGGCCAGCGGTGGCCCGGCCGGCGGCGGCGCGGCTGGCGGCGGCGCGGCAGCAGCCACCGGTACGCACGCCCACCTCGACGCCGACCTGCGCGCCGTGCTCGAGGCCTGGCCCGCGCCGACGCCCGAGCAGGAGCAGCTGCGCCGCGACTACCTCGCCCACCTCTCCGCGCACGCCGACGCGAGCGCCAAGGCCGGCCCGCCGGCCCACTTCACCGCGTCGTGCCTCGTCGTCGACGAGCCGCGCGAGCGGGTGCTGCTCACCCTGCACCGCAAGGTCGGTCGCTGGCTGCAGTTCGGCGGGCACATCGAGGCCGACGACCCGAGCGTCGCCGCCGCCGCGCTGCGCGAGGCCGTCGAGGAGTCGGGTCTGCCCGCCGGCAGCCTCCACCTCCTCCCCGGTCCGGCGCAGCTCGACCGGCACGCGCTGGGGTCGGGCTTCACGAGGTGCACCGAGCACCTCGACCTGCGGTGGATCGCCGTCGCCGACCCCGGCGCCGAGCCGGTCGTCTCGCCGGAGTCGCTCGACGTCGCGTGGTGGCCGGTCGACGCCCTGCCGCCCGACACCGACGCCTCCATCCGCGCCCTCATCTCCGCATTGCCGTAGGGCAATGCAGACGGCCGCGCTCCCATCTCTGCATTGCCCAACGGCAATGCAGCGTCCAAGGCCTGTGGATGACGCGGCCGCCGCCGCGGCGAGATCCGACACAGTGGGCAGACCATCGTCCACCTCGTCGAGCGAGCCGCCATGCCCCACCCGTCGCACCCTCCCCGCCCACCACGCGGGGCGCGCCTGCACCCCCTTCGTCGTCCTGACGGCAGCGTCCAGCTCGGCACCGGGCCGCACTCCGCCCGGCTCCTCGGGCTGACCGACGCCGAGGTCCGCTGGCTCGCGGCCCTCGACCCGGGGCAGGCGCTCACCGAGTCGCTGACGACCGCCGCGCTCGAGGGGGTCGACCCGACCCGCGCCGCGGACGTCCTCGACCGGCTCGTCGGGCTCGGGCTCGTCCGCCCGGTCGACCCCGAACGCCGACCGCGGGTCGCCGTCGTCGGTGCCGGCGCGCTGCCCGCGCTCCTCGCCGACGTCCTGCGGCAGGGCGAGCAGGTCGAGGTGACCCGGGTGCGCCCGGGCGGGGAGTGCACCGCCGACGACCTCGCCGTCGTCGTCAGCCCGGCGCCGGCCGACCCCGCCGGCATCCACCCCTGGCACGCGGCCGGAACCGACGTGCTGCCGGTGTGGTGCCAGCCCGAGCACGCGAGCATCGGGCCGGTGCTCACCCCTGCCGGCGGTCCGTGCCTGCACTGCCTCGACCTCACCCGGGCCGCCGCCGACCCCGACTGGCCCTATCTGCGCGCCCAGCTCGTGCGACCGCGCGTCACCGGGCCCGAACCGACGGACGGGCTGCCCGCCGTCCGGCTGCTCGCCGCCGGCCTGACGACCGCGCTCGCCCTCGACCACCTCGCGGGTCTGGTCGCCACCCCGGAGTGGTCCTTCGAGGTGGCCACGCCCGGCCCCACCCTCGAGCGGCACCGGTGGCCCTCCCACCCGGGCTGCCCGGGGTGCGCGCGGACCGGGGGCGCACCCCCGGCCGACACCACGCCCGAAGGGGGGTGCGCCGCAGCGTCAGGGTGGGGCGACACAATGGCCGTGTGAGCCAGATCCCACGACGAGCCGCCGGGCGCGCGGCACGGTTGGCAGCCGTGCCCCTCGGCCATGCCGGCCGCAGCGCCCGCGGCGTCGGGCGCCGCCTCACGGGCACACCCGCCGACGTCGTCACCGAGGAGATCCAGCGCCGCACCGCGGAGCAGCTCTTCGCCGTGCTCGGCTCGCTCAAGGGCGGCGCGATGAAGGTCGGCCAGGCCCTCTCCGTCCTCGAGGCCGCGATGCCCGAGGAGATGGTCGAGCCCTACCGCGAGATGCTCGTGCGCCTGCAGGACGCCGCTCCCCCGATGTCGACCGCCGAGGTCCACGAGGTACTCGCCCGCGACCTCGGGGCCCGGTGGCGCGAGCACGTCGACATCGAGGACGCACCGGTCGCGGCCGCGTCGATCGGCCAGGTGCACCGCGGCATCGCCGCCGACGGCCGGGAGGTCGCCGTCAAGGTGCAGTACCCCGGCGCCGACCGGGCGCTTCGCTCGGACCTGCAGCAGATCGCCCGGCTGGCGCGGGTGGCGACGACGTGGATGCCGGGCATCGACATCAAGCCGGTGACCGACGAGCTGCTCGCGGCCGCCGACGAGGAGCTCGACTACGGGCTCGAGGCGGCCAACCAGCGGGCCTTCGCCCAGGCCTTCAGGGACGACCCGCACGTCGCGGTCCCCGACGTCGTGCTGCACACCCGGCACGTCATCGTCGGCGAGTGGCTCGCCGGGGCACCGCTCAGCCAGGTCATCCGCGACGCCGACCAGGACGTGCGCGACCGGGTCGGTCAGCTCTACCTCGAGTTCCTCCTCGACGGGCCCGGCCGGGCTGGGCTGCTCCACGCCGACCCGCACCCGGGCAACTTCCGGCTCACCCCCGACGGGCGGCTCGGCGTCATCGACTACGGCGCCGTCGCGCACCTACCCCACGGCATCCCCCCGGTCGTCGGTCGCCTCGTGCGGCGGGCGCTCGCCGGTGACGCCGAGGGTGTCGTCGACGGGCTCCGCTCGGAGGGCTTCATCCTCCCGGGCATCGAGGTCGACGCCGACGAGGTGCTCGCCTACCTGCTCCCCTTCGTCGAGCCGCTGCGCGAGCCCGAGCACGCCTTCACCCGCGAGTGGCTGCGGGCCGCGGCCCGCGGGGTCACCGACCTGCGCGCGCCCGAGTTCGCCACCGGGCTGCGGATGAACATGCCGCGCGAGTACGCGATGATCCACCGCGTCTTCGTCGGGTCGACCGGCGTGCTGTGCCAGCTCGGCGCGACGATCCCGGCCCGGGGGTCGATGGAGCGGCTGCTGCCGGGCTTCGCCGACGGCTGACGCCCGCCCCGTGTTCGCATTTCCTCGAGGGGCGTCAGCCCTTGGCGGCCTTCGCCTTGGCCTTTGCGGCCTTCTTGTAGTCCCGGACCTCCTGCAGCGAGGTCTCGTCGGTGACGTCGGCGACCGAGCGGCGCGAGCCCTCCTCCGCGTAGGGGCCGATCGCCTCGCGCCAGCCGGCCGGCTGCACGCCGAGCTGCTTGCCGAGCAGGGCGGCGAAGATGCGCGCCTTCTGGTCGCCGAAGCCTGGCAGCGCCTTGAGGCGCTTGACGATCTCGGCGGGGTCGTCGGTGCTCGTCCAGATGCGGGTGACGTCGCCGTCGTAGTCGTCGCGCACGACCTCGGCGACGGCCTGGATGCGACCGGCCATCGAGCGGCCGTAGCGGTGCACGGCCGGCGGCGTCGCGCACAGGTCGGCGAACTTCTCCGGGTCGGCCGCCGCGATCTTCGCGGGGTCGAGCGACCCGAAGCGCTCCTTGACCTTCGCCGGACCGGCGAAGGCCCGCTCCATCGGGAACTGCTGGTCGAGGAGCATCCCGAGCAGCAGGGCGAAGGGGTCGGAGGAGAGCAGCTCGTCGGCAGTCTCGTCCTGGGCGATGCGCAGCGTGGTGGCCATGCGCACCAGAGTGCCACGTGCACTCCCTTCGCCTCCCGCAGCGCAGACGACAACAGGCCCCACCCGGGGCATCGGGTGGGGCCTGTCGGCCTCTCGGGCGGAGTCGTGATCGACGCCGCCGGCGATCCTGCTCATCGGAAGCTCAGGTGAGCGGGTCGGGGGTCGTGGCGGCGAGCCAGCAGCTCACGGCGCTCACGCTCGGGCACGTAGGCCAGCGGTCGGTCCGTGTGCCGCAGACGCGGCATCTTGGGGAACTTCATGGTGTCTCCTCCTCTCGGTCTCTCGCTCAGGCGGGGATCGGGTGCTTGCGGGGGCGGCCACGCGGCCGCTTGCGGGGGATGACGCGTCCGGCGTCGAAGAGCTCTCCGCCCCAGACACCCCAGGGCTCGCGGCGCTCGAGCGCGCCCTGGAGGCACATCGTCTGGAAGGGGCAGTCCTGGCAGAGCGCCTTGGCGTACTCGACGCCGGCGGGCGTCTCGGCGAACCAGATCTCGGGCTCCTCCGCCTGGCACGGGGTCAGGCGCTGTATCGGTGGGTGGGTCAGGGTCGTCACGTCGGGTTCTCCTGGTGGCGTGTGATGCGTGGGTGGCGGGTGCTTGTGGCGGTGCCGGGACACGACGAAGGCCGCGGTTCCCGGTGTCGGGATGCCGCGGCCTGAGAAGGAGGACCTGTGAGTCCGTCTCCTAGACGGGAGGTCCTGCAGGGCGCGGGTCCACGACGAAGGGGGTCTTCGGCTCAGCGGCCAGGGTGCGGCCACGGTCGATGAAGACGCCGGTGGCGTCGCCGATGCAATCGGCGGACGGCACGAGGGCAGCCCAAGACTCCGGGATGAGGTTCATCGTGATGTTGTCCATGGGTCCTGCCCTCCTCTCGTCGACGCGCTCTCGGATCACACGCGATGGCGTGACCGACTGACAAGGACCAACGTAGAGCACGCTTCTCGTGCGCGCCACCGAATTAAATTTCGCGTGCCGGTCGAGGTGGTCCCGGGTCAGTCCTCGGGCTCACCGACGGCGGCCTCGGCGACCTCGTCGGGGTCCGCTCCGCCGACGACGGCGAGGACCTGGTCGGCGTAGAGCGAGAGCTTGCGCGGGCCCACCCCGCTGATGGCGGACAGGTCACGCTGGTGGGCCGGCTCGGCCTCCGCGATCGCCTCGAGGGTGGCGTCGGTGAAGACGACGAAGGCGGGCACGGAGGCCGCCCTGGACACCGCGAGCCGCCAGGACCGTAGGCGCTCGAAGGTCGCCTCGTCGTAGGTCGGCGGGCACTGCGGGCAGCGCCCCGAGGCCCGCTCGGTCGCGGTCTGCAGCTCGGTGCCGCACACCTTGCACACCTTGGGCCGGGCGGCCTTGAGCGGGCCGCCCGAGCCGCGAGCGGCCTTGGCGCGCTTGGGGGTCGAGCGCGCGCCCTCGCCGAGGATGCCGCTCGCCTGGTCGAGAAATCGGCTGACCCGTCGCGTCCCGCGGGCACCCGGGGTCCGGGCGCGCGCCCACGACAGGTGGAGGACCTCACGGGCGCGGGTGACGCCGACGTACATCAGGCGCCGCTCCTCCTCGATCTCCTCCGGCCCCTCGGCCATCATGATCGGCATCAGCCCGTCGGAGCAGCCGACGAGGAAGACGACGTCCCACTCCAGGCCCTTGGCCGCGTGGAGCGACGCAAGGGTCACGCCCTCGACGTCCGGCGCGTGCTGGGCGGCGATGCGCTCGTCGAGGTCGCGCACGAGGTCGGGCAGCCGCGCGTCGGGTGTCGTCGACGCCAGCCTGGCGGAGAGATCGACGAGCGCCTTGAGCGACTCCCACCGGGCCCGCACGGCGCCCGAGCTCGAGGGCGGGTCCTCGTGCCAGCCCATGCCGCCGAGCACGTCGCCGACGAAGGCGGGCAGTGGCTTGCTCCCGTCGTCGGTGCGGGCAGCGCCGCGCAGCAGCAGGACGGCCTCGCGCACCTCCTTGCGGGAGAAGAAGCGCTCGCCCCCGCGCACGAGGTAGGGCACGTCGGCGTCCGCGAGCGCGGACTCGAAGGCCTCGGACTGGCCGTTGGTGCGGAAGAGGACCGCGATCTCGCGCAGCGGTCGCCCCTGGGCGACGAGCTCCTTGATCCGGTCGGCGACCCAGGCCGCCTCGGCAGGGTCGTCGTCGAGCGCCGTGAGGCGGGGCGGCTCGCCGCCCTCGCGCTGCGGCACGAGCTCGACGGCACCGCCGCGTCGCTGGCCGCTCGGGTCGGTGAGCAGCCGGTTGGCCAGGGCGAGCACGGGCGGGGTGGAGCGGTAGTTGCGCACGAGGCGCACGGTCGCCGCGCCGGGGTGGGTGCTCGTGAAGCGCAGCAGGTGATGGGGGGTGGCGCCGGTGAAGGAGTAGATCGTCTGGGCCGGGTCACCGACGACGCAGATGTCGCCGCGGCCGCCGACCCACAGGTCGAGCAGGCGCTGCTGCAGCGCGTTGACGTCCTGGTACTCGTCGACGACGAAGTGCCGGTACTGGTCGCGCACGGTGCGGGCGATGTCGTCGCGCTCCTCGAGGATGCCGACGGTCAGCAAGAGCACGTCCTCGAAGTCGATGACGCCACGCTCCCCCTTGACCTCCTCGTAGGTCGCGATGAGCCGGGCCATGGCGGTGTGGTCCATGCCGGGTGCCTCGCGCTGGTCACGTCGGGCCGCGGCCGCATAGCTCTCGGGGGTGAGCAGCGAGACCTTCGACCACTCGATCTCGGCGGCGACGTCGCGCAGCTCGCTGCGGTCGAGCCGCATGCCCATGCGGGAGGCGGCCTCGGCGACGGCCGGCACCTTGTGCGCCATGACCTCGGGGGCCGCGCCGCCGATGGCCTGGGGCCAGAAGTAGTGCAGCTGCCGCAGCGCGGCGGCGTGGAAGGTGCGGGCCTGCACCCCGACGACTCCGAGGTCGCGCAGGCGGGTGCGCATCTCGCCGGCGGCGCGGGCGGTGAAGGTCACGGCGAGCACGCGCTGCGGCTGGTAGGCGCCGGAGCGCACGCCGTAGGCGATGCGGTGGGTGATGGCGCGCGTCTTGCCGGTGCCGGCACCGGCGAGCACGACCATGGGTCCGCTCGGGTTGGCCGCGACCTCGCGCTGCTCGGGGTCGAGCGCCGCGAGGATGTCGTCCGCGGTCTGCGGGTCGGCCGAAGAAATCACCCCGGCACTCTCTCACCCGCGCCCGACACCCGTGGTCCCCGGGCCGCGGCTGCGGCCGTCAGGCCACCTCGTCGAGCCGCTCCCCGAGCCAGCCCTCGATGAGCCGGGCCGAGATCGACAGCCGGCCGGCGGCGCGCAGGTAGCCCTCGCGCAGCTCGCGGCGGAAGTCGTCGCGGGTGAACCACCGCGCCTCGGCGATCTCGTCGGGCTGCGGGGTGATCGCCGTCGTCGTGGCGCGGGCGGTGCAGCCGATCATCAGCGACGCGGGGAAGGGCCACGGCTGGTCGGCGACGAAGCGCACGTCGGTCACCTCGACCCCCGTCTCCTCCCCCACCTCGCGAGCGACGGCGCCGGCGATGGTCTCGCCGGGCTCGAGGAAGCCGGCGAGGACGGAGAAGCGGCCCTCCGGCCACCCGACGTTGCGCGCGAGGAGCAGCCGGTCCTGGTCGTCGGTGACCGCCATGATGACGGCCGGGTCGGTGCGCGGGTAGTGCTCCGATCCGTCCTGCGGGCAGCGGCGCACCCAGCCGGACTGCACGACCTCGGTGGGCGTCCCGCAGCGGGGGCAGCGGGGGTGGCGCACGTGCCAGTTGGCCAGGCCGAGCGCCGTGGCGAAGAGCGCCGCCTCGGTCGGCGGCAGCTGGACCGCGACCTCACGCAGGGTGGCGAAGGGGGCGGAGTCCAGTCGCTCCTCGCGGGGCACCGGCTCGCCGGGGGGCGCGGGGTGGCAGGTGGCGACGTGGGCGATGCCGTCGACGAGACCGAGGTGGACGAGCAACCCGTCGGCGTCGTCCGGCTGCGGTGGGCGCAGCGCCAGCCGACCGTCGGGGCGAAGGGGGGACCGGTCGCCGCGCAGCTCGAGCACCCGCGTGGCCGGGTCGGCGAGCAGGCGCGGCAGGAGGTCGGGGTCGGACCGCCGCTGGCCGTCGCGGTCGATGTCCGAGGCGGTCATGGGCAGGTCGCGCATCGGGTCATGGTCCACGTCACCCACCCTAGGCCCGGGCACGGATCCCCGGCTCGGAGGGCGTTGCTCCCCGTCTCGGGGCCGCCGGGCTCGTACGGTGGGCGGGTGACCTCTCGTGGACCGCTGACTCTCGCCGCTCTGGCCAGCGCTGCCGTGCCCGGCCTGGACCCCGACTCGGTCGAGGGGGTCGTCACGCCGTCGGTCTCCCCCTTCGACGTCGCCTTCGTCCAGGACCACGACCACCGCCGGTGGGTGGTGCGTGCTCCCCGGACCCCTGCTGCCTCGGCGCAGCTCGAGCAGTCGGCAGCCCTGCTGGCGCTGCTCGCGCGGCGACTGACGATGCCGGTGCCTGCGGTCAAGGGGTGGGCCGCGCTGCCCGAGGGTGGGCGCGCGTGCGTCAGCAGCTACCTCACCGGGCGGATGGTCGACGTCGCGTCGATCGCGCCCGGGTCCACGCTCGCTGCCGGCCTCGGGCGGGCCCTGGCGCAGCTGCACAACCTCGACGTGCGCATCTACGAGGAGGCCGGCGTCCCCGTCTACGACGCTGCGGCCTACCGGGCCCGCCGGCTCGCCGAGCTGGACCGCGCGGCCGCGACCGGCCGGGTGCCCACCGGGCTGCTCGGTCGGTGGGAGGGCATCCTCGACGACGAGTCGCTGTGGGGCTTCACCGCCACCCCGACCCACGGGGCGATCGGTCCCGGCACGATCCTCGCGAGCCCCGACGACGGCGACGAGCCGGACGTCAAGGGATTCCTCGGCTGGGAGTCCGCGCAGGTCGCCGACCCCGCCGACGACCTCGCGCCCCTGGTCGGTGAGCTGCACCCGGAGGCGCTCGACACCGTCCTCGAGGCCTACGCCCACGCCCGCGTCGAACGCCCCGACAAGCACCTCCAGCGCCGCGCCCGTCTCGTCCACGAGATGCAGCTGGTGCGCACGATGATGGTCGCCGTCGCGGCTGGCGACGACGCCGGCGCCGAGCGTCGCGCCGCCGAGCTGCGCCGCCTCGACGAGCAGCTGGCTGCCGAGGAGGAGGCCGAGCGCGCCCGCCTCGAGGCGAAGGGGGCGGACCGCGCAGCCTCGGCCACGGCCGCGTCGGGCGACGCGACGTCCGCCACGGACGACGCGAGTGCGGACGAGGCGCGTGCCGACAAGGCGACGGCTGCGGACGGGAACGCTGACGAGCAGTCCGCCCCGGCACCCGCGGCCCGGTCCGCCCAGGTCACGCAGCCCGTGGCCACTGCCGCGGTGGCTGCACAGGCCACCCCCGACGCTGACCCGGAGGACTCTGACGCCGACGAGGCTGTCGAGGTCGAGCCGGCACCGCCCGCCCAGCCGGTCGCGGTCGCTGCGCCCCTCGACGCCGACGGCGAGGGCGAGGGCGACGACGGTCAGGACCACCCCCAGCAGGACAGCGACCTCCAGCAGGATGTCGGGGCCAGCGAGGACAGCTCGGGCGGAGCCGACGAGACGGCCGCCAGCCTGCCGGAAGCACCCCGTCGCCCCGGCACCGACCACGCAACCGCCGAGATCGTCCCGATCAACGACGAGGACGACGGCGACGACATCATCCCGGTCCACCCCCGCCGCTGACGGACGGCGGCGTCCGGACCAGCGCACCACGATCGGGCTCTCCGCCCACTACGCCGTTGCTCCGTACTCCGGGCACGCCCCCACCAGCCCACCCCGACCGGGCTCTCCGCCCACTACGCCCTTGCTCCGTACTAGGGCACCGAGCCGGCCTGCCGTGCGAACCGCCGGCTCATCCGCTGGCTCATCGGACGGAGCAGCGGCATAGGCGCTCCGCACCCCGACGTCCCTGCTCCACCGGGCCGACGCGCCCCCGGCTCACCGTACGGAGCAGCGGCATAGGCACCGCCGCGGCCCACGATCGGGCGGCGGCGGCCGCCCCCGATCAGGCGACGACGTCGCCGAGGAGGCGGACCACCTCGTCCTCGTCGAGCAGGCGGGGTCGGGTCGTCTCGCCGGTCGCGGCGTGGAAGAAGGCGCCCCGGACCCGCTCGGGGTCGAGCCCGCGCCAGCGCGCATAGGCGATGCGATAGGCCGACAGCTGCACAGCGCGCACCTCGGCCTCGGGGCCGCGGGGCGGGCGCCCGGTCTTCCAGTCGACGACCGTGACTCCCCCGTCCTCGTCGGCGAAGACCGCGTCGACCCGCCCCCGCACGGCGTGCTCGCCGAGGACCGTCTCGAGCGAGAGCTCCACCTCGAGCGGCACGCGGTCGGCCCACTCGCTGGCGAGGAAGTGCTCCTGCATCGTCGACAGGTCCGTATCGGCCAGCGAGTCGTCCGCGCTGCCCGGTAGCTCGAGCACGTCGACGAGACCGGCATCGGCGTAGTGCTGCTCGACCCACGCGTGGAAGGCCGTGCCGCGTCGTCCGGCCACCTGCGGCGGCTGCGGCATGGGGCGCCGCAGGTCCATCGCGAAGGCCTGCGGGTCCCGCGCGAGCGCGACGAGCTGCGAGGTCGACAGGTGGGCCGGCAGGTCCACGCCGACGTCCTCCCCCCGCGCCCGACGGCGCTGCTCACGCTCGGTCAGCAGCAGCCGCATCGTGTCGTCGATCGGGTCCGGCCCACCGTCATCAGCGTCGACGCCACCGGCGCCACCTCTGTCGGCAGCACCAGCGCGCGCAGCCATCCCTGCAGCCGCCGCCTCGAGCCCGGCCCGCTCGGGCGCCGGCTCGGCGCCGGGCCACACGACCTGCCGCTCGACCGCCAGCGAGGGGTTGGGCTCGTCCTTGGTCTCCGGCATGTCCGTCCACTCGAGGATCTCGACCGGACCGGCAGCGCGCGCCTCGTCGAGGAATCGTGACTGCAGCCGCGGCTGCTGCCCCGTCGCGCCCCACACCCACGACCCGAGCAGCAGCTGGCTGCGCGCGCGGGTGAAGGCGACGTAGGCCAGACGGCGCTCCTCGAGCAGCCCGTGCTCGCCGTTGGCCGCGCGATAGCGCTTGAGCTCGTCCTGGAGCGCCTTCGTCTCGCCGAGCGACAGGTCGAGGTGCGGCAGCCCCTCGCGGTCACCCCGCAGCGGGAAGGGCACGCCGTCGAGCCCGGTGATCCACCCCGAGTCGTTGACCTGCCCGACCACCCATGTCCCGTCGTCCTTGAGGGAGGCCCGCGACAGGTGCGTCGGGAAGACCCCTTCGGACAGGCCGGGCACGGCGACGACGTCCCACTCGAGGCCCTTCGCCGCGTGGCAGGTGAGGATCTGCACGGCGTCGGCGGCCGGCTCGACGACCGGCTTCTCCAGGCCCCGCTCCTGCTCGACGGCGGCCTCGATCCAGTCGATGAAGCCACCCAGCGTCGGGCGGTCGGCGCTCGAGGAGAACTGCGCCGCCACGTCGGCGAAGGCGTCGAGGTGCGCCCGCGCGGCACCCGGCGACCACTTCGGCCGGGCCAGCACCTCGATGTCGACCCCGAGCTCCCGCTCCGCCTCGCCGACGAGGTCGGGCAGGGGCATACCGGCCTGGCGTCGCAGCCGGGCGACCATCGCCCCGATCTGCTGCAGCCGGCGCAGCGCCGTGTCGGAGATCGACTGCCCGCCGTCACCCCGCCACCCCGGGTCGGGCAGCCGGTCGAGGGCGTCGACGATCGTGACCGCATCGTCCGGCCCGGGCGGAGGCGCGTCCTCGCCGAGGTCGTCCCGGGCAGCCTTGGCCAGCTGACGCGCCCACGCCCCCAGCCCGTCGAGGTCGGCCGGACCGAGGAGCCCGGGGGGCCCGGTGAGCAGCCGCATGAGCCGGTCGCCGCGGGAGGGGTCCTGCACGATCGTCAGCAGGGAGACGACGTCGGCGACCTCCGGCGTGAGCAGCAGCCCGCCGAGACCCACGACCTCGTGCGGGATCCCCCGCGCGGCGAGCGCCTCGGCGACGAGGGTGAACTGACTGCGCTTGCGGCACAGCACCGCCGCTGAGCGCCGGCCACCGGACCACCGGGTCTCGATCCACTCCGCGACGGCGGCCGCCTCGTCGTGGGCGGTGAGGCTGCGCATCACCTGCACCTGTCCCCGACCGGCCCCGGGCCGAGGACGAAGGGAGGTCACCGGCACCCCGCTCACGGCACCGAGCGGCCCGGCCACGGCATTGGCGACGGACAGGATCGACTCGTCGTTGCGCCAGCTCGTCGACAGGTGCTTGACGGGAGCGGCCTCCCCTTCGGTGGAGAAGAAGCGGGGGAAGGTCGCCAGGGTCGTCGCGCTCGCCCCGCGCCAGGCGTAGATCGACTGGTGCGGGTCGCCCACGGCCGTGACCGCAGCCGGCGGCTGCCCCTCCGGGGCGAAGAGCTCCCGCATGAGGACCAGCTGCGCCTCCGAGGTGTCCTGGAACTCGTCGAGGAGCACGACGCGGAAGCGGTCGCGCTCGGCCTGCCCGAGGTCGGGGAAGCGCGTCGCCAGGGCCGCCGCGAGCGCCATCTGGTCGGAGAAGTCCATGACCGAGCGCTCGCGCTTGACCTCGCGGTAGCGCTCGACGATCGGCAGCACGAGCCGCTGCTGCTCCATCGGCGTCATGACCTTGCCTCGGAAGTCCTTCGTGAAGTCCTTGCCTGCCGCCGCCACGGACTCGAGGTGAGCGAGGGTTCGGCGGGCGAAGTCGTCGACGTCGGCCGGCGTGCGCAGGTGCTCAGCGAGCTCGCCCGCCAGCGAGACCACGGCATTGGTCACCGTCGATTCGGTCTTGTCGATGTCCTCCATCGGGCCGTCCCACGCGACGACCACCTCGTGGGCCAGCTGCCAGGTGGCGGCCTCCGAGAGCAGGCGGGAGTCCTTCTCGTAGCCCAGCCGCAGCGCGCCCTCGCGGACGAGGCGCCCGGCATAGGCGTGGTAGGTCGAGATCGTCGGCGCGCCACCGAGACCGCCGGCGTCGGCCTCCCCGTCGGCCTGCGCATCGGGCGCCCACACGCCGGCCTGCTCGAGGGTGGCCAGCCGGCGGCCGACGCGCTCGGCGAGCTCGCCGGCCGCCTTGCGGGTGAAGGTCAGGCCGAGCACCTGCTCGGGCGTGACGAGGCGGTTGGCGACGAGCCAGACGACCCGGGCGGTCATCGTCTCGGTCTTGCCCGAGCCGGCTCCCGCGACGACGAGCAGCGGCTCGAGCGGGGCCTCGATGATCTCGCGCTGCTCGTCGGTCGGCGGGTGCTCCTGGCCGAGGGCCCGGGCGAGGTCGACGGCGGAGATGACGGGCGGGTAGCTCATCGCAGCCGCCCTCCTTCCTCGTGGGCGGGGCAGGACGAGCGCACCGGGCAGATCCGGCAGCGGTTGTCCTCGGGCTGGGCGACGAAGGTCGCCGCCGCCATCCCCTCGGCGGTGTCGGTGATCAGGTCGTGGAAGTGGCGCGGCTCGTCGCTGCTCGCGATCGGCTGCTGCTCCTGCACGGCATTGCGCGAGGTGCGGGCCCGGCCGAGGTGGACGAGCGCGGCCCCGGCACCCTCGCTGCCGTGCCCGACAAAGCCGCTCTCGGCGATGGCCACCTGGTAGGACCCGAGCTGGGGGTGCTCGGCGAGCTCGGCGGCCGTCGGTGCCGAGGCGCCGGTCTTGTAGTCGATGACCCGCAGCCGGCCGTCGGCGTCGGCCTCGAGCCGGTCGACGCTGCCGGCGAGCACCGCCCGACCGAGTTCGACGCGGAAGCCGACCTCGGTGGCGACCGGGCGCCACCCCTCGCTCTCGGCACGCCGGTGGTAGTCGGCCAGCCAGTGTGCCATGCTGCGCGCGCGCTCGAGCTTCTGGTCGGTCACCCACCCGGGCGCCATGCCGAGCTCCGGCCAGCGCCGCTCGAGCTCGGCGAGGAAGGCCTCCTCACCCGCGTCGCCGAGCTCGTGCGCGATGTCGTGGATGAGGGTGCCGACCTCCTGCGAGACGCTGCTCGGCCCGTCGCCGCCCGAGGACTGCAGCAGCCAGCGCAGCGAGCAGTCGGCGAACTGCGCGACCTTCGACGGGCTGACCCTCACCGGGTCCTGCGGACCCCGCACGGACCGGGTGTCGCTGAGGTCGCGCAGCGCCCACCACGTCGACGGCGAGGCGCCCGGCACCCCGGCGTCGGCGAGGTGCGCCAGCCGGGCCACCGCGCGGGCCACCTCGCCCGGGTCGGGGCTCGCGAGTCGCTGCCGGAGCACGGCGACGAGGCCGGTGAGGTCGAGCGGCGCGGGCACCTGGGTCGGCTCCCGTCGGCTGCCGTCGTCGGGCAGCGGGTCGACGAGGTCGAGGTAGACCGACGGCTGCTCGTCCTCGGCGGCCACTGCGGTGACGATCACCCGCTCGCTCGCGCGGGTGATCGCGACGTGGAAGAGGCGGGTCTCGTCGTGCCGGACCGCGGTCGCCGCCCCCGCCCCGGTGCGGTCGCGACCGGTGACGACGTCGACGAGGCGCTCGGAGCCCAGGAGGGATCCGCGCAGCCGCAGGTCGGGCCACACGCCCTCCTGCACTCCGGCGACGACGACCGTGTGCCACTCGTGGCCGGCCGCCGTCTGCGGGGTGACGAGGGCGACCGCATCGGCGTCGGGGCTGCGGGCGGCGAGGGAATCGGCGGCGACGGCCTGGCCGGCGACCGCGTCGAGGAAGGCGTCGGGGCCCGAGGCCGGCAGCGCATCCTGGTGCGCCGCGGCGGCGTCGAAGAGCGCGACGACGGCATCGAGCGCCCGGTCGTGACGGGCGCCCGTGGCGCCGCCGGCGAGCGCCGCAGCGCGCCAGGTGTCGGCGACGCCGAGGGCCTGCCAGAGCGCCCAGAGCACCGACTCGGCGGAGACCCCGGGCGCCCACCCCGTCTCGCTCGTGACGGCGGCCGCCCGCCCCGCGGCGAGGGCCACGGCGAGCCGGTGCAGCGGGGCGACGTCCTCGCCGAGGTGGGCTAGCCGCTCGGTGTCGAGGACGAGCTCGCCGAGCAGCTCGTCGCTCGTGCGCTTGCCACCGGCGAGCAGCTCCTCGTGGCGCAGCACCCGGCGCAGCCGGCGCACGGCGACGGTGTCGGCGGCGATGACCGGCGAGGTGAGCAGGTCGAGCACGTCGGCCGCGTCGAGCGCCTCGACCCGTCCGCGGGCGAGGTCGACCGCGGACGCGAGCAGCTGGAGCAGCGGCCGTGCCGCCGGCTCGTCGCGCACCGGCACCCGGTGGGCATCGCCCTGCACGGGCACGCCGCGAGCAACGAGGACCCGGCGCAGCGTCGCCTGCCGTGAGGAGCCGCGCACGACGACGGCGAGCCGGTGCCACGGCACCCCGTGGAGCAGGTGCGCGGCCCGCAGCTCGTGGGCGACGAAGGCCGCCTCCTGGGCCCCGGAGTGCAGCACGTGCGCCTCGACGATCCCGCCGCCGGCCGCGGGCGCCGCCTCGCGCTGCCGGCCACCGCCGAGCGCCGCGATCTTGGGGGTCACCCGCGCGGCCGCCTCGTGCACCGCCTGCGGCAGCCGGTGCCCGCGACCGAGGACGTGCGTCTCCTCAGTGCGCCCGGGCCAGACGTCGACGAGGTGGTGCGGGTCCGCCCCGCGGAATCCCTGGACCGTGGCGTCGGGATCGCCGACGAGGACGAGGTCGACGCCCGCCCCGGTGAGCACCCGCAGCAGCCGCGCGGCGGGAGCGGTGAGCTCGTGGGCGTCGTCGACGACGACGACCCGCATCCCCGAGCGCACCCGCTCGCGCGCCTCGGGGTCGTCCTCGAGCAGCTCGGCCGCGGCCGCGAGGACCCAGGCGGGGTCGAAGGCCCCCGGCCGCGACAGTGCCGTCACCTCGTCGTACTCACGGGCGACCTGGGCGGCGGCGACCCACTCGGGGCGACCGTGCTCGCGTCCGAGGGTCGCGAGGTCGTCGGGCGAGACCCCGTGCTCGATGGCCCGCATGAGCAGGTCGCGCAGCTCCTCGCGGAACCCGCGGGTCGTCAGCGCCTCGGCGAGGTCGTCGGGCCAGGCCGGTCCGCGGCCCGACTCGCGATGGCCGGCGAGCAGCTCGCCGAGCACGAGGTCCTGGTCCGCACCGGAGAGCAGCCGCGGAGCCGGCTGGCCGAGCAGGACCGCCTGCTGCCGCAGCACGGCGAAGCCCAGGGACTGCATCGTGCGGGCCATCGGCTCGGTCGTCGCGCCCGTGAGACCGGCGGTGACGGCGTCGCGCGCCTCGGCGGCGCCGAGGCGGGTCGCGGCGACGAGGAGCACCTCGTCGGGCCGGCACTCCCCCTGCCGCACCCGGTCGAGGACGGCGGCGACGGCGACCGTCGTCTTGCCCGTGCCGGGACCACCGAGGACCCGCACGAGGTCGGCGCGGGAGGCGACGGCCCGCGCCTGGTCCTCGTCGAGACGAAGGGGGGCGTCCTCCCCCTTCGTCGTCGGCCGCCGCAGGTGCACGCTCGTCAGGTCCTCAGCCACGACGCCATCCCATCACCTCGGCCCGACAGCCTCCCCCGCGCGCAGGTTGTCACTACCGCGCAGTAGGATCCTGTGACTCACCACACGGTGAGCCACCCATCCCGGAGGAACCATGAGCTCCCACGCGACCGGTACCCGCGTCCAGCGGATGCCCCGTGCCCAGCGGCGGGCGCAGCTGCTCGGCGCCGCCCTGACCGTCTTCGTCTCGAAGGGCTACCACGCCGCCGCGATGGAGGACATCGCCGACGAGGCGGGCGTCTCCAAGCCCGTTCTCTACCAGCACTTCCCGGGCAAGCTCGACCTCTACCTCGCCCTCCTCGACGACCAGTGCGACCACCTCGAGTCACTCGTGCTCGAGGCGCTCAACTCGAGCGACGACCACGAGGAGCGGGTCTACGCGACCGTCCGCGCCTACTTCGACTTCGTCGCCGACGAGGGCGGCGCCTTCCGCCTGATCTACGAGTCGGACCTGACCAACGAGCCGCAGGTGCGTCACCGGATCGACGCCCTCGAGGCGCAGCTCGGCGAGGCGATGACCCAGCGGATCACCGAGGACACCCCGCTGCCCAAGGAGCTGGCCGAGATGCTCGGTCTGGCGATGTCCGGTGCCGCGCAGGTCATGGCGCGCACCTGGCTCGCGCACGGCGCCCACTTCACCAAGGACGTCGCCGCGCAGGCCGCCGGCCACCTCGCCTGGCGCGGTCTCGGCTCCTTCCCCGTCAACCGCATGGGCACCACCGACGACCCCGGCACCGCCGCTGTCGGGAGTGAGTGACACGATGAGCCCGAGCTCACCCGTCGACAACGAAGGAGTGACCGTGGAGGTCAAGATCGGGATCCAGAACGTCGCCCGCGAGATCGTCATCGAGGCGACCGGCGCCGAGGCGGAGATCGAGGCCGCCGTGCGCACCGCACTCGACGGCGGAGCGCTCGTGCTCACCGACGACAAGGGCCGTCGCGTCATGGTCCCGGCCGGCGCCCTCGGCTACGTCGAGGTCGGCGAGCCCAGCCGCGGACGGGTCGGTTTCGGCGCCTGATCGCCGGGCCTGCGGGTCGCCGCACCCAAATCGTCACTTCCTGAGAGTCGCCCCACCCGCCTCAGGAGTCTATGTTGGTCACGGAAGCCCGCACGGGCTGCCTGAGCGCGTCCGCTCACCCCTGTCGGACGCAGAAGGAGTGATTCACTGTGTGGACCATCATCGTCACCGTCATCGTCGGCGCCATCATCGGCGCGCTCGCTCGTCTGGTCCTGCCGGGCAAGCAGAGCATCTCGACGCTCGTCACCGTCATCCTCGGTGTCCTGGGCGCGCTGATCGGCTCCTACCTGATCAACGGCACGAAGACGGACTTCAGCTTCCTCGCCGTCATCGTCGGTGTCGTCGTCGCCGCCGTCCTGATCGTCCTCTACGGGATGATCGCCGGCCGCAAGCAGGTCTGACGCACCACGACGAAGGGGGGTCCCGCCGAGTCGGCGGGACCCCCCTTCGGCATGTCGTGGGGACGGGTCACCCTCGGGACGCGGCGCTCAGGCGGACATGCCGAGGCGGGCCATCCGCTGCTGGTGCCGGTCGGTGAGCCGCTGCATGAGCTCACCGACCTCCGCGAGGGTGGCGCCGGGGCGGTCGTGGCTCAGGCCGAGGACGAGCTCGCTGAGGGCCTCGCGCTGGGCGGCCACGACCTGCCCCTGCGTCAGGGCCTCGCCCATGAGCCGTCGGCCCCACAGCGCGAGCGGACCGCCGCGACGCGGGTCCTGCTTGATGCCGCGACGCACCGCGTCGACGATCGTGTCGCGGTCGGCCTGCAGACCCCCGGTCTGCTCGATGACCGCCTGGGCGGAGGGGTCGACGTAGCGCGAGATCTCGACGAAGAAGTCACGGGCGATGCCGTCGCCGATGTAGGCCTTGACCATGCCCTCGAGCAGGTCACGCGGGCGGGTGCGCGCGTGGTAGGCCTCGAAGGCGTCCTCGAAGGGCGCCATGGCGGCGACCGGGTCGCCGCCGAGGGCGACGATGTGGTCGCACAGCTGCTCGTGGCTCTGGAACTCCCGGACCGCCATGCGCGCCAGCGCCCGCTTGAGGACGAGGTCGCGGGCCATCTCGGAGTCCGCCGCCATCCGCGTGAAGCCGGAGATCGCGCCGTAGGCGATGACCCCGAGGAGCTCGATCGTCCCCTCGCGCTCGCGGGTGCCGAGCTCGGGCGTGGACGAAGGGGGAACCTGCTCGCTCATGGGTCGCAGCCTAGTGGCGCACCGGCCACGTTTCGGCTCCGGGAGGGGGTCGCGGGTAGCATGACGACGACCAGCGGTGCCCGGTCGGCATCCTTCTCCCCGGACGAGACGTCCGGCGCGGTCGCCCCTCGTGGCGGCGGACCGCTTGACTCACCTCCGATCGGCCCGTGCCATCCACGGCGCGCGATGCGTCGTCCACGCTGATCGAGAGATTCATGACTGAGCCCGACACGACCGTGCCCGCGTCCGACGCCGAGCGCGAGGCCGTCCAGGCCACCCCCGACATCGAGGGCACCGCGCCCGAGGCCGCGCAGCAGACCTTCGGCGACTTCGACGTCCACCCCGAGATCGTCGCGGCCCTCGCCGACGCGGGGATCGTCCACCCCTTCCCCATCCAGGCGATGACCCTGCCCGTCGCCCTCGCCGGTCACGACATCATCGGCCAGGCCAAGACCGGCACCGGCAAGACCCTCGGCTTCGGCGTCCCGATGCTCAACCGCATCGACCTCGAGTCCGACGACGTCCGCCCGCAGGCCCTCGCGGTCGCCCCGACCCGTGAGCTGGCCAGCCAGGTCGCCGCCGACCTCGAGCGCGCCGGCAAGCGCCTGGGCATCAAGGTGCTCACCGTCTACGGTGGTCGCGCCTACGAGCCGCAGATCGAGGCGCTGAAGAAGGGCGTCCACGTCGTCGTCGGCACCCCCGGTCGCCTCATCGACCTGGCCCAGCAGCGCCACCTCGACCTGTCGGGCACCAAGACGGTCGTCCTCGACGAGGCCGACGAGATGCTCGACCTGGGCTTCCTGCCCGACGTCGAGAAGATCATGGCGATGACCTCCCCGGCCCGCCACACGATGCTCTTCTCCGCGACGATGCCCGGCGCGATCGTCGCCCTGGCCCGTCGCTACATGACCCAGCCGACGCACATCCGCGCGATGAGCGAGGACGGCGAGGGCGACAGCCACACCGTCAAGGCGATCGAGCAGTTCGTCTACCGCGCGCACGCGATGGACAAGGTCGAGATGCTCGCCCGTATCCTGCAGGCCAAGGACCGCGGCCTGACGATCATCTTCTCGCGCACCAAGCGCACCGCCGCCAAGGTCGCCGACGAGCTCACTGACCGGGGCTTCGCCGCGGCGTCGATCCACGGTGACCTCGGCCAGGGCGCCCGCGAGCAGGCGCTGCGTGCCTTCCGCAACGGCAAGGTCGACGTCCTCGTCGCCACCGACGTCGCCGCGCGCGGCATCGACGTCACCGACGTCACCCACGTCATCAACTACCAGTGCCCCGACGACGAGAAGACCTATGTCCACCGCATCGGCCGCACCGGCCGCGCGGGCAACACGGGCATCGCCGTCACCTTCGTCGACTGGGACGACGAGACGAAGTGGGCGATGATCAACCGCGCCCTCGACCTGGGCATCCCCGAGGCCGTCGAGACCTACTCCTCGAGCCCGCACCTCTTCACCGACCTCGACATCCCCGAGGGCACCAAGGGCCGCCTCCCCCGCGGGCAGCGCACCCGCGAGGGCCTCGACGCCGAGCGCCTCGAGGACCTCGGCGAGACCGGCAAGTCCAGCGGTCGCCGCTCCGGTGGCGGTCGTGGCGGCAACGGTGGCGGTCGTGGTGGCAACGGCGGAGGCCGTGGTGGCGAGCGCTCCGGTCAGGGCGAGGCGAAGGGGGACGGCGAGTCCCGTCCCCGTCGTCGCCGCAACCGCCGCCGCACCCGCGGTGGCCAGTCGCAGTCCTCGGGCTCGGAGAGCTGAGCAGCTCCTCCGGTGCGAAGGGGGCCGGCCTCCCGGCTCCCTTCGGCCCGGCGAACTAGGCTGCCTCGGGTGCGTGACCCCAAGAGCCTCGCCCGCGGCGCCGCCCGCCGGACCTACGCGACCCTGCAGCGCCTGCGTCCCCGTCCCACCGCCTCGGACGGGTCGAGCGCGGCGGCCGTCACCGCCCGTCTCGCGGCGCTGACCGAGCAGCGCGACCACGCCGCGGCCGTCGACCTCGTCCGCGCCGAGCTCGACGCCCTCGGTCGGGACACCGGATTCCTCGACCAGGCGCGGCGCAGCTCCTCGCGGGCCGGCGAGCCGAGCCTGCAGGCGGAGGTGACTCGGGCCGAGCTCGCGGCGACGCCGCGCTTCGCCGGTCCGGCCCGCACCCGGCTCACGGCGGCCCTCGACCAGGTCACCGGCCGGCTGCGCGAGACCGACCCGACGTGGTCCCCTTCGCTCGACCCGGCCGCCGTGGCCGCCGCCCGCACCCTGCAGGAGCGGTCCGAGCCCGGAGCCGGGCGCCGCGTCGTCCACCTGCTGAAGATCGCCCTGCCCCACCGGCAGTCCGGCTACTCCGTGCGCACCCGCTACAACCTCGCCGCCCAGACCGACGCGGGCATGGAGCCGGTCGCGATCACGGCGCTCGACTTCCCGGGCGGCGACGCACCCGACGTCGAGATGGTCCACGGGGTGCGCCACCGTCACCTGCTGCGCGACCACGTCCCCGGCACCGAGCGCGTCGACAGCTATCTCGACGCCTATGCCAGCGCCCTGCTGCCCGCCGTCGCCGAGGAGGCCCCCGACCTGCTCCACGTGCACTCGGGTGGCCGCGGCTACGAGGCCGCACTCGTCGGGCGGGCCGTCGCCGAGGCCCTCGACATCCCGTGGGTCTACGAGGTCCGCGGCTTCTTCGAGGCGATCTGGAGCCAGGACCTCGACCGGGCCGAGTCGGCCGAGACCTATCGCCGGCGCCGCGACACCGACACCCGCTGCATGCTCGCCGCCGACGCCGTCATCACCCTCAGCGAGTCGATGCGCTCCGACATCATCAGCCGCGGCGTGCCCGGCGACCGCGTCCACGTCGTGCCGAATGGCGTTGACGCGCAGGCCTTCTCACCCCGCCCCCGGCGAGATGACCTCATCGACCAGTACGGCCTGCGCGACCGCTTCGTCTTCGGCTACGTCTCAAACCTCGACCACTACCGCGAGGGTCAGGAGCTGCTCGTCGACGCCGCCGTCGCCCTGCGCGAGCGTGGCATCGACGCCGTCGCGCTCGTCGTCGGCGACGGCACCCGCCGCGCCGAGCTCGAGGCACACGCCGCCGCGGTCGACGCCGGTGACGCCGTCGTCTTCACCGGCCGGGTCCCCCACGACGAGGTCCTCGACCACTACGCCCTCATCGACGTCTTCGTCGTGCCCCGGGTCGACGAGCAGGCGGCCCGGCTCGTCACGCCGCTCAAGCCCTTCGAGGCGATGGCCACCGGGCTGCCCGTGCTCGTCTCCGACCTGCCGGCCCTCACCGAGATCACCGGCGAGGGCGCGTGGGGCGAGTCCTTCGCCGCCGGGGACGCCGACGCGCTGACCGATGCGCTCGCCCGCCTGGCCGGTGACCCGGAGCGTCGCACGGAGCTCGCCGCCGCCGGCCGTGCCTGGGTCGAGGCCGAGCGCTCCTGGGCCGCCAACGGCCCGCGCTACGCGCAGGTCTACGAGCAGGTGCTCGGCGCCCGGGAGTGACCCGCGTCAGACCTCGACCTGCTCCCGCGGGTCGCCGTAGAAGACCACCCGGCTCGAGGCATTCATGAAGGACGCGTCCTCGAGGGTCCACGTGTGGGCGTGCCGGTCGGTGCCCCGGATGCTCACGAAGTTGAACCGGTCGGCCGAGTAGGTCCGCACCCCCGCAGCCTGCGCGCGGTTGAGCAGGTCGGTGTCGACCGCCCGCGGCAGGTCGGAAAATCGCAGCCCCCGCGCCACCTCACCACGCATGAGGATCGAGCCGCCCTGCACGAGCCGCTCGTAGCGGTGCTCGCTCTTGGGGAAGCGCAGGATCACGGCGCCGGTGCTGCGCAGCCACGTGTAGTGCGCCCACTTGCCCGCGATCCCCGCCCCGGAGTAGTCGACGGCGTCGACGAGGTCGAGCAGGTAGTGGCGACCGTAGAAGTTGTCGTCGTCGATCTTCGCCACGTGCGCGCCGTCGCTGGCGTCGATGCCGAGGTTGAGGCAGGCGCCGAGCGTGAGCGAGGCGTCGGCGGGCACGACGACGAGCTGGTCGATGCCTCGCTCGCGGAAGCGCGCCTCCACCTCGGCGACGTCGACGTCGAGCCCGTGGAGGACGAGGACGACCTGCAGCTCGCCGCTCTCGCGCAGCGACTGCCGGGCCATGTTGTCGGCGACGGTGTCGAGCTCGTGGGCCCGGTTGGTCGAGATGACCGCGCTCACGCTCCGGTCGAAGGGAGCGCCCGTCGCCTCCCGCAGGTCGCGGGAGCGTCCGACGAGGGCCTCGAGGTCGGCGGCCCGGTGGGCGAAGGTGTGCCCGCCCCGCACGACGCGGGCGGCCGGCAGGGCGACCCGCTCGACGAGCTCGTCCTGCCACAGGTGGGCGCGCACCTGCAGCGCCAGCTGGGTGTCGTCCTCAACGCGGCAGGCACGGTCGGCCAGCTCGTCGGGCAGCCGCTCGATCGTGGGGCCGGTGCCGACGAGGGCCGTGCCGGCGGCGGCGGCCTCGAGGGCGAGCCAGGGGGTCAGGGGTCGATCGGCGACGAGGGCGGCCGCGCGGTAGCGCCCGAGGACGGGGCGGTCGCCCGGCAGCTCGCTCGCCGCGTCGTCACCCCCGACGACGTCGAGCCGCTGCGGCTGCACGGGCGCCAGTCGCTCGAGGTCGACGTCGGCGTCACCGACGAGGGCGACGACCTGCTCCCGCCGTGCGGTGGAGCCGACGACCGAGGGTGCGTGGACGGTGTGGTCGACGGCGGGCGCGAGGTGGCGCACCTCGCGCCCCAGTGCGGCGGCCCACTCGGGCACGCTCGCGGCGTCGTCGACGTGGATGTGCACGGGCGCGGTGACGCCCTCGACGAGCCGCGCGACGTCGTCGGCGACGACCCGGGCGCTGCTCGTCACCCAGACGATGACCGGCACCTCGACCCCTGCGACGGCGGCACGCTGCCGGGCGAAGGGCGCCGCCACGGTCACCGCCGAGCGCGCGTCGACCTCGACGAGCACCGCCTCGGGGTCCTCGTCGGTGATCAGCCACTGACCGGCCAGGCCGGCGCGCACCCGCTCCGAGGCGTGCACCTCGACGCGCAGCCGCTCGTGGGAGCGTCGCTCCCCGGCGGCCGGGGCCATGACCCGGGCACGCCGCCTGCTCTCCTCGCGCCGGGCACGCGGCCCCGCGGTCGCGTCGCGGACGGCGGACCGCACCGCCTGGGCCGGTCCGGACAGTGCACTCATCGCATCTCCTCGGCGAGCTGGTGGATCCGGGCGCGGACCTCGTCCTCGGGCAGCCAGAGGGCGCTCCCCTCGGGCACGCCCCACGTGGCGAGCTCGGCCTCGACGGCGGCGTGGGTCCACGCCGGGTCGACCCGGTGGGTGCGGGTCGCGGTGGGCCGGGTGACGAGCACCTCGCCCGTCGTCAGGTCGGGCGCGGGCCGGCCGACGGACAGTGCCTCGGCGCGGCGCACCCAGGTGACCGCCGCCTCGACGTGCTCCTCGGGGTGCACCTGCACGAGGTCGTCGGCGTGGTCGACGAGCCGGCGCACCGCAGGCAGCAGGCCCTTGCGGTAGAGGCGCAGGCGCGCGGGGTTCTCGCGGTGGAGCAGCGCGACCCGCAGGTCGAGGTCGAGCAGCTCGTCGAGCACACCCCGCAGCTCGGCCGGGTCGGCCATCGTGTCGGCGGCGTCGTCGACGACGAGCAGGTCGAAGGGAGCGAGCGGCCGCGTCGAGATCCAGGCGTGGGGTGCGGTGAAGGGACGGCCCGGCGCGCTCTCTCGCTCGGGGTCGGACTCGCCGTGCCGGGTGGCCCAGTCGAGGACGAGCTCCTGCGGGACGTCGGCCCCCTCGGCCATCGGCGGCAGCTCCCCCTTCGTCCTGGCGGTGGCGAGGCGGCGGTGCCACGCCTTGTAGGCCGAGCGATAGGCCAGCCGCGCGCCGATGCCCCAGCCGACGCCGAAGTCGCTGCGGGACAAGGACCCCGAGCGCAAGCGGGTGATCTGCAGGGGCGGGGTGACCATGGGCGGGACCTGGCCGGTGACGGCTTCGATCCGGGCGTTGTACTCGCTGTCGGCGCTCTTGCGCACGTCGTCGAAGCTGCCGACGCGGTCGTGCGTCGACCGCCGCATGACGAGCCCGGCGGCGTTGTGCCGCACCGCCGGGTAGCCAAGCCAGGCGAGCCGGAGGTCCTCGCTCGCGCGGATCGCCAGGGCGTGGGTCGCGACGAGCGAGGGGTCGGCGAGCAGCGGGAGCACCTGGCGCTCGATGCGCTCGGGGTGGCACCAGTCGTCGGCGTCGAGGAAGGCGAGGTACTCCCCCTTCGCCTGGGCCAGACCGAGGTTGCGCGCGCGATAGGCCCCGCCGTTGCGCTCACGGGTGATGACCCGCGCCCGCGGGTCCAGCGCGGCGATGCGGGCGATCTCGTCGGCGAAGTCCGGGCCGGACGCGTCGTCGACGACGAGCACCTCGAGCCGTGACCAGGTCTGGTCGAGCAGGGCGCGGATCGCCGTGGCGAGCCACGGGCCCGGGCGATAGGCGGTGACGACGACGCTGACGAGCGGCAGCTCGTCGGGGTCGATGTCGCGGCCGGTCGCCTCACGGACCCGCTCGCGCAGACCCTCCCGGCGGGCGGCGAGCTCGCCCCGGTCGGGGCCGACGCGGTCGTAGACATCGAGGTCGTCGCCGAAGGCCGCGACCGACTCCGCCCCGACGACCGCCGCGAGCTCGTCGTCGGTGAGCCGGCGGGGCACGAGCATCCCGGCGTCGCGCCAGCGGCGGGTGAGCAGCGCCCACCACGCCTCGCCGTCACCGGCGGTGCCGGGGTGCGCCAGGTCGGTCTCGAGGTCGAGCCGCTCGTCGTCGGAGAGCTGGGTGAGCTCGGGCAGCTGGGCCGCGAGGACGGCCGCGCCCTCGCCCGCCTCGGTCTGCCGGGCGAGCAGGGTGTGGGCGTGCAGCAGGCACTGCCGCGCGGTCAGGGCACCGGCGTGACCCTCGTCGACGAGCTCGCGGAAGACGGCCGACCCGGTCCGGGCCAGCTCGGCGTCACCGCTGGTGACGAGCAGCTCGGCCCAGCCGGCCCGCCAGCTCGGGGCGCCGGTGCGCTCGGCGAGCAGCCGCGCGGCATCACGCAGCAGCGCGGAGCGGGTGCGGTGGCCGGTCGCGACCAGGTCGTCGACGCCGATCTGCTCCGCGCCGCGGGCATAGGCGGCGACGAGCGGGGCGGCGCCGGTGAGCGGGGTCGGCCGCAGCCGGGCACGAAGGGGGTCGACGACCCGACGTCGTGCGGCGGGATCACGGGTGACGACGGCGCGCAGGCCGCCGACGGCGAGGGTACGAGCGCGTTGCAGGGTGGGCACGGGGCGACTCAGATCGCGGCGAGGATGGCCTCGGTGACCTCGCGGTAGGCGGCGGCACCCTTGCTCGAGCGGGCGGTGTCGAGGATCGAGCGGCCCGCGGCCGGCGCCTCCGCGAAGCGCACCGTGCGCGGGATCGGCGGCGAGAGCACCGGCAGCTTGTAGCGCGTGCCGAGGTCCTCGAGCACCTCGCGGGCGTGGTTGGAGCGGCCGTCGTACATCGTCGGGAGGATGCCGATGGTCTTGAGCTTCTTGTTGAGCAGCTTCTTGACGTCCTTGACCGTGTCGAGCAGCTGGCCGACGCCGCGGTGGCTGAGCATCTCGGCCTGCATCGGGATGATCAGACCGGTCGCGGCCGTGAGCGCCGAGAGGGTGAGCACGCCCAGGCTCGGGCTGCAGTCGAGCAGGACGACGTCGTAGTCCTCGCGGACATCCTCGAGGACCGACTGGAGGACGAACTCGCGCCCCGGACGGGTGAGCAGCTGGGCCTCGGAGCCCGCGAGCTCGATCGTCGAGGGCAGCAGGTCGATGCCGTCGCTCGCCTCGAGGATCGCGTCGGCGATCTCGGCCTGGCCGAGGACGACCTCGTTGACCGACAGCTCGACGGCGTCGGGGTCGATGCCGAGGCTGAAGGTCAGGCTCGCCTGCGGGTCGAGGTCGACGAGCAGCACGCGCTTGCCGAGCTCCGCCATGGCGGCGCCGATCGAGGCCACGGAGGTCGTCTTGGCGACCCCGCCCTTCTGGTTGGCGACCGCGATGATCGCCGCCTTCTTCGCACGTGCCACGTGTGACGCCCTTCTGTCCGTCGGGATGCGCCGCCATCCTCTCAGGTCGGCGCCCTGCCGGGGCGTCACCACCCCGCGGCGCGCGTCACGTCGCGGCCTCGTCGAGGTGACGGGCTCCCCCTTCGCCCCGGGTCAGACCGCCTGCACGCGCCCGATGCGGCCCCGGCGGAAGGCCTCGACGAAGAGCGCGTGGTCGGCACGGACCCGCTCGGCGTAGGCGACGGCGAAGTCGACGAGGTCGCCCACGAGCTCCTCCTCGCGGCCCTCGAGGACCGAGGCGATCGCCTCCTCCGTCTGGAAGTCGACGACGGTGTGGTCGCTGTCGGCGTCGGAGACGCAGTGGATCTTGGCCGTCGCCCGCCCGAGGTCGCGCACGACCGGCTCCATGTCGACCGGCTCGTGCAGCTCGTCCCACGACAGGTCGATCTCGTAGGGCGAGACCTCGTCGACGACGAAGCCGACGCCCGCGACCGTCGTGTAGCCGAGCAGCGGGTCGGCGTGCACCTGCAGCGCCCGCTGGCTGACGACGGTCCGCTCCCCCTCGTGGGCGAAGAGGTCACGAGCCTGCGGCAGGTCGACGACGTCGGCGAGCGCGGGGTGGTTGGCCTGCTTCATCGACAGGAGGATGTCATTTTCGTGCGCCTCGTCGAAGCCCTCGATGAGCAGGCTGTAGGCCGGCAGACCGGCGCTGCCGATGCCGAAGCCGGAGCGCCCGACGACGTCCTTGACCTCGTAGAAGGTCTCGTGCTCGGCCCGCTTCGCCTCCGGGATCGTCTCGACGTAGCGCGCGAAGGCCTCGAGGACCCGCCCGCGCTCGTCGTCGTCGAGGCGGCGCACGCCGGGCCCGTCGGTGAACCGGCGCCCCTCGTCGGTCACCTCGCTCGCCGCGTCGAGCAGCGCGGACCGGCTGTTGCGCCGAGCCGCCTGCAGGGTCGCGTGCACGGCACCCTCGGTGTTGCCCAGCCGGAGCGCGAAGTCGGTGTCCATGGCACCGGCGACGAAGTCGTGGACCTGCTCGAGATAGCTGCGCAGGTAGGTCGCCGCCAGGTCACGGACGTCCTGCTCGGGCAGGGCCTTGCGCCAGCCCATGACCGCCAGCCCGGCGACGAATCGCCGCAGGTCCCACGTGTAGGGCCCGACATAGGCCTCGTCGTAGTCGTTGACGTCGAGGACGAGCTCGCCGTGGGAGTTGATGTAGGTGCCGAAGTTCTCCACGTGCAGGTCGCCGTGGATCCACACCCGCGAGGTCCGCTCGTCGGTCCACGGCTCGTCGAGCGAGGCCATGTCGCGGTGGAAGAGGCAGGCGCTGCCGCGATAGAAGGCGAAGGGGGAATCGGCCATCTTGCGGAACTTCACCCGGAAGGCGTCGGGCGAGGCGGCCATGAGGTCGGAGAAGGCGGACTCGAGGGTGTCGACGACGTGCTGCTGGCGAGCCCGCTCGTCGCCCGTCTCGACCCAGCTCATCGCAGGACCGGCAGCCCGGTGGCCAGCGACTCGAGGCGGGCGAGCACCTCGGGGTCGGTCGTGTTCTCACCGAGCCGGTTGGTCTTGCCGTCGCCGTGGAAGTCGCTGCTGCCGGTGACGAGCAGGTCGTGCTCGGCGGCGAGCTCGCGGGCCAGGCGGCGACCGGCGTCGTCGTGGTCGCGGTGGTCGGCCTCGAGGCCGAGCAGCCCGGCGTCGACGAGGCGGGCGACGTCGTCGGCGTCGAGCGAGCGCTGGCGCTTCGCGGCGAAGGGGTGGGCGACGACCGGGACCCCGCCGGCGGCGCGCACGAGCCGGACGGCCTCCTCGGTGCCCACCGCGTAGTGCGCCTCGTAGTAGCGCGAGCCGTTGTGCAGCCAGTCGGCGAAGACGGCATTGCGGTCGGGGGCGAGCCCCTTGGCCACGAGGGCGTCGGCGAGGTGCGGGCGGCCGAGGGAGGCCGGGCCGTCGGCCTGCGCGAGGACGTCGTCCCACGTGATGTCGAAGCCGTCGGCGGCCATGTACTCGACGATGCGCTGCAGTCGCGGCACGCGGTCGTCCCGCATCCGGCGCATCTCCTCGGCGAGGGCCGCGTCCTGAGGGTCGAAGAGGTAGGCGAGCAGGTGGACCGAGCGCCCCTGGTGCCGCGTCGACAGCTCGGCCCCGCGGACGAGGGCGACGCCGTGCTCGGCGGCCGCCTGCGCCGCCTCCTCCCACCCGACGGTCGTGTCGTGGTCGGTGAGCGCCACCGTCGTCAGCCCGGCCCCCGCCGCCTGACGGACGAGCTCACCGGGCGCGTCGGTGCCGTCGCTGCGGGCGCTGTGGGTGTGCAGGTCGATCACATCTGCACCCTATGGCCTCGCACCGACGGCCGGTCAGCCCAGACCGGGCCAGTCGGGCGTGCGCTTCTCGGCGAAGGCGCGCACGCCCTCGGCGCGGTCGGCGCTGAAGGCCGTGTCGTGCCAGCGGGCGTCCTCGAGGTCGAGGCCCTCGTCGAGGGTGAGGTCGAGGCCGCCACGCATGGCCGCCTTGGCATTGCGCATCCCCACCGGCGAGTGCTGGGCGATGGTCGCCGCCATGGCGAGAGCCTCCCCCTTCGCGTCGTCGACGAGGCGGTCGGCCAGGCCGAGGCGCAGGGCCTCCTCGCCATCGACCCGGCGCGCGGTGAAGATCAGGTCGGCCGCCCGCGACCAGCCGATGCGGCGGGTCAGCAGCTGCGTGCCGCCACCGCCGGGGATGACCCCGACCGAGACCTCCGGCAGCGCGAAGAGCGCCCGCGGCCCGGCGACGATGAGGTCACAAGCGAGCGCGAGCTCGCAGCCGCCGCCCATGGCATAGCCGTCGACCGCGGCGATCGTCGGCACCGGCAGGTCGAGCAGCGCGCGGTAGGCCAGCCGGTTGCCCGGGCGCTGGGCGCGCAGCTGCTCGTCGGTGAAGCCGTTGCGCTCCTTGAGGTCCGCGCCGACGCAGAAGGCCTTGTCATGGCTCGAGGTGAGCACCACGGCCCGCACCGAGGTGTCGTCGGCGAGGGCTCCACCGGCCGCGGTGAGGGCGGTCGCCATCTGCGTGGAGACGGCGTTCATCGCCTCGGGGCGGTCGAGGACGACCTCGACGACGCCGGACTCGTGGCGGTCGATGCGGATGAGCGGGGTGTCGATCATGGGGTCCATCCAACCAGTCGGGTCACGGGCGCGAGAGCAGAGCGGCGATGCCCTGCCCGACGCCGATGCACATCGTCGCGATCGCGTGGTCGTGGTCGCCGTCGGCCATCGACAGGGCGGCCGACCAGGCGATCCGGGCACCACTCATCCCGAGCGGGTGACCGAGGGCGATCGCACCGCCGTGCGCGTTGACCCGCGGGTCGTCGTCGGCGATGCCGAGCCGGCGCAGCACGGCCAGGCCCTGCGAGGCGAAGGCCTCGTTGAGCTCGATGACGCCCACCTCGTCGAGCCCGACGCCGGTGTGCGTCAGCAGTCGGGTGACGGCCGGCGCGGGGCCGAGCCCCATGACCCGCGGCTCGACGCCGATGGCGGTCACCGCGTCGACCCGGGCGACCGGCGTCAGGCCGTGACGCTCCACCGCCTCCTCCGAGGCGACGAGCAGCGCGGCGGCGCCGTCGTTGACGCCCGACGAGTTGCCGGCGGTCACCGACCCACCGTCGAAGAGCGGCCGCAGCCGACCGAGCGCCTCGAGCGAGGTCGCGCGCGGGTGCTCGTCGGCGTCGACGACCACGGGGTCGGCCTTGCGTCGGGGCACGGTGACCGGGACGATTTCCCGGGCCAGCCGGCCCGAGGCGATGGCGGCGGCCGCCCGCTCCTGCGAGCGCAGCGCGAAGGCGTCCTGGTCCTCGCGGGAGACGGCGTCGTCGACGGCGACGTTCTCCGCCGTCCTCGGCATCGGGTCGGTGCCGTGGCGCCGCTCCATCTCGGGGTTGACGAAGCGCCACCCGATCGTCGTGTCCTCGACGCCCATCCCCCGGGCGAAGGGGGTCTCGGCCTTCGGCAGGACGAAGGGGGCCCGGCTCATGCTCTCGACCCCACCGGCGACGACGAGGTCGGCGTCGCCGGCGACGACCGCGCGGGCCGCGTAGCCGACGGCGTCGAGCCCCGAGCCGCACAGCCGGTTGATCGTCGTCCCGGGGACCGTGACGGGCAGGTCGGCGAGCAGCGCGGCCATCCGTGCGATGTTGCGGTTGTCCTCCCCCGCCTGGTTGGCGCAGCCGACGACGACGTCGTCGACGAGCTCCGGGTCGAGGTCGGGGTGCCGGGCGAGCAGCTCGCGGATCGTGTGCGCCGAGAGGTCGTCGGGGCGCACGCTCGACAGCGCCCCGCCATATCGACCGATCGGCGTGCGGACCCCGTCGACGAGATAGGCCCGGCGGGCGCCGCTCATCCGGCGCCCTGGCCGCTCAGCCGGGCGCGGCCGGCGTCGGTGAGCACCCGGTCGGTGCCCTCCGTGGCGACGAGCTGGGGGTCGGCACGGTAGAGCTCGGCCCGCACGGCCGGGTCGAGCCCGACCTCGCGGGCGACCTGGTGGGCCTCGAGCTTGTTGAGCCGGCCGCCGTTGTCGGCGAGCCGCTGGAGGAAGGCGGCCACCGGGTCGGCGGTCGCCGAGGCGTCGCTCGGCGCGGGGTCGGGCAGCTCGACGAGCGCCTCGAGCTGGGCGATGACCGCCCGCACCGTCTCGCGCCAGGAGGCGGCGGTCTGGGCGAGGTCGGTGGCCGCGCCGCCGCTGCCCTGCCAAGTGCGCTTGGGGTGGCGGCGCACGTACTCGCGCTCGAGCTCGAGCATGCGGGCCGTGTGGTGGGCGAACTGCTCGGCGCTGCCGTGGAGGAAGACCCAGTTGCGGGTCTCGTGCGCGCTCTTGCCCTGCGCCTCGAGCTCCTCGTCGCTCAGCTCGGACGCCGGGACGCCGGTGGTGGCATCGGACATGGTGGGTTCCCTTCCTCGTGCGTCAGTCGAGCCGACGCAGCTGGTCGCGATAGCGGGTGGAGTTGTCCAGGTACTCGCCGACGCCGAAGCGGATCCACTCCGCCGCGTCGGCCGGGACCGGGCGCACCTGCGCGGGCACGCCGACGGCCATCGAGCCGGCGGGCACCTGCGCCCGCTCGCGCACGACGGCACCGGCCGCGATGACCGAGCCCGTGCCGACGGACGCGAAGTTGAGCACGACCGACCCGGACCCGACGAGGCACCAGTCGCCGATCGTGCAGCCCTCGAGGTGCGCGTTGTGCCCGACGACGCAGTCGGCACCGATCGTCGTCGGCTGCTCCTCGATGACGTGGACGACGGTGCCGTCCTGCACCGAGGTGCGGTCGCCGACGACGATCCGGCCGAAGTCGGCACGCAGGACCGCGGTGGGCCACACCGAGGCGCGCTCGCCGAGCGTCACGTCGCCGATGACGACGGCGTCGGGGTGGACGAAGGCGGAGGCGGGGATCGTCGGCACCGCGTCGCCGAGGGCGTAGATCGCCATGTCAGGCCGCCTCGGTCAGGTGCTTGTAGATGCGAAGGGCGTTGCCCCCCAGGACCGCAGGCACATCCTCGTCGGGCACGAGGTCGGCGACCGCGCGGGCGTTGACGTCGGTGCCGGGCACGCCCGGCCAGTCGGTCGCGAAGATCATCTTGCGCGCCAGCCGCTCGAGGCCGGAGGCCGCGTAGTACTGCGGCAGGCGCTTGGGCGGCAGGCCCGACAGCTCGATCCACACGTGCGGGTTGCTCAGCGCCATGAAGGCCGCCTGCTCGTACCACCAGCCGCGCCCGCCGTGGGCGAGGACGATGTCGAGCTCGGGGAAGTCGCGCGTCACGGCGAGCAGGTGCGAGGGGTCGGCGTACTGGTTGGACGACCCGGCGAAGGTCGAGGTGCCGCAGTGCACGACGAGCGGCGCCCCCTCCTCGCACAGCACCTGGTAGGCCGGGTAGAGCATCGGGTCGTCGCAGGTGAAGCCGCCGTGGACCGGGTGCAGCTTCAGCCCCGCGGCACCGTGCCCGAGCTGGCGGCGCACCTCGTCCCCGAGGGGGAAGTGCAGGTGCGGGTTGACGTTGGCCATCGGGCGGAAGCGCTGCGGGTTGTGCTCGACGACGGGTAGGAGGTCGTCGAAGAGCTGCATGCCCGTCGCCTTGGGGCTGTACTCGCAGAAGAGGATCGCGACGTCGACGCCCTGCTCGGCGAAGAGCTCGTCGACGACCGCCGGGCGTGGGACGCCGTCGGCGTCCCACGCACGCTCCAGCAGGCCCTCGGGCCCGAACTGCCGCGCCCAGTCGATCCACGACGGGGACAGGGTCGGCAGGACGGGCAGGTGGACGTGCGCGTCGACGAGGGTGTGACCGTCGAGCACGGCGCCTCAGAGGTCCGCGACCATCGGGGTGTCGACCCCGATCGGCCCGGTCTTGTGGCTGCCGCCGGGTGCGCCGAGCGGCTCGTCGCGGCCGTCGAGGACCTCGGTGAAGAAGCGCCGGTTGTCCTCGATGTGCTCCTGCATCTCCTCGGGCACCCGTCGGTCCTGGCTGATCGCCTCGACGGGGCACACCGGCTCGCAGGCGCCGCAGTCGATGCACTCCTTGGGGTTGATGTAGAGCTTGCGCTCGCCCTCGTAGATGCAGTCGACGGGGCACTCCTCGGTGCACGAGGTGTCCATGACGTCCAGGCAGTGTCCGGCGATGACGTACGGCATGTGAGTTCCTCTCAGGCGGGCTGCGGGACCGCGGGCTGGTTGTCGGTGGAGTGCCCGGGGAAGAGCTGGGCCTCCGGGTCGATGTGGACGGCCGCGTTGTTGACCGCGGTCGCCACCTCGCCGAAGCCGACGGCGATGAGGCGCACCTTGCCGTCGTAGTCGGTGATGTCACCGGCCGCGAAGATGCCGGGGACGTTGGTGCGCATCGCCGGGTCGACGACGAGGTGCCGGTTGTCGTGGAGCTCGACGCCCCAGTCGCGCAGCGGGCCGAGATTGGCGGTGAAGCCGAGGGCGGCGACGAGCCGGGTGCAGCGAAGGGAGCGGGGCTCCTCCCCCTTCGGCGTCACCATGACCGACTCGAGGGCACGGCCACCGACGGTCTCGGTCACCTGCGCGTTGAGCACGATCTCGACGGGCGCCGCGTGCAGCTGCTCGACCGACCCGTGGTGGGCGCGGAACTGGTCGCGTCGGTGCACGAGCGTCACGGACTCGGCGATCGGGTGGAGCATGTTGGCCCAGTCGACGGCCGAGTCACCGCCGCCGACGACGACGACGTGCTGGCCGGCGTACTCCGCCGAGCTCGGGACGAAGTACTCGAGCCCGCGACCGAGGAAGTCCTCGCCCGCCGGCAGCTTGCGCGGGGAGAAGGTGCCGATGCCGCCGGTGACGACGATCGCCCCCGCCTCGACGCGGTCGCCGGTGCTCGTCGTCACGACGAGCCGCTCACGGCCCTGGTCGTCGGTGGTCCGCTCGAGCTCCTGCGCCTCCTGGCCCAGCAGGTAGACCGGGTCGTAGGGCGCGGCCTGCTCGACGAGGTTGGCGATGAGCTGGCGGCCCGAGACGGCGGGGAAGCCGGCGATGTCGAAGATCTGCTTCTCCGGGTACATCGCGCTCACCTGGCCGCCCACCTGGCTGAGGCTGTCGACGACGGCGGTCCGCAGGCCGCGGACGCCGGCGTAGTAGGCGCCGAAGAGCCCGACGGGGCCGGCTCCGACGATGAGCAGGTCGACACGGGTGGTGGTGCTCATGAGACGACCTCCATCGCGGCGAGCTCCTTGACGAGAGCGCGCACCTTGAAGCGCTGCATCTTGCCGGTCGCGGTTTTGGGCAGCTCGTCGACGAAGTAGACGTGCCGCGGCCGCTTGAAGGGCGCGAGCCCCTCCCGGCACCAGGCGTCGAGCTCGTCGGCGGTGACCTGCCCGCGGGTGACGACGACGGCGACCGGCTTGACCAGGCCGTCGGCGTCCTCCTGCCCGACGACGGCGCACTCGGCGACGGCGTCGTGCGCGAGGAGCCGGTCCTCGACCTCGGTCGGGCTGACCCAGATGCCGCCGGCCTTGAGCAGGTCGGTGGCCCGGCCCATGCAGGCGTAGTAGCCCTCGCTGTCGCGGACATAGGTGTCGCCGGTGTTGAGCCACTCCCCCTGGAAGACGGTGCGGGTGGCCTCGGCGCGACGCCAGTAGCCGAGCGCGGCGGAGGCACCCCGCACGAAGAGGGTGCCCGGCTCGCCGTCGGGGACGAGGGCGCCGTCGAGGTCACGGATCTCGAGGTCGTAGCCCGGAACGGCCTTACCCGTCGTGCCGGGCTTGATCTCACCCGGCCGGTTGGACAGGAAGATGTGCAGGCACTCGGTCGACCCGATGCCGTCGAGGATCTCGAGGCCGAAGCGCGAGAGCATCCGCTCCTGCACCCCGCGCGGCAGCGGCTCGCCGGCCGAGGCGCCCAGCCGGACCCCTGCGAAGGTGTCGTCGGGGATGTCGCTCGCCAGCAGGCCGGCGTAGAAGGTCGGGACGCCGAAGAAGAGCGTGGGTCGCCCCTCGCGGATGCGCTCGGCCATGCCGGTCGGGGTCGGCCGCTCGGGGTTGAGCACGGCGGTCGCCCCCACCGACAGCGGGAAGAACATCGAGTTGCCGATGCCGTAGGCGAAGAAGAGCTTCGCCACCGACAGGCACCGGTCCTCCGACGTGATGCCGAGGACCTGAGCGCCGTAGGTCTCGGTGACGATGCGGAGGTTGTCGTGCCGGTGCATCGCGCCCTTGGGCTTGCCGGTCGTGCCCGAGGTGTAGAGCCACAGGGCCCAGGCGTCGGGACCCGTGGGCACCGGGGCGTGCTCGGCCGGGTCTGCCTGCGCGCCGCGGGCGACGAGCTCGTCCCACGACTGCTGACCGACGTCGCCGAGGTCGGCGGCCACGGCCCCGGGGTCGCCGTCCCAGACGACGTGGCGCAGCTCGGGGCACCGGCCGGCGGCACGCACGGCCGCCTCGGCATAGGTCGAGCTCGCCACGAGGGCGACGGCACCGGAGTCGGCGATGATCTCGGCGAGCTCGTCCGGGCCGTACATCGTCGAGACGGGGACGGCGACGAAGCCGCCCCGGATCGCGCCGAGGATGCCCGCGAAGAGGGCGACGTCGTCGTTGGCCACGAAGACCACCCGGTCGTCACGGCGCAGCCCGAGGGAGCGCAGTCCCGCGGCGGCGCGACCGGTGAGGTCGACGAGGTCGGTGTAGGTGACGGTCTGCGTCGGGGTCTCGACGGCCGGGTGGTCACCGCGCTCCTGCGCGATCCGGTCGACGAGCCAGGCTGCTGCGTTGAAGCCTGCGTCGCTCATGGTGCTCAGACCCTCTCGAGGTTGTAGTCGCCCTTCTGACCCGAGCCGTAGCGGCGCAGGGCGCCGTCCGGACCGGAGGCATTGGGCCGGATGAAGATCCAGTTCTGCCAGGCCGTGAGCCGGCCGAAGATCTTGGTCTCGACGGTCTCGGGACCGACGAAGCGGTGGTTGGCCTCCATGCCCGTCAGGGCGTCGGGGCTGAGGGCCGCACGCTCCTCGAGGACGATGCGCAGCTCCTCCTCGAAGTCGATGTCGTCGAGGGCCACCGTCACGAGGCCGGCGGCATCGGCAGCCGCGGCGTCGAGGTCCGTGCCCGCCGTCGCGAGCGCGGCCTCGAGGTCCTCGTCGCGCCCGTAGAAGCGCGACTCGAGCCGGGTCAGGCCGTTGCCCATCGGGTAGCGGCCGCGGTTGGCGTCGGTGATCCGCACGGTCGCCGGGTCGGCGTCGGGGTCGACGTCCTCGAAGACCCCCTCGAGCATGTACTGCCGGTCGGCGGCGAGCGCCAGCTCGAGCAGGGTGCCGACGAAGGCCGACCCCGGCTCGATGACCGCGACGAGGCTGCGGGAGGTGACGTCGAGGCGCTTGAGCGTGCGCTTGAGGTAGTGCACGACCTCGTTGACGAACCAGTGCTCGGACCACTCCGCGAGCTTGTCGTCGTGGGCGATGACGAGGGCCTGGTCGCCCTTCGCGCGCAGCACCCACGTGCCGAGCTGCAGCTCGTTGGTGCGCAGGTGGAGGATCAGGTCGTCGAGCTCGCGAGCCAGCGCCAGCGGGTAGTAGTCGACGCCCTGGGCGCGGGCGGCCTCGGCATCGGCCGGCGGCTCCTCGGTCGGGGCGGAGACGACGATCTCGACCCGGCGCCCAGCCCGGTCGAGGGTCGCGGTCACGTGACGGTAGGAGATCGTGTCGCCGTCCTCGGCGCGCTCGACCGGGGTGAGCTCGACCCCCTCGCCGGCGGCACCGCCTCGGGTCGAGGCCGCAGCGGCGGCGTGCGCGCGCTCGGCGATCTTCTCGTCCCACTCACGACGCGGGATGGTCGCGTCGATCAGGCCCCAGTCGACCGCGGTCTGGCCGCGGTAGCCCTCAGACTTCGTCGCGAAGAGGTCGGCACGATCCTTGCGCACGTGGCGCTTGTCGACGACGCGGGTCAGGCCGCCGGTGCCGGGGAGCACGCCGAGCAGCGGCACCTCGGGCAGCGAGACGGTCGAGCTGTTGTCGTCGACGAGGACGATGTCGTCGCAGGCCAGGGCGAGCTCGTAGCCACCACCGGCGGCCGTGCCGTTGAGCGCGGCGATCCACCGCTGGCCGGAGTTCGCCGTCGCGTCCTCGATGCCGTTGCGGGTCTCGTTGGTGAACTTGCAGAAGTTGACCTTCCAGCTGTGCGGCGAGCCGGCGAGCATCCGGATGTTGGCCCCGGCGCAGAACATCCGCTCGATGCCGCCGGTCATGACGACCGCCTTGACCTCGGGGTGCTCGAAGCGCAGCCGCTGGACGATGTCGTAGAGCTCGATGTCGACGCCGAGGTCGTAGGAGTTCATCTTCAGCTCGTAGCCGGGCACCAGACCGCCCTGGTCGTCGACCGCGAGCGCGACCGTCGCGACGTCACCGTCGTAGGTGACGCGGAAGTGCCGGTAGCGATCGGGCGAGGTGCGGAACTCGACGACCGGGGGGCCGTCCTGCGCTGCGGGCGCGGCCTGGGCCTCTGCGGGTGCCGCCTTGTCGATGGTGGTCTCGCTCACGTCATGCCTTCCGTCGATCGACGTCGGACGCCACGGACCGCGGCGTCGGGGTACGACACTTATTCTCTACATTGCATCTGCGATACGTCAAGAGGTTGTAGCACTTTATTGCCCCACGCCGAGGAGCCGGCGGGCCCGGTCGGCGTCACCGCGGAAGTCGGCGGTGCTGCTGTCGTGGACGATGCGCCCCTTGTCCATGACGACGACGCGGTCGGCGACCGAGAATGCGGCGCGCAGGTCCTGCTCGACGACGAGCACGGTGATGCCCTCACGGGCGAGCTCGTGCACGACCCCCATGACCTGCTGGACGATCGCCGGCGCCAGGCCGTCCGAGGGCTCGTCGAGCAGGAGCACCCGGGGGCCGAGCAGCAGGGCCCGGCCGATCGCGAGCATCTGCTGCTCGCCGCCCGAGAGCTGGTCACCTCGGTTGCCTCGGCGCTCACGCAGCCTCGGCATGAGCTCGTAGACCCGCTCGAGGGTCCACTCGCTCTCGCGCGCCCCCTCGGCGATGCGCAGGTTGTTGTGCACGGTCAGCGGCGCGAAGACCCGCCTCCCCTGGGGGACGATCGCCAGCCCGGCTCGCGCCCGCGCGTGGGTCGGCAGCGCGGTCACCTCGTCGTCGCCGATGTGGATGCTCCCCCGCTGTGCGCGGACGAACCCCACGACGGTCGACGTGAGCGTCGTCTTGCCGACGCCGTTGCGGCCGAGCAGCGCGACGGTCTCCCCCGCCGCGACGTGCAGGTCGACGCCGGTGAGGACGGTGCTGCCGCCGTAGCCGGCCTCGACCCCCTCGACCCGCAGGTCCGCTCCCTTCGCCGTCATCGCGTGCTCTCCTCGGGCAGGGCCGGCACGGTGACCGGCGGTGGTGCGGTGGGGGTCTCGTCGAAGAGCTCCTCGAGGGAGTCCTCGCCGAGGTAGGCCTGCTGGACGACCGGGTCCTCACGGACCTCGCTCGTCGGCCCGTCGGCGATGAGCGCCCCCAGGTGGAGCACGCTGATCCGGTCGGCGAGCTCGAAGACGAGCTCGAGGTCGTGCTCGATGATGACGACCGTGAGGTCGTCGGGCAGCGACCGGACGAGGTCGGCGAAGCGGGCGCTCTCGGCGGGCGACATCCCGGCCGCGGGCTCGTCGAGCAGCAGCAGCCGCGGTCGGGTCGCCAGGGCGACGGCGACCTCGAGCTGGCGCCGCTCGCCGTGCGAGAGGTTGCCGGTCATGATGTGCGACCGGTCGGCGAGGCCGACGTCGGCGACGCACTGCTCGGCGACGTCGTCGATCTCGCTCGAGCGGCGGGAGGCCGGCGTCAGCCAGGACATCCCCTTGCCCGCGACCCGCTGGGCCGCGAGGGCGACGTTGTCGAGCGGGCTCATCGACAGGAAGAGCGAGCTGTGCTGGAAGGTCTTGCCCAGCCCCCGCCGCGCCCGCCACGCGGCCGAGCGCGCGGTGACGTCCTCGTCGCCGAAGAGGATCTGGCCGGACGTCACCGGCAGCCCGCCGGCGACGAGGTTGAAGAGCGTCGACTTGCCCGCGCCGTTGGGGCCGATGAGGGCGTGGCGGCCCCCCTTCGCCACCTCGAGGCTCACGTCGTCGACGGCGGTGAGCGCGCCGTACCGCTTCGTCACGCCGCGCAGGGTGAGCGCGGGGGCCTGGGTGGTCATGCCGATCCCTCCTGGGTGCGACGGGAGAGCAGCCGACGCCAGCTCGTGCTGGCGAAGCCGTGCGGGAGCAGGTAGACGACGGCGATGAAGACGAGGCCGAGCAGCAGCGGTCCGCGACCGCCGAGCGAGGCGCCGATGTCGTCGCGCACGATCGTCACGAGCGCGGCGCCGAGCACGGCACCCCAGAGCCGACCGCGACCGCCGACGACGACGGCGAGCAGCGCCATGGCGGAGACCTCGAAGGCGAGGTCCTCGGGCGAGACGAAGCGGTTCTGCGCCACCCACATCGAGCCGGCCGCGCCGGCGACCGCACCGGCGATGGCGTAGACGGTCAGCTTGAGGCGGAAGGTCGAGTAGCCGAGCGAGCCCATCCGCTCCTCGTTGTCGCGCAGCCCGCGCAGCGACCGGCCGAGGGCGGTGCGGGAGGTCCACCAGACGACGGCGAAGCCGACGAGGAAGACGAGCAGCACCCACCAGTAGCGGATGCCGGCGAGCGTCACCGGCTCACCACCGGGCACGAGCGTGATCGACGGGATCCCGTAGAGCCCGTTGGTCCCGCCGGTGAGGCCGACCCAGCGCTGCGCGAGCACGTGCGCGAGCTCGGCGACGGCCAGCGTGAGCATGAGGAAGTAGGTCCCCTTGGTCCGCACCATGAGCACGCCCGTGAGGAGGGCGAAGATCCCGCCTGCGAGCACCGCGACGAGGAGCGGGACGGGAGCCCAGGCGTCGACGTCGCGGGCGACGAGGGCTGCGGTGTAGGCACCGACACCGAAGGGGGCGGCGTGCCCGAGCGAGGGCATGCCGGAGACCCCGACGAGCAGGTCGAGGGAGACGGCGAGCAGGGCGAGGGCGAGGACCCGGCTGAGCGTGTTGGCGGCGTCCGCCGGCAGCACGAGGGGCACCGCGGCGAGGAGCAGGACGACGACGAGGCCGACGAGCGTCGTGGCGCGGGACCTCATGCCGCCGCCTCCTTGCGCCCGAGCAGGCCCTGCGGCCGCAGCAGCAGCACCAGGCCCATCGCGCCGAAGACGAGGAAGCTCGCGTGGTCGGGCAGCAGCGAGACGCCGAGCGTCTCGATCTGCCCGATGACGAGCGCCCCGACGAGGGCACCGCTCACCGACCCGAGACCGCCGATGACGACGACCACGAGGCCGAGGAGGAGCACCCGGTTGTCCAGGCCCGGGTAGGCGGAGAGGATCGGGCCGCCGATGACCCCGCCCGCGGCGGCGAGCGCCGCCCCGGCGGCGAAGACGCCGGTGACCAGTCGCCGGGTGTCAACCCCCAGGGCGGAGACCATCTGGGGGTCGACGACCGCGGCGCGCACGAGCGAGCCCACGCGGGTGCGCTCGATGACGTAGAGCGCGACGACGGCGAGCAGCCCGCCGACGCCGATGACGACGAGCCGGTAGAGCGGGTAGGACTGGCCGAGGATCGACACGCTCCCGTCGAGGCCGGTCGGGGCCGGGATCGAGCGCACGTCGTTGCCGAAGCGCATCGAGACCAGGTCGCTCACGACGAGCGCGATGCCGAGCGTGAGCAGGGCCTGGTCGAGGTGGCCCCGGTGGGCGACCGGCCGCACCATCGCCGACAGGCCCCACCCCCCGAGCCCGCCGACGAGCGCCGCGACGAGCACGGCGGCGACGAAGGCGAGCAGCGTCATCGTCGAGCTGCCCCCGAGGAGGGCGACGGCGACGTAGGCGCCGACGAGGTAGAGCGCGCCGTGGGCGAGGTTGAGCACGTCCATGACGCCGAAGACGAGCGAGAGGCCGAGGGCGATGACGAAGAGCAGGACGCCGGTGGCGAGCCCGTCGATCATCGTCACGCCGTTGTCGGTGATGAAGTTGGCCGGCAGTGCGGTCACGAGATCCTCCTGGCAGTCGGTCGGGATGGCCGGGTCAGGAGGCGGGCGTGGTCAGCTCACCCTCGACGACATTGGTCCACGCGCCGTCCTTCTCCTCGACCTTGCGCAGGTAGTAGGTCTGGTCCGGCCCCTGCTCGTCGGAGAAGGACCACGTGCCGCGCGGGCTGTCGATGTCGCCGGTCGCCTTGAGCCCGTCGACGATCTCGTCGCCGCCGGTGCCCTCCTCGAGCGCGCTGTCGAGGACCGCGCCGGCGTCGTAGGCCTGCACCGAGTAGACGGTCGGCGTGCCGTCGTTGGCCGCCTCGTAGTCCTTGACGAAGGCGGTGTTGGTCTCGTTGTCGAGCTCGGAGGAGTAGTGCAGCGAGGTGAAGATGCCGTCGGCGGACTTGCCCTGGGCGGTCAGGGCGCCGCCCTCGGTGAGGAACCCGGTGCCGTAGAAGGGGATCTCGTCGTGCAGGCCGAGCTGGTCGTACTGCTTGACGAAGGTGACCGCCTCGGAGCCGGCGTAGAAGGCGAAGACCGCCTTCGGCTGGGCCTTGCGCACCTTCTGGAGGTAGGGCTGGAAGTTCGTCGTCTTGCCGAAGGGGGTCATCTGGGTGCCCGCGATCTGGCCGCCGGCCTTCTCGAAGGCGGTCTTGAATCCGGCGAGGAACTCGTCGCCGGCCGCGTAGTCGGGCCCGACGAGGTAGACCTTGCCGTCGCCGACCTCCTCGGCGACCTTCTCGCCGATGGCGCCGCCGACCTCGCCGTTGGCGAAGCTCGTGCGCCACACGTAGGGCGAGCCCTGCGCGCCGGTGATGTCGTCGGCGCCGGCGTTGGCGACGATGAGCGGCTTCTTCGCCTCGTTGAAGGCATCGGTCAGGCCCAGTGCAGTCGCGGAGTTGACGACGCCGACGACGGCGTCGACGGACTCGTCCTGCGCGAGCTTCGTGCCGGCGGGGACACCGTCCTCCGGGCCGCCGCCCTCGTCGACGACGGTGAGCTCGACCTCCTTGCCGCCGAGCTTGCCGTCGTGCTGCTCGAGGTAGAGGCGGAAGCCCGCCTCCATGTCCTTGCCGAGCGGGGCGTAGACGCCGGACTGCGGGACGAGCAGGGCGATCTTCACCGAGTCGTCGTCGCCACCACCACCCCCGTCACCGGAGAGCGCCGAGCCGCCGCAGGCGGTGAGGGCGAGGGTCAACGTCAGGGCCAGGGGGAGAGAACGGGTGGCGCGCATCGGGACTCCAGGTGCGATCTCGTCATTGAGGGCACGACGGGACCGCTGGGAAACCGACCCCGTCGTCGGTGGAATGAGGATGGCGGTCAATCCTTCTACAGTCAATAGCCGTATCGAAAGAAATTAGTAGTAGATTTTTCGATGCGGCCTCCCCACCGAGGTGGGGCGTCCACGGCACACGCACGGACTCGTCACGGGCGCCTGCGCGACGCCGGACCACTTCGGTGCAACCCTGACGGGAGACCACGAGACGAGGAGCAGACCGACCCATGACGACGAAGGCCGACACCGGACGTGCGACGACCACCGTCGGCGAGCGCCCCACCGCGGCGAGCGCGCGCGCCCTCCTGCTGACGATCCTCGGCGAGTTCGCCCACCCTCGCGACGGGTCCGCGTGGACCGGCACCCTCGTCTCAGCACTCGCGGCCCTCGGCGTCGAGGAAAAATCGGCCCGCCAGACCATCGCCCGCACCGCCGGCCAGGGTCTGGTCGCGTCGGAGCGGCACGGCCGCCGGGTGCGATGGCAGACGACCCCGGAGGGCCGCACGCTCCTCGCCGAGGGCACCGAGCGCATCTACTCCTTCCTGCGCAGCCCGCACACGTGGGACGGCGAGTGGCTCGTCGTCGCCGCCGCGGTCCCCGAGTCGCAGCGCGCCACCCGGCACAAGCTGCGCACCCGCCTGACCTGGCTCGGCCTCGGCTGCCCGACCCCCGGGATGTGGATCATCCCCGACGCGCACAAGGAGGCCGAGGTGCAGTCCACGCTGGCCGACCTCGGCCTCGCGGACCGCGCCTTCGCCTGGGTCGGCCGCCGCGCGGCAGGCACCGACCCCGCCTCGCTCATCGACGCGGCATGGGACCTCGCCGAGGTCCGCGCCGGCTACCACGACTTCATGGTCGACTTCGCCGACCGGACCGTCGACTCCGACGAGGAGGCCTTCGTCGCGCAGGTGGAGCTCATCCAGGCCTGGCGGCACTTCCCCTTCGTCGACCCGGACCTGCCCGCCGAGCTGCTGCCCGCCGACTGGCCGGGACCGCAGGCCGCAACCCTCTTCCACACCCTCCGCGACCGCTGGCACCGCCGTGCGCAGCGCGAGTGGGAGCGCCTCGAGCAGGCAGCCGGCGAGCGCACCTGACGACACCGCACCTGACGAAGGGGGTGCCCCGGGACTCGATCCCGGGGCACCCCCTTCGCACGTCGTGGCGGCCGGTCAGGCCATGCCCTCCTGACGCAGGCCCTCCTCGTAGAGGTGGACGTAGTCATACTCCACGGGCTGGCCGTTGATGCCCGTCGGGGGCTCGGCGATCCAGCTGGCGAACTTGCCGTACTCGTACTCGGGGACCATGAGCTCGGCGACCCGGGCCCGGTCCTGCTCGCTCGGCAGCCACTCGTCCTTGCGGGACTCCCACGTCGCGTCGTCGAGGACCTCGCCCTGCGGGCTCACGTGGTGCCCGGCGTAGACGCCGACCTGGCGGTGGAAGCCCTCGTGCGGCAGGTAGAGGCGCTCCTCCACGCCGGCGTCCTCGAGCGCCTGGTTCCACCGGTTGACGCCGTTGGCGCAGTCGGCGACGTACTCGTCACGCAGGTCGAGGTTGAGCGCGGAGATCATCGGGACCTTCTTCGTCCGGATCTCGCCGTCCTCGACGTAGGACATCTCACGCTCGTCGTCGAGGAGCGTGTGGTCGTCCTTGCGGCGGGTCTCCTGCCAGCGGCCCTTGAGGCCGGAGGAGTAGTAGTTGCCCGCATTCGTCGACTGCTCCGAGCCGAAGAGGTCCATCGAGACGGAGAACTGGAAGTTCAGGTACTTCTGGATGACGTCGAGCGGGATGACCCCGTCCTCGAAGGTGGCATCGGTCCCCTTGTCCTGCATGACCTGCGCGGTGCGCTCGACGGTGCGCTGCACGCCGGTCGTGCCGACGAACATGTGGTGCGCCTCCTCCTTGAGCATGAACTCGCAGGTGCGCGCCAGCGGGTCGAAGCCCGACTCCTTGAGCGTGCCGAGCTGGTACTTGCCGTCACGGTCGGTGAAGTAGGTGAACATGAAGAACTGCAGCCAGTCGGTCGTCTCCTCGTTGAAGGCGCCGAGGATCCGCGGGTTGTCGTAGTCGCCGGAGTTGCGCTTGAGCAGCTGCTCGGCCTCCTCGCGCCCCTCGCGGCCGAAGTAGGCGTGCAGCAGGTAGACCATCGCCCACAGGTGCCGCCCCTCCTCGACGTTGACCTGGAAGAGGTTGCGCATGTCGTAGATCGACGGCGCGGTGTTGGCGAGGACGCGCTGCTGCTCGACCGAGGCCGGCTCGGTGTCGCCCTGGACGACGATGAGCCGCATGAGGTCGGCGCGGTACTCGCCCGGCACCTCCTGCCAGGCCGGCTCGCCCTGGTGCTTGCCGAAGTTGATCTTGCGGTCGGGGTCGCCCTCGGCGAGGAAGATCCCCCAGCGGTACTCCTCCATCGGCACGTGGTCGAAGTGCGCCCAGCCGTCGCGCCCCACGGCCACGGCGGTGCGCAGGTAGACGTCCTGCGTCGGCAGCTGCGGGCCGAGGTTCTTCCACCAGTCGAGGAACTTCGGCTGCCAGCCCTCGAGCGCCCGCTGCAGACGACGGTCGTCGCTGAGGTTGACGTTGTTGGGGATGCGCTGGCTGTAGTCGATGGGGCTCGTCGGGCCGTCGGGGTCCGGGGCGGAACCGATGCGGTCGTCAGTGGTCGTCATGGTCTCTCCTTGGGTCGCGTCCGTGCGAGGTCCTGTCATATGTTCTACACCTTGCAGGGCGTCACGACAAGACTTTGTGGAATATCAGTCGCCGAGCGAGCCGAGCCGCTCGAGGACGGCGGGGCTGCCCTGGACCGCGGAGCGCTGCAGGTGGGCGTGCACCGCGCGCAGGCCGCCCTCCTCCTGGCCGCCACCGGCACGGCCGGGGCCGCCGTGGACGAGCTGGGGCATCGGCGTGCCGTGGCCGGTCGACTCCGGCGCGCTGTCGCGGTCGAGCACGAGGAGGCGGCCGTGCCAATGCGCCGCTCCGGCGACGACCCGGTCGACGAAGTCGGCGTCGGCCGAGACGACGGAGCCGGCGAGGCTGCCCTCGCCGCGGGCGAGCAGCTCGACCGCGTGCTCGGCGTCGCGATAGCCCATGAGCGAGCTCACCGGGCCGAAGGCCTCGACCTCGTGGGGCTCGGCGCGATCGGCGTCGTCGACGCGCACGAGCACGGGCGAGAGGAAGGCGCCGCGCTCGGCGTCGGCGCCCACGACGTCGACGCGGTCGAGGTCGCCGTGGACGACCGTGCCCGCGGCGGCGATGCGCCGGGCGGCGTCACGCACGTCGTCGCGCTGCTCGGTGCCGACGAGCGCACCCATGCGCACCCCCTCGGCACCCGGGGCACCGATCGTCACGCCGGCGAGGCGCTCCGAGACGGCCTCGGCCACCGCGTCGACCCGGTCGGCAGGCACGAGGGCGCGGCGGATCGCCGTGCACTTCTGCCCGGCCTTGACGGTCATCTCGGTGACGAGCGCCTTGACGAAGAGGTCGAACTCCGGCTCCCCCGGCGCCGCGTCGGGGCCGAGGACGGAGGCGTTGAGGCTGTCGGCCTCGGCGTTGAAGTGCGCCGAGCGGCGGGTGACGGCCGGGTCGCCGCGCAGCGCGGCCGCGGTGTCGGCCGACCCGGTGAAGCCGATGTGGTCCTGGCCGCCGAGCTCGTCGAGCAGCCCGGGGATCGAGCCGGCGACGACCTGCAGCGAGCCCTCGGGGAGGGCCCCCGAGTCGATCATCATCCGCACCGCCTCGACGGCGATGTAGGCCGTCGGCGTCGCGGGCTTGACGATCGTCGGCACGCCGGCGAGGAGCGCGGGTGCGAGCTTTTCGAGCATGCCCCAGACGGGGAAGTTGAAGGCATTGATCTGCAGCGAGATGCCGTGCGGGCTGGTCAGCACGTGCCGACCGCCGAAGACGCCCTCCTTGCCGAGCTGGATGAACTCGTCCTCGACGACGACCCGGGCGTCGGGCAGGCCCTTGCGCCCGAGCGAGGCGTAGACGAAGGCGGTGCCCGTCCCGCCGTCGACGTCGACGGCGGCGTCCCGGGTGGTGCACCCGGCCCGGGCGGACAACTCGTAGAGCCGGTCCTTGCCCTCGTGCACCGCGGTCGCGGCGGCCTTGAGGGCGGCGGCCCGCTCGTGGAAGGTCATCGCGCGAAGGGCGGGACCCCCCTTCGCCCTGGCGTGCGCCACGGCGGCGCCGAGGTCGAGGCCCTCGCTCGACACCCGGTTCACGGTCTCGCCGGTCACGGCGTCGCGGACCTCGCGACCCGAACCGGTGCCGGCGCTCCAGCGGCCGGCGACATAGCTCTCGAGGATCTCGCTCATACGGTGCTCTCCTTGGTCCAGTCGTAGAAGCCGCGTCCGGTCTTGCGGCCGTGGTGGCCCTGCTCGACGAAGTCGACGAGCAGCTGTGGTGGGGCGAATCGGGGGCCGAGCTCGCGCTCGAGATAGCGGGCGATGCCCAGGCGCACGTCGAGCCCGACGAGGTCGGTGAGGCGAAGGGGGCCCATCGGGTGCCCGTAGCCGAGCGACATCGCGGCGTCGATGTCCTCCGCCGAGGCAACGCCCGCCTCGAGCATCCGGATCGCCTCGAGGCCGAGCGCGACACCGAGCCGGCTGCTGGCGAAGCCCGGCGAGTCGGCGACGACGACCGGCGTCTTGCCCAGCCCGTCGCGCACCCAGGTGACGGCTCGCTCGCGCCAGGCCTCGTCGGTGGCCGAGGCGATGACGATCTCGACGAGCTTGCTCGCCGGCACGGGGTTGAAGAAGTGCAGGCCGAGCAGGCGCTCGGGGCGGCGCAGCGAGGTGGCGAGCGCGTCGAGCGAGATGCTCGAGGTGTTGGTCGCCAGGGCCGCGTCGTCCGCGATGACCGCCTCGACCCGCTGGAGCGTCTCGCGCTTGAGCTGCTCGTCCTCGGGCACCGCCTCGACGACGAGGCCGCAGGCGGCGAGGTCCGCGGCATCGGTCGTCGTCGTGAGGCGACCCATCGGCTCGGCGGCGTCGGCGATCTTGCCCCGCTCGACGCTCTTGTCGCACGAGCGGCCCACCCGCTCGTCCGCCCCCTGCGCGGCCGTCGGGTCACGCTCGAGCAGGACGACCTCGCTGCCGGCGAGGAGCAGCGCGTGGACGATGCCCGCGCCCATCTGGCCCCCACCGACGACACCGGTGCGGGTGGGGATCTCTCCGAGGGTCATGCCAGGCCTCCCGTGGCGTCGATGACGTCGCCGGTGACCCAGGCGGCGTCGGGCGAGACGAGCAGCGCGACGACGCCCGCGATGTCCTCGGGGGTGCCGAGGCGGCGCATCGCATTGCTCCCGGCCATCGCGTCGATGGCCTTGTCGCTCGTGATCGAGCGCATGTACTCGGTGTCGGTGGCCCCGGGGCGCACGACGTTGACGGTCACGCCCCGGCGGGCGACCTCCTTGGCCGCGACGCGGCTGGCGGCCTCGAGACCGGCCTTGGCGGCGGCATAGGTGCTCTGCCGAGCCGGGGCGACGCGGGCTGCCGCGCTGGAGACCATGACGACGCGGCCGCCGTCGGCCACGCGCCTGGTCGCCTCGCGCAGGACGAGCAGCCCCGAGACGAGGTTGAGCGAGAGGGACTCGTGGATCTGCTCGCTCGTCAGCTCGGTGATGCGGGGGTAGTCCCAGCCGCCGACGCAGTCGACGACGACGGTCAGCTCGCCGCGCTCCTGCGCCGCGTCGAAGGCCGCCACCACCCCCTCCTCGGTCGTCGCATCGGCCGTCACCGTGCGCACCCGGTCGCCGAGCTCGGCGGCGAGCGCCTCAGCCCGCTCGGGGTGGCCGTGGTGGGTGATCGTCACGTCGTGGTCGGCCGCGAGGCGGCGGGTCACGGCCGCGCCGATCCCTCCGGCGCCGCCCAGCACCAGGGCAGTGGTCATCGTCGACTCCCTTCGTCGAGACCAACATGCCACATATTTGTGTCGCCACGCCAGTGCTTATGTAGAACATGAAGAAGGGAGGCGGCCTCCCCCTTCGCCCGCCCGAGACGGGGATCCACGAAGTGAGACGATGGGGCGATGAGCGAGGAGCAGCAGCAGGCAGACAACCGCAAGCGGCCGACGACCGACGAGTTCCGGGCCTTCGTCGCGCAGGACTGGGCCCCGCGCTCGGGCGAGCGCCCGACGCTCACCGAGGCGGCCGAGCGGGCCGCCGAGCGCCGCGCCGCGGTCTCCGTCGCCCACCAGGGCGAGCGCCTCGTCATCCCCGCCGGCGGTCTCAAGGTGCGCAGCAACGACTGCGACTACGTCTTCCGCCCGCACTCGGCCTTCGCCCACCTCACGGGTCTCGGCGCCGACCGCGAGCCCGACGCCGTGCTCGTCATGGAGCCCCTCGGCGGGCCCGACGAGCAGGCCGGCCACGAGGCCAGCCTCTACTTCCGCCCGCTCGCACCGCGCGACTCCGAGGAGTTCTTCGGCGACGCCCGCTACGGCGAGTTCTGGGTTGGTGCGCGTCCGTCCATCGAGGACATCGAGGCCGAGCTGGGCCTCGTCGGTCGGCACGTCGAGCAGCTCGAGGACGCCGTCGGCAAGGACGCGGGCCAGGTCACCGTGCGCGTCGTGCGCGACGCCGACCGCGACCTCACCGCCCGCCTCGACACGGTGCGCAGCCAAGCCGGCGCCGACACCGAGACGCTCGCCGAGGGCGACGCCGCGCTCGCCCACGACCTGTCGCACCTGCGGATGATCAAGGACGACTGGGAGCTCGACCAGATGCAGCAGGCCGTCGACGCGACGCGCGTCGGCTTCGAGGCGGTCATCCGCGAGCTGCCCGGCCTGCCCGAGCGCGGCCGCGGCGAGCGCTGGGTCGAAGGCACCTTCGGCCTGCACGCCCGCCACCAGGGCAATGGCGTCGGCTACGACTCGATCTGCGCCTCCGGCGACCACGCCAACACGCTGCACTGGATCAAGAACGACGGAGAGGTCAAGGACGGCGACCTCATCCTCCTCGACGCCGGTGTCGAGGTCGACTCGCTCTTCACCGCCGACATCACCCGCACGCTGCCGGTGAGCGGCGCTTTTTCCCCCACCCAGCGCGAGGTGCACGAGGCCGTCGCCGCCGCGCAGGCCGCGGGCATCGCCGCGGTCAAGCCGGGCAACAAGTTCTCCGACGTCCACGCCGCCGCGATCCGCGTCGTCGCCGAGCACCTCCACGCGTGGGGGCTGCTCCCCGAGGGCGTCTCGGTCGAGGACACGCTCGACACCGAGCACGGCCAGTACCACCGCCGCTGGATGGTGCACGGCACGAGCCACCACCTCGGCATCGACGTCCACGACTGCGCCCTGGCGACCCGCGAGGAGTACATGGACGCCGAGCTGCAGCCGGGCATGGTCCTCACCGTCGAGCCGGGCATCTACTTCAAGGCCGACGACCTCAAGGTGCCCGAGCGCTTCCGCGGCATCGGCGTGCGCCTCGAGGACGACGTCGTCGTCACCGAGGACGGTTGCCGCAACCTCTCCGGCGACTGGCCGCACACCGCCGACGAGGTCGAGGCCTGGATCGCCGAGGTCCAGGGGCGCTGACCCTCCCTTCGCCTCTCACACGGGCGAGGTGGCCGAGAAGTCCTGAGATGGCCGGGAAATCCGGACCTGGCCGTGCAATTGCGCGGTCATCCCCGGACTTCCCGGCCATCGGCGCTCTCCCCGGTCAGGCCACCCGCGCGCCTGCCCCACGAGGAAGTCCACCCGGCCGATCTTGCCGCGACGGTCGTAGATCTCGACCTGCGGCCCCGTCACCTGCTCGGTGTGCAGCGCCCCGTCGAGGCAGACGAGACCGGGGAGGAGTCCGTACTCGTCGGTGACCTGGGCGACGGCGGTCGCGACGGGGACGACGCGCAGCCCGTCGACGACCTCGGCCTCCACCCCGTCGGGCCAGGGATGCAGGCGCACACCCCCACGCAGCCGCCGTCGGGGCGACGAGCAGATCACCTCGACGGTCGAGAGCCCCACGCCCCAGAGCGGTAGCCCGTGGAGCACCGCGGCGCTGGCGTGCGATGCGGCTGCGTCCGGCCTCTCCCCCAGAACCGCTCGGGTGCACAGGGCAAGACGAGCTTCGGGCTTCGCCGAGCGCCACCTCTCGCCCGCGGCGTAGAGCCCGCGACGCAGTCGCACGAGCTCCCCGGACCGCACCAGACGCTCGGTCTCGTCCGCATCGATCTCGATCGCCCGCAGCCTGGCGGTCGTGCACACCTGATCGCCCGCGACGAGCACACCTGCGAGTCGTGGATCCATCACGACATCCTTGCGGGGTCCTCCCTTCGCTCGCCGGCGTCATCCACAGGCCACCGGGCTGCGCTGCCCACGACGGCCGAGAGATCCGGAGATGGCCGGGAAACCCGGAGTTGACCGAGCAATTGCGCGGCCAGGTCCGGCGATCTCGCCCAGTCGCGCGCGGCCCGGCCAAGTGGCCGGGTGTGGCCGGGTCAACAGCCGGACGGCCTGACCACCACGGGGGCGAAGGGGGAAGATGTCACCGACCCCCTTCGCCCCCACCGAAAGGCCCACGCACATGTCGACCAAGACGGTCCCCGGCAACTACTTCGAGGACTTCTCGATCGGCCAGGAGATCCGGCACGCGACGCCGCGCACGGTCACCGAGGGCGACATCGCGCTCTACACCGGCCTCTACGGCTCGCGCTTCGCGGCGACGAGCGCGGCGACCTTCGCGCAGGCGATGGGCTTCGAGCGGATGCCGGTCGACTCCCTGCTCGCATTCCACCTCGTCTTCGGCAAGTCGGTGCCCGACATCAGCCTCAACGCCGTGGCCAACCTCGGCTACGCGGGCGGGCGCTTCGGGGCCCCGCTGCACGTCGGCGACACGGTGACGACGACCTCGACCGTCATCGGGCTCAAGGAGAACTCCAACGGCCGCACCGGCGTTGTCTACGTCAACTCCGTGGGCGTCAACCAGCGCGGCGAGATGGTCGTCGACTACGTCCGCTGGGTCATGGTCCACAAGAAGGACGCGGCCTCCCCCGCCCCCGAGACGGTCATCCCCGACCTGCCGGGCGCCGTTGCGGCAGAAGACCTCCTCGTCCCCTTCGACCTCACCGGTCGCGACTACGACGTCGAGCTCGCGGGCTCCCCCTTCCTCTGGGGTGACTACGAGGTCGGCGAGCGAATCGACCACGTCGACGGCATGACGATCGAGGAGTCGGACCACATGCTGGCCACGCGGCTCTACCAGAACACCGCGAAGGTCCACTTCAACCAGCACGCCCAGTCGCAGGCGAAGATCGGGCGCCGCCTCATCTACGGCGGCCACATCATCAGCCTCGCGCGGGCCCTGTCCTTCAACGGTCTGGCCAACGGCCAGCTCGTCGCGGCGATCAACGCCGGCGCCCACGCCAACCCGACCTTCGCCGGCGACACGATCTACGCCTGGTCCGAGGTGCTCGAGCGCATCGAGCTGCCCGGCCGCACCGACGTCGGCGCCCTGCGCCTGCGCACGGTCGCCACGAAGGACACCCCGTGTGCCGACTTCCCCTACAAGGGCGAGGACGGCAAGTACCTGCCCGAGGTCGTCCTCGACCTCGACTACACGGTGCTCATCCCCCGCTGAGGCGAAGGGAGCGCACCGCCCGTCACCACCACCCAGGAGGCCACCCGATGAGGACCGACCACGAGACCATCTCCCTGAGCGTCACCGACGGGATCCTCCTCGTCACCCTCGACCGCCCGGAGGCGATGAACTCCTTCACGGTGACGATGGCCGACGAGCTCGAGGCGACCTTCCGCGAGGTCAACGACGACGACGCGGTGCGCGCGGTCGTCGTCACCGGCGCGGGCCGCGCCTTCTGCGCGGGCATGGACCTCACTGCCGAGGGCAATGTCTTCGGTCTCGACGAGAGCCTCACGCCGGTGCTGTCCGACATGGAGGACCTCGAGGACCCCGGCCTGGCCCGCGTGCGGGACACCGGCGGTCGGGTGGCCCTGGCGATCCACGCATGCCGCAAGCCGGTCATCGCGGCGATCAACGGCGCCGCGGTCGGCATCGGCGCGACGATGACCCTGCCGATGGACGCCCGACTCGTGTCGACGAAGGGGAGGATCGGCTTCGTCTTCGGCCGCATCGGCATCACGCCCGAGGCGACCTCGTCGTGGTTCCTCCCCCGCATCGTCGGCATGCCCGACGCGCTCGACCTCGTCTACTCGGCCGACATCATCGACGCCGAGGGGGCCCTCGAGATAGGCCTGGTCCGCTCGGTCCACGAGCCCGACGAGCTGCTCGACGCGGCGATCGCCCTCGCCGACCGGTGGACCAAGGACCGCTCGCCGGTCGCCACGGCCCTCACCCGCCAGCTGATGTACCGCAATGCCGGCCTCGACCACCCGGTCGACGCGCACCGGGTCGACTCGCTCGCGATCTTCTACGCGAGCATCGGCGACGGCAAGGAGGGCGTGGCCGCCTTCCTCGACAAGCGCACGCCGGTCTACTCGGGCAAGGCCTCGCAGATGCCGCCCTTCTACGGCGCCTGGTAGCCACCACTCGTCGCGGAGGGGGCGACCACGCGCCGGTTGTCGAGCGCCGCACGGGTTGTCGAGCGCCGCACGTGGAATACCCAGCGCGGGACTCGACAGGACCGGCACCGCTCGACGTCCCCGTCAGGCCGCCCGCGCCGCCAACCGCATCAGCGCCTCCTGCACCCGGGCCTCCACGCGCTCCGGGTGCTCCAGGTCCGCCCAGACGAGTCGGATGACGATGCAGCCGAGCCCGGTGAGCCGTTCCTCGCGCGCCTTCTCCCGGGCCAGGGCCTGCTTGCCCTCGGCCCCCTCGTACTTGACCAGGCCGTCGAACTCGATGACGAGCAGGTCGCCGACGAGGAAGTCCACCCGGCCGACGAAGTTGCCGTCGCGGTCGCTGATCCGCACCTGGCTCCGCAGGTCGAGGTCCAGCTCGCGCAGCAGCATCCGGGTGCGGGACTCCCCGACCGACTCGCACTTCGCATCGCTCGCGTCGATCACCGCCCGCAGGCGGGCGCGCTGCAGAGGACCCCGAGCGAGCCGGTCCCCGGCAGCCTCCACCTGCTCGATCCGGCACCGACGGGTCTTCAGCGCATGATCCAGCGACACGACGGCGGCGGTCGTGCTCTCGGAGAGCGCGACCTGGACGAGCGCGACGGCCACCGCGACGCAGGGAACGCCCTCGACCTCAGTGGGCTCGATCCCCTCTCGCAGGCGGTGGATGCGCAGGGTGGGGTCCCGTCGGGACCGTGTCACCGCTGACGTGACCTGCACCGTCTGCACCGGCAGGCCCCACAGCGAGATGCCGTGCAGGGCCAGAGCGCTCTGGTGGCTCGCGAGGTCACCCGGTCGGGTCCGCAGCACGGCCCGGGTGGCGAGCGCCAGCTGCTCCTCGGGTCCGGTGCCCTGCCAGGCCTGCGCCAGGACGTAGGCATCGCGGCGCACCCGGATCGCCTCACCCTGCCGCAGGGCGAGGCGCAGGTCGTGCTCACCCTGCAGGCACGCGCGGGCGTCACCCCACGTGAAGACCCCCGCCTGCCGCTCCGCCCGCCGCCTGAGTCGCTCGTCCATCCCCCGATCATCACGGAGACCGCCCGGAGACGGCCGACGTTCTCCACAGGGCCCGCGAATCCGGCACCACATGTCGAGCCGCGCGTGGGTTGGCGAGCGACGCGCGGGACATACCCAGCGCGGGACTCGACAACCCCTGCCCCTCTCGCCCTCCCGCGCATGACGAAGGGGGCACCGGTTCCCCCTACCGCTCGAAGACCTCGAGCAGCAGCGCGTGCTCGACCGCCGGGTCGGCGACGGCCTGGCCGCCACCGCCGAGGATGTTGCCGAGCAGCTGCGCGGGCTTCGGGAAGTCGTCGGGCAGCGCGGCGTTGTAGAGCCGGTGCTCCTCGAGCGACTCGATCGCGTCGTCGAGGTGGCCCGTCACGTCGACGAAGTGCGTCGGTCGCTGGCTGCCGCCGACCGCGAGCAGCTTGACGTGCCACGGCTCGAGGCCGTCGGCGACGAGCTCGGGGAAGATCCACCGGTTGCCCGCGTCGGCGCACGCGTCGACCGTTGCCAGACCCACGGCCCGGTGGTCGGCCTGGTTGAGGATGCCACCGGGGAAGGTCACGTCGAAGGTCGTGCCGATGACGAGGTCGGGGCGAGCCCGCCGGATCGCCGCGGCGATGTCGCGCCGCAGGGTCAGGCCGTACTCGATGGTCCCGTCGGGGTGGTCGCCGAACTCGACCTCCTCGACACCGACGACGGACGCGCTCGCGCGCTCCTCGTCGGCGCGGGCCGGCGCGGCGTCGACGGGGTCCATCGTGTCGATGCCCGCCTCGCCGCGGGTCAGCAGGAAGTAGCGCACGCGCTTGCCGGCGGCGGTCCACCTCGCGACAGCGGCGGCGGTGCCGTACTCGATGTCGTCGGGGTGGGCGACGACGCACAGCACGGAGTCGAAGGAGGTCTCGTCGAGGGCGGCCAGGTCGGGCTGGGTGCTCACACCGACGACGCTAGTCCCGCCCCGCCGCCGGGGGAAGGGCGCGCGGGGCGGGATCAGCCCTGCTGCGGGTGCTGCTGGGCGCGGTCCATCTGCTCCTGAGCGGCACGCGCCGCCTCCTGGTTGCGCCGCAGCTGCTCGAGCCCGGCGCGGGTCGGGTCGAGCTCGTGCAGCAGCTCGTTGGCCCGCGCCGCGTGGCGGTGCTCGGTGAGCACCTCGTAGCGGGAGGCGACCACCTGGGTCACCGAGGTGAAGTCGCGCTGGCCACCGGTGGAGCGGTAGCCGAGCCAGGCCCACACGGCACCGAAGAGCGCGCCCATCGCCACCGTCGAGGCCAGCCGCAGGAGCAGGCCGTCGCTCCCTTCGAACATCGCGAAGATCAGGCCGACGAAGACACCGATCCAGATGCCGGAGAGCAGTCCCCCGAGGACGACCTTGCCGCTCGTCAGCCGGCCACGAACCCGCTCGACCTGCTTGAGGTCGGTGCCGACGATCATGACGTCCTGGACCGGGAACTCCTTGTCCGCGAGGAAGTCGACCGCGCGCTGGGCCTCGGCATAGCTGTCGTAGGTCGCCAACGACCGCGGGTACTCCAGACGCAGGAACTGCTGCATGTGGGCGGCCATACCGGGCTGGGTGCTCATGGGTCCAGTCTCCCACCCCGACCTGTGGGCCCGGTGGACGGGGCGGATGGACGAAGGGGGCTGGCCCGTCACCTGGGTGACGGCCAGCCCCCTTCGATCGGGCGAGCGCGAGCGGTGTCGGTGCCGGGCACCTACCCGGACATCACCCCTTGAGCTGGTAGTCCTTGAGGATGCTCTTGCCGATGATCATCTTCTGGATCTCGGCGGTGCCCTCACCGATGAGCAGCATCGGGGCCTCGCGGTAGATCCGCTCGATCTCGTACTCCTTGGAGTAGCCGAAGCCGCCGTGGATGCGGAAGGACTGGTTGACGACGTCGGCGCAGTACTCGGCCGCCATGTACTTCGCGATGCCGGCCTCGAGGTCGTTGCGCTCGCCCTTGTCCTTCAGACGCGCGGCCTTGACCATCAGCTGGTGCGCGGCCTCGACCTTGCTCGCCATGTCGGCGATGCGGAAGAGGATCGCCTGGTGGTCGACGATCTTCTTGCCGAAGGTCTCGCGCTGCTGGGCGTACTGGACGCCGAGCTCGAAGGCGCGCATCGCCAGGCCGCAGGCGCGGGAGGCGACGTTGACGCGACCGACCTCGACGCCGTCCATCATCTGGTAGAAGCCCTTGCCGGGCTCGCCACCGAGGATCTGGCCGGTCGTCGTCTTGTGGCCCTCGAGGATGAGCTCGGTCGTGTCGACGCCCTTGTAGCCCATCTTCTCGATCTTGCCGGGGACGGTGACGCCCTGGGCGGTCTCGCCGAAGCCCTCGGTCTTGTCGATGAGGAAGGTCGTCATGTTCTTGTGCGGGCTGTCGTGACCGAGGTCGGTCTTGACGAGCACCGCGACGAGGTTGGCGGAGGCGCCGTTCGTCAGCCACATCTTCTGGCCGTTGATCGTCCAGTCGTCGCTGTCGCCGTCACGCACGGCCTTGGTCTTGATGCCGGCGACGTCGGAGCCGAGCCCCGGCTCGCTCATCGAGAAGGCGCCGCGGATCTCGCCCGTGGCCATCTTCGGCAGGTAGTGCTGCTTCTGCTCCTCGGTGCCGTGCTTGAGGATCATGTAGGCCACGATGAAGTGGGTGTTGATGATGCCGGAGACCGGCATCCAGCCGCGGGCGATCTCCTCGACGCACAGCGCATAGGTGAGGAGGGACTCGCCGAGCCCACCGAACTCCTCGGGGATCATCAGGCCGAAGATCCCCATCTCCTTCATCTGGTCGACGATCTTCTGCGGGTACTCGTCCGCGTGCTCGAGCTCCTGCGCGACCGGGATGATCTGCTCGTCGACGAACTCCTTGACCAGGCCCAGCAGGTCGACCTGCTCCTCGGTCAGTCCGTCGGTCGTCTGCAGTCGGGACATGCGTCCACCTTTGCTCTCGTGGTTCAAGGATCCGGGTCAGTATCCCAGCGCACCCCGCCACCCGCCACGGAGTCTCAGGGTGTCCTCGGCCACGATGAGACGGACGAAGGGAGATGTCAGCGCATGCTGTGCGCTGACATCTCCCTTCGCCCGTCGTGTGGAAGGTCAGTAGACCTTGACCGTGCGCCCGATGGGCGCGAGGTTCTTCCACCAGATGTAGTTGATCGCCGGGTCGCTCAGTCGGGCGCAGCCGTGCGAGGCCGGGTAGCCCGGGATCGACGGCGAGCCGTGGATCGCGATGCCGCCGTTGAAGTAGCGCGGCCGCCACAGCTCGCCGAGCGGGGCATTGCGCATGCCGTTGATCGCCCGGTAGAAGCGGAAGGTGCCGCTCGGGGTCGTCGCGTAGACGTAGGCGCCGGAGGCCGAGGACCAGTAGCGCTCGCCGTTGCCGGTGCTCGTGTTGAAGACCCACTGGGCCCAGCCGTAGCGGGCGACGATCTGCAGCTGACGGGTCTTGTCGATCTCGAAGGCCGAGGTCGTGCGGGGCCGCGGGGTGCGCGGCGAGTAGACGGCCGACCAGGTCTGCGGGCCGACGACGCCATCACGGGTCAGACCGTGCGCCTTCTGCAGGGCCATGACGGCCTGCTGGGTCGTCTGGTCGTAGCTGCCGTTGGCGGTGCGCAGCCAGAACTTCGCCTTGAGCAGACGCTGCTGCAGGTTCTGCACCCACCAGCCGGTGTCACCCTGCTTGAGCGTCGTGGGGCGGGCTGCGTGCGCGTCCTCCCCGGCCGTGACGAGCAGGCCACCGGCGACGGCCGTGGCAGCGGCGCCGCGGAAGAGGTCGCGGCGGTCGAGCGAGATGGTGTCCATGTTTCCCCCCTGATGAGAGCGCTGATACCGGGACAGACGCCTGGATCGTCCGGCAGGTTGCGCGGTGATGAGGAAAATATAGCGCCACGGCGCACGGCCCCCGGACGACGACATCCCGCACGCGATGGCGTGCGGGATGTCGTGCGCAGCCGGGCTGCGGCGGGGCGAACCGAGGGTCAGCCGCGGGCGGCGATCGCCTCGTGGGTCGCGAGCACGCGACGGGCGATGTCGACGTGCAGGTTCTCGATCATCTTGCCGTTGTGGGTGACCACGCCCTTGCCGGCGCCGTCCTCCCAGGCCTGCAGGACCCCCTTCGCCTCCTCCACGGCCTCCTCGCTCGGGGCGAAGGTGGAGTTGCACACCTCGACCTGGCCGGGGTGGATGAGGGTCTTGCCGTCGAAGCCCATGTCGCGGCCCTGCTCGCACTCCGCGGTGAAGCCCTCGAGGTCCTTGACCTTGTTGTAGACGCCGTCGAGGACCGCGATGCCGGCCTCGCGCGCGGCCAGCAGCGCCCACGACAGCGACGTGAGGAGCGGGGCGCGGCCAGGCACGTGGTCGGCCTGCAGCTCCTTGACGAGGTCGTTGGTGCCCATGACGAAGGCGACGAGACGGTCGGACGCCTGCGCGATCTCGCGGATGTTGAAGATCGCGGCGGGCGTCTCGATCATCGCCCAGAGCTTCGTGTGCTCGGGGGCGCCGGCGGCCTCCATCGCGGCGACGAGCTGGCGGACCTCGTCGGCGGTGTTGACCTTGGGCACGACGATGCCGTGCGGGCCGGCCTGGGAGGCGGCCGCGATGTCCTCGTCGTGCCACTGGGTGCCGATGCCGTTGACCCGGATCGTCAGCTCACGCTCGCCGTACTCGCCGGAGCGCACCGCGGCGCACGCGGCCTCACGGGCGGCCGGCTTGTCGTCGGGGCCGACGGCGTCCTCGAGGTCGAGGATCAGGGCGTCGACCGGCAGGGTCTTCGCCTTGTCGAGGGCGCGGGCGTTGGAGCTCGGCATGTAGAGGACCGAGCGGCGGGGGGTGTAGGTGCTCTCGGTCATGGCTCAGGCCTCCGCGTAGAGCTTGGCGAGCTCGGGGTCGTTGGCGGACAGGCGCTCGGCGAGCTCGAGGATGACCATGCACTGCTTGTAGCTGGCGTCGTCCTCCATCTTGCCGTCGATCATCACGGCGCCACCGCCGCTCGGCATCGCGTCACGCACCTCGCGGGCGTGGGCGACGTCCTCGGCACTCGGGCTGAAGACCTTCTTGGCGATGTCGATCTGCACCGGGTGCAGGCTCCACGCGCCGACGCAGCCGAGGAGGAAGGCATTGCGGAACTGGTCCTCGCAGGCCACGACGTCCTTGATGTCGCCGAAGGGGCCGTAGAAGGGGAAGATCCCGTGCATCGCGCAGGCGTCGACCATGCGGGCGATCGTGTAGTGCCACAGGTCCTGCTGGAAGACCGTGCGCTGGCCCTGGTAGTCGGGGGTGCCGTCGGCTCCCTTCGAGGGGTCCTGACGCACGAGGTAGCCGGGGTGGCCGCCACCGACGCGGGTGGTCTTCATCCGGCGGTCGGCGGCCAGGTCGGCCGGGCCGAGCGAGATGCCCTGCATGCGCGGGCTGGCACCCGCGATGGCCTCGACGTTGGCCATGCCGCGGGCGGTCTCGAGGATCGCGTGGACCATGATCGGGCGCTGCACGCCCCCCTTCGCCTCGAGCTGCGCGAGGAGACGGTCGACGTAGTGGATGTCCTCGGGGCCCTGCACCTTGGGGACCATGACGACGTCGAGCTTGTCGCCGACCTCGGTGACGAGGGTGGTCAGGTCGTCGAGGACCCACGGGCTGTCGAGGGCGTTGACCCGGGTCCACAGCTGGGTGTGCTCGCCGAAGTCGACGTCCTTGGCGATCTGCACGAGGCCCTCGCGCGCGGCCTCCTTCTTGTCCGCCACGACGGCGTCCTCGAGGTTGCCCAGGAGCACGTCGGCGACGCCGACCATGTCGGGGACCTTGGCGGCCATCTTGGGGTTGCTCGGGTCGAAGAAGTGGATCATCCGGCTGGGACGCGCCGGCACCTCACGGGCCGGGGCGGGCGCCCCGACGGCGAGTGGGGCGAAGAAGTCCTTGGCACTGCGCATGTGTGGCTCGAGTCCTCTCGGGTGAGCGAAGGGGGGTTCTCGCGCAACCTAGCAAGGCGCCTCACCGCGCCGTTATGACGGACGACACCCGGACGGGCCCGACCCCTAGGCTGCTGGCATGAGCGAGGTCAACCTGTCGGCACTGACGACCGAGGCGCTGGCGAAGTCCGACGTGCTGTGGCTGCGGGTCGACGGCCGCGAGCGCCTCACCTGGTTCGCCAGCGGCGCCGACGAGCTCGCCGGGCAGGTCCTGCTCGTGTCCGGCGGGGCCGAGGCCGACCTCGGGCCCCTGCCCGAGCAGGTCGAGGTCGTCCTGCGCAGCAAGGGCGACGGCGGTCGACTGCTCACCCTGCGCGCCCGCGCCCAGGCCCTCTCCCCCGGCAACCCGTGGTGGGAGCCGGCGGCCGCCACCCTGCTCGCCGAGCGGCTCAACGCCCCCGCCGACCTGCTCGACCGGTGGCGCGCGGGGTCGACGATCTGGCTGCTCTCCCCCTTCGGCCTGCCGGTGCAGGCACCGGGGCGGTCTGGACCCGACGGCTCGGCCCGGGCCGACGCGCCGATCACCGCGGGCGCCGCCGCCACGCGGGTGCGGCATCCGTGGCACTTCGGGGGCCGCGGCACCCGACGCGGCTGACGGGCGCACCCGCTCGCCGCCGTTACCCTGTCAGGCGTGAGTGCTCCCACCCGGTTCTTCGTCGCGCGTCTGGCGAGCCTCAATGTCTTCGACCCGCTCGGTGACCAGGTCGGCCGCGTGCGCGACGTCGTCGTCACCTTCTCCCCCTCGCGGCGTCCGCGCGTCATCGGTCTCGTCGTCGAGGTGCCCGGCCGGCGCCGCGTCTTCGTGCCGATGACCCGGGTGACCTCCGTCGAGGGCGGGCAGGTCATCACGACCGGCCTGGTCAACATGCGTCGCTTCGAGCAGCGCGCCACCGAGACGCTCGTGCTCGCCGAGCTCCTCGAGCGGCCGGTCACCGTGCGCACGGACGACGGCCAGGTCGACGCGACCGTCGAGGACATCGGGGTCGAGCAGTCGGCCAACCGCAGCTGGTTCGTCACCAAGGTCTTCGTCCGCGGCGGGCGACAGTCCCGGCGCGGCCTCCTTGTGCGGCGAAGGGGGGAGACCTTCACCGTCCCCGTGGAGGAGGTGACCGGCCTGTCCGCGACGGTGAGCGCCGCCGAGCACTCCGCGGTCAAGCTCCTCGAGTCGGTCGAGGACCTCAAGGTCGCCGACCTCGCCGAGGTCATCGCGGACCTCTCCCGGGACCGCCGCGAGGCCGTCGTCGCCGCCCTCGACGACGACCGGCTCGCCGACATCCTCCAGGAGCTCGGTGACGACGACCAGGCCGAGATGGTCGGGCTGCTCACCCAGGCACGGGCCGCCGACGTCCTCGAGGCGATGGACCCCGACGACGCCGCCGACCTGTTGTCCGTGCTGCCGCCCGAGCGCGCCGAGACGCTGCTGCAGCTGATGAAGCCGGACGACGCCGAGCCGCTGCGTCGACTGCTCAGCTACGACGAGAACACCGCGGGTGGTCTCATGACGACCGACCCCGTCGTGCTCGCGCCCGAGGACACCGTCGCCGAGGCGCTCGCCGTCGTGCGTCGCGAGGAGATCACCGCCGCCCTGGCCGCGACCGTCTACGTCTGCCGCCCGCCGCTCGAGACCCCCACGGGCAAGTACCTCGGCATGATCCACATCCAGCGGCTGCTGCGCGAGCCTCCCCACGAGAGCATCGGGCGCTACATCGACAAGGCGATCGACCCCCTTCGTCCGGAGGCCCCGCTGGGGCAGGTGACGCGCACGCTCGCGACCTACAACCTCATCTCCGCGCCGGTCGTCGACGAGGACGAGCACCTGCTCGGCGTCGTCACGGTCGACGACGTGCTCGACCACATCCTCCCCGAGGACTGGCGCGAGGAGCGCCACGAGGTGACCGATGAGTGACCGCCGCACCACGACCCGCGTCGACACCCCCCAGGAGGTGCGGCGCCAGCTGATCCGCAAGCCGTCGAGCTTCTCGACGGAGGCCTTCGGCGTCATCTCGGAGAAGTTCGCGCGCTTCATGGGCACGCCGCGCTTCCTCATCTGGATGTCGGTCTTCGTCGCCGTCTGGCTGGCGTGGAACACCTTCGCCCCGGAGCCGGCGCAGTTCGACCCGCGGGCGCTCAACTACACCCTGCTCACGCTGATCCTCTCGCTGCAGGCCTCCTACGCCGCGCCGCTCATCCTGCTCGCGCAGAACCGGCAGGACGACCGCGACCGGGTCGCCCTCGAGCAGGACCGCGTGCAGGCCGAGCGGGCCCTCGCCGACACCGAGTACCTCACCCGCGAGGTCGCCGCGCTGCGGCTGGCCCTGCGCGACGCCGCGACCCGCGACTTCATCCGCAGCGAGCTGCGCGACCTGCTCGAAGAGCTCGAGGCCCGCCGGCGCGAGGACGACGCCGAGGCCGACTCCGACGAGCTCACCGAGCCCAAGCCGCTCGCCCCCTGATCCCCCGGTCCCTGAGGAGGTCGCCCCGCGACCGTCTCGAAGGGTTCGCTGTCGGCTCTGCTCCCGGCGAGGGGGTCCGACGCGCTGCCGATGTCCTTCGTCGTCGTGTGGTCCCGTTGTCGTCTTCGACATCGGCTTGACGCTGCGCCGGGCCCCCTCGCCGTCCGCTCCGCCTGGTCCTGCGCCGGGCCTCCTCGCCGGGAGCGGCGGCTGGCAGCGGCGGGAGCCTCGACGGGTGAGACACAGGCCACTCCGTGGGGCGATCTACGATGGGGCAATGGCTTCTTCGCACCCCACGATCACCGATGAGCAGCTCCGCGAGGCGCTGAGCACGGTCATCGACCCCGAGATCCGTCGTCCGATCACCGAGCTCGGCATGGTCGAGACCGCGGCGGTCGACGCCGACGGCCTCGCCACGGCGACCATCCTGCTCACGGTGTCCGGGTGCCCGATGAAGGACACGCTGACCACCGACACGACCAAGGCGCTCGCCGCGATCGACGGCGTCACGGACGTCAAGGTCACGCTCGGCGTGATGAACGACGAGCAGCGCGCGGAGCTCAAGACCCACTTGCGCGGCGGCCAGGCCGAGAAGGAGATCCCCTTCGCCAAGCCGGGCTCGCTGACCCGCGTCTACGCCATCGCCTCGGGCAAGGGTGGCGTCGGCAAGTCGTCGATCACCGCCAACCTCGCCGCCGCGCTGGCCGCCGAGGGGCTCAAGGTCGGGGTCGTCGACGCCGACATCTACGGCTTCTCGATCCCCCGCATGCTCGGCGTGACGCACCCGCCGACGCAGGTCGACGACATGATCCTGCCGCCCATCGCCTCGGACGTGAAGGTCATCTCGATCGGCATGTTCGTCCCCGGCAACCAGCCGGTCGTCTGGCGCGGGCCGATGCTCCACCGCGCGCTGCAGCAGTTCCTCGGCGACGTCTTCTGGGGCGACCTCGACGTCCTCCTGCTCGACCTGCCGCCCGGGACCGGTGACATCGCGATCTCCATCGCCCAGCTGATCCCCAACAGCGAGATCCTCGTCGTGACGACCCCGCAGCAGGCCGCCGCGGAGGTCGCCGAGCGCGCCGGCTCGATCGCGATGCAGACGCACCAGCGCCTCGTCGGCGTCATCGAGAACATGTCCTGGCTCGAGCTGCCCGACGGCTCGCGCCAGGAGCTCTTCGGCTCCGGTGGCGGTCAGGCCGTCTCCGAGTCGCTCAGCCGCACGGTCGGCGCCGAGGTCCCGCTGCTCGGCCAGATCCCGCTCGACGTCTCGCTGCGCGAGGGCTCCGACCACGGCAACCCCGCGGTCCTGTCCAACCCCGACGGCCCGGCCGCCGTCGCCCTGCGCGGCATCGCCCGCAGCCTGGCCACCCGCTCCCGCGGTCTCGCCGGCCGCAGCCTGGGGCTCACCCCGACGGGTCGCTGACGCAACGGGCCCCGGCCCACAAGACCCCGGCCAGCACGAGTTCACCCTCGCGCTCGGCCGGGGTCTTCTCTCAGCCCGAGGCGCCGCGCACCACCCGGTCGAGGAGGCTCAGGTCGCCTCGCGGTCCCAGGGGGTGCCGGCGACTGCGGCGGCAACCGGAGCCTCGTCGGGTGCGGTCGAGGTGCTGGCACGCGAGGCCGCGCTGCCGGCCGGCGCCGCGTCGATGGTGAAGGCGTCCTCGAGGGGCTCCATGAGGGCCTGCTTGACGATCCGTCGCGGGTCGTACTGACGCGGGTCGTACTGACGCCAGTCGAGGTCGTCGTACTCCGGGCCCATCTGCTCCTTGAGCTGGACCTTGGCGTCGTTGGCCATCCGGCGGACCCGGACGACGAGACGGGCGAGCTTGGCCGCGTACTCGGGCAGCTGCTGCGGACCGAGGATGATGATGGCCAGGACGATGAGGACGACGAACTCCCAGCCGTTCATGATCCCCACGTCTACTTCTCCTCGGCCGCTTCAAGCGTCATCGACAGGTCCTGCTGCTTGCCATCCCGCTGGATCGTCAAGGTGACCTTATCGCCCACGGCCTTGGCGCGGATCCGGGTGATCAGCTGGTCGAGATCGGTGATCCGCCGCCCGTCGAGCTCGGTGATGACATCACCCGGCTCGACACCGGCGTTGTCCGCCGGCCCGTCGGGGATGACGGCCCGGCCGCTGTCGACGTCGGAGTCCTCGAGTACCTTGGCGCCCTCGCCGTCCCAGCGCCGGTCGAGGCTGACCCCGATGATCGGGTGCTGGGCCGTACCGGTCTCGATCAGCTGGTCGACGGTGCGCACGACGACGTCCGAGGGGATCGCGAAGCCCACCCCGATCGACCCGCTCGCCTGCTGCTGCCCCGGGACCTGGGCGATCGCCGAGTTGACCCCGATGACGTCGCCGTCGCCGTTGAGCAGCGGCCCTCCGGAGTTGCCGGGGTTGATCGCGGCGTCGGTCTGGATCGCGGAGATGAAGGACTCGTCGCCCGCCTCGCCCGCGGTGACCGGACGCTCGAGCGCCGAGACGATGCCGGCGGTGACCGTCGACCCCAGGCCCAGCGGGGAGCCCACGGCGACGACCTCGTCGCCGACGACGACCTCGCTGGAGCGGCCGATCGCGAGCGGCTCGAGGCCCTGGGGGTCGACCTCGAGGACGGCGAGGTCGTAGGAGGAGTCCTTGCCGACGACCTTGGCGTCGCGGCGGCTGCCGTCGCTGAGCTCGATGCTCACCGAGCCGCCGCTGCCGGCGCCCTCGACGACGTGGTTGTTGGTGACGATGTGGCCGCTGTCGTCGTAGACCCATCCGGAGCCGGTGCCGCCGCCCCCGGCGGCCCGCACCCGGACGGTGACGACGCTCGGCACGGCGTCGGCTGCGATGGACGCGACCGAGCCGTCGGGGCGCTGCGCCGTGTCGCCGTCGCGCTGGACGATCGTCGGTCCACCACCGGTGTCGTCGGCGGTCACGCCGCCTACGAGGCCGCCGAGGCCACCGGCGACGAGGGCCGCGGCGAGCGCCAGGGCGATGGCGCCACCCCACCCGGGACCGCGACGTCGCGTCGGCGGCGGCGTGGTGAGGTGCTGCTGCGTGTAGAGCTGGTGGTCCATGTTGTAGGGCTGCGGCGTCGCGCCCCAGCCGGCCTGACGCGGGGCCTGCCCCTGGCCGCCCAGGCTGTCGAAGGGGAGGTACGGGCTGCGCGGGAGCGGCTCGTTGTGCTGCGTGGCCGGCTGTGCGCCGCCGGGCTGCCCACCAGCGGGCTGATCACCAGCGGACTGCTCGTGAGCGCTCGGCATGGCCCGCTGCTCGGGCGTCGCCGGCACCGGTCGGGTCGGCTCGGTGGGGGCGTCCTGGGGACGCGGCTCCTCACCTGGGTGCGGAGAGCTCATGGCTGTAGATCATGCCTTGTCGGGACGGTGCCGACCTCAGAGGGTGCCGGTGACCGGGCGGGCCAGCGGGAAGCCGGAGCCGCCGCGGCGACGGCTCTCGGTGCGGGTCGACGGGGTGGGAGCGCGGTGGCTCAGGCTCTCGCGCAGGAGCGAGCGGCCGCGGTGGATGCGGGAGCGGACGGTGCCGAGCTTGATGTCGAGGGCCTCGGCGACCTCTTCGTAGGTCAACCCCTCGATGTCGCACAGGACGACCGCCGCGCGGAACTGCGGCGGCAGGGCGTCGAGCGCCCGCTGGATGTCGGCGTCGAGGTGGTGGTCGAGGACGACCTGCTCGGGGGTCGGCGAGCCGCTGTGCAGCAGTGCGGCGAACTCGTCGGTCAGCGCGTCGAAGCGGATGCGCTGCTTGCGGCGGGCGCGGTCGAGGAAGAGGTTGGTGGTGATCCGGTGCAGCCACCCCTCGAAGGTGCCCGGCGTGTAGCCGTCGAGGGAGCGGAAGACGCGCACGAAGACGTCGTGGGTGAGGTCCTCGGCGTCGTGGACGTCGCCGGTCAGTCGGTAGGCGAGCCGGTAGACGCGGGCGCTGTGCTCCTCGACGATCTCCGCCCAGGTCGGGGGGACCCACTCCTGCCCCTCGAGGTCGCGGACGTCGGTGTTGCTGGTCACCCCTCAATGCTCACGCGTCAACCTGAGGGAAGTCTGTGATCCAGCGCGCCACTAGGGTGGACTCCCATGACCGCCGCCCAGCTCAACAGCCATGCCTACGCCGAGCAGTTCGTCCCCGAGGACGAGAGCTTCGAGGCCGCACGTCGCACCGGGACCGAGCTCGGGGCGGTGCCGATCGGTACGGGCGGAGGCGCCGCCCTTCGTCTGCTCGCGGCAGCCAGCGGTGCCCGCCACGTCGTCGAGGTCGGGACCGGGGCCGGCACCTCGGGCCTGTGGCTGCTCGCCGGCATGCCCGCCGACGGCGTGCTGACGACGATCGAGATCGAGCCGGAGCACGCGCTGCGCGCGAAGCGCTCCTTCGCGGCCGCGGGCATCGCCCCGCAGCGCACCCGGGTCATCACCGGCCGCGCCGTCGACGTCCTGCCGCGGATGAACGACTCGTCCTACGACCTCGTCCACATCGACGCCGACAAGGAGGGCTACCCGCAGTACGTCGAGCACGCGATCCGGCTGCTGCGCCCCGGCGGCGTGCTCGCGATGGACAACATGCTCTGGCACGACAAGGTCGCCGACCCCGCGGCGCGGGACGCGACGACCGTGCTGCTGCGCGACCTGGGCAAGCAGCTGCGTGACGACGAGCGGCTCGTCATGAGCCTGCTGCCGGTCGGTGACGGCATGATCGCCGCCGTCAAGCGGTAGGTGCCGGCTCGGGCCGCGCCAACGGCCGCCCGGCGGCTCGGTCAGACCGAGCCGGGTCCGGGGCCGCGGCGGAACTGCGCCGGGCCCTCGGCGATGGCGACGACCTCGAAGGGCGTGATCTCGATCGGCGCGGAGCCGATGATCCGCGAACCGGCCGACTCCGTCGCCGTCGCCGTGAACTCCTCGCAGAAGTCGTCTCGGTCCTTCGCGGCGTCGAAGACGTAGGTGCCCTCGAACCACTCCCCCTCGCGCATGCGCCAGGTCTTGAAGGCCAGGCCGTCGAGAAACATGAAGTTGGCCATCGAGGTACCGACGACGTACTCCCGCAGCTGCTCCGCGACATCGCCTGACGCCTCGGTCAGCGACCAGCGGACGGCGAGTCCGTATCCAGCGTTCATGCAGTCCTCTCGTGGGCCTCGGTCGAGGTCGACAGTGGTCTCGGCACGGTAACCACTCGCACCCACGACTGACAGTCCCGTGTCACCATCCGAGCACGACGAAGCCCCCGGACGCAGGTGTCCGGGGGCTCTCGTACGGGGCTTACTTCTGCAGGCCCTCGCAGTTGTCGATGGCCTCACCGAGGGCGAGGACCTCGTCGGGCTTCATCTCGACGACGAGACGACCACCGCCCTCGAGGGGCATCCGCAGGACGATGCCACGACCCTCCTTGACGACCTCGAGAGGACCATCCCCCGTGCGTGGCTTCATTGCCGCCATGTGCGTTCCCTTCGATCAACACCGGACGGAGCCTCACCGACCGGGCGGCGCAGTCGCGCCGACGCTGGGCTCCATTATCCACCTCCCGTGCGCGCTCGGCCTAATCGCCGCCGGTCACGGAGGAGTGACGTGCCAGGGCACGTAGGGCAGCAGTCCGCACGACCAGGCGAAGATCCCACCGACGAGGACGAGCACGACGACGGCGGCCCTGCGACGCCAGTGCTCGACGATCCGACCGCCGCTCGAGGTGCGCATGACGACCGACGCGAGGAGCGCGGCGAGCGGGAAGTCGAGGAGCAGGAAGCGCCACATGCTCGTGATCGGCCGCACGACCGCGAAGAGGTACATCGGGTAGACGAGCGCCCACATGCGCACCTCGAGCGGGATCCACTGACCGTGGCGGCCGAGGACGAGCGCGAGGTAGGTACCGACGAGCGCCACCATGACGACGACGGCGAAGAGCCCGCGCTGCTCCCACGCCCAGCTGAACCACAGGACGAAGGGCCCCTCGTCGGGGCGCTGGCCCCACGCCGCCTGCACCCGGAAGAAGGCATCGGGCAGTCCCGACAGGTAGCCGACGGTGAGCGGCCAGGCGATGCCGGACACCCCGGTGGCGAGGACCATGACGGCGATCCGCAGGCGGTCGTGGGCGAAGGGGGCGACCCCCGCCTCGCGCTCCTGCCGCCAGCGCAGCCACAGGTGGGCGAGCACGGCCAGGCCGAGCGGGGCGGCGACGCCCCGGGTGAAGCCGAGGAGGAGGGCGATGCCCGCGACGCCGAGGTAGTTGCCGCGCATGAGCAGCAGCAGGGCGCCGGCGATGAGGACGGCGGCGAGCGCCTCGGTGTAGGGGATGACCATGACGCCGGTTGCCGGGTAGAAGCACCACAGGGCGGCGGCGACGAAGGCGAGCCGCTCGCGGGCCGGCTGGGCCGCCGCGTGGCCGGAGAAGCTGAGGACCTTCCACACGAGGACGGTCGCGGCGGCACCGAGCACGAGGTTGAGCACGACCGCGGAGGCGGTGAAGCCGATGCCCGTCGCCATGACGAGGCGCACCAGGCCCGGGAAGAGCGGGAAGAAGGCCCAGGCGCTGTAGGTGATCTCGCCGGTCTCGGGGTCGGCGGGCAGGGGGATCGGGTAGCCCTCGGTGACGATCCTGCGGTACCACTGCGTGTCCCAGAGGCCGAACATGTCGGGCAGGCCGGGATCGAGGTGCCCCACGCCGGCCGGGGACTGGTAGTAGCGGGCGGCGACCCAGATCGCGAGGACCGCGACGACCCGGGAGAGGGCGTAGACGACGAGGAGGGAGCGGATCGGTCGGGCGACCGCCTCGTCAACCCACGCGTCAACCCTCGCGCGGACCGACATCGTCTCGGGCGGCCGACATGTCCGGGACGGCCGACGTGTCCCGGGCAGCCGACTCGAGCTCGGCGAGGCGCTGCTGCAGCCGGTCGAGCACCTCGTCGACCTGGTCCATCCGGTATCCGCGGAGCGCGGTGTCGAAGCGGACGGCGTCGACGTCGCTCGCGGCGAAGTCCGACTCCGGGAGCCCGTGGTGCGGCGCGGAGGCCACCGGCTCGGCCATCGGGTCGGTGGTGATCCGGCCGGTGACCGCGGCGGCGACGGCGACGACGACGAGCAGTGCGACGAGGACGAAGAAGATCCAGACCACGGTCTACTCCGGCTGCTTCGTCGCGGCGGGGCGCACCCGGTCGGACGCGGTCCGCAGGTACTCGACCGCCTCGACGAGGTCGTCGGTGACGAAGAGCCGGTCGATGTCCTCGGGGCTGATCATGCCGCCCTCGAGGACCGAGTCGCGCAGCCAGTCGATGAGGCCCTGCCAGTAGTCGACGCCGACGAGCACGATCGGGAAGCTCGTCACCTTGCCCGTCTGGGCGAGGGTGACCGCCTCGAAGACCTCGTCGAGCGTGCCGAAGCCTCCGGGCAGGACGACGAAGCCCTCGCTGTACTTGACGAACATCGTCTTGCGGGCGAAGAAGTAGCGGAAGTTGATGCCGAGGTCGCAGTAGGGGTTCAGACCCGCCTCGAAGGGCAGCTCGATCCCCAGGCCGACGCTCGTGCCGCCGGCCTCCCTGGCCCCACGGTTGGCCGCCTCCATGGCGCCCGGACCGCCGCCGGTGATGACGGCGTAGCCGGCCTCGGCGACGAGGCGGCCGAGCTCGATGCCCTGGGCGTAGCGCGGCGAGTCCACGGGGGTGCGGGCGCTGCCGAAGATGCTCACGGCCGGCCCGAGCTCGGCGAGCGCACCGAAGCCTTCGACGAACTCCGCCTGGATCCGCAGCACCCGCCACGGGTCGGTGTGCAGCCAGTCGGCGTGGCCGCGGTCGTCGAGCAGTCGCTGGTCGGTCGTGGACTTGGGCACCTGGCGGCCGCGCATGAGGACCGGGCCCTTGTGGTACCAGCGGTCGGACGCCGGCTGCTTCCCCTGATCAGTCACGTCAGCGACCCTACGCGAGCCACCGCAGGACGGCCGCCTCCGCGGTCTCGATCTGCTCGACCGGGCAGCGTTCCTCGTCGTGGTGGGCGAGGTTGGGGTCCCCGGGGCCGAAGTTGACCGCCGGGATGCCGAGCGCGGAGAAGCGCGCGACGTCGGTCCAGCCCTCCTTGGGCCCGACGGGCACGTCGAGCGCGGCGACGAAGGCCTGCGCTGCAGGCAGGTCCAGCCCGGGCCTGGCCCCCTCGGCGACGTCGCGCAGGTGCAGCTCGCGGCCGGGCAGGACGGTCTGGACGTAGGCGAGCGCCGCCTCGGTGTCCTTGTCCGGGGAGAAGCGGTAGTTGATGAGGACGCTGCAGCTGTCGGGGATGACATTGCCCGCGATGCCGCCGGTGATGCCGACGGCCTGCAGGGCCTCGTGGTAGTCGAGTCCGTCGACGGTGACGGTCTGCTCCTCGTGGGCGGCGAGGGCGGCGAGGACCTCGTGGGCGTCGTGGATGGCGTTGTGGCCGTTCCACGGCCGGGCCGAGTGCGCGGCGATCCCCTTCGTGATCACCTCGACGCGCATCGTGCCCTTGCACCCGCCCTCGACGGCAGCATTCGTCGGCTCGAGCAGGACCGCGAAGTCGGCCGCCAGCAGGTCGGGGTCGGAGTCGGCGAGCAGCTGCAGGCCGTTGTAGACCGCGTCGACCTCCTCGGCCTCGTAGAAGAGGAAGGTGATGTCGCGGCTCGGCTCCTCGAGCAGCGCGGCCTTGAGCTGGACGGCGACCCCGCCCTTCATGTCGACGGTCCCGCGCCCCCAGAGGACGTCCTGGCCGCCGACCTGCTCGCGCCGGGTCGGCAGGTTGGCGGGGTCGCTCGTGAGCGGCACGGTGTCGATGTGGCCCGCGAGGACGACCCGCTCGTCGCGGCCGAGGTGGGTGCGGGCGATGACCGTGTTGCCCCGGCGGACCACCTCGAGATGACGAAGGGGGCGCAGCGCCGCCTCGATCGCGTCGGCGATCGTCTCCTCCTCGTGGCTCACCGACTCGATGTCGCACAGCTGCTGGGTGAGGGTCACGACGTCCGCGGTCAGGTCCAGGCTCGGCATGCCGCCACCCTACGACCGCTCACGCCCCCTCCCCCACAAACTGTGGCTGGCCACAGCTTGGATGGTCGGCCACAGCACGTCGTGCGGCTGACCATCCAAGGTGCGGCTGGCTGGAGCCGGACGAAGGGGGGTGCCGCCACCTTGGGCGGGCCCGCTGTGGAAAAGCCCGCGGCGAGGCGTGTCGCGGACGCCAGACTCCAGCCATGGAGGACGAGGTCGAGCTGCTGCGTCAGGCGTCGGTCAACGGTGTCTTCTCGAGCGCTGACGCGGAGCGCCATGGCATCCCACGACTCCGCCTGGTGGCCCTGGCGAAGGTTGGCCTGCTCACCCATCTCACCCGTGGCATGTGGTCGACCATCCACACCGTCGACGCTGCCCAGACCCATCTGCTGAGGACCGTGGCGATCATCCGGCGACTGCGCCAGCCCGCGGGCGCCACCGCCCAGTCGGCGCTGGTCCTCCACGACCTGCCGATCCTCGACACCGACCTCGATCGCGTGCACCTCGTCCGTGGCCGCGGGCACGCGACCAGACGAAGCCACGACTACACCGTCTGGGGGTGCGCGGGTGGGCTGCGCGCGGCGACACGACCTCCCTTCGTCGACACGCCGCTGGCCTGCGCTCCCGTCGCCGTGGCGCTGACCCACACCGGGGTGACCTGCACTCCCCGCGCCGCCCTCGCCGCGGCGGATGCCGCCGTGCGGCGCGGCCTCGTGACGTCGACCGAGATCGAGGTCGCCGCCGCTGACCTGCCGCTCGGAACCCCTGGGGCGGCCGCCGTCCGGCGGGCACTGGCCGATGTCGACGGTCGCCACGAGTCACCGGGTAAGACCCTGACGGCCCGGGTGATGCGCGATCTGGGGTACTCACTCGAACCCCAGGTCTGGATCGGGCCGTATCGCGTGGACTTCCTCGTGACCGGAACCCGGGTGATCGTCGAGTTCGACGGCGCCGTCAAGTACGACGACCGCCAAGCCATCGTCGCCGAGAAGCGCCGGGAGGACGATCTCCGTCGCCGCGGGTACGTCGTCGTCCGGCTCATGTGGTCGGACCTGCACGACCCGGCGCGGGTACGTCGCCTGGTCGTCGCGGCGCTGACAGCAGCCGCATGAGTCGGCCACAGTTCGTAGGGTGGGCCACAGCACGTCGTGTGGCTGATCATCCAAACTGCGGTCAGCCACAGTTTGTGGGGGCGGGCGAGATCGCGGGACGGGGCCGCCGTTTCGTAGGATCTGGCCCATGACGACGACGCGCGCAGCCTGGGGCCACGGAGTGGCCACCGTGACGACCGAGGGCACGGTCCTCGACACCTGGTACCCCGAGCCGGCGCTCGGCGAGGCCCCCGAGGCCACCCGGGTCCCCGAGGAGCTGCTCGCGCTGGCCGGCGACGACGAGGCGCGCGGCGTGCGCACCGAGGTCGTCACCGTCGCCATCGACCTCGACGCCGCCCCCGAGGGCGCCTCCGACGCCTACCTGCGGCTGCACCTGCTCTCGCACCGGCTCGTCCAGCCCAACTCGATCAACCTCGACGGCCTCTTCGGCCAGCTGAGCAATGTCGTGTGGACCAACCACGGCCCGTGCGCGGTCGAGGGCTTCGAGACCACCCGCGCCCGGCTGCGCGCCCGCGGCCCGGTCCAGGTGACGAGCATCGACAAGTTCCCCCGCCTCACCGACTACGTGACCCCCTCCGGCGTGCGCATCGGCGACGCCGACCGGGTGCGCCTGGGCGCCCACCTCGCCTCCGGCACCACCGTCATGCACGAGGGCTTCGTCAACTTCAACGCCGGCACCCTCGGCACCTCGATGGTCGAGGGCCGGATCAGCCAGGGCGTCGTCGTCGGCGACGGCTCCGACATCGGCGGCGGCGCGTCGACGATGGGCACTCTCTCCGGCGGCGGCACCGAGCGCGTCTCCATCGGCGAGCGCTGCCTCGTCGGCGCCGAGGCCGGCGTCGGCATCGCCCTGGGCGACGACTGCGTCGTCGAGGCCGGGCTCTACGTCACCGCCGGCACCAAGGTCACCCTGCCCGACGGCGCCGTCGTCAAGGCCGCCGAGCTCTCCGGCCGCAGCGGGCTGCTCTTCGTGCGCAACTCCGTGACCGGCACCGTCGAGGCACGTGACCGCACCGGCCACGGCATCGCGCTCAACGACGCGCTGCACGCCAACGACTGACGTGCCCAGGGCCGAGCACCCACCGCTGCCCGACGACTCCGGACCGCGCTGGTCCGGGGTCGTCGCGCTCGTGTGCGTGCTCGCGCTCGTCGTCGGGGTCGGCGCCTGGTACGCCCGCGACCGGATCGGCCTCTTCCTCGGCGAGCAGTGCAGCGCGACCGCCCTCGGCGAGACGGTCACCTTCGCGCCCGACCAGATGCACCACGCGAGCACGATCGTGCTCCTGGGGGTCAAGCGCGGCCTGCCCGCCCGCGCCGGCACGATCGGCATCGCCACGGCGATCCAGGAGTCGAAGCTGCGCAACCTCTCCTACGGCGACCGCGACTCCGTCGGCCTCTTCCAGCAGCGACCGAGCCAGGGCTGGGGCACCGCGGCACAGCTGCAGGAGCCGGTCTACGCGACCAATGCCTTCTACGACGCCTTGGTCAAGGTCGACGGGTGGCAGCAGATGGTGATCACCGAGATCGCCCAGGAGGTCCAGCGCAGCGGCTACCCCGAGGCCTACGCCGACCACGAGCACGAGGGGCGGGCGATCGCCTCCGCCCTCAGCGGCCACTCCCCCGAAGGCTTCGTCTGCCGCCTCGACGACCCCACGGCCGCCGGCCGCCCCGACCGCTTCGTCGCCGCGCTCGACGAGGAGACCGGGCACTCCGGCACCGCCGACGGCCAGACCATCAGCATCACCGCCGCGGACTCCCGCCACGCGTGGGCGGTCGGCTCGTGGTCGGTCGGCCAGGCCAAGGCCCGCAACGTCGTGCGGGTGCAGGTCGGCGACCGCGAGTGGGTCCGTGGCTCCGGGGACGACGCGATGCAGTGGCGCGACGCCGACGAGCCGATCGAGGACACCCGCGTCATCGTCACCCTCCACGAGAGCTGAGCGCACCCCCCTTCGCCCGGCCCGACATGCGGCGACCCCCTCCGCCCGTGAGGACGAAGGGGGTCGACGTGCCGTGCCGCAGGTGGCGGCTCAGCGGCCCTCGATGCCGACGTAGTCGCGCTCGGTCGGGCCGGTGTAGATCTGGCGGGGACGGCCGATCTTGGTGTCCTTGTCCTCGATCATCTCGCGCCACTGGGCGATCCAGCCCGGCAGGCGGCCGATGGCGAAGAGGACGGTGAACATCTTCGGCTGGAAGCCCATGGCCGTGTAGATCAGGCCGGTGTAGAAGTCCACGTTGGGGTAGAGCTTGCGCTCGACGAAGTAGTCGTCCGCCAGCGCGATCTCCTCGAGCTTCATGGCGATCTCGAGCTGCTCGTCGCCACCCATCTTCTCGAGGATGGTGTGCGCGGTCTCCTTGACGATCGCCGCGCGCGGGTCGTAGCTCTTGTAGACCCGGTGGCCGAAGCCCATGAGGCGGACGCCGTCCTCCTTGTTCTTGACCTTCTTCATGAAGGTCTCGGCGCCGTCGTCGGAGGCCTGGATCTGCTGGAGCATCTCCAGGACCGCCTGGTTGGCGCCGCCGTGCAGCGGGCCGGAGAGGGCGTGGATGCCCGCGGAGACGGAGTTGAAGAGGTTGGCGTGGGCCGACCCGACGAGGCGCACCGTCGACGTCGAGCAGTTCTGCTCGTGGTCGGCGTGCAGGATGAAGAGCTGGTCGAGCGCGCGCACGATCTCGGGGTCGAGGTCGTAGGGCTCGGCCGGGAAGCCGAAGGTCATCCGGAGGAAGTTCTCCGTCAGGCTCAGCGAGTTGTCCGGGTAGAGGAAGGGCTGGCCGACGCTCTTCTTGTGCGCGTAGGCGGCGATCGTCGGCAGCTTGGCCAGGAGGCGGATCGTCGAGATCTCGACGTGCTCCGGGTCGAAGGGGTCGAGGCTGTCCTGGTAGAAGGTGCCCAGCGCGGAGACGGCCGAGGACAGGACCGGCATCGGGTGCGCGTCGCGCGGGAAGCCGTTGAAGAAGGCCTTGAGGTCCTCGTGGAGCATCGTGTGGCGCGAGATGCGCTCCTCGAAGTCGCCGAGCTGGTCGGCCGTCGGCAGCTCGCCGTAGATCAGCAGGTAGGCGACCTCGGTGAAGGTCGACTTGCTCGCCAGCTGGTCGATCGGGTAGCCGCGGTAGCGCAGGATCCCGGCGTCACCGTCGATGTAGGTGATGTCGCTCTTGCAGGAGGCGGTGTTGACGAAGCCCACGTCGAGCGTGGTGTTGCCCGTCTCCTTCATCAGCGTGGAGATGTTGTAGCCGTCATTGCCCTCGGAGGCCTTGACGAGGGGGAACGTCAGGTCCTTGCCCGCGGCGGAGAAGGTGGCGTCATCGGTCATGGAGGTCATCAGCCCTTCGGTCGTGCCGTGCCGCAGGGGCGGTGGCCCCGGGCATGCGGTGTCATCACTGAAACTACCCCAGCCGTGTGCTGGGTCACGATGCGGGTCCGGCGGCCAGCCGGGCCGCCGCCATCGCGATGCGTTGGTCGGTCGCCGTGAGGGCGACCCGCACGTGCTGCTCGCCGGCCGCGCCGTAGAAGTCGCCCGGCGCGACGAGGATGCCGCGCTGCGCGAGCCGATCGACGGTCACCCGGCTCGGCTCCCCCGCGCTCGCCCAGAGGTACAGGCCCGCCTCGGAGTCGTCGATGCGCAGGCCGAAGCCCTCGAGCGCCGGGCGCAGCACCTCGCGGCGGGCCCGGTAGATCTCCCGCTGGGCCGCGACGTGCGCGTCGTCGCCGACGGCTGCGAGCAGCGCCCGCTGGACCGGCCACGGCACGATCATGCCCGCGTGCTTGCGCACCTCGAGCAGCCGCCCCACGAGGGCGGGGTCACCGGCGACGAAGGCCGCGCGATAGCCCGCGAGGTTGGACTGCTTGGAGGTCGAGTAGACGGCGAGCAGGCCCTCGTGGGAGCCACCGGTGACGCGCGGGTCGAGGATCGACGGCGTCGTCGGCAGGCTGTCGTAGCCCTCGCCGCGCGCCTCCTCGGTGCGCCAGTCCAGCTCGGCATAGCACTCGTCGGAGGCGACGACGACGCCGCGCTCACGGGCCCAGGCGACGACCTTGGCCAGGTGCTCGACCCCCAGGACCTTGCCCGTGGGGTTGCTCGGGGTGTTGAGCCACAGCAGCTTGGGTGCGGTGGCCGACGTCGTGGGACCGAAGGCGGTCGTGGCGTCGGCGGCGAAGGGGGTCGCCCCCGCCATCCGCGCGCCCACGTCGTAGGTCGGGTAGGCCACCCGGGGGAAGGCGACGGTGTCGCCCGCGCCCAGGCCCATGAGGGTCGGCAGCCACGCGACGAGCTCCTTGGAGCCCACCGTGGGCAGCACGCCGTCGGGGTCGATGCCCGGGGCGCCGCGGCGGCGCTCGAACCAGCCGGCGATGCCCTCGCGCAGGTCGGCCGTGCCCCAGGTCTGCGGGTAGCCGGGCGCGTCAGCGGCGTCGCGCAGGGCCGTCTGCACCACCTCGGGGGTGGAGTCGACGGGGGTGCCGACCGACAGGTCGACGATGCCCTCGCCCTGGGCGGGGTCGGAGGAGACAAAGGAGCTCGCCCGCTCCTTGGCAGGAGCGAGCGAGTCCCAGGGGAAGTCAGGCAGGTCCATCAGCGGGCGCCGACCATCACTCGTCGTGCTCCTGCGGGGGCAGGGCGGCGATGATCGGGTGATCCTTGTCGATCATGCCCATCTTCGCGGCGCCGCCCGGGCTGCCGAGGTCGTCGAAGAACTCGACGTTGGCCTTGTAGTAGTCGGCCCACTCCTCGGGGGTGTCGTCCTCGTAGTAGATGGCCTCGACGGGGCAGACGGGCTCGCAGGCACCGCAGTCGACGCACTCGTCCGGGTGGATGTAGAGGCTGCGCTTGCCCTCGTAGATGCAGTCGACCGGGCATTCCTCGATGCAGGCCTTGTCCTTGAGGTCCACACAAGGCTGCGCGATCACATACGTCATGCGGCACATACTATGACGCCCCATGAGTGATCTGCCCGCGGGTCTCACCACAGGTCAACGCGTCGCCGTCCGCTCCCGGATCGACCCGCCCCCGACCGCGGGCCCCACCCTCACGGACACCGTCGGCGAACTCGTCGACATCGACGCGACCCACCTGTGCATCGCCACCCGCACCGGCGACGTCACCGTGGCCCGTGACCGGGTCGTCGCCGCGCGCGTGATCCCTCCGAAGCCCACCCGTCGCGGCGCCCCGCACCGTGCCATCACGCTCGAGGACCTGCACCTCGTCATGACCCGCGGTCAGCCGGGCGTCGAGGAGGCCTGGCTCGGCGCACCGGGCTCCGGCTGGCTGCTGCGGGCCGGTCTCGGGTGGACCGGTCGCTCCAACTCCGCTCTGCCCGTGGGCGACCCGGGCCTGCCCCTGCCGGAGGCCGTCGACGCCGTGGAGGCCTGGTACGCCGAGCGCGACCTCCCTCCGCTCGTCATGCTCCCCCGGCCGGCCGGTGCCGGCACCGCGGACGACGCCCTCGGCCGGCTGCTCCTCGACCGCGGCTACCGCGAGCGCACCGTCGCCGAGGTGCTCACGGGGTGGACGGACACCCTGCTCGACGCGCCCGTCCCCGCGCCCGCGGGCATCACCGCGGAGTGCCGCGACCACGTCGACGAGGCGTGGCTCGCCGGCAGCTCGCCGCGGGTCCTCGAGCACCGCGACGCGGCCCGGGAGATCCTCGCTCTGCCCCGCCACCAGGTCTTCCTCACCGCCCACGACGACGAAGGGAGCACCGCCGGCGTCGTGCGCGTGGCACTGAGCGACGGGTGGGCCGGCGTCTTCGGCCTGCACGTCGCCCCCGAGCACCGCGGCCGCGGCGTCGGCCGATGGCTCACGGTCGAGTCGCTGCGGGCAGCCGCAGCCGACGGCGCCAGCCTGACCTACCTGCAGGTCGAGCCGGGCAACGCGCCCGCCCAGCACCTCTACCGCGATATGGGCCTGACGACCCACCACGACTACGTTTACCTCGCGCTGCGCTGAGCGGCGGCCGACTCCGACGGCCCGTGCGTGACGAGGGTGACGTCGGCGCCGGCCACGGCGAGCGCCGCGCGGTAGCCCGGCACCGGGACCTCGAGATCGACGACCCGGACGCCGGCTGACGAGCGCGCCCCCGTGGCCTTGAAGGTCGCCTCCTCGACGACCCATCCGGCGACGTCCCCTCCGCGCCGGAGCGACTCGACGTCGACACCGACCGGCACCGCAGCGGTGGCGACGAGGACGAGCGGCCCGGCGTGCGCGACGCTCACGTGCGTGCCGTGCACGAGCGGCCGCCCGTGCGGCCCGCCGCAGTCGGTGCAGGTCCGCTCGACGGCGACGGAGCGGGGGTCGGTCCCCGTCGCGGCCCCCACTGCGACCCGCAGCAGCCACGCCCCGACGACGAAGCGCCCGAGGTCGGCCGAGCCGGCGATGCCCGCGGCCCGTGCCGCCTCGACCGGGTCGAGCAGCGGCAGGAGCGCCAGGTCCATCGCCCGCAGGTCCGACCACCAGACGTCCACGACGTGGTTGTCCATGTGAGGTCCTGACATCAACGGTTGTACTCTCGCCCTAGCTACTAAGGATAGGCACACCAACATGACTCCCACGGCGACGCTCACGGAGGTGGCCCGCCCGGCTCCCGAGCGCGTCCCGGGCCGGGGGACCGCCCCCTTCGTCCACCCCGGGTCGACCCGTCCCGCGCTCCTCGACGGCGACCGGGTGCTGACGCACGCCGACCTGGCGGCACGGGTCGCGGCGCTCGCGGAGCGCCTGCCCGACGCGGCGACCGGTCGTCGCCTGGTCCACCTCCACCCGACGCGCGACGTCCCGGGTGTCGTGGCCCACCTGGCGGTGCTCGCCGCCGGTCACGTCGGGCTCGTCACCGGACCGGGCGCGGAGTCGGTCACCGAGCGCTTCGCCCCGGACGTGAGGCTCGTCGGCGAGCGCGTCGAGGCCCTCTCGACCGAGCCCCAGCACCTGCTGCACCCCGACCTCGCGCTGCTGCTGTCGACCTCCGGCAGCACCGGCAGCCCCAAGCTCGTGCGCCTCTCGCACGACAACCTCACGAGCAACGCCGCAGCCATCGCCGAGGGCCTGGGCCTGCGCGCGGACGACCGCGCGATCACCTCACTCCCCCTCCACTACTGCTACGGCCTGTCCGTCCTGCACAGCGCGCTCCTCGCCGGCGGCGGCATCGTCGTCACCGAGCGCTCGGTGACCGACGACGAGTTCTGGCGGCTGCAGGCCGAGCACCGCGTCACCGTCCTCGCGGGGGTGCCGCACACCTTCGACCTCGTCGATGCGCGCCTGCGCGCCGGGACGCCCGGGCTGCGCCTCGTGACCCAGGCCGGCGGCGCGCTCGGCGTCGAGCGGGTGCGCGAGTTCGCGGTGCTCGGCCGGCGCCAGGGCTGGGAGCTCGCGGTGATGTACGGCCAGACCGAGGCGACCGCCCGGATGGCGATCCAGCGCGGCGCCGAGGTCCTCGAGCACCCGGACGCGGTCGGGCGGGCCGTCGCCGCCTCGGCCTTCCGCCTGGACCACGACGTCCCGGGCGGGAGCGACGAGGTCGGCGAGCTCGTCTTCACCGGCCCCGGCGTCATGCTCGGCTACGCCGAGCACCCCGACGAGCTCGCCCTCGGCCGCATGGTCGCCGAGCTGCGCACCGGCGACCTCGGGCGGCTGGACGACGGCCGCGTGCGTATCGTCGGCCGCCGCGACGACATCGCCAAGGTCCTCGGCCTGCGCATCGACCTCGGCCGCGTCGCCGACGCGCTCGCGGATGCCGGTCACGAGGTGGTCGTCACCGCCGACGCCCGCCACCTCCTCGTCACCCTCGTCACCGACGAAGGGGGCAACCCCCACCTCGTCCGCTCGGTCCGCGAGCGGGCGGTCCGGGCCGCCGGCCTCGCCCCCGGGGCCGTCATCGTCGACACCGTCGCCGAGCTGCCCCGGCTGCCCAACGGCAAGACCGACCGGGCCGCGTGCCGCGAGCGCGCGCTCGCGGCGACGACCGGCGACCCCCTGCCCTCCGGCGACCAGCTCGCCGCCACCGTCGCCCTCGTCGCCGCCGCCCTGCGGCGCGAGGACGTCGACCCGGACCGCTCCTTCGCCGAGCTGGGCGGGGACTCCTACAGCCTCGTGCAGACCTCGGTCGCCCTCGAGCGGGCCCTCGGGCCCCTCCCCGACGGCTGGCACCGGGTCCCCCTTCGTCGTCTCGCGGCGCAGGCCGGCACCCCCGGACGCGTCGTGCGCTGGGCCGAGACACCCGTCGTCGTGCGCGCTCTCGCCGCCCTGGCGATCTGCGCCAGCCACCTCGGGATCATCTCCGTCCCCGGCGGCGCGCACACCCTCCTCGCCCTCGCCGGCTGGTCGCTCACCAAGTTCACCCTCGACGACCCGCGGCCCGCGGAGCGGCGCCGACGCGGCCTGCGCTCGATCGCGACCTTCGCGGTGCCGTCGATGGCGGTCGCCCTCTTCGGGCTGGTCACCGCCTCGGGCTACGGCTGGGAGAACGTGCTGCTCGTCAACTGGCTCGTGGGCGAGGTCGAGTGGGGCGCCCGGATCAACCTGTGGTTCATCGAGGCCCTGCTCGCCTGCAGCGTGCTCGCCCTCGCGCTCGTCTCCGTGCCCGCGCTCGGGCGGCTCCACGTGCGCCACCCGTGGGCGTGGAGCATGGCCCTGGCCGCGGTCGCCCTGGTGCCCCGGTGGATCCTCGTCCCGGAGTCGACCGGCGCGACGCGTGGCCTGCCCGGGTCCGTCCTGTGGCTCTTCGCCCTGGGCATGGCCCTCGGCGCCGCCCGCACCCACCGCCAGCGCGCGGCGACCCTGGCGCTCACCGCCGTCGGCATGTGGGACTTCTTCGTCGAGCCCAGCCGCGGCCTGACGGTGCTCGTCGCGATCGCCGTCCTCGGCCTCGTCCCGCGCGTGCCGCTCCCGCGCCCCCTCGCCCTCCCGCTCGGGCTCGTCGCGGCCGCGTCGCTGCACATCTACCTCGTCCAGTGGCAGGTCTTCCGGGTCGTGGACGACCCGTGGCTCGCCCTGGCCGGGTCCCTCGTCCTCGGGGTCGTGCTGTGGTGGCTGCTGCAGCGCCCGACGCACGCCCTGGCCGACCTGGCCACCCGGGACCGCCGTCCCGCCCCCGCACCGACCGGCCCCCGGGCCGAGACCGCCTGAACGATCGGAGACCCCGCGATGATGACCCGACGCACCCTCATGGTGAGCGCCCTCGGCGCCTCCGTCCTCGCCCTCGCCGCCTGCGGCGGCTCGGACGGCCCGGCGACCGACCCGGACGCGCTGCAGATCTACTCCAGCCAGCACGACACCCTCACCAAGGCCTGGGCCGAGGGCTTCACCAAGAAGACCGGCATCAAGACGCAGGTCCGCGCCGGCAAGGACTCCTCGATGGGTCACCAGATCGTCCAGGAGGGCGATGCCTCGCCCGCCGACGTCTTCCTCACCGAGAACAGCCCCGCGATGACTCTCGTCGAGGAGGCAAAGCTGCTCGCCCCCATCGACGCGAAGACGCTCGCCAAGGTGCCCGAGGACCGCCGCCCCAGCAGCGGCGACTGGACGAGCGTGGCCGCCCGGTCCACCGTCCTCGTCTACAACCCCGACAAGATCGACGCCAAGGACCTGCCGGCCTCGCTCATGGACCTGCAGGACCCGGAGTACAAGGACCAGTGGGGCGCCGGCGCGACGGGCGCCGACTTCCAGGCGATCGTCGCCGGCATGCTCGCCGACCAGGGCGAGGCGAAGACGAAGACCTGGCTCGAGGGCATGAAGACCAATGCGCGCATCTACGAGAACAACATCGCGACGATGAAGGCCGTCAACGCCGGCGAGGTCCCGATGGGCGTCATCTACCACTACTACTGGTACCGCGACCAGGCCGAGACCAAGGAGGGCACGGCCAGCACCAAGCTGCACTACTTCAAGCACGAGGACCCCGGCGCCTTCGTCAGCCTCTCCGCCGCGGGCGTGCTCAAGAACGCCAAGCACGCCGACGAGGCCCAGCAGTTCGTCGACTACGTCCTCTCGAAGGAGGGCCAGCAGGTCCTCGAGACGAGCGGCTCGAAGGAGTACGCGGTCGCCACCGGCGCCGCCTCCGACCCGGACCTGCCCACTCTCGACTCCCTCGAGTCGCCCGACGTCGACCCCTTCGGCCTCGACTCCGAGAAGGTCACCCGGCTGATGACCGATGCCGGTCTCCTCTAGGCACCTCGTGGTGGCCGCGGCGGTCCTCGCCGCGGCCATCACCCTGCTCCCGATCGGGGTCGTCGCCGTCGACGCGATCGGGCGGACCCCCGGCGGGCTCGGCGGCGCCGCGGACTACCTCGTGCGCCCGCGCATCGGCGAGCTGCTCGCCAACACCCTCCTGCTCATCGCCGTCACCGTCCCCGCGACGGTCGTCCTCGGTGTCGGCTCCGCGTGGCTCGTCGAGCGGACCGACCTGCCCCTCGCCGGCGTGTGGCGGGTGCTCCTCGGCGCCCCGCTCGCCGTCCCGGCCTTCGTCGCCGCCTATGCCTGGGTCTCCTTCCGCCCCGGCCTCGACGGGCTGGGCGGGGCGGCGCTCGTGACGACCGCCGCGTACTTCCCCTTCGTCTACCTGCCCGTGGCGGCCATCCTGCGTGACCTCGACGCCGCCCCGGAGGAGGACGCCCGGGCGCTCGGGGCCGGACCGTGGGCTGCCTGGCGGCGCACCGTCCTGCCGCGGCTGCGCCCCGCGATCAGTGGCGGCGCGCTGCTCGTCGCGCTGCACCTGCTCGCGGAGTTCGGCGTGCTCGAGATGATGCGCTACCCGACCTTCACCACCGCGATCCTCGTGCAGTACCAGGTGAGCTTCAGCAGCAACCAGGGCAGCCTGCTCGCGCTCGTCCTCGTGCTGCTGTGCGTCACCGTCCTCACCCTCGAGCACCTGGTGCGCGGCAGCGCCCGCACCTCCCGCGTCGGCCGCGGCGTCCACCGCCGGGCCGAGGCCGTGCGCCTGGGCCGCTGGGCCCCGCTCGCCTGCCTCGCGCTGACGGCCGTCGTCCTCGTCTCCCTCGTCGTCCCCGTGACGCTCGTCGGACGCTGGCTCGCGCGCTGGGCCGCCGCCCCCGCCGCAGAGATCGCGATGCGCCCCTCCCTGCTGCTCACCACCGGCTCGACGATCTCCCTCGCGCTCGCCGCGGCCGCCCTCACCCTGCTGTTCGCCCTCCCCGGGGCCTGGCTGCTCAGCCGCCGTCGCTCCGGGTGGACGCTCCTGCTCGAGCGCGTCACCTATGTCGCCAGCTCGCTGCCCGGCGTCGTGATCGCGCTGGCGCTGATCACCCTGTCGGTGCGCTACCTCCCGGCGGCCTACCAGAGCCCCGCCCTGCTCGTGCTCGGCTACACGATCCTCTTCATCCCGCGGGCGATGGTCTCGCTGCGCTCCGGCCTGGCCGCCGCGCCCCCGGAGCTCAGCGACGCAGCGCGCTCGCTCGGCAGCAGCCCGGCCGAGGCCTTCCGCCGGGTCGTGCTGCCGCTCATCCTCCCGTCGGCCCTCACCGGAGCGGCGCTCGTGGCCATCGCGACGGCGACCGAGCTCACCGCGACCCTGCTGCTCGCGCCGACGGGCACCTCGACCCTCGCGACGGCCTTCTGGGCCGCCAGCGACGAGTTCGACTACACGGGGGCGGCCCCCTTCGCGGCGATGATGATCCTGCTGTCCGCCCCGCTGACCTTCCTGATGCTCCGACAGAGTGGGATCGAAGAATGAGCACCGTCGACATCCACGGCATCACCGTCGGGTACGGCTCCGAGCCGATCCTGCACGGCGTCGACCTCACGGTCCCCACCGGCACGACGACCGCGGTCCTCGGCGCCTCCGGTGGCGGCAAGACGACCCTGCTGCGGGTCATCGCCGGCTTCCTCGCCCCAGACGCGGGGACCGTGCGCATCGGTGAGCGGATCGTGTGCGGCGAAGGGAGGTCCGTCCCGCCCGAGCGGCGCGGCATCGGCTACGTGCGCCAGGACGGGGGACTCTTCCCGCACCTCGACGTCGCGCACAACATCACCTTCGGCATGCGCCGCGCCGCGCGGCGCCGCGGCGACCGGGTCGGCGAGCTCCTCGAGCTCGTCGGCCTGCCCGCGAGCACCGCGAGCCGCCGGCCCGACCAGCTCTCCGGAGGGCAGCAGCAGCGCGTGGCCCTGGCCCGCGCGCTCGCCCTCTCCCCCGCCGTCGTCCTGCTCGACGAGCCCTTCTCGTCCCTCGACACGGCGCTGCGGGCGAGCACCCGTGAGGCGGTCGCCGCCGCCCTCGCCGAGACCGCGGCGACGACGATCCTCGTCACCCACGACCAGCAGGAGGCGCTCTCCTTCGCCGACCAGGTCGCGATCATGCGCGGAGGCAGCTTCAGCCAGGTCGGCACGCCGCACGAGATCTACGAGACGCCGGTCGACGCGCGCGAGGCGGCCTTCCTCGGCGACGTCGTGCGTCTGCCCGGGCGGGCCGGCTCCGAGGGCATCACCTGCGCCCTCGGGCTCCTCACCCCGCGTGCCGACGTCGCGCCCGGCGACGTCGAGGTCGTCCTGCGCCCGGAGGACCTCTCGCTCACCGACTCCCCCGGTTGCCCGCACGGCACGGTCCAGCGCATCACCTACCACGGGGCCCACGCCCTCGTGCAGGTCGCCCTGGGCGACGGCATGCTCGTCGCCGTCCGCGTCACCGGCCGCCGCGCCCCCGCGCCCGGCGAGCAGGTCCCGGTGAGCGTCGACGGCCCGGTGCTGGCCTACCCGGGCTCCGCACTCGGCTGACCCCGCTCGGGTGGCCCCGTCAGGGGTTGGTGCAGGTGACGTCGTCCTGGGGGATGTAGGTCGTCGTGAAGCTCGACGACTTCACGGTGCGCCCGCCCTTGATGAAGGTGCGGGTGATGTCGACGGAGAAGCCGGGCGCGGGCGACTGGGGCACGCAGCCCTTCTTGTTGTCGGTGATCTTCTTGGGCTGCACGAGGTTGCGACGGGCGCTCTTGTTCGCCTCGACCTTGTCGTAGGCCTTGCGCCCGTCGAAGCTCACCGTCACCTCGTCGCCGTTGACCGAGGCGTTGATGAGGATGCCGGCGCCGGTGTCGTTGGTGAAGCGGTTGTCGACGTCGGGCCAGGAGATCGTCGCCTCGCGGCCCTCGGGGTAGCGCGAGATGTAGAAGGAGTGCGGGTGGAACTCCTCGATCTTCGCCCCCGAGAAGAAGACCGCGTTGAAGAGGGTCGTCGACAGCTGCGAGATGCCGCCGCCGTAGTCCTCCGTGAGGCGGCCGGCGTTGATGACGCCCGCCTTCTGGTAGCCCTTGGCCGCGGTGCGCGGACCGAGCAGACCGTTGAGCGAGAAGGTCTCGCCGGGCGCCACGTAGGCGCCGTTGAGCTGGCGAGCGGCGATCTTGATGTTGTTGGTGCGCACCGGGTTGTCCGGCAGATAGGTCGTGAAGGTGGAGATCTGCTCCTTGGGCAGGGTGCGCCGCGCCTCCATCGTCGTGAAGTCGGGCTTCGTCTGCTTCGACGTCGCCGCCACGGTGCGCTGCGCACCGGACTTCTTCATCGCCTCGGCGACCTTGGCGCCCAGTCCGGTGGAGTCCAGCTCGAGACCGGTGCTCGAGGGTGAGACGGAGAAGCTGCGCCCGTTGCGCGTCACGACCGCGTCCTGCGCCGCGCGGAAGCGACCCGAGCCCCGGCCGGCGGCGGCCGCCATCTCCTGGAGCTTCGCCTCGTCGACCTTCGCCGAGAGCTTGCCCTGCGAGTCCTGGACGGACACGGCGGCGGCGAGCTGCTCGGCCGTGACCTCGAAGGAGATGTTCTTCGCGGCGCCGGACCCCTTGGGATCGGTCGTCGTGACCTTCACCGGCGCGGAGACGAGCGGCGTGAGGTCGTCCTTGGCGAAGCGGTCGATCTCCGCCTGGCTCAGCTTCGGCTTCGGCGCGGTGGTCGGCACCTCGAAGCTGCGCTCGGCCGGCCACCCGTCGGCGATCGCCGCGACGGCCTTGTCCCGCTCCAGCGCCAGACCGGGCTTCGAGGAGGTCTTGACGACCTTGGCCCCGTCGAGCGAGACCTTGCCCTCGGTCGGCTTCTTGTCCATGCCGTCGGTGGCCTCGTCCACGGCCGCGGCGAGCGCGTCCTCGTCGACCTGCACCTCGACCTCGCGCTCGACGCCGCCGCGCACGTGGTTGACGAGGTCGACGGGGTTGAGGCTGAAGCCGGTCAGGCCGGCGACGGAGGCCTCGTAGTCGTAGGACAGGCCGGCCTCGGCCGGGGTGAGCTCCACGCTCTTGCCGGCGACGTCGAGGGTGACCGGCTCGGCCTCCTCGTCCGCGAGCTGCTCCTCGAGCGTGCTCTGGGCCTCGGCGGGCGTCTTGCCGCCGACGGCGACGCCGCCCACGCGGGTGTTGGCCGGCACCTTGTCGCCGAAGTACATCGCCGCGGCGACGTAGAGCGCCGCGATGACGAGCAGCACGAAGGCGCCGGCGATCCAGCCGCGCCCCCGGCGGGGCCGGTCGACGAGCTCGTCGTCGCTCCAGCGGTCGTCGTGGGTCATGCGGTCACCTCGTGCTCGTGTACTGGCTGCGGTAGTAGATCAGTGGGTCGTCTCGGCGGGCATCGGCCCGGCTCGTCACGACCTCGCCGACGACGATGGTGTGGTCGCCGGCATCGTGCAGGGCGCTCGTGCGGCACTCGAGGGTGCCCAGGGCGTCGTCCAGGAGGGCGACGCCGAGCTCGCCGCGGTGGTGCGGCACGCGCGAGAGCTGTCCCTGCAGCGGCCGACCACCGGTGCTCAGCCAGCTGGCCGCCGGTCGAGCCGCGCTCGGGAGGATCGAGATCCCCCACACGCCGGATTGTGTCACGGCCTCGTGCCAGCCGGTGTCCTTGACGACGCAGACGAGGACGAGCGGCGGGTCGAGCGAGACCGACGTGACCGAGTTGGCGGTCATCGCGTGGTCGTGCCCGTCGGCAACCGTCGTCACGACGGTCACCCCGGTCGCGAAGTGGGCCATGGTGTGCCGCAGGGTCGTCGGCGACAGCCCGGTCATCGGCGGGCCACGAGCGGCGGGCGCTCCCCCACGACGACGGCCGGCACGGGCTGCCCGGTCGTCAGGTCGAGCCGGGCGAAGCCCTCCCGCCCCGGCAGCCGCGCCGCGATGTCGTTGGACAGGGCATAGGTGCGCGAGGGCCCGAGCGTCACCTGGGTGCGGTGGTGCCGCAGCGCGGCCTCCTGCCGGTCCACGGCGACCTCGTCGACGATCGCGTGGGTCACGACCGCGTCGTCCACGACCGAAGGGGGCAGCTCCCCCGTCGGCTGCGTCCAGCCGTGCTGGGCCGGCGCGTGCAGCGTGGCGAGGACCTCGCGGTCCTCCAGGGCCCACGAGCGCGGGGTGAAGACGCCGAAGAGCGCCGGGCGGCTGCCCTCGGGCCGGGCGGCCACGGCCGCCCGGGTCACCTCGTGGGTGCGGATGTGGTCGGGGTGGGCATAGCCACCGTGGGCGTCATAGGTGACGACGACGTCGGGGTCGATCTCGTCGATGACCGCGCCGACGGCGGCGACCGCCTCGTCGGTGTCGGAGCGCACCCACGCGCGCGGGTCGTGCGCGCTCGGCGTGCCGGCCATGCCGGAGTCGCGCCACCGCGAGAGCCGGCCGGCGGCCGGGTCCTCGCCGAGCACCCGGCTGCGGGCGCCGATGGCCGTCATCGCGCCGCGCAGCTCGTCGCGGCGGAAGTCGCCGAGGGTGTCCTCGTGGTCGGCGTCGAGGTGCGCCAGCTCGGGCGGGATGACCTCGCCCTGCTCCCCGAGGGTGCAGGTGAGCACGTGCACCTCGTCGCCGGCGGCGACGTGGTGCGCGATGGCGACCCCCGTCGCGAGGCTCTCGTCGTCGGGGTGGGCGTGCACGAAGAGCAGCCGCGCGGGCCGCCCTTCGACCAGGACGGGCTCGGCGCGGCTCATCGAGACACCCCGATCAGACCCATCTCCGGCGTCCCGCCGTGCACGGGGTTGCCGACGAGCGAGGTGACCTCGGAGCCGGCGACATAGGTCAGTCGGCTCTGACGAAGGGGGATGTAGGCCCCGTCGCGCAGGAGGTCGGTGTCGACCTCGGCCCAGGCCTTCGCCCGCTTGCCGCGGTCGGTCTGCTTGCTCGCCCGGTCCATCGCGGCGTCGACCTTGCGGTCGGCGAGCAGGCCGTAGTCGCGGCCGACCGAGGTCTTCGACAGGTTGACCCGGTCGTCGAAGAGCGGCGGCAGGACGCTGGCGGCCGAGGGGATGTCAGGACCCCAGTTGGCCCAGACGACGTCGAGGTCCTCGGCGACCTTGCGGGTGCCGATCTGCTCGAAGTAGTCGTCCTCGGGGATCGCCTTGAGTGTGACGTCGAAGCCCGCGTCCTCCCACGGGCCCTCGAGCGCCCGCATCGCCGCGTCGGCACCCTCCGTGTCGCGGTAGCCGACGGTGATCTTCACCGGGGTGCGCACCTTGGCCTCGCGCAGCTGCTCGCGAGCGGCGGCGGTGTCGCCGCTCGGGCCGTGGTCGAGCACGGTGTCGTGAGCGGAGGGCAGCGCGGTGCCGAGCAGCGACCAGGTCGGGGTGCCGGAGCCGGCGCCGAGCGCCTCGGTGTAGGCCTCGCGGTGGGTCGCGGCGGCCAGTGCGGTGCGCACCGAGGACTTCTTCAGCGCGCTGCTGCGCACGTTGACCGCGAGGTAGTCGACGAGCTGCCCGTCGACGGAGACGGTCTGCGCGAGGTCGCCGGCCTCGTCCACGGCGGGGGCGAGGGATGCGGGCAGCGGGTCGAGCGCGAGCGTGCGTCCGCCGTCCTTGCCCTCGACGATCGTCTCGACGGCGTCCTTGGGCTCGACGCCCTCGCGGTGCTCGATGGTCCGGGGGCCGGTGCGGCGCAGCGGGTCGCTGCTGCGCGACCACTCGCGGTTGCGCACCCACGTGCCGCCCTTGCTCGGGTCCCACCCGTCCTCGAGCCGGTAGGGCCCGGAGGAGAAGGCCGCGTGCGTCGCGTCCTTGCCCTCCTGCGAGGCCTTGAAGGGGGCGAACTCCGGCAGCGAGACGATCTCGCCGAAGTTGCCCACCGGCTCGGCGAGGTGGAAGACGACCGTCCGCTCGTCACGGCACTCGACCGCTCGCTCCAGGAGCCGACGGTTGGCGGCGGAGGTACCCCCCTTCGCCAGCGGTCCGGGGTAGCGCGAGGTGCCGTCCGGCTTCTTGGGGATGTCGAGGTAGGTCAGGGCGTAGCCGCTGGAGGTGATGTCGGCGTCGAAGGACCGGGCGACGCCGTACTGCACGTCCTCGCAGGTGATCGCGGAGCCGTCCTGCCACGTCACCCCGGGGCGAAGGGAGAAGGTCCACGTCGTCGCGTCCTTGCTCGGGCGGCCGGAGCTCGTGGCGAGGTCACCGCGCAGGGTGCGCTGACCGGCGAGGTCGGCCGCCGGGGCATAGGCGGTGAGCGTGCGCATCCACGTGCGCGAGGCGAAGCCCGCCGTCTGACGGCTGGTGATGCGCTGCGGGTCCCACGAGGGCAGCGGACCGGCGGAGAGCACGGTCAGGCGGTCCTTCGGGCCGCTGACGCCGCCGGTGCTCGTCCCCGGGCCGGGCCCGGGACCGCCGCCGGAGTGGGTGCACCCGGCCGCGCCCGCCGCGAGGGCGAGCGCGGTCGCGGTGGCGACCAGGGCGGCGGTGCTGCGCCTCATCGGCGCCCCGACCTCAGGAGTTGCGGGCGCGCGCTGCCGCCCGGGCCCGCAGAGAAGCGGTCAGCTCGACCTTGCGGATGCGGACCGCGTCGGGGGTGACCTCGACGCACTCGTCCTCGCGGCAGAACTCGAGCGACTGCTCGAGGCTCAGCTTGCGCGGCGGGACGACCTTCTCGAAGTTGTCCGCGGAGGAGGCGCGCACGTTGGTGAGCTTCTTCTCCTTGGTGATGTTGACGTCCATGTCGTCGGCGCGCGAGTTCTCGCCGACGATCATGCCCTCGTAGACCTCGGTGCCCGGCTCGACGAAGAGGGCACCGCGCTCCTGGAGGTTGACCATCGCGTAGGCGGTGACCGGCCCGGAGCGATCGGCGACGAGCGACCCGGAGACGCGGGTGGTGATCGTGCCGAACCACGGCTCGTAGCCCTCGAAGACGTGGTGCGCGATGCCCGCGCCCCGGGTCTCGGTGAGGAATTCGGTGCGGAAGCCGATGAGACCGCGCGAGGGCACGAGGAACTCCATGCGGATCCAGCCGGTGCCGTGGTTGGTCATCTGCTCCATGCGGCCCTTGCGGGCGGCGAGGACCTGGGTGATCGAGCCGAGGTACTCCTCGGGGGTGTCGATCGTCAGGCGCTCGACCGGCTCGTGGACCTTGCCGTCGACCTCACGGGTGACGACCTGCGGCTTGCCGACGGTCATCTCGAAGCCCTCGCGGCGCATCTGCTCGACGAGGATCGCCAGCGCGAGCTCGCCTCGGCCCTGGACCTCCCACGCGTCGGGGCGCTCGGTCGGCAGCACGCGCAGCGAGACGTTGCCGATGAGCTCCTTGTCGAGGCGGTCCTTGACCATGCGGGCGGTGACCTTCGTGCCCTTCGTCGGGCCGCGGCCCACGAGGGGCGAGGTGTTGGTGCCCAGGGTCAGCGAGATGGCCGGCTCGTCGACGGTGATGACCGGCAGCGGGATCGGGTTGTCGGCGTCGGCGATGGTGTCGCCGATCATGATGTCGGGGATGCCCGCGATGGCGATGATGTCGCCGGGGCGCGCCGCACCGGTGTCGAGCGGCTTGCGCTCCAGACCCTCGGTGATGAGCAGCTCGGTGATCTTGACCCGCTCGGTCGTGCCGTCGTGGCGGCACCAGGTGACCTGCTGGCCCTTGCGCAGCTCGCCGTTGAAGACGCGCAGCAGCGCGAGGCGGCCGAGGAAGTTGCTCGAGTCGAGGTTGGTGACGTGCGCCTGGAGCGGGGCGTCCGACTCGTAGGAGGGAGCCGGGATCGTCTCCATGATCGTCTTGAAGAGCGGCTCGAGGTCCTCGTTGTCCGGCAGGGTGCCGTCCGCGGGGCGGGCCAGGCTCGCGGCGCCGGCCTTGCCCGAGGCGTAGACGATGGGGAACTCGATCTGGTCCTCGTCGGCGTCGAGGTCCATGAAGAGCTCGTAGACCTCGTCGACGACCTCGCTGATCCGGCTGTCGGGCCGGTCGACCTTGTTGATGCACAGGATGACCGGCATCTTGGCGGCGAGCGCCTTGCGCAGGACGAAGCGGGTCTGCGGCAGCGGGCCCTCGGAGGCGTCGACGAGCAGGACGACGCCGTCGACCATCGACAGGCCGCGCTCGACCTCGCCACCGAAGTCGGCGTGGCCGGGGGTGTCGATGATGTTGATCGTCACGCCGTCGGGGGCGTCGTGGGCCGCGGCCGACGGGCCGTTGTAGTGGATCGCCGTGTTCTTGGCGAGGATGGTGATGCCCTTCTCCCGCTCGAGGTCACCGGAGTCCATCGCCCGCTCGTCGACGTGGTCGTGCTCGCCGAAGGCACCCCCCTGCCAGAGCATCTTGTCGACGAGGGTGGTCTTGCCGTGGTCGACGTGGGCGACGATGGCGACATTGCGGATGTCGCTGCGAGAGATCAGGGGCATGCTCGCGATCATCTCAGCCCGTGGGCCCCTGCCCCAAATGGACGAAGGGGGGACCCTCCCCCTTCGCACGGAGCAGGTGAGGGTTTTCCCCCTTCGCCGGACATCCTGCGGTCGGTCGGGTCTCGCTCCGATAAAGGTCGTCGCCTCGCCGCGCCCCGACCGCAGGATCGGGCTAGATTGCCGCAACCGTGTGCGCTGGGTCACTGGCGCCCCGGTCGCGGCCCGGTCGACCCCGCTGGGCCGGATCTGACAAGCGAGGAACACATGTCGATGAGGAAAGCAGCGCCCCTGGCCGCTCTCGCCGCCACCGCACTGACGCTCAGCGCGTGCGCCCAGAGCGACCGCGACGACTCCGGCTCCGGCGGTGGCGACACCGACGGCACCTTCACCTTCGGCGCGGCCGGCGCCCCCGAGGTCTTCGATCCCTTCTACGCGAGTGACGGCGAGACCTTCCGCGTCACCCGCCAGATCTTCGAGGGTCTGGTCGAGGTCGAGGAGGGCAGCTCCGAGATCGGGCCCGGCCTGGCCGAGAAGTGGGAACCGTCCAAGGACGGCAAGACGTGGACCTTCACCCTGCGCAAGGGCGTGAAGTTCAGCGACGGCGAGACCCTCGACGCGCAGGCGGTCTGCGACAACTTCGAGCGCATGGCCGACCAGAACGAGACCGCCCAGGCCGGCCCCGCCGAGTACTGGGCCTACTCGATGGAGGGCTTCGGCAAGGACTCGCTCTACCGCAGCTGCGAGGCGAGCGACGACCAGACCGTCGTGCTCAAGATCGCCCGGGCCACCTCGAAGTTCCCGGCGATGCTCTCGCTGTCGGCCTTCGGCATCCAGTCCCCCAAGGCGCTGGAGGAGGGCAAGGCCAACGACGTCAAGAAGCAGGGCGAGGGCTTCGCCTACCCGAAGAACTCCGAGAACCCCGTCGGCACCGGCCCGTACACCTTCGACAGCTACGACGAGGCCAACAAGACGGTCACGCTCAAGCGCAACGACGACTACTGGGGCGACAAGGCGAAGAACGCCGAGATCGTCTTCGACATCATCCCCAACGAGTCGACGCGCCGGCAGGAGCTCGAGGCCGACAGCATCAACGGCTACGACCTGCCCAACCCCGTCGACTGGAAGGGTCTGGAGGACGCCGGCAACCAGGTCGAGGTCCGCGACCCCTTCAACGTCCTCTACGTCGCCTTCAACCCGGAGAAGAACCCGGCCCTGAAGGACCTCAAGGTCCGCCAGGCGCTCGACATGGCGGTCAACCGCGAGCAGCTGGTCAAGTCCCAGCTGCCGGAGGGCGCCACCGCGGCCTCGCAGTTCTACCCCGACACCGTCGAGGGCTACAACAAGGACCTCGCGGTCACGAAGTACGACCCCGAGGGTGCCAAGAAGCTGCTCAAGGAGGCGGGCCAGGAGAACCTCAAGCTGACCTTCGCCTACCCGAGCGAGGTCACCCGGCCCTACATGCCCAACCCGCAGAAGATCCACGAGGCGATCCGCAAGGACTTCGAGAAGGCCGGCGTCAAGGTCGAGGTCGTCACCAAGCCGTGGAACGGCGGCTACCTCGACGGCGTCGACAACGGCCAGTTCGACGCCTGGCTGCTCGGCTGGACGGGTGACTACAACTCGGCCGACAACTTCATCGGCACCTTCTTCGGCAACCTCAAGTCCAACGACTTCCACACCTCCGCGACGGACTTCGGCTCCGACCTGAGCAAGGAGCTCAAGGACGCCGACCAGACGGTCGACGAGGCCGAGCGGACGAAGAAGTACGAGGACCTGAACAAGAAGATCCACGACGAGTACGTGCCCGGCCTGCCGATCTCGCACTCGCCGCCCGCGATCGTCGTCAACGAGGACGTCGAGGGTCTCGTCGCCAGCCCGCTGACCGCCGAGCGCTTCTCGTCGGTCACGGTCGGCGGCAAGTGACCCACACCCGCAGGTGACCTCGTGACGGGGCCGCCTCGACCGACCGGTCGGGGCGGCCCCGGTCCGCGGTCCACGTCAGGAGTCCCCACGTGCTGAGATTCATCATCCGCCGGCTCATGCAGCTGGTGCTCGTCGTCTTCGTGCTCTCGCTGCTGCTCTTCCTGTGGTTGCGCGCGCTGCCGGGCGGCATCGTCTCGGCGATGCTCGGTGAGCGCGCCACCCCCGAGACCCGCGCCCGGCTGACCCACGAGCTCGGCCTCGACGAGCCGATCTGGGTGCAGTACTGGACCTTCCTCAAGCGCGCGGTCACCGGCGACTTCGGCGTCTCCAACGGCGTCCAGCCCGGCAAGCCGGCGATGGACCTCCTCCTCGAGCGCTTCCCAGCGACGATCGAGCTCAGCGCGGTGGCCCTGGTCATCGCCATCGGCCTCGCCCTGCCGCTCGGCTACCTCGCCGCCAAGCGCCGTGGGGGCCTGCTCGACAACCTCAGCATCGTCGGCTCGCTCGTCGGCGTGGCCGTCCCCGTCTTCTTCCTCGCCTTCCTCCTGCGCTACGTCTTCGCCCAGGAGCTGCACTGGCTGCCGGTCTCCGGGCGCCAGGAGGTCGACGCCACCCGCGTGACGGGCTTCTTCATCCTCGACGGCCTGCTCACCCGCGAGTGGGATGCGTCGTGGGATGCCTTCAAGCACCTCATCCTGCCGGGCATCGCCCTGGCCTCCATCCCCTTCTCGATGATCTTCCGCATCACCCGCGCGAGCGTGCTCGAGGTCCTCGACGAGGACTACGTGCGCACCGCCCAGGCCAAGGGCCTGACCCAGCGGGTCGTGCGCGGTCGACACGTCATGCGCAATGCCTTGCTGCCCGTGCTCACCGCGATCGGTCTGCAGATGGGCGGCCTGCTCGCCGGCGCGGTGCTCACGGAGTCGGTCTTCAACATCGCCGGCATCGGCGACGCCCTGCGCCAGGCCTTCACCCTGCGCGACTACCCGGTGCTGCAGGTGCTCATCCTCGCGGCCGCGGTCACCTACGTCATCGTCAACCTGGTCGTCGACGTCCTCTACGCCGTCGTCGACCCCCGAGTGAGGACCCGATGAGCCAGGACTCCCAGCACCCGGACGAGCAGCCGGACCGGCCCCGCCGCGGCCTCGGCGCCCGGCGCAAGCAGCGCATCGACGACCTCGCCGCCACGAGCGGCGCCACGGGCGGCGCGACCGTCATCGAGGCCGGCACGATCGACGACGGAGCCGGGGTCGGCCTCGTCGCCTCCGCGTGGCGCCGGCTGCGCCGCAACCCGATCTTCCTGCTCGGCCTGGCCATCACCATCGCCTTCGTCGTGCTCGCGATCATCGCGCCGTGGATCGCACCGCACGACCCGGCCGACAACCCCCTCATCGACAAGGTGAGCCCGCAGTCCAACCCGATCCCCGGCGCGGAGCCGGGCTTCCCCCTCGGGGCCGACAGCTCGGGACGGGACTTCTTCTCCCGGCTGCTCGTCGGCTCGCGCCAGACCCTCGTCGTCGGCGTGGCCGCGACGCTCGGCGGGCTGGGCGGGGGGCTGGCGCTCGGCACCCTCGCGGGCGCCTTCGGCGGGGTGGTCGACGCGGTCATCATGCGCGTCGTCGACGTCATGCTCTCGATCCCGAGCCTCCTGCTCGCCTTCTCCATCGCGGCCATCGCCGCCCGACCGAGCCAGTGGACGGTCATCATCGCCATCGCCGTCGTCCAGGTGCCGATCTTCGCCCGGCTGCTGCGTGGCTCGATGCTCGCGCAGCGCAGCAAGGACCACGTCCTCGCCGCCCGGGCACTCGGCGTCAAGCGCTCGGCCATCGTCCTGCGGCACATGCTGCCCAACTCGCTCGGCCCGGTCATCGTCCAGGCGACCCTCGTGCTCGCGACGGCGATCATCGACGCCGCGGCGCTCTCCTACCTCGGTCTCGGGCTGCCCGACGACCGCGTCCCCGAGTGGGGCCAGATGCTCGGCACCTCGGAGGTCTACTTCCAGGACCACCCGCACCTGGCCTTCTACCCGGCCATCTGCATCATCGTCGTCGCCCTCGGCTTCACCCTCATGGGCGAGTCGCTGCGCGAGGCGCTCGACCCCAAGAGCCGGAGGTGAGCGGCATGACGACCGCCCCCACGCCCCGCGGTGCCCGTCCGGGCGCCGGCACTCCCCTGCTGTCCGTGCGCGACCTGTCGGTGACCTTCACGCGGCAGGGGCAGGCCCCCTTCGCCGCCGTCGACGGGGTCAGCTTCGACGTCCAGCCCGGTCAGACCGTCGGCCTCGTCGGCGAGTCCGGCTGCGGCAAGTCGGTCACGTCGCTCGCGATCATGGGCCTGCTGCCCGGCCGCGGCAACGAGGTCAGCGGTTCGGTGACCTTCGACGGCACCGACCTGCTCGGCCTCTCCGACAAGCAGATGCGCGCGCGGCGTGGCCGCGACGTCAGCATGATCTTCCAGGACCCGCTCTCCTCCCTCAACCCCGTCGTCCCCATCGGCCGACAGGTCACCGAGGTGCTCGAGCGGCACAAGGGCATGTCGCGCAAGGAGGCCACGCCCCACGCGCGCGACATGCTCAAGAAGGTCGGCATCCCCGACCCCGACCGCCGGCTCAAGGACTACCCGCACCAGCTCTCCGGCGGCATGCGCCAGCGCGCGCTCATCGCCATGGCCCTGGCCTGCGAACCCCGGCTGCTCATCGCCGACGAGCCGACGACGGCGCTCGACGTGACGATCCAGGCCCAGATCCTCGCGCTGCTGCGCGAGCTGGTCGAGGAGACGGGCACGGCCCTGATCATGATCACCCACGACCTCGGTGTGGTCGCCGGGCTGTGCGACGAGATCAACGTCCTCTACGGCGGCCGCATCGTCGAGCGGGCGGAGCGCCACGACCTCTTCGCCCAGCCGCGCCACCCGTACACCGGCGGGCTGCTCTCGAGCGTCCCGAGCCTCGACGGCGAGCGCGGCGCGCGGCTCGACCCCGTGCCCGGGTCGGTCGCCGACAACCTCCCGTGGACGAGCTCGTGCGCCTTCGCCCCACGGTGCGCCAGCGCGACCGACCACTGCCGCGAGGCCACCCCCGACCTCGCCGTCGGGGGCTCGCGTGCGCTGCGCTGCTTCAACCCCCTCGCCGGCGACCCCTCGCCCGCCGAGGCCGCGACGACCGAGGAGGTCCGATGACCACCACGAGCCCCGAGCCGACCGCCACGACCAGCGACACCGACGTCCTCGTCGACGTCCGCGGCCTCAAGGTCCACTACCCGATCACCAAGGGCGTCGTCTTCGACAAGGTCGTCGGCCACGTCTACGCCGTCGACGGTGTCGACCTGCAGATCCGTCGCGGCGAGACCTACGGACTCGTCGGCGAGTCCGGCTGCGGCAAGTCCACCCTCGGCCGCGCGATCCTCCACCTCGAGCCGGCGACCGACGGCACGGTCACCTTCGACGGCGAGCCGATCTCCACGCTGACGGGCGAGGCACTGCGGAGCCGGCGCAAGGACCTGCAGATGGTCTTCCAGGACCCGATGGGCAGCCTCGACCCGCGCCAGAGCGTCGAGGCGCTGCTCGTCGAAGGGATGAAGGCCCACGGGATCGCCAAGGACGCCAAGGAGGCCGAGCCCCGCCTGCGCCAGCTGCTCGCCGACGTCGGTCTGCCGCCCGCCGCCCTGAAGAAGTACCCCCACGAGTTCTCCGGCGGTCAGCGCCAGCGCATCGGCATCGCCCGGGCCCTGAGCGTCGACCCCGAGCTCATCGTCGCCGACGAGCCAGTCTCCGCGCTCGACGTGTCGGTGCAGGCGCAGGTCATCAACCTCATGTCCGACCTGCAGGACGAGTACGGCCTGACCTATCTCGTCATCGCCCACGACCTCGCGGTGGTGCGGCACATCAGCGACCGCGTCGGGGTCATGTACCTCGGCGGCATCGTCGAGGAGGCCCCGGCCGACGACCTCTACGCCACTCCCCTGCACCCCTACACGCGGGCCCTGCTGTCCGCCGTGCCGGTGCCGGACCCGGTCGTCGAGGACACCCGGGAGCAGATCCTGCTGAGCGGCGACCTGCCCTCCCCCGCCAACCCGCCGTCGGGCTGCCGCTTCCACACCCGCTGCCCCTGGCGGCAGGAGACCCGCTGCGACACCGAGCGTCCGCAGCTGCGGGTCGTCTCCGACGCCGCCGAGCACAAGGTCGCCTGCCACTGGGCCGAGCAGATCGCCTCCGGCGAGATCCAGCCGCACGCCGTCACGGCGACGGTCGACGAGACCGGCGCGGCCCTCGCAGCGGAGGCGGAGGCCGAGCGGATCGTCGGGGAGATCCCCTTCTCCTAGCGGATACCGGCACGGCGAAGGGGGTGTCCCACCGATCGGTGGGACACCCCCTTCGTCGTGGTGCGGTCGGTGACCCGACTACGCCCCGGCCGTCGAGGTGTCGGTCGTGGCCCCACCGGCGGCAGCGCCACCGGCTCGGCCCGCGGCCATCACGTCGTCGACGTCGGCGAGGCCCTGGCCGGCGAAGAGGCCCGAGTCGATGTCGGTCACGTCCTGCGTCTCGACGATGACCCGCGGCTCGGCGAAGTGGCAGCGCGAGGGGTGCTCGCCGGCACCGTCGCTGCGCAGCTCGAGCACGGGGGTCTCCGTGCGGCAGATGTCCTGCGCCTTCCAGCAGCGGGTGTGGAAGTGGCAGCCCTGCGGCGGGTTGGCCGGGGACGGCACGTCGCCGCTGAGGACGATCTGGTCGCGCTTGCCGCGCAGGGTCGGGTCCGGCACCGGCACGGCGGAGAGCAGAGCCTGGGTGTAGGGGTGCGTCGGGCGCGAGTAGATGTCGTCCTCGTCGCCGATCTCGACCATGCGGCCGAGGTACATGACCCCGACCCGGTCGGAGATGTGGCGCACCACGGACAGGTCGTGGGCGATGAAGATGTAGGACAGGCCGAGCTCGTCCTGCAGCTTTTCCATCAGGTTGATGACCTGCGCCTGGACCGACACGTCGAGCGCGGAGACCGGCTCGTCGCAGATGAGCACCTTGGGGTTGAGCGCGATGCCACGGGCGATGCCGATGCGCTGGCGCTGGCCGCCGGAGAACTGGTGCGGGTAGCGGTTGATGTGCTCGGGGTTGAGACCCACGAGCTCCAGCAGCTCCTGGACCCGGCGCTTGCGTCCACCACGCGGCACGACGTCGGAGTGGATCTCCAGCGGCTCGGCCACGATCTCGCCGACGGTGCGCCGGGGGTTGAGCGAGGTGTAGGGGTCCTGGAAGACGATCTGGATGTCGCGACGCAGCTTGCGCATCGCGGACCCCGACTGGCTGTACATGTCGACCCCGTCGAAGTCGACGGTGCCCTCGGTCGGCTCCTCGAGCCGCATGAGCAGTCGACCCAGGGTCGACTTGCCGCAGCCGGACTCACCGACGATGCCGAGCGTCTCGCCCTTGTAGAGCTCGAAGTCGACACCGTCGACGGCCTTGACGTGGCCGACGGTCGTGCGGAGCACACCGCCCTTGATCGGGTAGTGCTTCTTCAGGCCCTTGGCCGTGAGGATCGCCTCAGGCATCGAGCACCTCCTGGCTGAAGTGGCAGGCGGACTGGCGACGCGGGCCGATGTCGAGCAGCTCGGGGCGCTCGGTCCGGCAGATGTCCTGCGCCATGACGCAGCGCGGGTTGAAGGCGCACCCCTCGGGGATGCGGGTGAGGTTCGGCGGCAGGCCACCGATGGCCGAGAGCGACTGGCCCTTCTGGTCCAGGCGCGGGATCGACTCGAGCAGACCCCGGGTGTAGGGGTGACCCGGCCGCGCGTAGATCTCGTCGACGTCGGCCCGCTCGACGATCCGACCGGCGTACATGACCGCGATGCGGTCAGCGACGTCGGCAACGACACCCAGGTCGTGCGTGATGAGGATCAGACCCATCTTGAACTCCTCCTGCAGCTCCTGCAGGAGGGACATGATCTGGGCCTGGACCGTCACGTCGAGCGCCGTCGTCGGCTCGTCGGCGATGAGCACCTTGGGGTCGAGCGCGATCGCCATGGCGATCATGATGCGCTGCCGCATACCGCCCGAGAACTGGTGCGGGTAGGCCTTGACGCGGTCCTTGGCCGCCGGGATGTTGACGCGCTCCATGAGGCGCACGGCCTCGGCGTAGGCGTCCGCGCGGTTGGACCCGCGGTGCACGCGGAACATCTCCGCGATCTGCCAACCGACCGGGAAGACGGGGTTGAGCGAGCTGAGCGCGTCCTGGAAGATCATCGAGATCTCCGGGCCACGGGTCGCGCGCCGCGCCTCCTCTGGCATGGTCAGCAGGTCCTGACCCTTGTAGAGGATCCGCCCGCCCGGGATGACGGCCGGGGGCATGTCGAGGATGCCCATGATCGCCTGCGCGGTCACGGACTTGCCCGACCCGGACTCGCCGAGGATCGCCAGCGTCTCGCCCTCGTCGAGGGTGAAGTTGACGCCGTTGATCGCCTTGGCGATGCCCTCCCGGGTGTGGAACTCGACGTGGAGGTCGTCGACCTCGAGCAGGTGCTCGCCGGACGACGGGGTCGTCGGTGTGGTCATGTGGTCACTCACCTGTCTCTCAGCGCCCCTTCGGGTCGAAGGCGTCACGCACGGCGTCGCCGAGCATGATGAAGGCCAGGACCGTGATGCTCAGGAAGAGCGCCGGGAAGAAGAGGATGTGCGGGTAGGTCTGCAGCGGCACGAGGGCGTCGTTGATCATCACACCCCAGGACACGGTCGGCGGGCGCAGACCGATGCCGAGGAAGGACAGCGTCGCCTCCGCGGCGATGTAGCTGCCGAGGTTGATCGTCGTGACGACGATCGCCGGGGCCATCGCATTGGGCAGGACGTGCCGGCGGATGATCCGCATCGGCGAGGCGCCGAGGGCGCGGGCCGCCTGGACGTAGTCGTTGGGCTTGACCTGGATGACCGAGCTGCGCATGAGGCGCATGAGGCTCGGCCAGCCGAAGAGGACGAAGACGAGCACGACCTGCATCACGACGCCGAAGTAGCCCTGGATCGGGATGCCGAAGATCTCCTCCCGCTCCCGGATCGAGGACAGGAAGATGATGCCCGACAGCAGCAGCGGGATGGCGAAGAAGATGTCGCCGGCACGGCTGATGAGGGCGTCGACCCAGCCGCCGATGTACCCGGCGATCAGACCCAGCAAGGACCCGAGCAGGAGCACGCCGAGGGTCGAGAGCACGCCGACGATGATCGACGCGCGGGCGCCGTAGATCGTGCGGGTGTAGATGTCCTGGCCCTGGGTGTCGGTGCCGAACCAGTGCTCGCCACTCGGGGTCTGGCGGGCCTTGCTCAGGTCGTTGAACTTCAGGTCGTAGGTCGTGAAGAGGGAGGGCCAGATCGCCATCAGCAGGAGGATGATGATCAGCACCCCCGAGATCCAGAAGAGCGGGTTGCGACGAAGGGAGGCGAAGGCGTCCGCGGTGAGGGAGCGGGCCTCGCCCCCTTCGGGCGCGGTGCCGACCGCGATGGCCGCCTCGCGCGTCGTCGTCGACGTCGCCTCGTCCTGGCCGGGGTCCTGTGCGGCGTCCTGGGCCGTGCTCTTGTCAGTCATTGCTGATCCTCGGGTCGAGGGCGCCGTAGAGGAGGTCGACGATGAGGTTCATCACCAGGTAGACGATGACCAGCGCCGTGACCGCCCCGACGACGGCGATGCCGTCACGGTTGCGGATACCGGTGAAGATGTAGCCACCGACGCCCATGATGTTGAAGATGCCCTCCGTGACGATGGCGCCACCGAGCAGGGCACCGAAGTCGTAGCCCATGAAGGTGATGACGGGGATCATCGAGTTGCGCAGGGTGTGGATGCCGATGATGCGCTTGGGCGAGAGGCCCTTGGCCTTCGCGGTGCGCACGTAGTCGGACTTGATGTTCTCGGCGATGTTGGTGCGCATGAGGCGCGCGATGTAGGCCAAGGAGGTCGAGCCGAGCACCATCGCCGGCATGATCAGGCTGTAGAAGCTCGGGTCCTTGCCGGACGCCAGCGCCGGGAAGATGCCCCACTTGAGGCCGAGGAAGTAGCGGGCCGCGAAGCCGACGACGAAGATCGGCACGGAGATGACGAAGAGCGTGCTGATGAGCACGAGGTTGTCGATGAACCCGCCCTTGCGCAGACCTGCGAGGACACCGGCGATGATGCCGATGACGCCCTCGAAGACCAGGGCCATGACGGCGAGCTTGCCGGTGACCGTGAAGCGCTCACCGAGCTCCTCGGCCACGGAGTTGCCGTACTGGTTCTCGCCGAAGTCGCCCTGCAGGACGTTCTTGGCGTAGTAGCCGTACTGGACCGGCAGCGGGTCGTCCAGGTGGTACTTCTCGTTGAACTTCTCGACGTAGGCAGCGGGACACGGCCGCTCGCCACACTTGCCTGCCGTGGGGTCGCCGGGCATGGCGAAGACCATGGCGTAGATCAGGAACGTGGAGAGGATGATCACCGGGATCATCTGGAGCAATCGGCGAACGATGTACTTGCCCACGTGCACCTCCTATGGAGCTGGTAGCGCACCTCAGTCCCGGGGTGCCGGGAGAGGGTAACTCATTGGGTGTGACCGGTATCCGCGATCGGCGGGAGGTCGGCACGCCACCGGCCGGCCATCGAGCGATGGCCGGCCGGTGCAGTGCGAAGTCAGCCCTGGATCAGGGTCACTCCTTGACGGTCATCGCCGCCAGGTCGGGGCTGCCGAAGGGCGTCGCCTGGACGTCGCCCACGCGCTCCGACCAACCGATGATGGTCTTGCCGTACCACGTCGGGATGGTCGTGAACTCCTTCGCGATCATGCCCTCGGCCTCCTGGTACAGCTTGTTGGCCTCCTCGGGGGTCTCGGCAGCGCCGGCCTCCTTCATCTTGGCCTGGAAGTCGGCGTTGTCGTAGCCGTAGTAGTTCGAGCCGGCACCCTTGCCGTAGATCGGCGCGAGGTAGTTCTCGATCGACGGGTAGTCCATGACCCAGCCCATGCGGAACATGCCCTTGAGCTCGTCCTCGCCGAGCTTGGTCAGCATGGTCTTGAAGTCGACCGCCGGGGTGGCGACGCAGTCGATGCCGATGGCCTTGTTGACCGAGTTGCAGACCGCCTCGGTCCACTCCTTGTGGCCGCCGTCACCGTTGTAGGTCAGGGTCAGCTTGCCCTTGAAGCCGCCACCCTCCTTGAGCAGCTGCTTGGCCTTCTCCGGGTTGTACGTGCAGTACTCGCCGCAGGCGCCTTCCTTGTAGCCGTCGACGATCGGGGAGACCCAGCCGGTGGCCGGCGTCATCGCGCCGTTGAAGATCTGCTTGACGATGGTCGGCCGGTCGATGGCCATCGAGATCGCCTGGCGGACCTTGACGTTCTTCAGCTCCGGCGTGACGTGGTAGTTCATGCCGATGAACTGGAGGGTGGAGTTCTCCTTCTCCAGGTAACGGCCCTCACCGAGGTCGCTCTTGAACTTGTCGTCGATGAGCGCGCTCGCCGGGATCTGGCGGACGACGTCGATCTCGCCGGCCTGGAGGGCGGTGTACTCGGCGTCGGCGTCCTGGAAGATCTGGAAGGTGATCTTGTCGGCCTGGCCACCGAAGTCACCCGCGTAGTCGTCGAACTTGCTGACGACGATCGAGGAGTTCTCGTCCCACGAGTCGAACTTGTACGGGCCGGCGGCGACGGGCTTCTTGCCGAAGGCCTCCGGGTCGTCGAAGAAGGAGTCGGGCTGCGGGGCGAAGGCGGTGTAGCCGAGGCGCAGCGGGAGGTTCGAGACCTTCTCGGAGGTCTTGATCGTGAAGGTGTAGTCGTCGACGACCTTCAGGCCCGACAGCTCCTTGACCTTGGACTTGGGGTCCGAGACCTTGTCGTAGCCCTCGAAGGGCTCGAAGAAGTAGCCACCCTGCTGGCCGTTGGGGCCGAAGGCGGTGTAGTTCCAGGCGTCGACGAAGTTCTTCGCCTTGACCTCGGTCCCGTCGTGGAACTTGTAGCCCTTCTTGATCTTCACCGTGAAGTTCTGGTTGTCATCGGTGTCGATCGACTCGGCGATGTCGTTCTCGGGCTCGGCCGTCTCGGGGTTGTAGTGGACCAGCTTGGCGGTCAGGACGTCGAGGACGTCACCGCCACAGGTCTCTGCGGTGTTGCCCGCAACCAGCGGGTTCTCGGGGTTGCAGCCACCGGCCTTGATCTCGCCGCCGGCGCCGCCGCCGCCCGAGGTGCTGTCGCTGTCGCTGTCGCCGCCGCACGCGGTCGCGAGAAGTGCGATCGCGGAGATGCTGGCAACTGCCATCGCGCGAGACTTCACTCGCATGGGTCCTCCTACGTCATGCCGCCGGGAAGGCGGGTCTATCGGCTTTCCCGGCTCGATGCGGGTCCACCCCTGGGGTCGCAGCGCGGTCCGCGACTGCTCGTGACATCAAAAACCACGAGGTCGATTCGCACCATGACCCGGTGTGCCCTGAGACACAACTGTGACTCTTCGGTGACCGCCCCGGCACCGGTCAAAGGAGATGCAGGGTTAACCCTCACGTTCCGGAAACCTTGCGGTGATCCGGCCGTGACACCGCCGATATCGCGGCGCGGGTCAGGATCGCGGCGACTCCGGCGAGCGGGTCCCCACGACCCCCTCGACGACGTCGTCGAGGCTGACCTGCCGCCGGTCGGGGCCGGCGAGCGGCAGCCGCCAGTTGGGGTACTCCTCGTCGGTGCCGGGCTGGTTGATCGCCCGCACGTCGCCGACGAGGTCGGTCAGGGCGATGCCCCGCAGGCGCGAAGGGGTCAGCCCCAGCCAGTGGTGCAGCGCGGCCACCACCTCAGCCGGGTCGGCGTCGACGTCGGCGAGCAGCCCCCGCTCGTGCAGGGCCTCACGCACCGCCCGCACGCTCGCCTCCTCGGCGGCGCGCTCCTCGTCGACGGGTCGGGTGAGCAGGCCGAGCCGTTCACGGATGGCGACGTGCTCGAGGCCGAGGTAGCCCGCGCTCGGCGGCAGGTCGTGGGTGGTCACGGTCGCCAGGCACAGCTCGCGGTAGGCCTCCGGCGGCAGCGGCCGGCCGTCGTCGCCCCACTCGAACCACGCGACGCTCGTGCCGAGGACGCCCCGCTCGGCGAGGTGCTCGCGCACCCACGGCTCGACGACACCGAGGTCCTCGCCGACGACGAGGGCACCGGCCCGGTGGGCCTCGAGGGCGAGGATCCCGACGAGCGCCTCGTGGTCGTAGCGCACGTAGGCCCCCTCCCCCGGCGAGCAGTCCTCGGGCACCCACCAGAGGCGGAAGAGCCCGATGACGTGGTCGACGCGCACGCCACCGGCACCGGCGAGCACGGCCCGCAGCATGTCGCGGAAGGGGGCGTAGCCGAGCTCGGCGAGCCGGTCGGGCCGCCACGGCGGCTGCGACCAGTTCTGCCCGAGCTGGTTGAACTGGTCGGGCGGTGCGCCGACGTCCACGCCCCGGGCGAGCGCATCGCATAGCGCCCACGCGTCGGCACCCTCGGGGTGGATGCCGACGGCGAGGTCGGTGACGACACCGATGCCCATGCCCGCCTGGCGCAGGCGCTGCTGGGCCCGCGTCAGCTGGGTGCGCACGACCCACTGGAGCCACACGTGGAAGGAGATCTCCTCGCGGTGGGCCTCGCGGTGCGCGCGGACGGCGGGCCCTGCGGGATCGTGCAGGTCGGTCGGCCACTCGCTCTCCCACAGCGCCCCGTGGGTGGCCGCCAGCGAGCACCACGTCGCGAAGTCGACGAGCGCCTGCCCCTCGGTCGCGTGCAGCGCGCCGACCTCGCGCGCCTGCCCCGCGCCGAGGTGGCGGAAGGCGGTGCGCAGGGCCGGCTCCTTGAGCGCCCAGACCGCGTCGCGGTCGATGGTGTCGTGGGCGTCGAGGACCCTGGCCTGCACGGCGAGGGCCTCGATCTCCGCGCGCGCCTGCGGCGGCAGCGTCTCGGCCCCGGGCAGCTGTCGCAGGTCGATGTAGACGGGGTTGAGGAAGCGGCGCGAGGTCGGCAGGTAGGGCGAGGGCTCCATCGGTGGCACCGGCTCGGCCGCGTGCAGCGGGTTGACCAGGACGAAGTGCGCGTCGTGCTCGCGGGCCGCCCATTCGCCGAGCGTGGCGAGGTCGCCGAGATCGCCGATGCCCTGGCTGCCGGAGCCGCGCACCTGGTACAGCTGCGTCAGCAGGCCGGTGCGCGGCGCCTCCTGCACCACCGCGGGCAGCTCGAGACGCTGCGGCACGGTGACGAGCACGGCCCGGTCGGTGCCCGGCGACAGCGGACCGGCCTCGGGCTCGGCGACGATCTCGTGCCAGCCGAGCGGCAGGTCGCCCGGGACCTCGAAGGCGGCCTCGCCGACGAGCCCACCGTCGACGTCGTGCGGCTCGACGACGTGCTCGAGCTGCTGCAGGTCACGGCGGGACCCCCCTTCGAGCGTGATGTGCACGGCCACACCACTGCCGTGCGGCACGTGCACGAGGAGGCGAAGGGGGTCCCCCTCGCGCTGGACGACGGTCGGGGGCAACGTACGGCGCCACGGCGCCGTGCGGGTGCGCTCGAGCGAGGCGAGGACCGAGGCGTCGTCGCCGACCTCCTCCCCCATCGCCGCGAGGACCGCGCGCAGCGACTCCGGCGGCACCTCGCGGTGCTCGCCGCGCCAGTCCCACCACTGGGTCTCGACCCCCTTCGCGGCAGCCAGGGCGTGCAGGTGGTCCGTCGACTCCGTCACGGCGACAGCCTCTCCGAGCGGACGGATCCCTGTCCACCACGACGCGGGGGTAGCGTGGGAGTGGTGGACGACGTGCAGATCCTGGCGCCCCGGGAGGTCCCCCTCGGCGGCCCCCGGGCGATGACGGTGCGACGCACCCTCCCCTCCAGAGCCCGCTCCCTCGTGGGCGGCTGGTGCTTCCTCGACCACTACGGGCCCGACGACGTCGCGGCCACCGGCGGCATGGTCGTGCCGCGGCACCCGCACACCGCGCTGGCGACCGTCTCGTGGCTCTTCACCGGCGAGATCGAGCACCGCGACTCGACGGGTGCGCACGCGATGGTCCGCCCCGGCGAGCTCAACCTCATGACGGCCGGGCGCGGCGTCAGCCACTCCGAGTTCTCCACGCCGGACACGAGCGTGCTGCACGGGGTGCAGCTGTGGTTCGCGCTGCCGGGCGACGCCGTCGACACCGAGCCGACCTTCGACCACCACGTGCCCGAGCCGGCCTACGTCCCCGGCGGCATCGCCCGAGTCTTCCTCGGCGAGCTCTTCGGCGAGCGCTCCCCCGTCGTCACCCACGGCGCCCTCACCGGGGCCGAGCTGCTGCTCGACGCCGACGCCGAGACCGTCGTCGAGGTCCCGGCCGGCCACGAGCACGCCGTGCTGCTCGACGACGGCGACGTGAGCATCGACGGCACCGCCCTCGAGCGGGGCGAGCTGGGCTACGTCGGCACCGGCCGCGAGCGCTTCACCCTCACCTCCCGCACCGGCGCCCGCCTCGTGCTCGTCGGCGGTGAGCCGCTCGGCGAGCAGATCGTCATGTGGTGGAACTTCGTCGGCCGCAGCCACGAGGACGTCGTCGCCGCCCGCGACCGCTGGATGGCCGAGATCGGCGAGCAGCCGCCGGAGGGCGAGGAGCGCTTCGGTCCCTTCCCCGAGGGGCAGCCCGCCCCCCTTCCCGCCCCGGCGCTGCCCGGCGGACGGCTGCGGGCGAGGGGCTGACATGGGCTGGCACACCCCGACCGTGCGCACGGTCTTCATCCACGGCCGCGGCCGCAGCGGCGCGCAGGCCTGGCCCCTCCAGGCGGAGGAGGCCGACCCCGACCACGTCTTCCTCGAGCGCACCTGCGCCGCCGACCAGCCCGAGCGCGACGCCGACCGCGTCGTCGAGGCACTCGGCGGGCGCGGGCACGTCGTCGGCCACTCCTACGGCGCCGTCACCGCGATGCTCGCCGCGCAGCGGCGGCCCGACCTGCTGCGCAGCCTCGTGCTCATCGAGCCCGCGTGCTACGACGTCGCCCGCGGTGGCCGCCATGTCGAGGCCCACATCGCCGCGATGGCGCCGGTCTACGCCGTCGCCGACGACCCGGAGGTCGACGGACGGGACTTCCTCGACCGATTCGCCGCCGGCATGAGCCACGCCCCGCTCGACATCGACACCGTCACCTGCGATGCCCTCGCCGCGCGGATCCGAGCCACCCCGGCCCCCTGGGAGGTCGCGCTGCGCACCGACACCCCGCGCCTGGTGCCGACGCTCGTCATCACCGGCGACGACCGGCCGATGTACACGGAGGTCGCCGCCGCCCTCGAGGCGAAGGGGGCGACGCACCTCGTCCTGCCGGGTGCGGACCACCGCCCCCAGGACCACCCGGAGGGGTGGGCCGCCATGCGCGACTTCCAGGCGGCCCACGCCCGCTGAGGCGGCCGGGCGATCAGCCCCGGTGGTGGAGCACCGCGACCGGGCAGGTCGCCAGGGCGAGCACCCGCTGCGAGACGGAGCCGAGGAGCAGCCCGCGGAAGCCGCCGCGACCGCGCGAGCCGACGACGAGCAGGTCGGCGCCCGCAGCGACCTCGACGAGGGCGTCGGCGGCCCGGCCGTGCCGGACCTCGACGGTGACGTCGACCTCGGGGTGGGCCGCACGGCCCTCGGTGATGGTGCGCTCGGCCATCTCGCGGTAGCGGGAGTCGACCCTCTCCCACTCCGGCGAGCCGGGCTCGGTGACGACGACGCCGTTCTCGACCTCGACATTCCACGAGGTGACGGTCGTGACCGCGCGACCACGCACGAGCGAGGCGTCGAGGGCGTAGTCGAAGGCGAGGCGGCTGTGCTGGCTGCCGTCGATGCCGACGACGACGCGACCGTCCCCCTTGGTCCCGACGTCCTCCGGGACCAGGACGACGGCGCACGGGGCGTGCGCGACGACACTCAGCGAGGTCGTGCCGAGGACGATCCGCTCGGCGCGGTTCTTGCGGGCGGAGCCGACGACGAGGACCCGGGCCCCCTCGGCAGCGGCGAGGAGGGCGCCGGTGGGCGAGCCCGTCGGCAGCGCGGTGGTCACGGCGAGGTCGGGACTCTCCGACCGCACCCGCGCGGCGGCGGCGACGACGACCTTCGTCGACTCCTGCTCGACCCGCTCGACGATCTCGGGGCTCGTGAGCAGCTCGCCGTAGGCGGACAGCGGGGTACCGAGGTCGACGGCGTGCACGAGGTGCAGGGGCGCGGACAGCGCCGCGGCCTCGGCGACCGCCCAGGCGGTGACGGCGTCGTCGCGGTGGCTCCCGTCGAGGGCAGCCACCACGGCGCCGGAGGGTGTCGGGGTGTCGTGGGTGCTGGCGTCGGTGCTCATGCCTCATTGTCCCCATGAAGGCGCCTCAGCGGGAGGGGAGAGTCACCCCCAGTTCGTCAGACCCCGACGATCGTGGGAGCCGCCGGGCCACACGGCCCGCACGATGCCGGCCGCGGCGAGCGCCTTGCGGCACCCCGGGCACGGAGGGTCGGTGATGTAGGCCGTCGCGCCCTTGGTGTCCCGGGTCGCGAAGAGCAGCGCGTTGACCTCCGCGTGGATCGCGATGCAGAAGCCCTCGGTGCCCGGCCGGTCGTAGTCACCCAGACCGGGCACGGCGTCGTAGCCGAGCCGGCCACGGGGACAGGCGCCCTCGAGGCAGTCGGGCTCGCCGGGGGCCGCGCCGTTGTAGCCCGTCGCGATGATCCGGTGGTCGATCGTCAGCACGGCACCGACGCGGCGGCGGGTGCACTTGGCGCGGGCGGCGACGGCCGTGGCGATGCCGAGGAAGTAGTCGTCCCAGCTCGGCACGCTCGTGGTGGGGGTCTCGTCGGGCACGGACCGATCCTAGGCAGACCGGGCGCGCGTGATAGACCGCTGGGGTGACGAGCCACGAGACGACGCGACGGACTCCGCCCTTCGGACCCGGGCTCGCGCTCCTCGGCGTGGCACTCATCTCGATCAACCTGCGCCCGGGGGCCACCTCGATCGGCCCGCTCCTGGCGGAGGTGCGCGCCGCCCTGGAGATCGGCCCCACCCTCGCCGGTGTCGTCACGGCGCTCCCGGGCTTCGCCTTCGCCGTCGCCGGTGGTGGTGCCGTCGCCCTGGCCCGGCGCGTCGGGGTCTCCGCGGGCATCGCACTCGGCGTCGCCGCGGTCGTCGTCACGCTGCTGGCCCGCGTGCTCACCGACTCCTCCGGCGTCTTCCTCGTGCTCACCGCGGTCGGACTCGCCGGCATGGGGCTGGGCAATGTGCTCGTCCCCGCGTGGATCAAGGCGCACTCCACCGACGGCGGGGTGCGGCTCATGACGATCTACTCGATGGGGCTGACCGTCGGCGGCACCCTCGGGCCGCTGCTCGCCGCCCCGGTCGCCGCCGTCGCCCCCGGCCAGTGGCGCGGCGCGCTCGGCATGTGGGGGCTCGTCGCCCTGCTCGCCCTCGTCCCCTGGGTCGTCATCGCCCTGCGCGACCGGGTCCACCGCCGCGCCGCGGGCGAGACCCCGACGTCGCGGATCTGGCACTCCCCCATCGCGATCGCGCTCACCGTGCTCTTCGGCGTGCAGTCGACCAATGCCTACGTGCAGTTCGGCTGGCTGCCGCAGATCTACCGCGACGCGGGGCTGTCGGCCGCGACCGCCGGCCTGCTCACCTCGGTGCTCGCCGCGCTCGGCATCTTCGGCGGGCTGCTCATGCCGACCGTCATCGCCCGCAGCCGCGACCTGTCCGCGTGGATGATCGGCTTCGGGACGCTCGCCGTCGCCGGCTACCTCGGTCTGCTGCTCGCGCCGGCGACCGTGCCGTGGTTGTGGGCGGTGCTGCTCGGTCTGTCGGGCTTCGCCTTCCCCACCGCCATCGCCCTCATCGCGGCCCGGACCCACAACCCGCACGTGACGGCCCAGCTGTCGGGCTTCGTCCAGCCGGTCGGCTACCTGCTCGCGGGCATCGGCCCCTTCGCCGTCGGCCTCCTGCACGAGCTGACCGGCGGTTGGACCGTCGTGCTCCTGCTGCTCATGACGACCGGTGTCGGCATCACCCTCGCCGGCCTGCGCGTCGCTCGCCCGGTGCTCGTCGACGACGAGATCGGCGTCAGCTCTCCCACGCCCTGAGGCACGCGGCGGCAGCGGCCCCCGGGTCGGCAGCGCCCATCACCTCGCGCACGACCGCGACACCGGCGACGCCCGTGCGGGAGAGCGGCGCGACGTCGGCGAGCGTGACGTCCCCGATGGCGACGACGGGCAGCCGCGTCGCCGCGATCCGAAGGGGGTAGCCCGCCAGCCCGATCGGCGGACGGCCCACGTCCTTCGTCGGCGTGGGACGGAAGGGCCCGCTGCCCAGGTAGTCCGGACGGTGCGCACCGGTGCGCGCGTCGGCCTCACGGACGTGGTCGAGGGTGCCGGCGGTCAGCCCGACGAGCGCGTCGGCGCCGAGGAGGGCGCGCGCCTCGCCGACGGGCAGGTCGGCCTGGCCGAGGTGCACCCCGTGGACCGGGGCGCCCCGTCGGCGGGCTGCGTGGGCGACGTCGGCGCGGTCGTTGACGAGCACGCGCGTGTCCGGGGCGACGTCGGCCACGGCGGACGCGACGTCGAGGACGAGCTCGAGCAGCTCGCCGGCGAGCAGGTGCTTGGCCCGCACCTGGACGACCCCCGCTCCGGCCGCAGCGGCGGCTGCCGCGGCCCGCACGGTCGCCGGCCCATCGCCCGAGGTGACGAGGTAGAGGCGCCAGTCGATCACGGCCACGCGAGGTCCACCTCCGCGGCGACCTCGTCGCCGGTCACCGCGTCGAGCGCGTCGAGGAGCCCGATCCTGAAACTCCCCGGCCCGGTCGCGCGCACCCGGTCGGAGGCCACGGTGAGCAGCGCCGTGGCCGCGACCGCTGCGACGAAGGGGGTGGCCCCCGGCAGGTGCGCCGCGGTGAGCGCCCCGAGGAGGCAGCCGGTGCCGCTGACCCGGGTCAGCAGCGGTGAGCCGGAGGCGATCCGGGCCACGCGCTCGCCGTCGGTGACGAGGTCGACCGCGCCGGAGACCGCGACGACGCAGCCGGCGCGGCGGGCGAGCGTCGTCGCGGGGACGGCCGCGGCGTCGGGCCCGAGGGTGCTGTCGGCGCCCCGTCCCCCGCCGCTGCCGCCCGCGAGGGTGAGGACCTCGGAGGCATTGCCGCGCACCACCGTCGGGCCGAGCGCCAGCAGCTCGTGGGCGAGCGGGGTGCGCACCGGGGCCAGCCCGACCGCGGTCGGGTCGAGCACCCACGGCACCCCGTGGGTGGCGGCAGCACGCGCGGTCGGCAGCAGTCCGGCCATGCCGTCGCCGCTCAGCGAGCCGAGATTGACGAGCAGGGCGTCGGCGACGCCGACGAGGGTGGGCGCCTCCTGCTCGCTCTCGGTGAGCATCGGCCGGGCCCCCGCGGCGAGCAGACCGTCGGCGACCAGAGCGCGGGTCACCGAGCCGGTCGCCCCGTGGACGAGCGGCGCCGAGGCGCGCACGGCGTCGACCGCCGCGGCGATCTCCGCCCGGTGGTCGCGAGCCCGCGCGACGCCGATCATGCGAGCGCCCCTGCGGCAGAAGGGGCCTCGGGCCGCTGGGCGACGAGCTCGACGTCACGGTCGAGGTCGGGGCCGGCGAGGCGGGGGCCGAGCGCCCCGCACCCGGCGACGAGCAGACCACCCACGACCAGGACGGCGGCGACCGATCCGTCACGGCCCAGCACGGACTGCAGCTCCGGCAGCCACCACGGCCACAGCGCCGGGACGACGATCGACAGCGAGTAGGCCGTGCCGTAGCCGGTGGAGCGCACGTGCGCCGGGAATCGCTCGCACAGGTAGGCCCCGACCGGCCCGTAGCCGCACACCGTGACGACCTGGAGCAGCGCGACGCCGACGACGGCCGGCACGACCTGCGTCGCCATCGTGCCCGCCCACAGGAGCGGGGCGACGACCGCGGCGCCCAGCCCCCACCCGACGAAGAAGCGTCGCCGCCCGAGGAGGGTCGACCAGTGGCCGGTGAGCGACATGACGAGCGCCTGGGCGACCGACGCGATGCCCATGACGAGCGCGACCTCTCCCCCGTCGGACCCCGGGTCCGCCGAGAGCCGGCCGGTTGCGTGGATGACGACCATGTTGGTCATGAGCCACAGCCCGCTCATCAGGCCGAAGATCTGCCAGAAGGCACCGGCGAAGGCGCCACCGAGGACCGCGCGCAGACCGAGGGAGGCGGGGGCCCTCCCTTCGTCGGCCTGCTCGCGCTGCCGTACGACCTGCGGTGCGTCGGCGACGCGCGCGGAGTAGTAGGCCAAGAGAGCCAGGCTCGCGAGGCCGCCGCAGACGAAGGCGAGCCGCCACCCCCACTCCGCGTAGGCCTGCGGCCCGAGCGCGGCGAGCAGGCCCGCGGTGGGGAAGGCGATCGTCGACTGCGCCCACGGCGCCATCGACATGATGAGCCCGGAGACGAGGCCGCGGCGTCGCGGCACCGACCACTCCATCGCGAGCGGGATGGCCGAGGTGTACTCCCCGGCGAGGAAGACCCCGCCGACGAACCGCAGCACGACCACCGCCGCGATCGCCAGGGCGCCGATGCTCTCGTGCGTCGGCACCGCGGCGATCGCGAGGCTGCACGCCGCGGTGCCGGCGATCGCCACCTGGGTCGTGCGGGTGCGCCCGGCCCGGTCGGCGATGCGGCCGAAGACCATCGCGCCGATCGGCCGACCGAGGAGCGTCGCGACGATGACGACGGCGCCCGCGGTGACGCCCGCGTGCGGGCCGGCGAGGGTCGCCAGCGCCGGGGCGAGCGCGACGACGGGCAGGAAGATGTTGATCTGGTCGACGTAGTTGCCGACGATGCCGGCGCGCACGGCCGCGCGGCCGGTCGGCGGCAGCCCGGGCACGAGGCTCACCGGGTCGCCTCGTCGCGCACGTAGACGCTCGAGCCGAGCTCGACGAACTGACGCGACTTCGCCGCCATGCCGGCCTCGGCGATGGCCTGCTGCGCCGCACCGGACCCGTAGGCGTCGCGGATGTCCTGGCTGATCCGCATGGAGCAGAACTTCGGTCCGCACATCGAGCAGAAGTGCGCGGTCTTCGCCGGCTCCGCCGGCAGGGTCTCGTCGTGGAAGGCCATCGCGCGCGGCGGGTCGAGGGCGAGCGCGAACTGGTCGTGCCAGCGGAACTCGAAGCGCGCCCGGCTGAGCGCGTCGTCGCGCTCGCGTGCCCGCGGGTGCCCCTTGGCCAGGTCGGCGGCGTGCGCGGCGATCTTGTAGGTGACCACCCCGGTGCGCACGTCGTCGCGGTCGGGCAGGCCGAGGTGCTCCTTGGGCGTGACGTAGCAGAGCATCGCCGTGCCGTGGCGGGCGATCTCGGTCGCGCCGATCGCCGAGGTGATGTGGTCGTAGCCGGGCGCGATGTCGGTGACGAGCGGGCCGAGCGTGTAGAAGGGCGCCCCGTGGCACCACTCCTGCTCGAGGTCGACGTTGTCCTTGACGAGGTGGAGCGGCACGTGGCCCGGGCCCTCGACCATGACCTGCACGTCGTGCTCCCAGGCCCGCAGGGTCAGCTCGCCCAGGGTGCGCAGCTCGGCGAGCTGCGCCTCGTCGTTGGCGTCGGCGACCGACCCCGGCCGCAGCCCGTCGCCGAGCGAGAAGGCGACGTCGTAGCGGGCGAAGATCTCGCACAGCTCGTCGAAGTGCGTCCAGAGGAAGGACTCCTCGTGGTGGGCCAGGCACCAGCCGGCCATGATCGACCCACCCCGGGAGACGATGCCGGTGACCCGCTCGGCCGTCAGGGGCACGAAGGCGAGCCGCACCCCGGCGTGGATCGTCATGTAGTCGACGCCCTGCTCGCACTGCTCGATGACGGTGTCGCGGAAGATCTCCCAGGTGAGCTCCTCCGCCTTCCCGTCCACCTTTTCGAGGGCCTGGTAGATCGGCACGGTGCCGATCGGTACGGGGCTGTTGCGGATGATCCACTCGCGCGTCGTGTGGATGTCGTCGCCGGTCGACAGGTCCATGACCGTGTCGGCACCCCAGCGGGTGGCCCAGGTGAGCTTGTCGACCTCCTCGGCGATCGACGAGGTGACGGCCGAGCTGCCGATGTTGGCGTTGATCTTCGTGAGGAAGGCGCGGCCGATGACCATCGGCTCGGACTCCGGGTGGTTGACGTTGGCCGGGATGATCGCCCGGCCGGCGGCGACCTCGTCGCGGACGAGCTCGGGCGAGCAGCCTTCTCGCAGTGCGGCGCTGCGCATCTCCGCGGTGATCTCGCCGCGCCTGGCGTAGTGCAGCTGGGTCACCGTGCTGCCGGCCACGGCACGAAGGGGGCGACGCGCCGGGCCCTGCCACGCCGCCGCAGCAGCACCGCGCCGCTGCGCCGCACGGCCGTCGTCGGCGAGGTGACGGGGTCTCCCTTCGTAGGGCTCGACGTCACCGCGACCGGTGATCCACGCACCCCGGTGGTCGGGCAGGCCGACCTCCGGGTCGGCACCGGGCCCGCTGGTGCGGTAGACGTGGACGTCCTCGTTGGGGGTGCCGTCGGGGCTGTCGGCCAGGGAGATCGCGGTGACCGCGACCCTGATCGACGGGTCGTGGGGGTCGACGACCTCTTCGCGACGGTGCTGGGGGTGGAGCTCTGACTCGACGGGTGTGCGCACGCGGGCGCCTCCTCTTCCTTCGCCGGCATGATCCGGACAGGTTCAGACGGTCCGGACGGCAGCAGTCCGATCTCAGCCCGTGCCCGGGCTCCCGCGGGGGTACCCCGATCCAACCACACGCCGTCGGTGCCCCGCCGGGCACCGTTACGGTGCGACCATGACCGCCCTCCCGCGACCGCCGGTCGCCCTGTCCGTCGCCGGCTCCGACCCGTCGGGCGGTGCCGGGGTCCAGGCCGACCTGAAGACCTTCAGCGCCCTGGGCGCCTACGGCACCTGCGTCATCACGGCCCTGACGGCGCAGTCGACGCGGGGCGTGACGCTCGTGCACGAGGTGCCCGTCGACGTCGTGCGCGCCCAGGTCGAGACGCTCGTCGAGGACGTGCGCATCGACGTCGTCAAGGTCGGGATGCTCGCCTCCGCGGAACTCGTCGAGACCGTGCACGAGCTGCTGACGAGCGAACCCCTCGCGACCACGCCGGTCGTCCTCGATCCCGTCATGGTCTCGACCTCGGGGTCGCGCCTGCTCGCCCCCGAGGCCGTCGACGCCGTGCGCGCGCTGCTCCCCCGCGCCGACGTCATCACCCCCAACGTGCCCGAGGCCGCCGTCCTCCTCGACGCGTCCCCGGCCGGCAGCGAGGCGGACCTGCCGGAGCAGGCCGGGCGGCTGCGCGCGCTCGGTGCCCGCCGGGTGCTGCTCAAGGGTGGCCACCTCGACGGCCCGGAGGCCGTGGACCTCTGGCACGACGACGACGGAGCCGTGCCGCTGCGCGGGCCGCGGATCGCGACGACGGCGACGCACGGCACCGGCTGCACGCTCAGCTCGGCGGTCGCCGCCCTTCGCCCCCGGCACGAGCGGTGGCTGCCGGCCGTGCGGGAGGCGCGCGGCTGGCTCACCGAGGCGCTGCGGCACGGGGAGTCGCTCGGGATCGGGTCCGGCGCCGGGCCGGTGCACCACTTCCACGAGCAGCGGCGGTGGCAGCACCCGTGACCATCTGCTGACCACGCCTTTACCATCCCCCGACGCGCGAGGAAGATGTCCCCCATGTCGGGCAAGGGCATCGACGAGTACGCGACGGTCGTCAGGCTCGTCACGGGGGTCGCTGGCGCCTCCGAGCACGTCGACGCCCGGCTGGCGCGGATGAGCGACCTGCTCGTCGACCTGCTCTCCTCACCGACCGGGCTCATGGTCCACGGGGCCCCCGACGGCTTCGAGGTCCGCGCCGTGGGCAGCGCCGCGACACCGGCGGCCCGCGCCCGGATGAGCGACGAGCTGCGCATCACGGGTGGCCCCGACCCGCTGCTCGACCCGATCCGTGCCGGAGACCTCGAGCCGACGACCGCCGGCCTCGCCTACGGCGGCCAGGCCGCGTGGCAGGCCTCCGGCAAGTGCCGCGGCAGCCTCGAGATCTGGGGCATCGACCAGGTCGCTGCCCTGCCCGTGCGGTCCGGCACCGAGTTCGTCGCCTTCCTCGTGGGGCGCCGCGGGGAGGACTACGGCGAGCGCGACCTCGCGCTGCTCACCGCGGTGCAGCCCGTCGTCGCCGGGCTCGTGCGTCTGCTCGAGCCGGAGCACCTGGCGCCGCCCACCCTGCACGTCGCCCAGCTGACCCAGCGGGAGCACGAGGTCCTCTGCCTGCTGGCCGCCGGCCACAAGGCCGCGACCATCGCCCGTCACGCCGGCTGCTCCGAGCGCACGGTCCACCGCCATCTCGCCCACATCTACGCCAAGCTCGGCGTCACCGATCGGCTGAGCGCCGTCGTCAAGGCGCAGCGGATCGGTCTGCTCGCGACGGGCTGAGGGCGAGCCACGACCGGCTGGTCCGGGGCCACGGCTGGCCGCCACCACGACTCGGCCGGGCCCTCCCCCTGTGGGTAGAACTGCCAATAGCGGCGCCCGGCGCAGCAGGAGTCTGCTGGGTCCGAGGCCGCCGCAGCGGAGCGGCGGCCCGGGAGAGGAGCAGACATGTCACACCACATCCTGCGTCGGGCGGCGACCACGACGGCAGCCGCAGCGGCCCTCGGCCTGGCGACGGCCAGCATGGCCTCGGCCCACCACTGCTACAAGGTCGACTGGAACGAGCGTGCCTACGCCCAGCTCTCGCAGGGCGGCACCCCGTGGATGTCGCTGACCACGCTCGGCAGCATGATCATCGCCGAGGACATCGGCATGCCGGAGTGCGCCGGCTACGCCTCCGTCGCGATCGACCACTGGATGGCCGAGACCGGCGCGACCTCGGTGCCGCTCATCCACTCGAAGGCGACCGTGGGTGGTGGCGCGCTCCACAACAACCCGCAGGGCAGGACGCCCACGGCGATCAACTTCCTGGGCGAGGCCGACTTCCCCATCCTCGACGAGGGGCTCGGCATGGCGATCGCGCAGTGCCAGGCGGACCAGGCGAGCTGAGCCGCTGGCACCGCCGTCAGGCCCCGACGTCGTGCAGGTGGTGCTCCACGTCGTGGAGCAGGTAGCGGCTCAGGCCGGCGATCGTGAAGGGCGCGCCGTCACCCCGGGTGCCGGCGCGCTCCCACGCCTCATCGCGCACGCGGTCGAGGACGGCGACGGTGCGCTCGGTCTCCTCGGCGATCTGGCGCGCCACGACCTGCGGGTCACTGGCCCAGAACTCCTGGCGCACCGCCTCGGCCTCCCCGTCGTAGCTCGCGAAGGGGGCGCCCTCCCGGGCGAGCACGGCGCCCACCCGCTCGCCGAGGACCCGGACGAGGTCGCGCGCGTGGCAGGCGTACTCGAGGGGTGACCACACCCCCGGGGCCGGCCGTTCACCCACCCCCGGACGCTGCAGGGCCGCGGCCCAGCGGGGCACGCCGGCGAGGAGCCGGGCACTCGTCGTCGCCGGGTCGTGCGGGACGTAGCCGCACTCGTCGCACCCGTCGTCGACGACGAAGGTCCAGTCACGGGTGTCGTGGTCGGCCGGCGGCGGCGTGGCGCTCATGCGTCCAGCCTAGGGTCGGGGCATGACGACCTGGCAGCTGCTCGCCGCCGCCATCGCCTGCGAGGTCGCGGCCACCGTGAGCCTCAAGGCGGCGCTCGACCGGCCGGCGCTCTACGTCGTCGTCGTGACCGGGTACGCCCTGTCCTTCGGCCTGCTCGCCGTCGTGCTCCGGCGAGGCACGCCGCTGGGCATCGCCTACGGGATCTGGTCGGCCTGTGGTGTCGCCCTGACCACCGTCCTGTCGACCCTGCTGCTCGGCGAGGCCTTCACCCCCCTCATGGGGCTCGGCGTCGTGCTCGTCATCGGAGGCGTCCTGCTCGTGGAGACGGGCGCCCCGAGCGCGACGACAGCGCCCGAGGAGCCGTGATGACCGCCTGGGTGTGGCTGGTCGTCGCCGTGGCGGCCGAGGTCGCCGGGACGCTGTCGCTGCGCGGGGCGGTGCACACCGACCGTCGGTGGTACGCCGCCGTGGCCCTCGGCTACGTCACGGCCTTCGCCGCGCTGTCGACGAGCCTCGCGCGCGGCATGCCCCTCGGCGTCGCCTACGGGACGTGGGCCGCGGCCGGGGTCGCGCTGACCGCCATCGGCTCGCGCGTGCTCTTCGGCGAGGTCCTCACCCGGCGGATGGTTGCCGGGATCGGCCTGATCATGGTCGGTGTGCTGCTCGAGCTCGGCGGCGGGCACTGACCGAGCGCGCGCGGCCCGGTCCGGTGCAGGTCAGCCGAAGAGCGCGGCGAGCCGGTCGAGGGACGAGCGCAGGTTGGCCTCGGTCGTGTTGCGCGCCCGCTCGAAGCGCGACTCGTCGGTCAGCTCGCCCCAGTCGTAGGTGTGGGTGACCTCGGTGCCGCCGTCGTCGGTCGGGGTCAGCTCCCACCCCCACTGGTGGCCGAAGGGGGCCTGCCCCTGCGCCGCCGGACGCCAGGCGATGCGACGCCCCTCCTCGAAGTCCACGACGTGGTTGTAGCGGTCGTTGCCCGAGGTCGTCGTCGTCATGAAGACGTCGCCGACCGCGTGGACCCGCTGGCCGGGTGCGGACGCGCCGAGGTTGTCGTTGCCGTCCCACGCGAGCTGGCGCGCGGGGTCGGCGATCTCCTCGAAGACCGCCTCGGGCGCGGCGGGGATGGTGGTGGATGCGGTGACGACCTTGGTCTCGTCCATGCCCGCCACTCTAGGGGCGCTGCGCGAGGCTCGCTCGGACATCGCGGGCCAGCTGCGGGGTGCGACCCTGCGCCACCCCGGACCACCACCTGGTGACGGGGAAGGCCAGTCGTCGGAGCGAGTAGTTGACCAGCTCGACGACCCCGAAGCACCAGACGAGCAGCAGCAGGACCAGCCACGCGGTGGAGGGCGCCGCGACGAGCGTCACGACGAGCCCACCCGCGAGGAGCAGCGCGGCGAGCGCCCCGAGACCGAGGTAGGTCACGGCGAGCGCGCGCGGCATGGGCGCCACGCCGACCCAGCGTCGGGCGAGCAGCCAGTAGACGCCGGCGGCGACGAGCACGAGGACGAGCGGTCCCACGGCGCCGGCGACCGCGGCACGGCCGTGCCACCCGAGGTCGGCGCCGTACCAGGTGGCCACGCCGCCGAAGACCCCTGCGGCGACGAGCTCACCCAACCCGAGGGACAGGTACTGGCGCCGTCGCAGCTCGCGCCGGTCGGTCGGCTCAGCCACGTGGGACGACGGGCACCACGCGCCGCAACGCCTCGACGTCGGGCTGGTGCACGCCGAACCCGAGTGCCGCGACCCGCTTGCCGGTCGGCACGTGGAGCAGGTTCTTGCCGTCGAGGACGAGATCGCGGGGCTCGGTGAGGGGGAACCGGCGCAGGGTCATGCCCAGGGGGTTGCACATGCGCACCTCGTGCGGCTCGATCCGCAGCATCGGGTTGACGAGCTGGAGGATGCCGAGGGCGGTGAGCACGACGCCCGCCGCGACGGTGACCCAGGCCGAGGTCAGCAGGGACACGAGCGCGATGAGCACGCCCAGTGCGACGAAGGTGATACCCATGGGACGGCTGTGGCGGATGGTCAGCGGCTGCATGGCCGCACCCTAGTCGGCGACCTCGATGACGAGCTTGCCGCGGGCGGCGCCGGACTGGCTGGCCGCGAAGGCCTGCGGCACGTCCTCCAGCGCGAACGTCCGCTCGACGTCGACCCGCAACCGGCCGGCGGCGACCTCGTCGAGCAGGTCGGCGAGCCGTGCCCCGTCAGGTCGCACCCACACCCAGCGGCCGCCGTGCTCCTCGACGCCGGGGTCGGTGATCGAGGCGAGCCGTCCGCCGTCACGCAGCACCGCCCGGCTGACGTCGAGGACGCCGCCGACGAGGTCCGCGACCGCGTCGAAGCCCTCGGGCGCCACCTCGCGCAGCCGCTCCTCGAGCCCGTCGCCATACTCCACCGGCGTGACACCGATGTCGCGCAGCTTGTCGTGGTTGGCCGCGGAGGCGGTGCCGACGACGGTGGCCCCGGCGGCGACCGCCAGCTGGGCGGCGGCGAAGCCGACGCCACCGGAGGCGGCGTGGACGAGGAGGGTGTCCCCCTTCGTCACGGCCAGGGTCTCGAGGACACGAAGGGCGGTGAGCCCGGCGAGCGGAAGCGCCGCGGCGACGTCGTCGGTGACCTCGTCGGGAACGGCCGCGACGTCGTCGACACGCACGGTGACGTACTCGGCGAAGGTGCCGGCGGACAGGACCTGCTTGCGGGCGTAGGCGGCGACCCGGTCACCGGGGGCGAACTCCGGGGTGTCGGGGCCGACGGCGTCGACGACCCCGGCGACGTCCCAGCCCGGGATGACCGGGAAGTCCGCGGCGAGCATCGGGTCGAGGCCGCCGGACATGAGCTTCCAGTCGACGGGGTTGACCCCGGCCCGGGTGACCCGGATGCGGACCTCGCTCGGCCCGACCTTCGGGACCGGCTGGTCGCTGATCCGCAGCTCGTCGGTGGTGCCGTACTGGTCATAGGTGATGGCGCGCATGCTCGGTGCAACTCGCACGGACGGGCACGGCATTCCATCGCCCGCCCGCCACGTGGCCCAGCGATCTCGCACAATGGGCGGCATGCCGCTCGACCACGCTGACCCCTTCGTCGACGTCGAGGAAGACGTCAACCGCTACGACCCCGACTACCGGCGCTGGCTGGCCGCCGCGATCCGGACCGTCCGCAGCGACGCCACGCGGTCGGCCGACACGCACCTCGTGCGGGTGCCGCTGCCGGCGGAGTGGGGCGTGCACCTCTACCTCAAGGACGAGTCGGTGCACCCCACCGGCTCGCTCAAGCACCGGCTGGCCAGGTCGCTCTTCCTCCACGCGCTGTGCAACGGCTGGATCCGGCCGGACCGGCCGGTCATCGAGGCGTCGAGCGGCTCGACGGCCGTGTCGGAGGCCTACTTCGCCTCGCTCATCGGCGTGCCCTTCCTCGCCGTCATGGCCCGGTCGACGAGCCGGCAGAAGGTCGACCTCATCGAGTTCCACGGCGGCCGGTGCCACTTCGTCGACAACGCCCACGAGGTCTACGCCGTCGCCCAGTCCCTCGCGCAGGAGACCGGCGGTCACTACATGGACCAGTTCACCTACGCCGAGCAGGCCACCGACTGGCGCGGCAACAACAACATCGCCGAGTCGATCTTCCAGCAGATGTCGATGGAGGAGCACCCCGAGCCGACGTGGATCGTCGCGACAGCGGGCACCGGCGGCACGTCGGCGACCCTCGCCCGCTACGTGCGCTACACGGGCCGCGACACGGGCATCTGCGTCGCCGACCCGGAGAACTCCGCCTTCTTCCCCGGGTGGCGCGACGACGACCCGTCGGTGACGACCTCGGTCGGCTCGCGCATCGAGGGCATCGGGCGCCAGCGGGTCGAGACGAGCTTCATCGCCGCGAGCATCGACCGGATGATGCGGGTGCCCGACGCCGCCGCGGTCGCCGCGGTGCGGCTGCTCGAGCAGCTCATCGGCACGCGCGCCGGCGCCTCGACCGGCACGAGTCTGTGGGCCGCGCTGCGGATCGTCTCGGAGATGGTCCGGGCCGGCGAGACCGGGAGCGTCGTCTCGCTCATCTGCGACCCGGGCGAGCGCTATCTCGACAAGTACTACTCCCCGCAGTGGCTGGCCGACGAGGGCATCGACATCGAGCCCTACGAAGGGCGACTCGAGCAGCTCATGCGCACCGGTCGCCTGCCCTGACGGCGGGGTCGCTCACAGCGGACGCTTGAAACCGAGGTGGCTCGCCTCGTAGCCCAGTCGGTCGTAGAAGGCATGCGCCCGGGTGCGCACCCGATCGGTCGTCAGCTGGGACAGGACCGCGCCGTGCGCGCGCCCGTGCTCGTGGGCCCACTCGAGCATCGCGGCACCGAGTCCCATGGACCGCTCGCTCCCGGCGACGCGCACCCCCTCGACCTGCAGTCTGGTCGCGCCGTTGCGCGAGAGTCCCGGCACGATCGACAACTGCATCGTCGCGACGACGCGGTCCTGCTCGTCGCGCACGACGGCGAGGTACTGCGCGCGGTCACGGCTGATCGCGTCGAAGACCCGCTCGTAGTGGGCGAGGTCGGTGCCCTCGCGGGTGGCGCCGAGCTCGTCGTCGGCGAGCAGGGCGACGATCGACGCGACATCGGTGCGCACCGCTCGGCGGACGCGGTAGCGACGCTCCCCGAGCTCGAGGACCCCGCCGACGGACTCGGCTGCCCGAGCCCTCAGATCGAGTGCGAGGGCGTCGAGCCAGCCGCCGACGTGCCGTCGGGCCTCGTCGGTGTCGGGGTATCGGCAGCGCAGGTGAAGGCCGGCCTCGTCGAGGATGAACCACAGCATCACCCCGTCGGAGCGGATCGTCGCCCCGACGTACTGGGCGTCCAGACCCGCCGCGTCGACCCGTACCGGCAGCCGCCGCAGGTCGAGCCAGGAGACGGCGAACATGCCGGGTGCCTCCGGCATGCCGCCCCACGGACGCATGACGTCGTCGAGCGGCCACGAGCCGAGGTGCACCGCTTCTCTGACGGCGGCGGCGCAGGCCTGCGGGTCAGGGTCGGACGACTCGAGGACCGAGTTGGCGATGAACCACCCGACCGAGTCGTGCCACCTCGCGTCGTATCGCGAGTGGACGGGGAAGACGGCGCGCAGCGGTGAGTCGGCGAGGTCGCGGGTGACGGCGGTCATCGCGGCGACGACGGTGGTCAGGATCGAGACACCGTCACCGCGGGCCTGTGCGGCGAGCGCGGCCGCGTCGTCGACGTCGAGCACGTCGCGCAACTCGACGCGCTCGGCGTGCGGCACCGGCTCCCCGAGCGGCAGCGGGAAGCGGGGCATGACGTCACCGCTGGCGGCGAGCACCTCGGCCCACCGCCGGCGGACGTCGTCGGGCGCGGGGTCACGGTCGGCCAGGGCCGCGGTGTGGTCGGCGAAGGGAGGAACGAGCGTCAGCTCGGGGATGCTCTCGCCGTCGGTGAGGTCGAGCGCCGCGAGGAGGTCGCGGATGACGACGAGCATCGACCACATGTCGACGTGGGCGTGGTCGGCGCCGATGACCACCGTGGGACGTTGCGCGGTCTCGAGGACGAGGAGTCGGTGCGAGGGCGTGGCGAAGGGGGTGCACGTCGCGTCGAGCACGTCCCGGACGCAGTCGTTGACCGCCTGCCCCGAGGCGACGGGGTGCTCGACCCACTGCCCCGGCGTGACCTCGAGCTCCTCGAGCACGGGCACCCCGTCGGGACCGGGTGCGAAGCCCGACCGCAACGTGCCGTGTCGCGCGATGACGGCGAGCCAGGCGGCCGAGAGCCGTTGGCGCGCAACGGGGGCGGGCAGGGTGAAGCAGATCGCCATCCACGAGCCGGGCCGGTCGCCACCACCGACGTGGCGACGCTGGTCGAAGGAGAGCGGCAGGGCGCGTCCTGTGCGGTGGGCGGTGACGTCGTAGCCCAGGAGCCTCCCGAAGGGCAGCCGCAGGTGGGCGACGTTGGACAGCCTCATGGCGGTTACCGTAGCCGCACGGTGCCGCCCGCGCGCCGGGCGAGGAGGTACCCGTGACCAGCTTCGACGTCCCCGGTGCGCGGCTGAGGCTGGAGTACAGCGACGAAGGGGGCCACCCCGTCGTCCAGCTCCACGGCCTGACCTCCAGCCTGGAGCGCGACCGGGTCCTCGACCTCGACCTCGGTCGCGGCCTGAGCGGTACTCGGCTGCTGCGCTACGACGCCCGCGGGCACGGTCGGTCGACGGGCCGGCCGGTGGGCGACGACTACCGGTGGCCCCGGCTCGCCCAGGACCTGCTCGCCCTGCTCGACGTGTGGTTCCCGGGCGAGCGCGTGCACGGGGTCGGGCCGTCGATGGGCTGCGCGACCTTGCTGCACGCGGCGCTGCTCGACCCCGGGCGCTTCAGCGGGCTGACCCTCATGGTGCCGCCGACGGCCTGGGAGACCCGCGCGGCCAAGGCGCACGACTACGAGCGCTCCGCCGAGGCTGTCGAGGCCCATGGTCTCGAGCTGCTGCGGGCCCAGGCAGCGGCGCCGGCGCCGCCGGCGACCGCCGGGGCACCGGACACCGTGCCCGACGTGCGGACCGACCTGCTGCCGTGGGTCTTCCGCGGAGCCGCCCGCAGCGACCTGCCCGACCGCAAGGCACTGCGCTCGATCGACCTGCCGACGACGATCCTCGCCTGGACGGACGACCCGGCGCACCCGCTGTCGACGGCCGAGGCGCTGCTCGACCTGCTCCCCCGCGCGACCCTGCAGGTGGCGAGCACCCGGGCCGAGGTCGACCGCTGGCCCGCGGTGCTCATGGCCGACGTCGAGAGGACCGTGCGATGAGCGGCCCGCCACCCCTGCACCAGGCGATCGCCGTGCTCGACGCGGGCGGGCAGGTGCGTGTCGCGCGCTCGCGCGGCTACGCGATCGGCCTCCTCGTGCTGGGTCTGCTCGTCGGAGCGGGGCTGCTCGCCTGGCTCGTCTTCGCCGTCGCCGACGGACTGCGCCGCGAGCGGATGGGCGTGGTGCTCGCGCATCCGGTGACCTGGGCCAGCACCATCGCCGTCGTGGCCTGCGCCCTCCTGCCGGTGGTCATCGCGGTGCGGCTCCACCGCCGTGAGGCCCTCGTCGTCACCCACGGGGGGCTGGCCACGGAGTCGGGTGGCGTCATCCGCTCACACGTGCCGTGGACCGGCATCGAGCGCGTCGGCTTCGAGAGGGTGACCGGCCCGTATTACAACTTCGCCCCGCGGTCGGTGACCTACGTGCTGACTCCGGCGGCCGTCGAGGCCAGGGACCGCGCCATGGTGGCCGCGGGCCGGCGCCCGCCCCGCTACGGGCTCCTGGGTCCCGGCGGCTACGTCCTCGAGGCCGGGTACGTCGGTGGGCGGCGGCGCCTCTACGAGCTGCTCGCCGCAGCGCACCAGCACTACGGCGGCGTCAGGCCTTCCTGACGACGCCCACGCGCAGGATGCGGTCGTCGCCGTCGTCGGGATCACCCCGACCGTCGGTGTTGTTGGTGAGCACCCACAGCGAGCCGTCGGTCGCCACGGCCACGTCACGCAGCCGCCCGTGCTCGCCGACGAGGTGCTCGGTGGACGTGCTCGGGTCGTCGAGCGGGACCTCGCGCAGCCGCGCGCCGCGCAGGTTGGCGATCCAGATGCTGCCGTCGGCGATCGCGATGCCGCTCGGGCTCGCCTCGTCAGGCGCCCACTGCTGGACCGGGTCGGTGAAGCGCTCGTCGTCGGCGATGCCCTCGACGGTCGGCCAGCCGTAGTTGTCGCCGGCCGTGATGACGTTGAGCTCGTCCCACGTGTCCTGGCCGAACTCGCTCGCGTACATCGTCCCGTCGTCGGCCCAGGCGAGGCCCTGCGGGTTGCGGTGGCCGAGAGTCCAGACGAGCGAGTCCTCGAAGGGATTGCCCTCGGGCACCTCGCCCTCGGGTGTCAACCGCAGGATCTTGCCAGCGAGGCTCTCCCGGTCCTGGGAGCGCTCCGTCTCGCCGGCGTCCCCTGTCGTCACGTAGAGCATGTCGTCGGGCCCGAAGGCGATCCGACCACCGTTGTGAAAGCTCGCCGACGGGATGCCCGCGAGGATCGTCTCGGCATCGCCGAGGCCGAGCGCGCCGGGCTCGCCGGTCAGCTCGTGGCGCACGACGCGGTTGTCCTCGTCGGTCGTCAGGTAGGTGTAGAGGTGGTCCTCGTGGAGGGCCAGGCCGAGCAGGCCCCCTTCGCCTCCCGCGGAGACGCCCTCGACGGTGCCGACCTCCCTGGTGCCGCCGTCGTCGGTGATCTCGAGGACGAGGCCGGAGTCACGCTCGCTGACGAGCGCCACCTCGTCGTCGATCGCGATGGACCAGGGCGCCTCGAGGTCGGTGACGACGTCGGTCGGCGCGCTGCCGGACGATGACGAAGGGAGTGCACCCGACGTCGTCGTGCCGGACCCGGAGGAGCCGCGGTCCGTCACCTCCCCCGAGCACCCGACGAGCAGGGCCACCGCCGCGGCGAGCGTGGCGACGCGGGGAGCTGTCCGGCGGTCCATGACCTGACGCTACCGGCGGGCCCAGCCTGTGGCCATGGACGAGACGACGCGGCCGGGCCCGACGAAGTCGGCGCTGGCGGAGCAGGGCCCCTTCTTCCACGGGACGATCGCGCGGCTCGAGGTCGGCGACCTGCTCACCGCCGGCTTTCCCTCCAACTACCGCTCCGACGTCCTGATGAACCACGTGTACTTCACGGCGCTGCGCGACGGCGCCGGCGTCGCCGCCGAGGTCGCCGTCGAGCTCGCCGCGCAGGGCTCGGGAGCGGGTGGGCTGGGCCCGCACGTGTACGAGGTGGTGCCCACCGGGGACTTCGAGGACGACCCCAACGTCACGGACAAGAAGTTCCCCGGCAACCCGACCCGCTCGTACCGCAGCCGGGACCCCCTTCGTGTCGTCGCCGAGGTCGACGACTGGACCCGCCTGACCCCGGAGGCACTCCGGGCCTGGCGTGAGCGACTCGGGACGCTGCGGCAGTGCGAGATCGTCAACTGACGCGCCCGCCCGGCCTCCCTACGCTGGGGTGATGGGACTGCGTCTGGACAACGTCGGCATCGTCGTGGAGGACCTCGCCGCGGCGGTGGACTTCTTCCGCACGCTCGGTCTCGAGCTCGAGGGCGAAGGGGAGGTCTCCGGCGAGTGGGCCGGTCGCGTCACCGGTCTGGGCGACCAGCGCGTCGAGATCGCGATGATGCGCACCCCGGACGGTCACGGGCGGCTCGAGCTGTCGCGCTTCGTCGAGCCGGCGGTCGTCGCCGACCACCGCACGGCGCCGGTCAACGCCCTCGGCTACCTGCGGGTGATGTTTGCCGTCGATGACCTCGACGAGACCCTGGATCGCTTGCGGGACAAGGGAGTCGAGATGGTGAGCACCGAGGTGGTGCGCTACGAGGACGCCTACCGGCTCTGCTACGTCCGCGGACCCGAGGGGCTCCTGCTGGGGCTGGCGGAGGAGCTGCGCTGAGCAGCTGACGCGAGTCAGCGCGTCAGCAGGTCCTGCAGGACGATCGCCTGGTTGTGCTCGTGGTCGGCAGCTCCGAAGAGCAGGGTGACCCGGCCGTGGTCGGCGACGATGTCCTGCAGCTGCTGCCAGGCCTGCGAGCCGTCGAGCTCACGCTCGTAGCGCTGCGCGAACTCCTCGAAACGCTCCGGGTCGTGGCCGAACCACCTGCGCAGCTCGGTGGAGGGCCCGACCTCCTTGAGCCACTCGTCGAGGGCGGCGGCCTCCTTGCTCACCCCGCGCGGCCACAGCCGGTCGACGAGGACCCGGTAGCCGTCTCCAGGCGCCGCCTCGTCCCGGACCGAGCGGACGTGGACCTGCGCTGTGGTGCTCACGCCCCGACCGTACTCCCGCGTGGGCGTACCCAGCTCAGAGCCATCGTGCCTGCCGTGTAGAGCCACGCGACGACGGCGACCCACAGCCAGCTGGCACCGATCTGCTCGACGAGCGGCAGCTCGTCGGCGCGACCGAGGTACATGCCCGCGACCGCGTACATGCCGAGGGGAAAGACGATGCTCCACCACGTCGACTCGTAGCGCAGCGGGATGCGGTGGATGACGTGGCGCCATACGCCGACGGCGAAGAGCACGGGGATCAGCCAGGTCGCCCATGCCCAGCAGAGCACGACGAGGCCGGCGATGAGCCCGCCCGTCGCGTCGACGATCGGCGTCGAGTCCATCTCGACGATCTTGGCCCCGGCGACGATCGAGATCGCCACGGCACCCATCGAGACCCAGTAGGGCGGGCTGAGCTCGTGCACGTCGAGGGGGTAGAGCGTCAGGCGCAGGGCGACGAGGACCGCGCACGCGGCGTACAGGACGATCCCGACCGACCACGCGCAGACGGCGAGGACGGCGAGCTCGGACTGCCCGCGGCCGACGAGCGGCTCGAGTCCGGCCGCGGTCGTCGCGACCGACTGGCTGGCGACGACCCAGATGAACCACGTGCCGTTGGCCTCGGCGAGCGCCGGCCGCTCTCTGCGGGAGAGCACGGCGGCCCACGGGACGGCATAGCTGAGCAGCAGCCCGACCGGGGCCGCGACCGCCAGCAGCACGGCGCTCACGGTGTGGCCGAGGTCGAGCAGGCGCACCGCGACGACCCCTGTGCCGGCGATGATCGTGTAGAAGCCGAAGGCCTTGCGTGGGTCGCGCAGGTCAGTGATCACCCGGCCGCGGTAGGCGACCAGTCGCGCAGCGAGCGCGACCAGCAGCACGATCCACGCGCCGCCGGCGATGACGAGCAGGACGAGCGAAGGGAGGTGCAGCCCCTGCTGGTCGAGCCCGATCGACACGATGCCCGTCGCCATGACGAAGGCGAAGGCTCCCGGTGGCAGGTCCGCGACCGCGGATCGGATCCTCTGCACGGGTCAGCCGACGACGTCGTGGGGATGGAGCTGGACGTCATGGAGCAGGCAGCGGCACCCGGCAAGGTCGTGCCCGGTGGGTGGCGGTGCGGCGTCCATGTCGCCATGGTGCCACCGGGTCCAGGGTCAGCGGGTGGAGAGGGCTGAGCGCCCGCCCATGCCTCACCCGAAGTCGTCGCCCCGCAACCACACCTCGACGCCGTGGGCCTCGGCGATCGCCACGATCTGCGGCGCAGCGGCGGCGAAGGACCCGGGTGACAGCGGGAGCGTGAGGTCGCGGTGGCCGCGTCTGCCGTCGACGAGCACCAGCTCGACGGCTCGGTGACCGTCGCGCATCCCCAGGCCCGTGCCCGCCGTGCGGTCGAGGCCGGTCTTGACCGACTGCCGCAGACGGAACTCGGGGTCGAGCTCTGCCACGGCAGAGGTGCGCCGCGCACCCGGCCCCCGGGCGGTGAGATCGATCCTCGAGATCTCGCCCCAGTCGATGTGCGGCTGGTCTGCGCTCACCATGCCGTCGACGACGGTGGTGCCGTCGACGCCGGTCTCGTCGACGACGAGCAGCGGCTCCTCCTGCCGGGAGTCCCGGCGGATCGTCATGAAGACCTCGGCCGCGCTCACGAGGCTCGCGAGGGCGAGCAGGACGAAGAAGGCCCCGAAGCCGCAGCCGATGATCCGGCCGCCGAGATCCAGCTGCTGGAAGGAGGCGATGATCATCCACGCGCCGAGGGCGCCCAGAGCGACCATGAGCAGAGCGGCGACGCCGAAGCCGACGACCTGCCGGCCGGCGCGGCCGGGGTCGTAGCGCAGCGCCACTGCCGGCGGATGCGTCATGGCTGAGCCCACGGCACGAGGTCCGACCGGCCCAGCCACGAGCCGTGCTCGGACAGCGGCCGGAAGCGGTAGGTCGCGAACTCGTGGTGGAAGTCGCGCCGCTCCCGCTCGCGCATCGCCGCGGAGTGCCGATCCGGCTCGGGCACCTCGGAGCGGCCGTGGACCATCTCGACCATCTCGCGCACGCTGCGCCAGATCGAAAAGGTCGAGACCGTCCGCGGTGGGCGCAGTGCCGCCCCGGCGAGCGTCACCCCCGGGTGGTCGCGGACCAGGCGCTCGACCGGCCGCCCGTGGTGCAGGAAGCGCGGGAGCTCGGGGATCTTCATCCGGGCGAGGGTGACGGCGACGACGGGCTCGTCCTGACGCATCGTGCCGGTGCGGGCCGGCAACCCGTCGAAGGCCGCGATCGTCGACCAGCGCCGCACGAACTCCAGCCGCACGTGCCAGCCGGTGTCGAGCCGCTGCCCCAGCGGGTCGCGCTCGAGGAACTGGGCGAGGGCATCCTCGTCGCGCCACTGGGCGAAGACTGCCAGCCGGGTCAGCTGGAGCCGCTCCGGCGAGACGACTGGCGCCCCGAGCCGCATGAGGGAGAGGCTCTCGAGGTGGTCGAGACCGGGCACGGTCGCCGGGGTGGGCGGCCGGACGAGTGCCGCCGCGCCGGCCCGGACGGGCACCTGCGCGAGGTGGAAGCTGTGGATCATGCGGCGGGCTCCAGCTTGTAGTGCAGGCGAAGGGCGGGACGGTCCCACATGCGCAGCACGTGATCGGTGCGCAGCACCCCCTGCGGGTCGAGGTACATGTGGAAGGTCTCCCGCAGCGGCACCTTCGCCGCGTGGCTGCGTTGCCCCCGGACGACGACGTAGGCACCGTCGTCGCCGAAGCGGCCGCCGAGGGACTCGAGGAGGAAGCCGCCGTCGTCGAGGACCGTGGGGCGCAGGAAGACCTGGAGGTTGCCCGACTCGAGGGGGAAGGTCACGTGGACGCTCGGGCGGTCGACCCCGGGGAGGGTCCGGGTCGAGTAGGCACCGCTGAAGACGGTGCGGCCGGTGGCGCGCAGGGCGCGGGTCCATGCGGCGGCCACCTGCTCGCCCTGCCCGTCGAGGATCGGGGTCACGACGCTGTCCATGCCGTGGGCGACGTCGAGCGGGCGCATCGGCAGGGCCAGCTGCTCGACCCGCCTCCCCCACAGCCGGGCGACCAGCTCCCCGCCCGGCCAGAAGAGCGGGGACCAGGACGACCAGACCTCCATCTGCCACGAGGCGGTGTGCTCGTAGAAGTCGCGCACCGCCGGGTGCAGCCGGGTCGCGTCGAAGCCGGGGCCGTCGAGGAGTGACATCGACGGCAGCAGACCGGCACTCGGGTCCGCCTCGGCCACCGAGCCGCCGTGGCGCTCGGCCTCGGCTGCCAGCCAGTCGGAGGCCACCCGAGGTGAGCCGCTCACGGGGCCGTCGAGCCAGCTCTCGTCGCCATCGAGGTCGACGGATCGCCCGGTGATCGTCCAGAACTTCCGGGATCCGATGTCGAGCAGGTGCGGCACGCGCTCGATTGTGCCGCAGAGCGCGGGAGGGTCGGGCGCGATCGCGGGGCCGGTGCCTCCGGTCGGAGGCGGGGGACGACAATGGGAGGGATGCTCCCTTCGCACCTCTGGTACGTCAGCTACGGCTCCAACATGTCCCGCCGACGTCTCGGCTGCTATCTCGCCGGCGGCCAGCCGCCCGGGTCGATGAGGACCTATGTCGGGGCGCGCGACCGGACCATGCCGACGCGCGATCACGCGGTGACCCTGCCGGGGAGCCTGTACTTCGCCGGCGAGTCACGGACCTGGGGTGGCGGGGTCGCCTTCTACGACCACGACTCCCCCGGCGAGACCGCCGGCCGGGCCTACCTGCTGACGATCGGCCAGTTTGTCGACGTCGCCAACCAGGAGATGCACCGGCCGGCCGACCCGGACGACCCGCTCGAGGAGGTGCTGCTCACGGGGCTGCCCGGCGAGCGCCACCAGGCTGGGCCCGGCCACTACGAGACGCTCGTGCGTGTCGGCGAGCACGAAGGGCTGCCGATGCTCACCTTCACCGCGCCCCACGGCATGCACGCGGTCCCGCACACCGCTCCCCGACCGGCCTACCTCGCGATGCTCGCCGAGGGACTGCGCGAGGCGCACGAGTGGGACGAGGAGCGGATCGAGGGGTACTTCGCGGCGCGTGCGCTGCGCGATCAGCCGATCGTGTAGACCATGCCGCGGCCGCTCTGCGCGAAGGCCCGGCGTCACACGTTGAAGCGGAACTCCACCACGTCACCGTCGGCCATGACGTAGTCCTTGCCCTCCATGCGCACCTTGCCGGCGGCCTTCGCCTCGGCCATCGAGCCGAGCGAGTCGAGATCCTCGAAGGAGACGACCTCGGCCTTGATGAAGCCGCGCTCGAAGTCGGTGTGGATGACACCGGCGGCCTTGGGGGCGGTGTCGCCCTTGTGGATCGTCCACGCGCGCGACTCCTTGGGGCCGGCGGTGAGGTAGGTCTGCAGGCCGAGGGTGTTAAAGCCCTTGCGCGCCAGCTGGTCCAGGCCCGGCTCGTCGATGCCGACGCCCTCGAGCAGCTCGCGGGCGTCCTCGTCGTCGAGCTCGGCGACCTCGGACTCGAGCTTGGCGTTCAAGAAGATCGCCTCGGCCGGCTCGACGAGTGCCTGCCACTGGGCCTGCAGGTCGGTGTCGGTCAGCTGGTCCTCGTCGACGTTGAAGACGTAGAGGAAGGGCTTGGTCGTGAGCAGCCCGAGCTGGGAGGCGATGGTCATGTCGACCCCGGCCGCGGCCCCCTTCGCGAAGAGGGTGTCGCCGGCCTCGAGGACCCCGCGGGCGGCGATGGCCGTGTCGAGGACGTCCTTGTCGGTCTTCTTGCCCTTGACCTCCTTCTCGATCCGCGGGATCGCGGACTCGAGGGTCTGCAGGTCGGCGAGGACGAGCTCGGTGTTGATCGTCTCCATGTCGGAGGCGGGGTCGATCTTGCCGTCGACGTGGGTCACGTCGTCGTCGACGAAGGCGCGCACCACCTGGCAGATCGCGTCGGCCTCACGGATGTTGGCGAGGAACTTGTTGCCCAGCCCCTCCCCTTCGCTCGCACCACGGACGATGCCGGCGATGTCGACGAAGGAGACGGTCGCGGGCAGGATCTTCTCGCTGCCGAAGATCTCGGCGAGCCGGCCCAGCCGCGCGTCCGGCAGCGGGACGACGCCGACATTGGGCTCGATGGTCGCGAAGGGGTAGTTCGCGGCGAGGACGTTGTTCTTGGTCAGTGCGTTGAACATCGTCGACTTGCCGACGTTGGGGAGACCGACGATTCCGATGGAGAGTGCCACGGGGACAGGAGTCTAACCGGGCGAAGGGGGCTCCCCCGCCTCGTCCCGTCGGCCGGCGGCGACCCAGCGCCGCAGCACGGCCCGCAGGGCCCACCAGATCGCGACGAAGAGGACGAGCAGACCGAGCAGTCGCGGCCACGACCCGCCGGACGTCGCGATGACCGGCACGTAGACCAGAGCGCACACGATCGGCAGCGCCGCGAGCAGCAGGACGAAGTCCTTGGCCGTCTCGCGGCCCCACATCTGCCACAGGAGGGTCCGGTTCGTCGGCTGGCGGCGGGGCACCTTCAGGTCGTCGAGGGGGTCGCTCACGGGTCGGCCCGTTCCGTGGAGTTCTCGAGGTAGAGCGTCGTGTCGGTCGCGACTGCCTCGGCGATCATCGCAGCGGTATAGGGCGCGACCCGCTCGGCAACCGTCGCAGGGTCGACCCAGTGCACGGCCTTGATCTCGCGGGCCTGCAGGGTCGCGTCGTCGAGCAAGGTGCTGGGCACGGCCCCGAGGTCGAAGAGGCACAGCAGCGCGTCGTCCCACCCGCGGTAGGGCGGCAGCCAGTTGACCGCGAGCATCCCGCGGACGGTGACGTCGAGGCCGAGCTCCTCGCGCACCTCGCGGACCACGCAGTGGGCCGGTGACTCCCCCGGGTCGACGATGCCGCCGGGCAGGTCCCAGTCGCGCTTGTAGACGAGCTCGCAGAGGGCAATGCGTCCGTGCTCGTCGCGCAGCAGGCCCTGAGCGATGAGGCGCTTCTTGGGCAGGCGGGCGTTGAGGACCTTGATGAAGGCGAGCCGGCCGGCCTCCGTCGCGAGGTTCGGGCGGGTCGTCGCCGCCTTGACCTCTTCCTCGGTGGGCTCGTCGCTCGTCATGGCCACGAGGCTACAGAGGGCGCCGCTACTCCCCGAGCCGGCCGTCGATCCGCTCGCGCAGCAGGTCGGCGTGCCCGATGTGGCGGGCGTACTCCTCGATCATGTGGAGCACGAGTCCGCGCACGCTCCATGTCCACCCACCGTGGTCCTCGAAGGTGTCGTCCAGCGCGTGCCGCGCGATGATCTCGTCCGAGGCCAGGCACTCCGCCCGCCACGTGGCGAAGGCGTCGTCGACGCACCTGCGTACCCACCGCGTCGTCCCACTCGCCGTCCATGTTGCCCGGGCCGCGGTAGAGGGTGGCGACGTCCTCCCCTTCGACGCACTGGCGGAACCAGCCCCGCTCGACCCGCGCCATGTGCCGCACGAGACCGAGCAGCGAGATCGTCGACGGCTCGACCGAGCGCGTGGCCAGCTGCTCGGGCGAGAGGTCGGCGCACTTCGCCGCGAGCGTCTCGCGCTGCCACCGCAGGTACTCGCCGAGCAGGTGCCGCTCGTCGCCGACCGGGTCGACCGGCGTCCGCGGGTCGTCGTCGATCATCTGCGCCCGCTGGGTCTCGCTCATGGAGCCACGCTCCTGCGTCGGCGGGCCGGCGTCAACAGGCCGAGTGGGCTGTCGGTGCTCGGCGAGAGCATGGGTCATGGGTCGTCGACGATGACGAAGGGGGATGACGTGACGGTCATGCAGGTGGACACGGTGGGGGCCGAGGCGGTCGGGGAGGTGCGGTCTCGGACGGGTCCGGGTGACGGGCCTGACGACGGGTCCGATGAGGTGCGTTCGGGGCCACTCGAAGACGGGCCCGGGCACGCATCGCGGGTCGCAGACCAGTGGCTCGACGGGGTGCTGGCGTCGGTGGGCGCGGCCCGTGACCGGGCGGTGCGCGATGCCGCACGGCTCGACGACGGGCAGCTGGAGCGGGCACTCGTCGCGACCGAGGCGGTGCGCCGGGCCGTGGACGGCCTCGAGCTCGTCCTCGTCGCCGAGGTCGGACGCCGGGGCGAGGAGCGCGGACCGGATGGGCAGTACCGCGAGGTGCGGTTGCCGGCGGGTGAGGTCGCCGAGATGGCGCCCGACGCGGTGGCCGTCGCCATCGGCACCGGTCCCACCGAGGCGGGCCGACGGTGCGCCGTCGCCTCCCGCGCCGCGACCGACCTGGCCGCCCTGGCCGAGCTCGTCGCCGAGGGCCGCCTCGGACGCCGCGCCCTGGAGCAGGTGCACAAGCACACGCGCGACACGACCCCCGAGACGACGCAGGCGATCGTCGAGCACCTCCTCAGCGCTCGGCGCGGGGCGCCCGGGTCGATCCGGATCATCGACATGGAGCCGCACGAGGTCGCCAAGACCTGCCGGCGCCTCATCACGCGCCTCGAGCCCGAGCTCATGCAGGCGCGGGCCGATGCCAACCGCGCCAGCAGGCTCGACGTACGCACCGAGGCCGGCCCCGTCGGCACGACGTGGCTGACGGCCGTGCTGCCGAGCGAGATCGGCGCGGCGATCAAGGCGGCCGTCGACGCCGCCGGGCAGCGATGGCGGGCCGACGACCCGGAGATGCCGATCGGCACGGCCCGTGCGATGGGCCTGGCGGACCTCGTCCTGTGCGGCAGCGAGGTGACTGCCGAGGTGCGGCTCGGCGTGCCCGTCATCGCGTCGGCGGTCTCGCGGCTGACCTTCGCGCCGGTGGACGACCCGTCGTGCCCCATCTGCAGTGGCGAGGAGGATCCCGTGGCCGGCCTCCTCGAGGAGGGCATCACCTATGACCGGGTCGATCACGAGCGCGTGCGCATCGTCAGCGGCGAAGGTGCCGACCAGGTCGACGTCCTCGCCGAGGAGTGGATGAGCGACGACGTGGCGACGCAGGTGCGCGTCGGGTGCGGTTGCACGTGCACCACCGACGCGTGCCACCACGGCGAGGACAGCACGGGCGGGGGCGGCCATCCGTGCACATGCCGCACGGGCGGTGGGCGATGGGTCTCCGGGACGACGATCCCGGGCGTCGGCTACGTGCCGCCGGACGTCGTCGCCGCGATCGTCCGGCGTCTCGACACCCGGGTGGGCCGGGCACTGATCGATGCCCGGACCGGCACGCTCCTCGAGACCTCGACGTCGGCCTACGCGATCCCGAAGGCGCAGCGCGAATTCGTCGCGACGCGTGATGGCGTCTGCCGGATGTGGGGTTGCGAACGGCCGGTCCAGTCACGGCGGCTGGGATGGGCGGCGGACGTCGACCACGCGACGCCGTGGCCGCACGGCGACACGAGCCCGGCCAACCTGTCGGACCTGTGCCGGCACCACCACCGCGTCAAGCACTCCGCACGCTGGAGCCACCGGCTCCGAGAAGACGGGTCGACCGAGTGGATCACCCCCGGCGGCGTCGTCGCCCTCACCTTCCCGGTCCACGCCGTGGACGAAGGGGAGGAGAGTTCGTCCCCGCCGGTGGGGACGAGCGATCTGGACAACGCCTCGTCCCCGCTGGCGGGGACCCACGACCCGTACACCTCTTCGTCCCCGCTGGCGGGGACCAACGAGGCAGAGGAGGCCGCCGACAACCCGCCGCCCTTCTGATCCGCGGGTTGTCGGAGGTCGCTGGTTGGCTGGCCCCATGGACATCACGACCCTGATCACGGGACTGCTGGTGGGCCTCGTCGTCGGCGGGCTGCTCGCCTGGCTGGCCGTGCGGGCCGAGGTCGCCGGCCTGCGCGCCGAGCGCGACGGGCTGCGCGAGCAGCTCGAGGGACTGCGTGAGCGCCTCGACGAGCAGGCCCATGCTGCCGACGAGGACGACCGCACCGCGGCCGCGCTGGCGCCCCTCGGCGAGACGCTGCGCCGCGTCTCGGCCAAGGTCGAGCAGCTCGAGCGGGACCGGGTCTCGCAGTTCGCCTCGGTGCGCGAGGCCCTCGGCCGCGTGGAGGACACCACCACCCGGGTGGGTCGCGAGGCTTCCTCCCTCGCCTCGTCGCTGCGGGTGTCGTCCGTGCGTGGCGCCTGGGGCGAGGTCCAGCTGCGCCGGGTCCTCGAGGTGTCGGGCATGATCGCGCGCTGCGACTTCGACGAGCAGGCGCGTGGGGCGACCGCTGCCGAGCGCGAGGTGCGCCCCGACGTCGTCGTCCACCTGCCGGGAGGCAAGCACCTCGTCGTCGACGCCAAGGCACCGATGAGCCACTGGCTGCAGGCGCAGGCCGAGGAGATCGACCCGTCGGAGCACGACCGCCTGCTCGAGGCGCACGCCGCCTCCCTTCGCGCGCACGTGACGACCCTGTCGAGCAAGGCCTACTGGACCGCCTTCGAGCCGTCGCCGGAGATGGTCGTGTGCTTCGTCCCCTCTGACGCGACCCTCGCGGCCGCCCTGTCGCGCGCGCCGGGCCTGCACGAGGAGGCGATGGCCGAGCGGGTCGTGCTGGCCTCCCCCGGCACCCTGCTCGCGCTGCTGCGCACGGTCGCCTATGCCTGGCAGCAGGATGCCGTGACCCGCGACGCCCAGGAGCTGCTCACCGTCGGTCGCGAGCTCTACGCGCGGCTCGGCACGCTCGGCGAGCACGCGACGCGCATGGGGCGTTCGCTCCAGCGCAGCGTCGAGGACTACAACCGGCTCGTCGGCTCGCTCGAGTCGCGGGTGCTCGTCAGCGCCCGACGCATGGGTGAGATCGGGCTGAGCAGCGACGAGATCGACGAGGTCCCCGCCGTGACGACGACGCCGCGGCCGCTCACCGCCCCCGAGCTCCTCGACGTCGTCGCCGACCATCGGCCCGAGCTCGACCTCGACCTCGGTCTGCCGCACCCGCGCGAGCAGGCGGCAGACCCCCGAGAGCAGGTGGCGCGCTCCCGCGCGCAGGAGGAGGGTGGTCGCACGACATCCCGCGAGGAGGCCTCATGACCGACGCACCCGGCACGCCCGACGCCCCCGGTACGCCCGACGCCCCCGGCACGCCTGGCGGGGGCGCACCCGGCACCGGCGCCCCGGCCTGGGAACCACCGCTCACCGGCACCGACGCGGAGCAGATCGTGGCGGCGCTCGACCGGCAGCGCGCGACCTTCCGATGGAAGGCCGATGGACTCGACGCCGCCGGCCTCAGCCAGCGCATCGGCGCGTCCGAGCTGACCCTGGGTGGCCTGCTCAACCACCTCGCCTTCGTGGAGGACCTCTACTCCACGCTCCGGCTCGACGACTCGGCCCTCGACGAGCGCTGGGCCACGATGCGCAGCCAGGATGCGTGGGAGGCGCACTTCCACCCGACGGACTCGCCCGCCGAGCTCTACGCCCGCTACGACGCGACGGTCGCCCGCGCCCGTCAGCGCGTGGCCGACGCGATCGCCTCCGACGGCATCGACCAGCGGGTCACGACGGGCAGCGACGAGACCGGCTGGGCCAACCTGCGCCGCCTGCAGCTCGACCTGCTCGAGGAGTACGGCCGGCACACCGGCCAGGCCGACATGCTTCGCGAAGCCGTCGACGGACGCACCGGCGAGGACCCGTCGCCGGACTGGCGCCCGGCCTGGCTCTGAGGGGCCCTCAGACCTCCAACGCCCGCGCGATCGGCACACCGGCCCGGTAGCTCAGGTGCAGGTGGTTGGGCGCCTCCAGCACCGCGAGGTCAGCGCGCGCGCCGACCTCGACCCGACCGATGTCCTCGCGGTGCAGCGCGCGAGCACCACCGCGGGTCGCGGCGACGACGGCTTCGCTCGGCGTCAGCCCCATCTCGCGCACGGCGAGCGCGATGACGAAGGGCATCGAGCTCGAGTAGCAGGTGCCGGGGTTGCAGTCGCTCGCGAGCGCGATGGAGACCCCCGCGTCGAGGAGCGCCCGCGCGTCCGGCCACGGCGAGCGGGTCGAGAACTCCACGCCGGGCAGCAGCGTCGCCGTCGTCGTCCCGGCCGACTGCACGAGAGCGTCGACGTCGGCGTCCGACAGGTAGGTGCAGTGGTCGACGCTCGCGGCACCGAGCTCGCAAGCGAGCTGCACCCCGGGCCCGTGGCCGAGCTGGTTGCCGTGGACCCGCAGCCCCAGACCGGCGTCACGCCCGGCGACGAGCACCTCGCGGGACTCCTCCCCGGTGAAGGCGTGCGGCGAGTGCGGCTCGCAGAAGACGTCGACCCACCGGGCATGCGGCGCGCACGCCGCGAGCATCTCCCCCGTGACGAGCGAGACGTAGCCGGCACGGTCCTCCCGGGCCTCGGCGGGCACGACGTGCGCCCCGAGATAGGTCACCTCGTCGGTGACCTCGGCCGCCAGGCGCAGCGCCCGTTCCTCGTCGGCGACGGTCAGCCCGTAGCCCGACTTCACCTCGACGGTCGTCGTGCCCTGCGCGCGCATCTCCGCGACCCGTGCGGCCAGGGCGGCGCGCAGCCAGTCATCGCTCGCCTCCCGGGTCGCGGCGACCGACACCCCGATGCCACCGCCGTCGTAGGCCTGGCCGGCCATCCGCGCGGCGAACTCCGCGGACCGGTCGCCCGCGAAGACGAGGTGCGCATGGCTGTCGACGAAACCCGGTGTGACACAACGCCCTTCGACGTCGACGACCTCGTCCGCGGCGGGCGCGGACGCAGCCGGCCCCACCCAGACGATGCGTCCGGCGTCGACGACGAGCGCGTGGTCGATGCGGGCGCCGACGCCCCCTTCGCCCGTGCCGTCGCAGGTGACGAGCTCACCGATGTTGGTCACGAGGGTCGACATGCTCAGGCCTCCTGGTGGCGTGGGGTGCTCGCGTGGCGGGTGATGATCCGGTGGACCAGGCGCGCCGCGACCCGCGCGGTGCGCTGGTCGACGTCGAAGCGCGGGTTGAGCTCGGTGACGTCGAGGTGGACGAGCTTGCCGGAGGCGACCACCGCGTCGCACACCGCCTGGATGACGAAGGGGGGAACCCCCAGTGCCGCAGGCGCGCTCACGCCGGGCGCCACGGCAGCCGGCAGCACGTCGAGGTCGATCGTCAGGTAGACCGCGTCGACCCCGGCGAGGAAGTCCTCGACGAAGCGCACCGGCGCGCCGGGCTCCTGACTGTCGTCGTCGAGCAGCCAGCGCACGCCGAGCTCGTCGGCGGTGTCGAAGAGCGTGCCCGTGTTGCTCGTGCGCGAGATGCCGACGACGGCGTAGTCGAAGTCGACGCCCGCCTCGTGGCGGTCGGCCGCGATCTGCCGGAAGGGCGTGCCTGACGTCGGCCGCTCCGCCGCCCGCAGGTCGAAGTGGGCGTCGAGGTTGAGCACACCGAGTCGCGGGCGCGGCCCGAGCCCGAGGTGGCTGCCGTAGGCCGTCTCGTGGCCCCCACCGAGGACGACGGTCAGGTCGGCGCTCTCGCGGGCGGCGGCGATCACCTCGCCGAGGCGACGCTGCCCCCCTTCGAGATCACCGTCGGTGACCGCGACGTCCCCGTGGTCGACGACCGTGAGGTCCTCGTGGACCGCGAGCGAGGCGAGCGCCGCACGCAGCGCGCCGGGCCCCTCGGCGGCGCCGACCCGACCGTGGTTGCGCCGGACCCCTTCGTCGCTCGCGAAGCCGACGAGCGCGACGTTCGTCTGCCGGCCCCGCTCTGGCTCGCTCACGACATTCCAGAAGCGCCGGTGCTCGGGGCCGTCACCGTCACTGCGTCCGCTCCAGGCGAAGGGGGCCACGCTCAGGCCTCCTTCGCGTCCCGGACGACCGGCTCCATCGGCACGCGCACCCCGCGCTCGGCGGCGACCTCCGCGGCCCGCGAGTAGCCGGCGTCGACGTGCCGCAGCACGCCCATGCCGGGGTCGTTGGTGAGCAGTCGGTCGAGCTTCTGCGCGGCGAGGTCGGTGCCGTCGGCGACGCCGACCTGACCGGCGTGGATCGAGCGGCCGATGCCCACGCCACCGCCGTGGTGAATCGACACCCAGGTCGCGCCGGAGCTCGTCGCGGTCAGCGCGTTGAGCAGCGGCCAGTCGGCGATCGCGTCGGAGCCGTCGAGCATCGACTCGGTCTCGCGGTAGGGCGAGGCGACGGAGCCGGAGTCGAGGTGGTCGCGGCCGATGACGATCGGTGCCTTGACCTTGCCCTCGCGCACGAGCTCGTTGAAGAGCAGGCCCGCCTTGTGCCGCTCGCCGTAGCCGAGCCAGCAGATGCGCGCCGGCAGCCCCTCGAACTCGACGAGCTCGCCGGCCGCGTCGAGCCAGCGGTGCAGGTGCTCGTTCTCCGGGAAGAGCTCCTTGAGCGCGGCGTCGGTGACGGCGATGTCCTCGGGGTCACCCGACAGCGCCACCCAGCGGAAGGGCCCGAGCCCCTCGCAGAAGAGCGGCCGGATGTAGGCCGGGACGAAGCCGGGGAACTCGAAGGCCCGCGTGTAGCCGGCGTGCCTGGCCTCGTCGCGGATGCTGTTGCCGTAGTCGAAGACCTCGGCGCCCTCGTCCTGGAACTCGACCATCGCCTGGACCTGCGCGGCCATCGACTCGCGGGACTTCTTCGTGAAGCCCTCCGGGTCGGCCTCGGACTCGCGCTGCCACTCGTCGAGCGCGACCTCCGCGGGCAGGTAGCTCAGCGGGTCATGCGCGCTCGTCTGGTCGGTGACGACGTCGACCTCGATCTCTCCGGCACGGTGGCGGCGCAGGATCTCGGGGAAGACCTCAGCGGCATTGCCGACGAGACCGACGGACAGGGCGCGGCGCTCCCCCTTCGCCTGCATGACCTTGGCCAGGGCGACCTCGAGATCGGTCTCGACCTCGTCGAGGTAGCGCTTCGACTGGCGCCGGCGCAGCCGCGTCTCGTCGACGTCGACGATGAGGCAGGCGCCGCCGTTGAGCGTGACGGCCAGCGGTTGCGCGCCGCCCATGCCGCCGCAGCCGCCGGTGAGGGTCAGGGTGCCGGCGAGCGTGCCTCCGAACCGCTTGCGCGCGACCGCGGCGAAGGTCTCGTAGGTGCCCTGGAGGATCCCCTGGGTGGCGATGTAGATCCACGACCCGGCGGTCATCTGGCCGTACATCATCAGGCCCTCGGCCTCGAGCTTGCGGAACTCCGGCCACGTGGCCCAGTCACCGACGAGGTTGGAGTTGGCGAGGAGCACGCGCGGCGCCCACGGGTTGGTCCGCAGCACGCCGACCGGCTTGCCCGACTGCACGAGCAGGGTCTCGTCGTCGGCGAGGTCGGTCAGCGTCTCGACGATCGCGTCGAAGGCCTCCCACGACCGCGCGGCCCGGCCGGTGCCGCCGTAGACGACGAGGTCGTCGGGGCGCTCGGCGACCTCGGGGTCGAGGTTGTTCATCAGCATCCGCAGCGGCGCCTCGGTCTGCCAGCTGCGGGCGGTCAGCTCGGTGCCTCGGGGGGCACGCACGGGACGGGCTCCGTCCATGGTGGGACTCCTTTGTCTTCTCCCCGCTCCCTGAGGAGCCAGGTCTCTTCCCCCGCTCCCTGAGGAGCTGGCGCAGCAAGCGTCTCGAAGGGACGGGACGGGATGGATTACTTCAGCGGGCCGGTGACCGACTGGGCGGCCGCGAGGACCGACCCGTCGACGACGGCGAGGTGGGCGGCGGTGAGGTCGGGCGAGGTGAAGCGGTCCGGGCCGGGTCCGGTCTGCCCGTGCTCGGCGAGGGCGTCGATGACGGCACCCGTCGCCGGCGCGGGACGAAGGGGGGCGCGCAGCGCGATCCCCCGCGCGGCGGTGTGCAGCTCGATGGCGATGACCCGGGCGAGCGCGTCGACGCTGCGGCGCAGCTTGCGGGCGGCACCCCAGCCCATCGAGACGTGGTCCTCCTGCATGGCGCTGCTCGGGATCGAGTCGACGCTGGCGGGGGTGGCCAGGCGCTTCATCTCCGAGACCATCCCGGCGGCGGTGTACTGCGCGATCATCAGACCGGAGTCGGTGCCGGGGTCGTCAGCGAGGAAGGGCGGCAGCCCGTTGGACCGCTTGACGTCGAGGAAGCGGTCGGTGCGCCGCTCGCTCATGCTCGCGACGTCGGCGGCGACGATCGCGAGGAAGTCGAGGACGTAGGCCACGGGCGCCCCGTGGAAGTTGCCGTTGGACTCCACGCGCCCGTCGAGGGTGACGACGGGGTTGTCGATGGCCGAGGCGAGCTCGTGGCCGGCGATGGTCGCGGCGTGCTCGACGGTGTCGCGGGCGCCACCGTGCACCTGCGGCGCGCAGCGAAGGGAGTAGGCGTCCTGGACCCGTGTGCAGGCGGCCGGGTCGCGGTGGCTGTCACGGATCGGGCTGTCGGCGAGCACCGCGCGCATGTTGGCGGCCGAGAGCGCCTGGCCGGGCTGGGGGCGCAGCGCCTGCAGGTCGGCGGCGAAGACGTCGTCGGTGCCGAGCAGGCCCTCGACGCTCATCGCGGTGGCGATGTCGGCGGTGGCGAGCAGTCGGCGCAGGTCGTGGACGGCGAGGCACAGCATGCCGAGCATGCCGTCGGTGCCGTTGATGAGGGCCAGGCCCTCCTTCTCGTGGAGCTCGACGGGCGTCAGGCCGGCGTCGGCGAGCGCGCCTGCGGCGTCGACCTCGTCGCCGCCGTCGACGCGCACGCGGCCCTCTCCCATGAGCGTGAGCGCGCAGTGGCTGAGCGGCGAGAGGTCGCCGGAGCAGCCGAGCGAGCCGTACTCGTGGACGACCGGCGTGATCCGCTGCTGCAGCAGGGCGAGGTAGAGGCGCAGCGTCTCCTCGCGGATGCCGGTGCGGCCGGTCGCGAGCGTCTGCACACGCAGCAGCATGAGCGCGCGCACGACCTCCTCCTCGACCTCGGCGCCCGCGCCGGCGGCGTGGCTGCGCACGAGCGAGCGCTGCAGCTGGGCGCGCTTCTCATGGGGGATGTGGGTCGTGGCGAGCGCGCCGAACCCGGTCGAGACGCCGTAGTGGGCGACGGTGTCCTCCGCGAGGCCCTCGATGACGGTGCGCGCGGCCCGCACCCGCTCCCAGGCGCCGACACTGATCTCGACGGGGGCGTGGTGGCGGGCGACGGCGACGACCTCGTCGATGGTGAGGGGCCGGTCGCCGAGGACGACGGTGGTGGTGTCGGTGCTCATGGGTCCATGCAACCCCCCTTCGCCCCGGCTCGTGAGGCCCGCGCAGGCGATAGTGTCTCGGATACAAGACAGGAGCCCCATGCCCAATGCCACCTCCGCCGGTCACGCCCTGCGCGCCCTGACCCACCTCGCGAGCCGGGCCGAGCCGATCCCCGCTGCGCACCTCGCGCGAGCCCTCGACCTGCCGCGCAGCAGCACCTATCACCTGCTCGCGGTGCTCGTGGAGCACGGCTACGTCGTGCACTACGCGGAGGAACGCACTTATGGCATCGGGGCGGCGGTGCACGAGCTCGGCGCCGGCTACCAGCGGCAGGACCCGCTGCAGCGGCTCGCCCGGCCCCTCGTCGAGCGCCTCGTCGACGCGACGACCCACAACGCCCACCTCGCGGTGCTCTCGGGTCGCGACGTCCTCTACGTCATCGAGGAACGTGCCGCGGGACGCCCTTCGCTCGTCACCGACGTCGGGGTCCGGCTGCCGGCGACGCTCACGGCGAGCGGCCTGGCGATGCTCGCCGCGCTCCCCCGCAAGCAGGTCACCGCGCTCTACCCGTCGGCAGCGGTCATGGTCGGGGGAGGTCCGGCGACCCCGTCGGCGCTGCGCCGGCTCCTCGTCGACGTGCGCGCTCGTGGCCACGCCGTCGAGGCGGGCAGCGTCTCGCCCGACCTGTCATCCGTCGCCTCTGCGGTCCTCGACCGCGACGGTCACCCCGTGGCCGCCGTGGCGGTCACCTATCGCACCGCCGACGTCGACGAAGGGGGCGCCGCCCACCTCGCGCAGGCGGCCGCCGACACCGCCGCGCGGATCAGCCAGCGGCTCTAGCCGCTCCCTGAGGAGGCCGCCCGCGGCCGTCTCGAAGGGCTAGTGCAGCTGGCCCGCGTCGCCGAGCGCGCCGGCGTCGTGCTTCATCTGGTCGCTCATGCCTGCGGCCTTGAGGTCGCGGCGCAGCTCCTTGGGCAGCGCGAAGAGGAGCGACTCCTCGGCCGCGGTCACCGGCTGAGGCTCGCCGTAGCCACGCTCGGCGAGGAAGTCGAGGACCCCGCGCACGAGGATCTCGGGGACCGAGGCACCGGAGGTGACGCCGACGGTGCGCACGCCGTCGAGCCAGGACTCGTCGATCTCGTCGGCGTAGTCGACGAGGTGCCCGTCGCGCGAGCCGTGCTCGATGGCGACCTCGACGAGGCGCACCGAGTTGGACGAGTTGCGCGAGCCGACGACGATCATCAGGTCGCAGTCCTTGGCCATCTGCTTGACGGCGAGCTGACGGTTCTGCGTCGCGTAGCAGATGTCGTCGGACGGCGGGTCCTGCAGCTTGGGGAACTTCTCGCGCAGCCGGCGCACCGTCTCCATCGTCTCGTCGACCGACAGGGTGGTCTGCGACAGCCACACGACCTTGTCGGGGTCACGGACCTCGACGTTGGCGACGTCGTCGGGGCCCTCGACGAGGGTGATGTGCTCGGGCGCCTCGCCGGAGGTGCCGATGACCTCCTCGTGCCCCTCGTGGCCGATGAGCAGGATGTCGAAGTCGTCGTCGGCGAAGCGCACGGCCTCGCGGTGCACCTTGGTGACGAGGGGGCAGGTCGCGTCGATCGTCTTGAGGCTCAGGGCCTTGGCCTCGTCGTGCACGACCGGGGCGACTCCGTGCGCCGAGAAGACGACGGTCGCACCCTCGGGGACCTCGTCGGTCTCCTCGACGAAGATCGCGCCGCGCTTCTCGAGAGTCGTCACGACGTGCTTGTTGTGCACGATCTCCTTGCGCACGTAGACGGGGGGACCGTAGAGCTCGAGGGCCTTCTCGACCGTCACGACGGCCCGGTCGACGCCGGCGCAGTAGCCGCGGGGGGCGGCGAGCAGGACGCGCTTGGCGTCCTGCGGGGCGTCGGTCTCGGCGGGAGGGGTCACGCTCGTCGTCATGCCACCCATCGTAGGTGAGTGGGCTGGACGGCCCCTGATCGTGGCCCATCCCACGGCCGGGGGCCGGTGTCAATGGGCAGATCCGACCGGTGTCGGGCGCCGTCGTCGCGGACCGACACTGGCGGGGACCTCGTCGACGACGACGAGGCTCTCGGGAGGAACCACCATGCACACGCTCGACCCCCTTCGTCCGCTGCGCGTCGGCACGGCACTGCTCGCCGCCCTCGCGCTCGTCCTCGCCGCCCTCGCCCTCGCGCCACCGGCCGGGGCCGCCACCCAGCACTGCACCGACCACACGACCGCGACGAAGATCGACGCCGACCTCGACGGGCCGACAACGGTGACCGTCACCGACACCCGCACCGGCGACCCGATCGACGTCGTCGTGACCATCACCGGGACGAGCTTCACCCTCGTCAGCGGCGACCCGGACCTCACCCTCGAGGACGCCTCGTGGTGCCTGAAGTCCGCCACCCTCGCGCACGACGGCAGCGGCACCTCCGGCGTCAGCAGCAGCACCAACAAGCAGGGCAGGACCCAGGACATCTCCTACCTCGTCCTCTACTCGGTGACCACCACCGACCCGACGCCGGTGACGCCGTGCAATGCGTCGACCTCGTCCGGCGGCGCGGGGGTCACGACCACCGTCCACGGCATCGGGGCCGCGGGCCCGACCTCCTTCCTCTTCGAGTGGGAGGCCTATGGCGTACCTGACCAGTTCCAGGTCTTCTACGAGGGTGCCCTGATCCACGACACCGGTGTCGTCGGCGACGACATCAACGAAGGCACCGGCTCGGCCACGCTCACCCTGCCCGCGGGGACGAGCACTGAGGTGACCGTCGTCGTCACCGGCCCCGACGGCACGGCGTGGGACTACCGCGTCAACTGCCCGGCCGGTACCACCGCTCCCTGACCCACCCACGGGCACACGCTCCCTTCGCCCCGGACCCCGGCTCGCGCCTCGCAGCGAGCCGGGGTCCGGCCGTCGGCACGGGCTGCTTGACTGTGGGCCGTGAGCACCCCCCTTCCCGACAAGGCAGCCGACACGACGGCCGAGCAGCCGTGGCCGGTGCGCCTGCTGAGCATGAAGATCGCCGACTACGTCGACAAGATGTCGGTGACCTGGGTCGAGGGTCAGGTCGTGCAGCTGACCCGGCGCCCGGGGGCGCGTACGGCCTGGCTGACCCTGCGCGACCCCGACGTCGACATGTCGCTGTCGTGCATGGTGCGGGTCACCGCGCTCGACGCGATGGCCGCGCCGCTCGGCGAGGGCGCGCGGGTCGTCGTGCAGGCCAAGCCGAGCTACTGGACCCAGCGCGGGTCGCTGTCCATGGACGTCCGACAGATCCGACCGGTCGGCGTCGGTGAGCTGCTCGCCCGCATCGAGTACCTCAAGCAGCACCTGCGCTCCGAGGGGCTCTTCGAGGCCTCGCGCAAGCGACCGCTCCCCTTCCTCCCCCGCCGCGTCGGCCTCGTCTGCGGCCGCGCGAGCGCCGCCGAGCGTGACGTGGTCGAAAATGCGCGGCGCCGCTGGCCGGGGCTGCCCTTCGAGATCCGTCAGGTCGCCGTGCAGGGGCCGACCGCGGTGACCGAGGTGACCGCGGCCGTCGCCGAGCTCGACGCCGTCGACGAGGTCGACGTCATCGTCGTCGCCCGCGGCGGCGGGTCGGTCGAGGACCTGCTGCCCTTCAGCAACGAGACGATGGTGCGCGCCGTCGCCGACGCGCGCACCCCGGTCGTCAGCGCCATCGGCCACGACGTCGACAGCCCCCTGCTCGACCTCGTCGCCGACGTGCGCGCCTCCACCCCCACCGACGCCGCGAAGCTCATCTGCCCCGACGCCGCCCAGGAACGCGCCGGGGTCGTCGACGCCCGCACCCGGGCCCGAGCCGCGCTCGCCGGCCTCGTCGAGCGCGAACGCCGTGGCCTGGTCCACCTGACGAGCCGGCCGGTGCTCACCGACCGCACCGCCTTCGTCCGGGCGCAGCGCGAGGTCGTCACCTCCCTGCGGCGGCGGGCCCACGGCCGGGTCGAGGCGCTGCTGCACCGCGAGCGCGACCGCATCGGCCACCTGCGGTCGCAGGCGAGGGTCCTCTCCCCCGCCTCCACCCTCGAGCGCGGCTATGCCATCGTCCAGCGGCCCGAAGGGGAGGTCGTCGCCTCCCGCGCCGCCCTCGCCGTCGACGACCTGCTGCGGGTGACCGTGGCCGACGGCGACTTCGCCGTGCGGGTCACGGACTCCTGACGGCAGCCCCGCCTACAGTGGTCGCCATGGCCACCGACCCGCAGCCCGAGCAGGAGCAGCCCGACGTCGCCGACCTGTCCTACGAGGAGGCGCGCCAGGAGCTCATCGAGCTCGTCGCCCGGCTCGAAGGGGGTCAGGCCGGTCTCGAGGAGTCGATGCGGCTGTGGGAGCGGGGCGAGGCCCTCGCCGCCCACTGCGAGGCATGGCTCGACAAGGCCGAGGCGAGCCTGGGGTCGCAGGACACGACCGACGAGTGAGCGGGCTGCCGTGACGGGGCGCCTGCACCGCGTCGCGATGGGGCTTCTCGTCGCCGACGGCTGCGTGCTGTTGGCGCACCGGCACCCCCGTCGTCAGCACTACCCCGACTGCTGGGACGGGGTGGGCGGTCACATCGAGGCCGGCGAGTCACCCGAGGAGGCGCTCGTGCGCGAGTGCCGTGAGGAGATCGGCGTGACCGTCACCCGGTGGCGCGCGCTCGACCCGCCGGTGGTGCGGCTCGGCGACGACCTGGAGCTGCACACCTTCGTCGTCGACGGCTGGCAGGGCACGCCGGCCAACCTCGAGCCCGAGGAGCACGACGACCTCGCCTGGTGGCAGCTCGACGAGATCAGCGGGCTCCACCTCGCCCACTCCGGTCTGGTCCCGCTCGTCACCACGGCGTTGGGCCGCTGAGCGAGGGACCTCTCAGGACGTCATGAGGACGGCGACGCGCTCGGGCTCGCACTGCCGCCGGGCTTCGTCACCTTCGCGGGGGTCAGGTGCTCGGCGAAGGCCTGCAGCTGCTCCCAGCTGCCCGTGCCGGTGACGAGGGTCGTCAGCTCCCCCTTCGCGTCGGGGACGTTGACGAGGCTGCGCTGGACCTTGCCCTCGCGGTCACGCTTGGCCCACTCGCGACCGTCGGAGGTCTCGACGGTGCCGACGGGGCGACCGTTGTTGGTCTGCGTGTCGATCCAGGCCTGGCCGGGGTCGACCGCCTGCTGCACGGAGACGAACTCGCCGTCGGGGGTCGTGTAGCCGGCATTCCACACCATGACGCCGCCCTTGGAGCGCACGTAGCGCACGCTCGTCGCGGTCCACCCGTCGGGCAACTGGTCCGCGTAGGCGAAGGGCTCACCCGCCTCGGCGGCGCGGTACTCCGCGGCGGCGGAGACGTCGACGGCCTGCGGCGTGACGCTGTTGGGGCGCCCGGTGACGAGGAAGAGGGCGAGCGCGAGCCCGACGATGACGACCATCGAGCGAACCATGTTGGCGCTCGTGCCCTTGGCGTAGTGGCTCGCGCCGCGTGCGGGGACCCCCTGCTGGGCGGCGAGCTCCTCGGGGGTCGACTCGCGATCGGGAGCCGACGAGGAGGGGGTCGCGGCCTGGTCGCCGGGGGCTGAGCTCATGCCTTCCATGGTCGCACGCGCCACAGCGCGGCCCGGACACCTGTCGGCGGCCCGGCCGATAGGCTCGGCCCGACGACCAGCCGTATCTGAGGAGAAGCATGAGCCAGGCCCAGACGTCCACCCCGAGCGCCGGGGTGATGCACCCCGACCGCAACCTCGCGATGGAGCTCGTGCGGGTCACCGAGGCCGCCGCCCTCGCCGGGGGCCGGTGGGTGGGTCGCGGCGACAAGAACACCGCCGACGGCGCCGCCGTCGACGCGATGCGCTCGATGATCTCCAGCGTCCAGATGCGCGGCGTCGTCATCATCGGCGAGGGCGAGAAGGACGAGGCCCCGATGCTCTTCAACGGCGAGGAGGTCGGCGACGGCACCGGCCCCGCCTGCGACGTCGCGGTCGACCCCATCGACGGCACGACACTGACGGCGAAGGGGATGACCAATGCGGTCTCCGTCCTCGCCGTCGCCGACCGGGGCACGATGTACGACCCCAGCGCCGTCTTCTACATGGACAAGCTCGTCACCGGGCCCGAGGCCGCCGACGTCGTCGACATCCGCCTGCCGGTGAAGGAGAACATCAAGCGCATCGCCAAGGCCAAGGGCCAGCAGCCCGAGGACGTCACGGTCGTCATGCTCGACCGCCCGCGGCACACCGACCTCGCCGACGAGGTCCGCGCCGCCGGGGCGCGGATCCGCTTCATCTCCGACGGCGACGTCGCGGGCGCGATCATGGCCGCCCGCCCGGACACCGGCATCGACCTGCTGCTCGGCGTCGGCGGCACCCCCGAGGGCATCATCACCGCCTGCGCGATCAAGTGCCTCGGCGGAGTCATCCAGGGCCGCTTGTGGCCCCGCGACGACGAGGAGCGCCAGCACGCGGTCGGCGCCGGCCACGACCTCGACCAGGTCCTCACGACCGACGACCTCGTCCAGACCGACAACTGCTACTTCGTCGCGACGGGCATCACCGACGGCGAGCTGCTGCGCGGCGTGCGCTACCGCGCCGGCGGCGCGACGACCCACTCGCTCGTCATGCGCAGCAAGTCGGGCACGATCCGCACCGTCGAGGCGCACCACAACCTGACGAAGGTCCAGCGCGTCTCCCCCTACCCGACCGCCTGACCCGACTGGTCCCGTGCCCCGCCGCCGCCGCTCCGCACCGCCCGCCCCGACGCTCGTCATCGGCGAGTCGCTCGTCGACGTCGTCGTCGGGGCGGACGGGCAGCGCAGCGAGCACGTCGGCGGCAGCCCCCTCAACGTCGCCGTCGGGTTGGCCCGCCTCGACCACCCGGTGACGCTCGCGACCCACTTCGGCCGCGACGCCCGGGGGGCCGCGATCGGCGAGCACCTCGCCGCGGCCGGCGTCGCCCTCGTCCCGGGCAGCGACCGCGCCCGGGACACCTCGATCGCCACGGCGACCCTCGACGGGAGCGGCGCGGCGACCTACACCTTCGACCTCGACTGGCGCCTGCCCGAGCTGCCCGAGGTCGGTGGCCACGTGCACACCGGCTCCCTCGGCGCCCTGCTGCGCCCCGGTGGCGTCGACGTCCTCTCCGCGATGACCGGTGCCGCGCGCGCCCACACGATCTCCTACGACCCCAACTGCCGACCGGACCTCATGCCCGACCGCGACGCCGCCCGGGCCGAGATCGAGCGCCGCATCGCGGTGAGCGATGTCGTCAAGGCGAGCGACGAGGACATCGCCTGGCTCGCCGGCCGCCCGCTCGACCACAACGAGATCGCCGACGTGCTGCGCTCTTGGCGAGACCTCGGGCCCGCGCTCGCCGTGTGCACGCTGGGCGCCGCCGGGGCCCTGGCGATCCTCCCTTCGGGCCGCCGCATCCAGCTGCGCGCTCCCCGCGTCGACGTCGTCGACACCGTGGGTGCCGGCGACTCCTTCATGGCGGGCCTGCTCTCCGGCTTGCTCGACGCCGGCCTCCTCGGCGGGGCCGAGCCCAAGGCCCGCCTGCGCAAGGCCCGTGGCCGGGTCGTCTCCGCGGCCATCGAGCGCGCTGTCGACGCCGCCGCGCGCACCGTCGCCCACGCCGGGGCACACGCACCGAGCCGCGCCGACCTGGGGGTCGACGCGGCTCGATAGGCCTTCGGGACGGCGCCGACGCGTCGCCCGTCAGCCCTGCTCGTCAGCCGGTGGTGACGGACTCCGCCTCGCGGGCCCGGGCCCGCTCGAGCGCGCGCTGCCGGTCCTCCTCGGACTGGTGGGCGATCTCCGCGGCCTTCGCGTCGTCACGGGTGAGGCAGTCGCCGGTCTCCGGGTCGAAGACGTGCATGAGGGCGGGGTCGAAGACAAAGTTGCCGTCGTCCCCCTCACGCACCCGCGAGCGGGGGTCGAGGTTGATGACCATCTGGGTGCGCATACCCTCGCCGTCGAGCTCCTTGTCGAGCTCGTCGAGCTTGTGCTTGACGTCGCCCTCGACGGCGAAGGGGATGTAGGCGTACTGCTCGTTGCCCAGCCACTCCGTCTGGTCGACCGGTGCCGCGAAGCGCACGCCGCCGGCGGGCACGTCGCCGAGGTCGGCGTCCTTGATGTGCTCGGGGCGGATGCCGACGATGAGCAGGTCCTTGCCCCCGGCGCGCTCGCGCACGGCCTGCGGCATCGGCACCCGGCAGAAGGGCAGCTGCAGCTCGTCGCCGTGGACCTCCGCGGGCAGGAAGTTCATCGGCGGCGTGCCGATGAAGCCCGCAACGAAGAGGTTGACCGGCTGGTCGTAGAGCTCGCGCGGACTGGCGCACTGCTGCAGGACGCCCTTCTTGAGCACCGACACCCGGTCGCCGAGGGTGAGCGCCTCGGTCTGGTCGTGGGTGACGTAGATCGTCGTCGTGCCCATGCGGCGCTGCATGCGGGCGATCTCGGTGCGCATCTGGCCGCGCAGCTTGGCGTCGAGGTTCGACAGCGGCTCGTCGAAGAGGAAGGCGTCGGCGTCGCGGACGATCGCCCGGCCCATCGCGACGCGCTGCCGCTGACCACCGGAGAGGTTCGCCGGCTTGCGGTCGAGGTGCTCGTCGAGCTCGAGCATCGAGCTGGCCATGCGCACCTTGCTGTCGATGTCGGTGTCGCTGTGCTTCCCCTTCGACAGGCGAAGGGGGAAGGCGATGTTCTCGTACACGCTCAGGTGCGGGTAGAGGGCATAGTTCTGGAAGACCATCGACAGGTTGCGGTCCTTGGGCGAGAGGTCGTTGACCCGCTTGCCGTCGATGAGCAGCTCGCCGCTCGTGATGTCCTCGAGCCCGACGACCATCCGCAGGAGCGTGGACTTCCCGCAGCCGGAGGGGCCGACGAAGATCATGAACTCGCCGTCCTTGATGTCCAGGCTCACGTCGTTGACCGCGGGGAAGCCGTCGCCGTACTTCTTGACGATGTTGTTGAGGGTGATCTCAGCCATGGGGTGTTCTCCAGTTCTGTGAAGGCGGGGGTCAGCCCTTGACGGCGCCCGAGGTCAGGCCGGCGACGATCCGGCGCTGGAAGATCAGCACGAGGATGACGACCGGGATGGTGACGACGACCGAGGCCGCCATGATCGCGCCCGTCGGCTGCTCGAACTGGCTGGCACCGGTGAAGAAGGCGAGCGCGGCGGGGACCGTGCGGGCCTGGTCGGAGGTCAGCGAGATCGCGAAGACGAAGTCGTTCCAGGCGGTGAAGAAGGTGATGATCGCGGTCGTGAAAACGCCCGGCGTCGCGAGCGGGATGATCACCTTGCGGAAGGCCTGCCAACTCGTCGCGCCGTCGACCTGCGCCGCCTGCTCCATCTCCCACGGGATCTGCTGGAAGAAGGCCGACATCGTCCAGATCGACAGCGGCAGGGTGAGCGCGAGGTAGGGGATGATCAGGCCGGGGATGGTGTCGAAGAGACCGATCCGGCTCCACACGTCGAAGAGCGGCGTGACCATCGCGACGACCGGGAAGAAGCTAACCGCGAGGGCGGTCGTGAGGATCATCTTCTTGCCCTTGAACTCCAGCCGCGAGATCGCGTAGGCGCAGAACATCGCGAGCACGACGGAGATGAGCGTCGCGAGCAGGCAGACGATGAGCGAGTTGCGCAGCGCCGGCATGAAGAGGTCGCTCGCGCCGCCGGTGAAGATCAGCCGGTAGTTGTCGAGCGTCGGGTCCTTCGGCCAGAAGTTGCCGAGGTAGGCCTTGTCGGGGTTGGCCAGGTCGCTCGCGCTCTTCAGCGAGAGCGAGAGCATCCACAGCAGCGGCAGCACGGTCCAGATCATGATCGGGATCGCGAGGACGCTCCAGATGCCGGTGCCCTTGGCGGATTCCTTCGCCATGTCAGCTCCTCCCCTGCGTCAGGTCGACCTTGAAGCCCTTGACGAAGAGCGCCGCGATGATCAGCACGCAGATGAAGAGGATCACCGACAGCGCCGACCCGAGCCCGATCTCCGTCCGGTCGATGGTCTGGCGGTAGATGAGGCCGGAGAGGGAGTTCGTCCCGTTGGCACCGCCGGTCATGATGAAGATGTTGTCGAAGATGCGGAAGGCGTCGAGGGTGCGGAAGAGCACCGCGACCATGATCGCCGGCTTCATGTTCGGCAGGATCACCTTCGTCAGCACCTGCATCCACGAGGCGCCGTCGACCTTGGCCGCCTCCTCCATCGAGGTGTCGACCTGGGCCAGGCCGGCGAGGAGCAGCAGCGACATGAAGGGCGTCGTCTTCCAGATCTCAGAGAGGCAGATGACGAAGATCGAGGGCCAGAAGCTGCCGAACCAGTCGTAGTTGTCGCTCACGCCCGGCAGCCAGCTCGTCCAGCGGTTCACGAAGCCGGTGTCCGTCTGGTACATGAAGAGCCAGGTGAAACCCGAGACGACCGTGATGATCGAGTACGGGATGAGCACGATCGTGCGCAGCGTGCGCCGCGGGATGACGATCCGGTGCATCACCAGGGCGATGATGAAGCCGAGGACCAGCTCGACGACGACGGTGATGACGGTGATGAGGACCGTCGCCGCCATCGCGCTCCAGAAGACCGAGTCGCCGAAGGAGACGACGTAGTTGTTGAGCCCGACGAACTCGCGGTTGTCGGGGTCGGTGAGCCGGTACTTGAAGAAGCTGTTCCAGATGGCCTGCAGGATCGGGTAGGCCGTGACGAGCAGCATGACGACGAAGGCCGGCATCGCGAGCTTCCAGCCGAGCCGCTGCTCGGCCCGGGCCCGGTCGGACAGCCGGGGCGCTCCCCCCTTCGCCGTCGTCGTGGTGTCGGTGGTGGCGCTCACAGCAACGCATCCCCCTTCAGGACGTCCTCGAGCAGCGTCGTCGCCTGCTTCGGGGTGGAGCCCGGGGCGACCGACCCGGGCGGGCTGTACTCACGCTGGATGCCCGAGGAGACGTCGCCGTAGTACTGCGTCAGCGGGCGCGGGCCGCTGGAGTCGAGGGACTGGCGGATGAGGGCCGCCATCGGGAAGTCCTTCTTGACGTCGGCGTCGTCGTAGACGGCCTTGCGCGCGGCGGGGTTGCCGGTGCCGAGCATGTAGGCCTTCTGGCTCTCCTTCGAGGTGAGGCACTCGACGGCCTCCCACGCCTGCTCCTGCTTCGACGAGGACTGGGCGACGCCCATCTCGATGCCGCCGAGCGGGGGCTTGGACTCCGTGCCCTCGGTCGTCTGCGGGTAGCGGGTCCAGGCGAGGTCCTTGATCCAGTCGACCTCTGCGCCCTTGAGCGCGGCGTAGACGTAGGGCCAGTTGACCATGAAGCCGGCCTGCTCGTTCTGGAACATGTCGAGCGTCGTCGTCTCGTCGGTCGAGCCCATCGCCGGGCCGCCGACGCCCTCGTCGCTGACCTTCTGGATGATCTCGGCGGCCTTCTTGCCGCCCTCGGACTCGAGGCCGAACTTCAGCTCCGGCCCGTCCGCCCCCGGGTTCTCGACGATGTGGTCGCCACCGCCCTCGACGAGCGCGTTGATCCACACCATGTAGCCCTCGTAGCGCGAGGCCTGGACGCCGACGTTGCTGTCGCTCTTCTTCGCCGCGTCGATGACCTGGTCCCAGGTGACCGGCTTGGTCATGTCGAGTCCGGCCTTCTTCGCCACCGACTTGCGGTACCAGAGCAGTTGGGTGTTGGCCCAGAAGGGCGCCGCGTAGAGCTCGTCCTTCCACGTCGCGTTGGTGACGGCCGGGTCGACGACGTCGTCGGTGAAGGTCGACTGCTTGTCCTCGGGCACCGGCGCGAGGTAGCCGGCCTCGGCGAACTCGGCGACGAAGACCGGGTCGATCGACATGATGTCGACACCCTTGTCGTTCGACGCCAAGCGCCGCAGCAGCTGCTGACGCTGGTCGCTCGCGCTGTTGGGCAGCAGCTGGATGCCGATCCTGTAGCGGCCGTCGGAGGCGTCGGAGCACTCCTTGGCCAGCTGCGCCTGCCCACCGCCGGCGGGGTCGGAGCCACCGCCGTCGGGGTTGATGTACCACGTCAGGTGGGTGGTCCCGCCTGACGAGCTGTCGCTGCCGCAGGCCGCCAGTCCGAGGCTCGCGGCCGTGGCCGCAGCCGCCACGAAGGCGATCCGACGTCGTCGTCGACTCTCCACGTCGTTCCTTTCGTCCGCAGGGGCGGCGTGGACCGGCGCCCGACGCTGCCTCCTAGTCATGTGTCTACACCCCCGCTGCGCTCTGCGTCACGCAAGCGGGCCGACGACTTGGGCCACGGGCTGATTCGTGACCACCCGGGGTCGGTCGCCAACGTGACCGACAGCGCGCGGACGGCCGTCGAAGGGAGGTCACGCGCAGGTCTACTGTGCAAGGGACCCCACGAAAGGTGCACCCATGACCGACCCCACCACGACCGCCGGCGACTCCCCCTTCGCCGATCTGATCGCCGCCAACCAGGCCTTCGCCGACGACTTCACCCTCGGCGGCTTCGACGGCGTCGCCAAGGCAGGCGTTGCCATCGTCACCTGCATGGACAGCCGCATCGACCCGCTCGGCATGCTCGGGCTCAAGCCGGGCGACGCGAAGATCTTCCGCAACCCCGGTGGCCGCGTCACGGCCGCCGCGCTCGAGGCCCTCGTCCTCGGGGTGCACCTGCTCAACGTCAACCGCGTGCTCGTCATCCCGCACACCCGGTGCGCGATGACCAGCTCGACCGAGGTCGAGCTGCGGCAGAAGGTCGGAGAGTCCGCCGGGCAGGACGCCTCGTGGCAGGGCTTCCACGTCGTCACCGACCAGCTGGGCTCCCTGCGTCAGGACGTCTCGGCCGTCCGCTCGCACCCCCTCATCGCCGAGCGCGCGTCCGTCGGCGGCTTCGTCTACGACGTCGACACCGGGCTGATCAGCCAGCACTACTGAGGCCCCCCGCCGGGACACCCGGGGTCGGTGACGGCGGTCACTCCCGCAGTGCCACCATGGGCGCATGACCACCGTCACCGAACCCACCCCGACGTCTGACGCCGTCGCCGCACCCTGGGCGAGCGAGCAGATGATCACCTGCCACGACGACCGCGTCGGACTGCGTGCCGTCATCGCGATCGACGACACGACCCTCGGTCCCGGCTTCGGAGGGGTGCGCTACCGCGCCTATCCCTCGACCGAGGCCGCCGCGCGCGAGGCCCAGCGCCTCGCCGCCGCAATGACCCTCAAGCACGCACTCGCCGAGCTGCCCTACGGCGGCGCCAAGTCCGTCGTCGTGCTCGACGGCGAGCCCGCTGCCCCCGGCTCTCCCGAGCGCCGGGCGCTCTTCGCCCGCTTCGGCGAGATGATCGCCCGCACCGCCGGCTTCTACGTGCCCGGCGTCGACATGGGCACCCTGCTGGAGGACATGCAGACGATCCGCGACGACGGCCACGCCCGCGCCTTCTGCGACGAGGTGAGCCCCTCCCCCTTCACCGCCCGCGGCGTCTACGCGGCGATGCGGGCCGCGGCGGTCCACCACCACGGCGAAGGGGGTCTGTCCGGTCTGCGCGTCGTCGTCCAGGGCGTCGGCAGCGTCGGCGAGGAGGTCGCCCGCCTCGCGCACCGTGACGGCGCCCGCGTCACCGTCGCCGACATCGACACCGCCCGCGCGAGCGCCCTCGCCACCGAGCTCGGCGGCGACACGGTGCCGACGCAGGATGCCCCCTTCGCCGAGGCCGACGTCTTCGCCCCGTGCGCCATCGCCCGGGTCGTCACCCGCGAGGCGATCGACCGGATCCCCGCGCGCATCATCGCCGGCGCGGCCAACGACACCCTCGACACCCCCGACTGCGCCGAGGCGCTGCAGGCGGCGGGCATCACCTTCGTCCCCGACTTCGTCGCCAACGCCGGCGGCGTCATCCAGGTCCACGGCGGTGTCGCCGGCTGGTCCGACCACGAGACGCTCGCCGCGATCGACCGGATCGGCGAGCGGGTCACCGGCCTGCTCGAGACCGCCGAGGCGGAGGGCATCACGCCCCTCGAGGCCGCGCTGCGCCGTGCGGACGCCGCGCTCGGGCGCACGGTGCCGCGATGATCGGCGGCGCGGGCACGGAGCCGGGCACCGAGGTGCCGCGCGACCCGCAGGAGGCGGTGCGGCGCTACTACGCACTCGTCGACGCGGGTGACGTGCCCGGTGTCGTGGGGTGCTTCGCGGCGGAGGCCGTCTACCACCGGCCGGGCTACCCGCCGATGGTCGGGCACGCGACCCTGACCGACTTCTACGCCGGCGAGCGGGTCATCGCCGACGGCCGGCACGAGCTCGACGAGGTCGTCACGCAGGGGCGTCGCGTCGCCGTCCACGGTCGCTTCGTCGGCACGCTCAAGGACGGCAGCGCCGCGAGCGTCGGCTTCGCCGACTTCTGGGTGCTCGACGAGACCGGCCGGGCCCTGACCCGCCGGACCTTCTTCGACTCCCCCGCCGTCTGACCCTGCAAAACCCTCGGGTTTTGCAGGGTTGGACCTGCAGGACCCTAGGGTTTTGCGGAGTTAGGGGGCGGCGTCAGAGGGCCAGGCGCTCCTTGACGACGACGGACAGGCGCTCGGCGGACTCCTGGGCCCGCTCGTGGGTGGCGGCCTCGACCATGACGCGCACGACCGGCTCGGTGCCGGACTTGCGCAGCAGGACGCGGCCCTCGTCGGCGAGCGCGGCCTCGGTCTCGGCGACCGCGGCCCGCACGCCCTCGTCGCCGTCGACGCGGTGCTTGTCGACGCCCTTGACGTTGATGAGCACCTGCGGCATCCGGGTCATCGCACCGGCGAGCTCGGCCATCGAGCGGCCGGTCTCGGCGACCCGCGCCGCGAGCATGAGGCCGGTGAGGACCCCGTCTCCGGTCGTCGCGTGCTCCTGGAGGATGACGTGGCCGGACTGCTCGCCACCGAGGGAGTAGCCGCCCTTGCGCATCTCCTCGAGGACGTAGCGATCGCCGACGCCGGCCTGCACGACGTGGATGCCGGCGGCCTCCATCGCCCGGATGAGACCGAGGTTGCTCATGACCGTCGCGACGAGGGTGTCCTGCGCGAGCTCGCCGTGCTCCTTGAGCGCCAGCGCGAGGATCGCCATGATCTGGTCGCCGTCCACCTCGTTGCCCGTGGCGTCGACGGCCAGGCAACGGTCGGCGTCGCCGTCGTGCGCGATGCCGAGGTCGGCGTCGTGCTCGACGACCGCGGCGCGCAGGCCCTCGATGTGCGTCGAGCCGACGCCGTCGTTGATGTTGAGCCCGTCGGGGCGGGCACCGATGACGTGCACCTCGGCGCCGGCGAGGCGGAAGGCCTCGGGCGAGACCTGGCTCGCCGCGCCGTGGGCGCAGTCGAGGACGATCGTCAGGCCGTCGAGGCGCTGCTCGACCGCGTCGAGCAGGTGCCGCACGTAGCGGGCGCCGGCGTCCTCCATCGGGGTGACCCGACCGACGTCGATGCCGGTGGGCCGGTCGGGGGTGTCGTCGAGAGCCGCCTCGATGGCGTCCTCGACGGCGTCGGGGAGCTTGTGGCCCCCCTTCGCGAAGAACTTGATGCCGTTGTCCGGCATGGCGTTGTGCGATGCCGAGAGCATGACGCCGAAGTCGGCGTGCACCTCGGCGGTGAGGAAGGCGACGGCCGGCGTCGGCACCACACCCGCGTCGAGGACGTCGATGCCGCTGCTCGCGAGCCCGGCGACGACCGCGGCGGAGAGGAACTCGCCCGAGGCGCGCGGGTCGCGGCCGACGACCGCCACGGGGCGGTGGCCCTGCAGGCCCTCGGGGTCACGCAGGACGCGGGCGGCGGCCTGGGCGAGCGAGAGGGCGAGGTCTGCGGTGATGACCTCGCCGTTGGCGAGGCCGCGAACACCGTCGGTGCCGAAGAGTCGGGACATGTGCGTGCTGAACCTTCCGTGGGGGGCCCGTCGCATGACACACGAGAGACGGGCTCGTGCGACGATACCCGCTGGTTAGGCTGGGAGACCGTAGGTGCGACGTCGAGAGGCCCTCATGATCGAGTTCACCCCGTCAGACGGCCCCACCCTCGGGGTCGAGTGGGAGATCGCCCTCGTCGACCGGGAGACCCTCGACCTCGTCCCGCTCGCCGACAGCGTCGTCGAGCCGCTCGCCGCCGAGGACGGCCTCGCGCCCAAGGTGCACCGCGAGCTGCTCACCAACACCGTCGAGCTCGTCACCGGCATCTGCCACGACGTCCCCGAGGTCGTCGCCGACCTCTCCGACAGCCTCGCGAGGTTGCGCGGGGTGACCGACGGGCTCGGGCTGGAGCTCATCAGCGCCGGCACCCACCCCTTCGCCCGCTGGGAGTCGCAGCAGGTGAGCGAAGGGGAGCGCTATGCCACGCTCATCGACCGCACCCGCTGGTGGGGCCGGCAGATGGTCATCTACGGCGTGCACACCCACGTCGGCGTCACCCACCGCGACAAGGTCCTGCCGCTGCTCGGCGGCATGCTCACCTATGCCCCGCACCTGCAGGCGCTGTCCGCCTCCTCCCCCTGGTGGGGCGGGGTGCCGACCGACTACGCGAGCAACCGCGCGCTGCTCTTCCAGCAGCTGCCGACGGCCGGGCTGCCCTTCCAGTTCGACACCTGGGCCGAGTACGAGCGCTATGTCGACGACCTGCTCGTCACCGGCGTCATCGACGAGCTCAAGGAGGTGCGCTGGGACCTGCGCCCGGCCCCGCACCTGGGCACGCTCGAGGTGCGGGTGTGCGACGGGGTGCCGACCCTGCACGAGATCGCGGCCCTCACCGCCCTGACGCAGTGTCTGCTCGTCCACCTCGACGACCGGCTCACCGACGGCGGCACGATCCCGACGCTGCCGCCGTGGCACGTGCAGGAGAACAAGTGGCGCACCGCGCGCTACGGCATGGACGCGATCATCATCCTCGACTCGCGCAACCGCGAGCGGCTCGTCACCGACGAGCTGCACGACCTGCTCGAGCGGCTCTCCCCGATCGCCCGCCGCCTGGGCTGCGAGGCCGAGCTCGCCGGCGTCGAGGAGATCATCCGCTGCGGCGCGAGCTACCAGCGCCAGCTGGCCGCGGCCGACGCCCACGGCGGCGACCTCGTCGAGGTCACCCGCTCGCTCGTGGCGGAGATGCGCGCCGGGCGACCGCTGACGGTCTAGCCGGGGCGTCTCGAGGCTCGTTCCTCGCACCTCGACGACCGGAGCGGGTATGACGAAGGGCGGTGCCCACCGTGAGGTGAGCACCGCCCTTCGTGGTCTCGAAGACCAGCGTCGATCCGTGGATCAGCGCTTGCTGTACTGCGGCGCCTTGCGGGCCTTCTTGAGACCGGCCTTCTTGCGCTCCGGGACGCGGGCGTCACGGGTGAGGTAGCCGGCCTTCTTGAGGGTGGCGCGGTTGAGCTCGGGGTCGACGCCGTTGAGCGAGCGGGCGACGCCGAGACGGACGGCACCGGCCTGGCCGGAGGGGCCACCGCCGTGGACGCGCACGAGCACGTCGTAGGCGCCGTCGAGCTCGAGCGCGACGAGCGGCTCGTTGACGATCTGCTGGTGGACCTTGTTCGGGAAGTAGTCCTCGAGCGCACGCCCGTTGACCTTCCACTCGCCGGTGCCCGGGACGATCCGGACGCGGGCGATGGCCTGCTTGCGGCGGCCGGTGGCCGAGCCGGGGGCCGACGCGGAGGGGCGGCGCACGGGCTCGTCGGTGCCGACGGGGCCCTCGGACTCGGAGGTGTAGGAGCTCAGCTCGGGCTCGTCGCCCTCGAGCACCTCGGTGTTGTCGGTGGTGTCAGCCACAGTGGTTCCTCAGTTCCTTGTGGGCGGCGCTTACTGCGCGACCTGGGAGATCGTGTAGGGGGTGGGCTGCTGAGCGGCGTGCGGGTGCTCGGCACCGGCGTAGACCTTGAGCTTGCTCAGCTGCTGGCGGCCGAGGCTGTTGCGGGGCAGCATGCCGCGCACGGCCTTCTCGACGGCGCGCGTCGGGTGCTTCTCCAGCATCTCGGTGTAGTTCATCGAGGACAGACCGCCCGGGTGACCCGAGTGACGGTAGGCGCGCTTCTGCTCGGCCTTGGCGCCGGTCAGCGCGATCTTGTCGGCGTTGATGATGATGACGAAGTCGCCGGTGTCCACGTGGGGGGCGAAGGTCGTCTTGTGCTTGCCGCGCAGCAGCGTCGCGGCCTGGCTCGCCAGACGGCCGAGCACGACGTCGGTGGCGTCGATGACGTGCCACTGACGGGTGATCTCACCGCCCTTGGGGGTGTACGTGCGCATGATGATGCCTTCTGCTCGTCGTTCGCTTGCCCCTGCGGGGGCGAAGGGGAGGCGCCGCACGTCGCGAGGACGGGGCGCCGCTGGGTTCAATTCTACGGACACCGCACCCGCGGCAGAAATCCGCACACCGGCCGCAAAACCCTTGGTAGATCAAGGATCTCCCACCTCCAGCGGCCTCCCCCGGCAGCCCGGGACCGGAGATTGCACAAAACTTGTGCGATTCTGGGCAGGTGAGCGACTCCCCTTCGACCGATGCCTGGCGACTGCTCGCGCACCCGCTGCGCTCGCGCATCCTCGCCCACCTGCGGCTGCACGGCGCCGCGACCGCGGCCGAGCTCGCCCGCGCGCTCGGGACCAACACCGGTGCGACGAGCTATCACTCGCGGGTGCTCGCCGAGGCGGGGCTGCTCGAGGACACCGGCCTGGGCGACGGCCGCTCCCGGGTGTGGGCCGCCGCCGAGGAGGACGAGGAGCGCGCCGTCGACACCTCGGTGGCCGTGAGCACGATCGACGACGCCGACGACCTGGCCGACGCCCTGTGGCTCGCCCACGACCTCGTCGACCACCACACGCAGCGCATGCACGGGTGGGTCGACGCGCAGGTGTCGTGGCCGCTGGTGTGGCAGGAGGAGTGCGGCCTCGACGACCGCGAGGTGCTCGTCGACGAGACCCAGCTCGCGGCGCTGCGGGCCGAGCTGGGCGCGGTGCTCGACCGCTACCGGCGACGCGGCGCCGGCACACCGGGCGCTCGTCGGGTGAGCGCCGTCGTCGCCCTCACCCCCCTGCCCCGCTGACCGGCCTAGGCTGACGGCGTGGGCGGAGACGGGACGGGCACCGAGCGGCACTGGCTGTGGGGCGTGCTGCTGCGCCTGGTCATCGCCTTCGCGGTCGTCGCCGTCGTCACGCACACACTCGTGCGCCCCTTCGTCATCCCGTCGGCGTCGATGGAGCCGACCCTCATGACCGGCGACCGGGTCATGGCGCAGATCGTCGGGGTCGACGGCGAGCACCTCGAGCGCGGCGACGTCGTCGTCTTCGGCCACGGCGAGACGTGGGCGTCGGACGGCATCGACGAGCCCAACCCGGTCAAGGACGTCATCCGCTACGGCGGCGACCTCCTCGGCGCCGGGCCGAGCCACACCGCGCACACGGTCAAGCGCGTCATCGGCCTGCCGGGCGAGACGATCTCCTGCTGCGACGACCAGGGCCGCGTCCTCGTCGACGGCGAGCCCCTCGACGAGCCCTACGTGCGGCGCGACCTCCCCTTCGCCGGAGGGTGCGAAGGGGGCACCGCCGCCCGCTGCTTCCCCGACGTCACGGTCCCCGAGGGCTCCTACCTCGTCCTCGGCGACAACCGCGCCAACAGCGACGACTCCGTCGCCGGGTGCCGCGGCCGGGCCACGGGTCGCTGCGACGCGAAGTTCGTCGGCGCCGACCACGTCGTCGGCACCCTCGGCTGGCGCTGGTGGCCCCTGCCACCCGGCCGCGCCGAGCGGCTCGACTGACTCAGTCGCGACGGGCGCGGGCCTCGACGGCTCGCGCCCCGAGCGCGTCGTCCGCCGGATAGGTCACCTCGACGAGGCACAGCCCGTGCGCCGGCATGACCTTGACCCGAGGGTCGCGGGCCCCGGCCGTGAGCACCTCGGCGGGGAAGTCGACGTCTCGTTGACCGGCACCCACCGGCACGAGGGCCCCGATGAGGGCGCGCACCATCGAGTGGCAGAAGGCATCGGCCACGACCGTGGCCTCGAGCAGCCCGTCGTCACGGCGGGTCCAGGCGTAGCGCAGCAGGGTGCGGGTGGTCGTCGCCCCCTCCCGCTTCTTGCAGAATGCCGCGAAGTCCCGCAGGCCCAGCAGGCGCTGCGTGGCGGCGTTCATCGCGTCGACGTCGAGCGGCGTGCGGAGCGAGACCACCTCACGACGACGAAGGGGGTCCACCCGTGCCGGGTCGTCACCGACGAGATAGCGGTAGCGCCGGCTCGTCGCGGAGAAGCGCGCGTCGAAGCCCTCAGCAGCCCGGGTGACGCGGTGGACGACGACATCGGGTGGGAGCACTCCCCGCAGCCGGGTGGCCAGGGCCTCCTCCGCGGGCCGGTCGGAGTGGCCCCGCGCCCGCTCGAGCTCCGCCGGCTCGACGTCGACGTGCACGACCTGACCGGCAGCGTGGACGCCGGCGTCGGTGCGACCGGCGACGGTCAGCCGCGCCGGCTCGGGCAGGCGCAGGACGGTCGTCACCCCGCGCGACAGCTCCTCCTCGACCGTCCGCAGCCCCGGCTGCGCGGCCCAGCCGTGGAAGTCCGTGCCGTCGTAGGCGAGGTCGAGTCGCAGCCGCATGCGGGCCAGCGTAGGCGACGCCTCCGACGTCACCGCCGAGCCAAGACCAAGGGAGCGCCGCCCACCCCGTGGGGTGAGCGGCGCTCCCTTCGCATGCAGTCGGCCGTCAGGCTCAGGCCTCGTCGGACTCCTGCTGCTTGGCCTCGCCACCGGCGGGCTCGAAGCCCGCGGCCTTGGCCTCGTCAGCGGTCTTGAACCAGACCTCGGCGACCGTCTGGTCGTACCACTGCGAGCCGGCGACGTGGTACTTCATCGAGTCGAGGTTGCCCTTGACCGTGTAGTCGTCGCTCGGCGCGGCGCCGTCCTCGAGGGGCGCGGCGGCACCCTCGGGCAGGTCGGCGACGGCGGCCGGAGCGGCGGTCTCCTCGGCGGCAGCCTCGGTGGTCTCGACCGGGGCCTCGGCCTCGGCGGCCTCGTCCTGGGCGGAGCGCTTCGTGGCGGCCTCGGCCTCGGCGACGACGGCGCGCTTCGGCTTGGCGTTGACGGGCTCGCGGACGAGCTCGATGACGCACATCGGGGCGTTGTCACCCTTGCGGGGGGCGATCTTCGTGATGCGGGTGTAGCCACCCTCGCGCTCGGCCATGTCGGGCGCGATCTCGACGAAGAGGCGGTGGACGACGCTCTTGTCCTGGACGGTCGTCATGACCTTGCGGCGGGCGTGCAGGTCACCGCGCTTGGCGAAGGTGATCAGACGCTCGGCCAGCGGACGCAGACGCTTGGCCTTGGCCTGCGTCGTCGTGATCTGGTCGTGCTCGAAGAGCGCGGTGGCGAGGTTCGCGAGGATGAGCCGCTCGTGAGCCGGGCCGCCACCGATACGGGGACCCTTGGTGGGGGTGGGCATGGTGTTCTCCTTGGAAGTTCTGACCTACCGCGTCAGCGGTGAGGTCGGGAAGCGGTGGGTCAGAGCTGCTCGTCCTCGGCGAACGAGGCGTCCTCGTCGCCGGACTCGTCGTAGTCGTCCTCGCCGTAACCGGGGATGGTCGTCGGGTCGAAGCCGGGAGGGCTGTCCTTGAGGGCCAAGCCCATCTCGTGCAGCTTGGCCTTGACCTCGTCGATCGACTTCGCACCGAAGTTGCGGATGTCGAGCAGGTCGGCCTCGCTGCGGCCCACGAGCTCACCCACGCTGTGGATGCCCTCGCGCTTGAGGCAGTTGTAGGAGCGGACGGTCAGGTCCAGGTCCTCGATCGGCAGGGCCAGGTCGGCGGCGATCGCGGCGTCGGTCGGCGAGGGGCCCATGTCGATGCCCTCGGCCTCGACGTTGAGCTCACGGGCCAGGCCGAAGAGCTCGACGAGGGTCTTGCCGGCGGAGGCCAGCGCGTCCCGCGGGGAGATCGAGTTCTTCGTCTCGACGTCGACGACCAGCTTGTCGAAGTCGGTGCGCTGCTCGACACGGGTCGCCTCGACCTTGTAGGTCACGGCGAGGACCGGCGAGTAGATCGAGTCGACCGGGATGCGGCCGATCTCCTGGTCACCGGTCTTGTTCTGCTGCGCGGAGACGTAGCCGCGGCCGCGCTCGACGGTCAGCTCCATCTCGAGGGAGCCCTTGTCGTTGAGCGTCGCGATGTGCAGGTCCGGGTTGTGGACCTCGACACCGGCCGGGGGGTTGATGTCGGCAGCGGTGACCGCGCCGGCGCCCGACTTGCGCAGGTACATCACGACCGGCTCGTCGTTCTCCGAGGAGACGACGAGGGACTTGATGTTGAGGATGATCTCGGTGACGTCCTCCTTGACCCCAGGGACCGTGGAGAACTCGTGGAGCACGCCGTCGATCCGGATCGAGGTGAGGGAGGCACCCGGGATGCTCGAGAGCAGGGTGCGACGCAGCGAGTTGCCGATGGTGTAGCCGAAGCCGGGCTCGAGGGGCTCGATGACGAACCGCGAGCGGTTGTCGGCGATGACCTCTTCGCTGAGGTTGGGGCGCTGTGCGATGAGCACGTCTGTTTCCTTCCCACGGGCGACCGCTATATGACGCCTCGTGAAGGTGCCGGTCTGGTGGCCGGCGGTTGGTGCGCCTCTGTCCGTGCACCAACCGTGAGGCTCCTGCTCCCTTCGCACGAGGCGAAGGGAGCAGGAGCGACGGTGATCAGTTCTTCGAGTAGAGCTCGACGATCAGCTGCTCGGTGAGCTGGGTGTCGATCTGCTCGCGGGTCGGCAGCTGGTGCACGAGGATCTTCAGGCTGCCCGGGACGACGTGGAGCCACGCCGGGACCGGACGCTCGCCGAAGGTCTCACGCGCGAGCTGGAAGGGGAAGGCCTCCACCGACTGCTTGCGGATCGTGATGATGTCGTACTGCTCGACGCGCTGGCTCGGGACGTCGGTGCGGACACCGTTGACCTCGAAGTGGCCGTGCGTGACGAGCTGGCGAGCCTGACGACGCGTGCGGGCCAGGCCCGCGCGGTAGATGACGTTGTCGAGGCGCGACTCGAGGATGGTCAGCAGGTTGTGACCGGTCTGGCCGGGGCGGTTGGCCGCCTCCTTGTAGTACCGGACGAACTGCTTCTCCATGACGCCGTAGGTGAAGCGGGCGCGCTGCTTCTCCTGCAGCTGGGTGAGGTACTCCTTCTCCTGGATCCGCCGACGGCCGTGCTGGCCGGGCGGGAAGGGACGGAGCTCGAAGTTCTTGTCGCCGCCGACGAGGTCGAGCTTGAGTCGACGCGACTTCTTGGTGATGGGGCCGGTGTAACGAGCCATGTCTTATCTGTCTCCCGTATCTCTGCTGCTCAGACGCGACGGCGCTTGGGCGGGCGGACACCGTTGTGCGGGCTGGGCGTGACGTCCTGGATCGCGCCGACCTCGAGGCCGGCGGCGGTCAGGGAGCGGATCGCGGTCTCACGACCGGAGCCCGGGCCCTTGACGAAGACGTCGACCTTCTTCATGCCGTGCTCCATGGCGCGGCGTGCAGCGGCCTCGGCAGCCATCTGGGCGGCGTACGGGGTGGACTTGCGCGAGCCCTTGAAGCCGACCTGGCCGGCAGAGGCCCACGAGATCACGGCACCGGTGGGGTCGGTGATCGAGATGATGGTGTTGTTGAACGTGCTCTTGATGTGGGCCTGGCCCACGGCCACGTTCTTCTTGACCTTGCGGCGCACCTTGGCGCCGGAGCGGGTCTTGGGGGGCATGTTTCTCCTACGAAGCTCTTCGGTGTGTGGTGATCACCGCGCGGCCGGAGCCGGCTGCGGCGACACGTGGTGTGTCAGGCCTTCTTCTTGCCTGCGACGGTGCGCTTCGGGCCCTTGCGGGTCCGGGCGTTGGTCTTGGTGCGCTGACCGCGGACCGGGAGACCGCGGCGGTGCCGCAGGCCCTCGTAGGTGCCGATCTCGACCTTGCGGCGGATGTCGGCGGCCACCTCCCGGCGGAGGTCACCCTCGAGCTGGACGTTGGCCTCGAGGTAGTCACGGAGGGCGACGAGCTGGTCGTCGTTCAGGTCCTTCACGCGGGTGCTCGGGTCGACGCCGGTCTCGGCGAGGGCCTTCTGTGCGGTCGTGCGTCCCACACCGAAGATGTAGGTCAGGGCGACCTCGGCGCGCTTCTCGCGCGGCAGGTCGACTCCAACAAGTCGTGCCATGTGCTGGCTTCCTTCTCGTTCTCTCGGAGGTCTGGTGCACCACCGGTCCGGCGGTGGGTCCCGCCGATGGTGGCGGGCCGCTCGGTCCCCGGCCTCCGAGCCGGGGGTGACGTCCTGCTCCGCGAAGGGAGAGGGGCCGGGTGGTGCGTCGTTCTTCAGTTGGCGTTGCTCGAGGATCTGTGGCGATGAGCCAAGGTCCCCGCCGTGCGGGCCGTGGTGGCCGCGATCAGCCCTGGCGCTGCTTGTGGCGCAGGTTGTCGCAGATCACCATGACCCGACCGTTACGGCGGATCACCTTGCACTTGTCGCAGATCTTCTTGACGCTCGGCTGAACCTTCATTGCCGTCTCGCATCTTTCATCGATCTGTCCCGACCCACGGGTGGTGGATGCCGGGTCGTGCGGGAGTTGCGTCCCTCGTCGGTCGCCGTGTCGACGACCGCCTCGGTCAGCGGTAACGGAAGACGATCCGGCCGCGGGTCAGGTCGTACGGGCTGAGCTCGACGACAACCTTGTCCTCGGGGAGGATTCGGATGTAGTGCTGCCGCATCTTGCCCGAGATGTGGGCGAGAACCTTGTGACCGTTGGTCAGCTCGACCCGGAACATTGCGTTCGGGAGCGCTTCGACGATCGTGCCCTCGACCTCGATGACACCGTCCTTCTTGGCCATACCCTCTCAATCCGTTGGTGGTCGCCTCCTGGATGGAGGCCACCGCGTGTGGCACGCGCGAGATGACCTCCCCGGAGACGGGAAGGCATGACACACGTGACCGACAGTCAAGAGTAGGGCACCGGCCCACTCGGAGGGAAATCGCACCCCCCACGTAGGCTCGCTGCATGACCGGCCTGACCATCGCACTCGTCGGCTCCGCGGACTGGCCGGACGCCCCCTTCGTCTCGCGGGCGGTGACCGCCCTCGCCCCCGACGCGCAGGTGCGGTGGCTGCCGGCGGGGGCCACGATCACCCCCGACGTCGACGCCGTGTGGCTCCTCGCCCCGCCGGCCTCCGCCCCGGCGACGACCCACGACGCGACGACCGGCTGGGCCCTGCAGCTCGGCGTCCCGGTCGTCGGTCCACTGCGTGCGGGCGAAGGGGGTCACCTGGCCCCCTCCCCCGGCAGCCGCTTCGCCGCGATCACCGGCACGGCGCCGGTCGACCTGCCGGCACACCGGGGCGCCGCCCGCCCCGGCCGCGACTACGTCGACGCCCCCGGCACCGTCTGGTACCCGCAGGCCCACCGCGGCGGCGAGCCGGCGGTCGTGAGCGCGGGCGGGTCCCCCTTCGCCACCCTCACCGACTTCCCCCTCGCCACGGCCGACGGGGTCCACCCGCTCGCCCTCGACCTCGTCGCCGCGGCCCGGCAGCGGGCCGCCGGCCGCAGGGCGCCGGTCGCGTCCGGACCGTCGATGCGGGCGCTGCCCGACGACGAGCCGCGCAGCTATGTCCACCAGATGCGCACAGCCGGCCACCGCTGGTGGCGACCCCTGCTCGCCCTGACCGCAGGGGTGGGGACGTGGCTCGTGCTCGCGACGGTGCTGAGCATCGGATGGTTCATCGCCGACCCCTCGCTCCTCGAGGCCTCGAGCGCCACCGAGATCGACCCCTCGGACCCGCTGACGATGCTCATCAGCAACCTCACGCTCGCCGCGCTCATCCCCGCGACGCTCGTCGCCACCCGCGTCGGCCACTGGCGGCCCATGGGCAAGGTGTGGTCGGTGACCGGTCGCATCCGGTGGCGCTGGCTCGGCACCGCCTCGCTCGTCACCCTCGTCGTCTGGGGTGGCTATCTCGCGGCGACGTGGGTGCTCTCGGGCGAGGAGCCCACCGAGCGGCCCGAGCACTGGCCCTGGCTGCTCGTCATCACCCTGCTCACGACGCCGCTGCAGTCCGCCGGCGAGGAGGTCGCCTTCCGCGGCGGGCTCATGCAGGGCGTCGGCGCGTGGATCCGCCGCCCGGTCGTCGCGCTCGTGGTGACGACCGTCCTGTCGGCGGTGATCTTCGCGCTGGCGCACACCTCGCTCGACCCGTGGGTGCTGCTCGACCTCGGCGGCATGGCCGTCGCCTGCTGCTACCTCACCTGGCGCACCGGCGGCCTCGAGGCCGCCATCGTGCTGCACGTGGTCAACAACCTCGTCATCATCGTCGGCCTGACCCTGCTCGGTGGGCTCGACACCGCCTACGTCACCGAGGACACGACGAGCACCGCCGCCTCGGGCGGGCTCGGGGTCGTCGCCACCTTCGTCATGACGGCGATCCTGCTGTGGCTGGCCCGGCGCTCGGGCATCGCGCCCCGGGGCTTCGGCCGCCCGGCCCTCTCCCCCGACCGCGCCGTCCCCGCGCCCAGGTAGGCCGCATTTCCCTAAGGTCGTGCGGCGAGGTCCTCGGCGAAGGACGCGATGATCCGGGCGGCGCCGTCGACGGCGCTCACCTCTCCGGTGCGCACGCCCGGGGTGATCTCGGCGAGCAGCTCGCGCACCCGCGGCGAGCGCCGCACGGCGTCCCGCAGCTCGGAGTCGACCATCGCCCACATCCACTCGCGCTGCTGCTCGGCCCGACGGGCGTGCAGCGATCCCTGCGCCTCGAGCCACTCGCGGTGCTCGAGCACCGCGGCCCACACGTCGTCGAGCCCGTCGCCGGTCTGCGCGCTGCACGTGAGCACCGGGGGGCGGCGGGCGTCGGGGTCGGAGTTCATCAGCCGCATCGCGCCCGAGAGCTCGCGAGCAGCGACCCGGGCGTCGCCGGCGTGCTCGCCGTCGGCCTTGTTGACCGCGATGACGTCGGCCATCTCGAGGATGCCCCGCTTGATGCCCTGCAGCTGGTCGCCGCCACGGGCGAGGGCGAGCAGGAGGAAGGTGTCGACCATCTCGGCGACAGCGACCTCCGACTGACCGACGCCGACGGTCTCGACGAGCACGACGTCATATCCAGCGGCCTCGAGGACGAGCATCCCCTCACGGGTCGCGCGGGCGACACCGCCCAGGTGCGCCCCCGACGGCGAAGGCCGGACGAAGGCGTCCTCGCTCGCCGTCAGCTGCGCCATCCGGGTGCGGTCACCGAGGACCGACCCACCGGTGCGCGAGCTGCTCGGGTCGACGGCGACGACGGCGACCCGGTGCCCGCGCTCGATGAGGCGGGTGCCGAGGGCGTCGATGAAGGTCGACTTGCCGGCACCGGGGATGCCGGAGATGCCCACGCGCATGCCCTGCCCGGTGTCGGGGGCGATGAGCGCGAGCAGCTCGCGAGCCCGCTCCCGGTGGTCCGGGCGCGAGGACTCGACGAGCGTGATCGCCCGGGCGATGTGGGCGCGCGAGCGCTCCCGCACCCCCCGGGCGAGGTCGGCGACCGACTCAGGCATCGGTGCCGGCGGCCTGCTCCCGCAGGCGGTCGACGAGTCGGCCGGCCGCCTCGGCGATGACCGTGCCGGGCGGGTAGATGTCGTCGGCCCCGGCGGCACGCAGCTCGTCGAAGTCCTGGTCGGGGATGACACCACCGACGACGATCATCAGGTCCTGGCGCCCGAGCGCGTCGAGCTCCTGGCGCAGCGCCGGCACGAGGGTCAGGTGACCAGCGGCCAGCGACGACACCCCGACGACGTGCACGTCGCCCTCGACGGCCTGACGGGCCACCTCGCCGGGGGTCTGGAAGAGCGGGCCCACGTCGACGTCGAAGCCGAGGTCGGCGAAGGCCGTCGCGATGACCTTCTGCCCGCGGTCGTGACCGTCCTGGCCCATCTTGGCGACGAGGATGCGGGGGCGACGCCCCTCCTCCTGCTCGAAGTCCTCGACCTTGGCCAGGACCTCGTCCACGGCGCCGCCCTTGCCAGCCTCGTCCCGGTACACACCGGAGATCGTACGGATCTGCGCGGTGTAGCGGCCGTAGACCTCCTCGAGCGCCGCGGAGATCTCGCCGACGGTGGCCTTGGCGCGGGCCGCGTCGATGGCCAGCGCGAGGAGGTTGGTCTCCATCGTGCCGCCGTCGGCCTTGGCCGCCTCGGTGAGCGCTGCGAGAGCCGCGCGGGTCTCCCCTTCGTCACGCTCCGACCGCAGGCGCTCGAGCTTGGCGATCTGGGAGGCGCGGACCGCGGCGTTGTCGACCTTGAGGATCTCGATGGCCTCGTCGGCGGTGCTCTCGGTGACCGGATAGGTGTTGACGCCGATGACCGGCTGCTGGCCGGAGTCGATGCGCGCCTGGGTGCGGGCGGCCGCCTCCTCGATGCGCATCTTGGGGATGCCGGCCTCGATCGCCTTGGCCATGCCGCCGGCCGCCTCGACCTCCTCGATGTGGGCCCAGGCACGCTGCGCGAGGTCGTGCGTCAGGCGCTCGACGTAGGCGCTGCCGCCCCACGGGTCGATGACGCGGGTCGTGCCCGACTCCTGCTGGAGGACCAGCTGGGTGTTGCGCGCGATGCGGGCGGAGAAGTCCGTCGGCAGCGCGATCGCCTCGTCGAGCGCATTGGTGTGCAGGCTCTGCGTGTGGCCCTGCGTCGAGGCCATCGCCTCGACGCACGTGCGCACGACGTTGTTGTAGACGTCCTGCGCCGTCAGGCTCCAGCCGGAGGTCTGCGAGTGGGTGCGCAGCGAGAGCGACTTGGCGCTCTTCGGCTCGAAGTTCTCCTTGACCAGGCGCGCCCACAGCAGGCGGGCCGCGCGCAGCTTGGCCACCTCCATGTAGAAGTTCATGCCGATGGCCCAGAAGAAGGACAGCCGCGGCGCGAAGGCGTCGACGTCCAGGCCCGCCTCGCGGCCGGCGCGGATGTACTCGATGCCGTCGGCGAGGGTGTAGCCGAGCTCGAGGTCCTGCGTCGCCCCGGCCTCCTGCATGTGGTAGCCGGAGATCGAGATGGAGTTGAAGCGCGGCATCCGCTGGCTGGTGAAGGCGAAGATGTCGGAGATGATCCGCATCGAGGGAGCCGGCGGGTAGATGTAGGTGTTGCGGACCATGAACTCCTTGAGGATGTCGTTCTGGATGGTGCCGCTCAGCTGCTCCGGGCTCACCCCCTGCTCCTCGGCCGCGACGACGTAGAGGGCGAGGATCGGCAGGACCGCGCCGTTCATCGTCATCGACACGCTCATCCGGTCCAGCGGGATGCCGTCGAAGAGCGTGCGCATGTCGTAGATCGAGTCGATGGCGACACCGGCCATGCCGACGTCTCCCTCGACCCGCGGGTGGTCGCTGTCGTAGCCGCGGTGGGTCGCCAGGTCGAAGGCGACGGACAGGCCCTTCTGCCCCGCGGCGAGGTTGCGCCGGTAGAAGGCGTTGGACTCCTCGGCCGTCGAGAAGCCGGCGTACTGCCGGATCGTCCACGGCTGGTTGACGTACATCGTCGGGTAGGGACCGCGGAGGAAGGGGGCGGCGCCGGGGGCGGTCTCGAGGAAGTCGAGGTCGGCGGTGTCGGCCTCGGTGTAGACCGGGGCGACCTCGATCTTCTCCGGGGTCTCCCAGCCGTCGGCCGCACCGGGGGTGGCGTCGAGGGCCTCCTGCCAGCGCTCGGCGGCGTCGGCGGACGGGACTCCGTCGCCGAGGTCGACGGTGTCGAAGGTGGGGATCTGCGCGCTCATGCGTCTGCTCCTGCCTGCGTGGCGCCCGGGGCGCCGAGGGTGTCGAGGAGATCAAGAAGTTCTGCGAGGAAGTCCACGATGTTGATGCCGTCGCGGACCTCGCCGTCGACGGTGGTGTCGCCGACCTCGGTGGCCTTGCCGGCGACGAGGATGCGCTGCACACCGGCATCGCGAAGGGAGGCGACGCCCGCCTCGGCATGTGCCTCGTAGCCGCGGGCGGAGGAGGCGAGGATCGCGACGGGCGCGCCCTGCGCGGCGCTCGCCACGGCGCCCGGGTCGCTACCCTCACCGACCTCGACGACCTCGGGGCGGATGCCCGCGACGCCGAGGAGGTTGGTGACGAAGGTCAGGCGGGCGGTGTGCTCCTTGGCCGGGCCGAGGGCGAGGACCGGCACGCTGACGTCGCCGGCGGCGGTGCGCTCGCGCAGCGCCTCGAAGACCTCGCTGTCGCGGCGACGCGGCAGGCCGCCGGTCGGCTCGGTGCGCGGCGTGCGGGTCAGCAGGGTCTCCCCCGCGAGCGGGAAGGTCGAGGTGCCGGTGATCGGCATCGCCCGGGTGGCCAGGGCCTCGTCCCGCTCGGCGCGGGTGGCGGCGAGGCGCTCGGCGACGGCGCCCGCGGCGAGCGCGGCGGCGGCACCGCCGGCGGCGTCGAGCTGACCGAACCAGGTCCAGGCAGCGCGGGCGAGCTCGTCGGTGAGGGCCTCGACGTAGGCGGAGCCGCCGGCCGGGTCGGCGACCCGCGCGACATTGGACTCCGACGACAGCAGCGACTGCGTGTTGCGGGCGACCCTGCGGGAGAAGGCGGTCGGCAGGCCGAGCGCGTGGTCGTAGGGCAGCACGGTGATCGCGTCGGCGCCACCGGCGGCGGCTGCGAAGCAGGCGATCGTGTCGCGCAGCAGGTTGACCCACGGGTCGGTGCGCGTCTGCATGCGCCACGAGGTGACGGCGTGGATCCAGGCGCCCCGGTCGGCCTCGGGCACCTCGAGGACCTCGCCCACGCGGGCCCAGGTGCGTCGCAGGGCGCGCAGCTTGGCGATCGTCGCGAACTGGTCGGCGGTCGCTGCGACGCGGAAGTCGATGCGACGGAAGGCCTCGGCCGGCTCGACGCCCGCCTCGGCGAGGTGGCGCACGTAGTCGAGGGCGGTCGCCAGGGCGAGGGCGATCTCGTCCTGCGCGTCGGCACCGGCGTCGTGGTGGACCCGGGTGTCGACGGTGATGGCGCGCACCCCGGCGAAGCGGTCGCGGCAGGTGGCGACGGCCTCGACGAGCGGCGCGAGGTCGGGCGTGCCGCCGACCGTGGCGACCTGACCGATGGGGTCGTGACCGAGGCTGCCGCTCACGGCGGTGGGGTCGACCCCCTTCGCCTCCCAGGCGGCGACGAGCGCGGCCGCGGCGGCGCTCTGGTCGTCGGTCGAGCTGACGACGACCGGGGCGAGGTCGGCCATGACGTCGGTGAGGACCTCGGCGACGTCACCGGCGGCGATGCCGTCGGCGCCGACGTGCAGCCACACCGAGCTCACGCCGTGCTCGAGGTCGTCGAGGACCGCCTTGCGGCTCGCGGCCGCGTCGGGGTCGTCGTGCAGCTGGCGTACGTCCCACGGCAGGTCGGGGTTGCGGGGGCCACGGCCACGGGTGAAGGGCATCGCGCCCGGCACGCCGAGGGCGGTGCCCGGCTGCGGCCAGTAGATCGGGTCGATGTCGATGCCGCCGGGCAGGTGGCTGGTCAGGGCCTCGCGGGCGCCGGCGCCGTCGACCTTGCGGTCGTCGGGACGGGACTTGTTGACGACGGCGGCGGCCAGGTCCGCCCACGCGTCCGGGCCCACCGGGGCGAAGCCCTCGGCCAGGCCCATGACGTCGTCACGTGCAGGGGGAAGGGTCATCCTCGAAAGCTCCTCATCGACCCGGCCGCGGCGTCACGGCGTCGGACATGACTGACTTCGCACCCTACCGACCGTCACCACGGTGCGAAGGGGGTGTCCAGCGTCGCGTGGGCCACACCCCACGCTCCCTGAGGAGCTTGCTCTGCAAGCGTCTCGAAGGGTGTCCGAGATCAGTCCAGCGGACCGAAGGGAGCGCCCAGCGCGGTGAGCTCTGCCTCGCCACCGTCGAGGGCGGTGAGCACCCACAGGCCGCGCTCGGTGAGCGCGACGGTGTGCTCCCAGTGGCTGGCGACGGAGCCGTCGTCGGTGACGACGGTCCACTCGTCGGGCAGCACGTGGTTGGCCTGGTCGCCGAGGGTGACCATCGGCTCGATGGCCAGGGTCGTGCCGACCGGCGTGCGCGGCTGACGGCCGGGCTCGCGGTAGTTGGGCACATTGGGCGGCAGGTGCATGTGCTCACCGATGGCGTGACCGGTGTAGTCCTGCACGATGCCGTAGTCGACGCCGTCGGCGCGCGCGTCGTCGGTGATCGAGTCCTCGACCGCGCCGCCGATGTCGTTGAGGTCCCCTCCGGGGCGAAGGGCGGCGAGCCCGGCCCAGAGGGAGCGTCGGGTGACCTCGTTGAGCCGCACGGCGGCCGGGTCACCTGCGGCATCGCCCCCGACGACGAGGGTGATGGCGGAGTCGCCGTTCCACCCGTCGACCTCGGCGCCGCAGTCGATGCTCAGCAGGTCGCCGTCACGCAGCACCCGGTCGCCCGGGATGCCGTGCACGATCTCGTCGTTGACCGAGGTGCACAGCGTGTTGACGTAGCCGGGGACGAGCTGGAAGTTGGACACTCCCCCGCCGCTGCGGATGAAGTCCTCCGCGAGGGCGTCGAGCTGCCCGGTCGTGACGCCGGCGCGGACCTCGCCGCGCAGCATCTCGAGGGTGCGACCGGTGAGCAGACCCGCCACGCGCATCGCCCGGAGCTGGTCCGGGGTGCGCGGGCGGATCCGCTCACGGCCGAAGAGGGACAAGACTCAGGCGCCCAGGGCCGCGACGATGCGCTCGGCGACCTCGTCGACCTCGCCCTCACCGTCGACGGTGACGAGCAGGTTGCGCTCGGCGTAGGCGTCGGACAGCGGCTTGGTCTCACGGTGGTAGATGGCCATCCGCTCGCGGATGACCTCCTCGGTGTCGTCGACGCGACCCTCGAGCTCGGCCCGCTTGAGCAGGCGCGCGACGACGACCTCGTCGTCGACGACGAGCTCGAGCACCTTGTCGATCGCGTGGTCGCCCTTGGCGAGCATCGCGTCGAGGGCGGTCACCTGCGCGGTCGTGCGCGGGTAGCCGTCGAGGAGGAAGCCCGGAGCGGCGTCGTCCTGCGCGAGGCGGTCCTCGACGATCGCGTTGGTGATGTCGTCGGAGACGTAACCACCGGAGGCGAGGATCTCCTTCACCTGGAGACCGAGCTCGGTCTCGTTCTTGATGTTGGCGCGGAAGATGTCACCCGTGGAGATCGCGGGGATGCCGTAGTGCTCGGCGATCCGGCCGGCCTGGGTGCCCTTGCCGGCACCGGGGGGACCCAAAATGATCAGACGCATCAGCGGAGGAATCCTTCGTAGTGGCGTTGCTGGAGCTGGGACTCGATCTGCTTCACCGTCTCCAGACCGACCCCGACCATGATGAGGATAGAGGTACCGCCGAAGGGGAAGTTCTGGTTGGCCCCGACGAGCACGAGTGCGATGAGCGGGATCAACGAGACGAGAGCGAGGTAGATGGCGCCCGGCACGGTAATGCGGGTGAGCACGTACTGGAGGTACTCGGCCGTGGGTCGCCCGGCCCGGATACCTGGGATGAAGCCTCCGTACTTCTTCATGTTGTCGGCAACCTCGGTGGGGTTGAACGTGATCGACACGTAGAAGAAGGTGAAGAAGAGGATCATCGCGGTGAAGACCGCCATGTAGATGGGATGGTCACCCCGCACGAGATAGGTGTTGATCCAGTCGACCCAGCCGGGGTTGTCACCCTGCGGGTCGGTCTGGAACTGCGCGATCATCTGCGGCAGCGCAAGCATCGAGCTCGCGAAGATCACCGGGATGACGTTGGCCATGTTGACCTTGATCGGGATGTAGGTCGAGGTGCCGCCGTACATCTGCCGGCCGACCATCTTCTTGGCGTACTGGACCGGGATGCGGCGTTGGCTCTGCTCGACGAAGACGACCGCGGCGATGATGACCAGGCCGATCGCGATGACGAGGAAGAAGAGGTCCCAGCGGCCGTCGCGCTGCTGGATCGCCCACAGCGAGCTGGGGAAGGTCGCGGTGATCGACGTGAAGATCAGCAGCGACATGCCGTTGCCGACGCCCTTGTCCGTGACGAGCTCGCCGAGCCACATGATCAGACCGGTGCCGGCCGTCATCGTCAGGACCATGAGGATGATCGAGAACATCGAGTCGCGGTAGAGGATCGGCCCGCACTCGGCGTTGTTGAACAGGCTCGCGGGGTTGCGCGCGAAGGTGATGAAGGTGGCCGACTGGAGGATGGCCAGGGCGATCGTCAGGTAGCGCGTGTACTGCGTCATCTTCGCCTGACCCTGCTGCCCCTCCTTCTTCAGCGCCTCGAAGCGAGGGATGACGACCGTGAGCAGCTGCACGATGATGCTCGCGGTGATGTACGGCATGATCCCGAGCGCGAAGATCGACAGCTGGAGCAGCGCCCCACCGCTGAAGAGGTTGGCCATCCCGAGGAAGTTGTTGCCGGCGTCCTGCCGGGCCCCCGCGATGCAGTCCTGCACCGCCGTGTAGTTGACGTTGGGCGTCGGCACGTGCGACCCGAGGCGGAAGAGCACGATGATGCCCAGCGTGAAGAGCAGCTTGCGCCGCAGGTCGGGCGTCTTGAACGCCCGGGTGAAGACGGAGAGCACGTGGGTTCCTCCAGGACGGTGCCGGGATGCAGATGTGGGCTGCGGGCAGGGCCCACCGACGGTGAGCAACCTGTCAGACGATACCTGCCGCGACTGCGAGGTCGCGACGTGACCCGCATCCCCCTTCGACGAAGGGGGCCGGGAGACGCGTCGAGGCCGTCCCGGTGAGCCGGGACGGCCTCGATGCAGATGGACCGAAAGGGGTCAGCGAGCAGTGATGCTGCCGCCGGCCGCCTCGATCTTCTCCTTGGCGCTCGCGGAGAAGGCGTCGACCGTGAGGTCGACCTTCACCGTGATCTCGCCGGAGCCGAGCACCTTGACGAGGTGACCGTCGCGGACGGCACCCTTCGCCACGAGCTCCTCGACGCCCACGCTGCCACCCTCGGGGAAGAGCGCGGAGATGCGGTCGAGGTTGACGACCTGGTACTCGGTCTTGAAGGGGTTCTTGAAGCCACGGAGCTTGGGCAGACGCATGTGCAGCGGCGTCTGACCACCCTCGAAGCGCTCCGGCACCTGGTACCGGGCCTTGGTGCCCTTGGTACCGCGGCCGGCGGTCTTGCCCTTCGAGCCCTCACCGCGACCCACGCGGGTCTTGGCGGTCTTGGCCCCGGGGGCCGGACGCAGGTGGTGCACCTTGAGAGCGTGCGTGCCCTGCTCCGGGGTCGGGTTGGCCTTGGAGTCAGCCATGATCAGTCAACCTCCTCGACGGTCACCAGGTGGCGAACCGTCTGGACCATGCCACGGATCTCCGGGCGGTCCTCCTTGACGACGACGTCGCCGATGCGCTTCAGACCGAGGCTGCGCAGCGTGTCGCGCTGGTTCTGCTTGCCACCGATCTCCGAACGGGTCTGGGTCACCTTGAGCTGTGCCATCACGCACCCGCCTTTGCCTTCTCGGCGGCCTCGGCGCGACCAGCGGCCTGGGCGCGCAGCATGGCTGCCGGGGCGACCTCGTCCAGGGGCAGACCGCGGCGAGCCGCGACGGCCTCGGGACGCTCGAGGCCGCGCAGGGCCTCGACGGTCGCGTGGACGATGTTGATCGCGTTGTCCGAGCCGAGGCTCTTGGACAGCACGTCGTGGATGCCGGCGCACTCGAGCACCGCACGCACCGGGCCACCGGCGATGACACCGGTACCGGGGCTGGCGGGGCGGAGCATGACGACGCCGGCCGCGGCCTCACCCTGGATGGGGTGCGGGATCGTGCCCTGGATGCGCGGGACGGTGAAGAAGTTCTTCTTCGCCTCCTCGACACCCTTGGCGATCGCGGCCGGGACCTCCTTGGCCTTGCCGTAGCCGACACCGACGGTGCCGTCGCCGTCACCGACGACGACCAGGGCGGTGAAGCTGAAGCGGCGACCGCCCTTGACGACCTTGGCCACGCGGTTGATGGTCACGACGCGCTCGAGGAACTGGCTCTCGGTGCGGTCACGGCCACCGTCACGACGGTCACGGCCACCGCCGCGGTTGTCACGACGGTCGTTGTTGGAGCGCTCGTTGGTGCCTGCGGCACCGGCGCCTCGACGCTGGGGTCCGGGCATCAGATGTTCCTCTTCTCGACGTTCTGGGTCTGCATCACAGCGTCAGACCCCCTTCGCGGGCGCCGTCCGCGATCGCGGCGACGCGACCGTGGTAGCGGTTGCCACCGCGGTCGAAGACGACGGCCTCGACACCAGCGGACTTGGCGCGCTCGGCAACGAGCTCCCCGACCTTCTTGGCCCGCTCGGTCTTGTCGGCCTCGAGCGCACGCACGTCGGCCTCCATGGTCGACGCGGACGCGACGGTCTTGCCGATCGTGTCGTCGACGACCTGGACGAAGACGTGGCGGCTGCTGCGGGTGACCACCAGCCGCGGACGGGCCGCGGTGCCGGTGACCTTCTTGCGCAGGCGAAGGTGGCGACGCCCGCGAGCGGCGCTCTTGCCCTTGGCACGCTTGACGATCTTGGCCATGGGTTACTTACCAGCCTTTCCGACCTTGCGACGGATCTGCTCGCCCTCGTACCGGACACCCTTGCCCTTGTACGGGTCGGGGCGGCGGAGCTTGCGGATGTTGGCAGCGGTCTCGCCGACGAGCTGCTTGTCGATGCCCTGGACGCTGAAGCGCGTGGGGTTCTCGACGTTGAAGCTGATCCCCTCGGGGGCCTCGATGGTGATCGGGTGGCTGTAGCCGAGCGCGAACTCGAGCGAACCGCCCTTGTTCTGCACGCGGTAACCGGTGCCGTGGATCTCGAGCTTCTTCTCGTAGCCCTCGGTGACACCGACGACCATGTTGTTGATGAGGCTGCGGGTCAGGCCGTGGAGCGAGCGCGACTCGCGCTCGTCGTCGGGACGCTTGACCTCGACGCCGGCCTCGGTCTTCTCGACCGTGATCGGCTCGGTCACGATGACCTGCAGCTCGCCCTTGGGGCCCTTGACCTTGACGGTCTGGCCCTCGATGGCGATGTCGACACCGCTGGGGATGGCGACCGGGAGTCGTCCGATACGCGACATGTCTGCTTCCCCTTACCAGACGTAGGCGAGGACTTCCCCGCCCACACCCTTGGTTGCGGCCTGCTTGTCGGTGAGGAGGCCGGAGGACGTGGAGATGATCGCCACGCCCAGGCCGCCGAGCACCTTCGGCAGGTTGGTGGACTTCGCGTAGACGCGCAGACCGGGCTTGGACACCCGGCGCACGCCCGCGATGGAGCGCTCACGGTTGGGGCCGTACTTGAGGTTGATCGTCAGCGTCTTGCCGACGGTCGCCTCCTCGACCTCCCACCCCGCGATGAAACCCTCCGCCTGGAGGATCTCCGCGATGTGCGACTTGAGCTTGGAGTACGGCATGGAGACGACGTCGTGGTGCGCCGAGTTGGCGTTCCGGACGCGGGTCAGCATGTCCGCAATCGGGTCGGTCATGGTCATGGGCTCTGCCTGCCCTCTCTCATCGCGGTTTCCCTCCGGAGCCCGGAGCGACCTTCGATGTAGAACGGTTCGTGGGTTGTGGTGCGACCTGGGTCGCGGTGGGCCCGACAGGTGTCGGACCCAGGGTGGGTCACCAGCTGGACTTGGTCACACCGGGGAGCTCGCCGCGGTGTGCCATCTCGCGAAGGCACACACGGCACAGGCCGAACTTGCGGTAGACCGAGTGCGGCCGGCCGCAGCGCTGGCACCGCGTGTAGCCGCGGACCTTGAACTTCGGCTTCTTGTTCGCCTTGTTGATCAGGGCGGTCTTCGCCATGTCAGTTCTCCTTGAAGGGGAAGCCCAGCTGCTTGAGCAGCGCGCGGCCCTCGTCGTCGTTCGTCGCGGTCGTGACCACGGTGATGTCCATGCCGCGGACGCGATCGATCTTGTCCTGGTCGATCTCGTGGAACATCGACTGCTCGGTCAGACCGAAGGTGTAGTTGCCGTTGCCGTCGAACTGCTTCGGGTTCAGGCCACGGAAGTCACGGATACGGGGCAGCGCGATCGCCGTGAGGCGGTCGAGGAACTCCCACATGCGCGCACCGCGCAGCGTGACGTGGCAGCCGATCGGCATGCCCTCGCGCAGCTTGAACTGCGCGATGGACTTGCGGGCCTTGGTGACCTGCGGCTTCTGACCGGTGATGGCGGTCAGGTCGCGGATCGCGCCCTCGATCAGCTTGCTGTCCTTGGCGGCGTCGCCGACGCCCATGTTGACGACGACCTTGACGACGCGGGGAACCTGCATCGCGTTGTCGTAGCCGAACTGCTCCTGCAGCGCGGGGACGACCTGATCGGCGTACTTGCCCTTGAGGCGCGGGGCCTCGACGGCGGTCTCGATGGTGTCAGTCATCTCAGAGGTCCTTGCCCGAGCGGCCCGCGACGCGGGTGCGGCTCGCCTTGGTGCGACCGTCGCGCTCGACGGTCTCGACGCGGGTCTTGATGCGGGTCGGCTTGTTGTCCTCGGGGTCGACGATCGCCACGTTGCTCACGTGGATCGGCGCCTCGGAGACGACCAGGCCGCCGGCCTGGCCGCCGATGCCGGCCTTGGTGTGGCGGGTGACCCGCTGGACACCCTCGACCACGACGCGCTGGGTCTCGGTGTTGACCGAGATGACCTTGCCCTGCAGGCCCTTGTCCTTGCCGGACAGGACCTGGACGAGGTCGCCCTTCTTGATCTTGAGCTTGGCCATGGATCAGATCACCTCCGGTGCGAGCGAGACGATCTTCATGAACTTCTTGTCGCGCAGCTCGCGACCGACCGGGCCGAAGATGCGCGTCCCGCGCGGCTCGCCGTCAGCCTTGAGGATGACGGCGGCGTTCTCGTCGAACTTGATGTAGGAACCGTCGTTGCGACGACGCTCCTTGGTGGTGCGGACGATGACGGCCTTGACGACGTCACCCTTCTTGACGTTGCCACCGGGGATGGCGTCCTTGACGGTGGCGACGATGGTGTCGCCGACGCCGGCGTACCGGCGGCCGGAGCCACCGAGCACGCGGATGCACAGGATCTCCTTGGCACCGGTGTTGTCGGCGACGCGCAGTCGCGACTCCTGCTGGATCACTTCTCACTCCTGTCGTCGTGCTGGTTCTCGCTCGCGGCGAGCCTGGCCGAACTGATGTGGTCTTCGCGGGCGAAGGGGGCGGATGCGCCCCCTTCGCTCCGGGGTGGCCTTACTTGGCCTTCTCGAGGATCTCGACGAGCCGCCAGCGCTTGTTGGCGGACAGCGGTCGGGTCTCCATGATGAGGACGTGGTCACCGATGCCGGCGACGTTCTCCTCGTCGTGCGCCTTGACCTTGGAGGTCTTGCGCATGACCTTGCCGTAGAGCGCGTGCTTGACGCGGTCCTCGACCTCGACGACGACGGTCTTGTCCATCTTGTCGCTGACGACGTAGCCGCGGCGGGTCTTGCGGTCGTTCCGCTGGGTCACGATGGTGTCCTTCTCGTTCTCGGTCACTTGCTCTCACCGATCCCGAGCTCGCGCTCGCGCATCTCGGTGTAGATGCGGGCGATGTCCTTGCGGACGGCGCGGAGCCGGCCGTGGTTCTCCAGCTGGCCGGTGGCCGACTGGAAACGGAGGTTGAAGAGCTCCTCCTTGGCCTTGCGCAGCTCGTCGACCAGGCGGTCGTCGGTCAGCTCGCGCAGGTCGGCCGGGGTCAGGTCCTTGGATCCGACTGCCATCAGTTGACACCACCCTCACGCACGACGAAGCGGCACTTCATCGGCAGCTTGTGCATCGCCAGGCGCATGGCCTCGCGTGCGACGGTCTCGTCGACACCGGAGATCTCGAACATGATCCGGCCCGGCTTGACGTTGGCGACCCACCACTCGGGCGAGCCCTTACCGGAACCCATGCGGGTCTCAGCCGGCTTCTTGGTGAGCGGACGGTCCGGGTAGATGTTGATCCAGACCTTGCCGCCACGCTTCATGTAGCGCGTCATGGCGATACGAGCCGCCTCGATCTGGCGGTTCGTGACGTAGGCCGGCTCGAGAGCCTGGAGGCCGTAGTCACCGAAGGAGACGACGGTGCCGCCCTTCGACATGCCGGAGCGCTTGGGGTGGTGCTGCTTGCGGTGCTTGACCCGTCGGGGGATCAACATCTCAGGACTCTCCCTCGGTCTTGGCCGGGGCCTCGGCGGCGGGGGCCTCAGCGGGGGCGGCCTGGGCCTGACCCTCGTTGCGGTCGCCGCGGCGGGCGCGGGCGGGACGGTCGTCGCGGTCGCGACGCGGGCCACGACCACGGGGGGCCGCGGTCGCCTGCTGGGCCGCGAACTCCTTCTCGGTCATGTCGCCCTTGTAGATCCAGACCTTGACGCCGATGCGGCCGAAGGTCGTGCGGGCCTCGTAGAAGCCGTAGTCGATGTTCGCGCGGAGGGTGTGCAGCGGCACGCGACCCTCGCGGTAGAACTCCGAGCGCGACATCTCGGCGCCACCGAGGCGACCGGAGCACTGGATCCGGATGCCCTTGGCACCGGCGCGAAGGGAGGACTGCATGCCCTTGCGCATGGCGCGACGGAAGGTGACGCGAGCAGCGAGCTGCTCGGCGATGCCCTGGGCGACGAGCTGAGCCTCGATCTCGGGGTTCTTGACCTCGAGGATGTTCAGCTGGACCTGCTTGCCGGTGAGCTTCTCGAGCTCGCCGCGGATGCGGTCGGCCTCGGCGCCACGGCGACCGATGACGATGCCCGGGCGCGCGGTGTGGATGTCCACACGCACGCGGTCACGGGTGCGCTCGATCTCGACGCGGGCGATGCCGGCGCGCTCCATGCCCGTGGACATGAGCTTGCGGATCGCGACGTCTTCCTTGACGTAGTCGCGGTAGCGCTGACCCTCCTTGTTGGAGTCGGCGAACCAGCGGCTCTTGTGGTCGGTGGTGATGCCCAGACGGAAGCCGTGCGGGTTGATCTTCTGACCCATCAGCGGGTCCCTCCCTTCGCGGCCTTCTCAGGCTTGCTCGTCACGAGGACGGTGATGTGGCTGGTGCGCTTGTTGATCCGACCCGCGCGGCCCTGGGCCCGGGGACGGAAACGCTTCATCGTCGGGCCCTCGTCGACGAAGGCGGAGGAGATGACGAGGTTGCGCTCGTCGAAGGGCTCCCCGGCCTCGTCAGCCTTGACGCGGAGGTTGGCGATGGCGCTCTGCAGGACCTTGAGGGTCGGCTCGGCCGCACCCTGGGGGGCGAACTGCAGCGACGCGATCGCGGTCTGGGTGTCCTTGCCGCGGATCATGTCGACGATGCGACGCGCCTTCTGGGGCGTGACGCGGACGTGGCGGGCGGAGGCGCGGGCGACCAGCGTCTCCTGCTCGGTGGTCTCGGTGGCAGGCATCAGCGACGACGTCCCTTCTTGTCGTCCTTCACGTGACCGCGGAAGGTGCGGGTCGGTGCGAACTCGCCGAGCTTGTGGCCGACCATCGCCTCGGTGACGAACACCGGGACGTGCTTGCGGCCGTCGTGGACGGCGAAGGTGTGACCCAGCATGTCCGGCGAGATCACCGAACGGCGCGACCAGGTCTTGATGACGTTCTTGGTGCCCGCTTCGTTCTGGACGTCGACCTTCTTCTGAAGGTGGTCGTCGATGAAGGGGCCCTTCTTCAAACTACGAGGCATGTCCAAAGGCTCCTATCAGCGCTTCTTGCCGGTGCGGCGACGACGGACGATGAGCTTGTCGCTCGCCTTGCCGGGACGCCGGGTACGGCCCTCGGGCTTGCCCCAGGGCGAGACGGGGTGACGGCCACCGGAGGTGCGGCCCTCGCCACCACCGTGCGGGTGGTCGACCGGGTTCATGACGACACCACGGACGGTCGGGCGCTTGCCCTTCCACCGCATGCGGCCGGCCTTGCCCCAGTTGATGTTCGACTGCTCGGCGTTTCCGACCTCGCCGACGGTGGCGCGGCAGCGCACGTCGACGCGACGGATCTCGCCGGAGGGCATGCGCAGGGTCGCGTACGGACCCTCCTTGCCCAGCAGCTGGATGCTGGTGCCGGCCGAGCGAGCGAGCTTCGCTCCCCCACCCGGACGCAGCTCCACGGCGTGGATCGTCGTACCGGTCGGGATGTTGCGCAGCGGCAGGTTGTTGCCCGGCTTGATGTCCGCGGCGGGACCGTTCTCGATGACGGTGCCCTGCGTCAGCTTGTTCGGCGCCAGGATGTAGCGCTTCTCGCCGTCGGCGTAGTGCAGGAGCGCGATGCGCGCGGTGCGGTTCGGGTCGTACTCGATGTGCGCGACCTTCGCCGGGACGCCGTCCTTGTCGTGACGACGGAAGTCGATCACGCGGTAGGCACGCTTGTGGCCACCACCGATGTGACGGGTGGTGATGCGGCCGGAGGCGTTGCGGCCACCGGACTTCGTCAGCGGGCGGACGAGCGACTTCTCGGGGGTGGAGCGCGTCACCTCGACGAAGTCGGCGACGGAGCTGCCGCGACGACCCGGGGTGGTCGGCTTGTACTTACGGATTCCCATGTCTTCCTTGTCCTCTCCGTCAGCCCTGGCCGCCGAAGATGTCGATCGAGCCCTCACGGAGGGTGACGATCGCGCGCTTGGTGTCCTTGCGCTTGCCGGTGCCGAACCGCGTGCGTCGGGCCTTGCCGACACGGTTCATGGTGTGGACGGAGTCGACCTTGACGCCGAAGATCTGCTCGACGGCGATCTTGATCTCGGTCTTGTTCGCCCGCGGGTCGACGATGAAGGTGTACTTGCCCTCGTCGAGCAGGCCGTACGACTTCTCCGAGACGACGGGGCGGATCAGGATGTCGCGCGGGTCCTTGAGCTGGGACGCGGTCACTTGCTGACCTCCTCGGTCTTGGTCGGGCCAGCGAGGAAGGCCTCGAGGGCCGCCTGGGTGAAGACGACGTCGTCGGCGCACAGCACGTCGTAGGTGTTGAGCTGGTCGGCCGGCAGCACGTGGACGTCGGCCAGGTTGCGCACCGACTTCCACGCGGTCTCGTTGCCGCGCTCGATGACGACGAGCAGGTTCTTGCGCTCGCTGAGGCCACCGAGGACGGTCGCGACGCCCTTCGTCGAGGGGGTGTCCCCGTCGACGAGGGAGCTGAGGACGTGGATGCGGCCGTGACGCGCCCGGTCGGAGAGGGCACCGCGCAGGGCGGCGGCCTTCATCTTCTTGGGGGTGCGCTGCGAGTACTCACGCGGCTGCGGGCCGTGGACGGTGCCACCGCCGGCGAACTGCGGAGCGCGGGTCGAGCCCTGACGGGCGCGGCCGGTGCCCTTCTGGCGGTACGGCTTGCGGCCACCACCGCGGACGTTGCCGCGGGTCTTGGTCGCGTGCGTGCCCTGGCGCGCCGCGGCGAGCTGGGCCACGACGACCTGGTGGATCAGCGGGACGTTGACCTGCACGTCGAAGATCTCGGCGGGCAGCTCGATGGTGCCGTTGGCGGCACCCTGCGGGCTGATGATGTCGATGGTCGGCACGTCAGGCTCCCTTCACCGCGGTGCGGACGAGGACGACGCCGCCACGGGGGCCGGGGACGGCGCCCTTGACGAGCAGCAGGCCCTTCTCGGCGTCCACGGCGTGGATCGTGAGGTTCTGGGTGGTCTGGCGCACGCCGCCCATGCGGCCGGCCATGCGCATCCCCTTGAAGACGCGACCCGGGGTGGCGCAGCCACCGATCGAGCCGGGCTTGCGGTGATTGCGGTGCGCACCGTGGGAGGCGCTGACACCGGCGAAGCCGTGACGCTTCATGACGCCGGCGAAGCCCTTGCCCTTGGTCGTGCCGGTGACGTCGATGGCCTGCCCGGACTCGAACAGCTCGACGGTCACCTCCTGACCCAGGGAGTACTCGGAGGCGTCAGCGGTGCGCAGCTCCACGAGGTGGCGGCGCGGGGTCACGCCGGCCTTGGCGAAGTGGCCGCTCTTGGGCTGGTTGACCTTGCGCGGGTCGATGGCGCCGTACGCGATCTGGACGGCGTCGTAGCCGTCGGTCTCGGCATTGCGGACCTGGGTGACGACGCACGGGCCGGCCTGGATGACGGTCACGGGGACGAGACGGTTGTCCTCGTCCCAGACCTGCGTCATGCCGAGCTTCTCGCCGAGGACGCCCTTGACGGTCTTGGTGGCAGTAGTAGTCATCTCGTTCAGCCTCAGAGCTTGATCTCGATGTTGACGTCAGCCGGGAGGTCGAGACGCATCAGCGAGTCGACGGCCTTGGGCGTCGGGTCGATGATGTCGATGAGGCGCTTGTGGGTGCGCATCTCGAAGTGCTCGCGGCTGTCCTTGTACTTGTGGGGCGACCGGATGACGCAGAACACGTTCTTCTCCGTGGGCAGCGGCACGGGGCCCACCACCGTCGCGCCGGCACGGGTCACGGTGTCGACGATCTTCCGCGCCGAGTTGTCGATGACCTCGTGGTCATACGACTTCAACCGGATGCGGATCTTCTGTCCCGCCATCTTGTGTCCGTCTCTCTCTCGCCGTCTTGCCTTGGTCTGTGTCGGTCGGCCTGGCCTCCGACCCACGCGGTCGGGTGTGTCGCACCCGCTCCGCGACGCGACGACATGCCGAAGGGCAGGTCGCGCGATCTGGTCGTCGACCCGGTCGAACCGGATCGTGCTTCGTGTCCGATGTGTCGCCCCGCCTCAGGCGGTTCGATGCGTTGTCATCGGGGGAGGCGGTGGCACCTGGCGATCGGGGCAAAGTCCGATAGCGGCGTCACCGCACAACAAGCAACCTGAACAGTGTGCCAGAGCCTGCAGGCTCAGTCCAAATCGGGCCGGGCCGGTGCTTGACAGGCCCCCCACCGGCTCTCCGGTGCGGTCGGCCGGGGTCGCACCCGGCCGACCGGAGTCAGTCCTGGTCGGCGAGGTCGGCGGTCGACCTGCCCTGGTCGCGCAGCCCGTCGATGCGCAGGGAGCGGGCCTCCTCGCGCACCTCCACCTCGGCCTCGGCGGCCGCGTCGGACTTGGTCGTGTCGCGCAGCGGGAGGAGCAGGTCCTCCTCGGCCGCCATGCCGGCCTGCAGCTGGCGGGAGCGCTCGATCTCGGAGTCGACCTCGGCACCCAGGAGCAGCACGTTGTTGAGGATCCACAGCCACAGCAGGAAGACGATGACACCGGCCAGCGAGCCGTAGGTCGCGTTGTAGGAGCCGAAGTTGGAGACGTAGAAGCCGAAGGCCACGGACGCGACGATCGCCACGACGATCGCGACGGCCGCGCCGGGGCTGAGCCAGCGGAACGTCGGCTGCTTGACGTTGGGGGTGGCCCAGTAGAGCAGGCCCACCATGAAGGTGACGACGAGCAGGATGACCGGCCACTTGGCGAGGTTCCACGTCATCACCGCGGCCTCGCCGAGGCCGATGGTGTTGCCGATGGCCCGGGCCACGTCACCGCTGACGGCGACGGACATGATCGTGGCGGCGGCCAGGACGAGCAGCACCGCGGTGACCGCGAGCTGCATGGGCCGCAGCTTGACGAAGCCGCGCCCCTCGGGGACGTCGTAGATCCGGTTGAGGGCGCGGCCGAAGGCTCCGACGTAGCCCGAGGCCGACCACAGGGCACCCGCGATACCGACGACGAGTCCGAGGCCGGCCCCGCTGGAGTTGACCATCTGGTCGATCGGGCCCTCGAGGATGTCGACGACGTTGTCCTGGCCCAGCTGGCCGATGACGTCGAGCAGGGTCTTCTTCGTCTCGTCGGGGTCGCCCACGAGACCGATGATCGAGACGAGCGCCAGCAGCCCGGGGAAGATCGACAGCACCGCGAAGTAGGTGAGCGCGGCGGCCAGGTCGGTGCACCCGTCGGCGCTGAACTCCTTGATCGCCCGCTTGAAGGCGAAGACCCAGCTGCGCTTCTTCATCTGGCGCAGGGTCGGCTTGGCCACCTCGTCGAGGCCCTCCTCCTCGGGGGCGAGGTCCTCGGTCGTGGTGCTCTCGTCGGTGGCCATGTGGCGCGGTCTCCGTGGTCGGGTGCAGCGGTCGTCCCCACCATAGGCCGAAGGGGGCCGCCCCACCCGTTGTCACACGCCAACGCGCCCACCGCCCCGAAGGGCGATGGGCGCGTCGGTGTCGGTGACTCGCTCAGTCGTTGGGCGAGCTGCAGACGCTCACCAGGGTGCCCACGCCAGCCGCGAGGGTGAACTCGGCCGTGGCGCCGAGGACGGCCAACTGGTAGGTGCCCAGCGCATTGATGTTCAGCCCCTCGGGGAAGACCTGGACGGTCACGGTCTGGCCGGGCGCGATGTCGTTGGCCAGGGTCGCACTGCCGATGTCGGAGCCGAAGGTGAGCACGCCGACGTTGAGGTCCACGAGCGCAGTCAGGCCGATCGACGCCAGCGCGCCACCCGTCAGCGAGACCGGGGTTCCCTGCGGGATGGTGCAGTCGGGGCCAGCGGTGATCGTGAAGCTCGCCTCGGGCGACAGGAGCCCAACGAGGGTGCAGTTGGAAACACCCAGCGTGATGTCTGCGCCGGTGCAGACCGGGTTGGGCGAGGCGGCGAGGGTGGGTGCGGCGGCCGCGACGGTGACGGCGGGGACGGCCCAGGCGGCCCCCTTCGCGATCTGACGGCGCGACGGACCGGCGGTGGTGATGTCCTTGGACAAGGCGGGGCTCTCTCTGCGGACAGGCGCGGTCAGGTGTGCCGCGCGGATGCCACGGCCGGATCCAGGGTCCTCCCCCCGGCGAACGCCCCCCTGTCGAGGCACTCACGCGTGAGATTAGGGACACCTTCGGGACCCCACCTCGAATGCCCCCAGAAGGACTAGAGCCACTCGGACACGACGAGCGCTCGCCGCAGCCCTTCGCGCGTCTCGGCGCCCCGGTGACCCGCCTTGGCGCGGATGTTGGCGATGTGCACCTTGAGGGTGCGCTCGCTGATCCCGAGCCGCCGCGCCACCTCCGCCCGGGGGTGGTCCGACCAGTCGGCGAGGTAGGCCCGCGCCACCTCCTGCTCCCGCTCGGTCAGCCGCACCATCGCCTCCGGCGGCGGTGGCCACGGCACGGGTTGCCCGGCCAGCACCCGTCGCACGACGTCGACGACCTGCTGGGGTGGCTCGAGCATGGAGACGTACGCCGCCGCTCCCGCCTGCCGCAGGGCCGCGACCCGGGGCGAAGGGAGGACCCCACCCCAGACGACCGTCGCCAGCCCCGCGGACCGTCGCCGCTCGAGCAGGTCGGTGAGGTCCGGCAGCAGCGCTCCCCCCACGAGCAGGCCGGTGGCCTCGTCGACCGACGCCACCGTCCTGGCATCGAGCCAATCGGCCACGAGCACCGAGGTGACCGCGTCCGCGTGCAGCCGCCAGCGCGACCAGACGAAGACCTCGGCGTCGGCGCGCATGGGAGCATCGTGCCCGATGTCCGCAGCCACCCGCCTCGACCTGGTCCACACCTCCCCTGTGGTGACGATGGCTCTGCGGCAGGAGCTGCAGTCCGGACCGCGACCGCTGCGCGTGACGACGGCGGTCCACGCCTGGACCGACTTCCAGGCCGAGTGGGACTTCGCCGGGGACTTCGTCGTCGTCGACGCACAGCTCGACGACCACCTGCCGCTGGCCGTCAAGGTGCGGGCCCTGCGCCGACTCGGTTCGCACCCGATCATCATCGGGCCGCAGCGGCACTCCCCCTTCGCCCGCCGGGCAGCCGCCGAGGGCGCGACCGCCTGGATCGAGCCGACCCTCGGTCTGGCGCAGACCGCCGACGTCATCCGCTCGGTCGCCGCCGGCGAGACCCCCGACATCGCGCGCGTCGAGCCGGCCGAGCCGCCCGAGGTGCACCTGACCGATCGCGAGCTCCAGCTGCTCTCCCTCTTCGTCGCCGCCCGCGGGCACTCCCCAGCCTTCCTCGCGCGCGTGCTGTCGCTGCGCACCGAGACCGTGCGCAGCCACATCGAGCGTGGCCGGGCCCGCTACCGGGAGGCCGGCCACGCGACCAACAACCGTGCTGCGCTGCGCACGGCGATGGTCGCCGACGGGTGGACCTACGACCCGCAGGTGTGGATCGACGCCGGCCGGCCGTGACACGACGAAGGGCCCGCCTCCCCTGACGGGGAGACGGGCCCTTCGTGGTTGCTGACTCGAGGTCAGCCCAGGATCACTTGACGATCTTGGTAACGCGACCGGCGCCGACGGTGCGGCCACCCTCGCGGATGTTGAACTTCAGGCCCTCCTCCATGGCGATCGGCTGGATGAGCTCGACCTTCATGTCGGTGTTGTCGCCGGGCATGACCATCTCGGTGCCCTCGGGCAGGGAGACGACGCCGGTGACGTCGGTGGTCCGGAAGTAGAACTGCGGACGGTAGGAGTCGTAGAACGGCGTGTGCCGGCCACCCTCCTCCTTCGACAGGATGTAGACCTGCGCCTCGAACTCGGTGTGCGGGGTGATCGAGCCCGGCTTGCAGATGACCTGGCCGCGCTCGACGTCCTCGCGCTTGGTGCCACGAAGGAGCAGACCGACGTTCTCACCCGCGCGGCCCTCGTCGAGCAGCTTGCGGAACATCTCGATGCCCGTGACGGTCGTGGTGGTCTTCTCCTCGCGGATACCGACGATCTCGACCTCCTCGTTGACGTTGAGGATGCCGCGCTCGATACGACCGGTGACGACGGTGCCACGACCGGTGATCGTGAAGACGTCCTCGACCGGCATCATGAACGGCTTGTCGAGGTCGCGCTCCGGCTCGGGGATGTACTCGTCGACGGCCGTCATGAGCTCCATGATCGACTCGCCCCACTTGGCGTCGCCCTCGAGCGCCTTGAGCGCCGAGACCTTGACGACCGGGACGTCGTCGCCGGGGAACTCGTAGGAGGACAGCAGCTCGCGGACCTCCATCTCGACGAGCTCCATGATCTCCTCGTCGTCGACCATGTCGGCCTTGTTGAGCGCCACGACGATGTAGGGGACGCCGACCTGGCGGGCCAGGAGGACGTGCTCCTTCGTCTGCGGCATCGGGCCGTCGGTGGCGGCGACGACGAGGATCGCACCGTCCATCTGGGCCGCACCGGTGATCATGTTCTTCACGTAGTCGGCGTGACCCGGGCAGTCGACGTGCGCGTAGTGACGCGACTCCGTCTGGTACTCGATGTGCGCGATCGAGATGGTGATACCGCGCTGCTTCTCCTCGGGAGCCTTGTCGATCGTGTCGAACGCCGAGGCCTCGTTGAGGTCGGGGAGCTGGTCGTGCAGCACGCGGGAGATCGCGGCCGTCAGCGTCGTCTTGCCATGGTCGATGTGACCGATGGTGCCGATGTTGACGTGCGGCTTGCTCCGCTCGAACTTTGCCTTCGCCACTGTGTTGTCCTCCTCAGGACGTTTTCTCGGTTACGCCTTTGCCCGGCAGGGTGGCGTCGTGTGTGGGTGTGTGTGGATGGTCCGTGTCGGGATCCCGGTAATGCTACCGGTCACTCGCCTCGGGTCTTCTTGATGATCTCCTCGGCGACCGCCTTGGGGACCTCCGCGTAGGAGTCGAACTCCATGGAGTAGTTCGCCCGGCCCTGGGTCTTCGACCGCAGGTCGCCGACGTAGCCGAACATCTCCGACAGCGGGACGAGGCCGGTGACGACCTTGGCTCCGCTGACGTCCTCCATGGACTGGATCTGGCCACGGCGGGAGTTGATGTCGCCGATGACGTCGCCCATGTAGTCCTCGGGCGTACGCACCTCGACCTTCATCATCGGCTCCATGAGCACCGGGTCGGCCTTGCGGGCGGCCTCCTTGAAGGCCATCGACCCGGCGATCTTGAACGCCATCTCCGAGGAGTCGACGTCGTGGTAGGCACCGTCGATGAGGGTGGCCTTGACACCGACGACCGGGTAGCCGGCGAGCACGCCGTACTGCATGGCGTCCTGGATACCGGCGTCGACGCTCGGGATGTACTCACGCGGGATGCGACCACCGGTGACGGCGTTCTCGAACTCGTAGAGCTCGCCGTCCGTGTCCTCCGTGGCCTCGAGGGGCTCGAAGGTGATCTGGACCTTGGCGAACTGGCCGGAGCCACCGGTCTGCTTCTTGTGCGTGTAGTCGTACTTCTCGACCGCGCGACGGATCGTCTCGCGGTAGGCCACCTGCGGCTTGCCGATGTTGGCCTCGACCTTGAACTCGCGCTTCATGCGGTCGACGAAGACGTCGAGGTGCAGCTCGCCCATGCCGGCGATGATCGTCTGGCCGGTCTCCTCGTCGAGGCTCACCTGGAAGGTGGGGTCCTCGGCGACGAGCTTCTGGATCGCGGTGCCCAGCTTCTCCTGGTCACCCTTCGTCTTGGGCTCGATGGCGACCTGGATGACCGGCGCCGGGAAGGACATCGACTCGAGGATGACCTGGTCGTTGACGTCGCTCAGGGTGTCACCCGTCGTGGTCTCCTTGAGACCGATGACGGCGTAGATGTGACCCGCCATCGCCTCGTCGACCGGGTTCTCCTTGTTGGCGTGCATCTGGAAGAGCTTGCCCAGACGCTCCTTCTTGCCCTTGGTCGAGTTGATGACCTGGGTGCCCGGCGTGATCCGACCCGAGTAGACCCGGATGAAGGTCAGCGTGCCGAAGAAGGGGTGCGCCGCGATCTTGAAGGCCAGCGCGGAGAAGGGCTCCTCGGTGCTGGGCTTGCGCAGGACGACCTCGTCCTCGTTGCCCGGGGCGTGGCCCTCCATGGCCGCGACGTCGAGCGGGTTGGGGAGGTAGTCGACGACCGCGTCGAGGACCGGCTGGACACCACGGTTCTTGAAGGCGGAGCCGCAGAAGACCGGGTAGAGCTCGGAGTTGACCGTCAGCTTGCGCACGGCGGCCTTGATCTCGTCGGTCGTCAGCTCCTCGCCACCGAGGTACTTCTCCATGAGGTCGTCGTCGGACTCGGCGACGCGCTCGACGAGGTGGTTGCGGTACTCCTCAGCCTTGGCCTGGAGGTCCGCGGGGATCTCCTGGACCTCGTAGGAGGCGCCCATGGTGACGTCACCCTTGGCGTCGCCGGGCCAGACGAGCGCCTTCATGCTGATCAGGTCGACGACACCGACGAAGTCGTTCTCGGCGCCGATCGGCAGCTGCATGACGAGCGGCTCCGCACCGAGGCGGTCCTTGATGGTGTCGACGGTGAAGTAGAAGTCGGCGCCCAGCTTGTCCATCTTGTTGACGAAGGCGATGCGGGGGACGTCGTACTTGTCCGCCTGGCGCCAGACCGTCTCGGACTGGGGCTCGACACCCTCCTTGCCGTCGAAGACGGCGACGGCGCCGTCGAGGACGCGCAGGGAGCGCTCGACCTCGACCGTGAAGTCCACGTGGCCGGGGGTGTCGATGATGTTGATCTGGGTGCCCTCCCAGAAGGAGGTGACCGCGGCGGAGGTGATCGTGATGCCGCGCTCCTTCTCCTGCTCCATCCAGTCGGTGGTGGAGGCACCGTCGTGCGTCTCGCCAAGCTTGTGGTTGACGCCGGTGTAGAAGAGGATGCGCTCAGTCGTCGTCGTCTTGCCGGCGTCGATGTGCGCCATGATGCCGATGTTGCGGACCTTGGTGAGGTCCGTCAGGACGTCCTGTGCCACTCGTTATCTCATCTCGCTCGTTGCGGTCGTGTCTGCCCGGGAGGGCGGGTGGTGGTCGGGGCCGACGGTCGCCGGCCCCGACCTGCTGTCACCAGCGGTAGTGCGCGAAGGCCTTGTTGGACTCGGCCATCTTGTGCGTGTCCTCGCGACGCTTGACCGCGGCACCCAGGCCGTTGCTCGCGTCGAGGATCTCGTTCATGAGGCGCTCGGTCATCGTCTTCTCGCGACGCTGACGGGCGTAGCCGACGAGCCAGCGCAGCGACAGGGTCGTGGCGCGGCCGGGCTTGACCTCGATCGGGACCTGGTAGGTCGCACCACCGACGCGGCGGGACTTGACCTCCAGAGAGGGCTTGACGTTGTCGAGCGCGCGCTTGAGCGTCTGGACCGGGTCGGTGCCGGTCTTCTCGCGGCAGCCCTCGAGGGCGTCGTAGACGATGGACTCGGCGATGGACTTCTTGCCGTCGAGCAGGATCTTGTTGACCAGCTGGGTGACCAGCGGGGACTGGTAGACCGGGTCGACGACGAGGGGGCGCTTCGGAGCAGGACCCTTGCGAGGCATTACTTCTTCTCCTTCTTCGCGCCGTAGCGGCTGCGGGCCTGCTGGCGACCCTTGACACCCTGGGTGTCGAGCGAACCGCGGACGATCTTGTAGCGGACACCGGGGAGGTCCTTCACACGACCACCACGCACGAGCACGATGGAGTGCTCCTGCAGGTTGTGGCCGACACCCGGGATGTACGCGGTGACCTCGATGCCGGACGTCAGGCGCACACGGGCGACCTTGCGCAGGGCAGAGTTCGGCTTCTTGGGGGTGGTCGTGTACACGCGAGTGCACACGCCACGGCGCTGCGGCGACCCCTTGAGGGCCGGGGTGGCGGCCTTGGACGGCTTGTCCTGCCGCCCCTTGCGCACCAGCTGGTTGATGGTAGGCAACCTGTTCTCCGTACGTCGGTGATGTTGTCTGCACCGTCCGGCGTGAGCCGGCCGATGCTCCTTGGATGCCACCGGCGACCCACGCACTCGGGTGTGTCGTCGGTGGTGCTCTCCCCTGCACTTCCGGTCACGGCCTGTCGGTCCGCCACCGGACGCCCGGCGAGAGAGGCGAGTCGGGTCGTCTCCGACCCTCCTCAGCACGCGTCACGGCACAGCCGTGCCACGTGCGGAGATCAACGATACCGGCGGCCCCCGTGGGGTCACAAATCCATACCGTCCGGAGGGCGCTCCGCGCGTTCAGCCCAGGGCGTCGAAGGCGGGGGCGTACCGGAAGTCCCCGGCCATCTCGGGCCGCCAGGCGCGCAAGGTCAGGGCCTGGAAGTACCTGTCCCCCCAGGGGCCCGGTGACCCGATCCCCAGGCCGGAGGCGGTGACGAAGCCGAAGAACCCGTAGTAGTCGGGGTCGCCGAGCAGGACGAGCGCCGGCTCAGCCTGCTGCTCGGCACTGGCGACGACGGCCATCATGAGGGCGGCACCGATCCCCTGCCGCTGCAGGTCCGGGCGCACACCGATCGGGCCGAGCCCGACGCTGGGCGCGCCCGCGAGGCTGCCGCGGCTGCAGACGACGTGGCCGACGACCTGCCCGTCGAGCTCGGCGACGAAGGTCAGCTCGTCGATGACCGAGCCCTCGGCCCGCAGCGCGCGCAGCAGCTCGCGCTCGACCGACTCGCTGCGCCCTGACGGCACCCCGAAGGCCGCGTCGTGCAGGGCCTCCGTGGCCGCCGCGTCGTCCGGCGTCTCGCGCCGGATCACCATGTCGTCGCGCATTCAGTACCTGTCCGTGATCCAGTGGCTGTTGCCGGAGAGGAAGGCGCCGACGTAGACCGCCGCCACCACGAGTAGCACGACGGTGACGACCGTGGCATCGCTGCGCGAGCGCCGGGTGAAGATCGCGACGGCCGCGCCGGCGAGCACCAGCGCCAGGAGCTTGCTCAGCCCGCCCGGCTTGAGCAGGAGCACCAGGGCACCGACGACGAGCAGGGCCCCGAGGGCCCACCGGGCCGCGGTGGCCCGCACCGACATCGGTTGTTCCCGGTCACTCATGGCGCCATCCTCCCCCATCCGGGCACGGCGAAGGGGGCCGACCACCTCGACGGTGGTCGGCCCCCTTCGCGTGGTGCCGGGCAATCAGCCCTTGGCGGCCGCCTTGAGGGCGCTGCCGGCGGTGAGCTTGGCGGCGTAGCCACCGGGGATGGTCATCTCCTCGCCCGTCTGCGGGTTACGGCCCTTGCGCTCGGCGCGCTCGACGCGCTCGAGGCTGAAGAAGCCGGGGACGGTGACCTTCTCGCCCTTGGCGACGGAGTCGGACAGGACCGCCTGGAGGGCGGTGATGACCTCGGACGCCGCGGAAGCGGACACGCCAGCCTTCTCGGCGACGGCGCTGGCGAGCTCGGACTTGTTCATAGTGGGATCTCCATCCTTGAAGTTCGTAGGTCGAACAAGGCCAATCAACCACGAAACCGGGGCCTTCGTCGACTTCGCCCACGGCGTGTTTCCCTTGATTTTCCGGCGATCTGTCGCCCGTCGGCCCCTCTGGCCACACCGCTCACGTGCGTCTCGCGGACGACGAAGGGGGTCGCCTCCCTCGCGGGAAGCGACCCCCTTCGGGTCACGAGAGGACGGCTCAGACGTCCAGGTCCAGGTCGTCGAGGCGGATGGCCTCGCCGGAGCCAGGACCGAAGACCGGGTAGGCGTACTCGTCGTAGTTGGGCAGCGAGTACATCGCGGCCTTGGCCTCCTCGGTGGGCTCGACCTCCACGTTGCGGTAGCGGGGCAGGCCCGTACCGGCGGGGATCAGCTTGCCGAGGATGACGTTCTCCTTCAGACCCAGCAGCGGGTCCGAGCGGCCCTCCATCGCGGCCTCGGTGAGGACACGAGTCGTCTCCTGGAAGGAGGCGGCGGAGAGCCAGGAGTCCGTGGCCAACGAGGCCTTGGTGATACCCATGAGCTCCGGACGACCCGAGGCCGGGCGACCGCCCTCGGCGACGACGCGACGGTTCTCCGCCTCGAAGCGGGCGCGCTCGGCGAGCATGCCCGGCAGGAGGTTGGCGTCGCCCGACTCGAGGATCGTGATCCGGCGCAGCATCTGCCGGACGATGACCTCGATGTGCTTGTCGTGGATCGACACACCCTGCTGGCGGTAGACCTTCTGGACCTCGTCGACGAGGTGCTTCTGCGCGTGGCGCGGGCCGAGGATGCGCAGGACCTGCTTGGGGTCGATGGCGCCCTGGACCAGCTGGGTGCCGACGGCCACCCGCTCGCCGTCCTCGATGAGCAGGCGCGAACGCTTGCTCACCGGGTAGGCGTGCTCCTCGCCGTCGCGGTCCGCGACGAGCAGGATGCGCCGGCCCTTGTCGGTCTCCTCGATCGTCACGCGGCCGTCGGCCTCGGCGATCGGGGCGACACCCTTGGGGGTGCGCGCCTCGAAGAGCTCGACGACACGCGGCAGACCCTGCGTGATGTCGTCACCGGCCACACCACCGGTGTGGAAGGTACGCATCGTCAGCTGGGTGCCGGGCTCACCGATCGACTGGGCCGCGATGATGCCGACGGCCTCGCCGATGTCGACGAGCTGGCCGGTCGCCAGGCTGCGGCCGTAGCACTTGGCGCAGGTGCCGACCTTGGACTCACAGGTGAGGACCGAGCGGATCTTCACCTCGTCGACGCCGGCCTTGTAGAGCTTGTCGATGACGACGTCACCGAGGTCGGACCCGGCCTCGGCGAGGACGGCGCCCTCGTGCTCGACGTCGGCGGCGACGCAGCGCGCGTAGACGGTGAACTCGACGTCGTCGTGCTTGCGGCGGGTGCCGGTCAGCTCGTCGAACTGGGCGATCGGCATGGTCAGACCACGCTCGGTGCCGCAGTCGTCCTCGCGGATGATGACGTCCTGCGAGACGTCGACGAGACGACGCGTCAGGTAGCCGGAGTCGGCGGTACGAAGGGCGGTGTCGGCCAGACCCTTGCGCGCACCGTGCGTCGAGATGAAGAACTCGACGACGGAGAGACCCTCACGGAAGTTCGTGCGGATCGGGCGCGGGATGATCTCGCCCTTCGGGTTGGCCATGAGGCCTCGCATACCGGCGATCTGGCGCAGCTGGAACCAGTTACCACGGGCACCCGAGTTGACCATGCGGAAGATCGGGTTGTCCTTGGGGAAGTTGGCCTGCATCTCCGCGGAGACCTCGTTGGTCGCCTGGGTCCAGATCTCGATCTGCTCCTGACGACGCTCGTCGTCGGTGATCAGACCGCGCTCGTACTGCTTCTGGACCTTGGTGGCCTTCTCCTCGTAGGTCGCGAGGATCTCCGGCTTGCGCGGCGGCGTGACGACGTCGGAGACGGCGACCGTCGTGCCCGAGCGGGAGGCCCAGTGGTAACCGGCCTCCTTGAGGGCGTCGAGCGATGCCGCGACCTCGACCTTGGTGTAGCGCTCGGCGAGGTCGTTGACGATCGTCGACAGACGCTTGCGGTCGACCGGCTCGTTGACGAAGGGGTAGTCCTCCGGCAGCGTCTCGTTGAAGAGCGCGCGGCCGAGGGTGGTCTCCGCCGTCCACGTCGCGAGCATGCCGCGCTCGTCGAGCTCGGCACCCTCGGGCACCGCGTCGCCGGTCGGCAGCACGACGTCGTTGAGCCGCACCTTGATCGGCGTGCCGATCTTGATCTCGCCGGCGTCGAAGGCCATGCGGGCCTCCGCCGTCGTCGCGAAGGCGCGACGGTGCTCGGTCTCGAGGGCCACCTCGGAGGTGAGGTGGAAGAGACCGATGACCATGTCCTGCGTCGGCATGGTGACGGGGCGACCGTCGGCCGGCTTGAGGATGTTGTTGCTCGAGAGCATGAGGATCCGGGCCTCGGCCTGGGCCTCCGCGCTCAGCGGCAGGTGGACGGCCATCTGGTCACCGTCGAAGTCGGCGTTGAAGGCCGTGCAGACGAGCGGGTGGATCTGGATGGCCTTGCCCTCGACGAGCTGCGGCTCGAAGGCCTGGATGCCCAGACGGTGCAGCGTGGGCGCACGGTTGAGCAGCACCGGGTGCTCGGTGATGACCTCTTCGAGGACATCCCACACGACGGAGCGCTGACGCTCGACCATGCGCTTGGCCGACTTGATGTTCTGGGCGTGGTCGAGGTCGACGAGCCGCTTCATGACGAAGGGCTTGAAGAGCTCGAGCGCCATCGCCTTGGGCAGACCGCACTGGTGCAGCTTCAGCTGCGGGCCGACGACGATGACCGAACGGCCCGAGTAGTCGACGCGCTTGCCGAGGAGGTTCTGACGGAAGCGACCCTGCTTGCCCTTGAGCATGTCGGACAGCGACTTCAGCGGGCGGTTGCCCGGGCCGGTGACCGCACGACCGCGACGACCGTTGTCGAAGAGGTTGTCGACGGCCTCCTGCAGCATCCGCTTCTCGTTGTTGACGATGATCTCGGGAGCACCGAGGTCGAGCAGTCGCTTGAGGCGGTTGTTGCGGTTGATGACCCGGCGGTAGAGGTCGTTGAGGTCGGAGGTCGCGAAGCGGCCACCGTCGAGCTGGACCATCGGGCGCAGGTCCGGGGGGATGACCGGGACCGCGTCGAGGACCATGCCGGCGGGCTTGTTGTCCGTGGTGAGGAAGGCCGTGACGACCTTGAGGCGCTTGAGGGCGCGGGTCTTCTTCTGACCCTTGCCCGTCGCGATGATCTCGCGCAGCTTCTCGACCTCGGCCTCGAGGTCGAAGGTCTCGAGGCGCTTCTGGATCGCCGCGGCACCCATGCCGCCCTCGAAGTACAGACCGAAGCGGTCACGCATCTCGCGGTAGAGGACCTCGTCGCCCTCGAGGTCCTGGACCTTGAGGTTCTTGAAGCGGTCCCAGACCTGGGAGAGGCGCTCGACCTGCTGGTCGGCGCGCTTGCGGATCTGGTTCATCTCGCGCTCGGCGGAGTCGCGGACCTTGCGCTTGGCGTCGGACTTGGCGCCCTCGGCCTCGAGCTCGGCGATGTCCTTCTCGAGCTTCTGCGTGCGGGTCTCGACGTCGGCGTCGCGACGGTTCTCGAGCTCACGCTTCTCGGCCTCGATCTGCGCCTCGAGCGAGGGCAGGTCGCTGTGACGCTGGTCCTCGTCGACGCTCGTGATCATGTAGGCGGCGAAGTAGATGACCTTCTCGAGGTCCTTCGGCGCCAGGTCGAGCAGGTAGCCCAGACGGCTCGGGACACCCTTGAAGTACCAGATGTGGGTGACGGGGGCGGCGAGCTCGATGTGGCCCATCCGCTCACGACGCACGCCGGCGCGGGTGACCTCGACGCCGCAGCGCTCGCAGATGATCCCCTTGAAGCGGACGCGCTTGTACTTGCCGCAGGAGCACTCCCAGTCCCGGGTGGGGCCGAAGATCCGCTCGCAGAACAGGCCCTCCTTCTCGGGCTTGAGGGTGCGGTAGTTGATGGTCTCGGGCTTCTTGACCTCGCCGTGGCTCCACGTACGGATGTCCTCCGCGGTGGCCAGGCCGATGCGCAACTCGTCGAAGAAGTTGACGTCCAGCACTGTGTGCTTCCTTCTCTCGTTCTCTCGAGGATGACTCTCGATAAGTTCAGTTGCCCTGGGGCGACCGGGGTCGCCCTGCGGGCTTGTGGGGGGCCGGAGCCGGGGACCGCCGACCGGTCAGGTCGGCGGACCCCCGGGACTCAGACCTCCTCGACGCTGCTCGGCTCGCGCCGGGACAGGTCGATACCAAGCTCCTCCGCGGCGCGGAAGACATCGTCCTCGTTGTCGCGCATCTCGATGGTGCCGCCCTCGGAGTTGAGGACCTCCACGTTGAGGCAGAGGGACTGCATCTCCTTGATGAGCACCTTGAAGGACTCCGGAATCCCCGGCTCGGGGATGTTGTCGCCCTTGACGATGGCCTCGTAGACCTTGACGCGACCGGTCACGTCGTCGGACTTGATCGTCAGCAGCTCCTGGAGCGCGTAGGAGGCGCCGTAGGCCTCGAGGGCCCACACCTCCATCTCGCCGAAGCGCTGGCCACCGAACTGGGCCTTACCACCCAGCGGCTGCTGCGTGATCATCGAGTACGGCCCCGTGCTGCGGGCGTGGATCTTGTCGTCCACGAGGTGGTGCAGCTTGAGGATGTACATGTAGCCGACGGACACCGGGTCCGGGTACGGCTCGCCGGTGCGGCCGTCGAAGAGGTTGGCCTTGCCGGAGCGGTCGATGAGCCGGACGCCGTCGCGGGTCGGGGTCGTCGAGTCGAGCAGACCGGTGATCTCCTCCTCGCGCGCACCGTCGAAGACGGGGCTCGCGACGCGCGTGTTGGCCGGGGCCTGGCGCGCGTCCTCGGGGATCATCTCGGCCCACTCGGGATCGCCCTCGATCTGCCAGCCGCGGCTGGCAGCCCAGCCGAGGTGCAGCTCGAGGATCTGACCGATGTTCATTCGACCGGGGACACCGAGCGGGTTGAGCACGACGTCGACCGGCGTGCCGTCCTCGAGGAAGGGCATGTCCTCGACGGGCAGGATCTTGGAGATGACGCCCTTGTTGCCGTGACGGCCGGCGAGCTTGTCACCGTCGGTGATCTTGCGCTTGTTGGCCACGTAGACGCGGACGAGCTGGTTGACGCCCGGGGGCAGCTCGTCGCCCTCGTCCTTGTCGAAGACCTTGACGCCGATGACCGTGCCGGTCTCGCCGTGCGGGACCTTCATGGACGTGTCGCGGACCTCGCGCGCCTTCTCGCCGAAGATGGCGCGCAGCAGGCGCTCCTCCGGGGTCAGCTCGGTCTCACCCTTGGGCGTGACCTTGCCGACGAGCAGGTCGCCGTCGCGGACCTCGGCACCGATGCGGATGATGCCGCGCTCGTCGAGGTCGGCGAGGACCTCCTCCGAGACGTTGGGGATGTCGCGGGTGATCTCCTCGGGGCCCAGCTTGGTGTCGCGGGCGTCGACCTCGTGCTCCTCGATGTGGATCGAGGAGAGGACGTCGTCCTGCACCAGGCGCTGGCTGAGGATGATCGCGTCCTCGTAGTTGTAGCCCTCCCACGGCATGAAGGCCACGAGCAGGTTGCGCCCGAGGGCCATCTCGCCGCCGTCGGTCGCGGGACCGTCGGCGATCAGCTGGCCGGCCTCGACACGGTCGCCCTCGGAGACCATGACGCGCTGGTTGTAGCTGTTGCCCTGGTTGGACCGGGAGAACTTCATCATCTTGTACGAGCGCGAGCCGCCCTCGTCGTGGGTGACCGTGACCAGGTCCGCGGAGACCTCGGTGACGACACCGGCCTTCTCCGCACGCACGACGTCACCGGAGTCGAGCGCCGCGCGGTACTCCATGCCGGTCCCGACGAAGGGGGCCTCGGCCTGGACGAGCGGCACGGCCTGACGCTGCATGTTGGCGCCCATGAGCGCGCGGTTGGCGTCGTCGTGCTCGAGGAAGGGGATCATCGCGGTCGCGGCCGAGACCATCTGGCGCGGCGAGACGTCCATGTAGTCAACGTCCTCGGCCGGGATCTGGTCGACCTCGCCACCCTTGGTGCGGGCGAGGACGCGCTCCTCGGCGAAGGTGCCGTCGTCGAGGAGGACGGCGTTGGCCTGGGCCACGATGACCTTGTCCTCCTCGTCCGCGGAGACGTAGACGATCTCGTCGGTGACGCGACCGTCGACGACCTTGCGGTACGGGGTCTCGATGAAGCCGAAGGCGTTGATCCGCCCGTAGCTCGCGAGCGAGCCGATCAGACCGATGTTGGGACCCTCAGGGGTCTCGATCGGGCACATGCGGCCGTAGTGCGACGGGTGGACGTCACGGACCTCCATCTGGGCACGGTCACGGGAGATACCGCCCGGGCCCAGCGCGTTGAGACGACGCTTGTGCGTCAGACCCGACAGCGGGTTGTTCTGGTCCATGAACTGCGACAGCTGGCTGGTGCCGAAGAACTCCTTGATGGAGGCGACGACCGGCCGGATGTTGATCAGGGTCTGCGGCGTGATGGCCTCGACGTCCTGGGTCGTCATCCGCTCGCGCACGACGCGCTCCATCCGGGACAGGCCCGTGCGGACCTGGTTCTGGATGAGCTCGCCGACGCTGCGCAGGCGACGGTTGCCGAAGTGGTCGATGTCGTCGGTCTCGACGGGCACCTCGAAGGGCTCGCCGTCGCGCGTCCCCGGCAGGGTCGGCTGGTCGGCGTGCAGCGCCACGAGGTACTTCAGCGTCGCGACGATGTCCTCGAGCGTGAGCACCGAGGCGTCGAGCTCGGCCTCGACACCCAGCTTGCGGTTGACCTTGTAGCGGCCGACCTTGGCCAGGTCGTAGCGCTTGGGGTTGAAGTAGAGGTTGTCGAGCAGATTCTGCGCGGCCTCGCGGGTCGGCGGCTCGCCGGGGCGCAGCTTGCGGTAGATGTCGAGCAGGGCAGCGTCCTGGTCCTCGACGGTGTCCTTCTCGAGGGTGGCGCGCATCGACTCGTAGTCGCCGAACTCCTCGAGGATCTCGGCGGAGGTCATGCCCAGGGCCTTGAGCAGGACGGTGACCGACTGCTTGCGCTTGCGGTCGACGCGCACGCCGACCATGTCGCGCTTGTCGACCTCGAACTCGAGCCAGGCACCCCGGCTGGGGATGACCTTGGCCGAGTAGATGTCCTTGTCGGACGTCTTGTCGGGCGTGCGCTCGAAGTAGACGCCCGGGCTGCGGACGAGCTGCGAGACGACGACGCGCTCGGTGCCGTTGATGATGAAGGTGCCGCGCTCGGTCATGAGCGGGAAGTCACCCATGAAGACCGTCTGGCTCTTGATCTCGCCGGTCTCGGCGTTCATGAACTCGGCGGTGACGAAGAGGGGCGCGGAGTAGGTCTGGTCGCGCTCCTTGCAGTCGTCGACGGAGTACTTCGGCTCCTCGAAGCGGCTCTCCCGGAAGGAGAGGCTCATCGAGCCGGAGAAGTCCTCGATCGGGGAGATCTCCTCGAAGATCTCCTCCAGCCCCGGGTGCTCCGGGACATCGCGTCGACCAGCGTCGAGAGCCTCAGCGAGACGCTCCTGCCACTTCTCGTTGCCGAGGAGCCAGTCGAAGCTCTCGGTCTGGAGGGCCAGGAGGTCTGGGACCTCGAGCGGCTCGCGGATCTTCGCGAAGGACAGACGGCCACTGGCCGTCCGTGCGGTGGACATCGGGGAAGCGGTGCGCGAGGCAGCCAAGGATGGATCCTTCCACGGGCCTGAGAGTCGGGCGGTGCCACCAGGTCCGGACCATCACCTGACGGGGGGCTCGACACACCTCGGAGAAGAGGGGATTGGAGCGATCCGACCGGGCGACGACAGGAACAAGGCAGCGCAAAGCGACAGCGTAATGCACAAACACACAAGTGTCCAACCCGGTCGAGCCGACGGCTCGACGGTGGTCCACGGCCCGCCTCCCGCAGAAGCGGTGGGGCCGGATCAATCGACGCCATGAGGATGGACGACACGGCAGCCGACGTCAAGGCTGTCTCCCGGCGGGTCGCGAAGGGGGGCCGGCGCACGAGGGGCGGGGACCCCCCTTCGCCCGGTCCCCCTAGGGTGGGGCCATGGACCTGCGCAAGATCCGCCGCCGACGCCGGCGGCTCGAGGTGCAGCGCACCGTGCGCCGCGCCGCCGGAGCCGCGCTCGCCACCCAGCTCCTCACTGCCGCAGGGCTGCTCGTCTTCGACAGCCAGCGACGCAAGGACCGCCCGGACAAGGAGTTCCCCCACCGTCACGGCGGACCGGTGCCCGTCCCCGGCGGCGACGTGCGCATCTACACCTTCGGCGAGAACCTCTTCGAGGACATGCTCGCGGACATCGAGGCGGCCACCGAACGGATCTACCTCGAGACCTACATCTGGAAGGGCGACGCGACCGGTGAGCGCTTCCGCAAGGCCCTCACCGACGCGCACGCGCGCGGCGTGCAGATCTACGTCGTCTACGACACCTTCGCCAACCTCGTGGTCCCCCGCGACTTCTTCCGGCAGCTGCCCGAGGGCATCCACGTCAACCGCCACCCGCTCGTCACCGGCGGGGTGGCCTTCCTCAGCCCGCGACACTGGGGGCGCAACCACCGCAAGCTGCTCGTCGTCGACGACACCGCCGCCTACCTCGGCGGCTACAACATCGGCCAGGACTACGCCAACCGCTGGCGCGACACCCACGCCCGCTACTCCGGGGAGATGGTCGTCGAGCTCGAGAACGCCTTCGTCGACTACTGGAACCTCTACGGCGGGCGCCCGGAGCTGCCCCAGCCGCGCCGGCGCACGTGGAGCCGGGACATGCGCGTGCACCGCAACATGCCCGCCGACATGGTCTACCCGATCCGCAACATGTACCTCGAGGCGATCGACCGGGCCAGCACGCGCGTCTGGCTGACGACGGCCTATCTCATCCCCGACGACGCCTTCGTCCGCAGCCTCGTCAACGCCGCCGGCCGCGGGGTCGACGTGCGCGTCATCGTCCCCCACTTCAGCAACCACATCGTCGCCGACTGGCTCAGCCGTGCCCTCTACGAGCGGCTGCTGCGCGGCGGCGTGCGGCTGCTGCGCTTCGAAAATGCCATGGTGCACGCCAAGACCGCGACGATCGACGGCCTGTGGTCGACGATCGGCACCGCCAACATCGACCGGCTGAGCCTCGCCGGCAACTACGAGATGAACATGGAGATCCTCGACGCGGACGTCGCCGCCCGGATGGAGGAGATCTTCGCCCTCGACTCCGGCAACTGCACCGAGCTGACCCTCGACGAGTGGACCCGGCGCCCGCTGATCAGCCGGGTCACCGAGGGCATCCTCTCCCCCTGGCGCCCGCTGCTCTGACCCTTCGAGACGGTCGCTGAGCGACCTCCTCAGGGACCGAAGACCGGAGCGCACGACGAAGGGCGGGTCGCACCAGATGGTGCGACCCGCCCTTCGGCAGATCAGTGCTCGTCAGTGACGAGCCGAGATCACTTGAGCTCGACGGTGGCGCCGGCGCCCTCGAGGGCCTCCTTGGCCTTCTCCGCGGCGTCCTTGTCGACCTTCTCGAGGACGGGCTTGGGGGCGCCGTCGACGAGGTCCTTGGCCTCCTTGAGGCCGAGGCTCGTGAGCGCGCGGACCTCCTTGATGACCTGGATCTTCTTGTCGCCGGCCGCGGCGAGGATGACGTCGAACTCGTCCTGCTCGGCGGCGGCGTCGCCACCGGCGTCGCCACCGGCGGCCGGGGCGGCACCCGCGACGGCAACCGGGGCCGCGGCGGTGACCTCGAAGGTCTCCTCGAACTGCTTCACGAACTCGGAGAGCTCGATGAGGGTCATCTCCTTGAAGGCCTCAAGGAGCTCGTCGGTGCTGAGCTTCGCCATGATGGGCGTCCTTTCTCGAAAAAACGTGTGTGCCGAAAGTGGCGGGGTCGTGCAGTGGCCGGAGGCGGGTGCCTCAGGCCTCGTCGCCACCCTCGGGGGTGGTCTCGGTGGAGGCGTCGGCCTCGGCGGCCGGCTCCTCGGTCTCCGCAGCGGGGGCGTCGGTCGCGACCGGGCCCTGCTCCTCGACCTTCGCGCGCAGCGCGTCGACGACGCGAGCCGTCTGCGCGAGCGGCGCGTTGAAGAGGTACGCGGCCTGGGTGAGCTGGGCCTTCATGGCGCCAGCCAGCTTGCCCAGGAGAACCTCGCGGGACTCGAGCTTCGCGAGCTTGTCGATCTCCTCCGGCGTGAGCGGGTTCCCGTCGAGGATTCCGCCCTTGATCACCAGGAGGGGGTTGTCCTTGGCGAAGTCACGCAGACCCTTGGCAGCCTCGACGGGGTCGCCCTCGACAAAGGCGATCGCGTTGGGGCCGACGAGCTGGCCCTCGAAGGCGGACTCGATGCCCGCCTCCTTGGCAGCGCGCTCGGTCAGCGTGTTCTTCACCACGGAGTAGGTGGCGTTGCCACGGAGCTTGCTGCGCAGCTCGCCGAGCTGCGCCACGGTCAGACCGCGGTACTCCGTGATCACGGCCGCGCTGGAGCTGCGGAACTTCTCCGCGAGCTCGGCGATGGCGGCGTCCTTCTGGGGGTTCGCCATGCGGGCCTCCCTTCTCGTGTGGTGCCACCGGGGCCCGGAACGAGAAAAGGAGCCCCGGCGCAGGCACGGGACTCCGGCACGCACGTCACGAGGACGGGTGCGAATCAGGTGGCCTGCGCGGGTCGCCCGCTCTCGCGGAACCTTCAGTCACGATCACGTGGATCACGACAACCGGCGGTCAGTGGTCGTGGACAACGGTACGGCAGGTGGGCCCGGTGTCCAAATCGCGGCAGGCGGGCCGGCCCCATCGCCTCTGCCTCACCCTGCCGCGGCATGACGAAGGGGGGCGCCTCCCTCGCGGGACGCGCCCCCCTTCGTGGCTGCAGCCTCGGATCACTCCGCGGCGGGAACCTCGTCGGCGGCCACCGGGGTGGACTCCTCCAGGAGGTTCTTGACCCGCGAGCTGTCGAGCTGGATGCCGGGGCCCATGGTCGTGCTCAGCACGGCCTTGGTGATGTAGCGACCCTTGGAGGCAGACGGCTTGAGACGCAGGATCTCGTCGAGCGCGGTCTGGTAGTTCTCCACGAGCGCCTTCTCGTCGAAGCTCGCCTTGCCGATGATGAAGTGCAAGTTGGCGTGCTTGTCGTTGCGGAACTCGATCTTGCCGCCCTTGATGTCGGCGACGGCCTTGGCCGTGTCCATCGTGACGGTGCCCGTCTTGGGGTTGGGCATGAGGCCACGGGGACCGAGGACCTTGCCGAGACGACCGACCTTGCCCATGAGGTCCGGGGTGGCGACGACGGCGTCGAAGTCCATCCAGCCGCCCTGGACCTTCTCGAGCATGTCGTCGGACCCGACGAAGTCGGCGCCGGCCTCACGGGCGGCGTCGGCCTTGTCGCCGTTGGCGAAGACGAGGACGCGGGCGGTCTTGCCCGTGCCGTGCGGGAGGTTGACCGTGCCGCGGACCATCTGGTCGGCCTTGCGGGGGTCGATGCCGAGTCGGAAGACGACCTCGACGGTCTCGTCGTAGGACTTCTTCGCGCCCTCCTTGGCGAGGCGGACGGCCTCGAGGGGGGCGTAGGCGAGGTCGCGGTCGATCTTGTCGGCTGCGGCGCGGTAGCTCTTGCTGCGCTTCATGCGTGCTCCTTGGTGGTGGTGGAGGTGTGGTGCGGGCCAGCGCGTGGCCCTCCCACGGGTCGGGCTCAGATACCCGGGGTCTCGATGCCCATCTGGCGGGCGGTGCCGGCGATGATCTTCATCGCGGCGTCGATGTCGTTGGCGTTGAGGTCGGGCATCTTGGTCTGCGCGATCTCACGCACCTGGTCGGGGGTGAGGGAGCCGACCTTGACCTTGTGCGGCTCGCCCGAGGCCTTCTTCAGGCCAGCAGCCTTCTTGATCAGCTCGGCGGCCGGCGGGGTCTTCGTGATGAAGGTGAAGGAGCGGTCTTCGTAGACCGTGATCTCGACCGGCACGACGTTGCCGCGCATGTCCGCCGTGGCGTCGTTGTACGCCTTGACGAACTCCATGATGTTGACGCCGTGCTGACCCAGCGCCGGACCGACCGGCGGGGCGGGGGTGGCGGCACCAGCCTGGATCTGCAGCTTGATGTAGCCGGAGACCTTCTTCTTGGGGGGCATGCGGTGTTCCTACTTCCTGTGTTGTGGGCCCACGCCGTGGGCGATGACCCGGTTGCAGATGTGCCGCCGGTCGGCGGCACTGGACCATCAGATCTTCGCGACCTGGTGGAAGCCGAGCTCGACCGGGGTCTCCCGGCCGAAGATGGAGACGAGGACCTTGAGCTTCTGGCTCTCGGGGAGGATCTCGGAGATCGTCGCCGGCATGGTCTCGAAGGGGCCGTCCATGACGGTGACCGACTCGCCGATCTCGAAGTCGACGTCGACCGCGGTGGCCGGCGCGACGCCGTCCTGGGCCGGGGCCGCACCCGCGGCGGCCGGGGCGGCGGGCTTCTCGAGGTCGGCCGGCTTGATCATCGTGAAGACCTCGTCGAGGCTCAGCGGCACCGGGTCGTGCGCGTTGCCGACGAAGCCGGTGACGCCCGGGGTGTGCCGCACGGCGCCCCACGACTCGTCCGTCAGGTCCATGCGGACGAGGACGTAGCCGGGCATGCGCGGCTGCTTGCGCACCTTCTTCTGGCCGGACTTGATCTCGGTGACCTCGTCGATCGTGACGGCCACCTCGAAGATGTAGTCCTCCATGTCGAGGTTGGCGACACGCGTCTCGAGGTTGTGCTTCACGCGGTTCTCGTAGCCCGCGTAGGTGTGGATGACGTACCAGTCGCCGAACTTGCCGGCGAGGTCGTCCTTGAAGGCCTGGACCGGGTCGGCGCTGTCCTCGGGCAGGACGTCGCCGTCCTCGTCGGCGGCGGCCGCGGTCGGCTCGTCGGCGACCTGCTCGTCGTCGGCCTGCTCGGCAGCGGCCTCCTCGAGGGCCTCGTCGGCGGCGCGGGCGTCGTCCGCGTCCTGGGCCGAAGGGAGGTCCGCCGGCGGCTGCGCAGCGTGCTCGGCCTGCTCGGCGGCGATGACGCTCGAGGTGCCCTCGGTGTCCTGGGACTCGGGGGTCGGGGCCTGCTCGGACATGACCTGTTTCCTCATTTCGACTTCGTACGACGGCGCGGGAGCGCCCGGGATGCGGATCGGTGCGGCGGCGTCAGCCGCCGAACACCCAGAGCACAACCCGGGTGAAGACCGCGTCCAGTCCCGAGACGACGAGCATCATCACGGTGACGAAGACGATCACCACGAGCGTGTAGTTGATCAGCTCGGACCGAGTCGGCCGGACGACCTTGCGGAGCTCGTCGAGCACCTGGGCAAGGAAGAGGCCGATGGACCCGAAGAAGCGAGAGATCGGGTTGCCACCCTTCGGCTCGCGCCGCGCCTTGGTCGGCTGCGCTCCGAGCTGGCTCACGTCGTCTCATCTCCGTCGAGGGGTCTCACCTGGCTGCGCAACGGGTGTCGTGCAACGCAGGGCAGGAGGGACTCGAACCCCCAACCGCCGGTTTTGGAGACCGGTGCTCTACCAATTGAGCCACTGCCCTTCGGGAGGTCGCGTTGGGGGCGATCTCCCGCGGTCGTCCCGGTCCGTCGTCACCGATGTGCGGGCACGCCGGAGAGTCTGGTCCAAGTCAACCGAGGCATCACTGTACGTCACGCAGGCACTGCACCGCGAACCCGCACGAGGTGGAAGACTGTCCGCGTGACTTCGACGCCCGACGCTCGCCCCATGTCCGATCTCTCCGCCGAGGAGCTGCGCACCCTCGCGCAGACCCAGCGGGAGGCCCACGCGGCCCAGGCCGCGAAGGGCGCCAAGCTGGACGTCACCCGCGGCAAGCCGAGCTCCGCACAGCTCGACCTCGCCGACCCGATGCTCTCCCTCCCTTCGGCCACGACGGACCGCGCCGGGACCGACGTGCGCAACTACGGCGGCCTCTCCGGCCTCACCGAGCTGCGCGAGATCTTCGCCGAGCTCCTCTGGGTCGAGCCGGAGCAGATCGTCGCCGGGGGCAACTCCTCGCTGACGATGATGCGCGACGTCCTCGTCGACCTGCTGCTCTTCGGTGCCATCGACTCCCCCCGCCCGTGGGCGAAGGAGGACAAGGTCACCTTCATCTGCCCGGTCCCGGGCTACGACCGCCACTTCGCCCTGCTCGCGGACCTGGGCATCGAGATGGTGACCGTGCCGATGACGGACGACGGGCCGGATGTCGAGGAGGTCGCCCGCATCGCCGGCTCCGACCCCTCGGTCAAGGGCATGTGGATCGTGCCGACCTATGCCAACCCGACCGGCTCGATCGTCACCCACGAGGTCGCCAGCCGTCTGGCCGGCATGGAGACGGCCGCCCCCGACTTCAAGATCTTCTGGGACAACGCCTACGCGGTGCACCACCTCACCGAGGACGAGGCCAAGAGCGCCGACATCATCACGCTGTGCTCGGGCGCCGGCCACCCGCACCGCACCGTCATGTTCGCCTCGACCTCGAAGATCACCTGGGCGGGCGCGGGCGTGGCCTTCCTCGCCTCGTCCGTGGAGCAGGTCGCCTGGTACCTCGAGCACCTCGGCAAGGGGTCGATCGGGCCCGACAAGGTCAACCAGCTGCGCCACGTCGAGTTCTTCGGCGACGCCGAGGGCGTGCGGGCGCACATGCGCAAGCACGCGGAGATCATCGCGCCGAAGTTCGCCGAGGTCGACCGCGTCCTCACCGAGCGGCTCGGCGGCCTCGGGGTAGCCACGTGGAACCGCCCGACCGGTGGCTACTTCGTCAACCTCGACGTCCTGCCCGGCACCGCCTCGCGCGTCGTCGCCCTCGCCAAGGAGGCCGGCCTCTCGCTCACGCCGGCCGGCGCCTCCTTCCCCCACGGCGACGACCCGCAGGACACCAACATCCGCCTCGCCCCGACGATGCCGCCCATGGCGGAGCTCACCGAGGCGATGGAGACGGTCGCGACCTGCGTCCTGATCGCGGCCGCGGAGCAGCTGGAGACCACCAAGGAGTGATGATGAGCGAGCGCGAGGACCTCGACACCGACCTCACGAGCTACAGCCTCGACGACGAGGACCAGCTGCAGCCCGGCGACAGCCTCATGGGCACGGGGGCGGAGGGCGAGGACGTGCTCGACGCGGGGTACTCCCCGCCCGACTCCCCCCGCGGGTCCTACGCGCACGGGGTGACCGCTGCGGAGCAGGCCGTCGGCGAGACGATCGACGAGCGGCTCAAGCAGGAGGAGCCCGACACCACGTGGTCCGAGGAGGACCCCTCGCGACGCGGCGACGGTCGGGTGGGCGGCGACGACCCCGACGCCATCGCCGCCGAGGACGACTGGATCGGCGACTCCGAGGTCGGCGACGCTCGCGCCGGACGCCTCGTCAGCCCCGACGAGGGCAGCCACGAGGACCACGACGACCAGGCCTGGTGTCGCGACGTCGGCGTCGACGGCGGCGCCGCCTCGGCCGAGGAGGCGGCGGTGCACATCATCGACGGCCGCGACGAGGAGCGGGACTGAGCGCCCCGGCACGGGACCTGCGGGCCCTGCCCAAGGCGCACCTCCACCTGCACTTCACCGGGTCGATGCGCGTCGAGTCGGTCCGGGACCTCGCCTCGGCCCACGGGCTGCGGCTGCCCGACTCCCTCCGCTCGGCCTATCCCCCGCGGCTGTCCGCGGCCGACGAGCGCGGCTGGTTCCGCTTCCAGCGGCTCTACGACGCCGCGCGGCACTGCGTGCACGGCGAGGCCGACATGCGGCGCATCGTGCGCGAGGCCGCCCTCGACGACGGCGCCGAGGGGTCGCGCTGGCTCGAGATCCAGGTCGACCCGACGTCCTACGCCGGACCGGTCGGCGGGATCACGCCCGCGATGGAGATCGTGCTCGACGAGGCCCGGTCGGTGAACGCCACCGCCGATGCGACCGGCTCGGCCCGGGTCGGGGTCGTCATGGCCGCCAGCCGGATCCGGCACCCGCTCGAGGCACGCACGCTCGCCCGCCTCGCGGCCCGGCTCGCCGACCGCGGGCCCGAGGGGGTCCTCGGCTTCGGGCTGTCCAACGACGAACGCCGCGGGTCGACGCCGGACTTCGCCCCGGCCTTCCGCATCGCCGAGCGGGCCGGGTTGGCCCTCGTGCCCCACGCCGGCGAGCTGCTCGGGCCGCAGGCCGTCGCCGAGACGCTCGAGACCCTGCGACCGCAGCGGTTGGGCCACGGCGTCCGCAGCGTCGAGGACCCACGCGTCCTCGACCTCGTCGTCGAGCGCGGCGTGGCGCTCGAGGTGTGCCCGGGGTCCAATGTCTCGCTCGGCGTCTACCGCGAGGCGCCCGACGTGCCCCTGCGCACGCTGCTCGACGCCGGGGCCACGGTCGCGCTCGGCGCCGACGACCCGCTGCTCTTCGACTCGCGGCTGCTCGCGCAGTACGAGACCGCCCGCACGGTCCACGGCCTCACCGACCCCGAGCTCGCCGAGCTCGCCCGCGGCTCCTTCCGCGCCAGCCGCGCTCCGGAGGAGGTCGTCGCCACCGCCCTGGCGGACATCGACGCCTGGCTGGAGACACCCCCTTCGTCCGCGGCGTAGCCGTCTCTCCCGGAGCGCGAACGCGGCCGAAGATCCTGCGGCTCTCATCCCGCACGGCGTGACATCTTCTGCCAAGATCGCAGTGCCGCGGCTCGATCCCCGGCCCGCGGTCACCAAGGGAGGAAATGCACATGGCTTCACGCATGCGACCGCGCGGCGCGCGCCTGGCGGCTGCTGCCGCCGTCATCGGGCTCGGCGTCATCGGCGCCCAGTCCGCCACGGGCGCGACCCAGGACGAGCCGACCTCGACCCCGGTCCCGATCTCGACCCCGGACGGTCAGATCTCCAGCTACGTCATCAACACCAAGCTCGTCACCCCGGGCCAGGTCCGCAAGGTCGAGTCGGCCGTGACCGCCGCCGGTGGCGTCGTCGTCCAGTCGTGGCCGCAGATCGGCGTCGTCGTCGCCCACTCGACGAAGGCCGACTTCCGCACCGCCGTCGTCGCGGCCTCCGGCAATGCCATCGAGTCGGTCGGCCCGACCCGCTCCGTCGCCGTCAGCGAGGGCACCCCAGCCGGCGCGCAGGCCCCGTGGGGCCCCGGCACCGGGCAGCAGAAGAAGGCCCTGACGAAGAAGGGCGACGTCTCCGAGGGCACCGCCGCCACCTCCACCGACCCGCGCGAGGGCGAGCAGTGGGACATGGCGATGATCAAGGTGCCGCAGGCGCACGCGATCACGACCGGCTCCCCCGACGTCCTCGTCGGCGTCCTCGACTCGGGCATCGACCCCGACCACCCGGACCTGGCCAACCAGATCGACCGCGCCAACTCCGTCGGCTGCACCGACGCCGGCCGCCCGGCCACCGGTGAGTCCGCCTGGGCCCCGACGACGAGCGACCACGGCACCCACGTCGCCGGCACCATCGGCGCCGAGCGCAACGGTGTCGGCATCGTCGGCATCGCGCCGGGCGCGAAGATGGCCTCGGTCAAGGTCGTCAACGACGACGGGTTCATCTACCCCGAGTACGCGGTCTGCGGCTTCATGGAGGCCGGGCTCAAGGGCATGGACGTCACCAACAACAGCTACTACGTCGACCCCTTCGAGTTCTGGTGCGGTGACCAGCCCGAGCAGGCCCCGGCCATGGAGGCCGTGCGTCGCGCGGTCGACTGGTCGACGAAGCGCGGCACCGTCCACGCGGCGGCCGCGGGCAACAGCTCCTACGACCTGTCGAACAAGACGACCAACGACTCGAGCCCCAACGACGGCACCTCCGTCGAGCGCACGATCAACAGCTCGTGCAAGGACATCCCGACCGAGCTCGACGGCGTCGTCACCGTCTCCTCGCTCGACCGGGCGGGCACGCTGTCGTCCTTCTCCAACCGCGGTCTCGGCTCGATCGACGTCTCGGCCCCGGGCCGCTCGATCCTGTCGACGATCGTCAAGGACAACGGCTGGGGCCTCAAGAGCGGCACCTCGATGGCCTCGCCGCACGTCGCCGGCGTCCTCGCCCTCATGAAGTCGGCGCACCCGACGTGGGGCCCGCAGAAGATGATCACCGAGCTGCGGGCGCAGGCCACCGACACCCCGTGCTCGACCACGACCGCCGGCGCCCCCTGCGTCGGCACCCCGGAGGAGAACTCCTTCTACGGCGACGGCATCGTCGATGCCTACGCGGCGGTGCGCTGACCCGCACGCCCACGCAGAACGCAGGGCCCCCGGCCATTCGGCCGGGGGCCCTGCGTTCTGCCGGGTCTGAACTCTGCACAACCCTGGGGTCTTGCAGAGTTGCCGGGCCCGGACCGCGCAAAACCCTAGGGTTGTGCAGAGTTGCCGGGCCTGGACCGTGCACGACCCTAGGGTCGTGCAGAGTTGGCGCCGGGCGGCCTAGAGGGCGTGCCCGACGAAGACGGGCTCGTTGACGAGCGTCACCCCGAAGGCCTCGCGCACGCCATCGCGCACCTCACGAGCAAGGGCGGCGACGTCGGCCGCCGTCGCGTCGCCACGGTTGGTGATCGCCAGGGTGTGCTTCGTCGACAGCGCAGCGGGGCCGGGCATGCGGTGCCCCTTGCCGAAGCCCGCCTTGTCGATGAGCCAGGCCGCGCTCGTCTTGACCCGCCCCTCCCCCGCGGGGAAGACCGGCGGGACCGGCCCGTCAGGACCGAGCCGGGCGGCCGCGCGCTCGACGAGCTCGTCCATCTGCTCCGTCGGCAGGATCGGGTTGGTGAAGAAGGAGCCACAGCTCCACGTGTCGTGGTCGGGCTCGTCGAGCACCATGCCGCGGATGCCTCGCTGGGCGAGCACCGCCGCCCGGGCATCGGCCAGCGGGACCCGGGCGCCCTGCTCGACACCGAGCTCGCGGGCGAGGTCGGCGTAGGCGACCGGCGCGGACAGCCCGTCGTCGCCGAGGCGGAAGGTCACCTCGAGCACGACGTAGCGGCCGGTCTCCTTGAAGACCGAGTGCCGGTAGGTGAAGGCGCAGGCGGCGTTGTCGAAGGTGACCTGCGCCCCCTGCCGCCGGTCCCACGCGAGGACCCGCACGATGGTCTGGGCGACCTCCTGGCCGTAGGCGCCGACATTCTGCACCGGGGTCGCCCCGGCGAGGCCGGGGATGCCGGACAGGGCCTCGATGCCGGACCAGCCCTCGGCGACGGCGCGGGCGACGACCTCGTCCCACACCTCACCGGCGGCGACGGTGACCTCGACGGTCCCGGCCTGCGACGACGGGGCGACGTCCACCCCCTTCGTCATGATCCGCACGACGGTGCCGCGGAAGCCGTCGTCCGCGATGACGAGGTTGGACCCACCCGACAGCAGGAGAAGGGGGGTGCCCGCGTCATCCGCGGCGCGCACCGCCTCGACGACCTCGCTCGTCGTCGTCGCGGTGACGAGCGTGTCGGCCGGGCCACCGACACGCATGGTCGTCAGCGGCGCCAGCGCGGCGCCGTGCTCCGTGCCGCCCATCAGTCGAGCTGGACGGTCGCCCGGCAGCGGCCGAGGACCTTGTCGTCGCCGCAGGTCACGGTGAGCTCGACGGTGACCTGCCGGGTCTGCGCGTCGAGCGACCGCACCGCGCCGGACACCTCGATGGCCGCGCCCCCGTCGTGGGGGACGACGACCGGCTTGGTGAAGCGGGTGCCGTAGTCGACGACGCGGCCGGCGTCGCCGACCCAGTCGGTGACGACCTGGACCGCGGCACCCATGGTCCACATGCCGTGCGCGATGACGTCGGGCAGGCCGACGGCCTGCGCGGTGCGCTCGTCCCAGTGGATGACGTTGCGGTCGCCGGAGGCTCCGGCGTAGTGCACGAGGGTGGCCCTCGTGACCGGGATGGTGCGGCTGGGGAGGGCCTCGCCCTCGCTCACCTGCGAGAACTCGCGCACGGCCATGGTCACTCTCCTCCTCGCACGACGATCGTCGACAGGCTCGTCGCGACCGGCTCGTCGTGGGCGTCGATGATCTCGCTGCGCATCGTCACCATCTGGTGGCCGCCGGCGGCGCGGATCGCGTCGATGTGCAGCACGCCGCGCAGCTCGTCGCCCGCGACGATCGGTCGGTGGTGGGTGAAGCGTTGCTCGCCGTGGACGACGCGCGTGTAGTCGACGCCGGCCTCGGGGTCGACGACGAACTGGCGGTCGGTGCGCTGCCCGGGGATGACGGCGAAGGTCGGCGGGGCGACGAGGTCGGCGTAACCGGCGGCCCGCGCGGCCTCGACATCGGTGTGGATCGGGTCGGTCGCACCGACGGCCGCGGCGAAGTCGCGGATGTGCTCACGCCCCACGTCGAAGGGGGGTGTGGGCTCGTAGCTGCGCCCCTGGAAGTCCTCGTTCACGGCCATGCGGTCAGTCTAGGCGGGCACCTCGTGCACGACGACGCGGCCGCTCGAGCAGGTGCTCGGGCGGCCGCGTCGGGAAGCGTGCAGGTGCTGCTGGGACCTCAGCGGGTCTCGCGGTGCGCGGTGTGCTTGCGGCACCGCGGGCAGAACTTCGCCAGCTCCATGCGGTCGGGGTTGTTGCGGCGGTTCTTCTTGGTGATGTAGTTCCGCTCCTTGCACTCCGTGCACGCCATGGTGATCTTGGGGCGGACGTCGGCGCTCTTCGTGGCCACGGTAAGAACCTGCTCTCAGACACTTCGGGTGGTACTCGCCTGGCGCCGGTCTGCGCTGGGCGGGAGGTGTGTGGTGCGTTGCCACCTCGGGGGCACAACACAACGACGCACAAGAATAGTCCACGGGGCGGCCCCACCGGAAATCGGTGGTGGTCGCACCCGTGGCACTGCGTAGCGGGAGCGGGACTCGATCCCGCGACCTCACGATTATGAGTCGTGCGCTCTAACCAGCTGAGCTACCCCGCCGTGGCGGTCGACCTGCGCGCGCGGCGCGGGCCGAACCCGAGCCCCCTGTCGGAATCGAACCGACGACCTTTTCCTTACCATGGAAACGCTCTGCCGACTGAGCTAAGGGGGCAGGTCCTCCGGCTCTCGGGGAGATCCGGTGGACAACCTCGGGAGAGATTACACGCCAGATGGCGTGGTCATGAAATCGAGGGCTCACCCGCCGGCGACGAGGGCCTCCAGAGCGGGCCTCAGCCCGGCCGGGACCGGCACCGGACGCCGCGTCTGACGGTCGACGAAGACGTGCGCGGAGGTCGCGATGGCGACGGCCTCGCCGTCGCTCGCCCGCAGGAGCGCGCACTCCCAGCGCACGCTCGTGCGGCCCACGGCGAGGCTGCGCAGCCCGATCTCGAAGACGTCGGGGTAGGAGATCTCGGCGAGGTAGCGGCAGCCGGTCTCGGGGATGAGGTTGATCGTGTCGCCACCGGCGGCGACGTCGAAGCCGTGCGCCTTGAGCCAGTTGTTGATCGTCGTGTCCATGACGGAGTAGTGCACGGCGTTGTTGACGTGGCCGAACTGGTCGTTGTCGCTCCAGCGCGTGGGCATCGTCGTCCAGTGGCCGTAGCTCGAGCGGTCGAAGGGGGTCACCCGGCCCATCCTGCCCGACCGGCTCCGCGCGGTGGCCGGGTGCCCGGGCACGAGCAAGGCCCCCGGGACGCGGACGTCCCGAGGGCCTCGTGCACTGCTGGTGGCAGGTGAAGGATTCGAACCTTCGTAGGGATAACCCGACGGATTTACAGTCCGTTTCCATTGGCCGCTCGGACAACCTGCCGTGTGCGTCTGAGAGGATAGCAAGCCGAACGCCCAACAGCAGAATCCACCCCGAGGAGCGCCCCGGACATGGCCAGCAGCAGCTTCGACATCGTCAGCAAGGTCGACCGCCAGGAGGTCGACAACGCGCTCAACCAGGCGGCCAAGGAGGTCGCGCAGCGATACGACTTCAAGGGCGTCGGCGCCTCGATCGAGTGGAGCGGCGAGAGCATCGTCATCAAGGCCAACACCGCCGAGCGGGTGCTCGCCGTCCTCGACGTCTTCGAGTCCAAGCTCGTGCGCCGCGGCGTCTCGCTGAAGAACATCGACTTCGGCGACAAGGAGCCCAAGCCCTCCGGCAAGGAGTACGTCCTGTCGGGCCCGACCAAGGAGGGCATCGACCAGGACAACGCGAAGAAGATCTCCAAGATCATCCGCGACGAGGGCCCGAAGGGCGTCAAGCCGCAGATCCAGGGCGACGAGCTGCGCGTCACCGGCAAGTCCCGCGACGAGCTGCAGGAGGTCATCTCGCTGCTCAAGGGCAAGGACCTCGACGTGGCGCTGCAGTTCACCAACTACCGCTGACCCTCCCTTCACCCCCGGCACGCCGGGCAGCACGAGACGACCGGCCGCGACCCTCGGGTCACGGCCGGTCGTCTCGTCCGCAGGGTCAGACCGCCACGGGGGCGACGTCGTCCGCGGGGTCGCCGACGGGGTTGTCGGCGTCGTGCCGGCGCAGCAGGCGAGCGAGCAGCGGCACGCAGAGCAGTCCCAGGCAGGTGGCCGCGATGAGCACCCACAGACCCGACGAGGGCGCGCCCGTCGCCTGCTCCGCGAGACCGAAGGCATAGGGCCCGACGAAGCCACCGGTGAGGCCGATGGTGTTGACGAAGGCGAGGCCGGCGGCCGCACCCACTCCCCCGAGCCGGGCCATGAGCACCGACCAGTAGAGCGGCTGGACGCCGACGATGAAGAGCATCGTCGCGCTGAGGATGATCATCCGGGCGACCGGCTGCTCGACGGCGACGAAGCACAGCGCGAGGACGATCGCGGCTGCGGTCGTGATGCCGATGAGCCGCACCTCGCTGCCGGGGTTGCGCCGCAGGACACGGGGCACGACGAGCACACCGATGACCGCCCCGATGCCGACGACACCGGAGATCAGCCCGATGAGGAAGCTGTCGGTGACGTTCATCGCCTGGACGATCGAGGGCACGAAGAAGATGACGCCGTAGGTGGCGATCTGGTTCATGAAGTAGATCGCCGCGACGGTCAGCAGGAAGGGCGTGGACATCGCCTGGCGGACGATCGCCCCGGGGCTGCCGACCGGCTCCTCCGCACCGACCGCGCGCCGGGTCAGCTCGGCGGCCTCGTCGGGCGTCAGCCAGCTCGCCCTGGCCGGCGCGTTGGGCAGAACGAAGAAGATGATGACGCCGAGGAGCACCGTCGGGATGCCCTCGAGGACGAAGAGCCACTGCCAGCCGTGCAGGCCGCCGACGCCGTCCATCTTCATCAGCGCACCGCCGATCGGGTTGGCCACGATGAAGGCGACGGACGAGGCGGTGAGGATGAGCCCGACGGCGGTGGCGCGGTCCTTCTGCGCGAACCACGTCGTGATGAGATACATGATCCCGGGATAGAGGCCCGCCTCCGCGGCACCGAGCAGCAGGCGCAGCACGTAGAAGATCGTGGGGCTGGAGATGAACATCATCGCCATCGTGATCAGGCCCCACGTCACCGCGATCCGGCTGATCCAGACCTTCGCGCCGATGCGGTGGAGGATCAGGTTGCTCGGCACCTCGAGGACCGCATAGGTGATGAAGAACAGGCCCGCCCCGAGCCCGTAGGCGGCGGCGTCGATGCCGGCGTCGACCTCGAGCGCGGACTTCGCCAGGCCCACGTTGGTCCGGTCGACGAAGGCCATGAAGTAGGCCGCCATGAGCAGCGGGACCAGACGCACGAAGGCCTTGCGCGTCGCCGAGGAGTGGAGCGCGTCCGACGTCGTTGTCGGTGTCGTCATGTGATCTCCCAAGATCTGAGGATTGAATCCACATTCATATTGAATGTGGATTCAAGTTGTGTCAAGGGTCACGTCAGCGTGCGGACGCCCGCGAGCGGGGCGGGCAGGGCCACGGCGGAGCCGGCGGACGAAGGGGGTCACCCCCGGGCGGCGAGCACCTCACCGGCGCGGTCGAGCAGCTCGCCCTTGCGGATCTTGCCGGTGTCGGTGAGCGGGAAGGCACCGAGCACCTCGACGAGCGGCACCTTGTAGACCGCCATCTGCTCGCGGGCCCAGACCTCGAGCGCCGGTGCGTCGACCGCGGCGCCGTCGCGCAGCGTGGCGAAGGCGACCGGCCGCTGCCCGGTGCCCCCGTCGCTCGCGGGCACGACGGCGACGGTGTCGACGTCGGGGTGACCGGCGAGCATCATCTCGACCTCGGCCGGGAAGACGCTCATGCCGTTGACCTTGATCATGTCCTTGGCCCGCGCCAGGTAGTGCAGGCAGCCGTCCTCGTCGAGGTGTCCGGTGTCGCCGGTGTGCAGCCAGCCGTCGCGCAGCTGGCTCGCCGTCGCCTCGGGGTTGCGCCAGTAGCCGGTCGTGATCGAGGGGCTGCGCAGGATGATCTCGCCGGGCTCGCCCTGGGGCATCGGCTCCGCGGTCACCGGGTCGACGACGAGCACGTCGGTGCCGGGCACCGGCAGTCCGCAGAAGACGGGCGTGGTCGTCAGGTCGTGGTCGTCGTCGGCGAAGCCGTAGGGCACGACGTCGACCGTGTGGCTCTCGGTGAGCCCGTAGGAGCCCTCGCGCAGCACCGAGTGCTCCCCCACGACCTGCGCCCACCGACGGCGCACCTCCGGCGTCAGCTTGCGGATGAAGGACATCGCCATCGGCCCGGTGAAGCTCGACAGGTCGCGCTCGGCGATGTCGGGCAGCTCGAGGATCTCGAGATAGCTCTCGACGGTCGCGGCGGTCATCGTCACGCCGTGGCGCTCGACGAGGTCGACGACGGTCGCGGCATCCCACCGGGGCAGCAGCACGCTCGTGCCACCCATGACGAGCGGGATGAGGATGCCCAGGTCCTCGCCGGCGATCCAGAAGACGGGCACGAAGCACAGCGAGACGACCTCGCGACCCAGGCCGTTGGCCCCCGCACCGCTCACCGCCGTGTAGACCATGTGACGCTGCGAGTGCTCGCAGCCCTTGGGCAGGCCGGTCGTGCCCCCGGTGTAGTTGAGCGCCGCGAGCGCGTCGAGGTCGCGCTCCGGCTCGACGAGCGGGTCCGCGGTGAGCGCCTCGTCCCACGGGACGATCTCGACCCCCTCCCGGCGAAGGGAGGAGACCTCACCTCCCACGACGACGACCGTCTCCACTCCGGCCTCTGCGGCTGCCGGCAGCAGGCGCTCGACGAGCGCGGCGTGGGTGACGACGACGCGGGCACCGCTGTCGGAGAGCTCGTGGACGAGCTCGGCCCGCTGGAACATCGGGTTGACCGGCACGTGGACGCAGCCGGCGCGCAGGGTGCCGAGCATGGCGACGACGAACTCGTGCGCATTGCCCAGGTGCACGCCGACGCGGTCACCGGGGTCCACCCTCCTCGCGCGCAGCCACCCGGCCCACCGGGAGTGCCGACCGGCGAGGTCGGCGTAGGTGAGCGTCTCGTCGCCGACGACGACCGCCGGGTGCTCGGGCTGGCGGTCGGCCCACGCGTCCACGTACTCGGGCACGGTCATCTCGCCGAGCGGGTGGACGACCTCGCGGGGCGTGTCGGCGGGGCGCACCCGCTCCTGCCGGGCGCGCACGTCGGCGAGGTGCTGCGTGTAGTCCATCGGGCACTCCTTGGGTCACCAGGTGTCGACGTACCTCCGGGGCACGTCCTCGGGGACGGCCGAGCCCATGGCGGTGACGATCCACCGCCGGGTCTCGACCGGGTCGATGACGTCGTCGAGCTCGACGACGGCCGCGGCGTTGACCGCCCGCCCGCGCTCGTACATCTGCGCGAGCAGCTCGGCCTCGAGCTCGGCCCGCTCCGCCGGGTCGGCGACGGCCTCGAGCTCGCGGCGGAAGCCCAGGCGCACGGCGCCCTCGAGCCCCATGCCGCCGACCTCGCCGGTCGGCCACGCGAGGGTCGCCGCGGGTCGGTGGAATCCGCCGGCGGCCATCGCCTGCGCCCCGAGGCCGTAGGCCTTGCGCAGGACGACGGTGACGACCGGCACCCGCAGGTGCGAGCCGATGACGAAGAGCCGCGAGAAGTGGCGCACCGTCGCCGTGCGCTCGTGCTCGGGGCCGACCATGAAGCCCGGGGTGTCGCAGAGCGAGACGACGGGCAGGCCGTGCGCGTCGCACAGCTGGAGGAAGCGCGCGAGCTTGTCGGCCGCCGGGGTGTCGATGGCGCCGCCGAGGTGACGCGGGTTGTTGGCGACGAGGCCCATCGGCCGCCCTTCGACCCGCACGAGGGCGGTGATGACGCCGGGCGCGAAGCCGGCCCGCAGCTCGAGGACGGAGCCCTCGTCGGCGAGGGTGTCGATGGCGACGTGCACGTCGTAGGCGCGCACCCGGCTCTCCGGCACGACGTGCCGCAGCCGCCTCTGGTCGGGTGCGCTCCACTGCTCGTGGGAGCCCTGGAAGTAGCCGAGGTAGCGCTGCGCGACGGCGACCGCCTCGGCCTCGTCGTCGACGACCACGTCGACGACGCCGTTGCTGCCCTGCACGCCGATCGGGCCGACCTCCTCGGGCGCGAAGACACCGAGGCCACCGCCCTCGATCATCGCCGGGCCGCCCATGCCAATCGTCGAGTCACGGGTGGCGATGATGACGTCGCAGCAGCCGAGCAGCGCGGCATTGCCGGCGAAGCAGCGCCCGGCCGCGATGCCCACGGTCGGCACGAGCCCGCTCAGGCGACCCATCGTCGCGAAGGTCGGCACGTCGAGCCCGCTCGCCACCGTCGTGTCGGTGTCGCCGGGGCGGCCGCCGCCCCCTTCGGCGAAGAGGACCACGGGCAGCCGCTGCTGCTCGGCGATCTCGAGCAGCCGGTCGGTCTTCTTGTGGTTGAGGTAGCCCTGCGTGCCAGCGAGGACCGTGTAGTCGTAGGCGAGGACCGCGGTGCGGGTGCCGGTCGCACCGGGGCTCGTCGTCACGTGCCCGATGCCGGTGACGATGCCGTCGGCCGGGGTGCTCGCGACGAGGTCCTCCTCGCTGCGTCGGGCGCGCTGGGCCGCGACGGCGAGCCCGCCGTACTCGACGAAGCTGCCCTCGTCGACGAGGTCGGCGACGTTTTCACGAGCGGTCCGCTGGCCGCGGGCGTGCCGCTTGGCGATCGCATCGGGGCGGGCAGCGTCGAGGCGTCGCTCCTGCCGCTCGCGCAGGCGGGTGAGGTCGGCGCGCTCCGCGTCGAGGTCGGGACCGTCGTCGACGCTCGCGGTCTCCTCCCCCACCGACGAAGGGAGCAGCCGCACCAGGAGGTCTCCGGCAGCCGCGGTGGCCCCGGGCCGTGCCGCCACCGCCGTGACCGTGCCGGAGGCGGGCGCGGTGACGACGTGCTCCATCTTCATCGCCTCGACGACGAGCAGGGGCGCGCCGAGCGCGACCTCGTCACCCGCGGCGACGAGCACGTCGACGACCGCTCCGGTCATCTCGGCGCGCACCTCACCGACCGGGCCGGCCTCGCCGCTCGCGGTCTGCGCGAGCCCGGCCTCCCCGATCCAGCGGGTGGTCACCCGCCAGTCGGCGACGTCGTCGTGCGCGAGCAGCTCGCGCAGCAGGGGCAGGTTGGTCTCGACACCGTCGATCGAGCACTCGAGCGCGGCCCGGAGCGCCTTGTCGAGCGCGCCGGAGACACCGGAACTCTGCAAGACCCTAGGGTCCTGCAGAGTTCCGGTGCCGTGGCTGTGGGTGACGACCTTGGCGACGAGGGAGTCGAAGCTCCCGTCGATGCGGGTGCCCTCGACGAGGTGGGTGTCGACCCGCACGCCCGGGCCGCTCGGCCAGGCGAGGCCGGTGGCGACGCCGTGGGCGGGCAGCGCCTCACCACCGGAGCCGACCCGCTCGGCCGCCACGCGCAGCTCGACCGCGCTCCCCCGCACCTCCGGGGGTCGGTCGAGACCGATCTCGGCGAGGGTGCGGCCCGCGGCGAGCGCGAGCTGGGTGAGCACGAGGTCGACGCCGGTCACCATCTCGGTCACCGGGTGCTCGACCTGCAGGCGCGGGTTGACCTCGATGAACCACCAGCGGGTCGGGTCGTCGGCGTCGAGGAGGAACTCGACCGTCGCCAGCCCGCGGTAGCCGCGCCCGGCGAGCAGCCGCACGGCCGACTCGTGCAGGGCGGCGCGCACGTCGTCGGGCAGGCCGGGTGCGGGAGCGACCTCGACGACCTTCTGGAAGCGCCGCTGGAGGGTGCAGTCACGCTCGCCGAGGTGGGTGATTCCCCCTTCGCCGTCGGCCGCGACCTGCACCTCGACGTGCCGCGCCCGCTCGACGTAGAGCTCGGCGAAGAGGTCACCGGAGCCGAAGCTGCGCTCGGCCTCCGAGCGGGCCCGCTCCCAGGCGGGGGCGACCGGCTCGCCCGCCGGGACGGCCCGCATGCCGCGTCCACCACCGCCGGAAGCGGCCTTGATCATCACCCCGCCCGGCAGCTGCGCGCGGGCGAAGTCCTCGACCTCGGCCGCGCTCGCCCCGACCGCCGTCGCCGGCAGGACCGGGACCCCGGCCTCCTGTGCGGCCGCACGGGCTCGGCCCTTGTCGCCGAAGAGCTCGAGCAGGTCGGCCTCGGGGCCGACGAAGGTCACGCCCGCCGCGGCGCAGGCGCGCGCCAGCTCCGGCGACTCGCTGAGGAACCCGTAGCCGGGGTGGAGCAGGGTGCATCCGTGCTCCCGGGCCCCGGCCGCGAGGGCCGCGGCGTCGAGATAGGCCGCCGGGCCCTCGCCGGGGAGCACGTGGACGCCGCTCGCCAGACGCGCGGCGAGGCCGTCGGCCTCGGCCCGCGTCACCGCGACGACCGCCTCCAGCCCGGCTTCCCGGGCCGCCCGCACGATGCGGACGGCGATCTCACCACGGTTGGCGACGAAGACGCCCACGGTCTCTCCCTTCGGCTCGGACACTCTCTTCGGCTCAGAAGATCTCGAAGAGCCCGGCCGCACCCATGCCGCCGCCGACGCACATCGTCACGACGCCGTAGCGAGCCCCGCGGCGCTTGCCCTCGATGAGGACGTGGCCGGCCATGCGGGCGCCGGACATGCCGTAGGGGTGACCGATGGAGATCGCACCGCCGTTGACGTTGTACTTCTCCGGGTCGATCCCGAGGGTGTCGCGGCAGTAGAGCGCCTGGACCGCGAAGGCCTCGTTGAGCTCCCACAGGCCGATGTCGTCGACGGTCAGGCCGTGCTGCTTGAGCAGCTTCGGCACGGCGAAGACCGGGCCGATGCCCATCTCGTCCGGCTCGCAGCCGGCGACGGCCATCCCGCGGAAGGCGCCGAGCGGGGTCAGGCCACGGCGGGAGGCCTCCTCGGCCTCCATGACGACGGACGCCGAGGCGCCGTCGGAGAGCTGCGAGGCATTGCCGGCGGTGATCGAGAAGCCCTCGGTGCCGTCCTTGGCCAGGACCGGGTTGAGCTTGCTCAGGTCCGCGAGCTGCGTGCCGGGGCGGTTGCCCTCGTCCTTGGCGAGGGTCACCTGCTGGGAGCCGACCTCGCCGGTCGCCTTGTCCTTGGTGAGCATCGTCGACGGCAGCGGCACGATCTCGTCGTCGAGGGCTCCGGCCTCCTGCGCGGCGGCGGTGCGTCGCTGCGACTCGAGGGCGTACTCGTCCTGCGCCTCGCGGCTGATGCCGTAGCGCTGCGCGACGACCTCGGCGGTCTCGAGCATCGACATGTAGGTCGCGGGCACGTGCTCGACGAGCCACGGGTCCTGGGCGCGATAGGTGTTCATATGCTCGTTCTGCACGAGCGAGATCGAGTCGACGCCACCACCGACGGCGATCTGCTGACCGTCGACGATGACCTGCTTGGCGGCGGTCGCGATGGCCATGAGACCGCTGGCGCACTGGCGGTCGACGGACATGCCGGCGACGGTGACGGGCAGGCCGGCCCGCAGCGCGGCCTGGCGGCCGATGTTCATCGCGGTCGAGCCCTGCTGGAGGGCGGCGCCGATGACGACGTCCTCGATCTGCTCGCCCTCGACGCCGGCGCGCTCGACGGCGTGCCGCACGGCGTGGCCGATGAGCTCCTGGGCCTGGGTGTCGTTGAAGGCGCCGCGGTAGGCGCGGCCGATCGGGGTGCGGGCGGTGGAGACGATGACGGCTTCGCGCATGGTCACTCCTGGTGTGGTCGAAGGGGGGATGGGGCCAGTCTGTCGTGGTGGCGGACGGGCAGGTCAGGCGACGGGGAGGTCAGGCGACGGGCAGGTCGACGAGCGTGGCCAGATCGGCACGGTGCCGGTCGGGGGTGCCCAGGGCCAGCTGGTCGGACTTCGCCCGCTTGAGGCGGGTGTGCACGGAGTGCTCCCACGTCATGCCGATGCCGCCGTGCAGCTGCAGCGCCTCCTCCGCGGCGCGGACCGCGGCGTCGGAGCAGAAGGCCTGCGCCGTGGCCGTGGCGATCTCTCCCTGCACGGTGTCCTGTGGTGCGGCGGAGGAGCCTCGAAGGGCGGCGCCGTCGGCGAGCACGCCGGCGGCCTGGCGGGCCGCGGCCTGGGTGTTGACGAGCAGCAGGTAGAGGTCGGCGAGGCGGTGCTTGATCGCCTGGAAGGAGCCGATCGGGCGGGCGAACTGCACCCGTGTCTTCGCGTAGTCCACGGTCGTCTCGAGGCACCACTGGGCGAGCCCGAGCTGCTCGGAGGCGAGCAGGGCGGCACCCGCGGCCAGCGCGGCGTCGACGGCCGCCACGGCGGCCTCGCCCGAGGCGACCTCGGTGCCGGTGCCGGTGACCGTCACCCGGGCGAGCGGGCGGGTCATGTCGAGCGAGGTGATCGGCTCGAGGTCGACCTCCTCCCGCCCCAGGGCACGAAGGGAGGTCCCGCCCCCTTCGCCGGTGACCGGCACGAGGAAGAGGTCGGCGTCGAGGGCACCGGCGACCGGCGCCACCACCCCGTCGACCGGCGACCACGCGCCACGGCTCGCGGTCCACGGCAGGACAAGGGCGGCGGTGCGCTCACCGGACGCGAGTGCCGGCAGGTGCGCCTCGTCGCCGGCGGCGAGCAGGGCGCTCGTCGCGACGACCGCGCTGGTGAGGAAGGGCACCGGCGCGACGGCGCGGCCGAGCTCCTCGAGGACGACGGCTGCCTCGCGGGCACCGGCACCGGCGCCGCCGAGGGACTCGGGCACGAGCAGTCCGGCGAGGCCGAGCTGCTCGGCCAGGGCGCGCCAGATGCCGCTGACGTCGGTGTCCGGCTCGTCGTAGAGCCGGGCCGCCAAGCCGTCGTCGAGGACGCGCTGGAGGGTCGAGCGCACGCTGCCGCGCAGCGACTCCTCGACATCGGAGTAGAGCAGGTCGGTCATCGCGGCACGTCCTTGAAGGCGACGCCCTTGTCGGGGCGGTGGTCTGGGGGCAGGCCGAGCACCCGCTCGGCGATGACATTGCGCATGATCTCGCTCGTCCCGCCCTCGATGGAGTTGCCCTTGGCGCGCAGGTAGCGGAAGCCGGGGCCGTGGCCGAGGAAGGAGCCACCCCGGGGGCGGACCATGGTCCAGTCGTGGTACTCGAGCCCCTCCTCGGGGGCGAGCTCGAGGGCGAAGCCGCTCACCTGCTGCGCCTGCTGGGCGAAGGCGAGCTTCATCGCCGAGCTCTCCGGGCCGGGCTGCCCGGCCTCGAGGCCCTGCCGCAGCCGCTCACCGGCGAGCCGGGTCACCTCGGTCTCGACCCACCACTGCATGAGCTCGGCGTGGTGGCCCGGGGTGCGCACCGACGGGTCGCTGCGCCAGCGCTCGGTGACCAGCCCGATCTGGCCGGCCTCGCGCTCGCTGCCGGCGCCGATGGCGACGCGCTCGTTGTTGAGCGTCGTCGTCGCGACCCGCCAGCCCTCGCCGACCTTGCCGACCCGCTCGCGGTCGTGGACGCGGACACCGGTGAGGAAGACCTCGTTGAACTCCGCCTCGCCGGTGATCTGGCGCAGCGGGCGCACCTCGACGCCGGGGTCGGTCATGTCGACGAGGAAGTAGGTCATCCCGGCGTGCTTGGGCACCGAGGTGTCCGTGCGGGCCAGGAGGATCGCGAAGTCGGCGTTGTGCGCACCGGAGGTCCACACCTTCTGCCCGTCGACGACCCACTCGTCACCGTCGGGCACCGCGCGCGTGGCGACCCCGGCGAGGTCGGAGCCGGCGCCCGGCTCGCTGAAGAGCTGGCACCAGATCTCGGTGCACGCGAAGAGCGGGCGCAGGTAGCGCTCCTGCATCTGCGGCGTGCCGAAGGCGAGGATCGTCGGGGCGGCCATGCCCAGGCCGATGCTGTTGCGGGCGACGTCGGGCCGGGGTGCGCCCGCCGCCTCGAGCAGGGCGTCGACCTCGAGCTGGCGGCCACGGGGCAGGCCGAGCCCGCCGCGCCCCTCGGGGAAGTGCACCCACGCCAGCCCGGCGTCGAACTGCGCACCGAGAAATTCTGGAGGAGGCGTCTTCTTGGGGTCGTGGCTCGCGAGGAGCTCCTCGACCCGCTGCTGCAGATCAGGCACGGCTGGTCATCCTCCGGATCTCGTGACGGGCGAGGGCATTCTTGTGCACCTCGTCGGGGCCGTCGGCGAAGCGCAGCGTGCGCACCTGCGCATACCACTCGGCGACGGGGAAGTCCTGGCTCAGGCCGCCGGCACCGTGGACCTGGACCGCCTTGTCGACGATCCACTCGACGGTCGCCGGGGCGGCGATCTTGATCGCCTGGATCTCGGTGTGGGCGCCCTTGTTGCCCACGGTGTCCATGAGCCAGGCGGCCTTGAGGGTGAGCAGCCGCAGCTGCTCGATGCGCACCCGGGACTCGGCGATCCAGTCACGGATGACGCCCTGGTCGGACAGCGGCTTGCCGAAGGCGACCCGGCTCGCGGCCCGCTCGACCATGAGCTCGAGGGAGCGCTCGGCGATGCCGATGAGGCGCATGCAGTGGTGGATGCGGCCGGGGCCGAGGCGGGCCTGGGCGATGGCGAAGCCGGAGCCCTCCTCGCCGATGAGGTTGCTCACCGGCACGCGCACGTCGTGGAAGTCGATCTCGGCGTGGCCGCCGTGGTCGCGGTCGTCGTAGCCGAGGACCTTCATCCCCCGCCGCACCTCGACGCCCGGGGTGTCGCGCGGCACGAGGATCATCGACTGCTGCCGGTGGCGGTCGGCCGACGGGTCGGTCTTGCCCATGAGGATGAAGACCTTGGCGTTGGGGTTCATCGCGCCGGAGATGTACCACTTGCGGCCGGTGATGACGTATTCGTCGCCGTCGCGCACGATCGCGGTCTCGATGTTGGTCGCGTCGGAGCTGGCGACCCGCGGCTCGGTCATGGCGAAGGCCGAGCGGATCTCGCCGGCGAGCAGCGGGGTGAGCCACTGCTCCTGCTGCTCGGGGGTGCCGAACATGTGCAGCACCTCCATGTTGCCGGTGTCGGGCGCCGCGCAGTTCGTCGCCACGGGGGCGATGTGCAGGCTGCGGCCGAGCACCTCGCACAGCGGGGCGTACTGCAGGTTGGTCAGGCCGGCGCCGTCCTCGCCGGGGAGGAAGAGGTTCCACAGCCCCTGGCTGCGGGCGGCCTCCTTGGCCGGCTCGATGATCGGCGGCGGTGCCCACACGTCGGGGGCGGCGTCGAGCTGCTCCTGGTAGGTCGCCTCGATCGGGTAGACGTGCTCGTCCATGAAGGCGGTGAGCTGCTCGCGCAGCTCGAGGGTGCGGGCGTCCAGCGCGAAGTCCACGGGTCGCTCCCTTCGGTCAGGTGGTGGGGGTGGTGGCCCGGGCGGGCCGCTCACCGGAGGTGGCGATCGTCGGGCGGTCGAGGGCCCGCTTGAGGATCTTGCCGGTGGCGCCCTTGGGCAGCTCCTCGACGAGCTGGTAGATCCGCGGCACCTTGTAGGCCGCCAGTCGCTCCTCGAGCCAGGCCCGCAGCGCTCCCGGCTCGATGTGCGCACCGGGCTGCGGGGTGACGACGGCGGCGATCTCCTCGCCGAGCCGCTCGTCGGGCACGCCGACGACCGCGGCCTCGCGGATGTCGGGGTGGCCGTAGAGGACCTCCTCGATCTCGCGGGGGTAGACGTTGTACCCACCGCGGATCACGAGGTCCTTCTTGCGGTCGACGATCCACAGGTCGCCGTCCTCGTCCATGCGACCGATGTCGCCGGTGAGGAACCACTCCCCCTCGAAGACCGCGGCGGTCGCCTCGGGCCGCTGCCAGTAGCCACTCATGACGTAGGGACCGGCGATGGCCACCTCACCGGTCTCGCCGGGCGGCAGCTGGTTGCGGTCGTCGTCGAAGATCGCGAGCGCACCGCCGGGCAGGGCCCGGCCGACGCTCATCTCCTTGCGCGGGAGGTCGGACCGGTTGAAGGTCGCCGCCCCCGCGGTCTCGCTCAGGCCGTAGCCGTCGAGGACGACCGCGCCGAAGCGGTCGCGGAAGGCCTTGGCCACCTCGAGCGGCAGCGCCGCGCCCCCCGAGCACGCCAGGCGAAGGGAGGTCAGGTCCTGCGGGGTCACGTCGGTGTCGGCGTGGAGCATGGCATTCCACATCGTCGGGACCCCGGCGACCGAGGTGAGCTGCTGGTCGGCGGCCATGCGCAGCAGGCCCGCCGGGTCGAAGGGCCGCTGCAGCGACAGGCAACCGCCGGCCGTGTAGACGGTGAACATCACCGACGACTGGCCGAAGACGTGGAAGAGCGGCAGGGCCGTGCCCATGCTCTCCCGAGGCCCGAGGTCGAGCGCCTCGGCGAGCGAGGCACCGCAGCCGAGGAGGTTGCCGTGGGTGAGGATCGCGCCCTTGGGGGCTCCCGTCGTGCCCGAGGTGTAGAGCAGCACGGCCGGGTCGTCGGTGCCGACCGACGCCGGCTCGGGCGTGCCCTCGGGCTGCGGCACGCACCCCGGCTCGAGGACCCAGGCGTCGAGCCCACCCTCCTGCGCGGTCGCGGTGAGCGCCTGTGCCCCCTCGTGCCAGCCGATGGCGAAGGAGCAGCCGGCGTCCTGGACGAAGTGGGTCAGCTCGCGCTGGGTGCACAGCGGGTTGACCGTCACGGCGGTCGCCCCGAGGGCGAGCAGGGCGTGGTAGGTCAGGACGAACTCGGCGCTCGTCGGGACGACGACGAGGACCCGGTCGCCGGGACGCACGCCCCGGCGGGTCAGCTCCTCCATCGCGCCGCGGATGCCCGTGCGCAGCTCGTCAAAGGTCCACGAGCGCTCGCCCTCGCGCAGGGCGGGGGCGTCGGGCGTCGTGTCGGCCCAGCGCCACATCAGCTCGGCGGTGCCGGTCATCGCGTGCTCTCCCTCAGGTGGTGCTGGTAGCGCTGCATGCCGCCGATCCACCGGTCGTGGTCGTCGACCTTGCGCCGGAGGAACTCGCGCACGTCCTCGTGCGGGGTGATGAGGAAGCGCCCCTCGGTGACGGCGGCCAGCACCTGGTCGGCGACGTCGCTCGGGGCGAGCACCTCACCGGCCCCGGTGACCGCGGCCGCGGCGACCCGGCCCCCTTCGTCGTCGCCGGAGGTCATGCCGCTGCGGAGCAGGTCGGTGTCGACACCCATCGGGCAGAGGCAGCTGACGCCGATGCCGTCGTCGCCGTAGGTCACGGCGAGCCACTCGGCGAAGGCGACGGCACCGTGCTTGGAGACGGAGTAGGTCGCCGAGCCGATCTGCGTGAGCAGCCCTGCGGCAGAGGCGGTCGAGACGAAGTAGCCGGTGCCGCGCTCCACCCATCCGGGCACGAGCTGACGGGCGGCGCGCACGTGCGCGAGGAGGTTGATGTCGAGCGCGGCCTGCCACTGGGCGTCGGTGGCCGAGAGGCCGAGGCCGTCGCCGATGCCGGCATTGGCGAAGAAGAGGTCGACCGGTCCGTGGGCCTGCTCGGCCGCCGCGATCATCGCGGCGATGACCTCGTCGCTCGAGGCGTCACCGGCGACGGCGACCGCGCCGAGGCGCTCGGCCGTCGCGACCACGCGGGCCTCGTCGAGGTCGGAGACGACGACGTGCGCACCCGCGTCGACGAGGGCCTGCGCGATGGCGGCACCGATGCCGCCGGCGGCGCCGGTGACGACCGCGACCTTGTCCTGGAGCTGCATCGGGGCGCCCATCAGTCGCACGGCCCGCCGGCGACGTAGAGGACCTGACCGGTGGTGAAGCCGGCCCCCTCGCTCGCGAAGAAGGACGCCGCATGGGCGATGTCGGCCGGGGTGCCCGTGCGGGCGACCGGTGCGGCCGCGCTCGCCTGCGCCTTGAGGTCCTCGAAGGAGATCCCGATGCGCTCGGCCGTCTCGGCGGTCATCTCGGTCTCGATGAAGCCCGGGGCGATGGCATTGGCCGTGACGCCGAACCTGCCGAGCTCGATGGCCAGGGTCTTGGTGAAGCCCTGCATGCCCGCCTTGGCGGCCGAGTAGTTGACCTGGCCACGGTTGCCCTGGGCGGAGGTCGAGGAGAGGTTGACGATGCGGCCGTGGCGCTGGGCCGTCATGTGCGTCTGGCAGGCGCGGGTCATGAGGAAGGCCCCGCGCAGGTGCACCGCCATGACCGCATCCCAGTCGGCGACCGACATCTTGAAGATGAGGTTGTCGCGGATGATGCCGGCGTTGTTGACCAGGACCGTCGGCGGACCGAGCTCGTCGGCGATGCGCTGCACCGCCGCGGCCACCTGCTCCTCGTCGGAGACATCGGCCCCGACGGCCAGGGCACGGCCCCCGTCGGCGGTGATCTCCTCGACGACGGGCACGCAGGCCGACTCGTCGAGGTCGAGGACGGCGACGGCCATCCCGTCGGCGGCCAGGCGGCGGGCGACGCCCGCACCGATGCCCCGGGCTGCGCCCGTGACGACGGCGACGCGCTGCTGGTCAGTGGTCATGTGAGAGCTCCTGTGGTCTCGACTGCCGGATGCCCGTGACGCTACTTGAAGCCGGGTTCAAGTTCAACTAGGTTCGAGGGACAAGACCGTGACCGAAGGAGCTCACCGTGACCCAGACCGCGCAGTACCGCCCCACGTCCGTGCAGGACCTCAAGGACCTCGTCGGCACCGAGCTCGGCCCGACACAGTGGCACGTCGTCGACCAGGCGAAGATCGACGCCTTCGCCGACCTCACCGGCGACCACCAGTGGATCCACGTCGACCCGCAGCGGGCGGCGGACTCCCCCTTCGGCTCGACGATCGCGCACGGGCTCTACAGCCTCTCGCGCACGCCGGCCTTCCTCGAGGAGCTCATGGCCTTCGACGGCTTCGCCCACAGCCTCAACTACGGCTACGACAAGGTCCGCTTCATCCACCCGCTGCCGGTGGGCTCGCGGATCCGCCTGCGCGCCGAGCTGGCCTCCGTCGAGGAGACCGGCCCGGGCGCGGTCAAGGTCGTCACGACCCTCACCGTCGAGGCCGACGGCATCGACAAGCCGATCCTCGTCGCCGAGTCGATCGGCCGCTTCAGCGCCTGATGCCGATGGCCCCGCACGTCGGGGCCGGCCACGGCAGCGCCGTGTGGGCCTCCACGAGCTCGTCGATCCGCTCGGCGATCGTGGGGGCCCACGCGCATGCCCGGCGGGTCGTCAGGTCGACGTGCGCCTCGAGGACCTCGAGCGAGTTGGCCACCCGCCCGGTGGTGCGGTCGACGACGAAGGAGATCGCGTGCATGACCTTGTCGCCACGGGCCACCCAGCGCAGGTGGACGCTCACCTCGTGGCCGACGTGCACCTCGCCGAGGAAGCGCAGGTGCTGCTCGACGCTGAAGACGCTCCACCCGGTCTCGGCCCGGTAGGCGTCGTCGACCCCGAGCGCCCGCAGTGCCGCCTCGGCGCCGCGCAGGTGCAGGTCGTAGTAGCGGGCGACGTTGACGTGCCCGTTGACGTCCTCCCACTCCGGCGGGGCCGTCTCGACGACCGCCGCCGGGAGGGCGAGGACCTCCTGGGCCGAAGGGGGTGCCGCCACCGTCGTCATGGGAGCAGCAGCACCTTGCCGGTGACCTGTCGCGTCTCGAGGGAGGCGATCGCCTCGGCGGCCTGCTCGAGCGGGTAGGTCGTGCCGAGCACCGGGTCGAGGGCGCCGCTGCGCAGGTGGGGGAGCATCGCCTCCCACTCGGTGCCGATGTGGCCGGGGCGGGACATCGCGTAGGCGCCCCAGCCGACCCCGACGACGCTGATGTTGTTGAGCAGCAGCCGGTTGACCTTGACCTCCGGGATGCTGCCGGCGGTGAAGCCGATGACGAGCAGGCGGCCGTGCTCGCGCAGCGAGCGCAGCGAGTCGGTGAAGCGGTCGCCGCCGACCGGGTCGACGACGACGTCGACGCTCGCCTTGCCCACCGCGTCGAGGAAGCCGTCGGCGAGGACGACCTCGTCGGCACCCGCCGCCCGGGCGATCTCCCCCTTCGCCTCGGTGGAGACGACCCCGATGACCTTGCCGGCACCGAAGGCCTTGGCCATCTGGATCGCCGCGGTGCCGATGCCGCCGGCGGCGCCGTGCACGAGGACGGTCTCGCCCTCGGTGAGGTGGCCGCGCTCGAGCAGCGCGAAGTAGACCGTCGCGTAGTTGAAGGTGAAGGCGGCGCCGGACTCGAAGCCGACCTCGTCGGGCAGGTGGAAGGTCAGGTCGGGCTGGGCCTGGACGACCTCCGCGAAGCCACCGAGCATCGACAGCGCCGCGACGCGGTCACCGGGCGCGAAGCCGCTGCCCTCGGGTGCGGCCGTGACGACACCGGCCACCTCGGCCCCCGGGACGAAGGGGAGGTCGGGCTTCATCTGGTAGAGCCCGCGGGTCTGGAGCAGCTCGGGGAAGGCCACGCCGGCGGCCCTGACCTCGATCGTCACCAGACGCGGGTCGGCCGGGGCGGGGACGTCGACGACCTCGACGGCCTGCGGCCCCTCGAGGGAGGAGATGTGGATGGCGCGCATAAGAAATCCTTTCGGTGGTCGAGGTGCGAGGGACGAGCCTCGAGACCTCAGACCTTGAGCAGCAGCTTGCCGGTGTTGACCCCGTCGAAGAGGCCGAGGAGGGCATCGGGGAAGGCGGCGACGCCGCCCTCGAGGATCGTCTCGGTGGCGACAAGACGCCCGTCGCGGATGAGCTCGCTGATGCCGGCGATCGCCTCGGCGTAGCGGTCCTCGTAGTCCATGACGACAAAGCCCTGCATGCTCGCGCGGAAGACGAGCAGGGCCATGTAGCGCCGCGGCCCCTCGGCGAGGGTCTCGTCGTTGTAGGTCGAGATCGCGCCGCAGATGGCGATGCGCGCGCCGTGGGCGAGGTTGGCCAGGGCGGCGTCGAGCAGCTCGCCGCCGACGTTGTCGAAGTAGACGTCGACGCCGTCGGGCGCTGCCCGGCGCACCTGGCGCAGCAGGTCGCCGTCCCGACGGTCGATGACCTCGTCGAGGCCGAGCTCGCGCAGCCAGGCAACCTTGTCCGGGCCACCGGCGACGCCGATGACCCGGCACCCCTTGGCCTTGGCGAGCTGCGCGACGGTGGACCCGACGGCACCGGCCGCGGCGGAGACGAGGACGGTGTCACCGGGCTGGGCCCGGCCGACGTCCTCGAGCCCGAACCACGCGGTCATGCCCGGCATCCCGAGGGCACCGAGCCAGGTGCTCATCGGGGCGACGTCGAGGTCGAGGTGGGCGACCCCCGTGCCGTCCGAGATCGCGTACTCGCGCACCCCGAAGGTGCCGCTCACGACGTCACCGACGGCGAAGTCGTCGTGCTGCGAGGCGATGACGGTGCCGGCGCCGAAGGCCCGCATGACGGCACCGATCTTCACCGGCGGCAGGTAGGAGCGCACGTCGTTGAGCCAGCCGCGCATCGCGGGGTCGAGGGAGATCTGCTCGAGCTCGACCAGGAACTCCCCCGGTCCCGGCTCGGCGACCTCGGTCGTGGCGAGCTCCCAGGTGCTCGCATCGGGGCGGCCCTGCGGACGGGCGGCGAGGCGGATCTCCTGCGAGGTCCGGGACATGTGAGCTCCTGTGGTCGACGTGCCGGTGTGGCGCCAGCCTGTCACAACGTGAATCCGGCTTCAACTACTGTTGAACCCTGATTCAGGTCACGCTACGGTCGACGGGACAACCCCCCTTCGAGCGTCAGGACCAGCATGGACCTCACTGCACTCTTCTCCCTCGAGGGCCGCATCGCCCTCGTCACCGGCGGCAGCCGCGGCATCGGCCGGATGATCACCGAGGGCCTGCTCGCGCAGGGCGCCACGGTCTACATCACCGCCCGCAAGGAGGAGGCCTGCCGGGCCACCGCCGCCGAGCTGTCGCAGCAGTACGGCGAAGGGCGCTGCGTCGCCCTGCCCTGCGACGTCTCGACGACCGCCGGGATCGGTGCGCTGCTCGAGGCCTTCGGCGAGCACGAGGACCACCTCGACGTCCTCGTCAACAACGCCGGCGCGGCGTGGGGGGCGGGCTTCGACGAGTTCCCCGAGAGCGGCTGGGACAAGGTCATGGACCTCAACGTCAAGGCGCCCTTCTTCCTCACCCAGGCCGCCAAGCCGCTGCTGCTCGCCGGCCGCGAGCGCAGCGGTCACCTGGCCAAGGTCATCAACATCGCCTCGATCGACGGGCTCTCCCTCAACCCGCTCGAGACCTACAGCTACCACGCGAGCAAGGCGGGCGTCGTGCACCTGACGAAGCGGATGGCCGTGCGGCTCGCCCCCGAGGGCATCGTCGTCAGCGCCATCGCGCCGGGCGCCTTCGCCTCGTCGATGAACAAGGAGGCCCGCGACCAGGAGGCCGAGACCGCCGCGCAGATCCCCTCCGGCCGGATCGGCCGCGACGAGGACATGGCCGCCGCTGCGGTCTACCTCGCCTCGGACGCCGGCGACTACGTCGTCGGCAGCACGCTGACGGTCGACGGCGGGGTCAACATCGCCCGATGAGGCCGCTCGGTCCTGCGCGTCAGTCGGCGCGCAGGACCGGCTCGGTCAGGCCGAGGGCATTGGTCCACAGGCGGGTCGCGGTCGCGACGACGTCCTCGACCGTCTCCGGCCCGCCGATGACGAAGATGTCGTAGGCGAGGCGGGCGACCATGCCCGACAGGGCCATCGCCGCGAGCTCGGGGTCGACGTCACGGTCGGCCAGACCGCGCTCCTGCAGGTCGCGAATCGCCCGCGAGTTGCGGGCGACGAAGGCCTCGCTGCGCGCGCGGCGCATGTCGCGGAAGCGCGGGTCGACCGCCGCGACCTGCTGGAGCAGGGCGTTGAGCTTCGCATTGCGGCGGAAGGCCTCGAAGTAGGCGCGGTTGCTCGCGGCGATGATCGCGATCGGGTCGTCGGTCGCCTCGATCCGGCTGGTGCCGGGGTGAAGCATGTCGCTCTGCGCCTCGTGGAGGACGGCGGCCAGGACCTCGTCCTTGCTGTCGAACCACGTGTAGAAGCTGCCGATCGAGCACTTCGCCTCCGCCGCGATGTCGACGAGCCGCGAGTCGACGTAGCCGTCACGCTCGAAGACGGTGCGCGCGGCGGCGATCAGGGCGTCCCGGGTGCGCTTGCCCCGGGGGGTCTGGGGCAGCGTCCCGAGCTTGGCGGCGTCGACGAGGTCAGGGACCTCGGGGACGGCGGAGTCGGTGTCGCTGGGCATGGCGGACACCCTAGTCCGCGTCGAGGACGGCGTGCGCACACGCGACGAGCTCGTCGACCGCCTCGGCGGGGATGCGGCCCATCGCGGTGAGGTTGCGCGGGTCGTCGAGCTGTCGGCGACGCACCCCCTCGAGGATGATCGCGAGCTTCCACAGCCCCAGGCCGTGCCAGAAGGGCACGTGGGTGACGTCGCGCCCGGTGGCCGCGACGTAGCGCTCGACGAGCTCCTCCCGCGTGGCGAAGCCCTCGACCATCGAGGCGTCGAAGCGCATCGTCGGCCGGTCGCCCGGCTGCGGCCAGTAGGCGAGGACCGTGCCGAGGTCGGCGAGCGGGTCGCCGAGGGTGCACAGCTCCCAGTCGAGGATCGCCCGCACCGACGCGTCGTCGGGGTCGACGATGACATTGCGCAGGTGGCTGTCGCCGTGGACGAGCACGACCTCCCCCGGCTCCGGCTCGAGCGCCCGCAGGCGCTCGGTGAGCTGCTCCAGCGCCGGCAGCTCCCGGGTGCGGGAGAGCTCCCACTGCCCGGACCAGCGCTTGAGCTGGCGGGCGGCATAGGGCTTGTGGCTCGCCAGGTCGTCGAGCCCGACCGCGGTCAGGTCGACGCCGTGGATCCGGCCGAGGGTGTCGACGAGCGCGAGCCCGATCGCATGCCGGGCCGCCGGCGCGAGCGCCTCGGCGTCGGGCCGCTCGTCGACGACCGTGCCCTCGACGTGGGACACGGCGAGGACCGGCACGTCGGTGACGCTCGGGTCCTCGCACAGCCCGAGCACCCGCGGCAGCGGGACGTCCGTGCCCTGCAGCGCCGAGAGGATCCGGTGCTCGCGGGCCACGTCGTGGGCCGAGGCGAGCAGCTCACCGAGGGGCGGCCGACGCAGGACCAGCCGCTCCCCCTTCGCATCGGTGACGAGATAGGTGAGGTTGGACTGGCCCAGGCCGACGCGCTCGTAGGTCAGGGGCGCCTGCAGGCCGACCCCGAGACCGACGAGCCAGCCGGTCAGCGCGTCCTCGCGCAGCCCCTCGGTCACTTCTTGCCCCACTCCGGGCTGCGGCGGCGGTACTCGCGGCGGGCGATGGTCATCTTGTGCACCTCGTCGGGCCCGTCGGCCAGGCGGAGGGTGCGCATGTGGGCGTACCACTGGGCGAGCGGGAAGTCGTCGCTCACGCCACCGCCGCCGTGGACCTGGATCGCCCGGTCGAGGACCTTCAGCGCCACCTGCGGCGCGGCCACCTTGATGGCGGCGATCTCCGTGCGGGCGACCTTGTTGCCCACCGTGTCCATCATGTGCGCGGCCTTGAGCGTCAGCAGGCGGGCCATCTCGATCTCGATCCGCGCCTCGGCGACCCAGTCCATGATGTTGGCCCGGTTGGCGATCGGCTCGCCGAAGGTCACCCGCGACTGGGCGCGGTCGATCATCAGGTCGAGGGCGCGCTCGGCGACGCCGATGGCGCGCATGCAGTGGTGGATGCGGCCGGGGCCCAGGCGGGCCTGGCTGATCATGAAGCCATCGCCCTCGCCCGCGAGCAGCGCCTCGCGCGGCACCCGCACGTGGTCGAACTCCACCTCGGCGTGGCCCTCGCGGTCCCAGTAGCCGAAGACGGGCAGGCCGCGCAGGATCTTCACGCCCGGGGCGTCGATCGGGACGACCATCATCGACTGCTGACGGTGGGTCGGGGCGTCGGGGTCGGTCTTGCCCATGACGATGAGGACCTTGCAGTTCTTGTGCAGGGCGTTGGAGGTCCACCACTTGCGGCCGGTGATGACGTACTCGTCGCCGTCGCGGACCATCCGGGTCTCGACATTGGTCGCGTCGGAGCTGGCGACGGCCGGCTCGGTCATCGCGAAGGCCGAGGCGATCTCGCCCGCGAGCAGCGGCTTGAGGTAGCGCTCCTTGTGCTCGTCGGTGCCGAAGAGCGTGAGCACCTCCATGTTGCCGGTGTCGGGGGCATTGCAGTTGATCGCCTCGGGGGCGATCTCGATGCTGCGCCCGGTGATCTCGGCGAGGTGGGCGTACTCGAGGTTGGTCAGCCCGGGCCCCCACTCGGGGTGCGGGTGGAAGAGGTTCCACAGGCCCCGGCTGCGCGCCTCGGCCTTGAGGTCCTCGAGGACCTGCGGGTGGTGGTTGGCGTCGCCGGAGGCGCGCATCTGCTCGCGGTAGACGCTCTCGGCGGGGTAGACGTGCTCGTCCATGAAGGCGAGCAGGCGGTCGCGGTAGTCCTGGCCGCGGTCACTGAGGTCGAACATCGTGGGGTCCTTTGGTGAGTGGTTCAGGGGCGAAGGGGGTCACGCTGCGGTCTGCGTCGGCAGGCCGAGGGCGGCCCGCACGCGCGGGATGGTCTCGTCGGCGGTGCGGTGGTGGATGCCGCGGATGTCGAGGCGGGCGGCCCCGACGAGGTTGTGCTCGAGGTCGTCGACGAGCACGCACTGCCCGGGGTCGACCCCGAGCCGCTCGCAGGCGATGCGGTAGATCTGCCGGGAGGGCTTGCGCACCCCGACCTGACCGGAGATGACGGTGACGTCGAAGAGCTCGTCGAGGTCGACCCGGGCGTAGCAGTCGCGGCCCAGGGAGTTGGAGACGAGCGCGACGGGCACGCCGGCGGCGCGGACCTCGCGCACGAGGTCGATCATCGGCTCGTCGAGGTCCATGTGCTCGGCGAGGCGGGCGAGCAGGCCGCGCGGCTCGGGGTGGCCGCCGGCCTCGGTGAGGGCGGCGGCGAAGGCGTCCTCGAAGCCCTCGTCGTCGAGGCGGCCGACCTCGTGCTCACCCAGCGCGGTGCGGGCGCCCTCGTGGGTGGCGAGGAGGCGCAGACCGGCGTCCGGGTCGAGCCCGATGTCGGTGGAGAGCGCGCCGAAGGCGGCGCGGAGGGGGACGGTGAGCACTCCCCCGAAGTCGATGAGCAGCGCTGCGGCACAAGCGGTCTCGCCCGCTGCGGCATCCGACGTCGTCGTCATGGTGCGCATCCTCTGGTCGGTCGGCTCTGGTCGTCCGTGGTCCTCACAGGTATACTTGAACTCGGATTCAGATACAAGCCGACGAAGGGGTCGACATCGCCACCGCACCCGCCACCGAGCACCGGGGCGCCGTGGCGAGCGCGATCGCCGTCCTCTTCGGGGTCACCGGCATGGGCAGCGCGGCCGTCGCCGTCGCCCTGCCCACCCTCGCCGACGACCTCGAGCTCACCGCGGGCCGGGCAGCCCTCGTCGTCAGCTGCTACTCCCTCGCCCTGGCCGTCGGCAGCGCGATCTGCGGTCGGCTCGGCGACCTCCTCGGCATCCGACTACCCCTGCTCGTCGGGCTCGGCGTCATGGTCGCCGCGGCCTGCGCCGGCGCGCTCGTCGACAGCCTGCCGGCGCTCATCGCTACCCGCACCCTCCAGGGGCTGGGCGCGTCGGCGATCCCCGCACTCACCCTCGCGGCGGTGCAGGCGCTCTTCGCCGGCGACGCGCGGGCCCGGGCACTGGCCACCTATGCCGGGGTGGGCGGCACGGTCAACGCGCTCGGGCCGGTCATCGGCTCGGCGCTCGTCGACCCCTTCGGCTGGCGACCGGTCGTCGCGATCCCGCTCGTGACGCTCGCGCTCGTGCCCGTCGCCTGGCGCTGGCTGCCCACCGAGCGGCAGCCGGGCGCCACCCTCGACCCCGCCGGCGTGCTGCTCGTCGCGCTCGCCGCCACCGGCGCGGTCCTCACCCTCCAGGCCGCCACCCTCGGCCCGGCCGTCGCCGTCGGCGGCGCGGTGCTGCTCCTCGTCGCCGCCCCGGTCGTCGTGCTCCGCTCGCGGGGCACCCCCTTCGGCATCGTCCCGCTGGCGCTCGTGCGCAGCGCCGCCGCCCGCCGCTCCCTACTCACCGCGGGCAGCCTGTCGTCGGCGTGGTTCGGCATGCTCGTCGCCGTCCCGACGAGCCTCGCCGCACGCGGCTGGACCGGCGTGCAAGTCGGGCTGATGCTCCTGCCGGCGGCCGCGCTCGGGGTCGTCGCGCCGCGCATCACCGGGCCGGCGCTGCTGCGGCTCGGGACCGCCCGCGCCCAGCTCGTCGCGACGACCGGCGTCACCGCCGCCGTGCTCGTCGCCGCCGTCGGCACGACCCTCGCCCAGCCGGCCGTGCTCGTCGGCGCGACGCTCGCGCTCATGCTCTCCTTCGGGCTCGGGCAGCCGGCGATGACCGCCCTCGTCGCCGACTCCGTGCCCGCCCGCACCCGCGGCAGCGCACTCGGCCTGCTCACGCTGTGCTTCCTGCTCGGCGGCAGCCTCGGCGCGGCCGCCGTCGGCGGGCTCGGCGACGTCATCGGGTGGCCCCGCTCGCTGCTCCTGCTCGCCCTGCTGCCGGCCCTCGGCGCCCTCGCCTTCGCCCGCCCCCTTCGTCCCGCCGTCCCCGACCCGACCCCTCAGGAGTGCCCATGACCGCCCCCACCGACCACGTGCTGCTCGACGTCACCGACGGCATCGCGACGATCACGCTCAACCGGCCGGAGCGACGCAATGCCATGTCGCCGGAGATGGTCGAGCGCCTCGGCGAGCTGCTCGCGCAGACCGAGGCCGACCCCGCCGTGCGGGTCCTCGTCCTCACCGGCGCCGGTCGCGCCTTCTGCTCCGGCGGCGACGTCCAGCAGTTCGACGCCGACGGTGGCGAAGGGGGTGGCGCCAGCGAGGTCGACCCGGCGGCGGTCGCGGAGCAGCTGCGCCACCAGGAGCTGACCGTCGGGCGGATCCACGCCTTCGCCAAGCCGGTCGTCGCCGCCCTGCCGGGCGCGGCCGCGGGCGCCGGGCTGGGCTTCGCGCTCGCCGCCGACCTGCGCATCGGCACCCCGCGGACCGTCGTCGCGACGGCCTTCGCGAGCATCGCCCTGTCCGGGGACTTCGGTGTCGCCTGGCTGCTCGAGCGACTCGTCGGGCCGGCGACCGCCCGCGAGCTGATGTTCCTCAACCCTCGCCTCGACGGGCAGGCCTGCCTCGACCTCGGCCTGCTCAACCGGCTCGTCCCCGAGGAGGAGCTCGAGGCGCGCACCCGCGAGCTCGCCGAGCAGCTGGCGGCCGGCTCGGCTGGCACGCTCGCGAGCATCAAGCGCAACCTCCTCGAGGCCCCCGGCCAGACCCTCGCGGAGTCGATGGCGGCCGAGGTGCCGCGGCACAAGGCGTGCGGCCTGACCGCGGACCACGTCGAGGCCGCCCGGGCCTTCGTCGAGAAGCGGCCGCCGGTCTTCACTCGCTGACCGGACGGCGGCTCGCTGACGCGACGTTGTCGGCGCCCGGGTCTACGGTCGGGACATGGCACAGGTACTGCTCTTCCCGTCCGTCCTCGGTGTGCGTCAGGGCATCACCGACCTCGCCGACGCCCTCACCGGCGCGGGCCACAGCGTGACCACCGTCGACCACCTCGAAGGCGTCACCTTCGACGACTACCCGGCCGCCGCAGCCCGCTCGCAGGAGATCGGCTTCCCCGCGCAGATGGCCTACGCGCTCGAGGCCGCGCGAGCCGTCGAGGGCGCCTTCGTGGCCGTCGGCTTCTCCAACGGCGCCGCGATGGCCCAGTGGATCGCCGCACAACGCCCGGCCGACGCCCGCGGCGTCATCATGGTCGGCGGCGGCATGCCCATGCGCCACCTCGAGGCGACGTGGCCGCCCGGGGTGCCGGGGCAGGTCCACGTGACGGCCGGCGACCCCTTCCACGAGGAGGACCGGCAGTTCGACCCGATGGTCGACGAGCAGCTCCAGGACGACGTCGAGCACGCCGGCGGCGCCTACTCCTACGTCGAGTACCAGGGGGACGGCCACCTCTTCAACGACCCGACGCTGCCGGCGGAGTACCAGCCCGAGGAGGCCCGCATCCTCACCCGACGGGTCATCGAGTTCGTCGACGAGGTGGGCTGAGCCTCACTCGAAGTAGCGGCGCGGGTTGTCGACGAGCATCGTGTCGATGTCGGCCTCGCTCGCGCCGCCCTCGAGGAGGGCGGGCAGCACGTCCTGGCTGATGTGCCGGTAGTTCCAGCGCGGGACGACCTGCCGCTTCGCCTCCGGGTCGAACCAGTCGATGAAGCACGACGCGTCGTGCGCGAGCACCATGCGTTCGGCGTACCCGCGCCGCAGCAGCTCGAGCACCGTCGCGATGCGGTCCTCGAAGGGCAGCAGCACGTCGAGGCCGAAGCGGTCCATGCCCAGGAGGGAGCCGGCGTCGGCGACCGTGCACAGGTAGTCGACATCGGTCGAGTCGCCGCTGTGACCGATGACGACCTTCGTCAGGTCGGCCCCCTCCTCGGCGAGCACCTGCTGGGTGACCAGCCCCGACTGCGTGTGCGGGTTGGTGTGCACGGTGATGGGGGCGCCGGTCTGCACGTGGGCCTGGGCGACCGCGCGCATGACCCGCTCGACGCCGGGGGTCAGGCCCTGCTCCTCGATGGCGCACTTGAGGAAGCCGGCGCGGACCCCCGTGTCGGCGATGCCCTCGGTGAGGTCCTTGACGAAGAGCTCGGTGAGCGGCTCCGGCACGTCGAAGAGCAGACCCGGCCCGGTGTAGTGGAACTGGAAGGGGATCTCGTTGTAGGTGTAGACCCCGGTCGCGACGACGACGTTGAGGTCGATCTGCTCCGCGACGCGCTGCACGCGGGGCAGGTACCGGCCCAGGCCGATGACCGTCGGGTCGAGGATCGTGTCGATGCCCAGGCCCTTGAGCTCGGACAGCTGGGTCACGGCGTCGGCGACCTTGGCGTCCTCGTCCCAGTCGGACTGGTAGTTCTGCCGGTACTCCTCCCCCACGACGAAGATGTGCTCGTGGGCCAGCACCCGGCCCAGGTCGGCGGAGTCGATGCTCCCGGTCACGGTGGGGACGGCGGCCATGCTGACTCTCCTTCGAGTACGGGTGGCCCGAGACTATGCCCACCTGAACCTCGTTTCAAGTATCGAGCGCGCGTCCTCGCGTCTCGGGCAGGAGGAAGGCCGCCGCGGCCGCGACGACGAAGGCCGCGGTGAAGATCGTGAAGACGAGGACGTCGCCGCCACCTCGCTCGAGGAGCACCGGCACCACGAGCGGCGCGGCGATCGAGGCGAGTCGCCCGAAGCCCGCAGCCGCACCGGCTCCCGAGCCGCGCACCGCCGTCGGGTAGATCTCGGGCGTGATCGCGTAGAGGGCGCCCCAGGCGCCGAGGTTGCAGAAGGAGAGGGCCGAGCCCGCGACGATGATCGACGTCGCCGAGTCCGACTGCCCGAAGAACCACGCGGCCACCGCCGAACCCAGCAGGAAGAGGGCGAGCGTCGAACGCCGACCCCAGGCCTCGACGAGGACCGCCGCGAGGGCATAGCCCGGCAGCTGGGCGAGCGTGATGACCAGCGTGTAGCCGAAGGAGGTCGTCACGTCGTGGCCCCGCGCGACGAGGAGCGAGGGGATCCACAGGAAGGCGCCGTAATAGCTGAAGTTGACCCCGAACCACACGAGCCAGATGCCCAGGGTGCGGCGGCGCAGCCCACGCGACCACAGGCCCGGCGCCGGCTGCGGGACCGGCTCGGCCACCGCAGCGGGCACCCCCTTCGGGCTCGTGGGCGGCGCGACCACCCCCGCCGACGCCTCGAAGCCGCGCACCACCCGCTCGGCCTCCTCGCGCCGGCCGCGGCGCTCCAGCCAGGCGGCCGACTCCGGCAGGCCGAAGCGCACGACGAGCGCGTAGGCCGCCGGGACCAGCCCGAGGGCCAGGCCCCACCGCCAGCCGTCGTCGCCGCGGGGCACGACGTAGAAGCCGATGACCGCGGCGAGGATCCAGCCGAGCGCCCAGAAGGACTCGAGCGCCACGACGAGGCGACCGCGGATGCGCGTCGGGGACAGCTCGCTGACGAGGGTCGAGGCGACGGGCAGCTCGGCGCCCAGCCCGAGGCCGACGACGAGCCGCAGGACAAGGAAGGCCGCGAGCCCGCCGACGAGGGCGGACGCGCCGGTGGCCAGCCCGTAGACGAGCAGGGTCGTCGCGAAGACCGCCCGCCGACCGAAGCGGTCGGCCAGCCACCCGCCGACGGTCGCGCCGATCGCCATGCCGATGAAGCCGACCGTGACGATCCACGACCGCTCGCCCGTCGTGAGGTCCCACTGGTCGGCGAGGACGACGATGACGAAGGAGATCAGCCCGACGTCCATGGCGTCGAGGGCCCAGCCGGTCCCCGACCCGACGAGCAGGCGGGTGTGGCGGCGGGTGTACGGCAGCGCGCCGAGGCGCTCGGCTCGCGACGGGGTGGGGGTGGTGCTCATGCGGCGACGGTAGCCCCGACGCCGTCGCTCAGAAGAGCGCGTCCCGCTCGACGGCGCTCGGCTCCTCGAGGGCGAGCAGGGTGCGCTTGCGCTCCAGTCCGCCGGCATAGCCGGTGATCGACCCGTCCGCACCGATGACCCGGTGGCAGGGGACGAGGATCGAGATCGGGTTGGCCCCGACGGCGCGGCCGACGGCCTGGGCCGCGCCCCCCGTCTCCCGGGCGAGGTCGCCGTAGGTCACGGTCTGCCCGTAGGGGATCCGCTCGAGCAGCGCCCACACCTGCCGGTGGTGCGCGCCGCCGCGCAGCTCGTAGGCCACCTCGAAGTCCGTGCGCTCCCCCGCGAGGTACTCGCGCAGCTGGTCGGCGAGCGCGGCGACGACCGGCTCCTGCGCCACGTCGACCCGGGGGCCGTGGTCGGCGCCGTCGGGCAGGGTCCAGTGGCCCGGGAAGTACAGGCCGATGAGCACCGCTCCCCCGCCGTCGCGGGCGTCGTCGACGACGGCGGTCAGCTCGCCGAGGCTCGTGGAGATGCGGGCGTGCCGGGTGGTCATGGGGTCGATCATCGTGGATGTGCTCACACCCTGCAGACGCGTGGGCGGGACGGGGTGTGAGGTCGGTAGCCTCCGCGACATGACGATCCGTGCATGGCAGGCCCAGCAGCTGGGCGACCCCTCCGACGTGCTCCGCCTCGTCGACCTCCCCGAGCCCACCCCCGGGCCGGGCCAAGTGCGGGTCGCGGTGCGCGCGAGCGCGGTCAACTTCGCCGACACCCTCATGTGCCGCGGCGAGTACCAGGTCCGGCCGGAGCCTCCCTTCGTCCCGGGGCTGGAGGTCTGCGGCGACGTCCTCGAGGTCGGCGAGGGCGTCACCCACGTCGCCGTCGGCGACCGCGTGCTCGGGGGCACCGCGGTGCCCGCGGGCGGCTTCGCCACCGAGTGCCTCATGGACGCGGCGAGCACCTTCGCCGCACCGGCCGGGCTCGACGACGCCGCCAGCGCGGCGCTGATGATCAGCTACCAGACCGGCTGGTTCGGCCTGCACCGCCGGGCCCACCTGCGCGAAGGGGAGACCCTCCTCGTCCACGCCGCCTCCGGTGGCGTCGGGTCGGCGGCCGTCCAGCTGGGGAAGGCGGCGGGAGCGCGGGTCATCGGCGTCGTCGGTGGCGCCGACAAGGTCGAGATCGCGCGTGACCTCGGCTGCGACGTCGTCGTCGACCGTCGCGAGCAGGACGTCATCGAGGCGGTCAAGGAGGCGACGGGCGGCCGCGGCGTCGACGTCGTCTACGACCCGGTCGGCGGCACGGCCTTCACCCAGAGCACGAAGTGCATCGCCTTCGAGGGGCGGATCATCGTCGTCGGCTTCGCGAGCGGCCGGGTCCCCGAGCCGCGGCTCAACCACGCGCTCGTGAAGAACTACACGATCCTCGGGCTGCACTGGAGCCTCTACCAGCAGCACGACCCCCAGTCGGTGCTCGACGCCCACGCCGAGCTCGTGCGCCTGGCCGACGCGGGGCAGGTCGCCCCGCTCGTCGCCGAGACCTACGACTTCGCCGACACCCCGGCCGCGCTCGCCCGCCTCGCCGGCGGGTCGAGCACCGGTCGGATCGTCATCACCGCCTGAGACCTCCGCATTTCCTTGAGGTCGTGCGCACCCGGGTTCGCATGTCCTTGAGGTCGTGCGCACCCTGGCCGCATTTGCCTAAGGTCGTGCGGCGGGGAAGGCGCGGCGTGAGGCCAGGGCCTCCTCGAGCTCGGACTGCGCGTCGACGATCGAGCGCCGCACGCCCTGGTCGATGTCGGTGCGCGCCAGCGTCGCCCGCGACAGCTCGAGGGTCTCGTCGCTGACGAAGCGCGACGGGTAGGTCATCGCCGCCACGCGGGCGAGGGCGTCCTCGCCGAGCCACTCCCGCATCGGCGGGACGTCGGCGAAGTAGCGCTCGACGTAGGGCTCGACGAGCGAGCGGTCGGCCGGCCCCCAGAAGCCGGCGGCGATCGCGACGAGCTCGTGGTTGCTGCGCTCCCGGTTGGTCGTCAGGTCGGCCCAGGCCGCGGCCTTGCCCTCCTCGGTGGGGATCGCGGCGCGAGCGGTGAGTGCGCCGAGCTGCCCCGACATCGTGCGGTCCTGCGCCAGGGCCTCGTCGACCTCGGCCGCGCCGACGAGACCACGGCGGGTCAGCTGCCCGATGAGGATCCAGCGGAAGTCGGCATCACCCTCGAGCCCGGCCGGCAGGTCCCGGCCCTGCGACCACGGCACGAGCCGACCCTCGACGTCGTCGCTCGTGCGGGCGACGAGGCGCGCGGCGTGCAGCGCGAGCGAGGAGCCCGGCTCGGCCGCCGCGAGCACCTGCTCGCCGACCGCGGCCAGACGCGCCCGCGCGGCGTCCTGCTCCTCCTGCGGCAGCAGGACCCGGATAACGCGGTTGGTCAGGTGCAGGCCGGCGCGGGAGAAGATCGAGTCGTTGGTCTCGGTGACCAGGGCCGCCTCGCCGAGGTCGACGAGCAGGCGCGGGTCGACCTGGGCGAGCGCGACGCCGTCGCGCAGGCCGACCCAGATGACGGCTCGCGCCTGGGCATCGGTCATCGCCGGCAGCTCGGTGCGCAGTGCGGCGAGCGACTGCTCGTCGAGCAGCGGGGTGGCCCAGGTGCGGTCGCCGGCATTGGGCAGCACGAGCGGGGCGGCGAGGTCGACGCCCTCGAGCGGGGCCGAGTCGGCGTCGAGGGTCAGGGTCGTGCGGGAGGTCTCGGCGCCCTGGGCATAGGTCGCGACGTCTACGGCGTGTGGCCGCTGCGCGGGGTGCCCCGCGGGTGCCTGCCGCGTGACCGTGCCGGCCGCCCGGTCCACGGCGATGGTGTCGACGCCGGAGGTCTCGAGCCAGGCGGCGCTCCACGCCGCGAGGTCCTGCCCGCTCGCGCGGGACATCGCCGCGAGGAAGGCCGCGAGCGTGCCGTTGCCGAAGGAGTGCGCGGTCAGGTAGTCGCGGATCCCCTCGAGGAAGGCCTCGTCGCCGATGAACTCGATGAGCTGACGGATGACGGCCGCGCCCTTGGCGTAGGAGATGCCGTCGAAGTTGGCCAGGGCCGACTTCGCGTCGGGCGCGGGCGAGCCGGCGACCGGGTGGGTCGAGGGCGAGCGCTCGGCGCCGTAGCCCCACGACTTGCGCGACATCGTCGAGTCGACCCAGGCCTCGGTGTACTCCGTGGCCTCGACGAGGCAGCGGTGGGCCATGTACTCGGCGAAGGACTCGTTGAGCCACAGGTCGTCCCACCACCGGGGGCTGACGAGGTCGCCGAACCACATGTGCGCCATCTCGTGGCTGATCGTGTTGGCCCGGGTGAGCATCTCGTCGCGGCCCACCGCCCCGCGGTAGAGGTAGGCATCGCGCAAGACGACGCACCCCGGGTTCTCCATCGCGCCGGCGTTGAACTCCGGGACGAAGACCTGGTCGTAGTCGTCGAAGGGATAGCGGATGCCGAAGATCGAGTGGAAGTAGTCGAAGCTGCGTCGGGTCACCTCGAGCATCTCGGGCGCGTGCTCCTCGAGCTGCTGGCGAAGGGAGCGCCGCGCCCAGAGCCCGAGCTTGATGCCGTCGTGCTCGTCGGTCACGGACACGTAGGGTCCGGCGCACAGCGCGACGAAGTAGGTCGACAGCGGCTGGGTCTGGGCGAGGTGCCACACCCCGCCGTCGGCGATCTGGCCGGAGCCGTTGCCGATGACGTGCCACTCCTGCGGCGCCTTGACGCACACCGCGTAGGGCGCCTTGACGTCGGGCTGGTCGATGCACGCGAAGACCGCCGGGGCGGCATCGAGGAAGAGGTGGCTGAAGACGTAGTCCTCCCCGTCGGCGGGGTCGGTCGCCCGGTGCAGCCCCTCGCCGTCGTGGCTGTAGGCCATCGTCGCCTCGACCTCGACGACGTGGTCTCCCGCCGTCACCGTCAGGGGCAGCCGCCCCTCGTCGAGGGTCGTCACGTCGATCTCGGCGCCGTCGAGGCTCGCGCGGTGCAGGGTCCGCGGCTTGACGTCGACGAAGGTCGTGCCGTCACCGCTCGCCGTGAGGTGGATGCGGGTCACCGACCCGAAGGTCTGCGGCCCACGGTCGAGATCGAGCTCGACCTCCATGAGCGACACGGTGAGCAGGTCTGCGCGGGCGACGGCTTCGTCGCGGGTCAGGGAAGGCACACCGGCATCCTGTCACCCCCTTCGTCCGAAGGGGGTGAGCCACATCGTGGACGTCGGTGGCTCTCCGGTCGCGAGACCCCACCGACAGGTGTCTACTGCTCGGTAGCGACAGCGCCGTCGACCATGGGAGACATCGTGACCGAACCTCAGCCCAGCATCGAGAGCACCTCGTCGGGCCCGAGCCGTCGTGCCTTCATGGGCTACGTCATCGCCGGGGCCACGCTCGTCACCGGGGCCGAGATGAGCCTGGGTGCACCGACCGCGGAGGCGGTCGTGCCCACCCCGCCGCAGCCGGCGGAGATCCTCGATCTCAACGACCTGCTCACCCTCGCCGCGGCCCCGACGGCCGCCCTCATCACGGTGACGATCGGCACCGACGGACGCGCCTCCTTCGCCCTGCCGCGGGCCGAGGTGGGCCAGGGCATCGTCACCTCCACCGCGATGATCATCGCCGAGGAGCTCGACCTGCCCGTCGACCGCGTCGACGTCACCCTGGCGCCGGCCCGACCGGAGCTGCTCTTCAACCAGCTGACCGGCGGGTCCAACACGACGATCTCGACCTACACGCCGATCCGAGTCGCCGCCGCGCTGGCCCGACAACAGCTGCTCAAGGCCGCCGCGACCGTCCTCGGGACCACGGTCGACGCGCTGACCATCAAGGCGGGTGTCATCACCGACGCCGTGGGCAATGCGCTCACCTTCGGCGAGCTGTCGTCCAAGGCGGCGGCCACCACGACCACCCGGGCCTCGGTGACCCTCAAGGACGCCTCCGATCGCACCGTCGTCGGCACCCCGCAGGGGCGGACCGACGCCCGGGACGCGGTGACCGGCGCGAAGACCTTCGCCATGGACGTCAAGGTCCCCGACGCCCTGCCGACGATGGTCTGCCGACCGCCGACGCACAACGGACGCCCCGTCGCGCTGCGCAATGCCGCCGACATCGAGGCCATGCCGGGCGTCACCGACGTCGTCAAGGTCGCCACCGGCATCGCGGTGCGCGCCCGGACCTTCGGCCAGTGCATCGACGCGATCCAGCAGATGGACGTCGAGTGGGAAGGGGGCCGCCTCGCCGGCGCCACCGACGCCTCCGTGCTCGAGGGCGTGAAGAAGGCCGAGCTGCCCATGCTCACCCCCAAGGTGTCGCTGCTCGCCAAGAAGATCGACGCTTCCTTCACCTTCCGCTTCCGCAGCAACTCCTCGCTCGAGCCCAACTGCGCGATCGCCGACGTGCGCTCCGACTCGGCGACGATCTGGGGCTCGCTGAAGTCGCCCGTCGTCGCCCAGGAGAACATCGCGCTGGAGCTCGGCCTGCCGGTGTCGAAGGTCAAGGTCCACGTCACCCAGGGCGGGGGCTCCTTCGGGCGCAAGCTCTTCCACGACGCGGCCCTCGAGGCCGCCCGCATCTCGAAGGCGATGGGCAAGCCGGTGCGCCTCATGTGGCACCGCGCCGACGAGCCCCGGCAGGGCCGGCTGCACCCGATGGCGACCTCTCGTGTCCGGGCGGCCTACCTCGGCGGCGAGGTCCTCTCCTTCGAGCAGAAGCACACGAGCGTCACGACCGACTTCGGCCACGGCCTCGGCGACATCATCACCAACCACGCGGCCAAGCTGCCCGTCGGCCAGATGACCTTCGCGCAGACGATCTTCGCCCTGACCCAGGAGGTGCCCTACAACTTCGGGGCCGTGAGCCAGACGCTCACCGAGACCGACGACCGCTTCAACACCGGCAGCATGCGCCAGATCTACTCCCCCGACGTGCGCTGCGCCAACGAGCTCGTCATCGACGAGCTGGCCCGGCGGATGCGGATGGACCCCGTCGCCTTCCGCCGGAAGTTCCTGCGGGACAAGCGCACCCGGGCCGTGCTCGACAAGGCCGCCGAGGTCGGCGAGTGGGGCCGCTCCCTGCCCGACGGCGTCGCCCAGGGCATCGCGGTCCACAAGGAGTACAAGGGCGCGACCGCCTGCCTCGTCGAGATCGACTGCCGCCCCGAGACGGTGAACCGCACGGTCCGCGATGCCGTCACCGGGCCGCGGGTCACCAAGGTCGTCTTCGCCGTCGACGCCGGCCTGGTCATCAACCCCACGGGCCTCGAGGCCCAGATGCTCGGTGGCGTCATGGACGGCATCGGCCTGGCCCTGACGACGAGCTGCCACCTCGAGGAGGGCCACTTCCTCGAGGCCAGCTGGGACAACTACTTCTACACGCGGCAGTGGAACGTCCCACCCGAGATCACCGTCGAGATCATGCCGTCGGACTCGCAGCAGCCCGGCGGCGCGGGCGAGGCGGGCGTCGCGTCGAGCTTCGCCGCGATCGCCTGCGCCTACGCGCGCGCCACGGGCCGCATGCCGACCGAGTTCCCCATCAACCACCCCGACCCGATCAGCTTCGAGGTCAAGAGCTTCGTCCCATCCGTCCCGCAGTCGCCGACCGACGGCCTCGACCACACCCGCTGAGGAGCGCGCCATGTCCAGCCACACCTTCGTCCTCAACGGCGAAAAGGTCACCGTCGACGTCGAGCCGGGCGTGCGCCTGCTCTGGGTCCTGCGCGACGTCCTCGGGGTCACCGGCCCCAAGTACGGGTGCGGGATCAACGTCTGCAAGGCCTGCACGAGCCACATCAACGGCAAGGCCTTCAACCCCTGCGCCGTGCCCGTCGACCAGATCAAGGAGACCGACGAGGTCACGACGATCGAGGGTCTCGCCGACACCGTCGACGGCGACCTGCACCCCATGCAGGAGGCCTGGATCGAGCACGACGTCGCGCAGTGCGGCTACTGCCAGCCGGGCCAGATCATGGCCGCGGTCGCGCTCGTGCGCAAGGTGCAGCGCGAGGGCCGCGCGATCACCGAGGCCGACCTCGACACGATCCGCAATGTCTGCCGCTGCGGGACCTATCCACGCATCCGCGACGCGATCAAGGACGGCGCCCAGCGCATGTGATGCACCCGGGGGTCACCGCAGGTGGTGGCCCCCGGCCATGCCCTCGAGGCGCGCGATCCGCTGGTCCATCGGCGGGTGGGTCGAGAAGAGCTTGCCCACGTCGCGGGCGCTGAAGGGGTTGGCGATCATCATGTGACTCGCGTTCTGCAGCTGCGGCGTCGGCTCGAGCGGCGCGCGCTGCACGCCGCCCTCGAGCTTGCGCAGGGCCGAGGCCAGAGCGAGCGGGTCACCGGTGAGCCTGGCGCCGTCCTCGTCGGCGTCGTACTCACGGGTGCGCGAGATCGACATCTGGATGACCATCGCGGCGATGGGCGCGAGCAGCGCGACCGCGATGCCGGCGATGGGATTGCGGTCGCGGTCGCCGCCGAACCACAGGGCCATCGAGGCGACGGAGGAGATGACTCCGGCGATCGCCCCGGCGACCGAGCCGGTGAGGATGTCGCGGTTGTAGACGTGCATGAGCTCGTGGCCGAGCACTCCGCGCAGCTCGCGCTCGTCGAGCAGTTGGAGGATTCCCTCGGTGCAGCACACGGCGGCGTGCTGGGGGTTGCGCCCGGTGGCGAAGGCATTGGGCGCGGCGGTCGGGCTGACGTAGAGCCGCGGCATCGGCTGCCCGGCGCGCTGGCTGAGCTCCTCGACGATGCGGTACATCTGCGGGAACTGCTGCGGATCGGCGGGCTGGGCACGCATCGCCCGGATCGCGAGCTTGTCGGAGTTCCAGTAGCTGTAGGCGGTCGTGGCCAGGCCGATGAGGGCGAAGATCCACACGTAGCGCGCACCGGCGAGGGCGTAGCCGACGAGGATGAGCAACGCGAAGATCGAGCCGAAGAGGCCGGCGGTCTTCAGACCGTTGTAGTGGTTGTGCATGTCATCCCCAACGCTCGCAGGGGGTCACGGCGTTCCCGTCCCCAGCAGCAGGACGGGCACGAGGGTGGCGGCGAGCAGCACGACCCCGGTGACGACGGCGACGACGGTCGCGGTCCGATCGGTCCGCTCGGGCGGCCGGTGCTCGTCGCCGGGCTGCAGCACGAGCGCCACCCAGCGCAGGTAGACGGCCAGGCCGATGACCGCGGCGACGACGGCCGGCAGAGCCACCCACCACAGGCCCTCGGTGGCGAGGGGGCGCAGCGCCATGACCTTGGCGAGCAGGCCGGCGACGCCCGGCGGCAGGCCGGCCATCGTGAGCAGCGCGAGGGTGAGGACGGCGGCGTGCACGGGCCGGCGGCGCAGCAGCCCGCGGTCGTCGTCGAGGCGTCGCGGACCGTCGACCGACAAGGCGGCGACGACGGCCAGGGCGGCGACGACCGCGACGACGTAGACGGCGAGGTAGCCGACGGCGGCGAAGGTGTCGCCGGCAACGAGCGGGGCGAGGATCCAGCCGCCCTGGGTGACCCCGGACCAGGCGATGAGGCGAAGGGGGTCGCTCGCCCCGAGCGCGAGCACCGCACCCCCGATCATGGAGACGACGGCGAGCACGCCGAAGGCCGGGGTCGCGGCCGCGCGCACGCTGGCTGCACCGTCGGTGACGGCGACGAGCCCACCGACGGCGGCGACAGTCGAGACGCCCGCGAGGAGCATCGCCACCTCGAGCCCGGCGCGGGGATAGGTCGCCGGCGCCCAGGCGTGGAAGGGCACGAGCGAGAGCTTGAAGCCGACGGCCGCGAGGAGCAGGACGACCGCGAGGGTCAGCACGGCGCGGGTCTCCCCCGTCTGACCGGCCGCCCACGAGGCGACCCCGCTCAGGCGCAGGCTCCCGGTCGCGGTGACCCACAGCCCGGCGCCGACGACCGCCACGGCGAAGCTCGCGACGGACGTCGTCACCAGCTGCATCGCCCCGCTGTCGCGCCCGCCGCGCAGGACCGCGAGCGCGACGATGGGCAGCGTGGCCAGCTCGAGGCCGACGAGCCAGGTGCCGAGGTCGTGCGCGACCGAGACGGTGCACGCGCCGGTGACGGTCGCCAGGAGCAACGCGGCCTCGACGACGCCGTCGGGGCGGTGGGTCGTGCCGTCCTCGAGCGAGGGCACGCCACGCTGCCGGGCGAGCAGGACGAGCACGGCGAGACCGGCCGCGCCGGCGAGCGCCTGGAGCAGTGCACCCGACTGGCTCACCCGCAGCAGGCACTCGCTCGCCTGCGTGCCCGGCGGCGGGGTGAGGCTCATGGCAGGGTCCCCGGGCCGGCACAGGGTCGTGACCTCGCCGCCCCCGGAGGCCTGTACGCGCAGGGCGAGAGCGGTACCGAGCGAGACGAGGAGCGCGAGGGCCGCCAGCAGGATCGCGGGCAGGCGACGTCGCGGGGCGAGGGCGTCGACCGCGAGGACGAGCACGGCCCCGACGGCGGGGGCGAGGACGGGCGCGGCGACGGCCACGTCGATCTGCGGGGCGCTCATCGGGTCACCACCGCGGCGAGGGCCGGGTCGGTCACGGCGAGGACGAGCCCCGGCGCGACGCCGAGGGCGACGACCGCGAGGGCGAGGACGGCACCGGGCACGAGATCGGTGACGGGCAGCTCCGCGCGCCGCTCGGCCGGCGTCGGGGCGTCCGGCGCCCCGCTGCCCTCGCCGAGCCAGACGAGCCGGGCGACGCGCAGGGAGTATGCGGCGGCGAGGGCCGCACCGACGGCCGCGACGACCGCGCACCCGACGAAGAGCGGCCCAGGGCGGCCGTCGGCGGGCGAGAGCGCGGCGACGACGGCCATGATCTCGCCCCAGAAGCCGGCGAGGCCGGGCAGCCCCAGCCCGGCGGCCAGGCCGGTGACGAGGAGCAGCCCGGTGACCGGCGCCTCCTCGCGAAGGGGGGTCCGCGCCGTGTCGAGGAGGTCGTCGCCCCAGCGGTGCTTGAGCCCGCCGACCACGAGGAAGAGCAGTGCGGAGATGACGCCGTGCGCGAGGTTGGCGTAGAGCGCGGCGGCGACACCGGTGTCGGTGCCCGAGGCGAGCGCCAGGGCGACGAAGCCCATGTGCGCGATGGACGACCAGGCGATGAGCCGCTTGAGCTCGCGCTCGACGAGGCAGACGAGCCCGCCCCAGATGATGCCGATGGCGCCGCAGACGGCGAGCACTGGCGCGACCCGGGCGAAGCCCTCGGGCACGGCAGCCAGGGGGAGCCGCACGAGGCCGTAGGTGCCCATCTTGAGCAGCACGGCGGCGAGCACCATCGAGCCGGCGGTCGGTGCCGTCGTGTGCGCCATGGGCAGCCACGAGTGCAGCGGCCACACGGGCACCTTGATCGCGAGGCCGAGGGTGAGCAGCACGGCGACGGCCACCTGCACGCCGGTCGACAGACCCCGGCCGTGGGCGGCGCCGAGCGTGCCGAGGTCACCGGTGCCCGACTGGGAGACGAGCAGCAGCACCCCGAGGAGCAGGAGCGTCGAGCCGAGCCCGGTGTAGAGGACGAAGCGGGCGCCGGCCTCGCGGCGGGCCACCGGGTCGCGGTCGTCGCCGAAGCGGGTGATGAGCACCCACATCGGCACGAGCACGAGCTCGAAGGCGACGACGAAGAGCAGTGCGTCGCGCGCCGCGAAGGTGCCGATCGCCCCGCCGAGGGTGATGAGCAGGGTGCCGACGAAGGTCGCGGCGCTGCCCCCGCGCGGCGCGTCACCGAGGGCGGTCGTGCAGGCCGCAGCGGTGACGACGGCGGCGAGGAGGGCGAGCGGCCCGCTGATGCCGTCGAGCCCGAGGTGGATGCGCAGGTCGAGGGCGGGCAGCCAGGCGATGTCGACGACGGCGTGACTGCTCCAGGCGACGACGACGAGGGCCGCGGTGACGAGGGCGCCGGCCAGACCGATGCGGGCGGCGAGCCGGGCGCTCATCTCCGTGCCGGCGCCGAGCAGGACGGCACCGAGGAGCAGCGGCAGGACGCAGGCGAGGCCGATCACGAGTCCCCCAGCAGGACGAGGGCGGTGACGACGGCGACGAGCAGCAGGCCCCCACCGAGCAGGGCGAGGCCGTTGGCCGGCCGGGCGCGACGGTGGGCCTCGGTGCCGACACCGCTCGCGCCGAGCACGCCCCAGGCGGCGGCGCGCACATAGGTGTCGACGACGCCGCGGTCGAGGAAGGCGACGAGCCCGGCGAGAGCGGTGACCGGCCGGGCGACGACCGCGCGCTGGGCCCGGTCGGCCCCGAGGCCGGCGCCGACGAGGCCACCGAGGCGGCCGGTGACGAGCCGCTGCTGCCACCCGGAGGCGTGGAGCAGCCAGCCGAGCGCGATGCCGGCGACGACGAGCACGAGGACGACGGCGAAGAGCGCGAGCGGGACGTGCCCGGCGTCGGGCAGCCGGGGCCCGAGGGCCAAGCCACCGAGGATGCTGGCGGCGGTGAGCACGAGCAGGATCCCGGCCACCGCGGTCGGCATGACCGCCCGGTCGCGCACCCGGCCCTCGTCGCCGAGGGCGACGACGAGCAGGGCGCGGGTGGCGTAGGCCGCGGTGACGACCGTCGTCGCGAGCAGAGCGACGAGCACGATCGCGGCGACCGGGCCGCGGCTGCCGACGTCGCTCCCGACGGCGGCGATGACGTGCTCCTTGGTCAGGCCGCCGAGGACGAGCGGGATGCCCGCGAGGGAGACGAGACCGGCAGCCCACGCGGCGAGCCCGACGGGGTGGGCCCGTCCGCTGCCGACGAGGGCACGCGCGGCGGTCGAGCCACGCGTCGTGGCGAGCCAGCCGACGGTGAGGAAGAGCAGCGCCTTGAAGATCGCGTGGCCATAGAGGTGCCCGAGGGCGGCGCCGGCCGTCGGGCCGCTGCCGGCGGCCGCGAGCGGCGCGAGCATGACGCCCACCTGGCTGATCGTCGACCACGCGAGCAGCCGCTTGAGGTCGGGCTCGACGAGCGCGCACAGGGCGGCGAGCAGCATCGTCGCGGCGACCGAGAGGCCGAGGAGCGCCCGGGCCGGGTCGGAGCGCAGCAGCAGCGGGAGCAGCTGGGTCAGCACGACGGTGCCGGCGGCGACCATCGTCGCCGCGTGGATGAGTGCGGAGGCGGGGGTGGGGCCCTCCATGGCGTCGAGCAGCCAGTGGTGGAAGGGGATCTGCGCGGACTTGCCGAGCACCCCGACGACGACGAGGACGAGGGCGATCGAGCGGGCGGTCGGGTCGGCCGCGGCGGAGGTCCAGTGGTCGATGACGTCGGCGCGGGCGGTCGTGCCGGCGCCCGCGACGAGCACGGCGGTGCCGAGCAGCAGCCCGATGTCGGCGACCCGCGTGACCATGAAGGCCGCGTGGGCGGCCCGCCGCGGCCGCTCGCGACGCGACCAGTGGCCGATGAGCAGGTAGGAGCACCAGCCCATCACCTCCCAGCCGACGACCGTGAGGAGCAGGTCGGCGGAGAGGACGACGAGCACCATCGCGGCGCTGAAGAGGGCGACGGTCGCGTGGAAGGCGCCGCGCCGGTCGTCGTCGGCGAGGTACCACGCGGCATAGGCCTGCACGAGCGCGGTGACGAGGGCGACGACGAGGACGAGGAAGGCGCTCGTCGCCGACAGGCCCAGACCCAGCGGGAGGTCGGTGCCGCCCATGACGAGGCCCGGTCCGGTGGCGTGCTCCTCGGCGAAGGGGGCGCCCCGCACCCCCGCGGGTGCGCCGGCGAGCGCGATGACGGACAGCACGAGCGTGCCCACGCCTCCGGCGACGCCGGTGAGGGCGGACAGCGGCCCGCTGCGTCCGACGAGGAAGGTGAGCACCGCTGCGGCCAGGGGCAGCACGACGAGGGACCAGGCCATCACTCGGCGTCCTGCGCGAGGTCGATGTGGCCGCGCCGGCGGTAGGCGGCGACGATGACGGCGAGGGCGAGGACGACCTCGGCGGCGGCGATGGTGATGACGAAGAGGGCGAGGACCTGGCCCGACCAGGTCGCGTCGTTGCCCAGGGCCCCGGCGGTGACGAGCAGCAACCCACCACCGGCGAGGACGAGCTCGGCGCCGACGAGGACGAGCACGGCATGGCGCCGGGCGAGGATGCCGTAGACACCGAGCGCGACGAGGACGCTCGCGAGCAGGTAGGGACCGGCGCTGTGGATCATCGGCGCTCCCGGTCGGTCGTCAGTCCGGCGACGGCGAAGGCCCCGACGAGCGCCGCGAGCAGCAGCAGCGAGAGCAGCTCGAAGGGCCACACCCAGGTCGAGAAGATCTGCCGGGCGAGCTCGTCGGTGCCGCCGGGGCGGACCTGCGTGGGCACCGCGATCGGCAGCAGCACCGCGACGAGCAGGCCGCCGGTGCCGGCGCCGACGAGCGCGGCGAGCAGCCGGTGGGCACGGCTCGTCGAGTGCTCGGTGCGCGGCCCGATCGGGGCCCGGGTGAGCATGAGCGCGACGATGACGAGCACGACGACGGCGCCGACGTAGACGAGCACCTGGACGAGGGCGACGAGCTCGGCGCCGAGGACGAGGTAGCAGCCGGCGAGCCCGAGGAGGGCGACGACGAGCCACAGCGCGGCGTGGACCACCTGACGGGTCGTCACGGCCAGGGCCGCGGCCGCCGCCGTGATGAGACCGGTCGCGGCGAAGGCGAGGTCGAGGCCCGTCATCGGCGCCCCTTGCGCGCCGGCTTGTTGGCGGCGCTCACCTCGGGGGCCTCGGCGGCGGCGGGGTCGAGCTCCGGCGGGGCCGGGACGTCGGCGGCCCACTGGCCGAGGCGCTCCTTGTCGTGGAGCAGGTCGCGGATGTCGGTCTCGGCGTACTCGAACTGCGGGCTCCAGAAGAGCGCGTCGAAGGGGCAGACCTCGATGCAGATGCCGCAGTACATGCACAGCGAAAAATCGATGTCGAAGCGGTCGAGGACATTGCGCTGGCGGGCGCGCCCCCCTTCGCTCGCCGGGGGGACCTCCTCCTTGTGCGAGTCGATGTGGATGCACCAGTCGGGGCACTCCCGGGCGCAGAGCATGCACGAGGTGCAGTTGCTCTCGACGAGCGCGATGACCCCGCGGGAGCGTGCCGGCAGCTCCGGCGCGACGTCGGGGTACTCCGCGGTGTGGGGCGGCCGCATCATCTGGCGGGCGGTCGTCGCCATGCCCTTGACGAGCCCGGGGACGAAGCTGCGGTCGGTGCTCATGCGGTCATCACCACTCCCACGGCGGTCAGGGCGAGCTGGGCCAGGGCCAGCGGGACGAGGACGGTCCACGCGAGCCGCTGCAGCTGGTCCTCGCGCAGCCGCGGCCACGACACCCGCATCCAGATGATGAGCAGGACGACGAGGCCGCCCTTGAGCAGGGTCCACAGCCAGCCGAGGTGGTCGGCGAAGGGGCCCTGCCAGCCGCCGAGCCACAGGATCCCGAAGAGCAGCCCCATGACGACCATGCCGGCGTACTCGGCGAGCATGAAGAAGGCGAAGCGCAGCCCCGTGTACTCCGTCCACGGGCCCATGACGACCTCGCTGTCGGCGATGGGTGCGTCGAAGGGGGGTCGCTGCAGCTCCGCGGTCGCGGCCACGAGGAAGACGATCGCGCCGGGCAGCTGCCACAGCAGCCACCACGGGGACCAGGCCTCGACGACGCCGGCGAGCGAGAGCGTGCCCGCCGCCATGGCCACCGAGGCGACGGCCAGGACGAGCGGCAGCTCGTAGGCGAGCAGCTGTGCGGCAGAGCGCATCCCGCCCACGAGGGCGTACTTGTTGGCGCTGGCCCAGCCGGCCATGAGGGTGCCGAGCACCCCGACCCCGGTCACGGCGAGCACGAGGAGGACGCTGCCCGGCACCTGAGCGGCGGCGACCCCGGGGTGGATCGGCAGCAGGGCCATGGCGATGACATAGGGCACGAGCGCCACGGCCGGCGCGAGGCGGAAGACGCCGCGGTCGGCGGCGGCCGGCGTGATGTCCTCCTTCTGGACGAACTTCACCCCGTCGGCGACGAGCTGGGCCCAGCCGTGGAACCCGCCGGCGTACATCGGGCCGAGCCGGCCCTGCATGTGCGCCATGACCTTGTGCTCCGTCTGGCCGGCGACGAGCGGGAGCACGAGCACCGCGGCGAGGGAGGCGAGCGAGCGCAGGGTGATCTCGAGCAGGCTCATCCCTGCCCCCACTCCGGGCCGGGCACACCGGGCGCGGTGACGCGGCGGCGGCTCGGCGACTTGCTCGAGTGCCCCTCCCCCGGCTCCTTGCCGCCGGGCCAGGGGCGGGTCGCCCGCGAGGCGAGGACGAAGGACTTGCGCAGCGGCGTGCCCTCGAAGCCGTCGGGCAGGAGCAGCGGCCGCAGCCCGAGGCCGGTGCCGTCGACGAAGCCGGTGAAGTCCTGGCCGAACATCTCGTGCGTCTCGCGCTCGTGCCACGCGGCGCCGGCGAAGATGCCGGTGATGCTGTGCAGGCTGTCGCCGAGCGGGACCCGGGTGCGCAGGAGCGCGGTGCGCTGGTCGCGCTCGGGCGTCGGGCGCGGGTCGACGAGGTGGCAGACGATGTCGAGACCGGGGTGCTCCTCGCGGTCGGTCTCGTCGACGGCGCTCAGCCAGTCGAAGAAGGTGTAGCCGCGGTCCACGGCGTCGCGCACGGCGCGCAACCACTCCAGCGGGCTGACGGTGAGGTCCTCCTGGGGCACGTCACGCCCCCTTCGTCGGTCGTCGCAGCAGGCCGCGGCGCACCTCACCGGCACCGGCGGACCGGTGCCCGGCATAGCGCGCCCGCATCCCGGCGGTCGTCAGCGACTCCGCGGCGATCTTGTCCTGGAGGGTGAGGATCCCGTGCAGGAGCGCCTCCGGGCGCGGCGGGCAGCCGGGCACGTAGACGTCGACGGGGACGAGCTGGTCGACCCCCTTCGTCACGGAGTAGGAGTCCCAGTAGGGGCCACCGGAGTTGGAGCAGGCGCCGAAGGAGATGACGTACTTGGGCTCGGGCATCTGGTCGTGCAGGCGGCGGATCGCCGGCGCCATCTTGTCCGTCACCGTGCCGGAGACGACCATGAGGTCCGCCTGCCGCGGGCCCGGGGCGAAGGGGATGACCCCGAGCCGGATGAAGTCGTGCCGGGCCATCGACGCGGCGATGAACTCGATGGCGCAGCAGGCCAGACCGAAGTTGAAGACCCAGAGGGAGTAGCGCCGGCCCCAGCTGAGCACGACCTTCATCGGCTTGGGGGCATGGGCCCCGACGGGGCCCACGCGCGGCATCGGCAGGTCGGTCGTCACGAGATCACCTCACGTCCACCGCAGCAGGCCGCGGCGCACGGCGTGGAGGAGGCCGATGAGCACGACGCCGATGAAGATCGCGACCTCGACGAGGCTCACCGGGCCGAGGTCGCTGCGCAGCACGAGCGCCCACGGGAAGAGGTAGACGGCGTCGACGGCGAAGACGACGTAGAGGAAGGCGTAGGCGAGGTAGCGCACCTGGGTCTGCGCCCAGTCCTGCCCGACGGGGTCGACGCCCGACTCGTAGGTCGTCAGCTTGGCTCGGGTGGGCGCGGCCGGCGCGATGAGCCGCCGCGCGGTGTAGGCCGCGACGACGAGCAGCACACCCACGACGAGGGTGCCGGCGACGACGAGGTATCCATCCACCCCCGCACCCTATCCACGCCCACCCGCCGACGAGGGGACCCCGTAATCCCCCGCAGCGCCGACGCCACCCCTATGGTCTGCGTCACACCGGCGGGCAAACGGCGCCCGCCGGCCTACCGGAGGAAACCATCGTGCGATCACGTACCGCTGCCGCTACCGCGGCCGCCGCGACCGCGGCCCTGGCACTCACCACCCTCGCCAGCAGTCCGGCCCAGGCAAGCAACCCCAACAACAGCAAGAAGATGACGAAGGCCGTCACGGTCGAGAACGTCCACAAGCACCTCGAGGCCTTCCAGGAGATCGCCGACGCCAACGACGGCAACCGCGGCGCCGGGACCTCCGGCTACGAGGCCAGCGCCCGCTACGTCGAGAAGACCCTGCGCGACGCCGGCTACACGACGGAGCGGCAGCCCTTCTCCTTCGTCTACGAGGAGGTCCACTCCTCGAGCCTGACCGAGATCTCGCCCGAGGCACGCACCGTCGACGCCGTCGAGATGTCCTACAGCCAGCCGACGCCCGACGACGGGGTCACGGCCACCCTCGCCGCGCCGACGACGGCCATCGGCTGCACCGCCGGTGACTACGCCGGCGCCGACGTCGCCGGCAAGATCGCGCTCGTCAGCCGCGGCACCTGCTCCTTCGCGGAGAAGGCGATCGCCGCCAAGGCGGCCGGCGCCTCCGCGGTGATCATCTACAACAACGCGCCGGGCACCCTCAACGGCACGCTCGGTGGCGTCGAGCCCGACAGCGCGCCGGCCACCGGCGTCACCCAGGAGGAGGGCCAGAACCTCCTCGCCAAGATGGCCGCCGGCCCGGTGACGATGAAGCTCGTGCTGACCAAGACGATGGAGGAGCGCGAGACCTTCAACGTCATCGCGGAGACCACGAGCGGGCGCGACGACAACGTCGTCATGCTCGGCGCGCACCTCGACAGCGTTGGCGACGGCCCCGGCATCAACGACAACGGTTCCGGCAGCGCCGGCATCCTCGAGACCGCGGTCCAGCTGGGCAAGGTCAACAAGCTCAACAACAAGGTGCGCTTCGCCTGGTGGGGCGCCGAGGAGCTCGGCCTGCTCGGCTCCGACCACTACGTGGCCGACCTGCAGGAAAATGACCCGGCCGCTCTGGACGACATCGCGACCTACCTCAACTTCGACATGATCGCCTCGCCCAACCACATCATCGGGGTCTACGACGCCGACGAGTCGACCTACGAGGCCCCGGTCGAGGTCCCGGCCGGCTCCGCCGCCACCGAAGAGGTCTTCACCGACTACTTCGACGGCACGAACCAGGCGTGGGTCGACACCGAGTTCTCCGGTCGCAGCGACTACTCCGCCTTCATCGCCGCGGGCGTGCCCGCGTCGGGTCTCTTCACCGGCGCCGACGGGGTCAAGACCCCCGAGGAGGTCGAGAAGTTCGGCGGTGAGGCCGGTGTCATCTACGACCCGAACTACCACACCCCCGCTGACGACATCTCCAACGTCAACAGGGAGGCCCTCGACACGATGAGCGATGCGATCGCCCACGCGACGATCACCCTCGCCCAGTCGACGGCGGACATCAACGGCAAGACCAGCCGCGGCAAGTCCGGCAAGCCGGCGCCGACCGTGCTGCCCGAGGACGTCGACGCGGCCTGACCGCAGACCCGTCCCGACGGGGGCGTCCCGGCACCGTGGATCCACGGTGCCGGGGCGCCCCCTTCGTCGTGCCGGGCCCGCGCTGGACCAGGCGAAGGGGGGATGTCCCCCGACCGGTCCGGCGGCGGGCCGCATTGGCCCGCGGGCCCGTCCACGGCAGAGTCGTGCCGAGACCACAGGAGGTACACCCCATGAGCGAGCACCCGCAGCTCCCGCCCCAGCAGGGCTTCCCCGGCCGGACCCCCCCGCCGCCTGCCTACACGCCGGCCCCGATGTCACCGACCGAGGAGCGCAACCTCGGCATGATCGCCCACCTCGTGCCGGCCGTGCTGCTGCCGCTGAGCGCCGGCACCCTCGGCTTCGTCGGGTCGCTCGTCATCTACCTCGTCTACAAGGACCGCGGCCCCTTCGTGCGGGCGCACGCGGCCAACAGCCTCAACGTGCAGATCATCACCGCGATCCTGCTGCTCGCCTCGAGCGTGCTCATGCTGCTGCTCGTCGGCTTCATCCTCTACCCGCTCGTCATCGTCGTCGCGACCGTCATCCACGTGCTCGGTGCGGTCAAGGCCAACAACGGCGAGTGGTGGACCCCGCCGATGACGCCGCAGCTGGTCAAGTGACCCAGCAGGCGAAGGGGGTGGTCGTCGCCGGGCACGGGGTCGCCTCCGGCCGGGCGAGCGACTCCCCCTTCGCCGCGGGGACGATCGAGCTGCAGGCGCCGCACTTCGCGGCCCGCGGACTGGACCTGTCCCCCTTCGTCATGGCGACGGTCAACGTCGACCTCGCCCCGCACCGGCTCGTGCTGCGGGAGCCGCGGTGGACCTTCGTCGACGTCGACTGGACCGAGGTGCACCCGCCGGAGACCTTCTCCTTCGTGGGGTGCACGGTGACTCGCGGCGACGAGCAGGTCGAGGGCCTCGTCTACCACCCGCACCCCGAGACCAAGCCGATGCACCACCAGCCCTCGACCGTCGTCGAGCTGCTCCTGCCCCGGTTGACGGGCCTCGCGACCGGCGAGGTCCTGGGGCTGCGCCTGCCCGACGCCACCCAAGCCACCCTCATTGCATAACGGCGCGTTATCCATCTCATAACGTGACCGATTGATTGGCCCGGAGGTCGCGGACCTACCATGGACAGATGTCCGGGGAGCGCCCGCGACACGACCGACCTGCGAGGGGCACGACCACCCATCATGAGCAGTACTGCGACGACCCAGGCCAAGGACCGCGTCATCATCCGCTTCGCCGGCGACTCCGGCGACGGCATGCAGCTGACCGGCGACCGGTTCACGGCCGACAGCGCGGCGCTGGGCAACGACCTGTCGACCCTGCCCAACTTCCCCGCCGAGATCCGCGCGCCCCAGGGCACGATCCCCGGCGTCAGCTCCTTCCAGCTGCACTTCGCCAGCTGGGACATCCTCACCCCCGGCGACGCCCCCGACGTGCTCGTCGCGATGAACCCCGCGGCGCTCAAGGCCAACCTCGGTGACGTGCCGCGCGGCGCGACGATCATCGTCAACACCGACGAGTTCACGACGCGCAACCTCAAGAAGGTCGGCTGGACGACCAGCCCGGTCGAGGACGACAGCCTCGAGTCGTGGCACGTGCACGCCGTGCCGCTGACCTCGATCACCGTCGAGGCGCTCGCGGACTTCGACACCCTGACCCGCAAGGAGAAGGAGCGGGCGAAGAACATGTTCGCCCTCGGCCTGCTGTCGTGGATGTACTCGCGTCCGACGACGGCCACCGAGGACTTCCTCGCCTCGAAGTTCGGCGCCAAGCCCGACATCCTCGCCGCCAACCTCGCCGCGCTGCGCGCCGGGTGGAACTACGGCGAGACGACCGAGGACTTCGCCGTCCCCTTCACCGTCGCCGCGGCGCCGACGCCGCCCGGCACCTACCGCAACATCACCGGCAACACCGCGCTCTCTCTCGGCCTCGTCGCCGGTGCCCACCGCGCGGGCCGCCCGCTCGTGCTCGGCTCCTACCCGATCACCCCGGCGAGCGACATCCTGCACAGCCTCTCCGGTCTCAAGCGCCACGGCGTGACGACCGTGCAGGCCGAGGACGAGATCGCCGGCATCGGCGTCGCGCTCGGTGCCTCCTTCGGCGGTGCGGTCGGCGTGACGACGACCTCCGGCCCGGGCGTCGCCCTGAAGTCCGAGACGATCGGCCTCGCGGTGAGCCTCGAGCTGCCCCTCGTCATCGTCGACGTGCAGCGCGGCGGACCCTCGACGGGTCTGCCGACGAAGACCGAGCAGTCCGACCTGCTGCAGGCGATGTTCGGTCGCAACGGCGAGTCGCCGGTGCCGATCGTCGCGCCGCAGACCTCGGCCGACTGCTTCGACGCGGCGCTGGAGGCGGTGCGCATCGCGACGACCTACCGCACCCCGGTCTTCCTGCTCTCCGACGGCTACCTGGCCAACGGCTCCGAGCCGTGGCAGGTCCCGCAGGTCGCCGACCTGCCGTCCTTCCCCGTCGAGCTGGCCAGCGAGCCCAATGCCACCGACGCCAAGGGCAACCCGACCTTCCACCCCTACGTCCGCGACGAGGAGACCCTCGCCCGGCCGTGGGCGGTGCCCGGCACCCCCGGCCTCGAGCACCGCATCGGCGGGATCGAGAAGGACGCGGTCACCGGCAACATCTCCTACGACCCCGACAACCACGACCTCATGGTCCGCACCCGCCAGGCCAAGGTCGACAAGATCGCCGACTCCATCGGTGACCTCGAGGTCGACGACCCGAGCGGCGAGGCCAAGGTCCTCGTCCTCGGCTGGGGCTCGACCTACGGGCCCAACCTCGCGGCGGTCCGCCGCCTGCGCGCGGCCGGCAAGAGCGTCGCCCACGCGCACCTGCGCCACCTCAACCCCTTCCCGGCCAACACCGGCGAGGTCCTCCAGCGCTACGAGCGCGTCATCGTGCCCGAGATGAACCTCGGTCAGCTGGCGATGCTGCTGCGCGCGAAGTACCTCGTCGACGTCCGGTCCCACACCTCGGTCCGCGGTCTGCCCTTCAAGGTCGCCGACCTGGCCGAGGTCATCGACGCTGCCCTCCAGGAGGTCACGGCATGAGCATCGATCTCGGCATCCCCACGGTGGCGTCCGGCACGGCCGGCGTCCCGACCCTCCCCGAGGGCGAGAAGCAGACCCGCAAGGACTTCGCCTCCGACCAGGAGGTGCGCTGGTGCCCCGGCTGCGGTGACTACGCGATCCTCGCGGCCGTCCAGGGCTTCCTGCCCGAGCTCGGCCTGCGCAAGGAGAACATCACCTTCGTCTCCGGCATCGGCTGCTCCTCGCGCTTCCCGTACTACCTCGACACCTACGGCATGCACTCGATCCACGGGCGCGCCCCGGCGATCGCGACGGGACTGGCGACGAGCCGCCCCGACCTGTCGGTGTGGGTCGTCACCGGTGACGGCGACGCCCTGTCCATCGGTGGCAACCACCTGATCCACGCGATGCGGCGCAACGTCAACATGACGATCCTGCTCTTCAACAACCGCATCTACGGCCTGACCAAGGGCCAGTACAGCCCGACCTCGCAGCCGGGTCTGGTCACCAAGTCCTCCCCCATGGGCTCCGTCGACGCCCCCTTCAACCCCATCTCGCTGGCGCTCGGTGCCGAGGGCACCTTCGTCGCGCGGACGATGGACTCCGACCGCAAGCACCTCACCGAGGTGCTCAAGGCCGCTGCGGCACACCGCGGCACGTCCATCGTCGAGATCTACCAGAACTGCCCGATCTTCAACGACGGCGCCTTCGAGCTCATCAAGGACGTCGAGCAGCAGAAGGCGCGTCTGGTGCACCTGCGCGACGGCGAGCCGGTCGCCATCGGCGACGAGGGCGAGCGCGAGCTGCTGGTCCGCGGCGAAGGGGGCTCCGTCCGCTTCGTGCCGGAGGCCGAGGTCTCCGAGCAGGGGCTGGCCGACCAGGTCGTCGTCCACGACGTCACCCTGTCGGACCCGAGCCAGGCCTTCTCGATCAGCCGGCTGGACTCCGAGTCGATGACGCACGTGCCGATGGGCATCTTCCGTGCCGTCGACCGGCCGACCTACGACGACCAGACCCGCGCGCAGGTCGAGTCCGCGGTCGACCTCGCCGGCGGCCCGGCCACCGACGACGACCTGCAGGCGCTGCTCCACGGCAAGGACACCTGGACCGTCGAGTAGCCCTCAGTCGCCGAGGACCCTCGTCAGGTAGTCGTTGGCGAGGATCCGGTCTGGGTCGAGCCGGTCGCGCAGGGCGACGAAGTCGCCGTGCCGCGGGTAGAGCGCGGCCAGCCGCTCCGCGTCGAGGGTGTGCAGCTTGCCCCAGTGCGGGCGCCCCGCGTGGGCCGCGACGATCTCCTCGAAGGCCGCGAAGTAGGCCGTCGGGTCGGCGCCCCGCACGTGCTGGTGCACCGCGACGTAGGCGTTGGCCCGCTCGTGGCCCGTCGAGAGCCAGATGTCGTCGGGCGCGGCGACCCGCACCTCGACGGGGAAGCTGATCGGCTCGCGCCGACGCTCGACCCACGCCCGCAGGTCGGTGAGCACGTCGGCGACCGCCTCGCGCGGGACGGCGTACTCCGACTCGACGAAGCGGACGGTCCGCGGCGTGACGAAGACCTCGTGCGAGGGCGCGGTGTAGGAGCGCTGCGACAGCGCCCGGGCGGCAACGGCGTTGAAGGGCAGCACCGCTCGCGGCGCGTGGGCGAGGACGCGGTTGACGGCGCCGAAGACCGTGTTGGAGAGCAGCTCGTCGTCGAGCCGCCGGCGCCACTCGGGCAGCGGCTCGTCGACCTCGTCGGGCACGAGGTCGTTGGCCTTGGTCTGCACCCGCCCCGTGCCGGGGAACCAGTACATCTCGAAGTGCCGGTGGGCGTCGAAGTGCTCCTGAATCCGCGGCAGCACGACGTCGAGCTCGTCGGGCGACTCCACGGCGCGCAGCCGGTAGGCGGGCAGGCAGGCGAGCTCGATCTCGGTGACGACGCCGAGCGCGCCGAGCCCGACCCGCGCCGCCCCGAAGAGCTCCGGGTCGCTCTCGTCGACCCACCGCTCCTGCCCGTCGGGCGTGACGAGCTGCAGCCCGACGATGCCCGCGGCGAGCCCCGGCAGCCCGGCGCCGGTCCCGTGGGTGCCGGTCGACGTGGCGCCGGCGAGGGTCTGGGCGTCGATGTCGCCGAGGTTGGGCATGGCCAGCCCGAGCCAGTCGAGGGCCTGGTTGAGGATGCGAAGGGGGGTCCCCGCCAGCACCCGGACCCGCCCGGTGTGCCGGTCGGCCGAGACGATGCCCGACAGGTGGTGCAGGTCGAGCCGCAGCTCGTCGGCCTGCGCGATGGCCGTGAAGGAGTGGCCGCTGCCGACGGGGCGGATGCGCCGCCCTTCGCCCGCCGCGGAGCGGACCGCCTCGGCGACCTCCTCCGGGGTGCGTGGGGCCACCGCCTCGGCGCTGTCCGTGACATTGCCGGCCCAGTTGGACCACGTGTGCCGTCGGCGAGACCTCATCCGAAGCACTTCCCTTCGCCGCGGTAGGTCGGCACGACGTCGACCACCTCTCCTCCGCTGATGACGACGTACTCGGCGAAGCGCTCGGCGAGCTCGCCGGCCTTGGCATGCCGCCACCACACCCGGTCACCGATCGCCAGGTCGCGAGCAGCCTTGCCGCGCACCGGAGTCTGCACCTCACCGGCACCCTCGGTCCCGACGAGCGAGAGCCCGGCGGGGTGCACCGGGGTCGGTACCCGGGAGTCGCCCGCGGGGCCGGAGGCGATGTAGCCACCGGAGAAGCAGGTGACGACGTCGCGGGCCGGGCGGCGCACGACGGGCAGCGCGAAGCCGACCGCGGGCTGCGGGGTGAAGGCGTCGTAGCCGTCGAAGAGGGTCGGCCCGATGAGCCCCGACCCGGCGGCCAGCTCGGTGAGCGCGGGGTCGGCGCCGGTCACCTCGAGCGAGCCGGTGCCGCCGCCGTTGACGATCGTCAGCGGGCCGACGGCCCGCTCGAGGGCGGCCCGCACGGCCCGGCGACGGCGCCGCAGCGAGGCATCGCTGCGCCGCTTGACCAGACGCACGGCCGGCGAGCTGTCGGGCAGCCCGGCGATCTGGGCGTCGTAGAACATCAGGCCGACGACCCGCAGCCCGGCACGCTGTGCAGCGGTCGCCACGGCCGCGGCGGCCCGCGGGGAGCGAAGGGGGCTGCGCCGCACCCCGAGGTGGGCCGGCCCGACCCGCAGCGAGGCGTCGACGTCGACGACGACCCGCACCGGGGCGCCGTGCGGCAGCCACCGGCGCAGCGCGTCGACGTGCTCGGCCGAGTCGACGGCGATGCTCACCTCCCGCAGCGCCCGCTCGTCGCCGGCGAGCGCGGCGAGCGCCTCGCGGTCGACGCTCGGGTAGGCGACGAAGACGTCGCGCACGCCGTTCCCGACGAGCCACAGCGCCTCGGGCAGCGAGTAGGCCATCACCCCGGCGAAGCCGGGCGTCGCCAGGGCCCGCTCGAGCAGGTGGCGCACCCGGATCGACTTGCTCGCCACCCGGATCGGGCGGCCACCGGCCCGCCGCACGAGGTCGGCGGCATTGGCGTCGTAGGCATCGAGGTCCACGACGGCGAAGGGGGCGGACCTCCCCTTCGTCGCCCGGTCCCACGTCTCGAAGCTCGTCACCCGCCCGACGCTACCGGCTGGTCACCACCGGCGCGGGGGACGTGCGACGTTCGACTGGGCGTTACCTGCTCGTCACGTCGATGCCGCCCGGGGTGACCCGCGCCTCCCTAGGTTCGGCTCGTCACCCCTGCTCACCCCCGCCCGTGCTCGGGCGGATCTCCCGGAGGAACCTGATGACGCCCCCTCGCAACGACCGCACCCTGCTGCCCCTGGCCACCGGCCACCGTGACGGCGGCCGCGCCGCCGCGACCTGCACCTGGAAGTGCAACGACGCGTGCAGCAAGCCGGTCCCCAACACCTCGGACAACGACTACTTCGGTGACGTCGTCGCCGCCTCGCGTCGCTCCGTGCTCAAGGCCGGCGGCGCCGCCGCGGCCCTCGCCGGCCTGACGACCGTCGCCACCGGCGCGGCCACCCCCGCCGCCGCTGCCGGCCCGGGCAAGAAGGCCCCCTTCGGCTTCACCCCCATCTCCCCGGTACCCGCCGGCACCGACGAGGTCGTCGTCCCCGAGGGCTTCCAGTGGGCCCCGGTCATCGCCTGGGGCGACCCGATCCTCAAGGGTGCACCGGCCTTCGACTTCGACCACCAGACCGCCGCCGCGCAGGCCGGCCAGATGGGCTACAACTGCGACTACGTCGGTGTCGTGCGCACCAAGGGCGCGAACAACGCGGTGCTCGTCGTCAACAACGAGTACACGAACAACAACCTCATGTTCCACGGCTACACGACCGCGGCCGCGATGACCGACGACCAGGTCCGGATCACCATGAACGCCCACGGCATGACCGTCGTGGAGATGTCGCGCAAGAACCCCAACAGCAAGTGGGTCTACACCAAGGGCGCGCCGCTCAACCGCCGCATCACGGCCACGACCCCCTTCGAGCTCGTCGGCCCGGCCCGCGGCAGCGACCTCGTCAAGACCTCCGCCGACCCGGCCGGCACGACGCCCCTGGGCACCTTCGGCAACTGCGCCGGCGGCACGACGCCGTGGGGCACGATCCTGTCCGGCGAGGAGAACTTCAACGGCTACTTCACCCAGCCGGCCGCCCCGACCGCCGACCTCAGGGGCCAGGCCGCCAAGCGCTACGGCCTCGCCGGCGGCAGCACGAGCCAGCACAACTGGGACCGCCTCGACTCCCGCTTCGACCTGACGAAGGAGCCCAACGAGGCGCACCGCCACGGCTGGGTCATCGAGGTCGACCCGAGCGACCCGACCGCTCCCCCGCGCAAGCTCTCCGCGCTCGGCCGCCTCAAGCACGAGGGCGCCAACGTCGTCATCGCCGACGACGGCCACGTCGTCGCCTACATGGGTGACGACGAGCGCTTCGACTACATGTACAAGTTCGTCTCGAAGCGGACCTACCGCGAGGGCGACCGCGCCCACAACAAGACTCTCCTCGAGGAGGGCGACCTCTACGTCGCGAAGTTCACCGGCGACGGCGCCGCGGACGGCGAGCACGACGGCACCGGCCAGTGGCTGCCGCTCGTCGTCGGTGGCGAGTCCAAGGTCGACGGCATGAGCGTCGAGGAGGTCCTCGTCTACACCCGCGTCGCCGCCGACAAGGTCGGCCCGACGAAGATGGACCGCCCCGAGGACGTCGAGGTCAACCCGGTCAACCGCCGCGTCTACGCCGCCCTGACCAACAACTCGGCCCGCACCCCCACGCAGGTCGACGAGGCCAACCCGCGCGCCAACAACAAGCACGGCCAGGTCCTCGAGATCACCGAGGACGGCGGCGACCACACCGGCACGACCTTCGCGTGGAAGCTCGTCCTCATCTGCGGTGACCCGAGCGACCCGCAGACCTACTTCAACGGCTACGACACGTCGCAGGTCAGCCCGATCTCCTGCCCGGACAACGTCGCCTTCGACGGTGACGGCAACCTGTGGGTCGCCACCGACGGCAACGCCCTGGGCCACTGCGACGGCATGTACCTCATGCCGCTCGAGGGCGCCCACAAGGGACACCTGCAGCAGTTCCTCTCGGTGCCCGCGCACGCCGAGTGCTGCGGCCCACTCATCGAGTGGGACGACCGCGTCGTCTTCGCCGCGATCCAGCACCCGGGCGAGTCGGACGGCGCCACCACCGCCGCCCCGACGAGCCTCTTCCCCTACCAGGGCAACACGCAGCCCCGCCCCTCGGTCATCATGATCTGGCCTGAGGCGAAGGGCGGCAAGGGCGCCGGTCAGCGCAAGGGCAAGAACAACGGCAAGGGCGCTGGCAAGGGCAAGGGCTGATCCCAGCCCGAGGCAGCACCCGCAGGGCCGTCCGCGACATCCGCCGCGGGCGGCCCTGCGCCGTGTCGTGCGCTCGCCCGGCCCACGGCGTCCTCGCTCGCCGTGGCAGGGTGAGCGGCATGCGCTCCCGTCGTGGCTCGGTCGTGGTCCGTGGCCTCGGCGTGGGGCTGGCGCTGGGGCTGGGGCTGGGCACGGCACTCGGTGGGTGCGGCGGCGGGGCGAGCGAGGACCCGGTGCCGGCGACCGGCTCGACCTCCGCGAGCAGCGCGAGTACGTCGACGAGCTCGACCGCGACCACGGCGACCACCTCGACCACTGGCGGGGGCTCCCCTTCGTCCTCGGCGCGGAGCGACCCACCCCAGCCCGCCGACGCCCGAGACGCCGGCCTCGCCGACGTCGACACCGGCGCGGAGGCGATGACCCTCGACGTCCCCGCGCTCGACCTGACCGCGCAGCTGTCACCGCAGGCACTGCGCGACGGACGCCTCGACCCCGGCCCGGGCCGCGTCGTGCGGGCGACCGGCGGGGGCCGGGTGGCCCCTGGCGCCGAGGGCACCGCGCTGCTCGCGGCCCGGGCTCGCTCCGGCGGGGCCGCCGACGTCTTCGCCGACCTCGCGGCGCTGCGGCCCGGCGACGGGGTCGTGCTCACCTACCCCAGCGGCACCCAGCTGCGCCTCGAGGTGACCCGCACCGCCGTCGTCGACCGCACGGCGCTCGCGAGCGACGACGCGCTCCGCGCCCGCCCCGCCGCCGGCACCCGACGGGTCGTGCTCGTCACGAGCGACGACCGGATCCACCTCGACCACGGGCCCCGCTACGCCGCCCTCCTCGTCGTCGCCGAGGTGCCGTCCTGACCGGTCGGTGCGGCCCGCCGGCCCGGAGTAGCCTCGCCGGGTGACACCCTCTCGCGACGGCCGCGGCATCATCGCCGCCTGGCTCGCCTACGGCATCTGGGGCCTCTTCCCCCTGTACTTCCACGCCCTTCGCCCCTCCGGCTCGGTGGAGATCCTCGCCCACCGGATCATCTGGACCTTCGCCCTGTGCGTGATCGTCCTGCTGCTGCGGCACGAGCTCGTCGCGCTCGTGCGTCGCCTGCGTGGGCGGCTGGCCCTCGGCGTCGGCATCGCCGCCTACCTGATCGCCGGCAACTGGTTCGTCTACGTCTACGCCGTCGGCACCGGCCGCACGAGCGAGGCGGCGCTCGGCTACTTCCTCAACCCCATCGTCACCGTCGCCCTGGGCGTCCTCGTCCTCGGCGAACGGCTGCGGCGCCTGCAGTGGGTGGCCGTCGGCATCGGCGCCCTCGCGGCGCTCTACCTCACCGTCGCCGGCGGCGGGCTGCCGTGGATCTCCCTCGTGCTCGCCATGACCTTCGGCGGCTACGGCCTGACCAAGAAGCGCCTCGGCGCGAGCCTGCCCGCCCTGCACTCCCTGTCGGCGGAGACGATCTTCCTGCTGCCGCCGGCGCTCGGGCTCGTCTGGTGGCTCACGGCGACCGGCGAGTCGACCTTCACCATCGACGCCCCGTGGCACCCGCTGCTGCTCGTCTCGGCGGGCGTGGTCACGGCGATCCCGCTGCTGCTCTTCGCCGAGGCGGCCCGGCGCATCCCGCTCGTGACGATCGGACTCATCCAGTTCATCACCCCGGTGCTCCAGCTCGTCGTGAGCGTGACCCTCCTCGGCGAGCATCTCGAGCCGGCCCGGTGGATCGGCTTCGCCATCGTCTGGGTCGCCCTGGCCTGCCTGACGGTCGACTCGCTCGCCTCCGCGCGGCGTCGGCGGCGGCCCGCCGACGAGTGCGAGTCCCTGGAGCCGGTCGAGCCGGTATGACGTGACGAAGGGAGGACCGGTCCGGTCCTCCCTTCGATCCCGTGCCGGGCTCGCCCCTCGTCAGCCGACGCGGTGGATGACGCCGTCCATGAGCGCGAGGAGCGCGGTCTTGGCGTCGCTGTCCGGCAGCACGTCGAGGGAGGCGGTGGCCCGGCGGCCGACCTCGAGGGTCTCCTCGCGGGCCGCGGCCATGCCGGGGTGGACCCGCAGCAGCTCGAGCGTGCGCTCGAGGCGCTCGTCGTCGTCCTTGAGCTCGGAGCGCAGCAGCTCCTGCAGCTCGGCGTCAGCCGGGTCGCTCGAGGCCAGGGCATTGAGCACCGGCAGGGTGCGCTTGCCCTCGCGCAGGTCGGTGCCCGGCGTCTTGCCGGTCTCGCCCGACTCGCTGGCGATGTCGATGATGTCGTCGACGAGCTGGAAGGCCATGCCCAGCTGCTCGCCGTACTCCGTGACCAGCTCGACGACCTGCGGCGGGCAGCCGCCGTACATCGCGCCGTAGCGCGCCGCGGTCGCGACGAGCACGCCGGTCTTGTCGGCGAGGACCCCGCGGTAGTACTCGCGCGGGTCGGTGCCCTCGGGGCAGGGCCGGTCGTCGCGGATCTGGCCCGAGCAGAGCCTGATGAAGGTCTGCGCCTGGATCTTGACCGCGTCGGCTCCGAGGTCGGCGATGATGTCGGACGCCGTGCCGAAGAGCAGGTCGCCGACGAGGATCGCCGTCGAGTTGTCGTACTTCGCGTTGGCGCTCGGAGCGCCTCGCCGCAGGTCGGCCTCGTCCATGACGTCGTCGTGGTAGAGGCTCGCCAGGTGGGTCAGCTCGACGCCGGCGGCCGCGGCGACGACCTCGTCGGTGATGCCCTCGCCGAGCTCGGCGACGAGCATCGTCAGCACCGGGCGAAACCGCTTGCCGCCGGCACGGGCGAGGTGGAGGTTGGCCTCGGTGATGAAGTCGTCCTCGTTGCGCGTGCGCTCGACGATGAGGGCCTCGACCCGCTCGAGCCCCTCGGCCAGCCTCGAGCTCAACGCGTCACTGGCCTCCGGCAGAGCGAGGACAGGGGGCGTTGCGCTGGTCATGGTCACCTCGGGATGAAGACGCTGGACTGCTGGGCCAGCTCCAGGAGCGGACCGGGGAAGACACCGAGAGCGATCGTCGCGAGGACGCCGATGCCGATGACGACGAGGGACAGCGTAGCCGGGGCCGCGACGGTGACCTCACCGCCCGGCTCGGTGAAGAACATCAGCACGATGAGGCGGATGTAGACGAAGGCGGTGACGGCCGACATGAGCACGCCGATGACGACGAGCAGGACACCGGAGAGCCCACCGTGCTCGACCGCCGGGATGAAGGCGGCGACCTTGGCCGTGAAGCCGGAGGTCAGCGGGATGCCGGCGAAGGCGAGCATGAAGAGCGCGAAGGTCCCGGCGATGTAGGGGTGCGCCCGGCCGAGCCCAGCCCACTGCGACAGGTGGGTCGCCTCGGCCCCGCGCTCGCGCACGAGGTTGACGACCGCAAAGGCGGCGATCGTCGTGATGCCGTAGGCGACGACGTAGAAGAGCACACCCTCGACCGCCGTGCGGTCGAAGCTGATCAGTCCGACGAGGATGAAGCCGGCGTGGGCGATCGAGCTGTAGGCGAGCAGCCGCTTGATGTCGGTCTGGGTCACCGAGAGCACCGCGCCGATGACCATCGTCAGGGCGGCGATGACGACGACGCCCATCCGCCACTCCCAGCGGGTGGTCTCGAGACCGACGTAGAGCAGACGCAGCAGGGCACCGAAGGCCGCGGCCTTGGTGCACGCGGCCATGAAGCCGGTGACCGGGGTCGGGGCGCCCTGGTACACGTCCGGGGTCCACGAGTGGAAGGGGACGGCGCCGACCTTGAAGAGCAGGCCGACGAGCACCATGACGACGCCCGGCAGGAGCAGCCCCTCGAGGTCGCCGGTCGAGGTCGACGCGGCCGCGGCGATGCGGGCCAGGTCGATGGAGCCGGCGTAGCCGTAGAGCAGGGCCGCACCGAAGAGGAAGAAGCCCGACGAGAAGGCGCCGAGGAGGAAGTACTTCAGGGCCGCCTCCTGCGAGAGCAGGCGACGGCGGCGGGCCAGGCCCGACATGAGGTAGAGCGGCAGCGACAGCAGCTCGAGCGCGACGAACATCGTCAGCAGGTCGTTGGCAGCAGGGAAGAGCAGCATGCCCGCGAGGGCGAAGAGCGCGAGCGGGAAGACCTCGGTCGTCGACCAGCCCTTGCGCGCGGCCTGGGACTCGAGCGTCGAGCCCGGGCTCGCGGCACCCATCGGGGTGAAGGCATCGGCGGTGTCGCCGCCGAGCCGGTCGGCCATGACGAGCAGGCCGAGCAGCCCGAGGACGAGCAGCGCACCCTGCATGAATCGGGTCGGGTCGTCGATGGCGACGGTGCCGCCGACGGTCACCCCGGCGGAGTCACCGGTGAGGACGAGCGCGACGAAGGCGATGACGATCGTGGCGACCGAGACGACGACCTGCGCGAGGTGGCGGGTGCTGCGCGGCGCGAAGGCCTCGACGAGGACCCCGACGAAGGCCCCGACGAGCAGGACGATCATCGGCGAGAGCGCCTGGTAGCTGATGTCGGCGGCCTCGAAGGCCGCGGGCACGGTCAGGGTCATCAGTGGTCACTCCCGGAGGTCGAGCCGGCGTCGGCGGGGGCGGACGGGGCCGGGTCGCTGACGCCGACGATCTGGAGGGTCCGCTCGACCGCCGGGTCGAGGGTGTCCAGCACCGGCTTGGGGAAGAAGCCGAGCACGACGAGGGCCACGACGACGGGGGCCACGACGGCCTTCTCCCGCCAGCCGAGGTCGCGCAGCGGCGCGGACAGCCGGGCCGGGGTGACGCCCTCGTCGAGGTCGGCCCGCACGTAGGGCAGCTCGGCCGCGGCCGGCGTGGCCTCCTGCGTCCGGGCGGCGACGGCGAGGTCGTCTGCTCCGGCCTCGGCCTCGGCGTCACCGACGACGACCGGCGGCGGGCCGGTGAAGATCCGCTTGTACATGAGCAGCACGTAGATCGCGGCGAGGACGACGCCCCACACCGCGAAGGCCGTCGCAACCGGCTGGCGCGACCAGGACCCGGCGATGACGAGGAACTCCGAGACGAAGGTCGACAGACCCGGCAGCGACAGGGTGGCGAGCCCGGCGATGAGGAAGGAGCCGGCCAGCCACGGGGTGGCGCGCTGCCAGCCGCCGTAGTCGTCGATGCGCTGGCTGCCGCGGCGGGCGATGAGCATGCCGGCCACGAGGAAGAGGCCGGCCGTCGCGAAGCCGTGGTTGACCATGTAGAAGTTCGCGCCCGACTGGGAGACGGACGTGAAGGCGAAGATGCCCAGGACGATGAAGCCGAAGTGGCTCACCGAGGTGAAGGCGATCAGGCGCATCATGTCGCGCTCGCCGATCGCCAGGATCGCCCCGTAGAGGATCGAGATCACCGCGAGGGTGACGACGACCGGCGTCGCCCACTGGCTCGCCTCGGGGAAGAGCTGGAGGCAGAAGCGGATCATCCCGTATGTGCCGACCTTGTCGAGGACGCCGACGAGCAGCGTCGCGACGGCGGGCCGCGAGGCCGCGGCGGCGTCGGGGAGCCAGGTGTGCACCGGCCACATCGGCGCCTTGACCGCGAAGGCGATGAAGAAGGCGACGAAGATCCAGCGCTCGGCCGAGCCGCCGATCTCGAGGCCGGTGAGCCGCTGGACGAGGAAGCCCTCGGACCCGCCCGGACCCTGGAGGTAGAGGGCGATGACGCCGACGAGCATGATCAGCCCGCCTGCGAGGGAGAAGAGGAGGAACTTCATCGCAGCGGCCTGGCGGTGGGCACCGCCGTACATCCCGATGAGGAAGTAGACCGGGATGAGCATGGCCTCGAAGAAGACGTAGAAGAGGAAGACGTCGATCGCGGAGAAGACACCGACCATGAAGGGCAGGAGCGAGAGCAGCAGGGCGAAGTAGCCCTTGTGCCAGGCGCCCCCCTCGGGCACGTCGTCCCACGCGGCGAGGATGCACACCGGCACGAGCACGAGCGCCATGAGGATCAGGGCGAGCGAGATACCGTCGACGCCGAGGGCGTAGCTGACGCCGAACTGCGGGATCCAGTCGTGGCGCTCGACCATCTGGAACTGCTCGCTGCTGCCGCGGCTGAAGCTCGTCGCGGTCGCGACGATGCCGAGCACGAGGGTGAGCAGGGAGACCCCGAGGGCGATGGGTCGGGCGAGCTGCGCACTGCGCGAAGGGAGGACCGCCACCACGAGCGCGCCGACGAGCGGCACGACCATGAGCAGGGTCAGCCAGGGCAGGTTGTCCATCAGTTGATCACCCACAGTGCACCGAGAAAGACGACGACACCGGTGAGCATCGTCAGGGCGTAGGAGCGCGCATAGCCGTTCTGGGCCGTGCGCAGCCAGGAGGAGGTCGTCTCGATCGCGCGGGACAGGCTCAGCACGGAGCCGTCGACGAGCTCACGGTCGGAGGAGGTCAGACCCCGGGTGAGCCCGATGCCGGGCCACTGCAGCAGGGTCGAGTTGAGCTCGTCCTGGTAGAGGTCGGCGCGAGCCGCGCGGGTGAGCGCGCTGCCGGCCGGCGCGACGACGGGGACCTCGTCGCGGCCGTAGACCAGCCAGGCCCAGACGGCGCCGACGGCCACGACGAGCAGCGTGCCCGCCATGAGGACCGGCACCGGCAGCACCGGCTCGTGGTGCTCGACGTGGCCGAGGACCGGCTCGAGCCAGGTCGTGATCGGGGCGACGGTCGCGAGGACGAGACCCAGCAGGGCCGAGCCGACGGCGAGGACCATCATCGGGATCGTCATCGTCAGGGGCGACTCGTGCGGGTGGACGTCGTCGGTCCAGCGCCGCTTGCCGTGGAAGGTCATGAAGAACAGGCGCGACATGTAGAAGGCCGTGATGCCGGCGCCGAGGAGCGCGACGAGTCCGAAGACCCACGGCCGCCAGCCCTCGCCGACGAAGGCGGCCTCGATGATCTTGTCCTTGCTCCAGAAGCCGGCGAAGGGGGGAACCCCGAGGATCGCGAGCCAGCCCAGGCCGAAGGTCACCCAGGTGATCTTCATGACCGTCGACAGGCCGCCGAAGCGGCGCATGTCGACCTGGTCGCCCATGCCGTGCATGACGGACCCGGCACCGAGGAACATGCCTGCCTTGAAGAAGCCGTGCGTCACGAGGTGGAAGATCGCGAAGGCGTAGCCGACCGGGCCGAGACCCGCGGCGAGCATCATGTAGCCGATCTGGCTCATCGTCGAGGCGGCGAGCGCCTTCTTCATGTCGTCCTTGGCGCAGCCGACGATCGCTCCGTAGACGAGGGTGATCGCGCCGACGACGACGACCGCGAGCTGGGCATTCGGCGCCGCGTCGAAGATGTGGTGGCTGCGCACGACGAGGTAGACACCGGCGGTGACCATCGTCGCGGCGTGGATGAGCGCTGAGACCGGGGTCGGGCCCGCCATCGCGTCACCCAGCCAGGACTGCAGGGGGAACTGCGCCGACTTGCCGCAGGCGCCGAGCAGGAGCAGCAGGCCGATCGCGGTGAGCACGCCCTCCCCCGCGCCCCCGACCGCGGCGTCGACCGCGGCGAAGTCGACGGTGCCGAAGGTCGCGAGCATGAGCGTCATCGCGAGGATCAGGCCGACGTCGCCGATGCGGTTGGCGATGAAGGCCTTGTTGGCCGCCGTGGCGTAGGCGGGGTTGTGGTTCCAGAAGCCGATGAGCAGCCAGGAGGCCAGGCCCACGCCCTCCCAGCCGACGAAGAGCAGCAGGTAGGAGTCGGCGAGGACGAGCAGGAGCATCGACGCGACGAAGAGGTTGAGGTAGGCGAAGAAGCGCCGCTTGTCGGGGTCGTGCTCCATGTAGCCGAGCGAGTACACGTGGATGAGCGACCCGACGAAGGTGATGAGCAGGACGAAGGCGACCGAGAGCGGGTCGACGAGCAGCCCGGCGGCGACGTCGATGCTGCCGGCGGGGACCCAGTCCCACAGCTGCACGGTGCCGGAGCGCTCCTCCGCGGAGGTGCCGAGCATCGAGACGAAGATGGCGGCGCCCACGAGGAAGGAGCCCCAGGACAGGGCGGTCGCGAGCAGCGGCCCGAAGGAGTCGGTGAGGCGGCCGCCGAGGAGCAGCAGCGCCGCCCCGAGGAGGGGCAGGGCCACGAGGAGCCAGGCGATGTCGGTGAGCAAGGTGGCTCCTTACAGCTTCAGCAGGTTGGCGTCGTCGACCGAGGCCGAGCGGCGGGCACGGAAGACGGCCATGATGATGGCGAGTCCGACGACGACCTCGGCGGCGGCCACGACCATGACGAACATGGCGATGACCTGCCCCTCGACCGACCCGTGCATGCGGGCGAAGGTGACGAAGGCGAGCGAGGCGGCGTTGAGCATGAGCTCGACACCCATGAAGACGATGATCGCGTTGCGTCGCAGCAGGACGGTCGCGCCACCGATCACGAAGAGGATCGTCGCGAGGTAGATGTAGTTCATCGGGCTCACTGCTGCTCACCTCCCTCGGTGGTGGTCTCGGTGTCCTCGAGCTGGCGGTAGCGCGTCGGGGTCGTCACCTGGTCACGGGCGACGAGCACGCGGTTGAGCGAGAGCTCGGAGATGCTGCCGTCGGGCAGCAGGGCCGGGGTGTCGACGGCGTTGTGCCGCGCGTAGACGCCCGGGACCGGCAGACCGGAGAGGTGCTTGCCCTCGCGGAAGCGGCGCTCCATCCACTCTCGCTGGGTCGGCTTGGCGATGATCCGCTCGCGGTGCGCGAAGACCATGGCGCCGAGCGCGGAGACGGTGAGCAGACCGGCGGTGACCTCGAAGAGCCACACGTAGCGACCGAAGACGAGGTAGGCGATGGCCTCGACGTTGCCGGGGTCGGCGTTGACCTCCGCGAGCGTCGGGTTGCCCTCGTAGACGACCCGGCCGATGGCGGAGAAGAGCAGCAGCAGGCCGGCGACCGAGACGAGCACGGTGAGCAGACGCTGGCCCTTGATCGTCTCGACGAGCGAGGACGAGTGGTCGACGCCGACGAGCATGACGACGAAGAGGAAGAGCATCATCACCGCGCCCGTGTACACGAAGATGTGCACGACGCCGAGGAAGGGAGCCTCCTGCAGGAGGTAGAAGACGCCCAGGACGATCATCGTCGTCACCATGCCGATGGCCGCGTGCACCGCCTTGCGGGCGAAGAGCAGGGCGAGCGCGCCGGGGACGGCGACGAGACTGAGGACCCAGAAGACGACGGCCTCACCGGTGCCGGTCATCGGCCCTCCTCCGAGCTCGCGTGCTGCTCGACCCACTCGCGCTGCTCGGGCGTGGCCGTGGCGACCTTGCCCTGGTAGTAGTCGCGCTCCTCCATGCCCTCGACCATCGGGTGGGGCGCGGGGAGCATCCCCTCCTGGAGCGGCGCGAGGAGCTGCTCCTTGGTGAAGATCAGGTCGGCGCGGTTGTTGTCGGCGAGCTCGTACTCGTTGGTCATCGTCAGCGCCCGGGTCGGGCAGGCCTCGATGCACAGCCCGCAGAAGATACAGCGCAGGTAGTTGATCTGGTAGATGTGCCCGTAGCGCTCGCCGGGGCTGAAGCGCAGCCCCCGCTCGTCGTCGTTGCCGCGGCCCTCGACGAGGATCGCGTCGGCCGGGCAGGCCCAGGCGCACAGCTCGCAGCCGACGCACTTCTCGAGACCGTCGGGGTGACGGTTGAGCTGGTGGCGGCCGTGGAAGCGCGGCTGGGTGGGCCACTTGACCTCGGGGTACTCCTGGGTCGCGACCTTGCGGAACATCGTCGCGAAGGTCACGCCGAAGCCGGCCACGGGGGCGAAGAGGTCGGCGAAGAACCCTCCCTTGGCGGTGTCGTCAGCCACGGTGCTCCTCCTCGGAGGTGGACGGGGTGCTGGTCTCGGTCGAAGGGGGTGCCGGCCGGGTGTCGATGGCCGTCCCACCACGGGGCGCCTCGACGAGGCGCTGGCCGGGCAGCGGCGGCACGGGGTAGCCCTCGGCCCAGGGGTCGACCTCCTCGGGCACCTCCGCGGCGGCCTCCTCCTCGCGGGCGCGCTGGTCGACCTTCGTCTCCCAGATCCACGTGGAGCCGAGGACGAGGACACCCAGGACACCGACGATGATCAGCGAGGAGATCGGGAACTCGCGGCCGAGCAGGCCGACCGTTCCGTCACCGAAGAAGCCGGCGTCGGCGCCGCGGATGAAGGCCACGGCGATGACCCACGCGACGGTGACGGGGATGAGGAACTTCCAGCCGAAGCGCATGAACTGGTCGTAGCGGGTGCGGGGCAGGGTGCCGCGCAGCCAGACGAAGAAGAACATGAAGAGCCAGAGCTTGACGGTGAACCACAGCAGGCCCCACCAGCCGGTGTTGAGCATGCCGTCGCCGATGGCGGCGATGCCGGGAGGCGCCTGCCAGCCACCGAGGAAGAGCGTCGTCGCCAGGGCGGAGACGGTGAACATGCTGATGTACTCGCCGAGGAAGAACATCGCGAAGCGCATGCCGGAGTACTCGGTGAAGTACCCGCCGACGATCTCGCCCTCACCCTCGGCGAGGTCGAAGGGCAGACGGTTGGTCTCGCCGACCATCGTGATGACGTAGATGACGAAGGAGACGCACGCCGGGACGATGTACCAGAGGTCGCTCTGGGCGGCGACGATCTCGCTCGTGCTCATCGAGCCCGCGTACATGAAGACGGCGACGAGGGCCAGGCCCATGGCGATCTCGTAGGAGATCAGCTGGGCGGTCGCCCGCAGGCCACCGAGCAGGGGGTAGGTCGAGCCGGCGGACCAGCCGCCGAGGACGATGCCGTAGGCCGCGACGCCGGCGACGGCGAGGACGAGCAGCGCGGCGACCGGCAGGTCGGTCAGCTGCAGCGGGGTGTGGTGACCGAACATCCAGACCATCCCGCCGAGCGGCATGATCGAGAAGCCGACGAAGGCCATCGACGCGAAGATCACCGGCGCGATGGTGAAGATCAGGGCGTCGGCGGCCTTGGGCCGCACGTCCTCCTTGAACATCGACTTCATGCCGTCGGCGAGGGTCTGCAGCAGGCCGAAGGGGCCGTTGCGGTTGGGGCCGGGGCGCTGCTGCATGCGACCGATGACGCGGCGCTCGAACCAGATGACGAGCAGCACCGACACGAGCAGGTAGACGAAGAGCAGCAGCGCCTTGACGAGCGAGAGCCACAGCGGGGTGTCGCTGAAGTCCGCCGGGACCGGCTTGTCGGCTGCGGCGGCGAGGAGGGTCATGCCCGTCATGCCGCACCCCCCTTCGTCACGGAGACGATCGCTCCGGCTCGGCCGGAGAGGCTGCGCAGGTCGCAGCTCTCCGAGTGGGTCGGCAACCACACGACGTGGTCGACCATGTCGCGGATGACGACGGGGACGGTGACCCGCAGGTCCTCGGCGCTCACCGTGACGAGGTCACCCTCGACGAGGCCGAAGGACTGCGCCGTCGCCGGCGACACGAGCGCTCGCGGCGCCTGGGCCGTGCCGGCGAGGAAGGCCTCGCCGTCCTGCAGGCTGCCCTTGTCGAGCAGCAGGCGCCAGGTGGCGAGGACGAGCTCTCCCTCACCGGGCTGCGCCGGGTCCGCCTGCGGCACCTGCGGGGCCTCGCCGGTCGCGCGGGGCGCGGCGGTGGCCTCGAGCGCGCGGCGCGCCTCGGCGGTCGTGCGCGTGCCGAGGAACTCGCCCATCTCGTCGGCGAGCATGTGCAGCACCCGGTGGTCGGGCAGGGCGGTGGTCGACAGCGCCGCCTCGAAGGACCGCACGCGACCCTCCCAGTTGACGAAGGCGCCCTCGCGCTCGGCGTGCGGGGCCACCGGCAGCACGACGTCGGCGTGCTCGGTGACGCTGCTGGGCCGGATCTCGAGGGAGACGACGAAGGCGCGCTCGAAGGCCTCACGGGCACCGGCGACCCCGAGGTCGTCGGCGTCGACGCCACCGACGACGAGGCCGCCGACCGAGCCGGAGGCGGCCGCGGCGACGATGCCGGCGGTGTCGAGACCGCCCTCGCCGGGCAGGCAGCCGGCATCGATCGCGCCGCGCTCCCCCGCCCGTCGCGGGACCCAGGCCAGGCGGGCCCCGGTCACCTCCGCCAGGCGGGCAGCCGCGGTGAGGGCACCGGGCACGGTGGCCAGACGCTCGCCGACGAGCACGACCGGCCGCTCGCCGCGCAGCGCGGCGTGGGCGGCGGTCAGCGGGTCGCCCTCGGAGCCGGGCCCGATCTCGCCCGTGAGCGCGGTGAGCACCTCGGTCTCGGTGCCGGGCGCCGACGGGATGAGCGTGCCGCCGAGCTTGTCGAGGCCGCGGGTCGCCAGCGGGGCGACGGTGAAGACGCTCGTGCCGGCCTTGCGGTGCGCCTTGCGCAGCCGCAGGAAGAGGATCGGGCTCTCCTCCTCGGGCTCCAGCCCGACGAGCAGGACCGAGCTGGCCCGGCCGACCTCCTCGAAGGTCACGCCGGTCTCCGGCGTCGTCCCCGCGACGTGCCGCAGGAGGAACTCGCGCTCCTCGGCCGAGTGCGGCCGGGCGCGGTGGTCGACGTGCTCGGTGCGCAGCACCGAGCGGGCGAAGGTGGCGTAGGCGTGGGCGTCCTCGACGCTCACCCGGCCGCCGACGAGCACCCCGTGACCCTGTGCGGCGCGCAGCCCGTCGGCCGCGACGGCCAGGGCCTCCTGCCACGAGGCGACCCGCAGCTCGCCCTCGGCGTCGCGCACCATCGGCAGCTCGAAGCGGTCACCGAGGTCGGCGGAGACGAAGGCCCAGCGGCCCTTGTCGCAGTTCCACTCCTCGTTGACCTGCGGGTCGTTGCCGGCCATGCGGCGCAGCACGCTGCCCCGGCGGTGGTCGGTGCGAAGGGAGCAGCCGTCGGCGCAGTGCTCGCAGACGTCGGGGCTCGAGACGAGGTCGAAGGGCCGGGAGCGGAAGCGGTAGGCGGCACCGGTGAGCGCGCCGACCGGGCAGATCTGGACGGTGTTGCCGGAGAAGTAGCTCTCGAAGGGCTGCTCCTCGTAGATGCCGACCTGCTGCAGCGCCCCGCGCTCGACGAGCGCGATGAAGGGGTCGCCGGCGACCTGGTCGGAAAACCGGGTGCACCGGGCGCACAGGACGCAGCGCTCGCGGTCGAGGAGCACCTGCGAGGAGATGTTGATCGGCTTGGGATAGGTGCGCTTGACGTCGTCGAAGCGCGAGGTGGCCCGGCCGTTGCTCATCGCCTGGTTCTGCAGCGGGCACTCGCCGCCCTTGTCGCACACCGGGCAGTCGAGCGGGTGGTTGATGAGCAGCAGCTCCATGACGCCCTGCTGCGCCTTGTCGGCGACCGGCGAGGTGTGCTGGGTGCGCACCTGCATGCCCTCGCTCACCGTCATCGTGCAGCTGGCCTGCGGCTTGGGCATCGGCTTGACGTTGCCCTCGCGGTCGGGCGTCGCGACCTCGACGAGGCACTGCCGGCAGGCGCCGACCGGCTCGAGGAGCGGGTGGTCGCAGAAGCGCGGGATCTGGATCCCGGCCTCCTCGGCCGCCCGGATGACGAGGGTGTCCTTGGGCACGGCGACGGCGATGCCGTCGATGCTGAGGTTGATCAGCTCCGGGGGTGCCTGCTGGTCGGTAGTGTCTGCGACGGTCATGCGGTCACCTGTGCGGTCTCGTGGTGGAAGAGCGTCGAGGCGGCGGGCGGGAAGAGCTCGCTCGCCGGGGTGTGGCACCCGGCCTCGAACTCCTCCCGGAAGTGCTTGACCGCCGAGGTGATCGGGCTGGTCGCACCGTCACCGAGGGCGCAGAAGGAGCGGCCGAGGATGTTGTCGCAGATGTCGACGAGCTTGTCGATGTCCTCGGGCGTGCCGTGACCGTGCTCGAGGCGCTCGAGGATCTGGGCGAGCCACCACGTGCCCTCGCGGCACGGGGTGCACTTGCCGCACGACTCGTGCTTGTAGAAGTCGGTCCAGCGGCTGACGCAGCGCACGACCGAGACGGTGTCGTCGAAGATCTGCAGCGCGCGGGTGCCGAGCATCGAGCCGTGGGCCGCGACCGACTCGAAGTCGAGCGGCACGTCGAGGTGCTCCTGGGTGAAGATCGGCGTCGACGAACCACCCGGCGTCCAGAACTTCAGCGGGTGGTTGGGGTCGCGCATGCCACCGGCCATGTCGATGAGCTCGCGCAGCGTGATGCCGAGCGGTGCCTCGTACTGCCCCGGCCGCTTGACGTGGCCCGAGAGCGAGAAGATGCCGAAGCCCTGCGACTTCTCCGTGCCCATGTCGGAGAACCACTCGGCGCCCTTGCGGATGATGACCGGCACCGAGGCGATGGACTCGACGTTGTTGACGACCGTCGGTCGCGCGTAGAGGCCGGCGACGGCCGGGAAGGGCGGCTTGAGCCGCGGCTGGCCGCGACGGCCCTCGAGGGAGTCGAGCAGGGCCGTCTCCTCGCCGCAGATGTAGGCGCCGGCGCCCGCGTGCACCGTGACGTCGAGGTCGAAGCCGGTCCCGAGGATGTCCTTGCCGAGGTAGCCGGCCGCGTAGGCCTCCTCGACCGCGCGCATGAGGCGGCGGTAGACGTGGACGACCTCACCGCGCAGGTAGATGAAGGCGTGGTTGCAGCCGATGGCGAAGGAGGTGATCGCCACCCCCTCGACGAGGAAGTGCGGCGCCGCCATGAGCAGCGGGATGTCCTTGCACGTGCCCGGCTCGGACTCGTCGGCGTTGACGACGAGATAGCGGGGCCCGCCGTCGGGCGGGGGCAGGAAGCCCCACTTCATGCCGGTCGGGAAGCCGGCGCCGCCACGGCCGCGCAGGCCGGAGTCCTTGGCCGCCTGGACGAGATCCGCCGGGTCGCTCTGCAGCGCCTGACGAAGGGCGGCGTAGCCGTCGTTGTCCTCGTAGGTCGCGAGGGTCCACGACTGCGGGTGGTCCCAGAACTTCGTGAGGATCGGGGTCAGCGTCGTCACTTGTCAGCCTCCGTGCCCTCGCTCGTCGGGCGCTCGTCGGGCGCATTCGCCGGGGTGTCGACCGAGGTCTGCTCGCCGGTGGCGATGCCCTCGGTCGACGCTGCGGTCGTGGACGTCGCCGCGTCGGCGTCGCCCCCTTCGCCCGGTGCCGTCCAGCCCTCGCGTCGGGCCAGCTCCACACCGCGAAGGGAGGCCTCCCCCGCCCCGATGCCCTCGTCGGCGAGCCCGTCGGGGAAGCCGGCGAGCACGCGCGAGACCTGCTTGAAGGTGCACAGGCGGTCGGGTCCGCGGGTCGGCCGCACCGGTGTGCCGGCGCGCAGGTCGTCGACGAGCCGGACGGTCGACTCCGGGGTCTGGTTGTCGAAGAACTCCCAGTTGGTCATGACGACCGGGGCGTAGTCGCACGCGGCATTGCACTCGATGCGCTCGAGGGTGATCGTGCCGTCCTCGGTCGTCTCGTCGTGGCCGATGCCCAGGCGCTCGCTGACGGTCTCCCAGATCTGGTCGCCGCCCATGACCGCGCACAGGGTGTTGGTGCACACGCCGACGGTGTAGTCGCCGTTGGGGTGGCGCTTGTACTGGGTGTAGAAGGTCGCGACGCCCGAGACCTCGGCCGTCGTCAGGCCGAGCGTGCTCGCGCAGAAGTCGATGCCGCGACCGGTGACGTAACCGTCGACGCTCTGCACGAGGTGCAGCAGCGGCAGCAGCGCCGAGCGCGGCTGCGGGTAGCGGGCCACGACCTGCTCGGCCTCGGCCGACAGCTGCTCGAGGACCTCCGCCGGGTAGGGCTCCTTGCTCTCCGACGGCACGTGCAGGTGCCCGGACGCGGTCTGCTCTCCGAATCCACCGCTCATCGGTCGACTCCTCCCATCACCGGGTCGATCGAGGCGACCGCGACGATGACGTCGGCGAGGTTGCCCCCTTCGCACATGGCCGCGACGGCCTGCAGGTTGTTGAAGCTCGGGTCCCGGAAGTGGGCCCGGTAGGGGCGGGTGCCGCCGTCGGACACGACGTGGCAGCCCAGCTCGCCCTTCGGCGACTCGACGGCGACGTAGGCCTGGCCCGGCGGGACCCGGAAGCCCTCGGTCACGAGCTTGAAGTGGTGGATCAGGGCCTCCATCGAGGTGCCCATGATCTCGCGGATGTGGTCGAGGCTGTTGCCCATGCCGTCGCCGCCCACGGCGAGCTGCGAGGGCCACGCGACGCGCTTGTCGGCGACCATGACCTGGCCGGGGTTGCGCTGCAGCTCGTCGGTCACCTGCTCGACGATCTTGAGGCTCTCGCGCATCTCCGCCAGGCGGATCGCGAGCCGGTCGTAGGCGTCGGCGCCCGTGCGGGTGATGACGTCGAAGTCGTACTTCTCGTAGCCGCAGTAGGGCGTGAGCTTGCGCAGGTCGTGCGGCAGACCGGTCGAGCGCAACACCGGGCCGGTGATGCCCAGGGCGGTGCAGCCGGTGAGCGAGAGCTCTCCGACCCGCTTCGTGCGGCCCTTGAGGATGGGGTTCTCGAGGAGGAGCTGCTCGAGCTCGCCGATGCCCTTGCGCACCTGCGGCACCATCTCGCGGATCTTGTCGATCGCGCCGTGCGGCAGGTCCTGGGCGACGCCGCCGGGGCGGATGTAGGCGTTGTTCATCCGCAGGCCGGTGATGTTCTCGATGACCGACAGGATCCGCTCGCGCTCGCGGAAGCTGATCGTCATGATCGTCGTCGCGCCCATCTCCATGCCGCCGGTGCCGAGGCAGATGAGGTGGCTCGAGATGCGGGTCAGCTCCATCATGAGCACCCGGATCACGCTGGCCCGCTCGGGGATGTCGTCGGTGATGCCGAGGACCTTCTCGACCGCGAGGCAGTAGGCGGCCTCCTGGAACATCGGCGTCAGGTAGTCCATGCGCGTGCAGAAGGTCACCCCCTGCGTCCACGTGCGGAACTCCATGTTCTTCTCGATGCCCGTGTGGAGGTAGCCGATGCCGGCGCGGGCCTCGGTGACCGTCTCGCCGTCGAGCTCGAGGATGAGCCGCAGGACGCCGTGCGTCGAGGGGTGCTGCGGACCCATGTTGAGGACGATGCGCTCCTCGGGGTTCATCCCGAGCTCGCCCATCTCCTGGTCCCAGTCACCGCCCTGGACGTTGACGATGCGGCCCTCGGCGAGGTCGTCGGCGCCCGGGGTCGCGTGGACCCGGCCACCCTGCGTGTGCGTAGCCATCAGTTGTACGACCTCCGCTCGTCGGGCGGCGGGACGGTGCCGCCCTTGTACTCCACCGGGATGCCGCCCAGCGGGTAGTCCTTGCGCTGCGGGTGCCCGGCCCAGTCGTCGGGCATGAGGATGCGGGTGAGCGCGGGGTGCCCGTCGAAGACGACGCCGAACATGTCCCACGTCTCGCGCTCGTGCCAGTCGGCCGCGGGATAGGTCTCGACGATGCTCGGGATGTGCGGGTCGGCGTCGGGGGCGGTGACCTCGACGCGCAGCCGCCGACCACCGTGGGTGATCGAGAGCAGGTGGTAGGCGACGTGCAGCTCGCGCCCGCTCTCCTGCGGGAAGTGCACGCCGGAGACCGACATGCACATCTCGAAGCGCAGGTCCGGTCGGTCGCGCAGGGCGCGCATGACGACCGGCAGGTCCTCGCGGGCGACGTGCAGGGTCAGCTCGCCGCGGTGGACGACGACCTGCTCGAGCAGGTCGCCCCCGGTGGCGTCGGCGAGCCGGTCGACGACCTCGTCGAACCAGCCGCCGTAGGGGCGCTCGCTCGCGCCGGGGAAGGCGACGGTCGTCTTGAGCCCGCCGTAGCCGGAGGTGTCCTGACCGTTGCGGGCGCCGAACATGCCGCGACGCTCGTCGCGCACGACGGGGGCGTGCGCCGGGTCGACCTCGCCGGCACCCTCCCCTTCGACATTGCTGTACTCGACCGGCCGGTTGCCGCCGGTCAGACCCTGGGTCGAGGGGAAGCCCTTGTTGGCGGTGCCGCTCAGGCCGACGCCGTCCGGGTGGACGCCCTCGGCGGGCTTGTCGATCTCGCTCATGCCAGGAGGTTCCTTCCGAGCAGGCCCTCGTGGTCGTGCGTCGGGGGCTGCAGCTCCGTCGGGGTGGCGCCGAGGGCAGCCTGCTCCGCGGCCCGGGCGGCGGCGACGCGGTTGACACCCAGCGGCGTGCTCTGGATCTGCTGGTGCAGCTCGATGATCGCGTTGAGCAGCATCTCCGGGCGGGGCGGACAGCCGGGCAGGTAGATGTCGACGGGGATGATGTGGTCGACGCCCTGGACGATCGCGTAGTTGTTGAACATGCCGCCGGAGCTGGCGCACACGCCCATCGAGATGACCCACTTGGGGTTGGCCATCTGGTCGTAGACCTGACGCACGACGGGGGCCATCTTGTTGCTCACCCGGCCGGCGACGATCATCAGGTCAGCCTGGCGCGGGGTCGCGGCGAAGCGCTCCATCCCGAAGCGGGCCAGGTCGTAGTGCGGCGTGCCCACGGCCATCATCTCGATGGCGCAGCAGGCCAGCCCGAAGGTCGCCGGCCAGATGGACGCCTTGCGCATGTAGCCGGCCAGCGCCTCGACCGTCGTGAGGGCGATGCCCGACGGCAGCTTTTCTTCGATCCCCATTGATCCGTCTCCTCGTCCTCGTCCTCGTCAGTCCCACTCGAACCCACCGCGGCGCCACACATAGGCATCCGCGATGAAGAACGCGTTGAACAGGAACAGCACCACGGCAGCGAGGGTGAAGGCCCCGAGCTCGTCGAAGGCGACGGCGAAGGGGTAGAGGAAGAGCGCCTCGATGTCGAAGATGATGAACAGCATCGCGGTCAGGTAGTACTTGACCGGGAAGCGGCCGCCCTCGGCGGCCTGCGGCGTCGGCTGGATGCCGCACTCGTAGGCCTGCGCCTTGGCGGCGTTGTAGCGCGCCGGGCCGACGACCAGGCTCGTGCCCACGGACACGAGCGCGAAGCCGAGACCGATGGCGAAGAGGATGAGCAGCGGGATGTACGGGTTCATCACTGCTCCCGCCTTTCTTCCGTCATGTGATCCAGTCCACGCCCGATCCTAGGGGTGACGCCGGACACACCCGACACCGCCTCACGCATCGGGGGCCACCCGGGTCATCAGCTGGACGAGGCGGTCGTCGAGACCCCCGCCCTTCTCCTCCGGGAGGTTGGCCATGAGCTTGAGCATGAACTTCATCAGCGTCTGCCGGGGCAGGCCGTACTTCGTCGCCAGGCGCATGATCTCGGGCTTGCCGATGAGCTTCGCGAACTGCGCGCCGAGCCGGAAATAGCCGCCGTGCATGTCCTTCATCCGGGCGACGTAGGACTGCAGCACCCGCTCCCGGTCCACGGCGGTCGGCCGGGCGAGGGCCTGGACGATGACCTCGGCCGCGGCGTGGCCGGCCTCGAGCGCGTAGTCGATGCCCTCGCCGTTGAAGGGGTTGACCATGCCGCCCGCGTCACCGACGAGCATGAGGCCGTCGGCGTAGAGCGGCTGGCGGTTGAAGGCCATCGGCAGCGCGGCCGCGGTGATCTCGCCGGTGATCGTGCCCTCGTTGATGCCCCACTCCGCCGGCATCGTCTCGACCCAGCGACGCATGACGTCCTTGTAGTCGGTGCGACCGAAGGCCTCGGAGGTGTTGAGGACACCCAGCCCGATGTTGGAGCGCCCGTCCCCCAGCCCGAAGAGCCAGCCGTAACCCGGCATGAGGATGCGCCCCCCTTCGGGCGTCGTCGACCACAGCTCGAGGTGGCTCTCGAGGTACTCGTCGTCGTGGCGGGGCGTCTCGTAGTAGGCGCGCACGGCGACCGCCATCGGCCGGTCCTCGCGCTTCTCGCGGCCCATCTTCACCGACAGGCGGGAGGAGACGCCGTCCGCGGCGACGACGACGGGGGCGCGATAGGTCTCGGTCTCGCCCGTGGCGCGGCCGCGCTCGTCGACGACCTTGGCCACGACGCCGACGATCCGGCCGGACTCGTCACGGATCGGCTCGGAGACATTGCGCCCCTCGAGCAGCTCGGCGCCGCAGGAGGCGGCGTGGCGGGCCAGGACCTCGTCGAGGTCCTGGCGGGCCCGGACCATGCCGTAGCCGGGGAAGGAGGTCACGTCGGGCCAGTCGAGCTGCAGCCGCATGCCGCCGCCGATGATCCGCAGACCCTTGTTGTGCGCCCACCCGTCGGTCTCCGACAAGGGGACGCCGAGGTTGATCAGCTGGCGCACCGCGCGCGGGGTGAGCCCGTCACCGCAGATCTTGTCGCGGGGGAAGCGGGACTTCTCCAGCAGGACGACGTCCTTGCCGGCCTTCGCCAGCCACGCGGCGGTGGCGCTGCCACCCGGGCCGGCTCCGACGACGATGACGTCGACACTGCGGTCTCCGTCGGCCGCAGGCAGTGCACTGGTCACGAAAGGTTCCTCAGCTGCTTGTGAAGCAATTCACGATCGCGGGTGACACTACCCGGCAGGAACTTCGGCGGTCACACAGGTAGACCTAACCCGTCGTCAGCTCTTGGTGGCTCGGTGCAAGGCCACGATCCCACCCGTCAGGTTGCGCCACTCGACGCCGCCCCACCCGGTGCCGGTGATCATCTGCGCGAGCTGCTCCTGCGCCGGCCAGCTCTGGATCGACTCGGCGAGGTAGACGTATGAGTCGGGGTTGGAGCTCAGCCGCCGGGCCACCGGCGGGAAGGCCGCCATGAGGTACTCGGAGTAGATCGTGCGGAAGGCCCGGTTGACCGGCTGGCTGAACTCGCAGATGAGCAACCGCCCGCCGGGCCGGGTCACCCTGAGGAACTCGCCCAGGGCGACCTCGGGCTCGACGACGTTGCGGAAGCCGAAGGACATCGTCACGACGTCGAAGGAGGCGTCGGCGAAGGGGAGCCGGGTCGCGTCGGCAGCGGTGAAGTCGAGCTCGGGGCTCTGCACGAGCCCCTGGCGCAGCATGCCGAGGGAGAAGTCGGCCGAGGCGACCTGCGCGCCGGCGCGGCGCAGCGGCAGGCTCGAGGAGCCGGGGCCGGCGGCGATGTCGAGGATGCGCTCCCCCGGCTGCGGGTCGATGGCGTCCACGACCGCCCGCCGCCACAGCCGCGTCTGACCCAGCGACATCACGTCGTTCATCAGGTCGTACTTCGCGGCGGTCTCGTCGAACATCGCGGCGACGTCCTTGGGGTCCTTCTGCAGGGTGGCGCGGCTCATGTCCTCATCCTCGCACCCGCCGCCGTAGGCTGATGCCCGACATGTCATCGCCTTCCCCTGCCGACGCCCCCACCCCCACGGGCGTCCCCCACCCCGCGCTCGTCGTCCGCACCGTCGCCGTCCCCGCGGCCAGGGTCGCGGACCTCCTCTCCCTCCTGCCGGAGCCGGACGACGCGGGCGACGTCGTCTCCTGGGTGCGCAAGGGCGAGGGCTTCGTCGGCTGGGGCCGGGTCGCGACCTTCCGGGCGAGCGGCCCCGACCGCTTCGACCGGGCGCAGGAGTGGTGGCGGCAGGTCACGGCCGAGGCGATCGTGCGCGACGACGTCGACGAGCCGGGCACCGGGCCGATCGCCTTCGGCTCGATGGCCTACTCGCGGCGCTCGCAGACCGAGTCGGTCCTCGTCGTGCCCGAGGTCGTCGTCGGCCGGCGCGGCGCCCTCGCGTGGGTCACGACGATCACGACCGATGCGACGGTCCCCGCGGCCGACCAGCCGCTCGAGCGCCAGCCCGAGCCGCGGACCCCCGGCCCCGTGGACTTCGCCGACCTCGACCTCACCGCCGACCGCTGGGCCGCCGCGGTCGACGAGGCGGTCGCCCGGATCAGCGCCGGCGAGCTCGACAAGGTCGTGCTCGCCCGCTCCGTGCGGGCCACCGCGCAGCAGCGCATCGACCCCCGCTGGGTCCTCGCCCGTCTCGCCGAGGACTACGACACGACGTGGGTCTTCGCCGTCGACGGTCTCGTCGGCGCCACCCCCGAGATGCTCGTGCGCCTCGAGCGGGGCCTGGTCACCTCGCGGGTCCTCGCCGGCACGATCCGCCGCACCGGCGACGACAGCCACGACCTCGCCCTCGCCGGCTCCCTCGCCCGCAGCAGCAAGGACCTCGAGGAGCACGAGTACGCCGTGCGCTCGGTCGCCGACGCCCTGACGGCACACACCTCCTCGATCAACGTGCCGGACTCCCCCTTCGTCCTGCACCTCAACAACGTCATGCACCTGGCGACCGACGTCGCGGGAGTCGTCGACGACGACTCGACCTCGCTCGCGCTCGCCGCCTCGCTGCACCCGAGCGCCGCGGTGTGCGGCACGCCGACCCTCGTCGCCGACGGGGTCATCGCCGAGCTCGAGCAGATGGATCGCGGTCGCTATGCCGGACCCGTCGGCTGGATGGACGCCTCCGGTGACGGCGAGTGGGGCATCGCGCTGCGCTGCGGCGCCTACGAGAGCGCGTCCTCGCTGCGCCTCTACGCCGGGTGCGGCATCGTCGCCGGCTCGGTCGCGGCCGACGAGGTCGCCGAGTCGGCGGCCAAGCTGCTGCCGATGCGCACCGCCCTCGGCGGCTGACCGACGGTCAGCCGCCCAGCGCCGCCACGACGGTCTTGCGAGCGAGTCGGCCCGCCTCGCGCCGCGCGGCCCCGTCGACGGGCACCCGCACCACCCGGATCCCCTCGCTCGGGCGCGCCACGAGTGCGGTGAGCTGCTCCGCCGACGTCGCCGTCGTCGCCGGCACCCCGTGGGCGGCGCAGAGCACCTCGATGTCGGTGCCCGTCGGTGTCGTGAAGAGCCGGCGCATCGGTCCCGCGAGCTCGTCGGCGCCGTACTCGAGCGTGCCGAAGATGCTGCCCCCGTCGTCGTCGACGACGACGAGGGTCAGGTCGGGGCGCGGCTCGTCGGGCCCGATGAGCAGGCCGTTGGCGTCGTGGAGGAAGGTCAGGTCGCCGAGGACCGCCACCGTCGGCCCGGTGCGGGAGAGGGCCAGCCCGACGGCCGTGGAGACGCAGCCGTCGATGCCGGCGAGCCCGCGGCTGGTGATGACCTCGACGTCGGCGCGCACCCGGGCGACACCGTGGGCCACGTCGCGGGCGACGCTGCTGCTGCCGAGGAAGAGCGCGCTGTCGTCGGCGAGCGCGTCGTGCACCGCCCGGGCCACGGCGGGCCCGTCGAGCGTGGCACCGGTCGGGGCGAGCGCGGCGGCGACCGTCTCGCCGGCGGCGAGCCACTCCCGGGCGAAGGGAGTCGGCTCCTGCCCCGCACCCTCGGTCCGCAGCGCCGCGAAGGGGTGGACGGCGGCCGCCGTGTGGGCGGCATCGGCCCAGCCGTCGGCGCCGGGTTCACCGCTCGTCACGACCTCGACCCGCAGCCCCGGCGTGCGGGTGAGCGCGGGCACAGCCCGGCCGAGGGTGGGTCGGCCGACGACGACGACGCGCGAAGGGAGGTGCCCCCCGACCCACTTCGTCGCGGCGAGCAGCCGGTCGCCGTGCGGCAGGACGAGCGGGCTCGTGCCGGGGCCGGGCTCGGCGAGCACGGGGGCGCCGTGGTGCTCGGCCCAAGCGAGGGCGGCCGCCCGGTGCTGCGCCGTGGGCAGCTCGCCGACGACGACGAGGGTCCGCTCGTCGTGCGCGAGCGGGGTCGCGGCGCCGGAGAGGACCTCGGGCGGTGCGGGCAGGGCGAGCGACGGGTCGCCGCCCGGGCGCCCGGCGCGCGCCGGGTCGAGGTGATCCCGACCGGATAGCCGGTCGCCGGTACCTCGACCCGACGGGTGGTCGTCCGGCGCGAGCGGGTCGCGGAAGGGCACGTCGAGGTGGACCGGGCCGGCCCACCCCTGGCCGGTGAGCGCACCGGTCGCGGCGGCGACGGCGCGGGCCGCTGCCGTGCGCCAGGCCGGCGTCTGCCGCTCGGGGTCGGCGGGGGTCTCGAGCTCGAGGGTCAGGCGCACGGCACCGCCGAAGACGCCCGGCTGGACGGTCGCCTGGTTGGCCCCGACCCCGCGCAGCTCGGGCGGCCGGTCGGCGGTGAGCAGCAGCAGCGGCACGGCGCCGTGGTGCGCCTCGAGGACCGCGGGGTGGAGGTTGGCGACCGCGGTGCCGCTCGTCGTGATGACCACGGCGGGGCGGCGCGAGGTCTTGGCCAGCCCGAGCGCGAGGAAGGCGGCGCTGCGCTCGTCGACCCGCACGTGCAGCCGCAGGCGCCCCGCCGCCTCGAGGTCGTGGGCGGCATAGGCCAGCGGGGCCGACCGGGACCCGGGGCACAGGACGACCTCGCGCACGCCGAGGCGGACGAGCTCGTCGAGCAGCACACGGGCGGCGGCGGTCGAGGGGTTCACCCGCCCGATCCTGCCACTGGCACCCGCCGGGCCCGACGACGACCGCTCACCGGCGGGCGACGTCGTAGTCGGTGGTGACGGTCGTGGCGAGCGGCGACCCGACGAAGGGGGCGGCGCCGTCTCGCCAGGCCTGCACCGACGGGTCCTCGCTCGCGTCGACGAGACGGGCGGTGTCGACATAGGCCGCGTTGTCGTGCGCCTGCGACGCCCGACCGTCGGGCCCGAGGTCGTCCGCGAGCGACCGCTCGACGGTCACCCAGCCACGGCGGTCGGGGTTGTCATCGCCCTCGAGACCGGGCACGAGGTCCTCGTCGTGCTCGAGGCTGAGCACGCTCACCTCCTCGGGTACGGCGAGCGAGGCGACGGGCGCTCCCGAGGTGACGACGTGGGTGACCCGGTGGCGGGAGCGGAAGGCCGGGTCGGCGGCGAGCGCCGCCGCCGTGAGCCCGCCCTGGCTGTGCCCGGTGAGCATGACCCGGCTCGTGGTGCTCGTGTCGCCCGCGCGGCGACGGGCGTCGTCGAGGGCTTGCGCGACCGCCTGCATGACGAGCGGACGGCGGCCGGCGACGAGCAGCGCATTGGTCGTCATGTCCCAGGGGTTCTCGCCCGCGCGCGGGTCGAAGGTCTGCGTCCCCGGGACGTCGACGACCCAGCTCCAGCTGCCGTCAGGCCCGCGGATGCCGGCGACCCGCACGCGGGAGCCGCCCGAGGTGGGGCCGTGGTTGGACACGAGGTCGGCAACCCCGGCGGGCGGCCGACCTGCGAACGACGGCCGCGCGCTCACGCGGACCGACCGGCCCGACTCGTCGAGGACGATGCCCCTGGTCGCGGCGAGCACGACACCGAGCGCGTCGGCCTCGTTGCGCGGCGGGTAGGGCACCCCCGCGCGGCCGCTGCGCCAGGCGAGGAGCACCCCGAGCGCGGGCAGGCCCTCGCCGAGACCGATGAGCAGCCCGTCGAGACCCTCGGCGGCCGCAGGCACGAGCCACGGGTGGTCGAAGAGGATCTCGTCGACCTCCTGCCCCAGCCCGAGCCCGACGGCGACGGCCGCATCGCGCCCGGCGGGGGTGGACAGCACGACGGCGGCCACGGGGGCGGCAGCCACCGCGACCCCGAGGGCGACCGGCGCGACGGATCGCCCGACCCACCGCCCCACCTCGGTCGCCACCCCGTCGGCGAGGGCCTCGACCGCGCGCTCGCCCTCGCGATAGGCCCGGACCGCGGCCCGCGTCGCGACACCGGTGGCGGCGACGTCGACCGACAGGCCCGCCGCCCCTGTGGGCCCGGCGCAGGTCAGCACCGCCCGCTCGACGGCGAGGTACTCCAGCGGTGCCGTCAGCGCCGCGAGCTGCACCCGCGGGTCGAGCCCGACGAGCCCCACGGCGACGGCGACCTCACCCACCTCGGTCGCGACCCGGCCCAGACGGTCCGCCGCGGCCTCGAGCTCGTCGAGCGCCACGGACAGGCCGGCTGTCCCACCGCTCACCCTGATCTCAGCCACGGCCGACCACCTCGACCGGCCAGTCACCGGCGGTGACGTCGACGTCTCCCACGAGGTCGATCCGCCGCCGCGCGGCCGCCTCGAGATCGCGGACCAGCCCGGCCGCCTCGCGCAGCCGACGGGCGAGCGCGCGCAGGTCGCTCGCGTGCTCGTCGACCCGGTCGTGGTGGAGCACCGCCGCCTCGCCGCGCCAGGTCGTCGACGTGGCGGTGCGCGCCTGCACGGCGCACACCTCGACCCGTCCGGCGGCCCGCTCGAGGCGGGCAACGACGTCGCTGAGGTCGACGGGGTTGAGGGGCGAGATCTCCATGCCGTCAGCCAACCCCGGCTGGTCGGCGCGCGGCCGGGCGCGGCCGGTTCTGTGGACGGACGGCTGCGGCGCCGCGCGGCTGTGGACGACCTCAGCCGCGGGCCGCCCACGCGGCCCGGACCCGCTCGCGCCACCACATCACCCGCTCCGGCGGCGCGGCGTGCGCCGCCAGCCGGTCGGGGTCGACGACGACATCCCGCACGGCCAGAGCCCCGGCCACGGGGACGAGCGGGTCGCTCGTGACGTCGGCCGTGAGCAGGGCGGCGGTGCCGAGACCGCAGGCGTGCGGCAGCTCGGGCAGCGCCGCGGCGAGCGCGACGCCGGCGCGCAGGCCGACGCTGGAGTCGATGGCCGAGGAGACGACCGCGGGCAGGCCGCAGTCCTCGACGATGTGCAGCGCGGAGCGCACTCCCCCGAGGGGCGCGACCTTGACCACGACGACGTCGGCCGCCCGCAGCCGCGCGACCTCGAGCGGGTCCTGCGCCTTGCGGATCGACTCATCGGCAGCGACCGGCACGTCGAGGCCCTGGTGGGCGAGCTCGACGCGCAGCCGGGCGAGGTCACGGACGTCGGCGCACGGCTGCTCCGCGTACTCGAGGCCGAAGGGAGCCAGCCCGGCCAGCGCATCGGCGGCCTGGGTCAGCGACCAGCCGCCGTTGGCGTCGACCCGGATGCGGGCCCCGGGCCCCATGACGTCACGCACCGCGGCGACCCGGTCGAGGTCGTCGGCGAGGGCCTGGCCGCGCTCGGCGACCTTGACCTTCGCCGTCGTGCACCCGTCGTAGCGGGCGAGCACCCCGGCGACCTCGTCCGCCGCGACGGCCGGGACGGTCGCGTTGACCGGGACCTCACCGCGCTGCGGCTGCGGCCAGCCGGCCCAGGCCGCCTCGATCGCCGCGTCGAGCCAGCGGGCGGCCTCGGCCGGTCCGTACTCGACGAAGGGGGCGAACTCCCCCCACCCGAGCGGCCCGCGCACGAGCGCGACCTCTCGCTCCTGCACCCCGCGAAACCGCGTGGCCAGCGGCAGGACGACGACGTGCAGCCCGTCGAGGAGCTCGTCGACGGTGCCCGGACCGGCGCCGCTCACCGGTCGCGGGAGGAGAGCACGCAGAACTCGTTGCCCTCCGGGTCGGCGAGCACGGTCCACGTCACCTCGTCGTCGTCCTGACCGACAGCGGCGCGGGTCGCTCCCTTCGCCAGGAGCGCCTCGATCTCCGCGTCACGGTCCTGGTCGACGTGGGGGGCCAGGTCGATGTGCAGGCGGTTCTTCACCGTCTTGCCCTCGGGGACCGGGACGAAGCTGAGCATCGTGCGGCGGGCCAACCACGTCGCGGTCTCGTCGACGGGATCGGGACTCGCCTCGGGCGGGAGCACCTCGCACTCGTGCTCGTCCTCGTAGCCGATCCGCCACCCGAGGACGTCGGCCCACCACCGGGCCAGGGTCCGGTGGTCCCGGGCGTCGACGGTCAGCGAGTACAGGTGCAGGGCCATGCCCCGACGTTAGTCCGCGAGGCGGGCCAGCCGGGCGCGCAGCAGGGCGAGCCGGTGGGCATTGCCGTGGAGCGCGATGTAGCGCTCGCCGTAGACCGACAGCAGGGCGTCGTCGAGGCGGCGCACCGCACCGGGCGGGTAGCGGTAGCCCATGTGGTGGTCGATGGCGGGGACGTCGACCTCACGCAGCACCTCGCGCAGCTCGGACAGCGAGCTGATGCCGAGCTCGAGCAGCAGGCCGCTGATCCACGCGTAGTGGTCGGTGCGCGACCAGCCGGCATCCGTGAACTGCCCGGCGAGGAAGGCCGCCAGGTCGGTCGGGCTGATCCGCGGGTCGTCGTCGTCGCCGTCGGCCGGTGAGGTCAGCTCGTCGCGGTGCCGGTCACGGATCGCGGAGAACTGCTGGTCGGCCAGCTCGAGCAGCCCGGCCGCGAGGGTGAAGCGGCGGTCGAAGTCGGGTGCGTGCTCGGCCGAGACCGAGCCCTTGTAGCGCACGTCGTGCTCGAACTCGGCCCAGGCGTGCTGGAGCACGGTGCGGATCTGCACCGAGGCGGGACGCTCGGGCGGGATGCCCGGCTCGTCCCGGTCCTCGCCCAGCCCGACGAGCAGGTGCCGGCTGGAGTAGCCGAAGCGGCCGGCGGCCGCCGTCTCCTGGCCCATGTCGCGGTCCTCGTGGACCTCGAGCTGAGAGGAGAGCAGCTGGGCTACCGCATCGACGTCGGCGAGGACATAGGTGACGACCCGCACCCCGACCTGGTCGGTGATGTCGGTGAGCGGCTTCGGGTGGGCCATCCGGCCACCGGGCAGCCGGCGGGCGGCCTTGCCCGCGAAGGACTCGACCGACTTCGTCCGACCCGTGACCGTCAGGTAGTTGATACCCGCGTCGTCGAGCAGCCGGGTGACGAGCGCGACGTAGGCGTCGGTGACACCGCGCAGCTCGTCGAAGCTCGCGGCGTACCGCTGGACTGCCCGGCGCACCCGGGTCGACTGCGTGGTCGCCATGGGGGACAGCCTGCCTCAGTGCTCAGCGTCGGTGTGTGCCGAACATGCGCCCCATCACCGCATCCATCACCGGGCTGGGCACGACCTTGGTCGCCGCGACCATCGCCCGGGCGGACGCGGGCACCTGGTAGCGGCTGCGCGGTCGTCGCGCCGTCGCCGCGTGGACGATCGCGTCGACGACGACGTCGACCTCGGCCGCGTCGGCGCCGAACATCCGCTCGTGGGCCCGGGCCATCCGGCGCGCCTGCGCGGCATAGGCGCCCGAGCCGGAGTACTCCGCGAGCGAGTCCGCCGCGATGTCGCCGAACTCGGTGCGGATCGCCCCCGGCTCGATGATCGAGACGCGCACCCCGTGCGGCGCCAGCTCCATCCGCATCGCGTCGCTGAGGGCCTCGACCGCGTACTTGCTCGCGTGGTACCAGCCGCCGAGCGGCTCGCTGACGTGGCCGGCGACGGACGCGATGTTGATGATCCGACCGGAGCCGGCAGCGCGCATGTGCGGCAGCACGAGCTGACTCATCCGTGACAGGCCCAGCACGTTGACCTCGAGCTGGCGGCGGGCGACCTCGACCGGCACGTCCTCGACCGCGCCGAAGACCGAGTAGCCGGCATTGTTGACGAGGACGTCGATGCGTCCGTGCTCGGCGACGACGTCGTCGACGAGGGTCACCATCGACTCGTCGTCGCTGACGTCGACGACGTGCGGCGTCACCCCCTTCGCCCGGAGGGACTCGAGTCGCTCCAGACGCCGGGCGGCGCCGACGACGGTCCACCCCGCTCCCGCGAGTGCGACGGCGGCGGCCTCGCCGATGCCCGAGGAGGCACCGGTGACCAGGGCGACACGTGAGTCGGTCATGGGTCCATGAGACGCGAAGGGGGTCGGCGCCGCCAGTCCCGAGGAGCGGGCTGCTGGTGTGACGGTGCTCACGGACGCGTAGGGTCGGCTGCCGTGGACATCGCACTGACGCTCGTCGCGATCGCCCTGGCGATCGTGCTCATCCTCCGCTTCAAGGTCGACCCGGTGATCTCGCTGATCATCTCCTCGGTCTTCCTCGGCCTGTCGGCGGGGGTGGGGCCGGCCGACACGGTCGCGGCGATCACGACCGGCTTCGGCGAGATCATGGGCGAGGTCGGTCTGCTCATCGGCTTCGGCGTGCTCATCGGCTCGCTCCTGCAGGCGACGGGCACCTTCCGCGCGCTCGTCGAGATCATCGCGCGACGGGTCGGCCGCAAGCTGCCCTATGCGATGACCGCGGCGCTCTCGGCGATCTTCCCCTCGATCTACGTCGACGTGCAGGTCGTCCTCGCCTCGCCGATGGCGCGGCAGGCGGCACCGGTCGTCGACCGTCGCAAGGGCCTGCCGTGGCTCGCCGGCGCGATCGGCATCGGCATCTTCGCCGGCTACGTCTTCGTCGTGCCGGGCCTGGCTGCGGTCGCCGTCGCCGGGCAGCTGAAGCTCCCGCTCGGCGAGTACCTGATCTTCGGCGCGCCGATCGGCATCGCCACGGCCCTGCTCACGACCTTCCTCTTCCGCCTGCTGCTGCAGACCCGCTTCTGGGACGAGCGCACCGACGTCGACCCCGACGAGGAGGAGCACCCCGACAACCCGGGCCACGCCGCCTACCTCGCCCGCGGGGAGGTCGGCCACGACGGCACCGGCCACAGCGCCGACGCCGACCTCGACGACCCGGATGCCGTGCCGGAGCGGGCGCTGCGCCTGCCCCTGCTGCTGCGCCTGACGCCGATCCTCGTGCCGCTCGTGCTCATCGCCTTCGGCGCCTTCATGGACCTCTTCGACGCGAGCAATGCGGTCATCGCCTTCGTCGGCGACGCCAACATCGCGCTCTTCATCGGCCTGCTCATCGCCTTCGTCATCGGCCGCTCGACGCTCGGCTCCGACGGCACCGAGCACGCCCTGTCGGGTGGGTTCCGCACGACCGGCGAGATCCTGCTCATCACCGGTATCGGCGGCTCGCTCGGCGCGGTCATCACCGAGACCGGCCTCGACAAGACGCTCGAGGGCCTCTTCTCCGCCGACGCCGGCGCACCGGTGCTCATCACCGTGCTGCTCGCGTGGTTCATCGCGGCCCTGCTGCACTTCGCCATCGGCTCGGTGTCGGTCGGCGCGATCACCGCCTCGGGCATCATCGGCCCGGTCGTCGCCTCGACGGGCGTCGAGCCCGTCGTCGTCGCCCTGGCCATCGCCTCCGGCGCGATGTTCGCCCTGCACGTCAACAGCAACTTCTTCTGGATGTTCAAGTCGCTGCTCGGCCTGTCGACCAAGGGCGCGCTCAAGACGCTCACCCTGGCCACCTCGCTCGGGGCCGTGGTCTCACTGCCGATGGTCCTGCTGGCGAGCCTCGTCGCCTGACGGGGGCGGCCCCCTTCGTCCTCGCGGTGGTTAGGCTCGCCCCGTGAGTGCACTGGACGACGTCAGCGAGACCTTCGACCCGCAGGCCTGGGAGGTGGTCCCCGGCTTCGAGGACCTCACCGACCTGACCTACCACCGCGCCAAGGACGTCGGCTGCGTGCGCATCGCCTTCGACCGACCAGAGATCCTCAACGCCTTCCGGCCGCACACCGTCGACGAGCTCTACCGCACCCTCGACCACGCCCGCCGCACCCCCGACGTCGGCGTCGTCCTGCTCACCGGCAACGGCCCGACTCCGCGCGAGGGCAGCAGCGCGACGACCGAGGGCTGGTCCTTCTGCACCGGCGGCGACCAGCGCATCCGCGGCCGCTCCGGCTACCAGTACGCCGCCGACCCCGGTGGCGACGACTCCGCGGCCGGCATCGACGAGCGTCGGGTCAAGGCCGAAGGGGGGCGCCTGCACATCCTCGAGGTCCAGCGCCTCATCCGCACCATGCCCAAGGTCGTCATCGCGCTCGTCGGCGGCTGGGCCGCCGGCGGTGGGCACTCGCTGCACGTCGTGTGCGACATGACCCTCGCCAGCCAGCACGCCCGCTTCAAGCAGACCGACGCCGACGTGGGCTCCTTCGACGGCGGCTACGGCAGCGCCTACCTCGCAAAGATGGTGGGGCAGAAGCGCGCTCGCGAGATCTTCTTCCTCGGCCGCGCCTACACCGGCCAGGAGATGTACGAGATGGGTGCGGTCAACGCGGTCGTCGAGCACGCCGAGCTCGAGGTCGAGGGGCTGCAGATGGCCCGCGAGATCATGGCGAAGTCGCCCACCGCGATCCGGATGCTCAAGTTCGCCTTCAACCTCACCGACGACGGGCTCATGGGCCAGCAGGTCTTCGCCGGCGAGGCGACCCGTCTGGCCTACATGACCGACGAGGCGGTCGAGGGGCGCGACCAGTTCCTCGAGAAGCGCGACCCGGACTGGTCGCCCTTCCCCTGGTACTTCTGAGGGCTGGTCCCGCAGCGATCACGCCGCGCACCCTGTGGACGAGGCCCAGCAAGGGACGGAGGCTGCGGCGTAAACTCGGATGCATGTCGGTGAACGAGTCGGAGTTCTACGAGGCAGGGATGTCGCTGCCTCCCGACGTGCGCCGAGAGGTGGCGCTGCGCCTGCTCGAGTCGGTCGACGGCGACGACGCCTGGAGCCTGGCCACCACGTCGTGGCTGCACCGCGAGGTCGGTGCGGCCTACGACGCGCTCAAGGCGGACCCTGACCGAGCGATCCCGGCCGCTGACGTGCGTGCCCACTTCGAGAGCAAGTGGGCCGCCCGTTCATGACGGAGCGGATCAGCTACACGCCAGAAGCCCAACGCCAGCTCGACGATCTCGACAACTGGATCACCGCCAACGCGGGTCCCGAGATCTCACAGCAGTTCATCTCGGCCATCATCGACCACATCGAAGGCATCCCTGCCTTTCCCGATGCGGGCAGGAACCGTGACGACGTCCGCCCCGGGGTGAAGACCACCAGCTTTCGGAGGCGGACCCTCATCGCCTACGAAGTTGTCGGCTGCGCGACCGACCTGACCGTGATCGTCCTCGGGATCTTCCACCGCGGTCCCGACTGGGAGACCGCTCTGCGAGAGAAGGAATGAGTCCGGTGCCGATCACCCCACTCCCCCTGCCCGCCGGCCCCGCCGTGCTCGACGCGCTGCCCGCGCTCGAGCGGGCGCTGACCGGCACCGCGCCGATCCACCCGCACGCGCCCGGCGAGACGCCGACCCTGCCGGAGGGTGAGCTGCCCGACGACCTCGCCGTCGCCATCGCGACCTCCGGCTCGACCGGCACACCGAAGCTCTCTCTGCTCACCGCCGCCAACCTCCTCGCGAGCGCCGAGGCCACCGCGCACCGCCTCGGGGGCCCCGGTCAGTGGCTGCTCGCCCTGCCGCCCCACCACATCGCCGGCCTGCAGGTGCTGCTGCGCAGCATCGCCGCCGGCACGACGCCGGTCGTCGTCGACGCGTCGGCTCCCCCCTTCGCCCTCGTCGAGGCCACGGCGGGCATGCACGCGGAGCGCCGCTACACCTCGCTCGTCCCCACCCAGCTGACCCGACTCGTCGAGGACCCGATGGGCCTGGAGGCGCTGCGGCGCTTCGACGCCGTGCTCGTGGGCGGGGCCGCCACTCCCGGGGCGCTGCTCGACCGCGCCCGCTCCCTCGGCGTGCGGGTCGTGACGACCTATGGCATGTCCGAGACGGCCGGCGGGTGCGTCTACAACGGCCAGCCCCTGCAGGGTGTCGCCGTGCGCACCGGCGCCGACGGCGTCATCGAGCTCTGCGGTGCGGTCGTCGCCCACGGCTACCTCGGTCTCGACACAGGGGCCTTCCGGACCGAAGGGGGTCAGCGCTGGTTTCGCACCGGCGACCTCGGCACCGTCGACGGCGACGGCCGGGTGAGCGTCACCGGCCGGGCCGACGACGTCATCAACACCGGCGGCCTCAAGATCGCGCCCCGCGTCGTCGAGGAGGCCGTGGTCGCCCACGTCCCTGCCGTCACCGAGGCGGTCGTCGTCGGGGTGCCCGACCCGCAGTGGGGGCAGGCGGTCGCGCTGGCCGCGGTCACCTCGCCCGGAGGCCCGCCCGTCGGGCCCGTCCCCGACGCCGGGGTCGCCGAGATCCGCGAGATGCTGCGGCCCCACCTCGAGCCCGCGGCCCTCCCCCGCCGCGTGCTCGTCGTCGACTCGCTGCCGATGCGCGGACCCGGCAAGCCGGACCGCTCCGCCGTGGCGCGTCTGCTCGGAGGCTGAGCGCCTCGTAAGATCGGCGGTCGTGGCCACCCTCAAGCAGTGGATCGCCGGCGCCCGCCCGCGAACCCTCCCCGCAGCACTCGCCCCCGTCATCGTCGGCACCGCCGCCGCAGCGGCCAACCGTGACCTCGAGGAGGGGACGAAGGGGGCCAACCTCGGCCTCGCGCTCCTCGCCCTCATCGTCTCGTGCTGCCTGCAGATCGGCGTCAACTACGCCAACGACTACAGCGACGGCATCCGCGGCACCGACGAGGAGCGGGTCGGCCCGGTGCGGCTCGTCGGCCAGCGCCTCGCCGACCCGGCCAACGTCAAGCTCATGGCCTTCACCTTCTTCGGCATCGGCGCCTTCGTCGGGTTCGCGCTCGTCGCCCTGAGCCAGGCGTGGATCATGATCCCCATCGGTGCCCTGGCGATCCTCGCGGCCTGGCGCTACACCGGCGGCGGCAACCCCTACGGCTACCGCGGCCTCGGCGAGGTCTACGTCTTCATCTTCTTCGGCCTGGTCGCCACCCTCGGCACGCAGTACACCCAGATCGGCTCGATCACCCCGGTCGGCGTGCTCGGCGCCATCGGCGTCGGCGCCCTCGCCAGCGCGATCCTCGTGGCCAACAACCTGCGCGACATCCCCACCGACTCGGTGACCGGCAAGACGACCCTCGCGGTCCGGCTGGGCGACGCGCGCACCCGCCAGCTCTACCTCGGGCTCTTCGGCGTCACGGTCGTGTGCACCCTGCTCATGGCGATCTGGCGCCCGTGGGCCCCGATCGGCCTCGTCGGGCTGGTCATCGCCTGGCCCGGCATCCAGGCCGTGCGCTCCGGCGCGACCGGCAAAGCGCTCATCCCGGCCCTCGGGCTCACCGGCTTCGCCGAGCTGATGTGGGCGATCTGGCTCTTCGCGCCGCTCGCCCGCTGACCCTCCCGGGCGCCGCTCGCGCGCGTGGCCGGGAAAGTCCCTGGTGGACGCGATCATCCCGGCCAGCTGCGAGGATCTCGGCCTGCACGGCCTGAGCCACCGCGGGGCCGAGCGCGGCGTCACTCCTCAGCGGAAGGTCTCGGGCTCCTCGGCCTCGGCCTCCGCCTCGGGCTCGGGCTCGCTCGTACCCCGCCCGTCCTCGACGGCCTCGTCGGTGTCGGTGCGCTCGGCGCGAGCGCGAGCCTTGGCGGCCTGGCGGTCCTGGATCTGCTGGATCATCTCGGCGCGGAAGGGCTTGAGCACGATCGCGGAGATGACCATCGACGCGATCGCCGAGATGACGACGAGCCAGGGCAGCTCGGTGGGCTCACGCAGGCCGACGAGCCACAGGGCCGCGAGGCAGCCGAAGAAGATGAGCATGCGCAGCAGCGAGTAACGGATCATGCGGGGGACCTCACTGCGCGTAGCTGTGCTGGCCGATGAAGTAGAAGTTCACGACCGTGTAGTTGATGACGATGCAGGCGAAGCCGGCCAGGGCGATCCAGTTGGCCGTGCGCCTCGAGGTGTTCTTCGTGGCCCGGGCGTGCAGGTAGGCGGCGTAGACGACCCAGATGACGAAGGTCCACACCTCCTTGGGGTCCCAGTTCCAGTAGGAGCCCCAGGCCTCGCGGGCCCAGATAGCGCCGGCGATGAGGGTGAAGGTCCACAGCGGGAAGCCGATGATGTGCAGCGAGTACGCGAGCTTCTCGAGCTGCTGCGCCGCGGGCAGCTTGCGCCAGAAGCGCTCGCCACCGACCTCGCGGTCGCTCATGAGGTAGAGCGCGCTGAGGATCGCGCCGACGATGAAGATGCCGACGGACAGGGTCGCGACGGTGACGTGGATCGGCAGCCAGTAGGACTTGAGCGAGGGGACGAGCTCGTCGGCCTCGACGTACCAGGCGGTCGAGGCGACCATGAGCACGAGCACGACGAAGGCCGTGACGAAGACGCCCAGCCAGCGCAGGTCGCGGCGCAGCCCGGCGACGCAGAAGACGGCCATCGCGAAGAAGCACCCGGCGATGCTGAACTCGAAGAGGTTGCCCAGCGGCACCCGGTCGACGGCCACCCCGCGCAGGACGATCGAGCCGAGCAGCAGCAGCGCGCCCAGCCACGAGAGGGACCCACCGATGCCGGCGGCCTTGCGGGCCCGGGCGGGGGTCTCGACCGGCTCGTCCCCGGCGGCTGCGCCCCCTTCGTCCGTCAGGTCCTCGCCCGCACCGCCACCGACCGTGGCCGGCACCCGCGCCGTGGACTCGGCGCGCTCACGCACCGGGACCGACTGGGCGAGGTAGAGGGCGTAGCAGAGCATCGCCACGGTGATCACCAGCGCGGCCGAGGCCAGCGCGTAGTTGGCGTTCTGGGCCAGCATCTCGTTCGTCATGATGTCCTCGATTGTCCCACGAGCTCGTCGCGGATCTCCTGGACGACCTCGGGCAGGCCGTCGTCATCGTCTCGGCTCATGCCGCCGACCTCGACGCGCACGACGTCGCCGTCCTGGACGAGCCGGACGAAGACCCGGCGGCGCTTGATGGTCAGGGTGGCGATGAGCCCGGCGAGGGCGGCGAGCGCCGACCACAGGGTCAGCCCCTTGCCGGGGTCGTGCCGCACGGAGAAGCCGGCGAAGCGCTCCACCCCGTCGAAGGTGATCGTGCCGCGATCGTCGGGCAGGTTGGCTCCCTCGCCGGGCTTGAGCCAGATGCGCAGCTGGTCGGTGCCCTTGGCGTTGGTGACCTTGTCCATCGACTCGGTGTCGAGCGTGAAGACCGACTGCGGGCGCCCGCCGGGGTAGAGGTCGCCGGTGTACATGCTCAGGGCGAGCGCCGGGTCCTTGGTGTCCGGGAAGACCGAGACCGGCCCCTGGTCGGGGTCGATGTAGGCCGTCGGCAGGAAGAGCCCCATGAAGCCGAACTGCTCGGGCGTCGCGGCCCCGACCTTGATCGCGCCGGTGGAGCGGTAGTTGCCGTCCTGCGCGAGGAAGGGGGTGGCCCCCGAGTAGAGGACCTTGCCGTCGGCGTCCTTGACCGTGACGACGGGGGCGTAGCCGTTGCCGAGGAGGAAGACGGTCGCGTCCTGCATCTCCAGCGGGTGGTTGACCTTGACGACGTCGGTGAAGTCCTCGCCGTCGGCGGTCGTGCCGGTGACGTGCGCCTCGAAGTCCCGCGGCTGGCCGAAGGTCTGCGCCCCGGGCTCGCGGTCGTTGAAGTCCGCGGTCATCTTCGTGACCTTCATGCCGAAGGGGGCGAGCGAGGACTCGTCGACGAGCGGCCCCGGGGCGAAGGTGTCGTAGCGCGTCACGGTGTTGACGAAGGAGTCCCCGGCGGGGACGACGACGTCGGCCTTCCAGCCCCACAGGTGGCCGACGGCGACGCCGATGATCAGCGTGACGAGGGCGGTGTGGAAGACGAGGTTGCCGGTCTCCTTGGCATAGCCCTTCTCCGCCGACACGGAGGCGTCGTCGTGGCTGGCGACGCGGAAACGACGCTTGCGCAGCACCCGGGTCGCGGCCTCGCGCACCTGCTCGAGGTCGTCGGCGACCTCGCCGTCGGCGTGCGCCTCGAGCCGAGCGAGCCGCTTGGGAGCGCGGGGAGGCTTGCTGCGCAAGGACTTCCAGTGCACCGCCGTGCGCGGCACGATGCAGCCGATGAGCGAGATGAAGAGGAGCAGGTAGATCGCGGAGAACCACGGCGAGCTGTAGACCTCGAAGGCCCCGAGCTTGTCCAGCCACGGACCGGTGGTCTCGTGCCGGGCGATCCAGTCCTCGGTGCGCGCCGGGTCGAGGCTGCGCTGGGGGAAGACCGAACCGGGCACGGCACCGATCGCCAGGAGCAGCAGCAGGAAGAGCGCGGTGCGCATGCTCGTCAGCTGGCGCCAGCCCCACCGCAGGTAGCCGATCGCGCCGAGCCGGGGCTGGGTCACCTCGGGCCGCTGACGGGTCGAGCTGGCCATCAGAGGATCACCTCCGTGTCGCTGATGAGATGGATCTGCAGCCACTGGGTGATCGCGTCCCAGCCGCCGGTGAGCAGGAGCAGCCCGATCGCGATGAGCAGCACGGCGCCGACGACCTGGATGGCGCGCTGGCGGCGGCGCAGCCAGGCCGAGACCGGCGCCCACCGCTCGTAGGCGGCGGCGATGAGCAGGAAGGGCAGCCCCAGACCGAGGCAGTAGGCGACGGCGAGGACCACGGCGCGGGTCGTCGAGCCGTCACCGGTGAGGTTGAGGGCGAGGACCGCGCCGAGCGTCGGGCCCATGCAGGGCGCCCAGCCGAGGCCGAAGACCGCGCCGAGCACCGGCGCCCCGGCGAGCCCGGTCGCGGGCTTGATCGGCAGGCGGAAGGTCCGCTGCGAGCCGGCGCCGAGGAAGACGAGGGCCATGAGGATGACAAGCACGCCGCCGATGCGCATGAGCAGCTCGCGGTGCTCGACGAGCGCCCGGCCGGCGGTCGCGACGAACATCGACGCGAGGACGAAGACGGCGCTGAAGCCGAGGATGAACAGCAGCGTCCCCAGGACCATCCGCCCGCGGCTGCGCTCCTCGAGGGCGACATCGGACAGGCCGGTGACGTAGCCGAGGTAGCCGGGCACGAGCGGCAGCACGCAGGGCGTGGCGAAGGAGACGAGCCCGGCGAGGGCGGCGACGAGGACGGCGAGCGGCAGCGCCCCCTCGGTGACCTGATCGCTCAGTCCGCCGGCGAGCGAAGGGAGCGTGGCCAGGGCCCCGCTCATGCCGTCTCGGCGGCGGTGTCCTCGACGAGCCCCACGAGGGTCGAGGTGGTCACCGGACCGAGGACGACGGCCGCGATGCGGCCCTCACGGTCGAGCACGGCGGTGGACGGCGTGGCGGTCATCTTGCCCTGCATGTCGAGGGCGCTCTGGCCGGACTTGTCGTAGACCGAAGGCCAGGTGAAGCCCCACTCCTGCGCCTGCGCCCGGCCGGTCTCCTTGGAGGACTCGCGGAAGTTGATGCCGACGAACTCGACGTCCTCCCCCTTCGTCTGCTCCTGCGCGTCGACGAGGTGCGGGGCCTCCGTGGCGCACGGGCCGCACCAGCTCGCCCAGCTGTTGACGACGACGACCTTGCCGCGCTGGTCCGCGCTGTCCCAGGTCTTGCCGTCGATCGTCTCGCCGGCGAGCTCCACCGGCTTCCCCCGGTCGGCCTCGGCGATGAGGTGCGTGGAGCCGTCACCGTTGCGGGTGCCGAACTCCTTGGCCGCCTTCTCCGACGGCGAGTCGCTGCAGGCGGCGACGCCGCCGGCGAGGGCCAGGGCGCTCGCCGTCGCGACGAGGGTGCGGGTGATGCGGTGTCGTCTCATCGAAGGGGGTCAGGCTCCAGGGGTCTTGGCCGCGTGCGCGTAGAGGTGCGCCGCCGGCTCGCTGTAGGTGACGTCGACGACCTCGTCGCCGACGAAGGTGACCGAGGTCAGGGAGGCGAGGTTGCACTCCCGGCGCCGCGGGTCGTGCCACAGCGGCCGCTGCTCGAGGACGCTGCGGATGGTCCAGATCGGCAGCTGGTGGCTGACGACGAGCGCCTCGTGGCCGCGGGCGTGGTCGCGGGCGTCCTCGATGGCGGCCATCATCCGCTTGCCGATGGCGCGGTAGTGCTCGCCCCAGGTCGGCTTCGTGGGGTCGCGCACCCACCACCAGCGGCGCGGGTCGAGCAGCAGCCGCTTGCGGAAGCGGCGGCCCTCGAACTTGTTGCCCGCCTCGATGACCCGGGGGTCGACGACGGCGGTCAGGCCGTGGCGGGCGAGGGTCGGTGCGGCCGTCTCTGCGGTGCGCTCGAGCGGGCTGTGGACCACGAGCGCCAGGTCGGCGTCGCCGAGGTGCTCGCCGACGACCTCGGCCATCTCTCGGCCCAGGGGCGAGAGGTGGTAGTCGGGCAGGCGGCCGTAGAGGATCTTGTGCGGGTTGTCGACCTCGCCGTGGCGCAGGAGGTGGACGACGGTGCGCTCGCTGCCGGGACGGGTCCCGTGCTCGGCGTGGGCCTCACGGGCGCCCTCGGCGGCCTCGGTCGTGGCTCCGCGGGCCTGGGCGGAGGACTCCTCGTCGATGGGCAGGTCGGTGCCGGAGTCGGGCATCGGCTCGGTCATGGCCGGGATTGTCCCACCTCAGTCTGAGTGCTCCCTGCGGTGGTCGACGACGGCGTCGTAGAGCGCCTTCTTGGAGTGGCCCGTCGACGTGGCGACGGCCGCGCAGACGTCCTTGAGCCGGGCGCCGCGGTCCTTGCGGGCGAGCACCTCGGCGATCGCGTCCTCCATGGAGATCGTCGTGCGCTCGGCGCCGCCGACGACGATCGTGATCTCGCCCTTGACCCCCTCGGCCGCCCACTGGGCCAGCTCGGCCAGGCCACCCCGGCGGACCTCCTCGTAGGTCTTCGTCAGCTCGCGGCACACCGCGGCCGGCCGGTCGGGGCCGAGGATCTCGGCCATCGCCTCGAGGGTGGCGGCGATGCGGTGCGGCGCCTCGAAGAAGACCATGGTGCGCCGCTCCTGAGCGACCTCGGTGAGCAGCCGGCGACGCTCGCCGCCCTTGCGCGGGAGGAATCCCTCGAAGGTGAAGCGGTCGACCGGCAGTCCCGAGACGGCCAGGGCCATGAGCACGGCGCTCGGCCCGGGCACGCAGGTGACGACCTCGTCGGCGTCGATGCACGCCCGCACGAAGCGGTAGCCGGGGTCGGAGACCGAGGGCATGCCGGCGTCGGTGACGAGCACGACCCGCTCCCCCGCGACGACCGCCTCGAGCAGCTCGGCGGTCTTCGTCGCCTCGTTGTGCTCGTGATAGCTGACGACCCGCTCGGGCAGCGTCACCCCGATCTCGCCGGCGAGACGGCGCAGCCGACGGGTGTCCTCGGCGGCGACGATGTCGGCCCCCTCGAGCTCCTCCCGCAGCCGGGGGCTGGCGTCGCGCGGGTCTCCGATGGGCGTGGCGGCGAGGACGAGTGGCATGCGTCCATCCTCGCCTACGATGGCGGCCATGGACCGGGGGGAGCAGCTGCGCGCGCGTCTGCTCGGCTTCCGCCCCAGCGACGTGCTGTGGGGCTGGCTCGGTCCGCTCCTCTTCGCCGCGATCGGTGGCGTGCTGCGCTTCTGGTCCCTCGGCCGCCCCCACCAGCTGGTCTTCGACGAGACGTACTACGTCAAGCAGGGCGTCTCGATGCTCGAGTACGGCGTCGAGATGCGGTGGAAGGGCGAAGGGGAGAAGGTCGACCCGCTCTTCACCGCCGGCAACCTCGACGTCTTCAAGACGACCGAGGGCGACATGGTCGTCCACCCGCCGGTCGGCAAGTGGATCATCGCCTTCGGCGAGTGGGTCTTCGGCTCGACGTCGAGCTTCGGCTGGCGTTTCTCCGTCGCGCTGCTCGGCACGATCTCGATCCTCATGGTGGGCCGGATCGCCCGTCGCCTCTTCGGCTCGAGCTGGCTCGGCACCATCGCGGCCTTCCTCATGGCCTTCGAGGGGCACCACTTCGTCCACTCGCGCACCGGCCTGCTCGACCTGATCCTCATGTTCTTCGCGCTCGCGGCCTTCGGCGCGCTGCTCGTCGACCGCGACTGGTCGCGCGCCCGCCTGGCCGACCGGGTCGCCGCCCTGCCGAGCACCTCCTTCGGCACCGGCCCGATGCTGTGGTGGCGCCCCTGGCGGCTCGTCGCCGCCCTCTCCCTCGGTCTGGCCTGCGGCACGAAGTGGTCCGGGCTCTACTTCTTCGCGGCCTTCGGCCTGATGACCGTCTTCTGGGACATGGGTGCCCGCCGCGCCGCCGGCGCCCGGCACTGGGCCGTCGCCGGCATCGGCAAGGACGGCGTGTGGGCCGGCATCTCGATGACGGTCGTCGTGCTCGCGACCTACCTCGCCTCGTGGACCGGCTGGTTCGTCACGAAGACGGGCTACAACCGCACGTGGGCCGTGGACCACCCCGGCGAGGGCGTGCAGTGGCTGCCGCCCGCCCTTCGCTCGCTGTGGCAGTACCACGTGCAGGTCCTCGACTTCCACGACCACCTGACCTCGCCGCACACCTACATGTCCAACCCGTGGTCGTGGATGATCCAGTCGCGGCCGACCTCCTTCTTCTACGAGACGAAGTCCGCCGGCATGACCGGCTGCGAGGTCGACAAGTGCTCCAAGGCGATCACCTCGCTCGGCTCGGTCTCGATCTGGTGGCTCGCGACCGCCGCCCTGTTCTTCCTGCTGTGGCACTGGGCCTTCCGCCGCGACTGGCGGGCCGGCGCGATCCTCGTCGGCTTCGTCGGCGGGTGGCTGCCGTGGTTCTTCCTGCAGCACCGCACGATCTTCACCTTCTACACGATCGCCTTCGAGCCCTGGGTGATCCTCGCGGTCGTCTTCATGCTCGGTCTCGCGCTCGGCCCGCCGGGTGCGAGCGCCCGTCGCCGCCGCATCGGGCACCTCGTCGTCGGCGCCTACCTGCTCCTCGTCCTGGCCAACTTCGCCTTCTTCTGGCCGATCTGGACCGCCCAGGTCATCCCCTACGACCACTGGCGCTGGCGCATGTGGTTCCCGAGCTGGGTCTGACCCTTCGAGGCTCCTCCGTCGCACCTCAGGGAACGTTGTGGGTGCGGGCTCGTACCCTCGAGGCCATGGACCTCCCCCTCCTCGACGGCCGGCCGCAGCCCGCGGTCATCACCGCGGGCGACCTGCGTCGCGGCCGCGAGTGCGAGTTCGGCCTGCTCGTCGAGCTCGACGTGCGGCTCGGTCGTCGTGAGGCGGTTCCCGCCGAGGTCGACCCGATCCGCGAGCGCTTCGGCGACCTCGGGCGCGACTACGAGCAGGAGGTCACCGACGAGCTGACCGCGGCGATCGGCGACGGCGTCATCGACGCCGGCCGCATGTCCGCCACCGAGGTCCTGCGCGTGCTGCAGGACCCTGCTGTGCGGCTGGTCCACCAGGTCCCGGTCGCCGGCGAGCGCTTCCGTGGCCGGGCCGACCACCTGCTGCGTGACGAAGGGGGCTGGGTCGCGGCGGAGACCAAGCTCGCCCGCAAGGCGCACCGGCACGCCCAGCTGCAGGTGGCCGCCTACGCCGAGGCGCTGGAGTCCGCCGGGGTGCCGTTGGCCCCCTTCGTCCGGCTGATCCTCGGCGACGGGACGCACGTCGACACCCCGCGCGAGGAGCTGGCCGACGAGTTGCACGAGGTGCGCTCGCGCATCCTCGAGGTCATCGACGCGCACGCCGCCGAGAGCGGGCCGGTCGTGTGGGAGGACCCGCGGTGGAAGGCGTGCCTCTTCTGCGACGCCTGCCGCGCCGAGCTCGCCGTGCGCGAGGACGTCGGGCTCGCCGCCGGGGTGCGCGCGACGACCCGGGCGCGGCTCGTCGACGCCGGGGTCACGACGCTCACGGCACTCGCCGAGCGGACCCGACCGGTCGAGGGGCTCGACGACGAGCAGCTGGCCGTGCTGCGCAGCCAGGCCGGGCTGCAGCTCATCGAGCCGACGCCGCAGGAGCCGCTGCCCTACGAGGTCTTCGCGCCCGAGCTGCTCGCGCAGCTGCCGGCGCCGAGCGAGGGCGATGTCTTCTTCGACTTCGAGGGCGACCCGATGTGGCGGGGCGCGACCCCGACCGACACGGGTCTGGAGTACCTCTTCGGGTCGCTCACGGCGAGTGGCGACTTCGTGCCCTTCTGGGCCCACGACCGTGAGCAGGAGCGGGCCGCGCTCGTCGGCTTCGTCGACTGGCTGCGGGAGCGGCTGCAGCGGTGGCCCGGCCTGCACGTCTTCCACTACTCCGGCTACGAGCGCTCCGCCCTGACCCGCCTGGCCGCCCGGCACGGCGTCTACGAGGCGGAGGTCGCGCAGCTGCTCGATGGCGACGTCTTCGTCGACCTCTACGCCGTGGTCAAGTCGGCCGTGCGGGTCGGCAGCCGCTCCTACTCGATCAAGGCGCTCGAGCCGCTCTACATGGGTGACGAGCTGCGCGACGCCGACGGCGTGACGGCCGGCGGCGACTCGATCATCGAGTACCAGCGCTACCGCGAGGCGGTGGCCGCGGGCGACGAGCTCGAGGCGGCGGCCCGGCTCGAGGACCTGCGGCAGTACAACGAGTACGACTGCCTCTCGACGCTGCGGCTGCGGGACTGGCTGCTCGACCACGCCGGCTGAGCGCGGGCCGCGCCTATCCTGTGGGGGTGTCCCCCCTTCGGTCCCTGGCTCCGGCGAGCGCTGTGCAGGCGCGGCGCCGACAGCTCGCCGCGACCGCCCTCGTGCTGCTCGTCGTGCTCGCGGTCGCCGTGGGCCTGACGACCGCAGAGGGCGCCCCCACCCGGGATGCTCCCGATGCGGGCGGGGCGGTGACGAGCTCCTCCGGGACCGACCGGGACGAGGCCGCCGGCACCGGCTCCGCCACGACGAGCCCGCAGACCTCCCCTTCGCCCACCGCGCCGGAGTACTGGTCAACGGGCCGCTACACGCGGCTGACCGCCGGCACCGGCGTGCGCGGCGAGTCCGGCCAGCTCGTCACCTACCGCGTCGAGGTCGAGCAGGGCGCCCGGGTGACGAGCGGCGACTTCGGCCGGGTCATCGACCGCGCGCTGTCGCACCCGCGCGGGTGGACCGGCGGCGGGCAGTGGCGCTTCCGCCGGGTCGTCGACGAGCCGGCGCAGTTGACGATCCGCCTCGCGACGCCCGCGACCGTCGACAAGCAGTGCGAGGCCGCCGGCGCCTCGACCGACGGCTACACCTCCTGCCGCGCAGGGGAGTTCATCATGCTCAACCTCGACCGGTGGTTCCTCGGGGTGCCGCACGTCGACGACATCGACGCCTATCGGACCTATCTCGTCAACCACGAGGTCGGGCACGGGCTGGGGCTGGGGCACGAGCGCTGCCCCGCCCCGGGGTGGCGCGCGCCGGTCATGCTCCAGCAGACGCTCGGTCTCGACGGCTGCACGGCCAACCCGTGGCCGCTCGACACCGACGGCAAGATGATCAGCGGACCTCCGGCGGCGGAGTGAGCGTGACCGAACCGAGCCGGGGTGTGCTGCGAGTGGCGCGCACCCTCGCCTGGACGATCGCGGCCGGCGGGCTGTCCACCGGCGCCCACCTCGCCGCCGGCGGCGGACTCCCTTCGGCCGGAGGGATGGTGCTCATCGTCGGGCTGCTGCTGTGGAGCGGTCTCGTCCTCACGCAGTGGCGGCTCGGCCGCGCGGCGATGGCCGTCACGCTCGGCGGGTCCCAGGTGGTCCTGCACACCCTGCTCTCCGCGGGGCACCCCGACCCGACGTGCGCGGTCGGCGGTGGTCACCACGAGATGGTCCTCGGGTGCGCGGGCGGCGCCGAAATGTCCCACACCAGCCCGGCCATGCTCCTCGCGCACACCGTCGCCGCACTGCTGCTGGCCCTCGTCCTCGCCCGTGGTGAGGAGGCGGTCTGGTTCCTCGCCGGCCTGCTGCGACCGGTCCTGCCGGAGACGGTGCGGCGGGTCGTCATCCCCGCGCCGTGTGCAACCCCGGCCGTCGCGGACCAGCCGCGGCGGCCCCCCTTCGTCCTCGGTGGGGTGGGCCGACGCGGCCCGCCGGCGCTGCCCGCTCCCACTCCTGCCTGACCCGCCCCTCGCCGTGAGGGCGCGGGCGGGCCCCGCACACCTCACCGAAGGACTCTCATGAACCGCACCATCCTGCGCTCCGGCGCAGCCCTGACCCTCGCCCTCGCCGCCACGGCCGCGACGGCCCTGCCCGCCTCCGCCCACGTGCGCGTGATCCCGGACGCCACGGCGTCCGGCGGCTACGCGGCGCTCACCTTCCGCGTGCCCAACGAGTCGGACACCGCGTCGACGACGAAGCTCGTCGTCACGCTCCCCCAGGACCGGCCGCTCGCGACCGTCTCCGTCCGCCCGGTCCCGGGATGGACGGCGAAGGTGACGACGGCGAAGCTCCCCGAGAAGGTCACCGCCAACGACCTCGTCCTCAGCGAGGCGCCGCGGACGGTCACGTGGACCGCCGACTCCGACGCGGCCGGCATCGCGCCGGGCGAGTACGCGGAGTTCGCGATCAGCGCCGGCCCGCTCCCCACCCCCGGCGAGCTCGTGCTGCCGGCGAAGCAGACCTACTCCGACGGCGAGGTCGCCGACTGGTCGGACGTCGCCACGGAGGGCGGTGAGGAGCCGGAGTCCCCGGCTCCGAGCTTCGAGGTCACGGCCGCCGAGGAGGGTGGCCACCACGCCACCACCGATGACGAGGGCAGCAAGGACGCGCGCAAGGACGCAGGGAGCGAGCCCGCCGCCTCCGACACCCTCGCCCGCACGCTCGGCGGTCTGGCCCTCGTCGTCGCGCTCGCGGGCGCGGGTGTCGCCGTGGCCGGGCGTCGCCGGGCCTGACCCGTCAGGAACCCGCCGGGCTCACCCCAGGGTCACGTACTCCGGGGTGAGCTCGGCGACGCTCGTCACGCCGAGGAGCTGCATGGTGCGACGCACGTCCTCCTCGAGCAGTCGCAGGGCCCGCCGGGCACCGTGCTCACCGGCAGCCATGAGGCCGTAGAGGTAGGCGCGACCGACGAGGACGAAGTCCGCCCCCAGCGCCAGTGCCGCCACGACATCGGCCCCGCACATCACGCCGCTGTCGACGACGACCTCGGCCGAGGTCCCGGTGAGCGCCGCACGGACCTGCGGGAGCCTGCGCAGCGGCGCGGTCGTCCGGTCCAGCTGGCGCCCGCCGTGGCTCGAGATGACGACACCATCGGCCCCCAGGTCGACCGCACGCCGGGCGTCCTGCGGGTCCTGCAGGCCCTTGACGAGCAGTCGGCCCGACCAGTGCTCCCGGAGCCAGGCGAGGTCGTCGAAGGTCAGGGTCGGGTCGAACATCTCGGTGATGAGCTCGCCGACCGACCCGTCGAAGGCGCTCAGCGAGGCGAAGGCGGGCGGCTCGGTGGTGAGGAAGTTGGCGAGCCAGACCGGCTTGGTGGCCACCCGCGCCGCGTCGAGCAGACCGAAGGACGGCGGGATCGTCATGCCGTTGCGCACGTCGCGCAGGCGCTGCCCGCCCACGGGCGTGTCGACGGCGAGCAGCAGGGTGTCGTACCCGTGGGCGGCGGCGCGGGCGACGACGTCCATCGACCTCTCGCGGTCCTTCCACAGGTAGAGCTGGAACCAGCGCCGTGCATCCGGGGCAGCCGCCGCGACGTCCTCGAGGGAGACCGAGCTCATCGTCGACAGGGCGAAGGGGATGCCCGTGGCGGCCGCCGCCCGCGCGCCCGCGGCCTCGCCCTCGTGGTGGAGCAGGCGCGTCAGCCCCACGGGGGCCACGCCGAAGGGCAGCCGTGACCTCTCCCCGCAGACGGTGGTGGACAGGTCCACGGTCCCGACGTCGGTGAGCACCCGCGGGTGGAAGTGCACGTCGGCGAAGGCCTGCCGCGCGCGCAGCAGCGAGGTCTCCGAGCCGGCCGCCCCGTCCATGTAGTCGAAGGCGACGGCAGGGACCCGGCGACGCGCGAGCCGGCGCAGGTCCTCGATGCTCGCCGCCCGGTCGACGCGGTCACGGTGCGGGTGGCGGGGCAGGCGGGGCGCCCGCAGCGTCTCCCGGAGGAAGGTCGGCGACGGCCACTGACGACTCACGATGGTCCTCCTCGGACTCGCGCGGAGCCCCTCGGCACTTGACGGCCGCGTCGTCGCGCCCGCAGACTGATTGTGACACAAAGACTGTGTCACAATCTTGGAGGACGATGTCAATGAAGTTGTCGGACCGCCTGGTGGCCGAGCGCGGCACCCACTACCTGCCCGGGATGCAGGCCCTCATCCGCTTCCCCCTCGAGCAGGCTCGACGGGACCGCGAGGACGGCCTGCGCATCGGCACCTTCATCTGCGGCTACCCGGGCTCGCCCATCGGCAGCCTCGACCTCAACCTCGAGCGCATCCCCGACCTCCTCGCCGAGCACGACGCGACCTTCCTGCCCGCGGGCAACGAGGAGCTCGCGATGACGGCACACATGGGGACCCAGATGCTCGACGACCACCCGCACTCGCAGTGGGACGGCGTGACGAGCATCTGGTTCGGCAAGGGACCGGGCGTCGACCGCAGCGGTGACGCCCTGAAGCACGGGAACTTCGCGGGCACCTCGACCCACGGGTCGGTCGTGATCCTCTCCGGTGAGGACCACGAGGCGAAGTCGTCGACGATGCCCTTCCAGCAGGAGTACGCGTTCATGTCGGCCGGCGTCCCGGTCGTCTACCCGTCGTCGGTCGCGGAGTTCCGCACCTTCGGCATGCACGCCATCGCGATGTCGCGCTTCTCCGGGTGCTGGGTCTCGATGAAGCTCACCAGCGCCCTGTGCGACTCCGCCGCCTCCGTGACCTTCGACCCGGACGACGCCCGACCGGTCCTTCCGGAGGTGACGATCGAGGGCGCCCCCTTCGTCAAGCGGACCGACTTCTCCTTCTTCCCCGGCAAGAACATCGAGATGGAGCGCCACCTCTACCAGGAGCGTCACGTCGCCGTCCGCGAGTACGCCCGGGCCAACCACCTCGACGAGGTGGTCGTGAGCGGCGACCACGACACGGTCGGCATCGTCACCGCGGGCAAGTCGTACACCGACCTGCGGCAGGCACTGAGCGACCTCGGGGTGGACGAGGAGGCGCTGGTCGCCGCCGGCGTGCGCATCCTCAAGCTGGGCCTGATCTACCCGATCGACGGTGACGCCGTCCGCAGCTTCGCCGAGGGGCTCGACCGGGTCATCGTCATCGAGGAGAAGCGCGACGTCATCGAGCAGCAGGTGCGCGCCGCCCTGCAGCCCCTCGGACGCCCGGTCGACGTGACGGGCAAGACCGACCGCTCTGGGCGCCGGGTCTTCCCCGTCGAGGGGGCCATGGACGCGGACTTCGTCAGCGCACGCCTCGCCGAGCTGCTCGGCGACGTCGTCCCCGGCCTGTCGCACTCACCCCACCTGGGCCTCCTCGCGGACGTGGCCGCGCGAGCCCACGAGGTCCACCAACCGCGGACCCCGAACTTCTGCTCCGGCTGCCCCCACAGCGCCTCGACCGTCCTCGCCCCCGGCCAGGAGGCCTGGGGGGCGCCCGGGTGCAACTGCTTCAACACGGTCATCGAGCAACCCGAGCGCCACATCGACGTCATGACCCAGATGGGCGGCGAGGGGCTGCCGTGGATCGGGCTGAGCCGGTACACGGACAAGCAGCACATGGTCCAGCACCTCGGCGACGGTGCGCTCTACCACTCGAGCTATCTCAACATCCGCTGGGCCGTGACGACGGGCACCAACATCACGTACAAGATCCTCTACAACGGCGTGCTGGCCAACACCGGAGCCCAGGACCCCGTCGGGCAGCACGGCCTGGCCGACCTCACCCGCGGGCTCGAGTCCGAAGGGGTGCGGCGCATCGTCATCCTCACCAAGGAGCCGCGCAGGTACGCCGACCAGCCCGTCGCGCCACTCGTCGAGGTACGCCACGCCGACCGGATGGTCGAGACCGCGGCCGAGCTCGAGCAGGTCCCCGGGTGCACCGTGATGATCTACGACGAGTCCTGCGCCAACGAGCGACGCCGGCTGCAGAAGCGGGGGAAGCTCGCCAGGCCCACGGAGTTCGTCGTCGTCAACGAGGAGGTCTGCGAGAACTGCGGCGACTGCGGCCGGTCCAGCAACTGCATGTCGCTGCAGAAGACCTCGACGGAGTTCGGGCCGAAGACGAGGATCCACACCTCGTCGTGCAACCAGGACTTCTCCTGCGTCAAGGGCGACTGCCCCGCCTTCGTCACGGTCCGGACGGAGGAGGGCCACGGGTACCGGCGGCGCGACCCGCGCACACTCGACGCCGCCGACCTGCCCGAGCCCACCTCCCGCCGGTCCGTGCCGACTGACGAGGCCTTCCACCTCTACATGCCCGGGGTGGGTGGCACGGGGGTCCTGACGCTCAACGGCGTGCTCTCGGTCGCCGCCATGCTCGACGGCTACGACGTGCACTCCTTCGACCAGACGGGAGCCGCCCAGAAGTGGGGTCCGGTCCTCTCCAGCCTGGCCATCGTGCCGAAGGGGGTGACCCACTGGACGAGCAAGACCGGCGAGGGACGGGCCCACGCCTACCTCGCGCTCGACGAGGTCGGCGCGGCATCGGTCGCCAACCTGCGCCGCTGCCACCCGGACCGCACCAGCGCGGTCCTCAACTCCGACCTCTTCCCGACCGGCGAGCAGGTCCGCGACGTGTACGCGAGCGTCGACTCCGAGGGCCTGCGGGCCAGCATCGCCGCGGTCACCGATCGGATGGTCGAGGTCCGTGCCCGGTGGATCGCCGACGAGCTCTTCGCCGACTACATGCTGACCAACATCATCGTCGTCGGCACCGCCTACCAGCACGGACTGCTCCCGCTGTCTGCGCAGTCCATCGAGGAGGCCCTCCGGGTCAACGGCGTGGCCGTCGAGCGCAACATCCAGGCCTTCCGGTACGGGCGGCTGTGGGCCGTCGACCGGCAGCAGGTCGTCGACGAGATCACGCCGCCACCCACCGACGCCGAGACGGAGCTCTCGCGTCGACGGGTCGCGCTGCCCTCCCGCGCCCGGTCGGCACTCGACGACCTCTGGGTCCGGACCGCGGGCCTCGACGAGGAGAGCCGCCGGCTGCTCGCGGTGCGCCTCCCCGAGCTGCTCGACTACGCCAACCGGGCCGAGCCGGCGACGGCATACCTCGACCGGGTCGTCGCGGTGGCGCGGGCCGAGGACCTGGCCGCCCCCGGTCGTCGCGAGCTGACCCACGCCGTCATCCGGTACTTGTACAAGGTCATGACCTACAAGGACGAGTACGAGGTCGCCCGGCTGCACCTCAAGCCGGAGTTCGCCGAGCACGTCCGCGAGACCTTCGACGGCGACGTCGAGATGGCCTACAACCTGCAGCCACCGCTCGCCCGGCGCCTCGGCTCCGGCAAGATCCGCGTCGGGTCGTGGTTCGACGTCGGGTTCAAGGCGCTGCGTGCGGGCCGCCGCCTCAGGGGCACCGTCGTCGACCCCTTCGCGCGGCAGTCCTCGCGGGTCGAGGAGCGCGAGGTCCGCGACTGGTACGCGGAGATCGTCGACGAGATCGTCGAGCGCGTCTCGCCGCTCAACCACGCGGTGGCCGTCCAGCTGGCCGAGCTGCCCGACGGCATCCGCGGCTACGAGCAGGTCAAGCACGCCGGCGTCGTGTCCGCCCGCGAGCGCGCCGAGCTCCTCCGTGGCCAGCTGTCCCGGCCACCGCTCACCCTGAGCGTGGTCGCCCGGGACCACGCGGGGCTGACAGGATGACCGACGTGGGCACGGAGTCGAGCAGGTCGAAGGTCGTCGGCACGGTGCGCGACCTCCTGCTCGACGGGCGCCTGCGTCAGGGTGAACGCATCACCGAGGAGTCGGTGGCTCAGACGCTCGGCGTCGGTCGCCACACGGTGCGTGCCGCCTTCGCCGAGTTGATCTCCATGGGCCTCCTCGAGCACGTGCCCCATCGCGGGGCACGCATCCCGGTGCTCGACGCCCCCCGGATCAACGACCTGTGGGACTACCGCCTGACGCTCGAGGCCGGCGCCATGCGCATCATCCTCGACCGGGGTCACGACCTGGAGCCGCTCGCCGAGCGCACCCAGGACCTGCTCGACCTGCCCGGGGACGCCCCACCGGGCAGGGTCGCCTCGGTGCACCAGCGGATCCACAGCACCATCGTCGAGCTCTCGGGCGTCCAACGCCTCCAGGAGGCCTACCAGCGCTGCGAGGTCGAGCTGCTCTGGACCGTGTCGACCGTGGGCGACGTGTACGACGCCCGCGTCCTCGGCGAGATGCACCGCGACCTGCTCTCCGCCGCCCGCGAGGGAGGGCAGGTCGCCCTCGACACCCTGGTCACGGACATCGAGAACGGTCGCGCCGCACTGCTCGAGACCGTGTGGCGCGACCAGATGACACGCGCCCCCTTCGCCGCAGCCATGGGGGCACAGACCATCGAGGGCTGACGTTCAGCCGAGGTCCCACCGGGCGATGTCGGCGACGACCTCCAGCAGGCGCGGCCCCATGCTCGCGATCTGCTCCGCGGTGATGCGCTCGGTGGGTGCGGCGATCGCGAGCGCCGCCTCAGGCCCGCCCCGCGTCGGGATGGCCGCGGCGACCCCGGAGACGCTCGCCCGCCACTCCCCCGTGTTGATGGAGTAGCCACGCTCCCGGATCCCGTCGAGCTCCTCGAGGAGCGCATCCGGGTCCACGAGGGTGCGGTCGGTGAACTGCTCCAGCGCGCGGTCGACGTAGGCCGCCCGGTCCTCGGGCGTCGCGGCTGCGAGCAGCGCCTTGCCCGACGACGACGCGTGCATCGGCACCGGGATGCCCAGGGGGTCGTAGACCCGCACCCCGTGCGTCGACTCGACCTTGTCGACGATGACGATGACGTCCCCGTGCCGCACGGTGAGGTGGACGTTCTCGTTGAACTCGTCGCGCAGCGCGACCATGGCCCGACGCACGTTCTCCGTCCGCAGCTGGGGGCCGCCCTGGGCCGCCACCGCGAGCGCGCGGGTCGTGACCACCCATCGGGTCGTGGCACTGCCCGCGGCCGGCTCGATCCACGACACGTCGGCGAGCTCGTTGAGCGCGCGCTGCACGGTGCTCTTGGGGATCTTCAGTCGCCGCGCCAGCTCACCCACGCCGACCGGCTGGTGCGCCGCCACCCCCTCGAGCACCCGGATGGCCGTCCCGATCGCACTCATGCCTCACACCCCTGTCGTCGCGTCACGAAATTGTGGAAACCCCTTGACGTGGCCACCCCGGCTCGATCAAAGTGTTCCGTATTGGAGCACACTGTGCCGCAAATCGGCACAACTCACAAGGGAGTGAGCAGCGATGACCGAGATCCAGCTACGAGGACTGACCAAGGTCTTCGGCGACGCCACCGCGGTGGACGACATCGACCTGGCGGTCTCGTCGGGCGAGTCCGTCGTCCTCCTCGGACCCAGCGGGTGCGGGAAGACGACGACCCTGCGGATGATCGCGGGCTTCGAGCGCCCGACATCGGGGACCATCTCCATCGGCGGGTCCGTCGTCGTCGGGGACGGGACCTTCGTCCCACCGGAGAAGCGGCACGTCGGGATGGTCTTCCAGTCCTACGCGCTGTGGCCCCACATGACCGTCGCGGAGAACGTCGCCTTCGGTCTGACCACCCGCCGGCCCCGCGTGCGCAAGCAGGACGTGCGCGAGCGGGCCGACCAGGCCATGGCGACCGTCCAGCTCGAGGGGCTCGGCGACCGGTACCCCCACGAGCTCTCCGGCGGGCAGCAGCAACGGGTCTCGCTTGCCCGCGCCCTGGTCACGCGGCCCGGCGTGCTCCTCATGGACGAGCCGCTGTCCAACCTCGACTCCCGGCTCCGGGAGGACATGCGCCGGATGATCCGCACGCTGCAGCAGGACCTCGGCATCACGATGGTCTACATCACCCATGACCGCACCGAGGCGCTCGGCCTCGCGGACCGGGTCGTCTCCCTTCGCTCCGGTCGCGTCCAGCAGGTCGCTCCGCCCGCGGAGATCTACAACCGCCCGACGACGGGCTTCGTCGCCCGGGCCCTCGGGCCGGCCAACCTCGTCCCCGGCACCCGCACCCCGGAGGGCACCGAGGTCCGCCTCGTCACCGGGCAGACGGTGAGCGCCTCCGGCCTCCAGGGAGTCGGCGACGCCGTCGCGTGCATCCGCCCTCACGACATCGAGCTCACCCCCGCTGAGGACGCGTCCGGCGTCATCACCGACGTCGCGTACTTCGGCGACGAGACGCACTACCGCGTGGCCCTCGACGACTGGGACGGAGTCATCGACGCGCACGACCGGGGCGTGGAGCAGCACTCCGTGGGCGACCGCGTCCGCGTCCACGCCGACGCCCGTCGGCTCTCTTTCGTCGATGCCGCCTGACCCCCTGACCGCACGCAGACCGAAGGAATCGTCATGACCCCGCTGACCCGCAACGCCCTCGCCCTCACCATCACCCTCGGCCTCGCCGCCACCGCCGCGTGCGCTCCCCCGCAGGCCGCGGACACCGAGCCGCTGCCGGACGACCAGAGCGCCCTCGTGGAGCGCGCCAAGGAGGAGGGTGAGGTCCGGCTCGGCGCCGGAGGCCACACCAAGCCCCAGGCCGACCTCCTCGCCAAGGAGTTCAAGAAGAAGTACGGGATCGAGGTGAAGTACGTCCGCGAGAACTCCGGCCAGATCGCGCAGAAGGTCGAGGCCCAGGGTGAGGGCAACCGGCCCTTCGACGTCGTGAGCCTCAACGACGGCGGCACGATGAAGCAGTGGGCGGACGACGGCCTGCTCGAGGAGGCGCCCGTCGACAACCTCGACGACGTCCTCCCACCCCTGCAGTCGGACGCTGCCTACGTGCCCTTCACCTGGTACGCCCTCGGCTTCGCCTACAACTCCAGCCGGACCGAGGCCGCCGACGTCCCGAAGACCTGGGAGGAGCTGTCGAAGGCCCAGGGGAAGAAGGCCGTCGCCGACCCGTCCGCCTCGGGCGCCGCGCTCACCTTCGCCACGGGGATGCAGGAGATCGAGCCCGACTTCGTCCCCACCGTCGGCAAGGACAAGTCGCTGGTGACGGACTCGGCGCTGGCCCTGAGCCAGCTGCTGACGACCGGCGAGGCCACGTGGGGCATCCCCGGGATCGAGTCCGACGTCGCCACCGCTCGCGCGGCCGGCGAACCGCTGGCGATGGCCTACCCCGAGGGGAAGATCGGCTCGATGCCCTCCTTCGCCGCTCCGCTCAAGGGGGTGGCCAACCCGGCGGCAGCCCGCCTCCTCATCCAGTTCATGCTGTCCGACGACTTCCAGGCCCAGCAGGTCGGCATCGGGTCCCGCTCGGTCCTCGCCGACCAGGAGGTGCCCGAGGGCGGCCAGGAGATCGACGCGAAGGACATGCTCGTGCTCACCCCGGAGAGCCTCGAGGAGTCCAAGGAAGAGGTCACCACCGGCTTCGACGAGGCCTTCGGTCGATGACCGCCCACACCCAACGGCAGCCGGGGGTCCTCGTGCGCGCACGGCGGAAGGGCCGCGCCGTCATCGGCGTCGCGCCGGCCCTCTGGATCGCTGCCATCGCCTTCTTCGTCGTCGTCCCCCTCGTCGCGGTCCTGGCGCGAAGCCTCCAGCACCGGGACGAGGGGCTGGGGCTGGCCAACTACGCCGAGGTGCTCTCGCGGCCGCAGATCTGGGAGGCGATGCTCAACTCGCTCCTGCTGGGCCTCGGCTCCTCCGTCGGCTGCCTCGCCATCGCGGTGCCGTACGCCTACCTGGTGAGCCGGACCAACCTGCCGATGCGCGGGTTCTTCCGGTCGACCGCGGTCCTCACCTTCGCCGCCCCCGGCTTCGTCGCGGCGATGGGGTGGATCCTGCTCCTCGGCCCGGAGAGCGGGCTGATCAACACCTACGTTCTGGACCCGCTCGGCCTGCCGCGCTTCAACGTCTTCAGCATGCCGGGGATCCTCCTGTGCCTCGTGCTCTTCCTCTACCCGCTGATCTTCCTGCCGCTCGTCGAGGCGCTCGACACCATGGACTCCCGTCTCGAGGAGGCCGCGCAGTCGGTCGGCGCGTCCCGCCTGACGGTGCTGCGCAAGGTGACGCTCCCGCTCACCACTCCGGCGCTCTTCTCCGGGACGCTGCTCGTCTTCGTCAGCGCCTTCACGATCTTCGGGCCCGTCGCGCTGCTCGGCAGCCCGGTCGGCATCGACTCGATCCCCACGGCGATGTTCGGCCTCATGTCCTCGCCGCCTCGCATCGAGTACTCCGCCGTCCTCGGCCTGCCCGTCGTGCTCGTCCTGGCGCTGCTCCTGTGGGTGCAGCACCGGATCAAGAACCGCCGGCGCTACACGACGGTCACGGGCAAGCCCGGCACCGCGCAGCGAGTCGACCTCGGCCGGATGCGGTGGCCCATGTGGTGCGCCTGCCTCGGGGTCTTCGTCGCCAGCATCGTCCTGCCCTTCGGCGTCCTCGTCCTCACCTCCTTCCGACGTGCCGTGGGTGAGCCGCTCTCGTGGGACAACCTCGTGCTCTGGGACAACTACGCGGCCCTGCTCGAGCAGGAGACGGTACTGCGCTCCTTCGTCAACAGCATCTGGATCGCGCTCGTCGCGAGCCTGGGTGCCATGGCCCTGGGCTATCTCGCGGTCTGGCTGCGGACGAGGGCGGGGTGGCGCGGGGCCAAGGTCGTCCAGCCCCTCATGCTCGCTCCGCTCGCCTTCCCGGGAGCGATCCTCGGCATCGCCATGCTCATCGCCTACAGCGGTGGCCCCATGTGGCTCGGCGGCACGCTGACGATCATGGTCGTCGCCTACATGATCCGGGTGATCCCGCAGTCCTTCTCCTACATCGACGCGGGCGTGGAGCAGATCAACAGCGAGACGGAGGAGGCGGCGCGCAACCTCGGGGCGGGATGGTTGCAGACGGTGCGGCGGGTGTCGATCCCGCTCATCCGCGGCCCGCTGCTCGCCGTCGGCATCCTCAACTTCGTCATCCTCTTCCGCGAGCTGGACATCTCGATCTTCCTCTACACCGGCAACAACGGCGTCGCGCCGGTCATCCTCTACAACCTCGCCGCCGAGTCCCAGTTCCAGGTGATGGGCGCGCTCTCGGTCGTCATCCTCGCCATCAACCTCGGCGTCGTCATCGCCGCCACCCGTCTGCTCAGGATCAGGCTCTCCGCCTGAGTCCGCATCCGAAAGGACCCCATGCACACCATCGAATCCTTCGAGACCTACGTTCTCCGGATCCCCTTCACCCCCAGCAGCGCCGACTACGACGGGGCGATGCACGAGCTCATGGTCGTCGAGGTCGCCGCGGCCGGCGAGACCGGCCTCGGGTACTGCTTCATCACCGACGTCACGGCGGGCGCCTCGGTCAAGCGCCTGGTGGACGACCTGCTGGGCCCGCGACTCATCGGGCAGTCGGTCCGGGACGTCGAGCGGATCTTCACCGACAACACCGCGCTCACCCACCGCATGGGCGAGGGGCACAACCGGTTCGCGATCGCCGCGATCGACATCGCGCTGTGGGACCTGCGCTCGCGCATCGACGGGCTCCCGCTGGCCAAGGCGCTCGGGCAGCTCGTCGACAGCGTCCCCGTCTACGGGTCGGGCAAGGCCGGCAACCGGCTGTCGACCGACGACCTCGTCAGGCTGAGCGCCGGCTACGCCGAGGAAGGCCTGGCCGGGGTGAAGATCCGCGTGGGTCTCGAGCCCACGGAGGACCATCGTCGCGTGGCGGCGGTGCGGGCCGAGGTCGGCGACGACCTGCTCATCATGTGCGATGCCAACGAGCGGCTCGACCTCCCCGGCGCCCTGCACCTCGGGCGCCGGCTGGCCGAGTCCGACATCTACTGGTTCGAGGAGCCCGTCGCGAGGCACGACATCCGCGCCCACGAGATCCTCGGCGAGCGGCTCCCCATGGCGATCACCGGCGGTGAGCACCACTGCGCGGCAGCGGAGTTCGTCCCCTACACGCATTCGGCGCTCCAGATCCTCCAACCCAATGCCTGCATGGTGGGCGGCATCACGGAGATCATGCGGGTCGCCCGGCTCGCCGAGCTGCACGGCCTGGGGTTCGCGCCGCACCTGATGACCGAGCTGCACGTCCACGTCGCGGCAGCGACGACGAGCAGCTCCTACCTCGAGTACTTCCCCTTCCTCGAGCCCTTCATCACCGAGCCGCTCAAGCTCGACGGCGGACGAGCGGTCGTCCCGACCGGCCCCGGTCACGGCATCCGCTTCACGCCGGACGCGATCGAGCGCTGGCGGACCCACTGAGGCCGGGGCCGGGCAGCCCCTCAGGGCAGCCCGGCCTCGAGGCTCTCCCCGAGGGCCAGCAGGTCGTCGTCGGCGAAGAAGACTCCCTCGAGGCACAACCCCACGGGGAGACCCGACGCACTCGTCCCGGCCGGCAGCGACAGCATGGGGACCCCGGCGACGCTCCCCGGCCCGGCGTTGCGGATGATCGTCGCGAAGGTGGGGGCCGGCCGACCGTCGACGTCGAGCACGTCGTCCGCACCGATGGGCGGGGGGAGGACCGGCGACGTCGGCCCCACGAGTGCGTGGGCACCCGAGGCGGCCAGGGCATCCCCGTACGCCCGCCTGAGCTCCGCGCGGGCCAGCCGCGCCGCCTCGTAGTCCGCCGCGGAGAGACCGCAGGCCGCCAGGTGCTCGACGAGCGCACGCACGTCGGGTGAGGCGATCCGGTCGAGCATCGTGACGAGGTTGACCGACCCCGGTCCCGGCCCCAGCGCGAAACGCGCCGGAAGCAGTCGGGCGGCCTCGTAGAAGACCAGGTCCAGCCCGGCACCACCCGCCACCGCCAGGTCGCCGGGCACCTGCACGTCGACGAAGGTCACCCCGTGCTGCCGAAGCAGCTCGAGCGCACCGTCCAGCGCCTGCGCCACCTCCGTCTGCAGGTCGTCGAACCGGGAGGGGACCAGACCGAGCACGACTTCGGAGAGGTCGGGAGGTGGCGCCGGGCGCGCGCTCGGCGCGATCACCCGGTCGACGAGTCGCACGTCTCGCACGCATCGGGTGTGCAGCCCCACCGTGTCGCGCGACGTCGACAGGTTGACCACACCGGTGCCCGGGTACCGACCCGTGGTCGGCCGGAACCCCACAACCCCGCAGAATGCCGAGGGAACCGTCACGGACCCCCCGGTGTCGGTGCCCAGAGCGAAGGGGACGCTGCCCAGCGCCACCGCGGCCGCGCTACCTCCGCTCGACCCACCGGCGACCCGGGTCGGATCGACGGGGTTGCGGACGGCGCCGTGGGTGCGGTTGTTGCTGGTCCCCCCGAAGGCCAGCTCGTGCAGGTTGGTCTTGCCGAGCACGACGGCTCCGGCCTGCCGCAGCAGGCTGACGACATCGGCGTCGAGCACCGGACGCTGGTGCTCGAGCAGCGGACTCCCCGCAGTGGTCGTGAAGCCCGCGACGTCGATGTTGTCCTTCACGGCGAAGGGGATGCCGTCGAGCGGGCCCCCGCGCCCGCCACCTTCTGGCAGCTCATCACCGACGCTGATCCACGCGTGGTGGGTGCGCTGCTCCTCCGCGGCTGTCTCCCGGGCGCGCCGCCGCATCGACCTGCGACGCGCCGAGCCTGCGGCGATCCAGGGGCCGAGACCGGGGTCCTGCGAGTGCTGCACCGTCACCAGCCCCGTCCCGGGTTGAGGATGCCGTCGGGGTCGAGGGCGGACTTGATGGCGGCCTGCACCGACAGGGAGGTCTCCGAGAGCTGTTGGTGGAGCATCCCGCGCTTGAGCTCGCCCACGCCGTGCTCGCCGGTCACGGTCCCGCCGAGAGCGATGGCCGCCTGGCAGATCCGGTCCGCGGCACGCAGGCCGAGGTCCTGCGACTCCGGGCCGAGGTCCGGCAGGCACAGCATGGGGTGCAGGTTGCCGTCACCCGCGTGACCCACGGTGCAGATCTCCAGCCCGAGCTCCTCACCGATCTGCTCGACGCGCTGGAGCATCTGCAGCAGCCGGGTGCGGGGCACCGCGACGTCCTCGACGACCGTCGCGCCCCGCTCCATGACCACCCATCCGGCCAGCCGCCGCGCGTGCATGAGCCGCTGCCCGTCCTCGGGGTCGCTCGTGGCGAGTGCCATGGACGCGCCCGCCTCCTCGCACAGGGCGACGAGACGGTCGGCGTCCTCCGCGCTGCGGTGCCCGTCCGTCTGCCCGATGAGGAGCAGTGCCGTGCCTCGGTCGAGGTCCATCCGCTGGTGGTCCTCGACCGCGTTGACCGTCGCCCGGTCGAGCACCTCGAGGACGCTCGGCGTCATGTCGGACGCGCAGATCGCCGCGAGGGCCGCACCACCGTGGTCCAGGGTGGGGAAGGTCGCGACGAAGGTCGCGGTCGACTCCGGCAGCGGTCGGACTCGCAGGCTCGCCGAGGTGATGATGCCGAGGGTCCCCTCGGAGCCGATCATCAGCTGGGTGAGGTCGAGACCGGCGCTGTCCTTGAGCGTGCGCCCACCCGTCGTCAGGACCCGCCCGTCGGCCAGGACGACCTCCAGCCCGAGGACCGACTGGCGGGTCACGCCGTACTTGACGCAGCGCATGCCGCCCGCATTGGTCGCGAGGTTGCCGCCGATCGTCGAGACCTCGAAGCTGCCGGGATCCGGCGGGTAGAAGAGCCCGTGCTCGGCGACCGCCCTGGACACCTCGGCGTTGACGACGCCGGCCTCGACGACGACGGTGTGGTTCGCCGGGTCGACCTCCCGGATCCGGTCCATCCGCTCCAGCGAGACGACGATGCAGTCGTCACGGGCGGTGGCCCCACCCGACAGGCCGGTGCCTGCCCCGCGGGGGACCACAGTCGTCCCCGTGCGGGAGGCCCAGGCCAGGCACGCCGAGACGGCTTCGGTGGTGCGGGGCCGGACCACGGCGACCGGCGTGCCCGGGGGCACGAGGCTGGCCATGTCGGCGCGGTACCCCTCGATGACGTCGGCGTCCCGGACGACGGTGCCCTCGGGCAGCGCATCGACCAGGTCCGTCAGGTCGACCAGCTCCGTCAGCATGTGCGCCGCCACCTCAGCGGCCGGGGTCCGCGGCCAGGGTCGGCTCAGCGGCCGTCGGTGCGGCCGATGCGGCTGGCGCGCGCAGCTCGCGACGCCGGGGAACGAGGAGCGAGACGACGGCGCCGAAGCAGGCCACCCCCGCGAAGAGGTAGAAGGCGGGCGAGACGCTGCCGCCGGCGATGACCAGGCCCACGAGAGTCGGCCCGGCGATGCCTCCGATCCGACCCACCGAGGCGGTCCATGCCGTGCCCGCGGCCCGGCAGGAGGCCGGGAACGAGGCAGCCGCGAAGCCGTAGATCAGCACCTGGGCCCCGATGGTGCCGGCGCCGGCGACGAAGGCCATGACGTAGAGCAGCCCGATCGGCGCGTGGGTGCTCAGGACGATGATCGCGACGGCAGCGGCTGCCAGGGTCCCCGCCGTGACGACCTGCGCACCGATGCGGTCGGAGGCGCGCGAGACGACGATGGGCACGAGGATGGCACCGGCATTGAGCGCGAGGAGGAACCCGAGCGCGGAGCCGGACCCGAAGCCCGTCGACTCCATGATCTTGGGCAGCCAGGTGTTCAGGCCGTAGGTGAGCATGAGCCCGCACGCGCTGAGGACGCCCATGAGGACCGTCGTGAGCCACAGGCGGCGGGTGAAGAGGCCTCGGGGGCCGGTCCGCTCGTCGGCCATCGGGGGCAGCGGGCGGTCGATGCCGGCGGCGTCGGCGACGGCGAAGGCCTCGGCCTGCCGCCCGCGGGCCAGCAGCAGCGACGGCGACTCGGGCAGGTGCCGCACCATGAGCGGCACGAAGAGGATGAGCGGGATGGTGCCGATCGCGTACATCGCCCGAGGCCCGAAGGCGTCGACGACCCAGAGGCCGAGCAGCGAGGCGAGGACGCCACCGGCCGGGTAGCCGGCCCAGACGACGGCGCTGTGGGCGTGCGCGCGCCCCTTCGGCGCGAACTCGACCGCCATGGCTGCCGCGAGGGGGATGAGCGCGCCGACGCCGAAGCCGACCATGAACCGGGCGACACCGAAGAGCGTGGCGTCGGGGGCGAGCGCGCAGACCCCCGTCCAGAGGGAGTACCAGGCGGTCGAGCCGATCATCAGCCACCGGCGTCCGACGAGGTCCGACACGGCGCCGCAGGCGATCGATCCGGCGAGCATGCCGATGAGTGCATAACTCCCGACCACGCCGGCGTACTCCGTCGACAGCCCCCAGCTGGGGTCGGCGAGCATCGAGGGCAGGGTCACGCCATAGGCGACCATATCGTACCCCTCGAAGACGATGGACAGGGCGCAGATCAGCAGCACCAGACGGGCCGACGTCTGCGCGGTGGGCTTCGAGCGAGGCATGGGACGCAACTCCTCGTGGCTGGTCGGAAGGGGCACGCACCGGCCCTCGCCACCCGAGCCGGCTACGCGCGCACGAGCCCGGCGGGAGACCTCCCCGCACCACCCTGTGCGTGGTCCGAGACGTTATGAGCGACCGGAAGATAGGTCCAATGAAAGTTGGTCATATCGACATGCACATCGTCTATGTTGGTGCGATGTTGTCCGACCTGAACCTCATCCGGACCTTCCTCGTCCTCCACGAGACCCGCAGCGTGACTCGGACCGCCGAGCGCCTGTCGGTGACGCAGCCGTCGATCAGCCACGCGCTGGCCCGCCTGCGCCGCGACCTCAATGACCAGCTCTACAGCCGCTCGTCCGACGGGTTGCGCTCGACCCAGCTCGCCGACGAGCTCTACCCCCGGCTCCGGGAGGCCATGGACGCGATCGACGCCACGCTCACCGGGACCACCGGCTTCGACCCGGCCACGTCGGGCCGGACCTTCCGCCTCCTCTGGACCGACCTGGGCGAGATGAGTCTCCTCCCGCCGCTCCTCGAGAGGATCTCGACCGTGGCCCCCTCGGTCACCCTGCGCGTCGACCCCCTCGACATCGCCCGGGCGGAGGACCGGCTGCGCCAGGGGCAGGCGGACGCCGTCATCTGCATCCCCCGCATCGCCGCACCCGACATCGAGCGGACCGTGCTCTTCGACGACGTGTACTGCGGCATCCGCGCGACCGACCACCCACGGCTGCAGCACGAGCCCACGCTCGCGCAGTTCTGCGCCGAGCGGCACATCGCCGTGGATGCTGCCGCGGGTCACACCGACGTCGACGAGGCCATGGCCCGGGTGGGCGCCATCCGCGACGCGGCCCTGCGGATCTCCCACTTCGGCGCGCTGCCGCAGCTCGTGGAGCACTCCGAGCACCTCGCGATCATCCCGAGGACGGTGGCTCGCCAGTTCGGCCGCAGCGCTCGGGTCACTCCCTTCGCCCTGCCGATCGAGGTGCCGCCGGTCCAGGTGTCGCTCTACACCTACCGCCGTCGGATGCCGGACCCGGGGATCCAGTGGCTGCGGCGCACCGTCAGCGAGGTGCTCCGGGACTGGAGCAGCTGACGGGTCGACGCGGGGTCACCGCACCACCCGGTAGCGCGATGCGACCACGCCGTTGCCGAAGGTGCGGCTGGACACGCGCTCGAGGTCGATCCGGGCCAGCCCCTCGGGCCAGTAGGGGCGCCCGCCCCCGACGACGACGGGTAGGACGAAGGGCCGGTACTCGTCGACGAGGTCGGCGGCCGCAGCCGCCGCGGCGAGCTCGCCGCCACCGAGGGCGATCTCCCCTTCGTCGGACTCGGCTCGCAGGGCCGCGATCTCCTCGGCGAGGCCGCGCGTCGCCAGCCGGGTGTTGGTCCCGGTCACCTCGGTGAGGGTGCGGGAGAAGACGACCTTGGGCACCGCCCGCCACATCCGCGCCCACTCGACCGTGGAGTAGTCGGACTCGGGCTCCTGGTCGGCGGTCTCCCAGTAGGACATCGTCTCGTGCAGCCGGCGGCCGAGCAGGTGCACGCCGATCCCCCGCAGCTCGTCGGTGTGGGCCGCGAAGACCTCTTCGTCCGGCTCCGACCAGTCGAAGCCACCGTCCGGCCCGACGATGTAGCCGTCGAGCGAGATGTTCATCGAGTAGGTGACGAGGCGGGGCGTGGGTGCCATGGACCGACGCTACTGCTTGGACACGACGAAGGCCCCCGGCGAGATGCCGGGGGCCTTCGGTGGTGGAGCTGAGGGGATTCGAACCCCTGACCTTCTCATTGCGAACGAGACGCGCTACCAACTGCGCCACAGCCCCGAGAACGACGGCAACCATAACACCGGGGTGGCCGAGGCTCGCAATCCGGGCGACTAGAGTCGGCAGACCATGGACCTGTGAGGAGCCGCATGAGCGACCAGCGCCGCCCGAAGGGGGTGCGGCTGCCCCGCATCACCCGCCGCCTGCCCCAGCTGCCGGCGGCTCCGCCACCGGAGCGGCAGATCGTCATCCAGACCACGCCGCCGACACCGTCGGCCCCGCCGACGGTGCCCCCGACCTTCCGCGCGGCCTCGGAGTGGGTGTGGCGCTCGCTGATCATCGGCGTCGGGGTCCTCGCCCTGCTGTGGCTCATCTCGAAGCTCTCCGAGGTCGTCTTCCCGGTCATCATCGCGCTGCTGCTCGCGGCTCTGCTCGAGCCGCTCTACCAGCGCCTGCGGATCGTCCTGCCTCGCGGGCTGGCCGCGGGCGTCACGGTGCTCGGCACGCTCGCGGTCCTCGTCGCGCTCTTCAGCTTCGTCGGCAACCAGTTCACGACCCAGCTGGGCGACATCGTCGGGCAGGTGACCCAGGGCGTGAACCAGTCGCGCCAGTGGATCGTCGACACCTTCGGCCTCACCGAGGGCCAGATCACGACCTGGCTGACCGACCAGTGGGCCAAGGTCAGCCAGCAGCAGGACGTCGGCGCCCGGGCGACCCAGGCCGGCCTGACCGTCGGCCACCTGCTCACCGGCTTCTTCCTCGCGATGTTCTCGCTCTTCTTCTTCCTCTACGACGGCCCGGGCATCTGGGCGTGGGTCGTGCGCCTCTTCCCCCGCGGCGCCCGCGCCAAGGTCCTCTCCTCGGGCGCCATCGCGTGGAACCAGCTCAAGGCCTTCACCCGCGCGACGATCCTCGTCGCCGCGACCGACGCCCTCGGCATCGGGCTGGGCGCGCTCCTGCTGGGCGTCCCCTTCGCCTCCGGCATCGCGCTGCTCGTCTTCGTCGGCTCCTTCGTCCCGATCGTCGGTGCGCTGCTGTCGGGCTTCGTCGCGGTCGTCCTGGCCTTCGTCGCCAAGGGGCCGATCACCGCCCTCATCATGCTCGGCGTCGTCGTCGCGGTGCAGCAGCTCGAGTCGCACGTACTTCAGCCACTGCTCCTCGGCCGGGCCGTGCGGGTCCACCCGCTCGCGGTCATCCTCGCCATCGCGACGGGCATCATCGTCGGCGGCGTCATCGGTGCTCTCGTCGCCGTTCCGACCGCGGCCGTGCTCAACGCCGTCGGCCACAACCTCCTCGACCCCGTGCCGGAGGACGCCGACGAACCGTCAGACCTTGTGGAGTCACCTGCCGAGGCGGCGGAGATCCGTGAGGACGTCGCCGAGGCGGACGAGCGGGCCGAGCTCGACCCGGGAGAGTCCCCCTACGACGTCTGAGGGACGAAGGGGGGTCAGCCCCAGCCCGCGATGGCCGGCAGCTCGTCGTCCTCGACGTCGATGACCTGCGGCACGTCGTCGGCGGGCACGGCCGGCGCGGCCGGAGCCGCCATCGGGGCCGGCTCGGGACGGTGGGCGGCGGCCTTCATCGTGTAGACGGGGCGCGGCACGGGGGTGGGCTGCCAGGTGCCCGGCTCCGGCTCGGCCTCGACGATCGGGGTCGCGACCTCGGCCTCGGGCTCGACGGCCGGGGCGGCAGCAGCGACGTCGTAGATGCGCTCGGGCGCGCGGCGGGGGCAGCGGCCGGAGCAGCGCTGGCACGCGGCGCGCTCGGCGCGGCGGGGCGGGCGGCGACGCGCTCGCGCGAGCGAGCGGCAGCCCGCTCGGCAGCCCGGGCCGTGCGCTCGGCCTGCACCGCCTGGCGCAGCCAGCCGAAGGCCGCGACGGTGCCGACGAGCCAGGCGAGCGCCACCCACCAGGGCAGCGGACCGAAGGCCGCGACGAGGGCGACGACGGGCAGCAGCACGAGCATCGTCAGCAGGGCCAGACCACGCACCCGCCGCGGGGCACCGACGACCGGCTCGGCGAGGCGACCACGCTGCGGGGCCTCGGCGTGCTTGACCGTCACCTCGGGTCGCGCGGCGCGCACCGGAGCGACGGAGTAGGAGCGCGGGGTCGGCTCGGCCGACTCCCGTCGCAGGCGGTGGTCGTCGAGCACCCGCATGGCAGCGGAGAAGCGGTCGACGGACCGCACGGTGGAGAGGTGGTCGCGGCGCTTGATCCAGTACTGGAGGAGGTAGACAGCCCAGATCGCCACGACGAGGACGAAGATGAGGCTGCTCGGCTGCACGAGGACAACGCTATGAGGGCAAACGCTTCGCGGCGCGCAGGTTACTCGGTGTGTCGCGTACGTGACGGATGGTGTTGGTGTGACAGACGTGCCATGAGCCCTCCGGGACCGAGCTCCTCGCGCACGACGGCGAAGCTGCGGTGGTCGCGCCAGTCGCCGTCGATGTGCAGGTAGGCCCGCCGCACACCCTCCTCGCGCAGCCCGAGCTTCGTCGCGACGACCAGGCTCGGTGCGTTCTCCGGGCGGATCTCGAGCTGCACGCGGTGCAGGTTGCGACCCTGCGGGTCCATGAGGTGGTCGGCGATCATCGCGACCGCCGTCGGCGCGATGCCGCGTCCCGCGACCTCCCGCCCGACCCAGTAGCCGATGCTCGCCGAGCGCAGCGCCCCCTCGACGATGCTGCTCGCCGAGACCATGCCGACGATGCGGCCGCCGACGACGATCAGCAGGCTCAGCCCGCCGCCCGAGCGGGCCTCTGCCCGCAGAGCCCGCACATAACCACCGAAGTCCGCCGCGATGTCCCGCCGCGCCGGCCCGCCCGGCGGCACCGTCGGGTCCCACGGCCGCAGCCAGTCGGCATTGCGCTCCCGCAGCGCGATGAACTCGGCGCGGTCCCCCCTTCGCACCGGTCGAAGGGAGACTCCCTCGCCTGCCGGGGTGGCCCCGGTGAGGACGACCTCTCGCGAGCGCCTCACTGCGGCAACGTGACTCGGCCCTCGAGCCGGGTCCCGTCCGCCACCGTCGCCGGCTCCGCGGCGACGACCTCGACGTCGCCGGCCGCCGCGACATCGGCGCCGAAGGTCACGTCACCCTCGACGGCGAAGCTCGTGCACTCGCGCAGCGAGGGCACCCCCGAGGGGAAGCGTGCGTCGAAGTCGGCGATGAACTTGTAGGCCCCGTCGAGGCTCACCCGCGGGTCCTTGCGGTCGATGAGCGAGACGACCCGCGACGCCTCGTCGAGCTCGAAGACGTCGCTGCGCAGCAGGAGCAGCTCGTTGGTCGTCTTGACCGGGCGAAACCGCGAGCGCGGCACGCGCAGCGCGACGCTGCCCTCGAAGGCCTCGACCGCGGTCCCCATCGCCGACTCGATCTGGATGATCGGCGTCGAGTCGGCGCGCGTCGGGTCGACGGTCTTGCGGTTGATGATGATCGGCAGCCCGAGCACGCCGTCGCGCTCGCGCAGCAGCGCGTCGAGCTCGTCGAGGCCGACCCAGAGGTTGTTGGTGTTGAACCACCCGTGCCGCGAGGTGTCCTGGAAGAGGTCCTCCTCGCCGTCGACGACCATCGCGGACTCGCGCAGGACGATCCGGCCGTCGCTCCTGCGCACCGCGACGTGGCCGCCCTTGCGGTCGTTGGCCGTCCGCTCGGCGACCTCCGCGGCGAAGGGGATGCCCTCGGCGATCAGCCAGGCCGCGATGTCGGGGTCGCAGGTCGCGCCGAGGTTGTCGGCATTGGAGATGAAGGCATAGCGGATGCCGGCCGCGCGCATCTGGTCGAGCAGGCCCGAGGCGGCGAGCGAGACGTAGACGTCGCCGTGGCCGGGCGGGCACCACTCGAGCTCGGGGTCGTCGGGCCACGAGACCGGGGCGAGGGTCTCGGCGTCGAGCTTCGGCTCCATGCTCTGCACGAAGTCGAGCGGCAGGTCCTGGCGCGCCAGCTGCGGGTAGCGCTCGAGGATCTCGAGCGAGGCCGCGCGGGTGCGGAAGGAGTTCATCAGCACGAGCGGCGGCCGCGTGCCGAAGCGCTCCTCGAGCCCGATGAGCTGGCGGGCGATGATGTCGAGGAAGGTCAGCCCGTCACGGGCGACGACGGCCGACTTCGGCCCAGACATCCCCATGCTCGTGCCGAGACCGCCGTTGAGCTTGATGACGGCGACCTGGGCCATCGCGGCGCGGCGCTCGTCGTCGCTCACCTCGATGGCGGCGAGCTCGGGCGGGTCGACGAGTGGCTCGATGCTCGCCTCGGGGATCGTGCCCTGGGCGCCGTCGGCGAGCTGCTGCCAGTAGTCCTCGAAGACGGCCACGGCCCGCCGGTCCACCCCGCGCTGGGTCATCTTGGCGACGGCCGCGTCACGCCCTTCTGCTCCCATGCCGGTCACCCTACGATGCCGCCATGTCACCAGGCGCCAGGACGAAGGGAGAGGTCCGTCGCCTGCTGCGGGCCCAGCGGCGGGCGCTCGCCGCCTCCCGCGACCTCCCGTCGGACGGGGCGGCGCTCGCCCACGCCCTGCTCGCGGACCCGCCGCCGGGCTGGCCCGGGGCGGGGTCGGGCACCGGGCCCGGCACCCCGACGACCGTCCTGTCCTACGAGTCGCTCCCCCACGAGCCGCCGACCGAGGCGGTCAACTCCGCCCTGCAGGCGGCCGGGCACTGCGTGCTCGTGCCGATCACGCTGCCCGACATGCGCCTCGACTGGTGCGACCTCGCCGACCCCGAGCGCACACCCCTCGGCATCGACACCCCGACCCGCGCCGACCTCGTGCTCACCCCCGCGCTCGCCGTCGACACCACCGGCACCCGCCTGGGCCAGGGCGGCGGGTGCTACGACCGGGTGCTGCCGATGCTCGGCGAGGGGACCCCCTTCGTCGTCCTGCTGCATCCCGGCGAGCTCACCGACGAGGCCCTGCCGGCCGACCCGCACGACGTGCCCGTCCGCCTCGTGCTGACGGCCGACGGACTCACCCGCATCGCCTGAGAGACTGATCCCGGACAACAGAGGAGATGGTCGCGTGACGATGACCGAGCAGGCAGCCGGCTTCGGGCTGGGCCAGCTCTCGGTCGTCCTCCTCACCGGCTCGCTCGTCCTCGTCGTCGCCGTCGCCGCCGTGCGACTGGCCTCCCACTCGGGACTGCCGACGCTCCTGCTCTACCTGGCCATGGGTCTGGCGCTGGGCAAGGAGGGGCTGGGTGTCCCCTTCGACTCCGAGCAGGCGGCGCAGGTGCTCGGCTACTGCGCCCTCGTGCTCATCCTCGTCGAGGGCGGCCTGACGACGACGTGGTCCTCGATCCGCAGCTCCGTCGCGCCCGCGCTCGCCCTGTCGACCGTCGGCGTGCTCGTGTCCGTCGGGGTCGTCGCCGTCGCGCTGCACCAGATCCTGCACACCGACTGGCAGATCAGCCTGCTCATCGGCGCGATCCTCGCCTCGACCGACGCCGCCGCCGTCTTCTCCGTGCTGCGGGTCGTGCCGCTGCCGCGCCGGCTGTCGGGGATGCTCGAGGCCGAGTCGGGCTTCAACGACGCCCCCGTGGTGCTGCTCGTCACCGCCCTGTCGCTGCAGATCGCCCACCCCGCCGACGCCGAACCCTGGTGGGCCATCGGGCTGCTCGCCGTCGCCGAGCTCGCCGGCGGTGCCGCGATCGGCCTCGTCCTCGGCTTCCTCGGCGGCAAGCTCATGCGGCGCCTCGCGCAGGGCACGTCGGGCCTGTTCTCCCTCGGGGTCGTCGCCATCGGCGTGCTCGCCTATGCCTCCGCCGCCACGGTCCACGCCTCCGGCTTCATCGCCTGCTACCTCGCGGCGCTCGTCCTGGGCAACATGCACCTGCCCCACCGGCAGGCGGTCACCGGATTCGCCGAGGCGCTCGGCTGGCTCGCGCAGATCGGGCTCTTCGTCATGCTCGGCCTGCTCGCGACGCCCTCGGGGTTCTTCGACGAGGTGCCGCGGGCGATCCTCGTCGGCCTCGTCCTGCTCCTCGTGGCCCGGCCGCTGTCGGTCCTCGTCTCGCTCACCCCCTTCGGCATCCCGTGGCGCGAGCAGGCCTTCATCTCCTGGGCCGGGCTGCGCGGCGCGGTGCCCGTCGTCCTCGCGACCGTGCCGGTGACCAACTCCGTGCCCGGCGTCGAGTGGGTCTTCGACCTCGTCTTCATGCTCGTCGTGATCTTCACCCTCGTGCAGGCGCCGCTGCTGCCGTGGATGGCCCGGCACCTGCGGGTCACCGAGCCGGCCGTGGCCACCGGAGTCGTCGTCGAGGCGGTGCCCCTGGAGCAGCTCGGCGCGGAGATGCTCGAGGTGGCCGTCCCGCCGGGGTCTCGCCTCGCCGGCGTCGAGATCTACGAGCTTCGCCTGCCGAAGGGGGCGAATGTCTCGCTCGTCGTCCGCGACCGCGACACCTTCGTCCCCGACGCGCACACCCGCCTGTGGACGGGTGACCGGCTGCTCGTCGTCACCCCAGGCAATGTGCGCGAGGCGACCGAACGACGCTTCCGTGCCGTATCGCGGTCGGGGCGTCTGGCCGGGTGGCGGAGCGACGTATGATAACGGCCGATATGCCTACCTATGCTTACGCCTGCGCCGACTGCGGCCACGCCTTCGACATCGTCCAGTCCTTCAGCGACGACGCGCTGACCGTGTGCCCCGAGTGCGGCGGCAACCTGCGCAAGCAGTTCAACGCGGTCGGCGTCGTCTTCAAGGGGGGCGGCTTCTACCGCAACGACTCGCGGAAGACCTCGTCCTCGAGCGACTCCGCGTCGTCGAGCTCGTCCAGCACCTCGGGCTCCTCGAGCGACAGCTCGTCCACAAGCTCGACGCCTGCTGCCTCGTCGTCCACCGCGAGCTGACACCCACTCCCTTCGACCCGCCGCGTCCCTAGCGTCGGGTCATGGCCGCATCCCCGCTCGCTCAGCACCTGCCCGCCCTCTTCGGGCCCTCCCGTCGTGCCGCGTGGCGGCTGGGCGTGCTGCGCCGCGCCCTCGCCGCGCTGGCGATCCTGCTCGCGATCCAGCTGGCGCTCGGCGCGCTCGCGCCGACCGAGAGGCTGGCCCCGAGCGGCTCGACGCCCACCGGCCCCGAGCTCTCCCTGCCTCTGGCGATGCCCGCCGACCACCTCTCCCCCGGCGACCGGGTCGGCGTCTACCTGCCCGGCCGCGAGGAGCCCGTCGTGCGCTCGGCGCGCTTCCGCGGCGGCGACGAGGACGCGGCCGGGCGCAGCGTGGCTCGGATCACGCTGCGAGACAACGACATCGGCGCGATCCTGCGCCAGATGGGGGTCGACGGGCAGCCCCAGGGCGGCTTCGTGCTCGTGCGCCAGGGGTGACGCGACACGACGAGGGGCCCACGGCTGCGCAAATGGCCTGCTCATGGTTCACACTGAAAGACGAGCGGCCTCGGCCGCGACCCCTGTTATCCAGTTTGAAGGGAGACCCTCATGAAGGGCTTCAAGGACTTCCTCATGCGCGGCAATCTCGTCGAGATCGCCGTCGGCCTGATCATGGCGACCGCCTTCGCCAGCGTCGTCACCGCGTTCACCACATTCCTCCTCGAGGTCATCGGCAAGCTCACGGGCGGCGCCGACTTCAACTTCGACAAGATGGAGATCCTCGGCTTCAAGACGGTCGGCCCGCTGCTGACCGCGATCGTCGCCTTCATCATCATGGCCGCGGTCGTCTACTTCGGTGTCGTCAAGCCCTACACCGCGATGCGTCAGCGCTTCGTCGCCGCCGAGGAGGAGACCACCGACGAGTCCGTCGAGCTCCTCCGCGAGATCCGCGACTCCCTGCGCGCCGGCCGCGCCTGAGTCACGCCACACGGGTAGACCCCGGCCCGCGCGGATGATCCGTGCGGGCCGGGGTCTTCTTGTGGGCGGCTGCGGTGGCGGCAGAGAGCGTCGCCCTCAGCTCCGCAGCCTCACTCCCAGTGCGGCGGGCGCTGCTCGCGCAGCCAGCGGTCGTGCTCGTCCTCGTCGGGGCGCTCGCCCCACCCGCGGTCGGTGTCGTCGCGGGTCTGCTCCGGGCGGGTGCGCGGGCGGGCCTTCTGCGAGGGCTCGGCCGGCTGCGACTCCTCCGCCGCGTCGGCTCCCTCGGGTGTCTCGTCTGCTGCACTCATGACTGCTCCTCTCGGGCGACGGCGTCGCGCACGGCCCGGGCGACCTGCGCCTCCTGGCGCGCCGGGTCGGCGAAGATGTCGACCGCCCACAGCCGCAGGTGGTGCCAGCCGAGGTCGGTGAGACGCTCGACGAGGATCCGGTCGCGCTGCCGGGTCGAGGCGAGGCCGGCGTAGCCCGGGCCGTCGACGTCGACCGCGAGCAGGAGTCGCTGCGTGTCACGGGGGTCGGCGATGGCGATGTCGATGCGGTGCTCGCCGACACCCACGCCGGTGCGCACCGACAGTCCGGAGTCGCGCAGCCGCTGGACGAATCCGGACAGCAACGGGCTCAGCTCCGCACCGTCTGCCGGGGGCTGCGGGGCCGGCGAGCCGAGGCCCGTGAGCAGGGTCCGCAGGGCGCGGTGGCCGGGCAGCCCACCCCGCTCGCCGGCGAGGTCGTCGGGTCCGAGCGCGCTGACCCAGGTCGCGGCCTGCCGGGCCCGGGTCGCGGCGAGCAGGACGAGCTCGCCGCCGAGGACACCGCTGAGCGCCCCGAGACGCTGCACGACCCGCCCCTGCGGGGTGCGGCCGAAGCCGACGGTGACGACGACGGCATCACGTTGCTCGCGCTGCCACCGGTCGGCGGGCTTGATGACGAGAGGTTCGGGCAGGGCCCTGATCGTCTCGGCGACGGCCGGGTCGCGGTGCGCCAGCTCGGCGACCGCTTCGGCGACGCGCTCCGCGTGCGCCTGGCCGAAGGTGACGACGCCCAGCGAGCGCCCGGGGCGCTCGACCAGCTCGCGCCGCACCTGCTCGACGACGGCCTCGACCTCACCGGTCGAGGTCTCGACGAGACCGGTGCGCTCGTCGATGACCCCGAGGCCCTCGACGCGCACGAGCCGCACGGTCTCGCGCACGCTCGGCGCGGGTGGATGGACGACCTCGCCGGCGCTCACCCCCTCGACGAGCAGGTCGGCGACGCGCGGGCGGGGGTAGGCACTGTCGCGCAGGCTCGCGGTCGGCAGCACGCGTGCGGCGACGTCGGCGAGCGAGCGCGAGGGGGGCTTCGGGGCGGAGACCCCGGCGTCGGCGGTCCACGTCGCGGGCGGCAGCTGGCCGTGGTCACCGACGACGAGCAGCTGGTCACCGCGAGCGATCCCCGAGATGGTCCGCGCCAGGCTGGTGCGCGAGGCGTCGTCGACGATCACGAGGTCAAACCGCTCGTCCGCGGGCAGGACCTGACCGATGACGAAGGGGGACATCGCCCAGGCGGGAGCCGCCGCCCGCAGCAGCCCACCCCACTCCGCGAAGGCACGCGTCCACGGCGGCCCCGACACGAGACCCTCGTGCGCTGCGGCCACCTGCCGGGCTGCGGAGCGGAAGCGCCGCCCTTCGGCATGGAACCGCTCGCGCTGGCGGGTGGTGGTGCGAGCAGCATTGGCGCCCAGGCTCGCCCGGTCGGCCTCGACGAAGGTGCGCAGCGCCTCGTCGAGGCTCTCGCCGGTGATCGCGGAGTAGCGCTCGTCGCGGCTGGCCTCGGCGAGCACGGAGGTCCACCAGACGAAGCGCACCTCGTCGGGCACGGCCTCGGGGGCGACCCGGCGGGCGGACAGGTCGTCGACGAGCTCGCCGAGACCACGGGCGCGCAGGTCGTCGAGGTCGTCGATGACGTCGGGCACGGCCCGCGCACCGGTCGTGTCCTTGGCGAGGGCGTCGAGCCGGGCGGCGAGCTCGTCCCAGGGGGTGTTGAGCAGGTCGGCGCCCCGCTCGGTGTCGGCGAGCACCGAGGAGACGTGGGTGAGGTCGGCGTAGACGCGCTCGTAGGCCGAGTGCGCGCGGTCCATGTCGGTGGGGATGCGCGGACGCCCGCCACCGCCGGTCAGGCGCGACCAGGTGCGCCGCTGCTCGGACGCCAGCCGCAGCGCCGCGTGCAGGTCCTCCGGCGGGCGACCGGGTCGCAGCAGGCGCTTGGCCTGGCCGCGCAGGCGGCGCCGCTCGAGCCCGCCGAGGGCCTCGAGGTCGGGCGTGCCCTTCGCGGCCGTCGCGGCGAGCAGGTGGTCGAGCGGGGTGTCGAAGACCTCGGGCCGGAAGACCTCGAGGGTGTCGCGGATCTCCTCGATGCCGGCGAGGAAGCGGCCGAGGTCGGCGGGACTGCCGGCGCGCGGCTCGGCGATGTCGGCGAAGACGTCGCGCACCGTCGTGCGCAGCGTCGCCAGGGTCCCGTCGGCACCCCGCAGCCGCTCGAGGGCGGCCAGCACCTCGTCGACGTCGGCGGCCGAGGTGAGGCGGGCGCCCTCCCACGGCTGGTCGGTGCGGCCGGGCCGCCACGCCTTGCGCTCGGCGACACCGGCCACCTGGGCGACGAGGGCGTCCCGGCCGGCGGCATCGAGGGTGGCGAGGGTGCGGCCCGAGAGGCGCACGCGGGAGCGCGGCGCGGGCCGGCAGGTCGACAGGCCGACGATCGCGTCGTGGGCGTCGGCGATGGAGACACCCCACGGGTCGCGGGGCTGGTGCATGGCGTGGGTGTGGCCGTCGAGGATCCGCGCCGCGGACGCCGCCCGTCGCCCCGGCTGGGTGAAGGACCGGTCCGACTCCGGCAGGCCCCGCGGCCAGCGCTCGGCGACGATCGCGGGGTCGACCTCGGCCGCGGGGTCGGTGACGTGGACGAGCAGGTCCTCGAGGCCGGCGAGGCGCAGTTCGGCGGCGACGGCCTCGATGGCTGCCGCCTTTTCGGTGAGGAGGAGGACGGAGCGGCGTTCGCCCGCGGTCTGGGCGATGACCGAGGCGACGAGGCGGGCGACGCCGGTGCCGGGCGGGGCGTCGACGTAGAGGTCCTCGCCCGCGGCGACCCGGTCGAGGACCGTCTGCTGGTCGGCCGTGACGTCGAGGACGGCGGAGTCGGCGACGCTCGGGGCCGGCGCCTCGGGCGAAGGGAGCGCCTCGCCCGCGCGCAGGGCCGCCGCCGGGCCCTCGGCGAGACGGCCGGAGTCGACGATGCGGGACAGGTCGGCCAGCGCCTCGGCCTTGCCGTAGGGGAAGGCGGCGACGACGATCCGCTGCGTGATGTTGAGCTCGGGCAGGTCGGCGCACTGCTCGCGCAGCGCCTCGAGCACGGGGGTGGGGTTGAATCCGCCGCCCTCCGTGCGGCCGAGGTCGGCCAGCGCCTCACCGTCGATGTCGCGCCGCAGGGCGCGGCGCAGATAGGTGAGCAGCACGGGGTTGATCTCGACGCGGGGTGCGAGATCGAGCGCGAAGTCGGGCCCGGGCCGCAGCCGGCGCAGCGCCGCGCGGCGCAGGACGACCGGGGCGAGCGGACGCTCCTCCTCGCCGGGCACGTGCCACGAGGCGGCCCCCATCGCGAGGAAGCAGGTGTGCACACCGTGCTCCTGGGAGATCCGCTCGACGTGCTCGGTGAGGCTGGTGGCCCGGCGCTGGGCGCGCAGCAGAGCCCCGGGCTCGCGGACGAGGTCGGACAGGCGGGCGTCGCGGCCGGACAGGAGCATCGCGACGCCGCCGGGGTGAGCAGTCGTCAGGTCGACGACGTGCGGGTCGCGGGCCGGCCAGATGAGGGTGTTGGGGCCGCCGAGCTCCATGAGCTCGCGGCGCAGGGGGGACACGTCGGCCGGCGCCTGGGCAGGGGTCGTCGGCGGAGGAGTCACGGTGCCAACGCTAACAACCGAAGCGCCGCCCGAGCGGGACCAGCAGACCGAGCAGGAGTGCCGCGCCGCCCGCGAGCAGCCCGAGCGCCGGGTAGCCCCACCAGCCGACGACGACGCCGGCGAGGGCTCCCCCACCGCCCCCGGCCAGGCCCATCGCCACGTCGGACAGGCCCTGGGCCGCGGGCCGCTGGCGCAGCGGGACGGCGGCGGTGAGCAGGGTCGAGCCGGCGATGAGGGTGCACGACCAGCCCATCCCCAGCAGCACGAGCGCTGCCGTCAGGCGAAGGGAGTGCCCGCTCGCCGTCGAGGCTGCGAGGAGGCTCGCGGTGAGCAGCACACCGGAGCCGACGGCGATGACGACCCGTGAGCCCCAGCGGTCGACGGCCCAGCCGGTCAGGGGCGAGAAGGCGTACATGCCGACGACGTGGAGCGAGATGACCAGGCCGATGATCTCGAGGCCGGCGTGGCCGTGGCGCATGTGCAGCGGGGTCATGATCATCACCGACACCATGACGACGTGCCCCAGGGCCATGGCGACGACGCCCATGAGCGCGTCGGGTCGGCTGCGGATGACGGCCCACCCGCGGGAGGCCTCGCCCTCGAGGGCCGTCGGGTCCGGCTCGTCGTGGTCGACGTGCAGGCTGCGGGCGGTGAGCAGGGGGTCCGGGCGCAGCGCGAGCGTCAGGACGAGCGCCGCGAGGGCGATGCCGACGAGCGAGAGGACATAGGGGCCGACGAGGGCCGGCAGCCCGAGCTGGCGAGCGACCCACTGCCCCGGGCCGGTGAGGTTGGGCCCCGCCACGGCGCCGATGGTCGTGGCCCAGACGACGACGGACAGGTGCCGACCGCGGTGGGCCTCGTCGGCGAGGTCCATCGCGGCGAAGCGCGCCTGCGAGTTGGCCGCCGTCGCCCCGCCGAAGAGCAGGAAACCGAGCAGCAGCAGGACGAAGGAGCCGACCACCGACGCGGTCACGATGACCAGGCCGCCGACGATCGCCATGAGGTACCCCGTGGTCAGGCCGGGGCGCCTCCCGTTCGCCGCCATGACCCGCGCGACGACGAGCGCCGCCAGCGCTCCGCCCAGGGTCTGGGCCGTCCCGCCCAGCCCGGCCCAGGTCTCGCTGCCCGAGATGTCGGCCGCGAGGAGCGCACCGACCGCGGCCCCCGCGCTCACCCCGACGCCGCCGAGGACCTGCGATCCGGCGAGGGTGGTGACGGTGCGCCGCTGCAGTGCCGGGATGCTCACCGAAGGGAGTATGACGCGTACCCTGTCCCGTGGCGTGGTCGCCTCACCGCACCGCGCCCGGCCTCCGTAGCTCAGGGGAAGAGCACTTCTCTCCTAAAGAAGGTGTCGCTGGTTCGAATCCAGCCGGGGGCGCCCAGCCCTCTCCCCTACGCAGCGTCGAGCAGGGCCTGCAGGTGGGCCTCGAGCAAGGACTCCGGTGGCCGGGGCCCGCGGCCCGGGCCGAGCAGGGGTGGCGCGAGGCAGCGGACATCACCAGCAGCCGGGGTCGACAGCCTCACCTCGTGCGGCCCACCACCGGGGTCGAGCCCGGTCGAGATGACCTCGGCGCGCCAGCCGGGGGCCTCCTTGTCGAGGTTGTGCCGCTGGCACAGGCCCATGCCGTTGGCCGCGGAGGTCTCGCCACCCCGGGCGACCGGGCGGACGTGGTCGACCTGCCGCACCGGCGCATCGCACCACGGCACCCGGCAGGTCGGGTCGCGCAGCTCGATCAGCCGCCGCAACCTCCCGCCGAAGACCCGCTGCCGCGAGTCGACGGCCACGAGGTCGCGCCCGTCGGGAGTCGTCCACAGACGCCGCAGCCACAGGGCCGTCTCGCCGTCGCCGTCGTCGCCCGTGTCGAGCAGGCGGAGCACGTGCTCACGGGCGAGGTCACCGGCGAGCGCGCCGTGGCCCGGCACCTCGACCTGGTCGTCGGCGTCGCCACCCGGGAGCACGACACCCTCGCGCATCACCAGCCCGATCTCGACCGGCTGCGGCTGACCGGGCGCCCGCCCAGAGAGCAGCTCGAGCGCGGTGTCGGCCATCCACGCGCCGCGACCTCGCTGGTCGGCTGCGCGGGCTGCGTCGCTCTCGGGGTCACCGGTCGCCACGTGCCGCGCCTGCTCGGCCGCGCGCAGCGCGACGTGCGCGCCGACGACGTCGACGAGCGGCCCGAGCACGGACAGCCAGGCCATCCCGTCGGGCGCCGGGCGGACCGACACGTGCCGCGACGCCGCGGCCCGGCGCCGCCGCTCGACGACCGACCCCTGGTCCAGGTCGACGCAGGCCCGGTGCGCGGCGGCCGCAAGCGCCCGCTCCCCCAGGTCACGCAGCCCACCGGCAAGCCGACGATCGGCCTCGCGCCGGTGGTCCGGCGACAGGCACGCGGTCTCGCGCACGACGATCGTCGCCCGCCACTCGCTGATCTCCCCGGCCGTCAGCGCGGCCATCGTGCCGGGCAGCTCGTGGACGAGGGCCCGCGCAGCCCCGACGTGCCGGTCGGCCTGACCCGGCGAGCAGCGGCGCGCCAGCGCCACCTCGCTGCGCGTGGCCCGGCGCCGCAGCGAAGCCTCGCGACGGGAGATCTCCTCGGCGGCGGCCATCTCGGCCACCCGCGCGTCACGCTCCTCGACGAAGCGTGCAGTGGCGCGGGCCTGCGCGGCGGAGGCGGCCCCCTTCGTCATCTCGAGGAGGGCGACGACCTCGAGCAGCTCGACGTCGGTCAGCCCGTCGACGCCGGTGGCGGACACCTCGGCGAGGACGGCGCGCAGGCGCCCCGGGACCGTGGTCCCACTGACCTGATCGGTGATCGACTGCTGTGTCATGGCGCCTCCCCTCGCCCCTCCAGTATCGAACATGTGTTCGAAGAGTTCAAGAGGGTGGGCCGAGATTTCTTCGGGAACATGCCGAGCCGGGCACCTACGGCACCGCGAGGACGCGCGTGCACCCCGGCCTCGGGGCGCCGGTCACCTGCCGTTAAACTGGACTCCCGTCCCCGGACCCGTGAGAGGCCCTCGTGACCCTGCTGCTGCTTGCGCACTTCGCGGCGGCAGCAGTTGCGCCCGGCCTCGCCAAGTTCCTCAACCGACGCGCCTTCCTCGTCCTGGCCCTCGTGCCCGCCGCGGCCTTCGCCTGGCTTCTCGCCCAGACCGGCGACGTGACCGCCGGCCGGTCGATCGTCGAGGGCATCGCCTGGGTCCCCTCGCTCGGCATGGACTTCGCACTGCGGCTCGGCACCCTCCAGTGGCTCCTCGGGCTGCTCGTCACCGGCGTCGGTGCCCTCGCCCTGCTCTACTGCGCCTGGTACTTCAAGCCCGACGACCCCAGCCTGTGGCGCTTCACGGGCGTCTTCACCGCCTTCGCGGGCGCCATGCTCGGCCTCGTCCTCGCCGACAACCTCCTGGCGCTCTACATCTTCTGGGAGCTGACGACGGTCTTCTCCTACACGCTCATCGGGCACAACCCGGTGCGCTCGGCCAACCGCCGCTCCGCCACCCAGGCCCTGCTCGTCACGACCTTCGGCGGCCTGGCGATGCTCATCGGCACGGTGATCATCGGCGAGACGAGCAGCTACACGATCAGCGAGATGCTCGCCTCGCCGCCCCCGGCCGGCGCCCTGACGACGACGGCCGCCCTCCTCGTCCTCGTCGGCGCCCTCACCAAGTCGGCGCAGGTGCCCTTCCACTTCTGGCTGCCCGGCGCCATGGCCGCCCCGACCCCGGTGAGCGCCTACCTGCACGCAGCCTCGATGGTCAAGGCCGGCATCTACCTCATCCTGCTGCTCGAGCCGATCTTCGCGGACGTGCCCGGGTGGCGTCCGGTCCTGCTCGTCCTCGGCCTGTGGACGATGATCCTCGGTGGCTGGCGCGCCCTGCGTCAGGACGACATCAAGCTCCTCCTCGCCTACGGCACGGTGAGCCAGCTGGGCTTCATGACCGTCCTCGCGGGCGTCGGCACCCAGGCCGCCGGGCTGGCCGCCCTGGCCCTCGTCCTCTCCCACGCCCTCTTCAAGTCGGTGCTCTTCTTCAGCGTCGGCATCATCGACAAAGGGACCGGCACCCGCGACCTGACGCAGCTGCACGGCCTCGGGCGCACCGCACCGGTCCTCGCCGCGGCCGCGACCCTGTCCGCCGCCTCGATGGCCGGCCTGCCGCCGCTCGTCGGCTTCGTCGCCAAGGAGTCGGCGCTCACCGCCGTCATCGAGTCCGCCCACGGCCCCCTGTCGACGACCACCGGCTGGCTGGCCGTCGCCGGCCTCGTCACCGGGTCCGTGCTCACGGTCGCCTACTCCGCGCGGTTCGTCTGGGGTGCCTTCGCGACGAAGGGGGCGACCGGCGCCGCCCCGAGCCCCACCCCCTTCGCCGCACCCCACGCGCTGCTCATCGCGCCGGTCCTGCTGTCGCTCACGACCCTGGCGTCCGGCTTCTTCGGTGACCTGCTCACCGAGCTCTTCCACCCCTACACCGAGACGCTGCCGGGCGCCGAGCCCGAGCACCTCGCGCTGTGGCACGGCCTCACCCCGGCCCTCGGGCTGACCGTCGTGGCCATCGTCGCCGGCCTCCTGCTCTTCGTGGGGCGGGCCCCCTTCGCCCGGGTCCAGGCCGCGCTGCCCGAGGTGGTCAACGCCGAGCGCGTCTACCAGCGCTTCATGAAGGCCCTCGACCGCTTCGCCGTCGAGGTCACCGCCCTCGCCCAGGGCGGCTCGCTGCCGACCTACCTCGGCACGATCTTCCTCGTCGTCATCCTCCTGCCGGGCGTCGTCGCCGCCACCGCCCTGCCCGGCACCGAGGTGCGGCTGTGGGACACCTTCAGCCAGGCGGCCGTCGGGCTCTTCGTCATCGCCGCGGCGATCCTCGCCGTGCGCGGCCGCAACCGCCTCCAGTCGGTGATGTTCGTCGGCCTCACCGGCTACGGGCTCGCGCTGCTCTTCCACCTGCACGGGGCGCCCGACCTCGCCCTGACCCAGGTGCTCGTCGAGACCTTCTCCCTCGTGCTCTTCGTCCTCGTGCTGCGCATGCTCCCGCAGGACTTCCGCCGCCGTCCCCGCTCCGGCCGCCGCTCGCGCCGCCGGCTGTGGCGCCTCGCCCTCGCCGGGACCATGGGCGCGGCGATCTCCACCCTCACGGTCGTCGCGGCCAATGCCCGCATCCACGAGCCGATCAGCAAGGCCTTCCCCGAGCAGGCCTACGACTTCGGCCACGGACAAAATGTCGTCAACGTGACCCTCGTCGACATCCGCGCCTGGGACACCCTCGGCGAGATCTCGGTCCTCGTCGCGGCCGCGACCGGCATCGCCAGCCTGGTCTTCGTGCGCACCCAGGACGTCGAGCGCTCGTGGACCCGCCGGCGCAACCAGGGCCCGGTCACCGCGTCGATCCCCCGCGAGCGCCGCTCGGTCATCCTCGAGACCGCCACCCGGCTGGTCTTCCACGTGATGATCGCGCTCTCGCTCTACCTCCTCTTCTCCGGGCACAACCAGCCCGGCGGTGGCTTCGCCGGTGGCCTCGTCCTCGGTCTGGCGCTGCTCGTGCGCTACCTCGCCGGCGGTCGCGCCGAGCTCGACCGCGCCGCCCCGGTGAGCGCCGGTCTCGTCCTCGGGGCCGGTCTGGCCGTCGCGGCGATCTCCGCGCTCGCGCCGCTCGCCTTCGGCGGCACCGTCCTGCAGTCGGCGGTCGTCGAGTTCGACGTCCCCGTCTGGGGCCACGTCAAGCTCGTCACCGCGATGTTCTTCGACATCGGCGTCTACCTCATCGTCATCGGGCTCGCGCTCGACGTCGTCCGCTCGCTCGGTGCGGGTGTCGACAAGCAGGCCGAAGAGGACGGGGCCATCGCATGAACGCCGTCGCCCCCAACCTCAGCCTCGTCGTCGTCGCCGGCTTCCTCATCGCGACCGGCGTCTACCTGCTCCTCGAGCGAGCGCTCACCCGCCTGCTCCTCGGCATCGTCCTCGCGTCCAACGGCGTCGCCACGCTCTACCTCGTCGTCTCCGGACCGGCGAAGGGAGCCCCCTTCGTCGGTGCACGACCGGCCGACGAGATGAGCGACGCGCTCCCCCAGGCGATGGTGCTCACCGCGATCGTCATCGCCCTGGCCTCGGTCGGCTTCGTCCTCTCCCTCGCCTACCGCCAGTGGCGGATCACCGGCAGCGACGACGTCCCCGACGACGCCGAGGACGAGCTGATCAAGCGCCTCGCCGACCGCGACGAGGTCTCCAGCACCTACGACGACGACACCCAGTCCACGACCGAGGCCGAAGAGGAGGACGCGACCGCATGACCGTGGCCAACCTCCTGCCCATGCCGGTGCTGCTGCCGCTGCTCGGCGCCGCCCTCACCCTCGTCGCGCGCCGCCACCCCCGCGCGCAGGTCGCCATCAGCATCGCCGTGCTCGCCGCCAGCCTCGCCGTCGCCGCCACCCTCATGTGGTCCACCCACCACGACGGACCCATCGCGCTGTGGCTCGGGGCGTGGTCCGAGCCCTTGGGCATCGCGCTCGTCGCCGATCGGCTCTCGGCCCTGATGCTGCTCATCAGCTCCTTCGTCATCCTCGTCGTGCTCGTCTTCGCCATCGGGCAGGGCGTCGCCGACGGCGACGAGGACTCGCCGCTCGCGATCTACTTCCCGACCTATCTCGTGCTCTCGGCCGGCGTGTCCAATGCCTTCCTCGCCGGCGACCTGTTCAACCTCTTCGTCAGCTTCGAGATGCTGCTCTTCGCGAGCTTCGTCCTGCTGACCCTCGGCGGCAGCGGCACCCGGATCCGGGCGGGCACGACCTACGTCATCGTCTCGATGGTCTCCTCCTTCCTCTTCCTGTCGGCGATCGCCGGGGTCTACGCCGCGACCGGCACGGTCAACCTGGCGCAGCTCTCCCTTCGACTGCCCGAGATCGACCCGACGGTCTCGCTGGCGCTGCAGCTGATGCTCCTCACCGTCTTCGGCATCAAGGCAGCCGTCTTCCCGATGTCGGCCTGGCTGCCCGACTCCTACCCGTCGGCGCCGGTGCCCGTGTCGGCCGTCTTCGCCGGACTGCTCACCAAGGTCGGCGTCTACGCGATCGTGCGCACCCAGTTCCTGCTCTTCCCCGAGTCACCGCTGCACCACCTGATCATGGGGGCCGGCCTGCTGACGATGATCATCGGCATCCTCGGGGCAGTCGCCCAGCCGGGGATCAAGCGGATGCTCTCCTTCACCCTCGTCAGCCACATCGGCTACATGCTCTTCGGCATCGGGCTGGCGAGCGAGTCCGGGGTGTCGGCGGCGATCTTCTACATCGCCCACCACATCACCGTGCAGACCGCGCTCTTCCTCATCTCCGGCCTCATCGAGCGGGTGGGCGGCTCGACGGTCATCGACCGCCTCGGCGGGCTCGCCGCGAGCACCCCGGTGCTCGCCGCCCTCTTCTTCGTCCCGGCGATGAACCTCGCCGGCATCCCGCCCTTCTCCGGCTTCGTCGGCAAGGTCGGCCTGCTGCAGGCCGGCACCCAGGACGGCAGCATCATCGCTTGGACGCTCGTCGTCGGCTCGGTCGTCACCTCGCTGCTCACCCTCTACGCCGTGGCCAAGACGTGGAGCGCCGCCTTCTGGCGGCCGCGCGCGGTCGAGGGCCAGGACCAGACCTTCGAGATGCCGACGCTCACCCCGAGCTTCGGGCGGCTGAGCGACGCCATCGGCGCCGCCGTCGCGGCCCAGCGCCCCTCGACCCCGATCGCCCCGCCGCCGGCGGTGACCCAGGTCGAGCGGCCGATGCCGCCGCTCATGCTGGGCGCGGCCGCCGCGGTCGTCGCCTTCAGCCTGGGCCTCTCGCTCTTCGCCGGCCCGCTCTTCACCTACACCGACGCGGCGGCCCGGCAGATGCTCTCCAGCGATGCCTACGTCCGCGCCGTCCTGCCCGAGGAGGCGCCGTGAGCGACACCGCCATCGACACGACCCCGGCGACCCGTCGGCGCGGCGGCTTCCAGCCCCGGGCGATCATCGGCCTGGCCGTCGTGTGGGTCCTGCTCTGGGACCGCATCACCCTGGGCAACATCATCAACGGCCTGATCATCGGCGCGGTCGTCACGCAGATCTTCCCGCTGCCCTCGATCCAGTACTTCGGCCGGATCCACCCGTGGCGCCTCCTGCTGCTCATCGGGCGCTTCCTCGTCGACCTCGTGAGCGCCGCGGTCCAGATCGCCGGCGCCACCCTGAGCCGCCGCCCCAGCCAGGGTGGCTCGATCGTCGAGGTCCGGATGCGCACGCACTCGGAGTTCTACATGACGATCGTCTCCGCGCTCGTCTCCCTCGTGCCCGGGTCGATCGTCGTCGAGGCCCGACGCGGCGCCAACGTCCTCTACGTCCATGGCTTCCACGTCACCACGCCGGAGGGCATGGAGGAGCTGCGACGAGACGTCCTGGCCGTCGAGACCCGGGTCGTGCGGGCCATCGGCACCCCCGAGGAGATCTCGATCTGCACGCAGGAGGTCGCATGAGCATCATCCTGTCGATCGGACTCGGGCTACTCTTCGCCGCCGCCGGCCTGGTCCTCGTGCGCATCGCGCGGGGTCCGACCAACCTCGACCGCGCCCTGAGCCTCGACGTGGTCATCGTCATCGTCATCGGCATCATGGCGACGCAGATCGTGCGCAGCGGTGACGCCGGGACGCTGCCGATCCTCGTCGTCTTCAGCCTCACCGGATTCGTCGGGTCGGTCTCGGTCGCCCGCTTCATGGCCCGCAAGGACGATGCCTCGTGAGCTGGGCACAGATCCTCGACCTCGCCGGGGCGATCAGCCTGCTCCTCGGTGCCACGCTGGCCCTCGTCGGCGCGATCGGCTTGGTGCGCCTGCCCGACCTCTTCGCCCGCATGCACGCCGCCACCAAGCCACAGACCCTGGGTCTGCTGCTCATCCTGCTCGGCCTGGCGCTCACGGTGCGCACCTGGGCCTCGGTCGCCACGCTGCTCATCGTCCTCGGCGCCCAGGCCCTCACCGCGCCCGTCACCGCGCACATGCTCGGCCGCGCCGGCTATCGCACCGGCGTCACCGAGGACGACCTGCTCCACCACGACGAGCTCGGCGCCGCCTACCGACGGATGCAGGAGCAGGACCGGCAGCGCGAGCAGTCCTGACGACATGACGCAGGGGGCGAAGGGAGCGGCTGCTCCCTTCGCCCCCTGTCGGGTCGGCGCTCAGACCCGGCCGTAGCCGGAGACGCCGTCGAAGATCGGACGGATCGAGATCGACGAGCCGGTGCGCGGCGAGTCGATCATCATGCCGTCGCCGACGTAGATGCCGACGTGCCACGACGGGGAGCCGAAGAAGACCAGGTCGCCGGGCTGCGGGTTGGACACCGGGGTGGCGGCGGCCTGCTGGGCGGTGGTCACGCGCGGGATGGACTTGCCGGCCTTGGCGAAGACGTACTGCGTGAAGCCGGAGCAGTCGAAGCCCGCGGGGGTCGAGCCGCCGTAGACGTAGGGGGTGCCGATGTACTGCTTGGCGATCGCGATGACGCCACCGGAGGTCGGGGCCGGCGCGGAGGGAGCCTGCGTCGGCTCGGGGGTGCTGGCCGGGGCCGGCGTGGTCGCGGGGGCCTGACGCTCCTGCGAGCGGCTGGCGGCGGCCTCCTCCGAGCGCTGCTCCTCCTGGGCCTCACGGGCCTGCTCGGCGCGGCGGGCCTCGGCGGCCTGCTCCTGCTCGCGCTGACGCTCGGCGGCGGCCTCCTGGCGGGCCTGCTCGCGCTCGGCGCGCATGCGCAGCTGGTAGGGGGTCGGGCCGGTCGGCTTGGCGACGGGCTCGACCTCGATCTGACCGAAGTCGGCGCTCGTGGCCTTGGCCGTGGCGGTCGTGCTCGGGGCCGTGACGGCGGCGGCAGCCGGGGCGGCCGGCGCGGCGGCGGCCGCGGGCGTGGCGTCGGCCTGCTCGACGGCGGGGGCGGCCTGGGCGGGGATGGCGATCGCGGCGACGAGGCCACCGGAGGCGGCGAGGACGGCCGAGCCCTTGGCCAGCGGGGTGCCGGTCTGGCTGATGACGGTGCCGATCTCGGCGAGGGGGTTGTAACGCTCAGGAGCGCGGTGGCGCCCGACGGAGTGAGACACGATGAATACCTCTGTCCCGCCTGCGAGGTCAGCTGTCGGGTTCGGGCGAGAGGTGCGGCCCGGTCCCGCGGCTCCGGACCGACCTAGCGGTCCGCGTGCCGTGGGACTTCACCCCGAGGAGCATCCGCGATGCCCCATGAGTGGGTCCCCCGCTCCTGCCATGCGGTGAAGTGCAGCAGCCGTCGGTGCGGTGGCAGGACAAGGCGTCCGCGAGACGGATCCGCCCAGGGGAGGCGGACTCAGGAACCGTACCCGCTGATCACGAAAATGTCACACCGCGGTCACGGACTGCGCTCAGGAGGCGGACGCCGGCTCGACGAAGACGTGCATGGCGACGTCGCGCGGCAGCGAGACGGCGTCGCTGGCGGCGCCGTCGCGGGCGACGACCACCCGGTCCTCCTCGGGGGTGACGAGCACGATCTCGCCGGGGCGCAGCCGCGCCTCGGTGAGCAGCTCGAGCGCCTCGTGGTCGACCTGCGCGGGCTCGCCGATGCGGCGCACCCGGAAGGTCCCGGTCAGGCCCTCGTCGACGATGTCGGTCAGGCTGCTCAGGCCCTCGAGGTAGTCGTCGGCGGGCGCCTCGTCACCACCGGCGAGCAGCTCCTCGAGGCCGGGGATCGGCGTGCCGTAGGGCGACTCGCGGTGCTCGGGCAGCATGGCGAGGATCTTGCGCTCGACCCGCTCGCTCATGACGTGCTCCCAGCGGCAGGCCTCGTCGTGGACGTGCTCCCACTCCAGCCCGATGACGTCGGCGAGCAGTCGCTCGGCGAGCCGGTGCTTGCGCATCACCCGGGTCGCGAGCAGACGACCCTCGTCGGAGAGCACGAGGCGCCGGTCGTCGCCGAGGCTGACCAGCCCGTCCCGCTCCATGCGCGCGATCGTCTGCGAGACGGTCGGGCCGGAGTGGCCCAGCCGCTCGGCGATGCGGGCCCGCATGGGAGGGATGTCCTCCTCCTCGAGCTCGAAGATCGTGCGGAGGTACATCTCCGTGGTGTCGATGAGATCCTTCACGGCACCATCATGCCTTGCCCGCGCGAGCGCGGTCCGCCCGCGATACCCACACGCTCGTCCACGCCAGCCCGGTGAGGCCGGCGACCCCGAGGACGACCGCGGCGGCCGGCAGCGAGACGAGGGCGGTGACGGCGCTCAGCCCGAGCGATCCGCCGGCGTGGCCCACCTCGCCCATGAGCCGCCAGGCGCCGAGGAACTGCGCCCGGTCGCGGGTCGGTGCCGCGTCCGCCCCGAGCGTCATGACGATGCCGGACCCCAGACCGTTGCCCAGGGACATCACGAGGGCCACGGCGAGCAGCTCCCCCTTCGTCCCCGCGAGGGGCAGGGCGAGGAAGGCGGCGGAGACCACCGACAGCAGCACCGCGACGACCCAGACCCGGCCGAGCCGGTCCATGACCCAGCCACCCGGGTAGACGAGGAGCAGCTCGGCGACGCCGGCCGCGGCGAAGATCTGCGAGGAGTCGACGCCGTCGAGGCCGATGTGCACGGCCCACAGCGGCAGGATCACCAGACGCGACTGCCGCAGGGCCGAGATGACGGTGACGCCGATGCCCTGCGTGAGCAGCAGCCGCGCGTGCCGCCGGATGACGGCGAAGACCCCCGCGTGGTGGTCCTCGGCCCGGGCGCGCTCGTGGTCGCCGGTGAGGTCGGGCGCGGTGAGCACGGTGACCACGGAGCCGACGGCGAGGACGACGGCCACCCCGTAGGCCCCCTGCAGGCCGAAGGGGGCGATCGCCACCGAGCCGACGACGGGCCCGAGGAGCAGCCCCGCGCGCATCGCACCGCCGAGCAGGGACATGCCGCGGGCGAGCAGGTACTGCGGCAGCACGTCGATCATGTAGCCCTGCCGGGCGAGGAAGAAGGCCGAGGAGGCCAGCCCGGAGACGAGCAGGGCGAGCGCCATGAGCCACAGCGAGGGGGCCCACCCGGCGACGGCGAGCGCGACGATGTCGAGCAGGCCGGCGCGCACGAGGGTGGCCCGCTCGCCGATGCGGGCGACGAGGGCGCCGGCGGGCAGCACCCCGACGAGCTGCCCGATGCCCGTGAGCGAGACGACGAAGGCCGCCAGGCCCAGGCTCGCGCCGAGCTCGTCGGCCCGCAGGGCCGCGATCGGGACGACGGCTCCGCTCGCGGCGGCGGACAGGAAGGTGGGCCCGAAGGCGGGTACGGCGATGCGCCTCCAGCCGAAGGCCTCGCTCGTACTCATCCCCCTCATCCTCTCCCGGGGCACCGTCGCTAGGTTGGGGTGGTGCACACCACAGCCGAGACGACGACCGTTGCCCCGCTGCACGTCGGCCCGCCGGGGACCGGCAACGGCGGCTGGGTCTGCGGTCTGCTCACCGAACGACTCGACGACCTCGTCCCCGCTGAGGGGGACCTGACGGCGGCGACGGTACGCCTGAGCGCTCCCACCCCGCTCGGCAGTCCACTGCGGTGGGAGGTCGACGGCACCGTCGCCGACGGCCCCGACCTCGCGGTGCACCTCCTCGACGGCGAGACCCTGCTCGGCACGGCCCGTCGCACGACCGCCCCCGGCCTGGCAGTCCCCGCACCGGTCTCCCTCGAGGCGGCCAGGGCCGCGGCCGCCGAGTTCGACGCGAGCGGGCACCCCTACCCCGGCTGCTACGTCTGCGGGCCGGAGGCCGAAGGGGGTCTGCGCGTCTTCGCGGCGCCGGTCGCCGGCCGCGAGGACGTCCTCGCCGCGCCGGTGACGATCACCGACGAGGGGCTGCCTCCCGTACTCGCCGCGCTCGACTGCCCGGGCGCCTTCGCCGTCGGCTTCGCCGACGGCCCGCTCCTGCTCGGCACCCTCACCTCGACGGTGGCCGCCGACGTCCCTCGTGGGCGCGAGCTCGTCGTCATCGCGTGGGAGACCGGTCGCGAGGGCCGCAAGCGCCACACCGGCACCGCCCTGCTCGACGGCGAGCGCGTCCTCGCGAGCGCCGCCGCCACCTGGATCGCCCCCGCACCACGACAGGAGTCCTCATGACCCGCCCCCTCGCCGTCGTCACCGGAGCCAGCGGGGGGATCGGCGCGGCCACCGCGCGGGCCCTGGCTGCCGCCGGCCACGAGGTCGTCTGCGCGGCCCGCAGCACCGAGGCGATCACCGCGCTCGCGGCCGAGATCGACGGCCGGGCGGTCACCTGCGACGTCACGGACCCGGACTCCGTCGCGGCCCTTGCGGCCGAGGTCGGCGACCGCCTCGACGTGCTCGTCAACAACGCCGGCGGCGCCTACGGCCTCGACCCCGTCGCCACGGGTGACGTCGAGGACTGGCGGGCGATGTACGAGGTCAACGTCATCGGCACCCTGCGCATGGTGCAGGCCCTGCTCCCTTCGCTCGTCGCGGGTGAGGGGATCATCGTCAACGTCGGCTCGACGGCGGGGCGCACCTCCTACGAGGGCGGCGCGGGCTACACCGCGGCCAAGCACGCGCTCGCGACGATGACCGAGACGATGCGCCTCGAGCTCGTCGACCAGCCGGTGCGCGTCACCGAGATCGCGCCGGGCATGGTGCACACCGAGGGCTTCTCGCTCACCCGCTTCAAGGGTGACCAGGAGCGAGCGGACAAGGTCTACGCGGGCGTCGCCGAGCCGCTCGTCGCCGAGGACATCGCCGACGCCATCACGTGGATGGCCACCCGGCCGCGCCACGTCAACGTCGACCTCATGGTCGTCAAGCCCCGCGCGCAGGCTGCCGCGCACAAGGTCCACCGGGAGAGCTGACATGACCGACCTGCCCACGCCCACCACGCCCGAGGCCGTCTTCACCTATGCCGCACCGCGGCTGAAGTTCGGCCCCGGCGCCGTCCGCGAGATCGGCCACGACGTCGCCGGGCTCGGCGGCCGTCACGTCCTCGTCGTCACCGACCCCGGCCTCGCCGCGACCGGCCACCCCGAGCGGGTCGCCGAGGCCCTGCGGGCCGCCGGCCTGACGGCCGAGGTGCACGACTCGGCCGCCGTCGAGCCGAGCGATGCCTCGCTGGCCGCCGCCGTCGAGAGGGCGAAGGGGGGTCCCCGCCCCGACGTCGTCGTCGCCGTCGGCGGTGGGTCGAGCATCGACACGGCCAAGGCGGTGTCCCTGCTGCTGAGCAACCCCGGCGAGCTCATGGACTACGTCAACGCACCGGTCGGCGGCGGGCGCGCGCCCGAGCAGCCGGTGCTGCCGCTCGTCGCCGTGCCGACGACGACCGGCACCGGGGCCGAGTCGACGACCGTCTGCGTCCTCGACGTGCTCGCGTCCAAGGTCAAGACCGGCATCAGCCACGAACGGCTGCGCCCCGTGCTCGCCGTCGTCGACCCCGAGCTGACCGCGACCCAGCCGGCGGGGGTCACCGCCTCGGCGGGCATGGACATCCTCTGCCACGCGCTCGAGTCGTGGACCGCGCGGCCCTACACGAGCTACGAGCACAAGAGCGCCGACCAGCGCGTGCCCTACTGCGGGTCCAACCCGATCTCCGACCTCTACGCGGAGAAGGCGATGCGGCTGCTCGCCGGCGCCTTCCGCGGGGCCGTCGCCGGGCAGGAGCAGGCGCGCGTCGACATGGCGCTCGCGGCGACCTTCGCGGGCATGGGCTTCGGCAACGCCGGGGTGCACGTGCCGCACGCCAACGCCTACCCGATCGCCGGTCGGGTCCACGACCTCGGCTCCGACTTCCGGCCGCGCGACTACGACGTCGACGAGGCGATGGTCCCGCACGGCATGGCGGTCGCCTCGACCGCGCCGGCGGCCTTCGCGATGACCTACGCGGCCGACCCGCAGCGGCACCTCACCGCCGCCGGCTGGCTCGACCCGCAGGGCCTGGACGCCGACGCCCCCGAGCCGGAGCGCCTCTCGGCCGTGCTGCGACGGCTCATGCACGACATCGGCCAGCCCTCGGGCCTGGCCGAGATCGGCTACGGCGAGGCCGACGTCGACGGCATCGTCTCGGGCACGATGCAGCAGCAGCGCCTGCTCGCCACCGCCCCGCGCCCCGTCACCGAGGAGGACGTCGCCGGCGTGGTCCGGGCCTCGATGCACCACTGGTGAGGACGCCGGACCTCCCCCGTCGCGCACGGTCGCGGGCACAGGGCTGGGGGTGGCCCTCAGGAAAAGTCCGGACCGCTCTCCCCGCATCTCGCGGAGCGTAGGACGTCCGGACTTTCCCATGAGTCGGGCCGACCCCCACCCTGCACCCGCTCCCTGACGTCACGTCGTCGTCCGGTCGCCGGGGCTCAGGGCTGGAGGCGCCCGACCCGCCAGGCTCCTGGGGTCTCGAGGCCGCCGTCGGCGACGCGCGTCCAGCGGAAGCGGTCGTGGAGCCGGTCGCTGCGCCCGGCCCAGGCCTCGACCTCGTCGCAGACGATCCGCCAGCCACCCCAGAAGTCGGGACGCGGCACGTCCTGGCCCGCGAAGCGCTCCTCGACCTGGGCCCAGGCCCGGTCCAGCGACTCGCGGCCCTCGATCGGCTGCGACTGGTGCGAGACCCACGCGCTCAGCTGCGACCCGCGGGGGCGCTGGGCGAAGTAGGCGTCGACCTCGGCCTCGGCCACGAGCTCGGCCCGCCCGCGGAAGCGGATGGCACGAAACATCGCCGGCCAGGTGATCGTCGCGGCGATGACCGGCGTCGCCTGCAGCTGGCGGCTCTTCGTCGAGTCGAGGTTGGTGACGAAGCCCGGGCCGCGACCGTCGAGGAAGCGCATGAGCACCGTGCGCACGTCCGGCCGCCCGTCGGCGTCGACGGTCGCGACGGCGAAGGACAGCGGCTCGGGCACGTCACCGCGATCGGCCTGGCGTGCCCGGGCGGCGTCGATCCACGACGTCACCAGCGCGAAGGGGGCGCCCGGCACCTCGGTCTCGGACAGCCCCTCCCCGGAGTAGTCCACGTGGTCCGCCGCGGGCGGTGTGCGAGGGATCATCCCGTCGGGCGAGGCGCTCATGGCCGCCAGACTACGACCGGCCTAGGAGCGCGTCGCCTCGACCACCCGTGGGGTCAGCCAGGTCCAGACCATGGCGGCCCCGGCGGGCGAGAAGTGGACCGTGTCGGAGTAGAGCGGCACGCCCTTGATCTCCTCGCGGTAGCCGTCGCCGCACAGCGGCTCCCAGAGGTCGAGGACCTGCCGGTCGACCCCCTTCGTCCCTCGTGACCCACCCTCGCCGCGCGCCCAGTCGCGCACGACGTCGTTGACCCAGCCGACATTGGCCGGGTCGGAGATCGGGCCGGCGAACTGCCGCAGCGAGGGGTCGAGCTTGTCCGGGTCGACCTCGCGGCAGGGCATCGTCGCGACCTGCACGTGGGTGACGCCGGCCTCGTGGGCGCGCCGCTCGATCTCGTCGAGGGTCTCGGTGACGAGCGCGGCGTGCTCGTCCGAGCGCGAGCCGACCGTGCTGCCGTCGACCTCGTGCTCGCCGATGAGCTGCGGCCCGGGCAGGACGAGCAGGTCGGTCGCGCCGGCCTCCTCGACCTGCTGCGGCCAGTTGCGGCGCCACTCGTCGCAGGACTCGTCCTCGGGCATCGGGGAGCCGTCGGCGAGCAGCGGGGCGTCGACGAGGTCGCAGCCGATGCGCGAGAGGTTGGTCATCGTCACGCCGGGGTGGTCCTCGGCGCGCCAGCCCTTGCCGAGCGAGACCCCGACCGAGTCGCCGAGCAGCGCCATGTCGACCGGAGGGTCCGCGGGCGCCGGGTCGGCGTCGGCCGCGACGAGCGGCGGCACCTCGAGGTCGGCCTCGCTCACCGGCCGGGTGAAGACGAAGCCCGCGAGCACGGCCACGACGGCGACACCGGCGACCGGGACCGACCACACCGGCGCCCCGCCGCGGCGGGCCCTGCGGGCCGCGCGACCGGAGCGGGCGCGTGGTGCTGGCCGCAGCGCGTGCGGCAGGAGCGCGCCGAAGCCGTGCTGCAGCACCGGCACCTCGAGCCAGCGGAAGGACGCGTAGGCGACGCCGACGGTCACGGCGAGCTGCGCGAGCACCGAGACCACGAGGGGCAGCGGGTCGAGGAGCGGACCCAGCCAGAGGTGGATGGGCCAGTGGTAGAGGTAGAGCCCGTAGGTCATCTGGCCGAGCAGCACCGCCGGCCCCCAGCTCGCGACCCGGTTGATGAGCAGCGGCCGCGGGTCGGTCGCGGCCAGGCCCATCATCGCGGCGCCGACGGCGAAGAAGAGCATGCCGCCGCTCGTGAAGAGCCACTCGCTGCGCGGCCCGACGACGACGAAGGCCGAGAGCGAGACGAGGAAGCCGACGAGACCGATGGCCTGCGTGACCCCGGCCGAAGGGCGCCGCCCCAGTCGTCCTCGGTGGTCCCGGCCGAGGAGCGCCGCGACCACCGCACCCACGAGCAGCGCCTGCGCGCGGGTGTCGGTGCCGTAGTAGAGCCGGGCGAAGTCGACGCCGGAGCGGGCGAGGTGGGCGGTCCACGCGGCGGAGGCGACGGCGAGCGCCGCGAGAGCGACGACACGGGCGGTGCGGCTGGTGCGCCACACGGCGAAGAGCACGAGCACGAGGAGCGGCACGAGCAGGTAGAACTGCTCCTCGACGCCGAGCGTCCACGCGTGCCGCAGCGGCGAGGGGTTGCCGACCTGCTCGAAGTACGCGTCGTCCTGGCTGATGAGGCGCCAGTTCTGCACGAAGAAGAGCGAGGCGAGCACGTCGCCGGCGTCGCGGTGGCGGTTCGCCGACCCGGCGAAGAGGCTCGCGACGAGCACCGCGGTGCACACGGCGACGAGCGCCGGCAGCAGCCGCTCGGCGCGGCGGCGGTAGAAGCGCAGGACGTCGATGCCACCGGTGCGGGCCCGCTCGGAGATGAGCAGCCGGGTGATCAGGTAGCCGGAGAAGGCGAAGAAGTGGTTGATGCCCACCCAGCCGCCGACGAGGAAGGTCGCGCCGAAGTGGTAGAGCAGCACGAGGGTGACGAAGAGCCCCCGGTAGCCGTCGAGGGCAGCCAGCCGCTGCTCCCCCGTCGACGTCCTCAGGGATGCGGTCAGCGCCCTCACGACCGGGCCCGCACGTAGTTGCGGCTCACCTGGCCGAGGACGTGCTCCCAGATCATCGGGGTCGCCTCCGGCGAGAAGTGGAGGTAGTCGTTGAAGACCTTGATGCCGCCGATCTCCTCGGGGTAGCCGTCGGAGCACAGGGCACCGTGCAGGTCGACGACCTGCACGTCGTCATGGGAGTCGGCCCACTGCTCGACGAGCCGGTTGATCCGCTTCGGCTCCTTGTACTCCTTGACGATCGCGGGGTTGGAGTCGAAGACGACGCGGAACTCCTCGGGGATGGAGTCCTTGACCGGCTTGCGGCAGGGGACGTTGACGATCTGCACCTGCGTCGCACCGGCGTCGAGCGCCTGGCGGCGCAGCCGGTCCCAGCGCGAGCGGATGAGGTCGAGGTAGGCCTTGTCGTCGAGCCAGAGCCGCTCGCCGTCGACGATGTGCGGTACCGCGAGCAGCGGCGAGGCCCAGATGAGCAGGACGTCGTCGCCGTTGCTCTTGAACTCCTGCGGCCACTCCTTCTTCATGGCCGTGCACTTCGGCTCGTTGCCCATCTGGAAGCCCGGGGCCCAGCTGATCGGCTCGGAGAGCAGGTCGCAGCCCTCGCGGGAGTAGTTGTCGAGGGTGACGCCGGGGAAGGTCTCCTGCGGGAAGCGGTCGACGAGGAAGAAGGGCACCGAGTCGCCGAAGACGCCGATGCGGGCCGGCTCGCCCTCGCGGTAGGAGGGCTGCCCGGCGACGATCTTCGGCGGCGGGCCCTGCGGCACCGCGACGGTCGGCTCCGCGGGTGCGGTGGGGGCGCTGCTCGCGACGGCGAGCCCGGCGCCGGCGAGCAGGACGACCGGCAGCAGGGTCGCGACGACCGGGGTGCGCACCGACGGCAGCAGGCCGCGGACGCCGCGCTTGATGACCGGGCGCTCGACGTACTGGTAGGACAGCTGGGCGATGCCGATCGTCAGCACGGCGCACAGGACGAACTCGATGATCGCGTTGTCGGTGAGCCGGCCGTTGCCGACGGCCAGCCAGATCGGCCAGTGCCACAGGTAGAGGCCGTAGGAGAGGCGGCCGGCGTGGGCCAGCGGCCGCCAGCCGAAGATCGCGTGCACCCAGCTCGGCCGCTCGTCGACGCAGGCGATGACGAGCAGCGCGCTGCCGAGCGCGAAGAAGAACATGCCGCCGAGGTTGAACATCCAGCCCGAGTAGGGCCCGACGACGACGAAGGAGAAGACGCTCGAGACGACGCCGACCACCCCGGCGACGGCGACGACCGGCCGGGAGAAGGACGGCAGCGCCCCGCTGCGCCCGGGGGCGAGCCACACGCCGAGGGCGGCACCGATGAAGAGGGCCTGGGCGCGGGTGTCGGTGCCGTAGTAGACGCGGGGGTAGTCGCTCGCGTCGTGGAAGCCGACGACCGCGGTCCACACCGCGCTGGCGACGGCACCGGCGAGCAGCACGAGGGCCATCCGCCGGCGCGTGCGGGCCCAGAGCATCAGACCGAGGATGACGAAGGGGACGAGGACGTAGAACTGCTCCTCGATCGCCAGGGTCCAGGCATGACGAAGGGGGGACTCCCCCCCCTTCGTCCCGAAGTACTGGTCACCCTCGGCGATCAGCCGCCAGTTCATGACGTAGCCGAGGGTGGCGAGGACGTCGCCGCCGATCTTGCGGCGGACCGCGTCGTCGGCCCACAGCACCGCGTAGACGAGGACGAAGGTCAGGACGAGGAAGAGCCCGGGCAGGAGCCGGCGGGCACGGCGCCGGTAGAAGGCCCAGACGTCGATGTCACCGTGCTGGACCCGCTCCTCGACGAGCAGTCGGGTGATGAGAAAGGCCGACAGGACGAAGAAGAGGTTGATGCACACCCACATGCCGGCGAGCTGGTCCACCCCGAAGTGATAGGCCATGAAGCAGAGCATGAAGAGCCCTCGCACCCCGTCGAGAGCCGGGCTGTACCCGAGGCGTGAACGCACCACCCGGAGCTCCTCGTCGATCGTCTGCGTGGCCCCGGGCATGCTACCGGCTGGTTGCCCCGGGATCGTCCTGTCGTCGGGAACGTGCAGAATGGCCCTGAGATCACCTTGCGCACGAAGGAAGGCCACCGAGATGACTGACACCGAGGTCAAGCACGGGCTGGAGGGCGTCGTCGCCTTCGAGTCGGAGATCGCCGAGCCGGACAAGGCTGGCGGCAACCTGCGTTATCGCGGGGTCGACATCAACGACCTGGTCGGCAAGGTCTCCTTCGGGCGGGTCTGGGGCCTGCTCGTCGACGACAGCTTCGACCCGGGCCTGCCGCCCGCCGAGCCCTTCCCGCTGCCCGTCCACAGCGGAGACATCCGCGTCGACGTCCAGTCGGCCCTGGCCCAGCTCGCGCCGCTGTGGGGCTTCAAGCCGCTCCTCGACATCGACGACACCCAGGTCCGTGACGACCTGGCCCGCGCCTCGGTCATGGCGCTGTCCTTCATCGCCCAGTCGGCGCACGGGCAGAACTCCGCGATGGTCCCGCAGGCCCGCGTCGACGAGGGCAAGAACATCGTCGAGCGCTTCATGATCCGCTGGCGCGGCGAGCCGGACCCGAAGCACGTCGAGGCCATCGACGCCTACTTCATCTCCGCCGCCGAGCACGGGATGAACGCCTCCACCTTCACCGCCCGCGTCATCGCCTCGACCGGCGCCGACGCCGCGGCCTGCCTCTCCGGTGCCGTCGGCGCGATGTCCGGCCCGCTCCACGGCGGCGCCCCCTCGCGTGCCCAGCACATGATCGAGGGCGTCGAGCGCACCGGCGACGCGACGAAGTACGTCAAGGACGCGCTCGACCGCAAGGAGCGCCTCATGGGCTTCGGTCACCGCGTCTACCGGGCCTACGACCCGCGCGCCGCCGTCCTGCGCGACACCTGCAAGCGCCTGGGCGCGCCCCGCTACGAGGTCGCCCTCGAGCTGGAGAAGGCCGCGATCGCCGAGCTCGCGGACCGCTACCCGGACCGCAAGATGGAGACCAATGTCGACTACTGGGCCGCGGTCCTGCTCGACTTCGCCGACGTCCCCGGCGAGATGATGACCCCGCTCTTCGTCTGCGCCCGCACCGCAGGCTGGGCCGCCCACGTCCTCGAGCAGAAGCGCACCGGTCGCCTCATCCGCCCGAGCAGCAACTACATCGGCCACGGCCCGCGCGCGATCACCGAGGTCGCCGGCTACGACCAGCTGCCCGGCGCCTGAGCCGCATGCGACGCCGCTCCCCCGCCCTGACGCTCGCGCTCGCGGCCGCCCTCACCCTCTCCGCGTGCGGGGGTGACGGCGGCCCCGGGCCGACCGCCGGGACGGGGGGTGACAGCGTGTCCAACTCCTCGACGCCGACCCCCGGCGGCGGCAAGGACAGCACACCGGGCGGCTCGAGCACGAGCTCGCCCCGCTCGACCTCCGGCTCCACGACGGACTCCGACGCCGACTCCGACGAGCCGACCCTGTCCAACTCGACGAAGTCCTCGAGCACCTCGTCGTCGACCTCGACCGACACCGGCGCCCCCTTCGACGCCGCGGAGTTCACCGACCGCCTCGAGGCGGCGGTGGACGCCAACCCCACGGTCAAGATCGACGTGACGGCCAAGATCGCCGGCCAGTCGCAGGCCTCGGCGACCGGTGTACAGGACCTGTCCGCCGACTCCCTCGACATGGACGTCTCCCTCGCGGGGCAGCAGCTGGGCTACCGGCTCGTCGACGGGCAGTACTACCTCGCCCAGCCCCCGAAGTGGGTCAAGGTCGACGAGGACTCGACCAACCCCCTCGTCAAGACGACCATCGACCAGGTGCAGATCCTGTCGATGCGCCGCCAGCTCGACGCCTTCGTCGCCGGGGTGGAGAAGGCGGGCAACAAGGGCACCGAGGACGTCGGCGGCGTCTCGACGACCCACTACACGGCCACCGTCGACACCGCGACGTCGTTGCGCGAGCTCGGCATGAAGCCCGCCCCGGGCGCACCCGAGACGGTCATCTACGACGTGTGGCTCGACGAGGACGACCTCATCCGCCGGATGGAGTTCACCCTCAACGGCGCGACCGCCCGTCTTCTGGCCTCCGAGTGGGGCGAGCCGGTCTCGATCACCGCGCCGAGCGGCTCGCAGCTGGCCAAGACCCCCTGACCGCACGGCATCTGGGACCGGGTGGCAGCCGCCACGCCCGGTAGGTCAGACTCGGGGCCGTGAGCGACGCGATCATCATCCCCGACGAGCGCAAGCCCCGGGACGGCCGCTTCGGCTCCGGCCCCTCGCTGGTGCGCCCGGAGCAGCTGGCCTACCTGCAGTCGATCGCCGGTGACGTCCTGGGCACCTCCCACCGGCAGGCGCCGGTGCGCGGGCTCGTGCGCGACCTGCGCGAGGGCCTGACCGAGCTCTTCTCCCTCCCCGACGGCTACGAGGTCGTCCTCGGCAACGGCGGCTCGACCGCCTTCTGGGACATCGCCGCCCTCGGCCTGGTCCGCGAGCGTGCCCAGCACTGCGTCTTCGGCGAGTTCTCCGGCAAGTTCGCCGCGGTCACCCGCCGCGCCCCCTTCGTCGCCGACCCCGACGTCCGCACGGCCGAGCCCGGCGGGCTGAGCCTCCCCGAGGCGGTCGCGGGCGTCGACACGTATGCGTGGCCGCACAACGAGACCTCGACCGGCGTCATGGCGCCGGTGCAGCGCCCGGCGGGGGCCGACGACGGCGCCCTCGTCCTCGTCGACGCGACCTCCGGCGCCGGCGGACTGCCCGTCGACATCGCGCAGACCGACGCCTACTACTTCGCCCCGCAGAAGTCCTTCGCCTCCGACGGCGGCATCTGGTTCGCGATCATGAGCCCGGCGGCGCTGGCCCGGGCCGAGGAGATCGCCGCCACCGACCGGTGGATCCCCGACTTCCTCTCGCTGACCGCCGCGATCGACAACTCGCGCAAGGACCAGACCCTCAACACCCCCGCCGTCGCCACGCTCGCCCTCATGGCCGAGCAGGTGCGCTGGATGCTCGCCTCCGGCGGCCTCGACTTCACCACCGCCCGCACGGCCGAGTCCTCGTCGCGGATCCACGACTGGGCGACGAAGGGAGAGCACACGCACCTCTTCGTCACCGACCCCGCGGCCCGCTCGCAGGTCGTCACGACGGTCGACCTCGACGCGTCCGTCGACGCCGCCGCCGTCGCGGCGACCCTGCGGCGCAACGGCGTCGTCGACATCGAGCCCTATCGCAAGCTGGGGCGCAACCAGCTGCGCATCGCGACCTTCCCCGCCGTCGACCCCGACGACGTGTCGGCGCTCCTCGACTGCATCGACTACGTGGTGGAGCGGCTCTGACCGCTCGCCTCCGGGCCCGACACCTCCTCCTGCTCGCCGCGAGCGTCGTCGGTGCCCTGACCATCGGCTGGCGGCTCGATGCGGCGCACCTCGCCGGCGACGAGCTCTACTACCACCAGGCCGCCGTCGGCATGTTCCACGGCGACTGGTTGGTCAATGCGCAGCACCCACCGCTCGTCAAGCAGCTCATGGCGGTGGCCCAGCTCGTCCTCGGCGACACCCGCGTCGCCGCCCGGCTGCCCTCCGCCGTCGCCGCCTGGGTCACCGGCCTGCTGCTGGCGGTCCTCGTGTGGCGGACCGGCCGACCGGGTCGCTGGAGCGCCGCCGCCGGGATCGGCACCGCGCTGCTGTGGTGGACGCTGCCCTTCGACCCGGCGCGGGTGGCCACCCTCGAGGCGGTCACCTGCGCGCTCGTCGTCGCCGCCCTGCTCGCGTGGGTGCTCGCGACGACCGGCCGCGACCCGCGGTGGCTGCTCGTCGGCGGTGCCGTGGCCGGGCTCGCCGGGGCGGCCAAGCTCACCGGCGGCCTCGCGCTCGTCGGGCTGCTGCCCGCGGCGCTGCTCCTCGCCCGTGACCTCGGCACCCGGCGGGTCCTCCCCTTCGCCCTCGGGTCGGGGGTGGCGGCGGTGGTCGCCTGGGTCTTCACCTTCGTCCCGATGGAGGGCGATGCGCTGGCGGCGATGACGACGCCGGTGACCTTCCAGCTCGGGCACGCCGAGGCGGGGCACGACGTGCTGCTCGCCGGCACGACCTATCGCTATGCCCCGGCGTGGGCGTCGGGGTGGCTCTTCGTCGACGCGCTCGGCCCGCTGGCGGCCGGTGGGCTCACCCTCGCGGCGCTCGTCGGGGTGCTGCGGCACCCGCGGACCACGGCGCCCGTGGCGGTCACGCTCGTCGCCCTCGTCGCCGCGCTGAGCAGCTCGCCCGTGCAGCTCTCGCACTACCAGTTCGCCTGGTGGCCGCTGTTCGTCGCGCTCGCCGGTGCCGGGCTCGCGCCGCGCCGCACTCGCCGGGGCCCGACCCGTCCCCTCTGGCAGGGCGCCGCCGCGACGCTCGCCGTGCTCGTCGCGCTCGCGCCCGTGGCCCGCCTGTCCGTCGACCACGTCCGGGACGTCGCCGCCACCCGCACCTCGGGGCTGCTGCTCGCACCGCACCTCGTCGACCGCGAGATCGGCCGCGGCGCACCGCTCGTCATCTGGGCGGACCCGTGGACGACCCGCACCGCGCTGCCCGACCAGCGCCTGACGACGCGCATGCCGCGCAGCCTCGCGCCGCGGGCGCTGCTCGTCGACCGGCAGTGGGCCGGGCGCGAGGGCAAGGAGCTCGGCCTGTGGCTGGGCTGCCGACCGGTGCCCTATGCCGAGCACGACCTCGGCGAGGTCATCGTCTACGTCCGCGAGCGCGAGCCGCGCGCGGGCGAGGTCGCAGGCCCGCTGTGCGGCCCGCTGCTCGACGCGCCGGCCGATGCCCGTCCGGCGCCGGGCGACGTGCCGTAGGCAGGCTCAGAGGAAGGCCGAGAGGACCGCGACGAGGACGAGCGAGCCGAGCACGAGCCAGGTCATGACCCGGCGAAACCGCGGGGTCATCGGGCGGCCTCGGGGACGTCGTGGGTCGGGGTCGAGAGCACCCGCACGCGCGGGCGGCGCTGGCTGGAGTAGGTCACCTCGACATTCTCGTGCCGACCGAGCCAGATCGACACCACGACGAGCGTGATCCCGACCGCGGCCGCCCCGATGCCGATCGTCCAGCGCGGGCCGAGGACGTCGCCGATCCAGCCGATGATCGGGGCGCCGAGCGGCGTGCCGCCGAAGAAGATCGCCATGTAGAGGGCCATGACCCGGCCACGCATCGTCGCCTCGGTGCGCATCTGGACCATGGCATTGGCCGTCGTCATCGCCGTGAGTGCGGTCAGGCCGCACGCGGCGAGCGCGACGGCAAAGGTCGCGTAGGTCGGGGCGAGGGCGGCGCCGGTCGCGGCGAAGGTGAAGCCGACGAGCGAGAGCAGCAGCACCCGCAGGCGCGGCTCGCTGCGGCGGGCGGCGAGGAGCGCGGCGCTCAGCGAGCCGATCGCCATGACCGAGCCGAGCAGGCCGTACTCCTCCGCGCCCTTGCCGAAGACCTGGGTCGCCATGAGCGCGATGGTGATCTGGAAGTTCATGCCGAAGGTGCCCAGCACGAAGATCAGCACCATGACGAGCACGATGTCGGGGCGCCCGCGCACGTAGCGCAACCCCTCGAGCGCCGACCCGCGGCCGGTCACGCGTGGCGCCGGGGTCAGCTCGCTCGCCCGCATCGACAGCAGCGCGATGATCACGGTGACGAAGGACAGCGAGTTGACGAGCAGCGCCTGCCCGGAACCGATGCCGGCGATGACCAGGCCCGCGACGGCCGGGCCGATGAGCCGGCCGAGGTTGAAGGAGGCGCTGTTGAGCGCCACGGCATTGCTCAGCCGCTCGCGGGGCACCATCTCGGAGACGAAGGTCTGCCGCGTCGGGTTGTCGAAGGCGGTCGCGATGCCGGTGACGAGGGCCAGCAGGTAGAAGTGCCACAGCGCGGCGGTGCCGGTGACGACGAGGAGACCGCCGGCGAGGGCGGCGAGGCCGAGCGCGGCCTGGGTGATGTAGAGCAGCACCCGCTTCGGGTAGCGGTCGACCACCGCTCCGGTCCACGGCGCGAGCACGAGCATCGGCAGGAACTGCAGACCGGTGACGATGCCGAGCGCGCTCGCCGAGTGGTCGGTCAGCTCGGTGAGCACGACCCAGTCCTGCGCGACGCGGCCCATCCAGGTGCCGACGTTGGAGATGATCGCCCCGAGGGCGTAGATGCGGTAGTTGCGGATCGACAGGGAGGCGAAGGTCGGGCTCATCGGGCCGCGATCCCCCGCAGGATGGCGCTCGCGGCCTGGAGTGTCGCCTGGTCGGCGCCGGAGAGCTCGGCGACCCGCTCGGTCATCCACTTGTCCCGGCGGCGGCGGGTCTCGGTGAGGGCCTCGCGCCCGGCGGTCGTCAGCTCTACGAGCACCCGGCGCCCGTCCTCCGGGTCGTCGTGGCGCTCCACGAGCCCCTCGTCGGCGAGGCAGCCGACGGTGCGCGTCATGCTCGGGGCGGAGACCTTCTCGATGTCGGCGAGGGCCCGCGGCGTCAGCGGGCCGTCCTCGAGCCGGGCGAGGACGGAGAACTGGTGCGGCGCGATGACGTCGACGCTCTCGAAGCGCACCCGGCGGCTGATCCGCATGCACGCCAGGCGCAGGTCCTCGCTGAGCGCGCTCACCCCGTCGTCGCCCAGCTGGGCCACCTCGTGATCTGCCACGGCTCTCCTTTCGTCCGGACAACAAGTTAGCACAACTCATTACCTTTGCTAACTAAATGGCCAAAAGGAACCCTGCAGGACCCCGGGGTCCTGCAGGGTTCGAAGGGGGGTCACTCGACGCCGAGGATCCCCTTGATCGGGTCGATGCCGAAGTAGAGGACGAAGAGCGCGGCGACGAGCCACATCAGCGGGTGGATCGTCGCGGCACGACCGCGCACCACCTTGATGAAGACATAGCTGACGAAGCCGGCGCCGATGCCCGCGGTGATCGAGTAGGTGAAGGGCATGAGGATGATCGTCAGGAAGGCCGGGATGGCGATCTCGAGGTCGTCCCAGTCGATCTCCTTGACCTGCTGCATCATCAGGAATCCGACGAGCACCAGGGCCGGGGTCGCGGCCTCGTAGGGCACGACCGCGACGAGCGGCGAGAGGAAGGTCGCGAGCAGGAAGAGCACGCCCGTGACGACGGAGGCCAGGCCCGTACGCGCGCCCTCGCCGACACCGGAGGCGGACTCGATGTAGCTCGTGTTGGAGCTGACCGACGCGGCACCACCGGCGACCGCGGCGATCGAGTCGACGACGAGGATCCGCTGGCTGCCCGGCGGGTTGCCCTCCTCGTCGAGCAGGTCGCCCTCGGCGCCGACGGCGACCATCGTGCCCATCGTGTCGAAGAAGTCGGCGAGCAGGATCGTGAAGACGAGCAGGGCCGCCGAGACGACGCCGATCTTGCCGAAGGAGCCGAGGAGGCTGAAGTCGCCGAGCAGGCCGAAGTCCGGGGTCGCGACGAGCGAGTCCGGCAGGCTCGGCACGTTGAGCCCCCAGCCGGTGGGGTTGACCAGCTCGCCCTTGGCATTGGTCTGGCCGCCGATGTCGAAGACCGCCTCGACGACCATCGCGAGGATCGTCGTGCCGAGGATGCCGTAGAGGATCGCGCCCTTCACCCCGCGCACGTGCAGCGTGATGATGATGAAGAGGCCGATGACGAAGACGAGGAGCGGCCAGCCGGCCAGGAAGCCGCCGACGCCGAGCTCACCCAGGGGACCCCCTTCGGCCTTGCGGACGAAGCCCGCGTCGACGAGGCCGACGACGGTGATGAAGAGACCGATGCCGACGCTGATCGCGGTCTTCAGCTGCGGCGGGACCGCGTGGAGCACCGCCTTGCGGAAGCCGGTGAGGACGAGCAGCAGGATGATCAGGCCCTCGAGGACGATCAGGCCCATCGCGTCGGCCCAGGTCATCTCCGGCAGCTTGGCGATGCCGAAGGCGACGAAGGCGTTGAGCCCCAGACCCGCGGCGAGCGCCAGCGGGTAGTTGGCCACGACACCCATGAGCAGCGTCATGACGCCGGCGACGAGCGCCGTGCAGGCCGCGACCATCGCGAGGTTGGGGCCGTCGCCGCCACCGAGGAAGCCTCCGGTCGAGTCCTCCTGGGTGCCGATGATCAGGGGGTTGAGCACGACGATGTAGGCCATCGTGAAGAAGGTGGCGAAGCCACCGCGGACCTCACGGCCGACCGTCGACCCGCGCTCGCTGATCTTGAAGAACCGCTCCAGGGCCGAGCCCTGCGTCGACGGGCTGCCGGCGGTCGTGCTCACAGGGTCTCCAGGATCTCGTCGTCGAGGATCGGTTCGCCGACCTTCTCGGGCTCGGGGGCGGCCATGTCGACCTCGGAGTGGGCACCGCAGCCGTGGTCGCGGCTGACGACGCCGCCGTCGCTCGGGCTCCACTCGTTGGCGCAGACGCCGAAGACCGAGCGCAGCGCGCCCGCCATCGGCAGGAAGTAGCCGCAGCCGTCGCAGCGGGCGGGCGCCTTGACGGCGACCTCGGCGGTCGGGCCGTGCGCGCCGTCGTACCAGCGCTGGGCGGCCTGGTCGCGGCCCTCGGCGGACAGGACGCGGGGGCGGCCGAGGCCGAGCTCCCACAGGGCGACGGCATCGACGTCCTCCTCGCCCGTGGCCTCGAAGCCGGCCTCGAGGTTGGGGTCGTCCTCGATCTTGGGGGTCACGTCGCCGGGGCCGACGTCACCGGGAGCGAGCCGGTCGGCCCACGGGAGCCACTCCGGCGACAGCAGCGCGTCGTCACCGGGGAGCAGCTGGGTCTCGCACACGGTCGCGCTCTTGGCGCGGGGCGCGCGGGTCACGGTGACGGCCCAGTGCCAGCCGCCGTAGCCCGGCAGGGTCGCGGCGAACCAGTGCGTGCCGAGGCGGTCGGCGTCGAGGGTGAAGCCGACGTGCTCGCCGACCCCCTCCCCCTTCGTCGCCTCGAGCAGCTCACGGCGGGCCGGCTCGACGGCGGCCGCGAGCACGGCGTCGGTCTTGGCGCGTGCCATCTCAGCCCTCCAGGTCGTCGGCGATGCGGCGCAGGACCTGCGCGACCTTGGCGCCCTGGGCGCGCTCGGGGTAGCGACCACGGCGCAGGCCGTTGCCGACGTTGTCGAGCAGCTTGATGACGTCCTCGACGATCGCGGCCATGTCCTCGGCGCTCTTGCGGTCGCGCTGGCGCAGGTTGGAGGCGACGCTCGGCGGGGTGTCGAGGACCTTGACCGCCAGCGCCTGGGCGCCGCGGCGGCCCTCGACGACGCCGTAGTCCACGCGGGTACCGCCCTTGAGCGTCGTCGTGCCCTCGGGCAGGGCATTGGCGTGGAGGAAGATGTCCGCCCCGTCGTCCCCGGAGATGAAGCCGAAGCCCTTCTCCGCGTCGTACCACTTGACCTTGCCAGTGGGCACCGTGCACCTCTTGCTGTCTTACGAAAGTGTGTGGGCGCACGGGATCGTGCACCACCCCCAAGGCTAACCCGAGCCGGCCGAAACCCAGTGGTCGGCTGTCGGTGCCGTGGGGCAGCATTGCCCCTCGTGACCGCGCTGCCCAAGGACCTCCCCGCCGACGAGATCGGGTCCGGTCTGGCCGGCTTCTGGCGGGCGCTGCCGCGCGAAGGGAGGTTCCTCCTCTCCACGGTCGCGCTCCAGCACCTCGGGCGGGGCATGACCCTGCCCTTCACCGTGATCTACCTGCACGAGGTGCGGGGCTTCTCCCTCGACACCGCGGGTTCGATCATGGCGCTGCTCGCGCTGGTGGCCGCCCTCGCCGCGGCGCCCCTCGGTGCCCTCACCGACCTTCTCGGCGCCCGGTGGATGCTCATCGTCGCCGGCGTCTGCCAGAGCCTCGGCGCCGTCGCTCTGGCCTTCGCGACGAGCCTGCCGATCGCGGTCCTCGGCGCGGTCCTCATGGGGCTGTCGCAGAGCATCGGCTGGTCGGCGTCCAACACCTTCATCTCCGCCCTGGTGCGAGGACCCCTGCGGCAGCGGTACTTCGGGGTCAACTTCGCCCTGCTCAACCTCGGCATCGGCGCCGGCGGGCTCATCGCCGGGGCCTTCGTCGACGTCACCCGGCCGGTGACCTTCGAGACGATCTTCCTCGTCGACGCCGTGCTCGTCCTCATCCCCGGCATCTGGCTGCTCGGCCCCCTTCGTCATGTGCACGCGCGGGCCGAGCGCCCCGACGACGACTCCGCGACCGCGAGCTACGCGACGGTCCTGCGATTGCCCGGCATGCGCTGGGTGCTGCTGCTGGCGCTCGTCACGAGCTTCGTCGGCTACGGCCAGCTCGAAGCGGGCATCCCGGCCTTCGCGCACGGGGTCGCGCAGGTGAGCACGTCGGTCGTCGGTCTGGCCTTCGCCGCCAACACCGCCGTCATCGTCATGCTGCAGTTCTGGGTGCTCCAACGCATCGAGGGCCACCGGCGCACGCGCGTCGGCCTCGTCATGCTCGGCATCTGGGCCCTCGCGTGGCTGGCCCTCGGGCTGAGCGGCCAGCTCCCGGGGAGCCTGGCGGCCGCCGTGCTCGTCGTCGCCTTCCTCACCCTCTTCGGCCTCGGCGAGACCCTGCTGCAGCCGACGCTGCCCGCGATCACCAACGACATGGCGCCCGACCACCTGCGCGGGCGGGTCAACGCCGCGCAGTCCACGGCCTTCATGGCCGGCGGGGTGCTCGGACCGCTCGTCGCCGGGGTGCTCCTCGAGCGCGACCTGTCGACGACCTTCGTCCTCGTCGTCGTCGCAGGGCTCGTCCTCACGGCCTGGCTCTTCCTGCGGCTGGAGCGGATCATCAGCCCGACCGTCAACGGCCTGGCCGTGACCGCGACGGACGAGCAGCCCGTCCGCTGAACTACCGTGGGTCGGTGCGTTCCCTCGCCGAGGACATCCGTCAGCGCTCCGACGCGGAGCTGACGGCACTGCTCGACCTCCGCCCGGACCTCGCCCGACCGCAGCCCGCCGACCTCACGGCCCTCGCCGCCCGGGCGAGCACCCGGGCGAGCACCGCCCGCGCCGTCGACCACCTCGACCTGCCGCACCTCACCGCCCTGCAGGCCTGCGCGATCGCCGGCTCCACGGACCCCGCGACGATCGCCCCCTTCGTCGGGGTGGACGAGGAGGAGGCCGGCACCCTCGTCGACGACCTGACGACCGCGGCCCTGCTGTGGCGCTCCCCCGACGGGCCGGCCCTGGTGCGCACCGTCACCGACGTCCTCGGCCCGCACCCGGCGGGGCTCGGCCCGAGCGCAGCCACCCTCGGCCACGCCCTGCCGCTCGACCTGCCGGCGACGCTCGCCGACCTCACCGTCGAGCAGACCCAGGTGCTCGCGCACATCACCGCCCACGGCCCCACCGCCACCGTCCCCGGCGACCCCGACGGGCGCACCGGGCGGGCCGTCGCCGAGCTCGTCGACGCCGGTCTGCTCGCCGCCCCCGACGGCGACCACGTCGTCGTGCCGCGCGAGGTGGGGCTGGCCGTCCGCGGTGGCCGGCTGCGGGCAGAGCCCGTCGGCGAGGTCACGCCCCCGCCGACCTACGACCCCGACGACGTCGACCGCGCCGCGACGGCCTCGGCCACCGAGCTCGTCGCCCTCGTCGACGAGCTGCTCGACCACGCCGACGACCTGCGTCCGCGCGTCCTGCGCAGCGGCGGCCTGGCCGTGCGCGACCTGCGCACCCTCGCCACCCGCATCGACCTCGACGAGACCGGCACGACGCTCCTGCTCGAGCTCGCCCTCGGCGCGGCCCTGCTCGCCGACGACCACGCCCTCGACCCGACCTGGCGCCTGACGACCCGCGTCGACGACTGGCGCGCCCTGCCACCCGCCCGGCGCTGGAGCGCGCTCGCCCTGCCGTGGCTGCACTCGCTGCGGGCGACGGTCGTGCCCGCGCCCGAGGACGGCGGGCGGGTCAACGCCCTGTCCGAGGGCATGGTCTGGCCGCCGGTGCGGGCGCTGCGCCACGAGGTGCTCGAGATCCTCGCCGCGCTCCCCGCCGGCAGCGCTCCCGACACGGCCACCGTCGTGCGCCTGCTCCACGAGCGCCGCCCGCGCCGCATGCCGCACCAGGCCGACGAGGTGATCGCCGCCCTGCTGCGCGAGGGCGAGACGCTCGGGGTCACCGGCCGCGGCGCCCTCGGCTCCTTCGGCCGGCTGCTGCTGAGCGACGAGGCCGCGGCGACCGACCGGCTCGCCGAGCTCGTCCCCGACCCCGTCGACCAGCTGCTCCTCCAGGCCGACCTCACGGCGGTCGTGCCGGGCACCCCGGTGCCGGAGCTCGCCGCCGTGCTGCGGCGCAGCTCGGTCCTGGAGTCCCGGGGCGGCGCGAGCGTGCACCGGTTCACCGAGACCGCGCTGCGCGGGGCCCTCGACGCGGGCTGGACCGCCGACGACCTGCTCGAGTCGCTCGCCCGCTTCAGCGCGACGCCCGTGCCCCAGCCCCTCGACTACCTCGTGCGCGACGTCGCCCGGCGCCACGGCCAGCTGCGCGTCGGGAGCGCCGGCAGCTATCTGCGCAGCGACGACCCGACGCACCTCGAGGCGCTGCTCGGCCACCGCGACCTCGGCCACCTGCAGCTGCGCCAGCTCGCACCGACCGTCCTCGTCTCCCCCGCGGGTCCGTCGACCCTCCTCGAGGCGCTGCGCGAGATCGGCGCCGCACCGGCGCTCGAGGGATCGGGCGGCGTCGTGAGCAGCCCGGCGACCGGCTCACGGATCTCGCCGCGCACCGCGCGGCCCGCCGTCGAGGTGCGCCCCGAGCCGGCGGTCGACGTGCTCGAGCGGCTGCGCGCCGGCGAGGCACGTGCTGCCGCGCAGCGGTCCACCGCGGCGCCCGACGGGCCGACCATCCCTGCACTCGACCCGGCGAGCAGCTCGGCGCTGCTGCGCGAGGCGGCCGCCGACCGGCTGCCGGCCTGGGTCGGGGTGACCGACGCGGTCGGCGCGACCCGCCGGGTGCTCTTCCACCCGGCGTCCGTCGAGGGCGGCCGGGTCGTCGGCGAGGTCGACGGGGTCCCGCAGGTCTACTCGCTGCACCGGATCACCGGCGTCGTCATCGACGGCTGAGCCCCGCCCCCTTCGCCGCTGGCCTGCTGCTCCCCCGCCGGTCAGGCGCCGGAGAGCGCCTTGACCACGCGCGAGGGCGAGGGCTTGCCGAGCTGCTGCGCCATCCACACGCTCGTCTCGACGAGGGCGTCGAGGTCGACACCCGTCTCCACTCCGGCGCCGTCGAGCATCCACACGAGGTCCTCGGTCGCGAGGTTGCCCGTGGCCGACTTGGCATAGGGGCAGCCGCCGAGACCACCGGTCGAGGCGTCGACGACGCTCACGCCGGCACGCAGCGCGGTCAGCGTGTTGGCCAGGGCCTGCCCGTAGGTGTCGTGGAAGTGCACGCCGATCCGGTCCATCCCGATGCCCCGCCGGTCGAGGGCGGCGAGCAGCGCCTCGACGTGGCCGGTCGTGCCGGTGCCGATCGTGTCGCCGACGGAGAGCTGGTCGCAGCCGAGGTCCATGAGCTCGGCACAGGCGTCGGCCACCTGGTCCACCGGCACCGGCCCCTCCCACGGGTCGCCGAAGCACATCGAGACATAGGCCCGCACCCACAGCCCCGCGTCCTGCGCGCGCCGCACCACGGGGGCGAACATCTCGACCGACTCCGCCCGCGAGCGCCCGAGGTTCTTCTGGGCGAAGGTCTCCGTCGCGCTGCCGAAGATCGCGACCGCCCCGACCCCGGACTCGAGGGCACGGTCGAGACCGCGTTCGTTGGGCACGAGCACGGGGCGAAGGGGGCCGCGCCCCACCTCGTCGAGGTCGGCGAGCAGCTCGGTCGCGTCGGCCAGCTGCGGCACCCAGCGGGGCGAGACGAAGGAGGTCGTCTCGATCGTCTGCAGGCCGGCGGCGGCGAGCCGGCGCACGAACTGCGCCTTGACCTCGGTCGGGACGGTCGCCTTCTCGTTCTGCAGGCCGTCGCGCGGACCGACCTCGTAGATCGTCACCCGACGGGGCAGGTCGGCGGCGGGCTCGGTCTGCGGCAGTGCACGACTCATGCCGCCCATCATCGCCCATCACGTACCGTGGACCCGGCTGCTGCACCAACCCGGGAGGACACCAGAGGCATGAGCAACACCCCGTACCCGGACGAGCGGCCGGACCCCTACTCCGCCGACCCGTACTCGAGCGACCCCTACGTCCCGGGCAACCAGCCCGAGACCTCGCAGCCGCCCCTGCCCTACCCGCAGCAGCAGCCGCAGCAGCCGCCGACGACGCACCTGCCGATGGCGGCCCCGCCCGGAGCCGGCGCCCCGCCGCCCTATGCCTACGCGACGCCCGTGCGCCCGGTGCCGGCCTCGCCGATCGTCCTGGTGATCCTGTCGGCGCTGGCGACGATGAGCGTCTACTGCTGCATCATCGGCATCCCCTCGCTCACGCTCGGCATCATCGCGCTGACGAAGAACTCGTCGGAGCCCGACGAGGCCGACCGGATGACCCGCTACGGCTGGATCTGCTTCGCGGCGACCACCGCCGTCCACATCCTCGGCGTGATCGCCCTGGTCGTCGCCATCGCCCTGTCGGAGGCCTGAGGTGGGGGCCGCCCCCGACGGTGCGCTGATCGTCCAGAGCGACAAGACCCTGCTGCTCGAGGTCGACCACGAGCGGGCCGCCGACGCCCGCCGGGCCATCGCCCCCTTCGCCGAGCTCGAGCGCGCCCCGGAGCACATCCACACCTACCGGGTCACCCCGCTCGGCCTGTGGAATGCCCGCGCCGCGGGCCACGACGCCGAGCAGGTCGTCGACGCCCTGCTCACCCACTCGCGCTACCCGGTGCCGCAGGCGCTGCTCGTCGACGTCGCCGAGACGATGGACCGCTACGGCCGTCTCGTGCTGGAGAAGGATGGTGAGCAGCTCGTCCTGCGCGCCACCGACCGGGCCGTTCTCACCGAGGTCATGCGGCACAAGAAGATCAAGCCGCTGCTCGGCGCCCAGCTCTCCCCCGACGAGGTCGTCGTCCACCCCTCCGAGCGGGGCACGCTCAAGCAGGAGCTGCTCAAGGTCGGCTGGCCCGCCGACGACCGGGCCGGCTACGTCGACGGCGAGGCCCACCCCATCGACCTCACCGAGGACGGCTGGACCCTGCGGCCCTACCAGCAGCAGGCGGTCGACGGCTTCTGGGACGGCGGCTCCGGCGTCGTCGTCCTGCCGTGCGGCGCGGGCAAGACCCTTGTCGGGGCCGGCGCGATGGCCGCCGCGAGCGCCACGACGCTCATCCTCGTGACCAACACCGTCAGTGCCCGGCAGTGGAAGCAGGAGCTGCTCGAGCGCACCTCGCTCACCGAGGACGAGATCGGCGAGTACTCGGGGGCGCGCAAGGAGATCCGCCCGGTCACCATCGCGACGTACCAAGTGCTCACGCTCAAGCGCAAGGGCGTCTACCCGCACCTCGACCTGCTCGACGCCCGCGACTGGGGCCTGATCGTCTACGACGAGGTCCACCTGCTGCCGGCGCCGATCTTCCGGATGACCGCCGACCTGCAGGCCCGCCGCCGGCTCGGTCTGACGGCCACCCTCGTCCGCGAGGACGGCCGCGAGGCCGACGTCTTCTCGCTCATCGGCCCCAAGCGCTTCGACGCACCGTGGAAGGACATCGAGGCGCAGGGCTACATCGCGCCCGCCGACTGCGTCGAGGTGCGGGTGACGCTCAGCGACTCCGAGCGGATGGCCTATGCGACGGCCGAGCCCGACGACCGCTACCGGCTCTCGTCGTGCTCGCCGGTCAAGCTGCCCGTCGTCCGCTCGCTCGTCGAGCAGCACCGCGGTGAGCCCACGCTCGTCATCGGTCAGTACCTCGACCAGCTGCACGAGCTCGCCGAGCAGCTCGACGCCGACCTCATCACCGGTGAGACCTCGGTCAAGGAGCGCCAGGAACTCTTCGCCGACTTCCGCGAGGGCCGCTCCAGCCTGCTCGTGGTGTCCAAGGTCGCCAACTTCTCCGTCGACCTGCCCGAGGCGACCGTCGCCATCCAGGTGAGCGGCACCTTCGGCTCGCGGCAGGAGGAGGCCCAGCGCCTCGGTCGGGTCCTGCGGCCGAAGGGGGACGGTCGCACCGCGCACTTCTACACCGTCGTCACCCGCGACACCGTCGACGCGGAGTTCGCCGCCCACCGGCAGCGCTTCCTCGCCGAGCAGGGCTACGCCTATCGCATCGTCGACGCCGACGACCTGTAGACCGTCACAGGATCGACGTCAGGAAGCGCTTCGTCCGCTCGTGCTCGGGGTTGCTGAGGATCGCGTCGGGTGTCCCCTGCTCGAGGATCTGGCCGTGGTCGAACATCATCACCTTGTGCGAGACGTCGCGGGCGAACTGCATCTCGTGGGTGACGATGAGCATCGAGATGTCGGTCGAGTCCGCGACATCGCGCAGCACACCGAGCACGTCGCCGACGAGCTCCGGGTCGAGCGCCGAGGTCACCTCGTCGAGCAGCAGGATCTTGGGGTCCATCGCCAGGGCCCGGGCGATCGCGACGCGCTGCTTCTGACCGCCGGAGAGGCGGCTGGGGTGCTCGTCGGCGCGGTCCTTCAGCCCCACCTGGTCGAGCAGCGCCAGCCCGCGCTCACGGGCCTCCTCCTTGCTCCGGCCGAGGACGTGCACGGGCGCCTCGGTGACGTTGTCGATGACCGACATGTTGGGGAAGAGGTTGAAGTGCTGGAAGACCATGCCGATCTTCTTGCGGGTCTGGGCAACCTCCTTCTCCCGCAGGCGGACCCGCTTGCCGTCGCGGCGGTCGTGGGTCAGCGGCTTGCCGTCGATCCAGATGTAGCCACCGGTCAGCTCCTCGAGCGTCATGACGAGCCGCAGGATCGTCGTCTTGCCCGAGCCGCTCGGGCCGATGAGCGTCACCCGCTCGCCCTGCGCGACGTCGAAGTGCAGGTCCGACAGCACCGTGTGGTCCCCGAAGGACTTCTCGACGTCCTCGAAGCGGATGACGGGGGTGGACGAAGGGGGCGTCCCCCCGGTCGGGTCAGTAGACAAGAGCTTTTTCCAATCTGCGCACGGCCACCGCGGTGACCAGGCTGGCGACGAGGAAGATCAGGCCCGCGATGGTGAAGGCCTCGTTGTAGCGGAAGGTGTTGCCACCGGCCTGCTGGGCGACGGTGACCATCTCGAGCACGGAGATCGCGAAGAGGTACGGGGTGTCCTTGAACATCGAGATGGCCCAGTTGCCGAGCGCCGGGAGCGTCGACCGCAGCGCCTGCGGGAGGACGATGTCCCGCCACGTGCGCCCCTGCGGGAGGCTGAGCGCGCGGGCCGCCTCCCACTGGCCGGCGTCGACCGAGCGGATGCCGGCGATGAAGGACTCGGCCATGTAGGTCGCGTAGTGGATGCCGATGACCACGGTCCCGACCCAGAGCATGTCCCAGTCCACGGGCACGAGGAACTTCGCGAAGACCAGCTGGACGATCAGCGGCGTCATCCTGATGACGTCCATGACCCAGCGCACGGGGCGCGACAGGATCGCCGGCGCGACCTGGGTGATGACGGCCAGGAGCAGGCCCACGACGACGGCGACGGCCGTGCCGACGACGGTGATGAGCAGGGTGGCCGTGAAGAAGGCCTCGATGATCTCGGGGGCCAGCTCGCGCGCGGCCTCCCAGCTCCAGAACTCCTCGAAGGTGATGGCGGGCATCATCACAGCGCCACCCCCGCTCCGGCGTGGGCGCTCCGAGCGGGCAGGCCGAGCCGCCGGCGCGCCCGCTTCTCCAGCTGCCTCAGCCCGGAGGAGAAGACGAGCGCGAAGAGGTAGTAGATGACCAGGCCGATGCCGTAGGCGAAGACCGTCGTCGTGTTGATGCGCAGCTGGTCGATCTCGTAGGCGAGGTCCTGCAGCCCGATGAAGAGGGCCACGGCCGTGCCCTTGATGAGCATGACAAGCAGGTTGTTGTAGCCCGAGAGCATGAGCACCCAGGCCTGCGGCCAGATGATCCGTCGCATCCGGGTCAGCGGCGACATGTTGAGGGCCTTGGCGCCCTCCCACTGGCCGCGGTCGACGGCATTGATCGAGCCGCGCACGATCTCGGCCCCGTAGGCGCCGTAGTTGAGCCCCAGCGCGATGACGCCGGTGAGCACGGCATCCCAGCTGACGCCGAAGAGCGGCATGACGTAGTAGAGCCAGAAGAGCTGGACGACGAGCGAGGTCCCGCGGAAGAACTCCACGATGATCGTCGCGAGCCACCGCAGGGGCGCGACGGGGCTGATGCTCAGCAGGCCGAGGGCGACCGAGACGACGAAGGCCACCAGGGCCCCGCCGAGCGTGAGCTGGAGCGTGACGAGCACGCCCTCGCCCAGTCTCGGCAGGGCATCCCGGAGCGTGTCGAGATGATCGGTCACTTGGCGTCCGGCAGCTCGCCCTTGCAGAGCTGCTCGGTCGTCAGGTCGCCCTTGGGCCGCTCGGCGTCGGTGAAGCCGAACTCACCGATGACGTCGGTGTAGGCCTTCTCGTCACCGGTGATCTTGGCGAGCTCCTTGTTGTAGGCGTCGCGCAGGGTGTCGTCACCCTTCTTGAAGACGGTCGCACCGGCACCGACCTGCTCCTTGCCGTCGACGACGGCGACGAAGGAGTCGGTGACCTCGACCTTCACATCGGGGTTGTTCTCGTCCATGGTCCGCAGCGAGATCCCGGTGAGCGCGAAGACGTCGCTGCTGCCGCGCGCGACCGCGTCCATGCCGTCCTGGGGAGTCTTGACCTGGGTGGCCTCGATGTCGAGCGACTTGGCGTAGTCGGTCTCGATGGCGCCGCTCATCGTCGCGAGCTTGGCGCCGGACTTCTTGACGTCGTCGAGGTTCTTGAGGTTCTTCGGGTTGCCCTCGGGCACCATGAGCGCCGTCGTGTAGAGGATCTCCGGGTCGCCGAAGGAGGCCTCCTTGCAGCGGTCCGGCAGGATCGACATGCCCGCCGAGATGGCGTCGTAGCGCCCGGCCTTGAGCCCGGGGATGAGGGCATTCCACTCGGTCTTGACGCCCTTGACCTCCTCGATCCCCATGTCCTTGAAGATCTTCTTGTGGAGGGCGATCGTCGCTCCCGTGAGCTCGCCGTCCTTCTCGAAGGAGTAGGGCTCCTCGCCGGCGAAGGCGACGGTGATCGTCCCCTTGTCCTTGAGCTCCGACAGCTTGTCCCCCGACGAGCTGTCCGACTCGGAGTCGCCGCAGGCCGCGAGGGTCAGGGCGAGGGTCAGCGCGGCCGTTCCGGCCAGGGTCTTGGTGTGGCGCACAGGTTTCCTCCCATCGGAGGGTCTTCCCCGAGCCGGTCCCGGTCCTCCGAGTCCCTCCACCCGACCAAATCATCAGCGCGAAGGGGGGTTCCGCCGGTCTCCCCGCCCCCTTCGTTGTCAGTCCGTGACCAGCGCAACAGGCGGCCGGCACAGCCGGCGTTCAGCCGACGCCCAGACAACGGGCGCACACTCGATGGGTGAGCACTCCCACCACCTCCGTCGACGTCCCCCACCTGCTGGTCGTCGAGGACGAGCCCAACATCCGCGAGCTGCTCGCCACGTCGCTGCGCTTCGCCGGCTTCGAGGTCGAGGTGGCGGGTGACGGGGCGAGCGCACTCGACGCGGTCCACCGCATGGAGCCCGACCTCATCGTCCTCGACGTCATGCTGCCCGACACCGACGGCTTCGAGGTCGCCGCGCAGCTGCGGGCCTCCGAGCGGCACCAGCCGATCCTCTTCCTCACCGCACGCGACTCCCTCGACGACAAGCTCAAGGGCCTGACCGTCGGCGGCGACGACTACGTCACCAAGCCCTTCTCGCTCGAGGAGGTCATCGCCCGTATCCGGGTGATCCTGCGCCGCACCCAGGACGTGCCCTCGAGCGAGTCGGTGCTCAGCTTCGCCGACCTCGAGCTCGACGACGACGCCCACGAGGTGCGCCGCGCCGGCCGCGTCATCGACGTCTCGCCGACGGAGTTCAAGCTGCTGCGCTACCTCATGCTCAACCCCAACCGCGTGCTGTCCAAGGCGCAGATCCTCGACCACGTGTGGGACTACGACTTCCGCGGCGAGATGGGCATCGTCGAGTCCTACATCTCCTACCTGCGGCGCAAGATCGACACCGAGGGCCTGCCCTCCCTGATCCACACCAAGCGCGGCTTCGGCTACGTGCTGCGCCTGCCTCCCGAGTGAGCCCCGCATGAGCATGGAGCGGGTCACCGCACCCGTCGTCCGCAAGCTCGAGGCGATGCCGCTCACCTGGCGGCTGATCGTCATCCTGCTCGCCCTGCTGCTCGCGGCCCTCGTCGCGACCTCGACCGCCATGGCCTGGCTGCTGCAGCGCGACCTCGAGGCCAATGTCGACGAGCAGCTGCGCACGGTCGCGATCCCGATCGCCGAGGACGAGGCCTCCTACTACGGCACCGACGACCCGACCGACATCTACAGCGGCAGCGACGGCAGCCCGACCAACCTCTACTTCGTGCGCCAGCCCGGCGACGGGGGCCCGTGGCGCTACCGCTTCCCCACCGGCGAGACCTCCCGGCCCGACGTGCCGGTCCTGCACGCCGACGACGTGCGCGTGCTGACCCAGGAGCCCTTCACGGTGACCTCGGTCGACGGCACCGCCAAGTGGCGCTTCATCGCCGGCCGCTACACCAACGGCTCGACCTTCGCGATCGGTATGCCGCTGTCGGGCGTCAACAAGATCATCGGCCGCTACGTCGCCGTGACCCTCGCCGTCGGCCTCGGTGCACTCGTCACCTGCGGCGTCCTCGGCTGGTTCGCCACCCGCCGGGCCTTCCGCCCCCTTCGTCGCATCGAGGACACCGCCGCGGCCATCGCCGCCGGAGACCTCACCCGACGCGTGCCGGTGCGGCACAGCCACGACGAGGTCGCGAGCCTGAGCGACTCGCTCAACTCCATGCTCGGGCAGGTCGAGCGCAGCTTCGCCGTCCAGGAGGCGTCGGAGACCAAGATGCGCCAGTTCGTCGCCGACGCGAGCCACGAACTGCGCACCCCGCTGGCGACGGTCCGCGGCTACGCCGAGCTCTACCGCCAGGGCGCGGTGCAGGGGCCCGAGGCGACGACCCAGGCCATGGACCGGATCGAGGGCGAGGCCTCACGCATGACCGGGCTCGTCGACGACCTGCTGCTGCTCGCCCGCCTCGACGACCAGCGGCCGCTCGAGCTCTCCGACGTCGACCTCGTCGTCCTGTGCGCCGAGACCGTCCACGACGCGCGCGCCCGCGCGCCGCACCGCCGGATCCAGCTCGTCGGTCTCGACGGCGAGCTGCGGCCGGTCGTCGTGCGGGGTGACGACGGCCGCCTGCGGCAGGTGCTCAGCAACCTCATCGGCAATGCCCTCATGCACACCGCCGACGACGTCGCGGTCGAGGTGCGCACCGGGCAGGTCGGCGACCGGGCCGTCATCGAGGTGCGTGACCATGGCGCCGGCATCGACCCCGAGGCGGCCGCGCGGGTCTTCGAGCGGTTCTTCCGCGTCGACAAGGCCCGCTCGCGCGCCCGCGGCGGCAGCGGTCTCGGGCTGGCGATCGTCGCCGCGATCGTCGGCCAGCACCAGGGCGACGTCGACGTCCGCGAGACGCCGGGAGGCGGCGCGACCTTCCACGTCGAGCTGCCCGGTGCGACCCCGGTCCGGCCCGCGCGCGTCTAGCGCGACCCCGGGCGCTGGGCGCACAGGAGACTGACAGGTGGGACCAAGGGCGGTCCGAAGTGCGCGGACGAGAGTGGGACCACAGCCTCGAGAAGGAGCCCCACGATGGACCAGCCCACCGCGCCACTGCCGCCGCAGCACCCTCAGCGGGGGGCGGCCGGACCCGTGCCGACCACCTCCTACGCCAGCGCCCTGTCCGCGCCCCCGCCGCCGCGCATGCCGCGGCACCGCCGCCGCCGGCTCGGCGAGCTCACCGCGGTCGCCCTGCTCACGGCCGCCCTCGCCAGCGGGGGCACGTGGGGCGTGATGTCGCTGACCGACGCCGGTGACGCCTCGGCCGCGACCGCCGGCACCTCGGCGAGCACCGCCGACGGCTCCTCGGCCGCGAGCGTCGTGCCCGTGAGCAGCGCGTCGAAGACCAACCCGGACTGGAATGCCGTGACCGCGGCCGTCTCGCCGAGCGTCGTGTCGATCACCGTCGAGGGCAACGGCTCCGGCGGCGAGGGCTCGGGCGTCGTCCTCGACACCAAGGGGCACATCCTCACCAACCACCACGTCGTCAGCGGCGCGGGCAGCAACCCGACGATCACCGTCACCCTGGCCGACGGCAACAGCTATGCGGCCACCATCGCCGGCGAGGACGCCTCGACCGACCTCGCGGTCGTCACCCTGAAGAACCCGCCGAGCGACCTGACCCCGATCACCGTCGGCTCCTCGGCCGGCCTCGAGGTCGGCGACCCGGTCATGGCGGTGGGCAACCCGCTCGGTCTCTCGGGCACCGTGACGACGGGCATCGTCAGCGCCCTCGACCGCCCGGTGACGACGAGCTCCTCCGAGAGCGAGCAGCAGGACCCCTTCGCCCAGCAGCAGCAGTCGAGCCCGGTCGTCACCTCGGCCATCCAGACCTCGGCCGCGGTCAACCCCGGCAACTCCGGCGGCGCGCTCGTCGACGCGGCCGGCCGCCTCGTGGGCATCAACTCCTCCATCGCGAGCCTCGGCAGCAGCAGCGGCCAGTCGGGCAGCATCGGCATCGGCTTCGCCATCCCCGTCGACGAGGCCACGTGGATCGCCCAGCAGCTCATCGAGGACGGCTCCGCGGAGCACGCCTTCCTCGGCGTGACGCCGACCGACGGCACGGCCACCCTCGGGTCGGCGACCCGCGCGGGTGCGCAGATCCGCTCGGTCTCCGACGGCAGCCCGGCCGCCGACGCGGGTCTGGAGGCGGGCGACCTCGTCGTGGGCGTCGACGACTCCCCCGTCACCTCGGCCGAGTCGCTCGTCGGCATCATCCACTCGCACCGCATCGGCACCCAGGTCTCGCTCGCCGTGGTGCGCGACGGCAAGGAGCAGACGATCGAGGCCACCCTCGGGACGGCTCCCGCGTCCCAGGGGTGACCTGCGGGAGCCGTGCCCAGCAGACTCACAGGTCGATGCCAGCGCCGTCCCAAGCCGGTGTCGCAGGATGGTCTCAGGAGCACAGGAAAAGGGAAGCAACGGTCGCTCGTTCGTCTCCTCCCCCGACGCAGGCACCGACTTCCTCCGGCTCCCACAGGGGTGCTACCCCCGCCTTCGGGTGTGGCGTCTGAAGGCGGCGCTGAGTAGCCGAACTCATGCCCCCGGTGTCCTGGCAGCAGGACACTGGGGGCATGAGCATGTCTGGAGACCCGGTCCTCGAGCGGGTGCGCGCGATCGAGGACGACTTCGCGGACGCGATGTCGCGCATGTACACCGTGGGCAACGAGCTGGCCACGCTCCGCGCCCGCCTCGAGACCGAGGCCTCCCCGGCGCAGTGGACCCCCGTCGCGGAGCCCGCCGCTCCCCCGACGCCGGCCGCAGCGACGGCCGACCCGCAGCCCTCCCCCGTGCCGACCGCCCCCGCCGGCCTGGTCACGCCTCCGCCGCCGGCCCACGCGCCGGCGTACGCCCCGGCCGCTGTGCCTCCGCCGGCCCGACCGCTGCCTCCCGCAGAGCCGTGGTGGCAGCGCGACGGCGTCGTCGCCAAGATCCTCGCCGTCGTCGGCGCGACGATCACCCTCATCGGCGTCGCCTTCCTGCTCGCCCTGGCCATCCAGATGGGCTTCTTCGGCCCGGTCGCCCGGGTGACGAGCGGCGCTCTGCTCGCCATGGGCCTCGTGGGCGCCGCCGCGCTCGTGCGCCGCCGCGAGGCCGGCACCGTCGGTGCCCTCGGCCTCGCCGCGACCGGCATCGCGACCGCCTACCTCGACGTCCTCGCCGTCACCCGCATCTACGACTGGGTGCCGCTCGCCGGGGGCATGGTCATCGCCGGCCTCATCGCGCTCGGCGGCGTGCTGCTCGCCCGGGCCTGGGACAGCCAGCTGCTCGCCGTCGTCGCCGTGCTCGGGGTGGCCCTCATGGCTCCCTTCGTCGGCCTCGAGCACGCCCGGCTCACCGGGGCCTTCCTCCTCGTCCTCACCATCGCGACCTGGCCGGCCCAGGTCGGTCGCCGGTGGTGGGCCCTCGAGCTGGCCCGGGTCGTGCCGACCGGTCTCTTCCTCGCCGCCCTCGCGCTGGCCCAGGAGCGCACGGCCGTGCCGGTCGTCCTCGCGCTCGGCCTCGCCGTCCTCGTCGTCGGCACGACCGTCGCCGGGACCCGCAGCGAGCGGCTCCCGCTGCAGCTCGGCGCCCTCGTGCCCGTCGGGGTCATGCCGGTGTGGAGCGCCGGCGTCGCCGCACCTGACCGCTGGGTCGGCACCGCACTCCTCGTCGTCGCCACCTGCCTGCTGCTGCTCGCCGCCGGCCTCGTCGTCCACCGCGAGGGCACCGCACTCCAGCACCGGGTGCCCGAGATCGCGCTCGCGGCCGCCGGCGTCACGTCGCTGACCGCGGCCCCGCGCGCCGTCGACGGCGGCAGCCTCGCGATCGTCGCGATCGTCGGCGTGGCCCTCGTCTGGGCCGTCGCGGCCCTCGTGCCGCGGCAGCGGTCGGTGCTGCTCGTCGCGTGGGGGCTGGGCGTCATCGCCCTCCTCGGGTCGCTCGCCCTCCTGCCCTATGTCGTCCTGCGCAGCCAGGCGGGCGACGTCGGGCCCCGCCACCTCGTGACGGCGGTGCTGCTCGTGGCCCTGCTCGTCGTGACCGCCCGGGCCAGCGACCGGATCATCCCGGCGACGGCTCCGGTGCTCTCGCGGGCGCTGCTCGCCCTGGCCGTGGTGTCCACCGGCGGCGCGGTCGTCGTCAGCGGTGTCCTCCTCGGCCAGCTGCTCGACGACCCGCGCGGCGGCTTCACCGCAGGCCAGGCCGGCGCCACCGTCGTCTGGATGGCCGCGGCCGCGCTGCTGCTCCTGCGGGGGCTGCGCGGCTCGACGATCGCCGTCCCCGCCGGGCTGACGCTCGCCGCCGCGAGCGTGGTCAAGCTGCTGCTCTTCGACCTCGCCTTCCTCGGCGGCCTCGCCCGGGTCGTCTCCTTCATCGTCGCCGGCCTGCTGCTGCTCGGCATGGGCGCCGGCTATGCCCAGGCCCTCGAGCGCTCGCGCCGCGAGGGAACCGACCGGACCCCGCCCGGCCCGCCGCCGGGGCCTGTGGATAACCCCACGGCGCCGACGCCCATCCCGCCTACGGTCTGAAGGACATCCGGGCGAGGGGCCCGGTGACCGCAACCAGAAGGGGAACCACCATGGCCAGCTTCACCGTCGACACCGCACAGGTCGCGAGCAGCGCGTCCGACGTCTCCCGGATCTCCGAGGACGTCGAGACGACCGTCGCGAGCATGATGAGCCGGCTGATCTCGCTGCAGAACGAGTGGCAGGGCGAGGCCTCCTCGTCCTTTCAGGACCTCATCAACGACTGGCGGGCCACGCAGCGCACGGTCAAGGACAGCCTCGACGAGATCGGTCGGGTCCTCGGCGAGGCGGGCCGCACATACGACGACACCGAGAGCTCGGTCAAGAGCACGATGCGCCCCGGCCGCTGACCGTCGCGACACCCCGCACCACGACGAAGGGGGCGGCACCCGTCGCCGGGTGCCGCCCCCTTCGCCCGTGGTCACTCCGTGCTGATCGCCCGCAGGATGTCCATCCGCGAGGCCCGGCGGGCCGGCAGCAGCGCGGCGAGCACCCCGATGACGCCGGCGAGGCCGACGAAGACGAGCATCTGCACCCACGGGATCGCCAGTTCGGTGATGCCGTCGTCGACGAGAGCCCGCTGGATCGCGACCCCCGCGATGACCCCGAGGACGATGCCCAGGAGGGCGCCGAGCAGGGCGATCGTCACCGACTCGAGCGTGATCATCCGCCGCAGCTGGCGGCGGGAGAGGCCGACGGCACGCAGCAGCCCGACCTCGCGGGTGCGCTCCATGACCGACAGGCCGAGGGTGTTGACGATGCCGAGCACCGCGATGACGATCGCCAGCCCGAGGAGGGCGTAGATCAGGTAGAGCAGCTGGTTGATGCTCGCCCGCTGCTCGTCGGCATAGCCGGCCTGGTCCTTGAGCGTCACGAGCGGCTGCTTGTCGACGATCTGCTCGATGTCGGACTCGACCTGCGCCTTGTCCGCCCCGGAGTCGAGGAAGATGAAGGCCCAGTTGTCGGCGGCGGAGCCGTTCATGGCCTCGACGGTGTCGACGGACATGAGGACCTCGGGCGAGCCGATGGCCTGGATCTCGTCGTAGAAGCCGACGACCGTCAGCTCCTTGGTGCTCGAGCCCATCGTCACCTTGACGGTGTCGCCAACGGAGCGGCCACCCTCGTGCTTCGTCGAGAGCATGACGGAGTCCTCGTCGAGGTCGGCGGTGCCGCTCGTCGGCTCGATCTGCTCGACGTCGGCGAAGCTGCGCGGGTCGATCGCCGTCACGTAGAGCTGCCCCCCGTCGACCTGGGCGCTGCTGAAGCGGACCGGCGAGACCTCGCGGACCCCGTCGACCTTCGCCACCCGGTCGGCGACCGTCGAGGAGAAGGGTTGCCCGACGGCATTGCTGAGGATGTAGTCGGCCCGGAAGGTCTCCTCGATCTGCTTGTCGACGCTCGCCGTCGTGCTCGACGCGACGACCCCCATGAGGGCCACCAGCGTCATACCGATCATCAGCGCGGACGCGGTGGCCGCGGTGCGGCCGGGGTTGCGCACGGAGTTCTGCTCCGCCATCCGGCCGACGCTGCCGAAGACCGCGCGGTAGACCCCGCCCAGGCCCGCGATCACCGGCCGACCGACGAAGGGAGCGAGGAAGGCCGTGCCGAGGACGAGGCCGACGATGCCGCCACCGATCCACCACAGCTCGCGGCTGTCGGCGACGAAGAGCCCGCAGAGGAAGGCGACGACACCGAGGACGAGCACCCCCACCTCAAGGCCCCGGCGGACCGGGTGGTGCCCGATGCCGGTGTCGATGGAGTCGCGCATCGCCGCGACGGGCGGGACGGACCCGGCCCGTCGGGCGGGCACCCACGCGGCGACCATCGTGACGAGGATGCCGACGACATAGGCGGCGATGACCGTGCGCGGCGCGAAGACGAGCCCGCTGCCCGACAGGTCGAGGCCGATCGTCGCGAAGAGGGCCTTGATGCCCATGGCGAGCACGACGCCGAGCAGGAGCCCGAGGGTGGCGCCGACGACCCCGATGAGGAAGGCCTCGAGGAGCACCGAGCGCACGACCTGACGCTTCGAGGCGCCGATGGCGCGCAGCAGCGCCAGCTCTCGACCACGCTGCGCGACGATGATGCTGAAGGTGTTGATGATGAGGAAGGAGCCGACGAAGAGCGCGATCCCGGCGAAGACGAGCAGGAAGGTCGTGATGAACCCGAGCGCCTGCTGCACGTCGTTCTGGTTCTCCTCCGCGAGGCCCTTGCCGGTCCAGCCCTTGTAGCCCTCGGGGACGAGCGGCTCGGCCTGGGTGAGCAGCTCCTGCTGGCTCACGCCGTCCTTCGCCGTGACCCACACGGAGGAGTACTCGTCCTTGCCGTCCATGAAGTACTTCTGCATGGTCTTCGTGTCGAAGATGACGACCGAGGCGCCGGCCATTCCCCCTTCGCCGAAGGTCATCGTGCCGACGAGCTCGGCCTTGATCTCAGGGGTGTCACCGGTGGTGACGAGGGAGATGTCGTCGCCGACCTCGTAGCCGGCCCGCTCCGCGGTCGCGGTGTCGACCATGACCTCGCCGTCGCGCTCGGGGGCCCGGCCGTCGTCGATGACGATGGGGTTCTTGCCGAGCTGGTTGGGCGCTTCGGAGTAGTTGAAGGACAGCGCCGGGGCACCCTGGCCGCCGACGACCTTGCCGTTCTTGCCCACGACGAAGACGCCGATCGCGTCGACCGAGCCGTCGGCGCGCTCGGCACCGGGCAGCTGGGCGAACTTCTCGACGTCGGCAGCCGTGACCCGGCCGCCGCCGGAGCCGCCGTAGTCGTCGGTTTGCTCGGGCTGGACGACGACGTCACCGACGGTGCCGTCCATGATCCCGTCGAAGGTGCGACCGAGAGTGTCGGTGAAGATGAGCGACCCGGCGACGAAGGCCGTGCCGAGGACGATCGCCATGGCGCTCATCAGCAGGCGCGCCTTGCGCGCCAGCAGACTCTTGAAGGTGGCCTTGAGCATCAGTGGGCCCCGGCGCTCAGCGCGACCATGCGCTCGAGGACGGTCTCGCGCTCCGGCTCCCACAGCTCGTCGACGATGCGACCGTCGGCGAGGAAGAGCACCCGGTCGGTGTGGCTCGCGGCGACCGGGTCGTGCGTCACCATGACGATCGTCTGGTCGAAGTCGTCGACGCTGCGCCGCAGGAAGCCGAGCACCTCGGCACCCGAGGTGGAGTCGAGGTTGCCGGTCGGCTCGTCGGCGAAGATGATCTCGGGCTTCGACACCAGGGCGCGGGCGCACGCGACGCGCTGCTGCTGACCGCCGGAGAGCTCGTTGGGCCGGTGGCCGAGCCGGTTGCGCAGGCCGACCGTCTCGATGACGAGGTCGAACCACTGCGGGTCGGCCTTGCGGCCGGCGATGGCCAGCGGCAGGAGGATGTTCTCCTCCGCGGTCAGCGTCGGCACGAGGTTGAAGGCCTGGAAGATGAAGCCGATCCGGTCGCGGCGCAGCCGCGTGAGGTCCTTCTCCTTGAGCCGGGTGATGTCGGTGTCGCCGATGAGGGCACGCCCGCCGCTCACCGCGTCGAGACCCGCGAGGCAGTGCATGAGCGTCGACTTGCCGGAGCCGGAGGGCCCCATGATCGCCGTGAACTGCCCAGCCCCGATGTCGAGGTCGATCCCGTCGAGCGCAGCGACCTGCGCCTCTCCCTTGCCGTAGACCTTGCGAAGGTCGTGCGTGCTGGCGGCAACCTGCGTGCCCATGTCCCCTGCTCTCGTCCGTCGTGGATGTCCGCGGACCAATCTAGGGTCGGGCTCGGCGACCGGTCACTGGGGTATCCCCCCGGTGCCGGGCGCGGGCCCGCCTCAGATCTCGACGGTGGAGACCACCCGCAGGCGCGGGTGGGCGTCGTCGCCGTCGACGACGTCACCGGTGACCCAGCGCATCGTCAGCCGACCGTCCTGCACCTGGGCCATCGCGAGGTTGTTGTCGAACCACGGTCCCTCGGTGAGCTCCCACGGGTAGCGCAGCTCGGGCACGCCGTCGGTCCGGGCCGCGAGCCAGCGCATCGGGCGGACGAGCCCCTTGGCCATCTGCGACATGAGCACGCGCAGCGAGCGGGGCATGGGGTTGCGGATCGGGCTGCACACCGCCTGCACGATGCGGCTGCGCGCGCCGTGGCTCGCCGGGTCGCTCACCTCGGCGACGTAGGAGTGGTGGACGTCGCCGGAGAGGAAGGTGATCGTGCCGGGCGCGGTGCCGCGCTCGCCGCGGGCGACCGACATGACGAGGTCGAAGACCTCGGTGAAGCCGGACTGGAAGGCACCCCAGTGCTCGAGGTCGACGACCTGGCGCAAGGCCTCGGTCGCGCGGTGCACCGGCTGCGACCGGTCCGGTCCGGCGAAGGACTCGCTGATCGCCTCGGCATCGTGGAGACCGGGCGGCAGGAGGAAGGGCAGCGAGGTGCCGACGAAGAGGTGGTCGAGGTCGCCGGTCATCTGCTCGTCGAGCCACGCGAGCTCGTCGTCGTCGAGCATCGAGCGACGCTCCGGCTCGAGGACCCGCGCGGCGCGGGAGTCGAGCATGATCAGCCGCGAGCCGCCGAGGGCCCGGGTGTAGCTCCAGCGGTAGGTCTCCGGCTGCCGGTCGACCCGCTCCGCTAGGGCACGAAGGGGGACGGTCAGGTCGACCTCGCCCGGTCCGGCACCATCGAGCCGGGCCCAGATCTCGTCCTGCGCCAGCTCCTCCGGCGCGAGGTTGCCGATGTGCTGGTGCACCCAGTAGCTCGTCAGGCCGGCGACGAGGCGCTCGTGCCACCACGGGGTCCGGTTGATCTCCTGGTGCCACGACCACGAGGTGTTCCAGTCGTCGCGGATGTCGTGGTCGTCGAAGATCATCGCGCTCGGCACGACCGAGAGGACCCACCGGATCGCCGGGTCGCTCCACGCCAGCTGGTAGAGGTGCGAGTACTCCGCGTAGTCCTTGATCTCCTCGCCGGGCGGCTCCTCGATGTCGCGCCGCGAGGCGATGAAGTCGTGCATCTCCGGGCTCGTCTCGTCGGCGTAGACCTGGTCGCCGAGGAGGGCGAGGACGTCGGGTCGGTGGGACTCCCCCTTCGCCAGGGACAGGGCGAAGGTGCGCAGCGCGTCGACCCCGTGGCTCGCGTGGTGCTCCGCGTCGTGCGGGACGCTCGTGCGGCAGGAGCCGAAGGCGAGCAGCGTCGGACGCGCGTGATCGAGCGTCGCGATGCTCGATGGCGGCAGGTCGGAGCCGGCCAGCGGCCACACCTGCTCGTCGTCGACGCTCACCGTGTAGTCATAGGTGCGGCCGGGCTCGAGGCCGTCGAGCAGGACGAGGGCGTAGTGGTGGCCCTCGACGACGAAGCTCGCGGCGTGCCACGCGCGGCCGTCGGCCGCGACGGTCACCCGCGCGGGAGCGGCGGTCTCCACCCAGACGGAGGCGTCGTGCTCACCGACGAAGCGCAGGAGGGGACCGAGGACGAGGGGGCTGGTGCTGGTCATCGCCGGCCATCCTCTCCCGCGGACCTGTGAGCACGCCGAAGGGCGGTCCCCCGGTGACCGGGGAACCGCCCTTCGCGCGTGGTGCAGGTGGTGCGGGGTGGGCTCAGAAGCCCATGCCGCCCATGCCACCCATGTCGTCGCCACCGGGCATGGCCGGGGCGGCCTTCTCCGGCTTGTCGGCGACGACGGCCTCGGTGGTGAGGAAGAGCGCCGCGATGGAGGCGGCGTTCTGCAGCGCGCTGCGCGTGACCTTGGCCGGGTCGATGATGCCCTGGGCGATCATGTCGACGTACTCACCGGTCGCGGCGTTGAGGCCCTCGCCCGCGGGCAGGTTCTCGACCTTCTCGGTGACGACGCCGCCGTTGAGGCCGGCGTTGGCCGCGATCTGCTTGAGCGGCGCACCCGCGGCGACGCGCACGATGTTGGCGCCGGTCGCCTCGTCGCCCTCGAGCGAGAGCTTGTCGAAGGCGGCCTTGGTCGCCTGCAGGAGCGCGACGCCACCACCGGCGACGATGCCCTCCTCGACGGCAGCCTTGGCGTTGCGCACGGCGTCCTCGATGCGGTGCTTGCGCTCCTTGAGCTCGACCTCGGTGGCCGCACCCGCGCGGATGACGGCGACGCCGCCGGCGAGCTTGGCGAGGCGCTCCTGGAGCTTCTCGCGGTCGTAGTCCGAGTCGGAGTTCTCGATCTCGGCCTTGATCTGGTTGACCCGGCCGGCGATCTGGTCCTGGTCGCCCGCGCCCTCGACGATGGTCGTCTCGTCCTTGGTGACGACGACCTTGCGAGCGCGGCCGAGCAGGTCGAGCTCGGCGGTCTCGAGGGAGAGGCCGACCTCCTCGGAGATGACCTGGCCACCGGTGAGGATGGCGATGTCGGCGAGCATGGCCTTGCGGCGGTCACCGAAGCCCGGAGCCTTGACGGCGACGGACTTGAAGGTGCCCTTGAGCTTGTTGACGACGAGCGTCGACAGGGCCTCGCCCTCGAGGTCCTCGGCGATGATCAGCAGCGGCTTGCCGGCCTGCATGACCTTCTCGAGGACGGGCAGCAGGTCCTTGATCGAGCCGATCTTGGAGTTGGCGATGAGGACGTAGGGGTCCTCGAGCACGGTCTCCATGCGCTCGGTGTCGGTGACGAAGTAGCCGGAGATGTAGCCCTTGTCGAAGCGCATGCCCTCGGTGAGCTCGAGCTCGAGCCCGAAGGTGTTGCTCTCCTCGACGGTGATGACGCCTTCCTTGCCGACCTTGTCCATGGCCTCGGCGATCTTGGCGCCGATCTCCTGGTCAGCGGCGGAGATGGAGGCCGTGGCAGCGATCTGCTCCTTGGTCTCGATCTCCTTGGCCATCGCGAGCAGCTCGCTGGAAACTGCAGCGACGGCGGCCTCAATACCGCGCTTGAGGGCCATCGGGTTGGCGCCGGCCGCGACATTGCGCAGGCCCTCGCGCACGAGTGCCTGGGCGAGGACGGTCGCCGTCGTCGTGCCGTCACCGGCGACGTCGTCGGTCTTCTTGGCGACCTCCTTGACGAGCTCGGCCCCGATCTTCTCGTAGGGGTCGTCGAGCTCGATCTCCTTGGCGATGGACACGCCGTCGTTGGTGATCGTGGGGGCGCCCCACTTCTTCTCCAGGACGACATTGCGGCCCTTGGGGCCGAGGGTGACCTTGACGGCGTCGGCGAGGGTGTTCATGCCCCGCTCGAGGCCGCGACGGGCCTCCTCGTCAAAAGCAATGAGCTTTGCCATTCGGGTGGTTCCTCCACGCGAATCGAAGGGTGCGACCGGGGGTGCCCGCGACGGACGGAGTGCGACCACCCGGCTCACGTCACCGTGCGATCGCGCCCCTCACCTGACCGGTCAGGACTGTCACTCTCACGAGGAGAGTGCTAAGGCCCATTATTGGCACTCTCCCCCTGCGAGTGCAAACGATCCTCCCCTTCGCCCCCGCCGCCTTGGCACAGTGGAGCCATGAGCGATCTCGACTGGAGCACGCCCGCCGGCCTCGCCGCGATCAAGGCCCACCTCGCCGAGCGCATCGACGGCTGGACCCCGCCGGTTGCCTGGGCCGTCGGCATCACGCCGGCGAGCAGCGACCCGGAGGTGCAGTTCCCCCACGTCAACCTCCCCGGGGGCAGCCACGGCCTGGCCGCCGTCGTGCTCGCATCGGTGCTGCGCCACGACGGCAGCACGGCCACGCTCGACGTCTCGGCCGAGCAGCTGCAGGCCGCTGTCGACGGGCTCGCGCCGGCGCAGGCGTGCGCCGAGGTCGAGCACCCCAACCTCGCCGCCTGGCAGGGCCTGCTCACCGAGGCGGGCGACAACCCCGCCCGCGCGCTCGTCGCCGTCTTCGTCGCCGACCTCGACGACCCGGTCGGCTCCGACGCCGACGGGCAGATGCGCGCCGGCTTCGAGGGGCTGCACCCGCGCACCTGAGCGACTGCACGCAACCGTCGAGGCGCCCCACGCGTCCTACCATGTGAGGCTCGTCACACCGACGACTCCTCATCGACGAAGGGGTTCACCATGCGACGCACAGCCACCCTCACCATCCCGACCCTGGCCGCCGCCATCGGCCTGACGCTTGCCGGCGCGAGCGCCGAGGCGACGACCTCGGCCGACGGCGACGTCATCGAGGAGCACGTCGACGTGCAGGTCATGCTCGACGGCCCGATGAGCCAGGTCCGCGGCAACCAGCACCGGCTGATCTTCGAGACCGACGCCGAGGGCGTCCAGTGGCCGCGGGGCAAGCGCAAGATCGTCTCCTACTTCTGCCCGAGCGGGGCGACGGTCAACACGCGGTGGGTCTCGTCGCGCTGCGTCTTCCGCAGCACGGTCTACCTCGACCACGACCGCAGCGACTACCGGGTGAGCTCGACGATGCGCTCGGCCGTCGTCGACGGACCGCTCGAGGGCGCCGGCCGCACCTTCCCCTCCGACCTGGTCCTGCGTGCCGATGGCTGGGCCTGGACCGGGGAGTGGGTCGGCGGCACCCGGCTACGCCAGACGCACGCGACCGTCAGCGGGCGCGTCGACGGGGCGAAGGTCCGCTGGAACACCCGCGAGGACTCCTTCATCCACCGGATCGAGGCGACCCGCTGACGACCACGGTCACCGGAGGGTGATGAAGCCCCCGGGCTCGATGTCGCGGGAGACCCCGGCGAAGGTGCCGTCGGCACGCGTGATGCCGTGGTTGACGCCGGTCCACGGCGACCCCTTGAGCGTGAGGTCCACGGCGAGGTCGCGGGTGACGTGCGAGTCCAGGTTGACGGCCCGAGCCCGTCCGACGACCTTCGCCGAGAGCCCGGTCGAGCTGACGCGGAAGGTCAGCGGGCTCTTCTCGGGCAGGATCATCCGCTGGGCACGCAGCGTGCAGCCGGAGGTGAACCTCGGGTCCTGACCCGCGGGGCAGAAGTAGCTGTGCACGTAGTTGATGTCGCCCTCGCTCTCGAGCGACATCTCGTGGACATTGCCCCGCAGTCCGGCGGCCTTGCCCAGATGGGTCGCGTGGTAGCGGGCCCGCCCCTGCGACGGGCCCTCACCTCCACCGACGCACCCAGCCCGTCGCGGGTTGCCTCAGCGCGACGACGGAACCGGACGCCCCCTTCGCCCGTCCAAGCGGTGAGCGGCCGCGTCGGGCGGCCGCCTCCCCGAGGAGACGCCATGACCCGCATCGCCGCGTCCGTCGCCACGACGGCGCTGACCCTGGCTGCCACCCTGACCAGCGCACCGGCGGCAGGAGCCGCGACCACGACGACGGGCGACCTCGTCCGCCTGACCGCCGTGGCGCCCGGAGCCATCGACCGAGTGCCGGGCAACCGGCACCGCCTGCAGCTCGCCGAGAGCCCCGACGGCCAGGGCGGTCGGCTGCGCTCCTGGTACTGCCCCCGCGGTGCCACGGTGACGCCGACGTGGACCTCCGCGCGGTGCACCCCGCGCCTCGACCTGCCGGTCACCTTCGACCCGGCCGGGACGCGGGTGGGGTCCAACGGGCACATCGCCGTCGTCGACACGACCGTGACGGCCGGCGCCTGGGCGCGGGTGCCGCTCGACCTGGAGGTCCGGCTCGTCGCCTCCGGAGACCGCCAGATCATCATCACCGACGGCAGGGACCAGTCGGTCGAGGTGCGTGACGCCGCAGCCTGGGGCTACGGGCGCCTCGAGGGGCGCCCGCTCGATGTCGGTGGCGGCACGCGCATCGGCCGGTGGACCGCGACGAGCATCTGATCGCCCGCACGCCCGAGGGCGGCTCCGGTACCCCCTGCGCACCGGAGCCACCCTCGGCGTCCCTCTCGTGGAGTCAGACGTGGCCGGGGCGGCTCCGGTTGGCCCGGACGTGAATCCGAGACCGATCTGTGATCTGGGGCGGGCGCTCAGACCTCGAAGCCGAGGCGGCGGGCGCTGCGGGTGCGCTGGCGCTGGTCGCGCAGTCGGCGCAGCCGCTTGATGAGCATCGGGTCCTCGGAGAGCGCCGCGGGGTTGTTGATGAGCGCGTTGAGCACCTGGTAGTAGCGCGTGGAGCTCATGTCGAAGAGCTCCTTGATCGCCTGCTCCTTGGAGCCGGCGTACTTCCACCACTGGCGCTCGAAGGCGAGGATCTCGCGGTCGCGGTCCGAGAGCGGGACCGAGGGGGTCGGCGCGGCGGCCTGGTCTGCGAGGTTCACGCGTCGCACTGTACCGGCGTAATCACACGCCTGTCATTCCTCCCGGCGTGTCGGCTGGACAGGCCGGACGAAGGGGGTCACTCACGCCCCCTTCGCCCCATCCGTCACAGGTTGGACCGCTCGGCGCACGGCCGAACCCCAATGGTCAGGGAAGAGTAAATTTTTGCGGTGGCGACAACGGGGTCGCCAGCCCGGGAGCGGGGGCCCGAGCGCCATCCCTGCGGGAAGGAAGCACCATGAAGAGGACGATCATCGGCTGCGTCATGGCAGCCGGGCTGCTCGTCGGCAGCGCGAGCGCCGCATCCGCCGGCGAGGTCACCGGCAACGGCAAGCCGACGCCGATCACGGAGCACAAGGCGCGCTCGATCTGCGCCTTCTCCGGGCTCGACACCCCCGACGAGATCGAGGGCAACCCGCCCGGCTTCGACGACGACTTCCTCGGCCACGGCACGCAGAGCTACGGCCAGTTCGTCGCCTTCGGACTCAAGGACGCTCTGGCCGCCGAGGCGCCGCGCTACACCTGTCGGGGCAACGCCGGCTTCGAGGAGTGAGACACCTCGTCGCGATCCTCACGCCATGGAGTCGAGGATCGCGACGATGTCCTCCGCCGTCGTCTGCGGGTTGACGACGGCAAATCGTGCGAGGGTCTCGCCGTCGTGGTTGGTCGGCACGACGAAGGCGAACTCCTCGTCGAGCATGCGGTCGGACCACGCCTGGTAGTCGGCGGTCGTCCAGCCGCGACGCCGGAAGACGACGACGGACAGGAATCGCTCACCGACGAGCTCGAGGTCGTCGCGGCGGGCGATCTCGGCCTCGGCGAAGGCGGCGACCGACAGCGTCTGCTCCACCGAGTCGCTGTAGGCCTGCGTCCCGTGGGTGGCGAGGGAGAACCAGAAGGGCAGCCCCCGGGCCCGGCGGGTCAGGCCGACGGAGTAGTCGGTGGGGTTCCAGTCGGTGGCCTCGGTGAGCACGTCGAGATAACCGGCGTGCTGGGTGTGGGCATTGCGGGCCGCCGCGGGGTTGCGGTAGATGAGCGCGCAGCAGTCGAAGGGGGCGAACAGCCACTTGTGCGGGTCGACGATGAAGCTGTCGCAGTGCTCGATGCCCGCGTAGAGGTGGCGCACCGAGGGCGCCGCGAGACCGGCGCCGCCGTAGGCACCGTCGACGTGCAGCCAGATGCCGAGCTCGCGGCAGACCTGCGCCACCGACTCGAGGTCGTCGACGATGCCGAAGTTCGTCGTGCCGGCGGTCGCGACGACGGCGAAGTAGGTCTCGGGGCCGTTGGCCAGAAGCACCTCGCGCAGTCGCTCACCGGTGAGCCGGCCGCGCTCGTCGGGCTCCACGGTGCTCAGCTCGGCGTCCATCACGTCGCAGGCCGACTGGATCGAGGAGTGCGCACCGTGGGTCGTCGCCACGCGGAAGGGCCGCTGCCCCGGCGCGGCCGTGCGGCGCGCCTCGGTCCGGGCGGCGACGAGGGCCGAGAGGTTGCCGATCGTGCCGCCGGGCACGAAGACCCCGCCGGCCGACTCGGGGAGACCAACGAGGTCGGCGATCCAGCGCAGCGCCTGGTTCTCGGCATAGACCGCACCCGAGCCCTCGAGCCACGAGCCGGCGTAGATCGAGCTGGCGCCGACGACGAGGTCGAACATCGCGGCCGCCTCGGTGGGGGCGCACGGGATGAAGGACAGATAGCGCGGATGGTCGACCGACAGGCAGGCCGGCGCGAGCACCTCGGTGAAGAGGTCCATCGCCTGCTGGCCGCCGATGCCCTCACGGGTGATCGTCTGCCCCGCCTGCTCCTGCAGCTCGGCCGGCGTCAGGGTGCGGTCGAGCGGCACCGGGTCGAGCTCGAGCCGCTCGCGCGAGTAGTCGAGGACCGTCTGCGCCAGCTCGGCGAGGGACATGTTGTCGTCAGCGAATCCGTGCACGCGTGAACTGTAGGCCCGACACCGGCTCCCGTCGTTCGTCCACCTTCTGTTAACCTTGTGTTCACCAAAGCAGACCGCATGGTTCACCCGGCCCACCAGGAGGCCCACATGTTCACGATCAACGTCGATCACGCCGTCGCCCACATCGCGACGGACCTGTGCGTGCGCTACCCCCAGGTGGCCTGCGAGCGCATCGAGGCCATGGTCGCCTCGGCACGAGAGCGCATCGAGCCGACCAACGCGCACCCCGAGTTCCTTGCGCCGCTCATCGAGCACGCCGTGCGCATCGAGCTGCACGACCTCGCCGGCGCGCCCCTGCCGCCGACGACCGCCACCTGCTGATCCCCCTTCTCACCGCGACGATCCCCCCGGCACCCCTGCGCCGGGGGGATCGTCGTACGTTGGGGGCGTGCCCACGCGACCGCTGACCGAGCTCGTCCACCCCTCGTGGGCACAGGCCCTCGAGCCGGTGGCTCCGACGATCGCCGCGATGGGCGACTACCTGCGCGAGGAGGTCGCGCAGGGCCACGGCTACCTGCCCGCGGGCGAGCACGTGCTGCGCGCCTTCACCATCCCGCTCGAGGAGGTGCGCGTCCTCGTCGTCGGCCAGGACCCCTACCCGACGCCCGGGCACGCGATCGGGCTCTCCTTCGCCGTCGCGCCCGACGTGCGGCCGCTGCCGCGCTCGCTGACCAACATCCACCGTGAGCTCGTCGACGACCTCGGCCTGCCCCAGCCGAGCAATGGCGACCTGAGCCCGTGGGCCCGACAGGGCGTCATGCTGCTCAACCGCTGCCTCACCGTCCGGCCCGGAGCGCCGGCGAGCCACCAAGGCCGCGGCTGGGAGGCCGTCACCGACCGCGCCATCGAGGTCCTCGCCGCCCGCGGCGGTCCGCTCGTCGCGATCCTCTGGGGCCGTCAGGCCCGCAACCTCGCCCCCGCGCTCGGCGAGGTGCCGCGCATCGAGAGCGCCCATCCCTCTCCCCTGTCCGCCCGCAACGGGTTCTTCGGCTCCCGGCCCTTCAGCCGGACCAACGAGCTGCTCACCCGCCAGGGCGCCGATCCGATCGACTGGAGCCTGCCGTGACCGACCCGACCACCCCCGCCGAGCACCCCTGGCGCCGCTACGTCGCGATCGGCGACTCCTTCACCGAGGGCATGGTCGACGTCGACCCCCGGCACGAGGGCCGCTTCCTCGGCTGGGCCGACCGGCTCGCGGCCGAGCTCGCCGGCCGCACCGGCGGCGAGGAGCTGCACTACGCCAACCTCGCGATCCGCGGGCGCAAGCTCGACGACGTCGTCGGCCGCCAGCTCGAGCAGGCGCTGACGATGGCCCCCGACCTCGTGTCGATCGTCGGCGGCGGCAACGACATCCTGCGGCCGCGGGTCGACCTCGACGACATCGCCGGGCGGCTCGAGTCGGCCGTCGAGCGGATCCGCGCCACCGGCGCCGACGTGCTGCTCGCGACGCCGACCGACCCGCGGGGCGCCGGCCTCTTCTCCGCGCTGCGCACCCGGCACGCGGTGCACACGGCCAACCTCTACACGATCGCCTCGCGGCACGGCGCGCACGTCCTCGGCCTGTGGGGCATGCAGTCGATGCGCGATGCGCGCATGTGGGGCGAGGACCGCATCCACCCGAGCACCGAGGGGCACAAGCGGCTCACCCAGGCAGCCCTCGCGGCGCTCGGCCTCGGCGCCCGGGAGGGCTGGGACGAGCGGCTGCCCGCGGCGCCCCCGGTCCCGGCCGCGCAGCGGCGTGCCGAGCAGGCCAGGTGGGCGGTCGGCTACGCCGGCCCGTGGGTGCAGCGCCGTCTGACCGGCCGCTCCTCCGGCGACTCGGTGACGGCGAAGATCGGCGAGCCGACCCCCTTCGGCCCGCAGGACCTGCCCACCGACTGACCGTGCCGAACCCAGCAAGACCCTAGGGTCTTGCAGCGTTTGAGCCGCAGATGCGCTGATAGCGTCCCCTTCATGACGCAGATGCGGGTGTCCGAGGCGGCCGAGCTGCTCGCCGTCTCCTCCGACACGGTCCGGCGCTGGATCGACGGTGGGCGCCTCGCGGCGACAAAGGGGGACGGCGTCACCCTCGTCGACGGGACCGACCTGGCCCGCCTCGCCCAGGAGATCGCGCAACCACCGGCCATCGGCACGGTGCGTGACGAGTCCGCGCGCAACCGCATGCGCGGCATCGTCACCGAGGTCCTGCGCGACGGCGTCATGGCGCAGGTGAGCCTGCAGGCCGGGCCCTTCCGCATCGTCTCGCTCATGTCGCGCGAGGCCGCCGACGAGCTGGGCCTCGAGCCGGGCGTCGTCGCGGTCGCCTCGATCAAGTCGACCAATGTCGTCATCGCCACCCCCGGGACCCCCTCGTGATCCGCCGCCTCGCCGCCTCCTCGTCCGTCGCCGTGCTCGCCCTGGCCCTCGCCGCCTGCGGCTCCGACGCCTCCGACGCGTCGGACGACGGCGAGACGACCCTGCACGTCGCCGCTGCCGCCTCGCTGACCGATGCCTTCGAGGAGATCGCCACGGACTTCGAGGCGACCCACGAGGGGGTCACCGTGGACCTCCAGTTCGCCGGCTCCTCCGACCTCGCGACGCAGATCGAGGGCGGCGCGCAGCTCGACGTCTTCGCCTCGGCCGACCAGGCCAACATGGACAAGGTCGAGGACGCCGTCGACGACCCGCAGGTCTTCGCGACCAATGTGCTGACCATCGTCACCGAGCCGGGCAACCCGCAGAAGATCACCGGCCTGGAGGACCTCGCCGACCCGGACCTCGCGGTCGTCGTCTGCGCCGAGCAGGTGCCCTGCGGTGCCGCGACGAAGACACTCACCGAGCAGGAGGACGTCACCCTCGACCCGGCGAGCGAGGAGTCGAAGGTCACCGACGTGCTCACCAAGGTGAGCACCGGCGAGGCCGACGCCGGGCTCGTCTACGTCACCGACGCCACCGGCGCGGGCGACGACGTCGAGGCGGTGCGGACCGAAGGCGCGGACAAGGTCGTCAACCGCTACCCGATCGGCGCGCTCACGGACGCGGCCTCCCCCGACGTCGCCGCCGACTTCGTCGACCACCTCCTCGGCCCGCAGGGGCAGAAGGTCCTGCAGGACAAGGGCTTCGGCGCCCCGTGAGGCCACCCGGCTGGCTGTGGGTGCCCGCGGCGGGAGCCGTCCTCGTCGTCGTCGTCCCGCTGCTCGGGCTGCTCACCTCCGTCGACGCCGGCCGGCTCTGGCCGCTGCTGACCTCCGACGCGTCGGTCGACGCCCTACTGCTCTCGCTGCGCACCGCCTTGGCCGCCACCGTCCTGTGCCTGCTCCTCGGGGCGCCGCTGGCGATCCTGCTCGCCCGGGGCCGCTGGCCCGGGCAGTCCGTGCTGCGGGCCCTCGTGCTCGTGCCGCTCGTCCTGCCCCCGGTCGTCGGCGGCCTCGCACTGCTGACGACCTTCGGCCGACGCGGGCTCATCGGCGAGCATCTCGTCGCCGCCGGCATCACGATCTCCTACACGACGACCGCGGTCGTCCTCGCGCAGACCTTCGTCGCCCTCCCCTTCCTCGTCCTCTCGCTCGAAGGTGCCGTCCGCGGCCTCGACCCCCGGCAGGAGGAGGCGGCCGCGACCCTCGGGGCGAGCCCGTGGCGGCGCCTGACCCGGGTCACCCTGCCGCTCGTCGGGCCCGGCCTGCTGTCGGGGTCCGTCCTCGCCTTCGCCCGCGCCCTCGGCGAGTTCGGCGCGACGCTGACCTTCGCCGGGTCGGCCCAGGGCCGCACCCGCACCCTGCCGCTCGAGATCTACCTGCAGCGCGAGACCGACCAGGACGCCGCGATCGCGCTGTCGCTCGTCCTCGTCGTGCTCGCCACGGTCATCGTCGGCGCGGTCTACGCCCGGACGACGAAGGGGGCGCGATGAGTCTGCAGGTGCGCGCCCGGTGGGCGCAGCGCGGGCTCGACGTCGACCTCGAGCTGCCGCCGGGTCGGCATGCCGTCGCCGGGCCCAACGGCGCCGGCAAGTCCTCGCTGCTGTCGGTCGTCGCCGGTCTGGCTCGGGCGGACGAGAGCCGGGTCGTCCTCGACGGCCGGGTGCTCGACGCGCTGCCCCCGCACCGACGCCGGGTCGTGCTGCTCAGCCAGGCCGGGCAGCTCTTCCCCCACCTCGGCGTGCGCGACAACGTCGCCTTCGGCCCGCGCAGCCTCGGCCGCGGCCGCCGCGAGGCCCGGGAGGTCGCCGACCACTGGCTCGACGTCGTCGGCATGACCCCCTTCGCCGACCGTCGCCCGAGCCAGCTCTCCGGCGGACAGGCCGCCCGCGTCGCCCTGGCCCGCGCCCTGGCCGCCGAGCCGGCGGCCCTGCTCCTCGACGAGCCGCTCGCCGCCCTCGACGTCGAGGCGACCCCGGCCATGCGCGCCGTCCTCGCCGATGTCACGCACGAGCGCTCCGACCTCGTCGTCGTGCTCGTCACCCACGACGTGCTCGACGTGCTCACCGTGTGCGACGGACCGCGCGACACGCTCACCGTGCTCGGCGACCCGGTCGAGCACGGCCCGGTGCGCGATGTCCTGGCGCGCCCGCGCAGCGGATTCACCGCCGGGCTCGCCGGGGTCAACCTCGTGCGCGCCCGGGCGACCGCGGGTGGCGGCGCCGTGGCCCACGACGAGACGGGCGCCCCGGTCGAGATCGCGACCGGACCGCACGACCTCACGGGTGACTGCTGGGTGTCCTTCGCCCCCGACGCGCTCTCGCTGCACCGCACCCGGCCCGAGGGGTCGCCCCGCAATGTCTGGCGTGGCCGGGTCGCGCGGGTGGAGACCCACGCCGGCCGCGTGCGGGTCCGGCTGGACTCCCCCTTCGTCATGGGAGCGGAGGTCACGCCCGCCGCCCTGACCGACGTGCCGCTGCGGCCGGGCGACCCGGTGTGGGTCTCGCTCAAGGCGACGCAGGTGCGGGTGCACCCGGCGCACGCCGCGCAGATCAGCTGAGGCGACCGTCGCGGAAGTCGCGGAAGGCCCGCCGGGAGTCCTCGTCGAGACGCACGATCGACTGGCCCGACTGCATGCCCGTCGGCCCCTTCGCCACGGCGTGCCCCACCTGCGTGGGGTTGACCCGGAAGAAGGCCGCTGTGAAAAGGAGCATCTCCTCCGCCGAGAGGTTGCTGCTCGCGTGCTCGTCGATGACCGTCAGCGCCTCGGGCAGCGAACCCGGCCCGCGCAGGCGCGCCTGGATCGCCGCCGAGGCCAGGAGCAGGCCCTGGTTGCGCGAGCGGTCGAAGTCGCCACCGGGCAGGGTCTTGCGCTCGCGCGACCAGGCGAGGGCCTCCATGCCGTCGAGGTGGTTGTAGCCCTTCTTGACCTGGCCACCGCTCAGGTGCGAGTCCATCGCCTTCGGCGCCATGAAGTTCAGCCCGCCGAGGTCGTCGACGATCGCCTTGAAGCCGTCGAAGCCGGTGACGACGTAGCCGTCGGCGTCGATGCCGCTCACGCTGCTCACCGACTCCGTCTGCCCGCTCGGGCCGGCGAAGACCATCGAGGAGTTGAGCTTGCCCTCGCCGTGGCCGGGGATCGGCACCCACAGGTCGCGGGCGAAGCCCATGAGGCCGGCGCCGCCGACCCCGTCGACACCGAGGAGCTGGATCGCGTCGGCCCGCGAGTGCTCCACGTCCTGACCCTCGCGGGCGTCGGAGCCGATGACGAGGACGTGACGGCTGCCCCCGACGTCGGCCTTGCCGCGGGTCGCGCCGAGGCTGGGCCACCAGCCGCCGACGACCTTCCACCCCTGCCGGCCCTTGGGCCGCACGGCGAAGGTCGCGTCGTCGCCGGCGGTGACGACCGCGACCTTCGCGCCGCGCCAGGTGCCGAGGGAGGCCTTGCCGCGCAGCGGGCTCCTGCCGTACTTCTTCGCGACCGCCGCGGTCAGCGAGGCCGGGGCGCCGGTGACGCGAGGTGCCGGGGCGGTGGTGCTGCTCGGCGACGTCGTCGGCTGCGAGGACGTCGCGGCGGAGGAGGTGGACGACGAGGAGGTGGGGCTCGGGGTCTCGTCGGCGGAGCAGGCGGTCAGGGCCAGCGCGATGGCGGTCGTCGTCGCTCCGGTGCGGGCGAAGGGAGGTCTCACCCCTCCACCGTAGGCGGCCACAGGGTGGGCGCACCGGATGGGCGCAGCCAGCGATGCCGCACCTACAGTGATGCCCATGGCAGCAACGAGGCTCATGCCCACGGACATCGGTGACGATCTCATCGAGCTCACCCGGGCGATCTGCGACAAGACCCTGCGACCGCAGGTGGACGAGGTCGAGGCGCGCGCGGCGACCGAGGAGATCTTCCCGCGGGAGGTCTTCCGCACCCTCGGGCGGGCGGGGTTGCTCTCGCTGCCCTATCCCGAGGAGCTCGGTGGCGGTGGACAGCCCTACGAGGTCTACCTGCAGGTCGTCGAGGAGATCGCCTCGGCCTGGGCCGCGGTCGCGGTCGGCGTCTCGGTCCACTCGCTGACGGCCTATGCCGTGCACACCTACGGCACTCCGGAGCAGCAGCAGGCCCTGCTGCCCGACATGCTCTCCGGCGAGACCCTCGGCGCCTATGCCCTCTCGGAGCCGCTCGCCGGCTCCGACATCGGCGCGATGACGACGCGCGCGACGCCCGACGGCGACGACTGGCGCATCCGCGGGCGCAAGGCGTGGATCTCGCACGCCGGTCACGCCGACTACTACACGACCTTCGCCCGCACGAGCGACGACGGCGGCCGCGGGGTCAGCTGCTTCGTCGTGCCGGCCGACGCCGAGGGGCTGTCCTTCGGCACCCCCGAGAAGAAGATGGGCCTGCACGGCGACACCGTGCGCGAGGTGATCTTCGAGGACGTGCCGGTGAGCGGTGAGCGCCAGGTCGGCGAGCTCGGGCGCGGGGTGCCGATGGCGCTGGCCGGGCTCGACGCCGGGCGCCTGGGCATCGCCGCGGTGGCGACGGGCCTGGGGCAGGCGGCGCTCGACGTCGCGGCCCGCTATGCGGCAGAGCGCGAGCAGTTCGGCCGGACCATCGCGAGCAACCAGGGCCTGGCCTTCCTCCTCGCCGACATGGAGGCCGCCGTGACGAGCGCCCGGGCGACCTACCTGCACGCGGCGCGGCTGCGCGACGCCGGGCGGGCCTTCGGCAAGGAGGCGGCGGTGGCCAAGCTCGTCGCGACCGACGCGGCGATGCGGGTGACGACCGAGGCGATCCAGGTCCTCGGCGGCGCCGGCTTCACCCAGGACTTCCCCGTCGAGCGCTACTTCCGCGAGGCGAAGGTGACCCAGATCTTCGAGGGGACCAACCAGATCCAGCGGCTGGTCATCTCGCGCCAGCTGCTCGCCGGGCTCTGACCCCCCCTTCGTCCGTCAGTCCTCGTGGTCCCGGGAGATGCCCGGGAGCAGCGCCTCACCCCGACGCAGGGCCTCCATCGCGCCGGCGTCGGCGACCCGCCGCAGGCTCAGCCGGCGGTAGCGCAGGATCATCGCCGCGCCGAATCCCCACAGGAGGAACTGCACACTCATCGCGATGCGGAAGTCGTCGAGGCTGTAGGTGTCGGGGCCGCCGGGCGCCAGCCGGTCGAGGACGAGACCGATGAGCGCCATCGTCACGAGCGAGGCGATGAAACCGCCCATGTTGACCACGCCGGAGGCGCGGCCGAGGCGGTCGTTGCGGTGGAAGGTGCGGGCGAGGTCGAAGGCGATCATCGACCCGGGGCCGCCCACCGCGGTGACGGCGACGAGCACGACGAGCAGCCACAGCGGCGCACGGTCGGGCAGGGCAAGGACGACCGCCCAGACGATCGCGATGGCGCCGACGACACCGAGGGCGACGACCGAGCGGTAATAGGGGTTGCGTCCGGTCCAGCGGCCGATCGTCGGGCCGGCCACGAGCGCGACGAAGGTCATCAGGGTGAGCAGCGTCGAGGCGGTCGTCGGCGACAGGCCCTGCCCCGACACGAGGAAGGGGTACCCCCACAGCAGGGTGAAGACCGTCGGGGCGAACTGCGAGGTGAAGTGCACCGACAGCCCGAGCCGGGTGCCGGGGTCGCGCCAGACCTCGGTGAGGCTGTGCCGCAGGGCGCGCAGCTTGATCCGCTCGACCTCGCCGCGCTCGTAGGGCGAGTCCTTGATGATCGCGAAGGCGCTGAGCAGGAGGATGACGCCGAGCGAGGCGGCGAGCGCATAGGTGCGGGTCCAGCCGAGGTCGTGCAGGGCGGCGCTCAGCGGCACCGCCGCGGCGACGGCGCCCATCTGGCCGATCATGCCGGTGATCTGGGTGATGACCGGCGCCTGTCGCACGAGGAACCACACCGCGACGAGCCGCAGGACGGCGGTGAAGACCATCGCGTCGCCGGCGCCGACGAGGGCGCGGGCCCCCAGGCCCATGGCGAAGCTGTCGGCGACGGCGAACCACAGCTGCCCGATGGTCATGCACACGAGCCCGCTGATGATCAGGGCGCGCGAGCCGAAGCGGTCGAGCGCCACCCCGACCGGCACCTGCATCGCCGCGTAGACCGCGAGCTGGAGGACGGTGAAGGTCGCGAGCTGGCTGGCGTTGATCCCGAACCGGTCGGCGGCGAGCAGGCCCGCGACGCCGAGCGAGGTGCGGTGGAAGACCGCGAGGACGTAGACCGCCAGGGCGGCACCCCAGATGGCGTAGGCGCGTCGTCGGCCGATGGAGTGCAACTGTCGGGGACCGGTCACTGGATAGATGATACGAATCCGTGCGCCATGCAGGCAATCGCGTCCACGGGTCGGCGCACGACGACTTGTCACATGCACTTGACACAAGGCGAAGGGAGGAGGACTCTCGTCTTGTCACACTCACCTGACACAAGGAGCCGGCCATGGCCAGCGTGCTCGTCCTCCCCTTCGTCCTCCTGGCGGTGCTCGCCGTCGCGCTCCTCGTGTGGCTGCTCGCCCGCTCGCGCACCCCGCTCACGGCACCGGAGCACGCGGCCGTGGTGCACCTGCACCGCCGCTCGACCCGGTGGTTCGCCTGGGCCGTCGTCCTCGCGCTGGTCACGACGGTCGCGCTCTTCGCCCTGGCCGGCGTCTCGCTGGGGCGGGTCGCCGCCCTCGCACCGGCGGTCGGCGGCATGGCCCTGATCCTGGTCATGTGCGTCGGCGAGCTGCGCAGCCCGCGGCAGACGACCCTCACCCGCACCGCGCTGGCCAGACCCCGACGGGTGCGCGACCACATCGGCGCCGGCCCGCTCGCCCTCGCGACGATCGCGGTCGCCGCGCTCGCCACGACCCTCGTCGTCGGCACGGTCATGGGCTCGCCTGACGACCTCGGCCGGGCCGGGCGCGCGCTGACGACGGTGTGCGGGGACGTCACGACGATCCGCACCCCGTGGCCCGGCAGCTACTACGCCATCCCGATCGCCGCCGCCCTGCTCGTCGGCCTGGTGGCCGCCGCGGTCACTTGCCGCACGATCGCCGCCCGCCCCGCCCAGGGGGCCGAGGGGGCCGACGTCGACGACGCCGTGCGGCGCTGGTCGACGCGGTCGGTGCTGCTCGCCGTCGCGCTCGTGTGCTGGGCGACCCTCGTGCCGCTGCTGCTGCTCATGACGGTTGCGCACTCCGGCGGCACCTGCGCGACCTCGTCGACGCGAGCCCTCCAGCTCACCTTCGGCGCGGGCGCGCTCGTGTCGGCGGTGGCGGCGATCGGGACCTTCGCCGCGCTGTGCACCGGCCCGCGGCTGCGGCCGGGGCAGGCTCCGCCTCCGGGCAGCTCCGACCGCTCGCCCGTGGGGGTGCCGCTGTGAACGACGTCGTGACGATCGACCTCGTCGACCCGACTCCTCCCTTCGAGCAGGTGCGCCGCCAGCTGACCCTGCTCATCGAGACCGGCCAGCTCGTCACCGGCGAACGCCTGCCGTCCGTGCGCCAGCTCGCCGGTGACCTCGGTCTGGCGACCGGCACCGTCGCGCGCGCCTATCGTGAGCTCGAGTCCGCCGGGCTCGTCGTCACCCGGCGCGGGGGCGGCACACGGGTGGCCGACCGGCCGAGCTCCGCGAGCGCGGCCGCGACGTCGCTGCTCGAGGACGCCGCCCGCGAGTACCTCGCCCGGGCCAAGGCGCTGGGCGCGGGGCCCGACCGCGCCATGCAGGTCGTCGAGATCGTCTCGCGCCGCCACTGACGGCACCACCGAGGAGAACCACGGACCGCATCACCACCGCGACGGCCGACGTCGTCGTCACCCGCGCCACCCGCGAGGACGTCGCCGACATCGCGGCACTGCTGCGCGACGACGTCCTCGGCGCCGGCCGCGAGGGCACGGACCTGACCCCCTATCTCGCGGCCTTCGACGCGGTCGACGCCGACCCGCAGCAGCTCCTCGCGATCGTGCGCGACGAGGAGGGCGCGCCCGTCGGCACGCTGCAGCTGACCTTCGTGCCCGGCCTGAGCCGCGGTGGTGCGATGCGGATGATCGTCGAGGGCGTGCGGGTCCACTCGAGCACCCGCGGCAGCGGCCTCGGCGGTGCACTCATGGAGTGGGCCCACGACCAGGCGCGCGCCCGCGGGGTGACCCTTGTGCAGCTGACGAGCGACAAGCGGCGCCCCGAGGCGCACCGCTTCTACGAGCGGCTCGGCTACGTCGCGACGCACGAGGGCTTCAAGCTCGAGGTGTGACCCCTCAGGCCCAGCGGGCGAGCAGGTACTGCACGCCGAAGGGGGCCTCGTCCGCGACGAGCTCGCCGGCCAGACCGTCGGTCGCGGCGGCGAGCACCTGCAGGGCCGGTCGACCGCGCATCCAGAGCCGGTCGCAGACGGCCGGGTCGAGGGCGGCGAGCGCAGCCGAGTCCGCCTGCGCCACAGCCCTGCTCAGCTCCGCGGCGAAGGGAGCGGCGTCCAGCTGCAGGTGACCCGGCGCCTTCTCGGTGAGCGTCGCGGGGCCGTCGGCGACGACGACCAGCACGGCGGGCGGACCGGCCGCCAGCTCGCGGCCGAGGTCCGCACACTCCTGCGGCGTCGCGTCGGTGGCGACCGACTGCAGGACGACGTCGCCCCCTGTGGAGGGGGCGAGCAGGCGCCCGATCTCGAGGTCGGTGGGCAGCGCCCCGTCGGGCACGCGGCCGGTGGTGAAGCGGGCTGCGCCCGAGGGCGCGTCGCCGGGCCACACGCGAGTGGCCGGGCCCGACCCCACGACGACAAGACGGTCGGCCCCCTTCGCCCCTGCCGTGGTGGCGACGAGGGCGGCAGCCCGCTCGCGCAGGTCCGCCAGGGGGTCGGCGGTGCCCCCGATCCCGGGCAGAAGGGCCGGGGCGGCCGGGACGACGACGGCGGCGCGGATCATGCCAGCCCTCGGATCGTGCGGGCCGGCGGACGTTCGCCTCGCAGGGTCGCGACCATGTCGAGGACCTGCCGCGTCTCGGCGACCTCGTGGACGCGGTAGATCCGCGCGCCGAGCCAGGCGGAGACGGCGGTCGTCGCGAGCGTGCCGATCAGGCGCTCGTCGACGGGGCGGTCGAGGGTCTCGCCGACGAAGTCCTTGTTGGACAACGACACCAGGACCGGCCACCCGGTATCGACCATCTCGTCGAGGCGGCGGGTGACCTCGAGGGTCTGGTGGGTGTTCTTGCCGAAGTCGTGCGCCGGGTCGATGACGACCGACTCGCGGGCGACGCCGGCCGCGACCGCCCGCTCGGCGTAGCCAAGGACCCCGTCGATGACGTCGGCGACGACGTCCCGCTCGAAGCCCGTGCGGAAGGGCCGGGTGCGGGGCTCGACCCCGCCGGTGTGCGTGCAGATGATCGCGACGTCGTGCTCAGCGGCGACGTCGACGAGTCCCGGGTCGGCTCCACCCCACGCGTCGTTGAGCACGTCCGCGCCTGCGGCACAGACGGCTTCGCCCACCTCGGCCCGCCACGTGTCGACCGAGATCACCAGCTGCGGGTGTGCCTCGCGGACGCGGGAGACGAGCCCGGCGACCCGGTCGATCTCCTCGGCGACGTCGACGTCACCGCCGGGCGCGGCCTTGACCCCGCCGATGTCGACGATGTCGGCGCCCTGCTCGACGACGAGGTCGACGCGCTCCATCGCCTTGTCCTCGGCGAAGGTCGCGCCCTTGTCGTAGAAGGAGTCGGGGGTGCGGTTGACGATCGCCATGACGAGCATCGCGTCGTCGGCGAAGGGGTGACGGCCGAGTCTCATCGGGCTCCTGCGGGGTAGCCGGGCTGGGTGATCGCCGGTGGCCGCTGACGAAGGGGGACCGCCCGGGTCCGCCAGCCGCCGTCGCGGGTGAACTGCTCGAGCTCCTCGCTCGCCACGGCGACGTCGACCGGCCCGCCGTGGCGGCGGGCGTGGACGACGGCGAGGAGCTCGGCGGCCATGACGGCGAGGTCGTGGTCCTTCTGGTGGCGGTGGGCGCGGGCGCCGAGGTCGACCTGGGCGATCGCGTCGAGGCCGTGGCGGGTGTGGGTGTCGAGGAGCGAGGCGATCTCGACGCCGTAGCCGGTCGGGACGGTCAGGCGCTCCATGAGTGAGCGGCGGGCCGCCCACTCACCGGCGAGCGGCTGGACGACGCCGGCGAGGTCGGGCCACCACAGGTCGAGGGCCGGGCGGGCGACGAGCTCGGTCACGCGCCCACCCTCGGTGCTCGAGGCGCGGCCGGGCACGTCCATGACGCGGTCGTACCACCCCTTGACGAGCATCGTCGCGGGGTCGGCCGTCAGGGCACCGACGAGGCCGGTGACGAAGTGGGGACCCCACTCGGTGAGGTCGGCGTCGACGAAGACGAGCAGGTCGGCGGTGGTGACGAAGAGCGACTTCCACAGCGCCTCGCCCTTGCCCCGGTGGGTGCCGAGGTGGGGCGCGATGTCCGCGGCGCGGTGGACGGTGGCGCCGGCGTCGGCCGCGATGCTCGCGGTGTCGTCGGTCGAGTCGGAGTCGATGACGACGAGCTCGGAGACCAGCGGGACCGCCTCGACGAGCTCGCGCCGCAGACCGGTCACGACATCGCCGACGGTGGCGGCCTCGTTGCGGGCCGGGACCACCACGGCGACGGACTCCCCCTTCGCCCCGAGGTCGGCGACGAGGGAGGCGGCGTCGAAGTCCGTGTGGACGTGGCTGCGCGCCGACAGCCACTCACGGGTCGACGGGCGCATGTCGCTCATCGTATGCAGGCAAGATGGGGGCCATGCGACGACTCCTGGCGACCCTGGTGCTGCCGCTGCTGCTGGCCGCCTGCTCCGACTCCGGGTCCGCGCTGTCGCGGGCCGAGAGCACGGGCATCCTCACCGTCGGCGTCGTCGACAACCCGCCCCGGACCGTCCCCGCCGAGGGTGGCGAGGTCACCGGCCCGGCGGCCGACCTCATCAGCGACTACGCCGACTCCATCGGGGCGCACCCGAGCTGGCAGGTCGGCGAGCTCGACGCCCTGGCCTCCGCCGTGGACCGCGGCGAGGTCGACGTGATCATCGGTGCCGACGCCGAGGCGAAGGGGGTCACCCCCACCTCATCGGCGGGAGACGCCGGCACGGTCCTCGTCGGCGAGCAGGAGACCCCGCTCAAGGAGTCGATCGACGCCTGGCTGGCCGAGCGAGGCTGAGCCGACCGCGTGTCGCCCTGCAGTTCGCCTCTCCGCGCCAGCAGAACCGTTGGATCTCCGGGGCCTCAGATCAGGCCGCGCCACGAACTGCAGGACGACGCGCTGGCACCGTGGAGCTGGCGAAGGGACTCGAACCCTCAACCACCTGTTCCCTCTGGCGCTCGTCGGCCTGTTGCTGGCGGGCTGCCTCTCCCCCGGCATCCCGGGCTTCTCGGCATGCTTGCGGTGCCGTGCCTCGGGGTGGGTCGGCCACTCTCGCGGCCTAAGTGGAGGCGTAAGTGGAGGGCTGGCCGGATCTAGCCACCGACCCTGTAGCGGAGCAGAGGAGCCTGCCGGAGTGGCCGGGTCAAGGGTGGACGGAGTCCATCACGCAGTGACGCGGAGCGCTCTTGATGCGGTCCGGAGGTGGGCGGAGAGTGAAGCGGAGGGTCGGAGGCGTGAGGGTGACGTATTCGCGCGGCGGCGTGTCCGCCCAACTTCACTTCTGGACCACCGACCTTGCTCACGTCATTGCTCCGAGCCAGCAAGGCCATCTCGGCTGCAGTTCCGTCGATGTTTCGTTGGCGCTATGTCCCAGATAGGACCTGGACTAGCTGTTCAACTGTGGGAGAACCCTCCACGCCATCTGGTGTCCGATACAGCCGACACGACAGCCCGACCGGCGCGCCTGGCTCGGCGAAGTGGTCCTCACCGTCGACAAGGATCGACGGCGAGCCACGAAAGCTCCACTGTTCAGCTTGTTCGGGGGTGGTCACCAGGACCTTCTCCACGTCGACGTGGATGCCTAGGGTTTCCAGCGCTTCACGGATGCGGCCGTCGGCCACCTGCCAGTTCGGGCACCCGTCGAAGTACAGGAGTTGGACGCGCATACTGCCAGCCTACTTATCGCACGGTGGCAATCACGTAGCTGCATGGCGAAGGGAGCGACGCTCGGGATGAGGTCCTGGGCGTCGCTCCTTTTGGTCTGCCGGTTGGGTCGAGGTTCGCCGCCGCGTGCGGGGAGACATCGCGCATGTGGAGGTGTTGCGGGATCTGCTGGCGATCATCGATGAGCGTGCGGTCCGCATGGTCGGGCAGTCGCGGCTTCATGAGCCGATGTCGGGCGATCCGCTGCACGTCTTGGTCATTGACGAGCTGGCGGCGTTGACGGCCTACGCGGATGCCGGGGTGAAGAAGGAGGGCAATCGCCTCCAGAGCCGTGGTCAGTGCCCGTTGAGCCGCCGCCTGCGACGACCCCCACCGCTCCACCCGACGCTTGCGACCGTCGAAGCCCCGGAACCACGCCCTAGCCTTGTACGTCGCCCCGGAGTCCGTGGCCACGCGCACCGCTCGGCCACTCGCGGGTGTCGATGACGCAGGACGTCTACCTGGGCCGTGGCGAGCAGGATCCTCGGGTGCTGGCGGCGCTCGAAGCGGCCGACCCGCGACCCCCTTCGCCGGGCCAAAGTGGAGGCGAAAGTGGAGGCTTCGGCCTTCCGGAGGGTGTGGAGTGAGGTGTTTCCCTTGATTTTGGAGCTGGCGAAGGGACTCGAACCCTCAACCACCTGTTTACAAGACAGGTGCGCTACCAATTGCGCCACGCCAGCGGGCCCGGACGTGCGACGACCGGGACCGCGGCATCGTAGCCCGCGGCCCCGGTCATCACCGAGCCGGTCGTGCGATCAGAGCACGTTGTTGTTCAGCCAGCTCTGCAGGCGCGAGGTGGTCTGAGGGCCCCACTTGCCGTCGACGTCGGCGCCGACCTTGCGCTGCAGCGCGCGGGTGGTCATCGGGCCGATGACGCCGTCCTGCGCGGTGCCGACGCGGGCCTGGAGGGCGCGCTTGTCACCGGAGTCGAGGTAGCCGTTCATCGGGCGGCCGCCCCACTTCTCGATGCCGGCGTTGGTGCGCGGGCCCTGGATGCCGTCGACGACGAGCTTGCCGCCGGTCGACGTCACGGGCGGACGCGTGGTGTCGCGCGAGGGGCGCTCACCGGTGCCGTAGGGGTCGACGGCCAGGCCGTTGGCGACCGTCAGGCCGGCGCGCTGGGAGCACACGGGCCAGGCGCCGGGGCCCTGGACCTTGAGCACCTCCTGCGCGATCTCGATCTGCTGCGCCTTGGTCGCCCGGTTGGCCGTGTAGGCGTACTTCTGCCCACCGAAGCCCTTCCAGGTCTGGAAGGTGAACTGCAGGCCGCCGTAGAAGCCGTTGCCGGTGTTGATCGACCAGTTGCCGGACGACTCGCACATCGCGACGCGGTCCCAGACCGTGTCGGACGCGCCGGCATTGGAGGCGACGACGAAGCCGCCGGCGACGAGCGCGCCGGCCGCGACGGCGCCACCGGCCATCCGCAGACGACGGCCACGGCGCCCGACGGGCTGGTCGGGGAAGTCGTTGGTGCTGAACATGAAGATCCTCTTTCGACGGTGCGCGGCAGGGGTCCCCGCGCAGGTCCGAGAGAGACGCTAAGGACACTCCAGTCACACAGACAACACCTGCAACGTAAATACAGACCTGTAACTCAGGGCCCTCGGACACCTTCCGTCACGGCCTCCACGCCCCCTTCGCCCACCGTCCGGGCATGACGAAGGGGAGGGGAGACCAGTGGTCTCCCCTCCCCTTCGTGCGGAGGAGTCGGGCCGATCAGCTCGGCACGTCAGCCTGCTGCGATCAGCGCCCGTTGAGGTAGGTCTGGAGGGCAGCGGTGGTCTTGGGACCCCAGATGCCGTCCTGCGTGGCGCCGACGACCGACTGCAGCGCACCGGTGGTCTTCGGGCCGATGATGCCGTCCTGCGCCGTGCCGACCTCGCCCTGGAGGGCCTTGATGTCGTCGACGGAGAGGGTGCCGTCCTGCTGGGCGCCAACCCACTTCTCGATGGCGGCGTTGGTCTTCGGGCCGCGGATGCCGTCGACGGCCAGACCGGCGCCGGTGGCGGCCGGGGTGCGGACCTCGGAGCGCGACGCGGTCTGCGGCGCCTGCTGCTCGGTCTGCTGGGCCGGCTTCGGGGCCGGGGCCGGGGCCGGGGCCGGGGCGGGGGCGGGCTCCGGGGTGGAGGCGACGGCGGCGCCGCCGTTGGCCTGGGTCAGGCCGGCCTTCTGCGAGCAGACGGGCCAGGCGCCGGGGCCCTGGGTCGCGAGGACCTTCTGGGCGATCTCGATCTGCTGCGCCTTGGTGGCCTGGTGGGCGTTCGGGGCGTACTTGTCGCCACCGAAGCCCTGCCACGTCTGGGTGGTGAACTGCAGACCACCGTAGAAGCCGTTGCCGGTGTTGATGGACCAGTTGCCACCGCTCTCGCACTGGGCGACGGCGTCCCAGACGGAGGAGGTGGTGGCAGCGGAGGCGCCCTGGGCGGACGCGATGGTGCCCACGGTGGCGGTCGCGCCGGCCACGGCGACGCCGGCGATGCGGCGGCGAGCGGGCGAGGACTGCTTCGTCTGGGCGTGCTTGGGGCTGTAGAACATGGGGGTGTGGTTCCTTCCACGGAGTTCAGGGGCTTCGTGGTCGAAGCGGGCCAGGGGATCTGGCTTTGTCACGGACGGCGGCGACGTTACCTGTTCGTGATCTAACGAGTCAAACGATCCGCCCGGATTTCGTCAGGACATGGTCAAGGCCACACCAGGTCGGCGACCGCCCGACGGGTCAGACGATCTCCCAGCCCTCGTCCTCACGACCCGCGCCCTCCTGCTCGACAGCGGCCCGGCGCCGTTGTGCCACAGGGGCGTCGAAGGGGGCCGCCAGCCGGTCCCCGAGGGTGGTCCCGGTGGCGATCGCCATGATGACGCCGAGCGCCCCGAGGACGCTGAAGAGACCCTGCGTCGTGTCCCCGCCGCTCGATGTCGTGGGGCTGGTCATGTGGTACAGACCGACGAAGATGCCCAGTCCGGGGAAGAGGCCGAAGGTCGCGGGCACGGCGATCGTCAGGGCCGGCGCGTCCATGCGCAGCGCGATGACCCGGGCGGCGAAGCCGATGACGACAGCGGCGATGCCCGTCGCGGTGACCCGTCCGAGCCCGGCCTGCGCGATCACCGCGGCGACGGCCACGCCGACGGCGCAGAGCAGCGACGCGGGCACGAGCATCCGGCGGCTGCCCTGGAGGGTGACCGCACCCGCGAGCCCGATGAGGACCGCTCCGGCGACGACCATGGGGACCGCTGCCGAGGCCCACGCCAGCTTGTCGATCGGCGGCGGCTGCAGACCGATGCCGAGCAGCTCGCCCACCTGCAGGCTCATGCCCAGGCCGCCGGCCACACCGACGATGAGGCCGAAGGTGTGCAGCATGACGGCGAAGATGCGCGCCGACCCGGTGACGGGGAACCCGGAGAGCACGTCCTCCATCGCCGAGATGAGGGTGCGCGAGGGCAGCAGGGCGACGATGCCGCCGGCGACGATGAAGGCGAAGTCCGACGGTGAGATCGGCACGACGGACCACGTGCCGAGGACGTAGGCGAGGAAGGCGACGAACGTCGCGACCGCCCCGCCGAGGGCGCCGAGGTAGAAGTCGGGCAGGTTGAGCCGGTCGACGAGCGAGGCGAGCCCGATGGTCACGCAGGCGGCGAGCAGCGCGACGAGGACGGCGAAGTTGCCCGCGCCGAGGATGATCGCGACACCGGCGGCGACGCCACCCTCGGCGAGCGTGACGAACCAGCGCGACCACATCCGCGGGGTGCGGCTGATCTCGCGCAGCTGGGAGTCGGCCTGCTCGAGGTCGATGTCGCCCGAGACGAGGTCGTCGACGAGCGCGTGGACCATCGCCAGCCGGGCGAAGTCGAGGCGCGGCTGGCGCACGACGCGCAGCCGGCTGATCGTCTGCCCGGAGGGCGTGCGGCACTGCATGTGCATCGACTGCATCGTCAGGTCGACGTCGAGGTCCTCGAGGCCGGCGGCCACGCCGACGGCGATCGTCGCGGCCTCGACACCGGCGGCCGACGAGCCCGAGCGCAGCATGATCTCGGCGACCCGCAGGGCGAGGTCCATCGCGTGGGCGGCGGCCTGCTCCTCGGCGACCGCGCGGGTGACACGGGGGTCGCGATAGGGCGTGCCGCGCAGGGAGCCCCGCAGCGGGATCGTCTCGGTCGGCTGCTCGCCGCGCAGGGTCGGGCGGCGCCGCGGCTTGGGCTGCGGGCGCTGCGGGATCGACCCGGTCGTCGTCAGCTCCTCGGGCGTCGGGCCGGGTCGGCGCCGCGGCCGGGGAGTGGGCCGCGGAGGGGGCGGGGTGCTGCTGGTCATCGTCCGGGCAGCTGCTCCGGGCCGGGCAGGGGCGAGGAGACGTCGGGCCACCACGAGACGTCGAGCGCCCCGGCGGCGAGTGCGCCGAGCACGCCGACGGCGAAGACGACGAGCACGCCGAGGACGAGGACGCGCAGCGCCGACGGGCCGGTCACGCCGCGCACGAGCGAGCGGCTGCCGCGACGCAGGCTCGGGCCACCGGGGCCCCACCAGGCGACGAGCAGCGCGAGCAGGGAGCCGACGGCGAGCGGGACGGGCGCGGACAGCCGCACGCCGAGCCCATCGACGGCGCTCTGCGCGAGGGCCGCGGCGAGCAGTCCGGCGGCGCCGACGGCGACCGGCAGCAGGGAGGTGACGACGGTCGCGAGCGCGGCCGTGACGAGGTGCCATGGCGAGGCCATCGCGGCGACGACCCCGTCGCTGCGTCGACGACCGGCCTGGTGCCGGCGGCGCACCGTCGCGGTCATCGACCGGTCGACGGTGCGAGCGAGCCAGGACCACAGGACGGCCAGGGCCAGACCGACGAAGGGGACGGCCGTCGCCATCGCGACCGCGGCCGCGAGCAGGGCGGCGAGCACGTCGCTACGGCGCGGCTTGCCGATGCGCGGGTCGCCGGGCCGGTCGAGCGCTCCGGCCGCGGGTGCACCGGCACCGGGCCACGGGGCACGCTCCTGCCCGGGCAGCATGCCCCAGCCGCCGCGGTCGGGCTGGGCCACCGGGGCGGGGGTGGGGTCGGGCGCCGGGGCCGGCCGGGGGTCGGTCCAGTCACCGCTCCCCCACGGCGCCGGCGGCTCGGCACGCTGCGGCGCGGGCGCACGGCCGGCAGCCGCACCGGCTGCGCCCGCGGCGGCGCCTGCTGCACCGGCGGCCGCGACCGGCGGCAGGGTGCGGGTCGCGTCGGCCTGCAGGGCGCGGGTGCGCTGCGGGAGCACGTCGGTCACCGGCCGGCCGCGCGCCCAGGCCTCGAGGGCGATGAGCACCTCGTCGGCGTCCGGGCGCAGCTGCGGGTCGGGGGTGAGCGCCGCGTAGAGCAGCGGCGCGAGCTCCGGGTCGACCTCGTGCAGGTCGGCGTCGCCGCGGCACACGCGGGCGAGGACCGCCTCCATGCCGCCACGACCGAAGGGAGAGCGGCCGGTCGCGGCGAAGACGAGCGTCGCCGCCCAGCCCCACCAGTCGGTCGCCGGGGTGACGTCGCCGCCCTCGACGAGCTCGGGCGAGAGGTAGCCGGGCGTGCCCATGACGAGGCCGGTCATCGTCATGCGCGAGGTGTCGGCGACGTGCGCGATGCCGAAGTCGATGACGACCGGGTCGCCGTCGAGCATGAGGACATTGCCCGGCTTGAGGTCGCGGTGGATGACGCCGACCTCGTGGATGGCGCGCAGCGCCTCGGCCAGACCGCGGGCCAGCCGCAGCAGCGACTCGGCGTCGAGCGGGCCCTCCTCGCGGACGTGCTGCTCGAGGCTCGGGCCGGGGACGTAGCGGGTGACGATGTAGGGCTGGTCGGCCTCGAGGTCGGCGTCGAAGACCGGCGCGATGCGCTGCGAGCGCACTCGCGCCAGCGTGTCGACCTCGCGGGCGAGGCGGGCGCGGGCGTCGTCGTCGTGGGCGACGTGCGTGCGCAGGACCTTGACCGCCACCGCGCGCCCACGGGCGTCGAGCGCGAGGTGGACGATGCCCATCCCGCCCTGCCCGAGCTGCTGGAGCACGCGGTAGGGACCGATCGTGTCGAAGTCCGCGACGCTGACGTGGCCGCGCTCGTCCGGGGCGGGGTCGTCCCCGATGAGCTCTGTCGTCATGGGATCAGCGTAGAAGGCCGACCTTGTGAGATCACGGAGCACCTCCTGAGCGCGGCCTGTGGCGCCGCCGTCACTGGGTGATGTAGGCCTCGAGCTGGTCGCGCTCGGCCGCGAGGTCGCGGATGCGCTGCTTGACGATGTCGCCGATGCTCACGATGGCGACGAGCTGCCCGTCACGCACGACGGGCACGTGCCGGATGCGCCGGTCGGTCATCTCGCCCGCCAGGTCACGCACGTCGGCGTGCTCGTCGCAGGTGTGCACCTCGGCGGTCATGATCGCGCTCACCGGGCCCTCGAGGACGCCGACACCGTCGCTGTGGAGGCGGCGCACGACGTCTCGCTCCGAGACGATGCCGTCGACACTCCCGTCGCCCGTGGAGACCACGACGGCACCGATGCGGTGCTCGGCGAGCAGGGCGAGGAGCTCACCGACCGTGGCGTCGGGCGCGACGGTGACGACGTCGGTGCCCTTGCTGCGCAGTACGTCCGAGATCTTCATGTACCGACGGTAGTGGCCCGGGACCGCCGAGGGAAGGTCGAGCGCGGGCACATAGGGTGGGGACATCGAGCCCCGGAGGTGCACCCCCGTGACGACCCAGCGCACGTACGACCTCGTCATCGCCGCCAACCGCCTGCCCGTGGACCGGGTCCTCACCGCCGACGGGAGCGAGGAGTGGCACCGCTCCCCCGGCGGCCTGGTCACCGCGATGGACTCGGTGATGCGGGGTCGCGACGGGGCCTGGGTCGGTTGGGCCGGCGAGCCCGGCGAGGCTCCCGCCCCCTTCGCCGAGGCCGGCATGTGGCTGCACCCCGTGCCCGTGTCCGCCGACGAGCTCGAGACCTACTACGAGGGCTTCAGCAACGACACGCTCTGGCCGATCTACCACGACGTCATCGTCCCGGCGCACTTCCACCGCGAGTGGTGGCAGGCCTACGAGCGGGTCAACGAGCGCTTCGCCGCGGCGGTGTGCGAGGTCGCCGCACCCGGGGCGAAGGTCTGGATCCACGACTACCAGCTGCAGCTCGTGCCGGCGCTCGTGCGCAGGATGCGGCCCGACGTGCGGATCGGGTGGTTCAACCACATCCCCTTCCCGCCCGTGGAGCTCTTCGCCCAGCTGCCGTGGCGCTCGCAGATCATCGAGGGGCTGCTCGGCGCCGACTACCTCGGCTTCCAGCGGGTCGCCGACGCGCAGAACTTCCTGCGCGCCGCCCGCCGGCTCGACGGCCGCGCCACCCGCGGCGACACGGTGACCACGCGCGACGCGGACGGCACCGAGCGGGTCGTGCGCGCCTCCGCCGTGCCGATCAGCATCGACGCCTCCGGCCTTGAGGAGCTCGCCCGCAGCGAGCCCGTGCAGGAGCGGGCGCGGCAGATCCGCACCTCGCTCGGCAACCCCGACATCGTCATGCTCGGCGTCGACCGGCTTGACTACACGAAGGGGATCCGCCACCGGCTCAAGGCCTACGAGGAGCTGCTCGCGCAGGGCACGCTGCGGCCTCCGGAGGTCACCTTCGTCCAGGTCGCGACCCCGAGCCGCGAGCGGGTCGAGGCCTACAAGCGGCTGCGGACCGAGGTCGAGACGACCGTCGGCCGGATCAACGGCACCTACGGCGCGCTCGGCGCCCCGGCCGTGCACTACCTGCACCAGAGCTATCCGCGCGAGGAGATGGCCGCGCTCTTCCAGGCGGCCGACGTCATGCTCGTGACCCCGCTGCGCGACGGGATGAACCTCGTCGCCAAGGAGTACGTCACCTGCCGCCACGACAACGGCGGGGCCCTCGTGCTCAGCGAGTTCACCGGCGCGTGGCACGAGCTGCACCAGTCCTTCGTCTGCAACCCCCACGACATCGAGGGGCTCAAGCAGACGATCCTGCGGGCCCTGCGCACCGACGACAAGGAGCGGCGTCGCCTCATGCGGGCGCTGCGCCGCCGCGTCGCCGACAACGACGTGCAGCGGTGGGCCGACCGCTTCCTCACCAACCTCGAGACGGCACCGCACAAGCCCGGCACGAAGGGGGCCTGACGTGCCCCTGCCGCAGGAGCTCACCACGGCCCTGGCCGCGGTCGCGGCCGCGCCGCGGCTGCTCGTCGCCACGGACTTCGACGGGGTGCTCGCTCCCTTCGTCGTCGACCCGATGGACTCCCGGGCCCAGCCGGGCACGCTCGAGGCGCTCACCGCGCTGGCGGCCGCCCCGGCGACGTGGTCGGCCGTCGTCTCCGGGCGCGACCTGGCGACCCTCGACGAGCTCACCGGGCTCGCCGGGTCGACCGTGACCCGCATCGGCAGCCACGGCGCCCAGTCGAGCCGGGGCGGCGACCTGCCCGAGGGCACCGCGGCCGCGATCGCCGCACTACGCGGGGCCGTCGAGGCCGCCGTCGCGGACCGCGAGCCGCGAATCCGCCTGGAGCACAAGCCCGCTGCGGTCGTGCTGCACACCCGGGGCCTGCCCGACGACGTGCTGCCTACGGCTGCCGCGATCGCCGACGAGGCCGCCGCCGCCCCCGGTGTCACCCACCTGGCCGGAAAGGGCGTGCACGAGCTGAGCGTGCTGCGGGCCGACAAGGGCACCGCCTTGCGCGAGCTCGCGAGCGCGCTCGGGGTCGACGCGACCGTCTACCTCGGCGACGACGTCACCGACGAGCACGCCTTCGCCGTGCTCGGGGAGGGTGACCTCGGGATCAAGGTCGGGGCCGGCGAGACCGCCGCGAGTGCCCGGGTCGACGACGCCACGGCCGTGCCCGAGATCCTCGCGACGCTTGCCTCCCTTCGCTGAGGCGGCTGCGCCACACTGGGCGGATGGGCCCACCCGGACCCGCGAAAGGGAGGACCCGTGCCCCTCGACATCTCAGCCGCCCGGCCCGACCCGGCCCTGCTCGACCTGCCGTGGTCGGTGCCGCTCGAGGACTGGCCCGCCGAGCGGCTCGCCGCGCTGCCGCGCGGCATCTCGCGGCACGTCGTGCGCTTCGCGCGGCTGTCCGGCGGGATCGTCGCGGTCAAGGAGATCAAGGCCGACCTCGCCCGCAACGAGTACCGGCTGCTGCGGCAGCTGCGCCGCCTCGACCTGCCGTGCGTCGAGCCGCTCGCGGTCGTCTCCGGGCGCACCGACGCCCACGGGGAGCCGCTCGACGCCTGCCTCGTGACCCGGCACCTGCAGTTCTCCCTGCCCTACCGCATCGTCTTCAGCCAGAACCTGCGCGAGGACACCGCCGTCCGCCTCGCCGACGCCCTCGCCGCGCTGCTCGCCCGGATGCACCTCGCCGGCTTCTTCTGGGGCGACGTGTCGCTGTCCAACACGCTCTTCCGCCGCGACGCGGGCGCCTTCGCCGCCTACCTCGTCGACGCCGAGACCGGTGAGCTGCACGACCGGCTGAGCACCGGGCAGCGCGAGCACGACCTCGATCTCGCCGAGACCAACATCGCCGGCGAGATGATGGACCTGGCCGCCGCCGGCTACCTCCCCGAGGGGCTCGACCCGCTCGCCATCGCCGAGGACATCATCGAGCGCTACCGCGGGCTGTGGCAGGAGCTCACCGGCGACGAGTGGTTCGACGCGGGCGAGCGGTGGCGGGTCGACGAGCGGATCCGCCGGCTCAACGCCCTGGGCTTCGACGTCGACGAGCTGGCCATCACGACCGACCTCGACGGCACCCACCTGCGCATCGAGCCCAAGGTCGTCGACGCCGGCCACCACAGCCGGCGCCTGCTGCGCCTCACCGGCCTCGACGTCGAGGAGAACCAGGCCCGCCGCCTGCTCAACGACCTCGACTCCTACCGCGCCGCCCTGGACCGGCAGAATGACGACGAGTCGCTCGTCGCCCACGACTGGCTGACCCGCGTCTACGAGCCGACGACCCGGCGGATCCCGCCGGAGCTGCGGGCGAAGCTCGAGCCCGCCGAGATCTTCCACGAGATCCTCGAGCACCGGTGGTACATGGCCGAGCGGCTGGGGCAGGATGTGCCCATCGAGGACGCCATCGCCGCCTATCTGCGAGAGGTCCTGCCGAGCAAGCCCGACGAGCAGTCCGTCCTGGGTGCCGACACCCAGATGCTGCCCGTCGTCGACCCGGGGGAGACCAGATGACCGTGCCCGACCCGTTGCAGCAGCCCGCGGCCCCTCCCTTCGTCACGGGGAGCGACCCGATGCGGCCGGGGTCGCGCGCTTGGGTGGAGCAGCGCTTCGGCCGCAGCGCGAGCTTCGGCGACCGGATCCTGCCGGGCGTCGTCGACAGCCTGCTCGTCTCCCTCGCCGGGCTCGTGCCGCTCGTCATCGGCATCATCTGCTTCGTGCAGGGCCTGCCCGAGCGGGAGTACTGCACGCTCTACGGCACCAACGGCTGCAGCGTGCCGGGCACCGGGTCCACCGCCCTGGTCACCCTCGGCGTCGTCCTCATGATGCTGTCGGTCGTCACGGCCCTGGCGATGGTCGCCTACAACCGGGTGTGGCGGGTGACCCGCACCGGGCAGAGCCTGGGCAAGCGGCTCACCGGCCTGCGCATCGTCGATGCCGAGACCGGCGCGGTGCCGCGGCTCGGGCCGGCGGCGCTGCGCGAGCTCGTCCACCAGTTCGCCGGCATCATCAGCTGGATCTGGATGCTCGTCGACCACGACGACCGCACGCTCGCCGACATCGCCGGCCACACGCACGTCGTGCACGTCGACAAGTCCTGACGGCGCTCGCCACACCAGCCCCATGATTTCCGGGTGACCCGGAAATCGCCCCCTTCGCATGAGTTCCAAACCCTTGCGAAGGGGGTGTTTGTCCTGTCGAGCAGTGGCCAGCGGGCTCCCGCGAGCAGCCGCACCCCCGGAGCCGAGAGCGAAGGGGGCGGGTCAGGTCAGCGGGCGGCCGTGCGCAGGCGGGCGATCTCGTAGAGGGTCACGCCCGCGGCGAGGCCGGCGTTGAGCGACTCGACGCTGCTGCTCATCGGGATCGAGACGATCTGGTCGCAGGTCTCACGGACCAGGCGCGAGAGGCCCTTGCCCTCCGAGCCCACGACGACGACGAGCGGCGAGGTCGCCAGCTCGAGGCCGGGCAGCTCGACGTCGCCGTCCATGTCGAGGCCGACGACGAAGAAGCCCGCCTTGCGGTAGTCCTCGAGCGCCCGCACGAGGTTGGCCGCCTGGGCGACGGGGACGCGGGCGGCCGCGCCGGCCGAGGTCTTCCACGCCGAGGCGGTCATGCCCGCGCTGCGGCGGGACGGCACGACGACGCCGTGGCCGCCGAAGGCCGCCGTCGAGCGGACGATCGCGCCGAGGTTGCGCGGGTCGGTGATGCCGTCGAGGGCGACGATGAGCGGCGTGCCCGGGATCTGCGAGTCGACGAGGTCCTTGGGGTGCGCGTAGTCGTAGGGCGGCACCTGCAGCGCCATGCCCTGGTGGACCGCGCCATCGGTGATCCGGTCGAGCTCGGTGCGGGGCGTCTCCATGATCGGGATGCCCGCCTCGGCGGCGAGGGTGAGCGCCTCCTTGACCCGGTCGTCGCTGTCGATGCGGCTCGCGACGTACATCGTCGACACCGGCACGTCGGTGCGCAGCGCCTCGAGCACGGAGTTGCGGCCCGCGACGACCTCGGTGGAGCCGGACTTCTTGCGCGTCGGGCCCGGGCGGCCGGAGGCGCGCTTGTCGGCGGCCTTCGACATCTTGTAGGCCTTGTGGTTGGGGCGGTCGCTCGCCTTGGGCGTCGGGCCCTTGCCCTCGAGGCCGCGGCGGCGCTGACCGCCGGAGCCGACCTGGGCGCCCTTCTTCGACCCGCTGCGGCGCACGGCGCCACGTCGCTGGCTGTTGCCGGCCATCAGTGCTCCTTCTTGCCGAGGCTCCACCGGGCGCCGCCCGGGGTGTCCTCGATGGTGATGCCCGCGGCGGTGAGTGCGTCGCGGATCTGGTCGGCGGTGTCGTAGTCACGGGCCGCACGCGCCTTGGCGCGCGCCTCGACCTGCAGCTGGACGAGGGCGTCGAGGGCGTCGGTGAGCTCCTCCTCGCGGCTGCCACCGGCACCGCCCCACGTCGCCGACAGGGGGTTGATGCCCAGGACGTCGGTCATCGCGACGACGGTGGCGGCGATCTCCGCGGCCTCGTCCCGACCCCCTTCGTCGAGGGCGGTGTTGCCGGCACGGACGGCCTCGTGGATCACCGCGAGCGCGCCGGCGACGCCGAGGTCGTCGTCCATCGACGCGGCGAAGTCGGCGGGCAGCTCGACGGCCGGGTCGGCCTCGACGACCGTCTGGCCGGGCAGGGCCCGCCGCAGGAAACCGGCGATGCGCTCGACCGCCGCGCCCGCCTCCTCGAGGGAGCCGGGGTGGTACTCGATCATCGAGCGGTAGTGCGCCGCGGTGAGGAAGTAGCGGACGGTCAGCGGGTCGTGCTCCTGCACCAGCTGCTGGACCTCGAGGGCGTTGCCGAGGGACTTGCCCATTTTCTCCCCCTTGACCGTCACCCAGCCGTTGTGCAGCCAGTAGTGGGCGAAGTCGAGCCCGGCGGCACGCGACTGGGCCTGCTCGTTCTCGTGGTGGGGGAAGCGCAGGTCGATGCCGCCGCCGTGGATGTCGAAGGTGTCGCCGAGGTACTTGCGGGCCATCGCCGAGCACTCGAGGTGCCAGCCGGGGCGCCCCTCGCCGTAGGGGGTCTGCCAGTTCGCCGTGGCCGGCTCCTCGGCCTTGCGGCCCTTCCACAGCGCGAAGTCGCGCGGGTCGCGCTTGCCCCGCGGGTCGGCGTCCTCGGCCGCGACCATGTCGTCGAGCCCCTGGTGGCTCAGCTCGCCGTAGTCGGCCCAGCTCTTGACGTCGAAGTACACGTCGCCGCTGCCGTCGGCCGCCGGGTAGGCGTGGCCGCGCTCGACGAGCAGGTCGATGAGCTCGACCATCTCGGTGATGTGCCCGGTCGCGCGCGGCTCGTAGGTCGCCGGCAGCACTCCGAGCAGGTCGAGCGCCTCGCTCGTGTAGCGCTCGTTGCGATAGCTGAGCGCCCACCACTCCTCGTCGGTGTCGGCGGCCTTGCGCAGGATCTTGTCGTCGATGTCCGTCACGTTGCGCACGAGGGTCACGTCGTAGCCGTGACCGCGCACGAGCCAGCGGCGCAGCACGTCGAAGGCGACGGCGAAGCGCAGGTGACCGATGTGCGGTGCGCCCTGGGTCGTGAGCCCACAGATGTACATCCCCACCCGGCCGGGGGTCACGGGGACGAAGTCGCGCTGCTCGCGCGTGGCGGTGTCGAAGAGCTGCAGGGTCACGGGCCCAAGGCTAACGGGCGCAGGTGGTTACCTTGGCCCCGTGACGACCCAGATGCCGTCGTGGGCGGCCGTGACCCTCGCCGTGCTCCTCGGCCTCTGGTCCCTCGGCGTGGGCATCGCCTTCGGGCGTCAGCTCACGCGGCTGTGGTTTCGCCCGGGCTCGGGCGCGTGGCGCACGGCCGCGCGGGTGCTCCTGCTGCACGGCGTCCTCATCACGATCCTCCTGATGAGCGGGCTCGTCGTGCTCGCCGTCCGCGAGGAGACGACGTACCGGACGTGGCCGCTGGGCGGCCTGCTCGTGGCGATCCTCGTGCCGCTCGGCCCGGTCGTCGCCAACGTCCTGCCGAGCCGGTCCGGCCTGGCCCCCGACAAGGAGACCCTCGCCCGCGCGGGGGCCGACGAGAGCCAGGCCGCAGTGGTCCGATGGCTGGGTGCCCCCTTCGCCATCGTCGAGATGGCGATGCTCGTGACGGTCTGCTTCCCGGCACTCGCGGCCTGACCCTGCGGCTCAGTGCCCCCGGTCGAGCCACTCCTGCACGTGGGGCGCCTCGGCGGCGATCGTCGTGTCATCGCCGTGGCCGGTGTGCACGGTGGTCTCCGAAGGGAGGGTCAGCAGCTTGTTGCGGATGGACTCCACGATCGTCGGGAAGTCGGAGTACGACCGCCCCGTCGCGCCGGGGCCGCCCTGGAAGAGGGTGTCACCGGAGAAGACGACCCCGAGCTCGGGGGCGTGCAGGCAGCAGGCGCCCGGTGCGTGGCCGGGAGTGTGCAGCACCATGAGGTCGGTGCCGGCGACGGTGATGACCTGGCCGTGCGCGAGCGCGCCGTCGGGAGCACGGTCCGGGTAGGTCATCCGCCACAGCGGTGCTTCGTCCGGGTGCAGCAGGATCGGCGCGCCCGTCGCCTCGGCGACCTGCGCCGCGGCGTTGACGTGGTCGTTGTGGGCGTGGGTGCTGACGATCGCCTTGAGGGTGCGGTCACCGACCGCCTCGAGGATCGGGGCGGCCTCGTGCCCGGCGTCGATGACGATCACCTCGGCGTCGTCGCCGACGAGCCAGACGTTGTTGTCGACCTCCCACGAGCCGCCGTCGAGCTCGAAGCTCCCCGAGGTGACGACCTTGTCGATGCGCGCGGTCACAGGACCACCACCGAGCGCAGCACATCACCGGAGTGCATCTTGTCGAAGGCCGACTCGATGTCGCCCAGACCGATCCGCTCGGTGACGAAGGCGTCGAGGTCGAAGCGCCCCTGGCGGTAGAGGTCGACGAGCATCGGGAAGTCGCGGCTCGGCAGGCAGTCGCCGTACCAGCTGGACTTGAGGGCACCGCCGCGGCCGAAGATCTCGATCATCGGGAGGGTGACCTCCTTGTCCGGGGTCGGGACGCCGACGAGCACGACGCGCCCGGCGAGGTCGCGGGCGTAGAAGGCCTGCTCGTAGGTCTGCGGCAGGCCGACCGCCTCGACGACCACGTCGGCGCCGAAGCCGCCGGTCAGCTCACGGATGCGCTCGACCGTGTCCTCGGCGCTCGCATCCACGGTGTGCGTGGCACCGAAGCCCTTGGCGATCTCCAGCTTCCGCGGATCCATGTCCACCGCGATGATCGTCGTCGCACCCGCAACCTTCGCGCCCGCGATCGCCGCATCACCGACACCACCGCACCCGATGACCGCAATCGACTCACCACGAGTGACCTCACCGGTGTTGACCGCGGCACCGAAGCCGGCCATGACACCGCAGCCCAGCAGGCCCACGGCCGCCGCGTCGGCGTCCCCGTCGACCTTGGTGCACTGCCCCGCAGCGACGAGGGTCTTCTCGGCGAAGGCGCCGATACCCAGCGCGGGGGTCAGCTCCTCGCCGGTCTCGGCGATGGTCATCTTCTGGGTCGCGTTGTGCGTGTCGAAGCAGTACTGCGGCTTGCCCTTCCGGCACGCGCGGCACTGACCGCACACCGCCCGCCAGTTGAGGATGACGAAATCACCGGGCGCCACCTCGGTGACCCCCTCGCCGACAGCCTCGACGACACCCGCGGCCTCGTGGCCGAGGAGGAAGGGGAACTCGTCGTTGATCCCACCCTCGCGGTAGTGCAGGTCGGTGTGGCACACCCCGCACGACTGGACCTTGACCACGGCCTCTCCCGGGCCGGGGTCGGGGACGACGATGTCGACGACCTCGACATCGACTCCCTTCGAGCGAGCGATGACTGCCTTGACGGTCTGCGGCACGGTGCGACTCCTTCGCTGGCGGGGGCCGGTGGCCCGGCTCTCAGGCCCCATCTTGGCCCATGACGTGACGGCCGCGACATAGGGTCTGCCCATGGGACTCGACTTCGCCTTCCGCCACCTGATCACGCAGGTGGGCTGGGCCGCGCCGTTGGCCATCACGGCACTGGTCATCGGCGGGTGGGCGCTGCTGCGTCGTGACGAGGGGATGTGGTGGAAGCTCGTCGTCGGCGGCGTCGCCGCGCTCCTCGCCGCGCAGGCCGTGAGCGTCGTGGGCACCTTCATGCTCTACCAGCTCGACGGCTTCTACCGCGCCTACTGGATCGTCTCGCTGCCCACCCTCGTGCTCAACGTCGTGGGCCTGGCGCTCCTCGGCGCCGGCGCCGTCTCGGGCCGCCGCGGCACGCAGGGCACGTCGCGATGAGCCTGCTCGTCGTCCAGCACCAGACGACCTGCCCGCCGGGCCGGGTCGGGACATGGCTTCGCGACGCCGGGGTCGAGCTCGACGTGCGCCGGCCCTACGCCGGCGAGGCGCTGCCTGCCGACCTCTCCGGGCACGACGGCCTGCTCGTGCTCGGTGGCCAGATGGGCTGCCGCGACGACGAGGTGGCCCCGTGGCTGCCGGCCGTGCGTGATCTCATCAGCACCGCGGCGAAGGGGGGCACCCCCGCACTGGGCATCTGCCTGGGCCACCAGCTCGCGGCCGTCGCGCTCGGCGGCGAGGTCGGGCGCAACCCCGGTGGCAGGACCATCGGCGTGCTCACCGTCGGCAGCACCGACCAGCTCGCCGACGACGCCGTGCTCGCTGCGGCGGCGGGCGCGCCCGTGCCGCAGTGGAACGACGACATCGTCACCCGGTTGCCCGAGGGCGCGGTCGCCCTCGCCGACAACGAGCGCGGCGACCTGCTCGTCGCCCGGCTCGCCCCGACCGTCTGGGGCGTCCAGGGCCACCCCGAGGCCGACCTCGACATCGTCACGGCCTGGGCGGCCTCCGACGCCGGGGCGCCCGAGGTCGAGGGCGTCGACGTGCCCGCAGCCCTGACCGCCGTCGAGCAGGCGCAGCCGGCCATCGAGGCCGCGTGGCGTCCGGTGACCGAGGCCTTCGCCGCGCGCCTGGGCTGAGCGCGGGCGTCTAGGCGACCGCGACGACGAGGGCGGTCGCGATCGCAGCCGCACCCTCGCCCCGACCGGTGAGCCCGAGCCCGTCGGTCGTCGTGCCGCTGAGGCTGACCGGCGCTCCGCAGGCAGCGGACATCGCCTGCTGCGCCTCGTCACGACGGGTGCCGATCTTGGGCCGGGTGCCGATGACCTGCACCGCGATGTTGCCGATCTCGAAGCCCGCCTCGCGCACCAGACGCGCGGCCTCGGCCAGCAGCCTTGCGCCAGAGGCGCCCTCGAGCTCGGGGCGCCCGGTGCCGAAGTGCTGGCCGAGGTCACCGATGCCGGCCGCGGCGAAGAGCGCGTCGCACGCCGCATGGCACGCGACGTCGGCGTCGGAGTGCCCCTCGAGACCGACCTCGCCGGGCCACAGCAGCCCGCCGACCCACAGCTCGCGCCCGGAGTCGGGCGCGGCGAAGGCGTGGACGTCGACACCGATCCCGGTGCGCGGCAGCCGGGCGACCTCGTGTGCACTCATGGCGACAGTCTCGCAGCCGGGATCAACCGCGGCCGCACCTGCGTTGGACGCAGCGTGACCCCCTTCGACTCCCTCGTCATCGGTGCCGGTCAGGCCGGGCTCTCGGCGAGCCACCACCTGCGCCGGCTCGGCATCGACCACGTCGTGCTCGACGCCAACGAGCACGCCGGCGGCGCCTGGCAGCACCGGTGGGACTCGCTGACGATGGCCGACGTGCACGGCGTCGCCGACCTGCCCGATGCGCCCGCGCCCGGCGAGAGCACCGAGCGGGCCAACGAGGTCATCGCCTGCTGGTTCGACGACTACGAGCAGTCGCACGACCTGCCCGTGCTGCGCCCGGTCCGCGTCGAGCGGGTCACCGACGACGACGGTCTGCTCGTCGTGCACGCCGACGTCGGCACGTGGACGACGCGCACGCTCGTCAACGCGACGGGCACGTGGACCCACCCCTTCGTCCCCACCTACCCCGGGCAGCGCGACTTCGCCGGGGAGCAGTGGCACACCGTCGCCTACCCGGGGCGCGAGCACTTCCGCGGCATGCGCGTGCTCGTCGTCGGGGGCGGCGCCTCGGCCGTCCAGTTCATCGGCGAGCTCGCGACGATCGCGCACGTGCAGTGGGTGACGCGCCGGCCGCCGGTGTGGACGACGGAGTTCTCCGGCCGGGCAGCGATCGAGATGGTCGAGGAGCGGGTGCGCGAAGGGAGACCCCCGGCGAGCGTCGTCTCCGTCACCGGGCTCTCGCTGCGCCCCCAGGAGATGGCCGCGGCGCGGACCGGGGTCTACGAGCGCCGCCGGCCGATGTTCGAGCGGATCGAGCGCGACGGGGTGCGCTGGGCCGACGGCAGCACCGAGCGCTTCGACGCGATCCTGTGGGCCACCGGGTTTCGCCCCGCGGTGCGCCACCTCGCGCCGCTGGGTCTGCGTAGTGCGGAGGGCGGCATCGCCCTGCTGCCGGGATCACGGGACGTGCAGACCTCGGTGACCGCGGCCCGCGACCCCCGCACGCAGCTCGTCGGCTACGGGCCCTCGGCGAGCACGATCGGCGGCAACCGCGCCGGCCGCGCCGCGGCCCTGGCCGTCCGCGCCCACCTGGCCGCCCCCAACTCTGCAAACCCTAGGGTCTTGCGCACACAACTCTGCAAAACCCTAGGGTTTTGCAGAGTTGGGGGGGAGCAGGCGGGGTCAGTCGGCGGTGGCGAGCAGGCGCTCGGCGCGGGCGAGGTCGTCGACGGTCGTGATCTTCATCGCGAGCAGGTCGCCCTCGACGACGACGACGTCGTGGCCGAGGGCCTCGACGAGCGCGGCGTCGTCGGTCGCGACGGCGCCGGAGGCGTGGGCGGCGACGAGCACCGCCCGGTCGAAGCCCTGTGGTGTCTGCACCGCGCGCAGCGACTCGCGCAGCGGGGTGGCCGTGATGACGCCCGCGGCGTCGACGACCTTGATCGTGTCGACGACGGGCACCCCGGGGATCGCACCGGCGGCACCCGCGGTCAGGGCGGCGAGCACCCGCTCGAAGACGGCGACGGGAGTCAGGCAGCGGGCCGCGTCGTGGACGAGCACGACGTCGACGTCCTCGCCGAGTGCGGCGAGGCCGGCCGCGACCGAGTCGGTGCGCTCGGCGCCGCCGGCGACGACGGTGACGTCGACCCCCTTCGGACGCAGGGGGTCGACCAGCTCGGTCGCCTCCGCGACGAGGTCCTCGGGCACGACGACGACGAGCTCGTCGACGGGAGCCTGCAGCACCCCGGAGACCGCACGCTCGAGGATCGTCACGCCCTCGATCTCGACGAAGGCCTTGGGGCGGTCGGCCCCGAGTCGGGTGCCGGACCCGGCGGCCACGACGACGACGCCCACACCGTGATCGGTGTGGGCGTCGGACTGCGTCAGCAGTGAGTCGTTCAGGACGCGAGGACCTCGTCGAGGATGACCTCGGCCTTGTCCTCGTCCGTCTTCTCGGCGAGCGCGAGCTCGGAGACGAGGATCTGGCGGGCCTTGGCCAGCATGCGCTTCTCGCCGGCCGAGAGGCCGCGGTCCTTCTCGCGGCGCCACAGGTCGCGCACGACCTCGGCCACCTTGATGACATCGCCGGAGGCCAGCTTCTCGAGGTTGGCCTTGTAGCGGCGCGACCAGTTGGTCGGCTCCTCCGCGTGCGGGGTGCGCAGCACCTCGAAGACGCGGTCCAGACCCTCCTTGCCCACGACGTCGCGGACACCCACGAGGTCGCAGTTCTCGGCGGGCACCTCGATGGTCAGGTCACCCTGGGCCACCTTGAGCTTGAGGTACTGCTTGTCCTCGCCCTTGATCTTTCGAATCTTGATCTCTTCGATCAGAGCAGCCCCGTGGTGGGGGTACACGACCGTCTCGCCGACCTTGAAAACCATGTGGAGATTTCCCCTTTCGCGACCTCCAGATTATCACGGCGTGTCGTGGGTCGCACAGCCGTCAGCCCCGCCACAATGCCCCTTCGCGCGCGCGTGGAGAGCACGAGCCGTGGCCCGGCGCATCCCACGCGCACGCCCCCGCTAGGCTGTGCCCCGTGAAGCGCAACCTCCTCACCCGCACCCCTGTCGTGGCCCTGGCGGCCCTGCTCGCCGCCGGCACCGCCGGCTGCTCGGTCAACTCCCCCTTCCAGACGGCGAAGACCCAGTCGATCACCGATGGTGTGTCCGTCGACCTCGAGGGCGCCCACGTGCGCAACCTCGCCCTGGTCAGCGGCGAGGCGGGCGGCGACGCGGTCGTCACCGGCGCCGTGGAGAACGAGACCGGCAAGGACATGACCTTCACCGTCACGGCCGGCAGCAGCAAGGTGCAGGCCAAGATCCCGGCCCACCAGGCGGTCACCCTCGGCGGCAAGGACAAGGCCGAGCTGACGCTGAAGTCCGTCAAGGCCGGCCCGGGCGAGATGACCGACGTCGAGATCAGCACCGGCGGCTCCGCCACCCCGGTCAGCGTCCCGGTCCTCGACCCCGAGGGCTACTACGAGACCGACGCCCCCGAGGGCTGGACCCCCACCCCCTCCGAGACCCACAGCGAGAGCGAGTCGGAGTCCGAGGGCCACTGAGCACTCCCCCTTCGCACGACGAGAGGCCGGCACACCATCGGGTGCCGGCCTCTCGTCGTCATGACCGAAGGGGAGGTCAGGCCTCGAACTTGTAGCCCAGTCCGCGGACGGTGACGATGTGCACCGGCTTGGCCGGGTCCGGCTCGATCTTGGCCCGCAGCCGCTTGATGTGGACGTCGAGCGTCTTGGTGTCGCCGACGTAGTCGCTGCCCCACACGCGGTCGATGAGCTGCACGCGGGTGAGCACCCGACCGACATTGCGCAGGAGCATCTCGAGCAGCTCGAACTCCTTGAGCGGCAGCTGCACCTGGGTGCCGTCGACGGCCACGACGTGCCGGTCGACGTCCATGCGCACGGGCCCGCCCTCGATGGTCGCGGGCAGCAGCTCCTCGGGCTCGCTGTTGCGTCGCAGCACCGCCTTGATCCGGGCGAGCAGCTCGCGCGAGCTGTAGGGCTTGGTCACGTAGTCGTCGGCACCGATCTCGAGGCCCACGACCTTGTCGATCTCACCGTCCTTGGCGGTGAGCATGATGACCGGCACGTTGGACTTCTGCCGGATCGATCGGCAGACGTCGATGCCCGACAGGCCCGGCAGCATCAGGTCGAGCAGCACGAGGTCGGCGCCGTCGGAGTCGAAGGCCGTGATGGCGTCCGGACCGGTCTCGGCGACCTCGACGTCGTACCCCTCCTTGCGCAGCAGGTACGACAGGGGGTCCGAGAAGGACACCTCGTCCTCGACCACGAGGATGCGTGTCATCAGCGGGGCTCCTTTGTGAGGGTGGGGGAAGGGGTCTCGGCGGCCGGGGAGGCCGCATCGGGGGCGTCGTCGCCGGCGAGCTCCAGCTCGACGCCGTGGGCGTCGAGGGTCTCGGGGGCGGCGGGCAGGCGGATCGTGAAGGTCGAGCCCTGCGACCCGTCGCTCCACACGCGCACGTCTCCCCCGTGGTTGGCGCAGATGTGCTTGACGATCGACAGGCCGAGACCGGTGCCGCCGGTGGCCCGCGAGCGCGCGGCGTCCATGCGGTAGAAGCGCTCGAAGATGCGCGCCTGCTCCGGCTCGGGGATGCCCGGCCCCTGGTCGGTGACGGCGATCTCGATCGTGTCGCCGTGCAGGCGCGCCCCCACCCCGACGGCCGTGCCGGCCTCGGAGTAGGAGATGGCATTGCCGACGAGGTTGCGCACCGCGGTGACGAGCATGTCCTGGTCACCGCGCACGTAGAGGTCCTCGGCGACCTTGTCGGTCAGGGTCATGTCCTTGGCCTCGGCCTCGATGCGCAGGTGCTCGAGGGCGAGCGCGACGACGTCCTCGACGTCGACGAGCGGCGGGTCCTGCAGGACCGGCGTGCCCTGCAGCCGGGAGAGCTCGACGATCTCGCGGATGAGGCTCGACAGCCGGGTCGCCTCGCCCTGCATGCGGCGGGCGAAGCGGTCGACCGCCTCGGGGTCGTCCTTGGCGTCCATGACCGCCTCGGCGAGCAGCGAGATGCCGCCGACCGGCGTCTTGAGCTCGTGGCTGACATTGGCCACGAAGTCGCGGCGGGTCTCCTCGACGCGGCGGCCCTGGGACTGGTCGTCGACGAGCAGCAGCAGGTGGCGCGCCCCGAGCGGGGCGACGCGGGCGGCGACGTAGGTCGTCGTGCTCATCCCCGGGCGGCGCAGCTCGAGCTCCTGCTCCTCGATGACGCCGTGGCGGGCGGCCTTGTCGACCATCGCCCGGATCGCCGGCTCGACGAGCCGGCCGTGGCGCACGAGGCCGTAGGAGACCGCTGCGGGCGAGCTCGACAGGACCCGGCCCTCGTGGTCGAGGACGACACCGGAGGAGCGCAGCACGGCGAGGACGTCACCGACCCCCTTCGGCACCTCGGGCTCGGGCGCGTGGTCCACGGCACGCTCCCGGTCGCTCATCGTGATCGCAGCCCACACGAGGAAGGCGATGAGCAGGCCGGCAGCACCCCCGAGAATTGCCGCGGTCGTTGGCTCCACGTCACCGAGCGTACTTCTCCCGTGGGGCATGCTGGGACCGGGCAGCGACCGGTGCCGGGGCGCGCCCGCGATGTTCACCTGCGCGCCCGACGACGTTCACCCGTGCCGCGTAGACAGTCACCAGCGACACTGCCAACACCCATCGAAGGGGGCGCCATGCGCCAGGTCTTCCACGACGAGCTCGAGGCCATCGCCGACGACCTCGTCTCCCTCTCGGAGCTCGTCAGCACCGCGATCCGCGACTCCACCCGCGCGCTGCTCGAGGCCGACGTCCAGCTCGCCGAGCGCGTCATCGAGTCCGACCAGGACATCGACGCCCGGCGCAACGACCTCGACGCGCGCTCCGTCGACCTGCTCGCGCGGCAGGCCCCGGTCGCCAGCGACCTGCGCACGGTCGTCGCCTCGATGCGCATGTCCGGCGACCTCGAGCGCATGGGCGACCTCGCGCGCCACGTCGCCCAGGTCGCGCGCATGCGCTACCCCGAGCACGCCGTCCCCGACGAGATCGCCGCGACCTTCGCCGAGATGGGCGGCATCGCCGAGGACCTCGTCGCCCGCGTCGGGCAGGTCATCCGCACCCAGGACCTCGCGCAGGCCCGGGACATCGAGACCACCGACGACGAGCTCGACACGCACCACCGCGAGATGTTCACCCGGCTCGCCGAGGGCGCGTGGCAGCACGGCACGACGAGCGCCGTCGACGTCGCCCTGCTGAGCCGCTACTACGAGCGCTTCGGCGACCACGCGGTCACCGTCGCCCGTCGGGTCGGCTTCCTCGTCACCGGTGACCCGGGCGCCATCGACCTCGCGGAGGAGGCGGAGCGGGACTGACCCCCTTCGCCTGCCGAGCACACGAGAGGGCCCGCCGACTGCACGTCGGCGGGCCCTCTCGCTGTCGTCCGGCGGTCAGCGACCCTGGTTGGCGACCGCAGCGGCCTCCGCGGCCGCGGCCTCGGGGTCGAGGTACTCGCCCGGGCGGGTCGGCATGAAGTCCTCGCCGAGGTCGTAGACCAGGGGCATGCCGGTCGGGATGTTGAGCCCGGCGATGTCCTCGTCGCTGATGCCGTCGAGGTGCTTGACCAGGGCCCGCAGGGAGTTGCCGTGGGCCGTGACGAGGACGGTGCGGCCGGCGGCGAGGTCCTCGCGGATCGGCCCCTCCCAGTAGGGCATGAGGCGGGCGATGACGTCCTTGAGGCACTCGGTGCGCGGGACCTCGGGCAGGTCGGCGTAGCGCGGGTCGTCGGTCTGGGCGAACTCGTCGTCCGGCTCGATGGCCGGCGGCGGGGTGTCGAAGCTGCGCCGCCAGAGCATGAACTGCTCGTCGCCGTACTTGTCCCGCGTCGCAGCCTTGTCGAGGCCCTGCAGGGCGCCGTAGTGGCGCTCGTTGAGCCGCCAGTCGCGACGCACCGGGATCCAGTGGCGGTCGGCCGCGTCGAGGGCGAGGTTGGCGGTGGTGATCGCCCGGCGGAGCACGGAGGTGTGCACGACGTCCGGCAGCAGACCGGACTCCTTGATGAGCTGGCCGCCGCGGACGGCCTCCTCGCGGCCCCTGTCGATGAGGTCGACGTCGACCCATCCGGTGAAGAGGTTCTTCTCGTTCCAGTCGGAACGGCCGTGGCGCAGCAGGATCAGAGTCGACATGGGGCCAGCGTATCGACGCCGGTCACTCCGGCGCGGACCCGTCCGTCCGCTCGAGGACGGAGCGGAAGGCCTCGAGGTTGCGCAGCGACTCGCCGCGCGAGACGCGCCAGTCCCACTCCTTCTGCATCGAGCTGCGGAAGCCGAGGAGCAGCAGCTCGTTGAAGGGCCCGTCGGCGGCCTCGAGCACGACGCCGAGCACCTGGTCGACGACCTCCTCCGTCACCGCGTGAAGGGGGATCCGCCCGCCCACGTAGACGTCGCCGGAGGCGTCGATCGAGTAGGCGAGCAGGGGCATGCGCAGGTTGCGCCGGAGCAGGTGGCGGTAGAACTGCGCGTGGTTCTCGTCCGCGTTGCGGATGACGAAGGCCGAGACGGACAGGGCCCGCTCGCCGACGACGAGGGAGACGACGGTCTTGAGCTTCTTCTCCCCCGGCAGGGTGACGACGAGCTCGCCGTCACGGGCCCCGGCCTCGTGCTCGAGTCCGGCGTCGGTCACGACGCGGCTGACGACGTCGAGAGCCCGTCGGGCCTCGTCCGGGTCGGGGGTGGGTGCGTGCTCGGGCTGCTCGGTCATCGGGCCACCTCCAGGGGCTCGTCGGTCAGGGTGTCGGCGGAGAGCGACTCGCGCTCGGCGACGGCATCGGCGTAGACGTCGAGGAGCCGGTCGACGGTCACCGCCCAGCCGAATCCCTCGGCGTGCGCGCGCGCCCGGCGGCGCAGGTCGCTCGCCCGGTCGGGGTCGTCGAGGACGGCGAGCAGCTCGTCGGCCCACACGCTCGGGTCGTGACCGGCCACGAGGACGCCGGCGTCGCCGACGGCCGTCGGCAGCCCGCCGACGTCGGCGGCGAGGACGACGGCGCCCGAGGCCTGCGCCTCGACGGCGACGAGGCCGAAGGACTCGGTGTAGGAGGGCACCGTGACGACGTCGGCGGCGCGGTACCACTGCGCGAGCCCGGCACGGCTCACCGGCGGGGCCAGGTGGAGCACGTCGGCCACCCCGAGCTCCTCGCCGAGGCGCTCGAGCCGGTCGGGCGCCGCGAGCCCGCGGCCCGACACGCCTCCGACGACCGCGACGACGAGCCGCTCTCGCAGCTCGGGTCGGCGCTCGAGCAGCTCGGCGGCGGCGCGCACGAGCACGTCGGGCGCCTTGAGCGGCTGGATCCGACCGACGAAGAGCAGGACGACGGCGTCGTCGGCGAGCCCGAGCGAGGCCCGGGCCTCTTCACGGTCGCCGGGGACGAAGGTCTCGAGGTCGACCCCCGGCGGCACGACGACCACCTTGTCCGGGTCGGCGCCGTAGTAGTCGACGAGCTCGCTCGCCTCGCGGTCGGTGTTGGCGACGAGCCGGTCGGCGATGTCGACGACCTGGTCCTCGCCGATCTCCCGGCCGGACGGCTCGGGCACGTCGTCGTCGGCGAGCTGGCGGTTCTTCACCCGCGCCATCGTGTGCATCGTGTGCACGAGGGGCACCTGCCAGCGCTCGGCGACGAGCCAGCCGACCTGGCCGGAGAGCCAGTAGTGCGAGTGGGCGACGTCGTAGTGCCCCTGGGGCACCCGCGCGATCTCGCGCAAGATGCCCGCGGCGAAGGCGCACAGCTGCCCCGGCAGGTCCTCCTTGGCCAGGCCCTCGTAGGGCCCGGCGTCGACGTGCCGCACGGTCACGCCGGGGAACATCTCGACGACGTCGGGCAGGTCGGCGGCGGTGCGGCGGGTGAAGATCTCGACCTCGACGCCCCGCGCGGCCAGCTCGCGGGCCGACTCGACGACGTAGACGTTGAGCCCCCCGGCATCGCCCGTGCCGGGCTGGGCCAGGGGCGAGGTGTGGACCGAGACCATCGCCACCCGCCGGATGCGTTGCTGCGTCACTCCTCCACCGTCCTCCGATAGCTGGTCATGGCCACTGTCGCCGACGGCGACCACACGTGCAGGTCGGTGTGACCCATCCGACGCAGATCGACGCCGCGGGCGGTCCCTCGCGGACCGATCCCGATCGTCGTGCCGAGCTGCGTCGAGTAGGCGTCCGCGACGGGCGCCGCCCCCGGGCCGACCCACCACGCCCGCTTGCGCAGCAGGCGCTCCGGCAGCCCCGGCTGGCGACCACGGGTCGCCAGCTCCTGGTGCGAGTGCACGACGACGGCATCCGCCCCCTTCGCCGTGGCGGTGAGGGTGATGAGCACCCCCTCGAGACGCACGGTGAGGGTGACCGGCAGGCTGCGGTCGTCGCCGGTGAGCCGGCCCGACCAGGTGACCTCGCCGTCGCGGATCGACAGGCGGTCGACCTCGAGGTCGCTCAGCGTGTGGGTGATCTGCTCGCTGCGCCCCTCGCCGCGTCCTTCGACGTCGCCGAGGAGGGCCGACAGCGGCGAGCCGCCGCGGACCGTGCGAAACAGGGTGTTGCCCCGCGAGGTCACCCGCAGCCCGGTGTCGTCGAGCTGGACCGCGCGGCCCTCGCCGAGGGTCACGACGCCGCCCGCCTCGGGGGCCACGACGAGCAGGCCCGGCTGCACCGGCCGCAGGCCGGAGTCACGGCCGAGCGCCGGCGGCACCCAGATCACCGCGGCGAGCAGGAGCGCGCCGCACAGGGAGGCCACGAGGGAGACCATGCTCCAGCTCACCCGTCGGTCGGTACGCCACACGTGCACCAGCGTAGTTCCGCGCAGCGCCTACGCTGCCGGGGTGCCCAGCCAGCGCCCCCTCGGCAACATCACCCGTGGGACGACCAACCCCAACCGCCTGCGTCGCTGCGACCGGTGGCTGCTGGCGACCCATCGCGACGTCCTGACGAAGGGGGACCCGCCCCACCTCGTCGACCTCGGCCACGGGGCGAGCGGCGTCACGACCGCCGAGTGGGCGCAGCGGGTGCGCACCCTGCGGCCCGACGCGCACGTCACCGGCCTGGAGATCGACCCGCAGCGGGTGGCGACGGCGCAGGCCTGGGCGGGGCCCGGGGTGGACTTCGCGCTCGGGGGCTTCGAGGTGCCGCTGCCGGGCGATGCGCAGGTGCGGGTCCTGCGGGCCTTCAATGTGCTGCGGCAGTACGACGAGACCGAGGTCGAGGGCCCGTGGCGCACGATGGTCGACCGGCTCGACCCGCTGGGGATCCTCGTCGAGGGCACGTGCGACGAGCTCGGTCGGCTCGGCAGCTGGGTGACCCTCGACGCCGAGGGCCCGCGCACCCTCACCCTGTCGTGGCGGCTGCGCGACCTCGGCCCGGACCGGCCGCCGTCGGTCGTCGCCGAGCGCCTGCCCAAGGCGCTGATCCACCGCAACGTCCCCGGCGAGCCGGTGCACGAGCTGCTCCTGCTCGTCGACGAGGCGTGGCGACGCTCCTCCCCCTTCGCCCCCTACGGGGCCCGGCAGCAGGCCGTAGCCGCCTGGGGTGACATCGCTCGGCAGGTGCCGGTGCTCGGGGGTGCGGCGCGCTGGCGCCTCGGGGAGCTCACCGTGCCGTGGTCGCTCGTCGCGCCCCGCGGGGGCCCGCTGGCTCAGCGCTGGTAGTCGTCCTCGAGGCGCACGATGTCGTCCTCGTCGAACTCGCCGTAGCCGATCTCGAGGACCCGGCCCGGCTGCTGCGTGGAGTTGCCCATGCGGTGCACGGCCCCCCGCTCGACCCAGATCCGCTCGCCGGGCTGCGCCGACCAGGTCTCGTCACCGACCGTGACGTCGATCGGCCCGTCGAGCACCTGCCACAGCTCGGCCCGCAGCGCGTGGGTCTGCAGCGAGAGGCGGTGCCCCGGGGCGACGGTGATGATCTTGACCGTCGTCGGCTCGTTGAGCGTCAGCTGCTCGAAGCGCCCCCACGGGCGCTCGGAGACGAAGACGTCCGGGCGCGGGTCCGGCAGGTCGGTCACGACGGGTCCCCCTGGCTCGTGGTGCGGTCCGTGGTCATTGTGCCCGACTCACCGACGGCGACCGAGGATCTCGTCGATGGCCGGACGCACGTCGGCGAGGTAGACGCCCGCGACGACGATGCCGATGATCGCCAGCAGCCCGACACCGCCGACCGCGGCGACACCCATGAGCGTCGCGATCGCGAGTGCGGCGACCCAGAAGGTCTTGGACTGCTTGCCCGTCGCAGTGAAGGCATCGGGCCGCTGCCGCACCGCGTGGACGAGCGCGAAGACCTCGGCACCGAGCGCGAGGAGGCTCAGGACGAGGACGATCGTCGCCTGGATGCTCGAGAAGATCTGCACACCGCCAGCCTAGGCGGGCACGTCGACGACGATGGTCACCGGACCGTCGGCGCGCAGGTCGATCTGCATGTCGGCGCCGAAGCGACCGGTCGCGACCTCGACCCCGCGCTCGCGCAGGCCCTCGGCCACCGCGTCGACGAGCGGCTCGGCGACGGGTCCGGGGGCGGCGGCATTCCACGACGGTCGGCGGCCCTTGCGCACGTCGGCGTGGAGGGTGAACTGGCTGACGACGAGCACCCCTCCCCCGCTGTCGGCCACCGAGGTCTCGTCGGCCATGATCCGCAGCTCGGCGATCTTGCGCACCGTCGTCGCGACCTCGTCGGGGCCGTCGTCGTGGGTGACGCCGACGAGGGCGAGCAGGCCCGGGCCGATCTCGCCGACGACCTCGTCGTCGACGAGCACCCGGGCGGAGGCGACCCGCTGCAGGACGGTCCTCACGAGGTCGTCAGGTCGAGCACCTCGACGGCGCCGACCGGTCGGCCGTGGCCGAGGACGGGCTGGTCGGCGAGCTCGCGCAGGGCCGGGGTGTCGGCGCCCAGAGCCATGAGGGCGTGGGCGAGCAGGCCCTGCCGGGCCCGGGCGACCGGGGCCCCGTCGGCCACCTTGATCGCGATGCCGCGCCCGTCGTCGAGGCCGGCGGCGTACACCGACTCGGCCCCGTCCTTGGCGATGAGCCCCGGCACGGCCCGCATGAAGGCGGTGACGTCGCGGCCGGTGCCGCCGACCATCTCCGGCGCGGTGCGCATGGCCGCGGCGACCCTCCCTTCGTCCGTCGTGGCGTCGGCCCCGGCGAGGGAGCCGAAGGCCGCCGCCAGACCGGACAGCGGCACGGCGAAGAGCGGTGCGCCGCAGCCGTCGACGGTCGTGTGGGTCACCGGGCCGACGACCTCGGCGACGGTCTCGCGGATCGCGACCTGCAGGGGGTGCTCGGGGTCGAGGTAGGTCTCGGTGGGCCAGCCCTGGAGCACGCAGGTGACGAGCATGCCGGCGTGCTTGCCGGAGCAGTCCATGGCGACCGGCGTCGGCGCCTCGCCGGCGGCGAGCCAGCGGGCGTGCTCGAGCTCGCCGAGCGGCAGCGAGGGGGTCGTGCGCAGCGCGTCGAGCCCCAGGTCGGCGGTCGCGAGGATCTCGGCGACCGCCTCGCGGTGGACGGCCTCGCCGGAGTGGCTCGAGCAGACGAGCGCGAGCAGGTGGGGCGGCAGGTCGAGACCGAGGCGGACCATCGCGAGCGCCTGGACCGGCTTGAGCGAGGAGCGCGGCAGCACGGGGTCGTCGACCCGACCGTGACGAAGGGGGGTCCCCCCGTCGCCGTCGGTCGCGACGAGCGTCGCGCGGTGGGCGGACTCGACGAAGCCCCCGCGGGTCACGTGGACCAGCACGGGGGCGTCGTCGAGGGCTGTGGTGTCGGGGGCCGGTGCGGTCACCTGCCGGAGGCTAGCCTTCGAGGCTCGTTCCTCGCACCTCAGGCACCGCCGATCACCACAGCGTCGGCTGCTCCGCGGACGGAGCCGGAGCCGGATCCCTTCAGTCGCCGACCTTCTCGGCAGCCTTCTCGGCGGCCTGGGTGGTCTTGGCGGCCGTGTTCTTGGCGGCGGTCGCGGTCGACTTGGTGGCGGTGCGGGTGCGGGTCGCAGCCTTCTTGGCGGTGGTGTTGGTGCGCTTGGCGGCCGTGGTGGTGCGCTTGGCGGACGTGGAGACGGCCTTCTTCGCCTTGGCGGTGTCGACCTTGACGTCGACGTCCACGGAGTCCTTGACGGCCTCGGCAGCCTTGACGGCCTCCTTGCGACCGATGGTCAGCGTGGCCTTGGCGGAGCGCTCGACGTCGGCGACGGCCTTCTTGACCGTGGTGACGACACCCTTGCCGAGGGCGACGGTCGCCTCGGCCTGGCCCACGAGGTCCTGGGTGGCCTTCTGCTTCTTGATGCGGGTCACGAGGGCCTCGCCGCGCTTGGTGAGGTCGGCGTAGTAGGCCTGCGCGTCGGCCGGGGCGGCCTTGACGCGGGCCTGGACCTTCTTCGGCTCGAGCTCGGCGCGCAGGGCGGCGATCTGCGAGGTGTAGCCGCGGAAGGTCTCGACGGTCAGGTCGGTGGCGCCGATGGTGGCGTAGGTCTGGTCGGTGACGACCTTCTTGACGGTGGTGGTGACGCTCATGAGGTTCTCCTGGTGGTAGTCGAGCGAGACGAGGACTGCGACCCGCGCGGTGCGCGCTTGGCGGCCGGGGCCGCGGTCTTCGAGCCCGACGACGACGTCGAGCCCTTCGTGCTGGCCGCCGTGCCGGCGGCCTTCTTCTTGGTGCCGGCCGTGGTGGTGCTGGCCGTGCTCTTGGCGACCTTCGCTGTGCTGGCCTTCTTCGTGGCGACCTTCTTCGCGGCCGCGCCCCCGGAGGCCGGTGCGGCCCCCTTCGCCTGCTTGGCCGCCTTGCGCGTCGCCCGTGCCCGAGGGGTCGGGCGCGACGGCTCGGCCGTGTCCTGCGACGTCGCGGGCTCCGCGCCGACGAAGGACTCATAGATCTCGAGCAGGGTCTGACGCTGACGTGCGGTCAGCGCGGGGTCGGTGCGGATGGCGGCCCGGGTCGTGGCCCCGGCCTCCGCTGCCGCGTCCTTGGGGTCGAGCAGACCCGCCTGGACGTAGAGGGTCTCGGCCGAGATCGACAGGCCCCTGGCGATCTGCTGGAGGATGTCGGCGCTCGGCCGCTTGACCCCCCGCTCGATCTGGGAGAGATAGGGGTTGGAGATCCCGGCCAGCGCCGACAGCTGCCGCACGGAGAGCTTGGCCAGGACGCGCTGCTCACGCAGGTAGTCGCCCAGGGAGTTGCCGAGGTGGCTCGGCAGGCCCTCCAGCGGATTCTTCGACATGGCCACCATTGTGCTTGCCGTAGTTAGCATGTGCAAGCCGTAGGCAGCGGTTGGTGAGCGGAGTCACCTCCGGGCGCAGAGCCGTCAGCGCGGGACGATCACCGTCTGGGCCGCCGCGACGTCGGGGGCGACGAGCAGGTCGGCGGCGGCGTCGGTGTTGCGCTTGAGCACGGCGAGGGCGATCGGCCCGTCCTCGTGGTGGCGAGCACGGGAGGTGATGCGGCCGACGACCTTGTCGCCGAGGAGCACCTCGGCCCCGACCTCGGGCAGGGTGTGGCCGGATCCGTCGAGGTGGAGGAAGGCAAGACGACGCGGCGGGCGACCGAGGTTGTGCACCCGGGCGATCGTCTCCTGCCCGCGGTAGCAGCCCTTGTGCAGGTGAACCGCGGTGCGCAGCCAGTCGAGCTCGTGGGCGATCGTCCGGTGGTCGGTCTCGGCGCCGAGGCGCGGGCGCCAGGCGGCGATGCGCAGGGCCTCGGCGGCCCACGTGCCGACGAGCTCACGGTCACCGACGGCCGAAGGGAGGTCCGCCACCGGCACGATGACCTCGCGCCAGCGCCGGTCGCGGGCCGGGTGCTCCTCGGCCGCGGGCCCGTAGGTGGCGGTGTCGCCGACGACGCGCGGCCACGGGTCGAGCCAGGTCGGCGGCTCACCCTCCGCGCCCTCGCGGTCGACGCTCTCGCCGAGCACCGCGTAGTCGTCGCTGACGTCGGCCACCTCGACCCGCAGCATGAAGCGCATGGAGTCGAGCCACGCCGCGAGCGCGGGCGCCGTGCCCGGCTCGACGGTCAACCAGGTCGTCTCGCCGTCGTCGACGACGTGCAGGGCGTGCTCGACGTGCCCCTTGGGCGAGAGGACGAGCGACTCGGCCGAGGTGCGCGGCGGCAGGTCGACGAGCTGCTGCGAGGTGAGGGAGTGCAGCCACGACAGCCGGTCGGGGCCGGTGACCGTGACGACCCCGCGGTGCGAGAGGTCGACGACCCCGAGCCCCTCCGCGAGCAACCGCTGCTCGCGCAGCGGGTCGCCGTAGTGCGCGGCGACCCCGGAGTCGATCCCGTCGCCGGGCACGGCACCGGCGGTCTGCAGCAGGGGCGAGGCACTCATGCAGCCCAATCTACGTCTCCCAGCCGGCTGCCGAACTCGCCCCGTACGATGACCGCATGCTCGAGGAGTTCGACGACGACACCGCTGGCGAGACCACGACTCGCCGCTCAGGCCGCCGCCGCATGGGGTGGGGGCGACGGCTCGCCGTCTCCGTCCTCGCCTTCCTGCTGCTCCTCGTGATCGGCATCGGCGGGTACGCGTGGTTCATCAGCAGCAAGGTCGACCGCAACCTCGCGCACGACGACCTCCTCGGGGAGGCACAGAACCAGACCGAGTGGCGCGATGGCGAGCAGCTCGTGACCGACGCAGGGACCAACTACCTGCTCATCGGCTCCGACGCCCGGCCGGGCGAGACCGCCAGCCGGGCCGACGTCATCCAGCTCGTCCACGTCGACGAGGACCACGGCGACGTGTGGATCATCCACTTCCCCCGTGACCTCTACGTGCCGATTCCCGGGCACGGCAAGAACAAGATCAACGCCGCCTACGCCTTCGGCCAGTCGCCGCTGCTCGTGCAGACCATCCAGGACCTCGTCGGCGTCAAGGTCGACCACGTCGCCAAGACCGATTTCGATGGCTTCAAGCAGCTCACCGACGCGCTCGGGGGCGTGCAGGTCAACAACGCCCAGGCGAGCCCCAAGTACCCCGCGGGTACCCACGACCTCGACGGCGAGCAGGCGCTGGAGTACGTCCGCGAGCGCAAGACCCTCGCCGAGGGCGACATCTCCCGCGGTCAGCGTCAGCAGGCCTGGCTCAAGGGGATCATGACGAAGACCCTCACCCCCGGCGTGCTGCTCAACCCCAGCCGTCTCGGCAACGTCATCGAGGCCGGCACCAAGAACACGATCGTCGACAACTCGCTGACGACGGGCAAGATCCGCAGCGAGGCGATCAAGCTGCGCGGCGTGCGCGGCGGCAACATCCACTTCGTCACCGCGCCCTTCAGCGGCTACGGCACCGCGCCCGACGGCGGGTCGATCGACATCCTCGACGAGCAGGGCATGTCCCGGCTGAGCGATGCCCTGCGCACCGACGACATGGCGGGCTACGAGGAGTGACCCGACCCCGCCCCCTTCGCACCCCCTGGACCCTGCAAAACCCTAGGGTTTTGCGAAGTTCCGGGCCGCCAACCCTGCAAAACCCTAGGGTTTTGCGAAGTTCCGGGCCGCCAACCCTGCAAAACCCTGGGGCGCTGCGCGGCGGGGGCGGTCAGCCGTCGACGCGCTTGAGCTCTGCGGAGACGTGGCTGCTCATCGGCTGACCGGCGGCGGTCATGTCCATGACCCACATGAGGTTGGACTTCACGAGGCCGTACATGCGCTTGGCCGACGAGTACTCCTTGGCCTGCGGGCTGCGGATGATGCCGTCGGTCTGCAGCTCGATCCGGCCCGGCTCGACGGTGCCGTAGTACATCTCGACGATGCCCGTGGGGTGGGCGAGGAGGAGCTCCGCCTCCCCTTCGCCACCGGCACGCCAGAAGCCGAGCTCGGTGCCGGAGGGACGGACCTTGTTGCCCGCGTCGTCGAGGATCCAGGTCGTGCTCTCCCAGCGCAGGAAGGGCCGCTCGTCGTGGGTGACGACGAGCTCCTGGCCGAAGTTGGCCGACTCGATGGTCGGGTAGCCGACGACACCGGCTCCCTCCCAGCGACCGACGAGCCAGGCGAGGGGGGCGATGTCCGGGTGGATCGTGGGATCGAGGGTGAACACCCGCCCATCGTAGGGCGGACGCCGGGCCGGGAGCGCGCCGGCGGTCAGGCCAGGGGCAGGCGGGCGACGAGGTGCACGAGCGGCCCGGCGACGAGCACGGAGGCCGCGCCGGCGGCGAGCGCACCGGCCACGGTGTCGATCGCCCGCTGCTGCGACAGCGCGCGGCGCAGCGCGACCGCGGTGCCCGCACCGATGACCCCGAGCAGCGCCGACCACGCCGACAGCGACCCCGAGAGCACGAGGTGCGCGACCAGACCGGCGAGCCCGCCGACACCCATCGCGGCCGGGATCATCCACGCGCTCGTCGCCGGGCGCTCGAGGACGAGGTCGACGAGGGCGGCGACGGCCAGACCGATGCCGACGATGACGACCGGCCCGTGGTTGTCGGCGTAGACGGTGCTCGTGAGCAGCCCCCCACCGCCGATGAGCAGGATGCCGAGGGAGGTGCCGGCCATCGAGCGGGCCAGCTGCACCCGGGCCGGCGCCTGCAGCAGCGGGTGCAGGCACATGGCGACGATGCCCAGGGCCATCGCTGCGGGCACGTGCTCGAGGTAGGGCTCCTCGTCCTGCAGCACCAGGGCGGCACCGAGGGCGAGCGAGGTCACGGCGAGGACGGCGGTCGTGCCGACGGGGGTGCGAGACCCGACGAGCGAGGGCCAGCCGATCGCGACGACCAGGCCCGCGGCGACCACGGCGAGCAGCTCGAGGATGCGCTCGCCCGAGGCCGCCGAACCGGCGACCAGCAGGGCGGTGACGACCGTGGCCGCGGCGACGACCGGGCGTGACCGGGGCGGCGGAGCCTGGGGGTCGGCGACCTCTCCCGCACTCGCGCGCAGGGCACGGCGGGCCGCTCGGGTCTCTGGCTCGACGGGTACTGGCGTGGTCACCACGCGAGGGTAGCGGGCCGCCCGATTATTCTGGGTCGCGATGGCCCGACTCCTGCTCCTCACGGACGACCTGGCGCCGAGCGCCGAGGTCCTGCCGGCCTTGGGGCTGCTCGGGCACCAGGTGCGCACGCTGCCCGCCGAGGCATCGGCGATCATCGACGCCCCCGCCGTCGACGTCGTCCTCGTCGACGCGCGCACCGCGCTCGTCCAGGCCCGCTCGCTGTGCCGCGTCATCCGCGCCACCGGCACCTCCGCGCCGGTCATCGCGATCCTCACCGAGGGCGGCCTGACCGCGGTCAACGCCGAGTGGGCGGTCGAGGACATCCTCCTCGAGCACGCCGGCCCCGCCGAGGTCGAGGCCCGGCTGCGGCTGGTGATGACCCGCAGCGACACGGTCGAGGACGAGGCCGACGAGCGGATCGTCGCCGGGGACCTGACGATCGACGAGGGCAGCTACTCCGCCCGGCTCGGCGAGCGCCTGCTCGACCTGACGTACAAGGAGTTCGAGCTGCTCAAGCACCTCGCCCAGCACCCCGGCCGCGTCTTCACCCGCGCCCAGCTGCTCCAGGAGGTCTGGGGCTACGACTACTACGGCGGCACCCGCACCGTCGACGTGCACGTGCGTCGCCTGCGGGCCAAGCTCGGCAGCGAGCACGAGCAGCTCATCGGCACGATCCGCAATGTCGGCTACCGCTTCGTGCCCGCCCATGACGACGAGGCCGACACCGAGGCGGTGTCCCTGTGACCGTGACCGTCACCCCCTTCGACCTGCTGCCGGACGCCCTGGTGGACCGGGTGGCCGCAGGTGCCCTCGACGCGACCTCCGCCGACGGCGTCGCGCCGCTCAGCGAGGCCTTCGAGCTCGCCCTGCCGCGCCCCGGCACCCACTACGTCGCGGCCGACGGCGACGACCTCGCCGGCTACGCGGCCGTCGCCGAGGACGGGTCCGTCGAGCTCTTCGTGCACCCCGACCGACGTGCGAAGGGGGTCGGCGCCCGCCTGCTCGAGCGTGTGCTGCAGGAGCGCCCGGACGCGCGGCCGTGGGCCCACGGCGACCTGCCGGCCGCCCGCGCCCTGGCCTCCCGGCTCGGCCTGCAGGTGGTCCGTGAGCTGCTCGTCCTCTCCCGCGACGTGCGCGAGGGCGACGAGACCGACCCCGGCCTCCCCGACGGCGTGCGGCACCGGACCTTCGTCCCCGGCACCGACGAGACCGCGCTGCTCGAGGCCAACGCCGCGGCCTTCGTCCACCACCCCGAGCAGGGCGCCCTCGACCGGGCCGGTCTCGACGAGCGGATGGCCCAGCCGTGGTTCGACCCCGAGGGGGTCATCCTGCTCGAGGACGACGACCCGAGCCGGCTCGTCGGCTTCCACTGGACGAAGATCGACCCGCCCGGCGGCGACGTCGGCGAGGTCTACGTCGTCGGCGTCCACCCCGACTGCCAGGGTCGCGGGCTCGCCGGCCCGCTCACCGGCCTCGGCCTGGCGCACCTGGCCCGTCGGGGCGTGCGCGAGGTCGAGCTCTACGTCGAGGGCGACAACACGCCGGCGCTGGCGACCTACGAGCGGGCCGGCTTCACCCGCAAGGCCCTCCACGTGATGTATTCACACGAGGTTCACCCCTCGGTGCAAGGATGAGCGCCATGTCGGACGCCTCCGCCCCAGCACCCCGACCGTCGGTCCCGGCTCGCCGACCGGGCGCGGCCCCGACCAGCGACGTCTCGATCACCTCCTCGGCCCCCGACGCCACCCCCGAGCTGCGGCCCCGCGCGGCCAACGGCCGCTTCGTGCGCAGCCGTCCCGAGGACGCGGCGCCCGCCACCGACCTGCCGGTCGACCGCTTCCTCGACCGCGAGATCAGCTGGCTGCAGTTCAACGAGCGGGTCCTGCAGCTCGCGGCCGACGAGAGCGTCCCCCTGCTCGAGCGGGCGCGCTTCCTCGCGATCTTCACGAGCAACCTCGACGAGTTCTTCATGGTCCGGGTCGCCGGCCTCAAGCGGCGCATAGCCACCGGCATCGCCGTGCGCAGCCCCTCCGGGCTCGAGCCGCGCGAGGTGCTCGAGCAGATCGCCCGCATCGCGCACGACCTGACCCACATGCAGACGCGCATCTTCGACGAGAGCGTGCGCCCCGCCCTCGCCGAGGAGGGCATCAGCATCGTGCGGTGGAGCGAGGTCGAGGAGTCCGAGCAGGAGCGGCTCAGCGAGCTCTTCCGCGACCAGATCTACCCCGTGCTCACGCCGCTGGCCGTCGACCCGGCCCACCCCTTCCCCTACATCTCGGGGCTCTCGCTCAACCTCGCCGTCATCCTCATCAACCCCAAGACGGGCAAGGAGCACTTCGCGAGGATCAAGATGCCGCCCTCACTCCCCCGCTTCCTCAAGGTGCGTCGCGCGCAGGCCTCGGTGACCTCCGACCTCTTCGAGGCGCGCTTCGTCCCGCTCGAGGACGTCATCGCCGCGCACCTGCACCACCTCTTCCCCGGCATGGAGGTGCACGAGCACTACTCCTTCCGAGTCACCCGCAACGAGGACCTCGAGGTCGAGGAGGACGACGCCGAGAACCTCCTCGCCGCGCTGGAGAAGGAGCTGATCCGGCGGCGCTTCGGCCCGCCGGTGCGGCTGGAGGTGGAGGAGGACCTCGACGACCACGTCATGGAGCTGCTCAGCCGCGAGCTCGGCGTCAGCGACGACGAGGTCTATCGGCTGCCCGCCCCGCTCGACCTGCGCGGGCTCAACGAGATCGCCGACATCGACCGGACCGACCTGCACTTCCCTCCCTTCGTGGCCCGGACAAATGCCGACCTGGCGCCCGCCGAGTCATCGAAGGCCGCCAACCTCATCGGCCGCATCGCCCGGCAGGACGTGCTGCTGCAGCACCCCTACGACTCCTTCTCCACCTCCGTGCAGGCCTTCATCGAGCAAGCGGCGGCCGACCCGCACGTGCTCGCGATCAAGCAGACGCTCTACCGCACCAGCGGTGACAGCCCGATCGTCGACGCGCTCATCGACGCCGCCGAGGCGGGCAAGCAGGTGCTCGCGGTCGTCGAGATCAAGGCGCGCTTCGACGAGCAGAACAACATCGAGTGGGCCCGCAAGCTCGAGCACGCGGGCGTGCACGTCGTCTACGGCATCGTCGGCCTCAAGACCCACTGCAAGCTCGCCCTCGTCGTGCGGCAGGAGCCCGACGGGGTGAAGCGCTACTGCCACGTCGGCACCGGCAACTACAACCCCAAGACCGCTCGTCTCTACGAGGACATGGGGCTGCTCACCTCCGACCCCGAGGTCGGCGAGGACCTCACCCGGCTCTTCAACCAGCTCTCGGGCGTCGCGCCGCGCAGCAAGTTCAAGCGGCTGCTCGTCGCACCCCGGCACATCCGCGACGGGCTCGTCGAGCGGATCGAGGAGCAGGCGGCGCGCCAGGCCAGGACGGGCGATGGCTACGTCGCGGTCAAGGTCAACTCGCTCGTCGACGAGCAGACGATCGACGCGCTCTACCGGGCCAGCCAGGCCGGGGTGCAGGTCGACGTGTGGGTCCGCGGCATCTGCGCCCTGCGACCCGGCGTGCCCGGGCTGAGCGAGACGATCCGGGTGCACTCGGTCCTCGGGCGCTTCCTCGAGCACTCGCGCATCTTCCTCTTCGGGACCGGCGCGGACCGCCAGGCGTGGATCGGCTCGGCCGACCTCATGCACCGCAACCTCGACCGACGCGTCGAGGCCCTCGTGCGGATCAAGGAGCCGCGCCACGTCGAGCAGGTCTTCGACCTCGTCGAGCGCGGCATGTCGGGCGACTACGCCCACTGGAACCTCGACGGCGACGGCCGCTGGACCCGGGTGCACCAGAACCCCGACGGTGAGCCGCTGCCCGACATCCAGGCCGCGCTCATCGCGATGCACGCCAAGCGCCGCCGCAAGGCCCGGCGCTGAGCATGGCCACCGTCCTGGCCGCGGGCACCCTGCCATGGAGACGTCGTCGGGGGCGCCTGCAGATCGCTCTCGTCCACCGCCCCCGCTACGACGACTGGTCGTGGGCGAAGGGCAAGCTCGACCCCGGCGAGACCTTCCCCGTCGCCGCGGCCCGCGAGACCCTCGAGGAGACCGGGCTGCGCGTGCGGCTCGGCCACCCGCTGCCGACGACGACCTACACCGTCGCGTCGAAGTCGGGGCCGGCGGTCAAGGAGGTGCGCTACTGGGCGGCCGAGGTGACCGGCGGTGACGGTGGCCTCGTCCACGAGGTCGACGAGGTCGCCTGGCTCGAGGCCGGCGAGGCCCTCTCCCGGCTCAGCTATGCGCACGACGTCGCCCAGGTCGAGGCCCTCATGGCCGCCGACTCCCGGGGCACCCTGTCGACCTGGCCCCTCGCCGTCGTGCGCCACGCCAAGGCGCAGCCCCGCGCGACGTGGACCGACGACGACTGGCTGCGGCCCCTCGACGACCGGGGCCGCGAGCAGGCCGCCGACCTCGTGCCCCTGCTCGCCGGCTACGGCATCGAGCGCCTCGTGAGCAGCCCCTCGACCCGCGCCAGCGACACCCTCGCCCCCTATGCGACGGCCAGCGGCGAGCGGCTGCGGCTCAAGCCGGGCCTGTCGGAGGAGGGCTATGCCGCCGACCCGGGCAAGGCACGACACCACCTCGGGCGCCTGCTCGAGCGCGGCGTGCCCGCCGCCCTGTGCAGCCACGGCCCGGTCCTGCCCGACCTCGTGGCGCTGCTCCTCGAGCGCGCCGACCCCTCGCTCGCGCCCGGGCTCGTCGGCCGGTCGGTCATCGAGGACGCGCTCTCCGGGGGCCTGGCGAAGGGCGAGGTGCTCCTCGTCCACGTCGTCGGCACCGGCGACGCCGCCCGGATCGTCGCGGCCGAGCGGCACCACCCGCGCGACCGCGGCTGACTCCGCACGGGCGGCACTGTCGCGCGCGTTACATCGCCGACGGCCGGGGCGCGACCCGACCACGCACTGTGCAGCCGTGATTCACCGACTGTTCACCGATCTCGACCCGACAGGTCACCGAGCCTCCCTACCTTCGATGCGTACGACCACGGCGGTCGCGACGGGCTGCCGTCGCGATTCACGTGGCCAACCCCTGTAGAGAGGTTTGACAGACGTGATTCGTTCCACCCGCAGCCGCAAGGCCCTGACCGCCACCGCTGCCCTCGCCCTGACCTTCACGATGGCCGCCTGCAGCGAGTCGGACTCCGGCTCCGGCGCGTCTGGCGACGGCGGCGAGTCCGTCTCCGGCTCGATCAAGGGCATGGGTGCCAGTTCCCAGCAGGCCGCCGTCGAGAAGTGGAAGGCCGACTTCGAGACCGCCAACGGCGGCGCGACGGTCAACTACGACCCGCAGGGCTCCGGCGCCGGCCGTGAGCAGTTCGCCGCCGGTGCGGTCGACTTCGCCGGTACCGACTCCGCCTTCGAGGAGGAGGAGCTCGACAAGGCCAAGAAGGTCTGCGGTGGCGACATCGTCCAGATCCCGGTCTACGTCTCCCCGATCGCCATCGCCTACAACCTCGAGGGCGTCGACAAGCTGCAGCTGAAGCCGGCCACGGTCGCCGAGATCTTCGACGGCAAGATCAAGACCTGGAACGACCCGAAGATCAAGGCCGACAACCCGGACGCCGACCTCCCGTCGACGAAGATCACCACGGTCCACCGCTCGGACGACTCGGGCACCTCGAAGAACTTCTCCGACTACCTGGGCAAGGCCGCCGAGAAGTCCTGGACCCACGAGGCCGAGGACGCCTGGCCGGTCAAGGGCGGCACCGCTGCCAAGGGCACCTCGGGTGTCGTCGACGCGATCGGCAAGGGTGACGGCACCATCGGTTACGCGGACCTCTCGCAGGTCGGCGAGCTGAAGACCGTCGCGCTCGGTGTCGGCGACGAGTACGTCGAGCCCACCGCCGAGTCCGCCGCCAAGATCCTCGACGCCTCCAAGGCCAAGAGCGAGTCCGAGACCGACCTCGCGGTCGACGTCGCCAAGGACACCGAGGAGGCCGGCGTGTACCCCAACGTCCTCGTCTCCTACCAGGTCGGCTGCCTCAAGTACGACGACGCCGCGAAGGCGAAGGTCGTCAAGGCCTGGCTCAACTACGTCACCGGCGAGGAGGGCCAGAAGGCCTCCGCCGAGGCCGCCGGCTCCGCCGAGCTCCCGGCCGAGTGGGTTAAGAAGAACACCGCCGCTGTCGAGAAGATCAGCTGATCCTGATCGCCTCCTGGTGAGGGCCCGGGCGGTGTGCGTCACGCCGCCCGGGCCTTCGCCGCGCCCCTGCCCCTGCTGCTCCCGGAGAGTCACGTGAGTACCGCTTCCTCCGCCCCGTCCCCCCGGAAGGGTGTCCGCCGGCTCGGCGACAAGGTCTTCAGCGGCCTGTCGACGACCTCGGGGGTCTTCATCCTCGTCGCCCTCGTCCTCGTGGCCATCTTCCTGTTCCTGCAGGCATGGCCGGCCGTCACGGCCGACCCGAGCGAGGTCCGCGGCGGCGAAGGCCTCGTCACCTACATCGGTCCGCTGCTCTTCGGCACCGTCCTCGCGGCGGTCATCGCGCTCATCATCGCCGTGCCGCTGTCGATCGGCATCGCGCTCTTCATCAGCCACTACGCCCCGCGCAAGCTGGCCCAGGCCCTCGGCTACCTCGTCGACCTGCTGGCCGCGATCCCCTCGATCGTCTTCGGCTTCTGGGGTCTGTCCGTCGTCGGCCCCGGCTCCAAGCCGGTCGGCACCTGGCTCAACGAGCACCTCGGCTGGATCCCCTTCTTCGCCGGTGACGCGTCGGTGACCGGCAAGACGATGCTCGTCATCGGCATCGTCCTGGGCATCATGATCCTGCCGATCATGACGGCCGTGAACCGCGAGGTCTTCCTCCAGACCCCGCGCCTGCACGAGGAGGCCTCGCTGGCCCTCGGCGCCACCCGCTGGGAGATGATCCAGCAGGCGGTCATCCCCTTCGGCAAGTCCGGCATCGTCTCCGGCACCATGCTCGGCCTGGGCCGCGCGCTCGGCGAGACCATGGCCGTCGCGCTCATCCTCTCGCCCGGTCTGCCCTACTCGATCGAGCTGCTCTCCGACAACAGCAGCTCGACGATCGCCGCCGACATCGCGCTCAACCTGCCGGAGAGCTCCGGCGTCGCGGCCAACACGCTCGTCGCCGCCGGCCTCGTGCTCTTCTTCGTCACCCTGCTCGTCAACATGGCCGCCCGCTGGATCGTCTCCCGCCGGGCCGAGTTCTCGGGAGCCAACTGATGACCAACGTCTCCATCCCCACCGGGGGCACCCCCCACGACCCGGGCCAGGGCGTCGGCGGCGACACCGCCGCTGCCGGCAGCCTCTCGCAGACCGCCCGCTGGGGCGTCCTCGGCGGGTCCGCGCTCGTCGGTCTGGCCGTCGTCCTCCTCCTCGGCGGGTTCTCGGTCCTGCCGTGGGTGCTCCTCTCCGCGATCGTCTACTGCCTCGCGATCTACGTGGTCAGCCGCGTCACCGAGGGGTCCCGGCACGCGACCGACCGCCTCGTGACCGGCGTCGTGACGACCTTCTTCCTCCTCGCGCTCATCCCGCTCGTCTCGCTCGTCATCGACGTGCTGAGCAAGGGCACCAAGCGCCTGGACGCGGAGTTCTTCACGGTGTCCATGCGAGGCGTCGTCGGCGAGGGCGGCGGTATCGCGCACGCCCTGCAGGGCACGCTCATGATCACCCTCTTCACGACGGTCATCGCCGTCCCGATCGGCATCATGGCCGCGATCTACCTCGTCGAGTACGGCAACGGCAACCGGCTGTCGCGGGCACTGACCTTCTTCGTCGACGTCATGACGGGCATCCCGTCGATCGTCGCCGGCCTCTTCGCCTTCTCGCTCTTCAGCATCTTCGTCGAGCCGGGCTACAAGTCGGGCATCGTCGGTGTCGCGGCGCTGACGATCCTCATGATCCCGGTCGTCGTGCGCAACACCGACGAGATGCTCCGCCTCGTGCCCAACGAGCTGCGCGAGGCGAGCTATGCCCTCGGCGTGCCGAAGTGGCTGACGATCGTCAAGGTCGTCCTGCCGACCGCGGTCGCCGGCATCGCGACCGGTGTCACCCTCGCGATCGCGCGCATCATCGGTGAGACGGCGCCGCTGCTCGTCACCGCAGGTCTGAGCACGTCGCTCAACCCGAACATGTTCAAGGACCCGATGGCGACCCTCCCGGTCTTCGCCTACTACCAGATCATGAACCCGGGCGTGGACAAGCAGCCCTACATCGACCGGGCCTGGTCCGCGGTGCTCGTCCTCATCGTCATCGTCATGGCGCTGAACATCATCGCGCGACTCATCTCCAAGTTCTTCGCCCCCAAGACCGGTCGCTGACCGCAGACAGACAAGGAATCGCTGACGTGTCCAAGCGCATCGACGTCCAGAACCTCGACATCTACTACGGGGACTTCCTCGCCGTGAAGGATGTCAACGTCACCATCGAGCCCCGCTCGGTGACGGCACTCATCGGCCCCTCGGGCTGCGGCAAGTCGACCTTCCTCCGGTCGATCAACCGCATGCACGAGGTCATCCCCGGCGCCCACGTCAAGGGCTCGATCGTCATCGACGGCGAGGACCTCTACGGCAAGGGCGTCGACCCGGTGGGTGTCCGCCGCAAGGTCGGCATGGTCTTCCAGAGGCCCAACCCCTTCCCGACGATGTCCATCAAGGAAAACGTCCTCGCCGGGGTCAAGCTCAACAACAAGAAGATCAAGAAGGCCGACGCCGACGAGCTCGTCGAGACCAGCCTGCGCGGCGCCAACCTGTGGAACGAGGTCAAGGACCGCCTCGACAAGCCCGGCTCGGGCCTCTCGGGTGGCCAGCAGCAGCGTCTGTGCATCGCCCGCACGATCGCGGTCAAGCCCGAGGTCGTCCTCATGGACGAGCCGTGCTCGGCGCTCGACCCGATCTCGACCCTCGCGGTCGAGGACCTCATTGCCGAGCTCAAGGACGACTACACGATCGTCATCGTCACGCACAACATGCAGCAGGCCGCCCGCTGCAGCGACAAGACGGGCTTCTTCAACATCGAGGGGACCGGCAAGCCGGGCCAGCTCGTGGAGTTCGACGACACCCAGACGATCTTCAACAACCCGCGCGAGAAGGCGACCGAGGACTACATCTCCGGCCGCTTCGGGTGAGTGACCTCCCCTTCGTCGGGGAGGCGAAGGGGACAACGGCGAGGCCGGCGGATCCGACAGGGGGGATCCGCCGGCCTTCGTCGTGCCGGGAGAGTGCGGTCAGACGCCGGTGAGCGGGCGGAGCACCAGCATGAAGAGCACCGCGGACAGTCCCGCGCCGGGGAAGGTGAAGATCCACGCGCCGACGATGTTTTTCGCCACGCCCCACCGCACGGCCTTGAGCGAGCGGGTGGACCCCACGCCCATGATCGCCGCGGTGATCGCGTGCGTCGTCGAGATCGGCGCCTTGAGCATCGTCGCCACGTAGAGGATCGACGCGGCCGTGACCTCGGCGGCGAAGCCCTGGGGCGGGTCGAGGTGGATGATGCCGCGACCGAGGGTGCGCATGATCCGCCAGCCGCCCGAGTAGGTGCCCATCGAGATGACGACGGCCGACATGACGAGGACCCACAGCGGGATGTGGTGGTCGGCCGACGACTGGTAGCCCGAGACGGTGAGCGCGAGGACGACGACGCCGGCGGTCTTGGCGGCGTCCTGCATGCCGTGGCCGAAGGCCATGGCGGCCGCGGAGGCGGTCTGCGCCATGCGGAAGCCGCGCTTGGTCCGGCCGGGGTTGGCGTCGCGGAAGATCCGCAGGATCAGCTTCATCACGAGGAAGCCGACGACGATGCCGACGACCGGCGAGAGGACCATCGGGATGACGACCTTCTCGAGGATGCCGCCCCACTTGACCGTGGCGCCGGCCGCCAGGGCCGCACCGCCGAGCCCGCCGATGAGGGCGTGCGAGGACGAGGAGGGCAGGCCGAACCACCAGGTGATCAGGTTCCACACGATGGCGCCGAGGAGCGCCGCCGCGCACAGGACGAGACCGAGGTGCCCGCCGGGCGCCTCGATGATGCCCTGGCCCACGGTCTCGGCGACCTTGGCGCCGAAGAAGGCGCCGGCGAGGTTGGCCACGGCCGCCATGGCGAGCGCCGCCCGCGGCGTGAGCGCGCGGGTCGACACCGACGTCGCGATCGCATTGGCCGCGTCGTGGAAGCCGTTGGTGTAGTTGAAGCCCATCGCCAGCAGGGTGACGACGGCCACGGGGAGGAACTCCACGGGGGTCAGGACTCCTTGATGGCGATGCTCTCGACGCGGTGCGCCACCTGCTCGAAGGCGTCGGCGGCGTGCTCGAGGCGCTCGATGACGTCCTTGTGCTTGATGAGCTCGATCGGGTCGCTCACGCGACCGTCGAAGAGGTCACCGAGCAGCGCGCGGTAGATCTGGTCGCCCTCGTTCTCCAGGCGGTTGATCTCCACCCAGTACTCAGGCATGGCCTTCATGCTCGCCAGGCGCGGCATCGCGTCGGCGGTCAGCTCGGCCATCCGCACGATGACGGCCATCTGGCGGGCGATGCCCTCCATCAGGCCGTCCATGCGGTAGAGCACGATGTGCTGGCCCACGGACTCGAGGATGTCGGTGCAGTCGTCGAGCGCACCGGCGAGCTCGAGGATGTCGCCGTGGTCGAAGGGGGTGACGAAGCTGGAGTTGACCTTGTGGATGATCGCGTGGGTCGCCTCGTCGGCCTCGTGCTCGACCTCCTTCAGACGGGGCAGGAGGCCAGCGCGCTCCTCGGGAGGCGCTGCGAGGAGCTGGGTGAGCAGCTCGGCTGCGGTCACGGCATGGCGAGCGCTGGCGGCGAGGAGCTGGAAGAAGGCGTCGTCGCGAGCGGACGACGGTCGGAAGAAGGCCACGGGGTGGGTCTCCGGATCAGGGGGGGGGAACGTGCGGTTGTCGTGCACAGCCTAGAACCGTCCGGCCACCTGTGTGTCATCGGGAGTTCACCACCATCCGGTGGGGATGCGCCGGGTCGGGAGCGCCTCACGGCGCACGGCCGCTCGTGGCGGCGAATTTTGGGACCCGGGGCTACCGCGACCCGGCGCACCGACCCAGCGTAACCGCGACGAAGGTCACCGCATTCCCGCGGGGGGGCCTCGCGACCGTGTCGCAGCGCGGCCGACGGGGCCTGACGGAGGTCCCGACCGGGTCAGTCCAACGCGCCGGTCCGCCAGAGCCGGGCACTGGCCTCGAGGTCCTCGGCGGTGCCGACCATGGCCGCGGCGGCCTCGACGTCGCCGTCGTCGAGATGGGCGCGCCCGGTCGCCACGACCCGGCAGAAGGCGGCCGCCCGCTCGAGGGCGACCGCGAGGTCCCCGTCGAAGACTCCCCCGAGGATCCGGTCGGACAGGTCGCGCACCTCGTCGGCGCCCGGCGGGTCGACGACGCCGGCGATCGCGTGGTTGACGTGCGCGACGGCCATGCCCGCGCCGTACTCGCGGGCGGCGACCTCCGGCGAGCGCTGGATCCAGGCGCGCAGGACGTAGACCCGCCACAGCGCGCCGGGGAGGCTGCGCGCGGGCCGATCTGCCCACAGCTGGGCGAGGGTGTCGATGCCGAGGTCCTCGACGAGCCGCACGAGCCTGGCGGTCGTCTCCGGCGAGGCCGACCCCCTGCCCGCCTCGACGACGGTCTGCGCCGCGGCGTGGGCGGCCGCAGCGGTCTCGGCGGGGTCGGGCAGGGTCCCGCCGTGCGCCTCCATGGCGTCGGGACCGAAGTGCAGCGGCCGGCGGGGTCGGCCCGGCTCACTCATGCTCAGCCCCGGTTGCGGTTGAGCAGGGCGCGCACGAGGGTCACGGCCTCCGACTGCGAGAGCTCGGTGCGCGAGGTCTCCCACGAGGCGTGGAGCAGACGCCGCATCTCGGAGTTGGCCCACAGGTGCTTGCCGCCGAGGTTGGACGCGGCGTCCTGGAGCGCGGCCGCGACGTCACCGTCGGGGGCGAGCTCGGCGATGCCCCAGTCGTCGGCGGTCGCCGCGTCGAGGGTGCGGCCACCGAGGCCGAAGGAGAGGGCGCGCTGCTGGCCGATGGCCCGCGGCAGGAGCCACGCGAGGCCGGGGTCGGGCGCGCCGGTGCCGCCCTTGGGCGGCACGCGGAAGGTCGTGTCGCCGGCGCAGAAGGCGAGGTCGCCCGCGAGGACGAGGCCCAGGCCGGAGCCGGCGGCCAGTCCCTGGACGCCGACGAGCACGAGCTTGCTCGAGTTGTTGAGCAGCGAGAAGAGCTCCTCGAGGGCGGCCGCGAGCTCGAAGACCGCGGTCGTCGGGTCCTCGGCCTGCTCCGCCGCGGAGGTGTCGGACCCGACGCAGAAGTCCGCGCCGTTGGCCGTCAGCGTCAGGATGTCGACATAGGGGTCCCCGAGCGCCCGCTCGACCGCCTCGCGCAGGGCGCGGGCCATCTCGAGGTCGAGCGCGTTACCGGCCTCGGGCCGGTCGAGGACGATGCGGGCAAGGCGGTCGGATGCTTCGTACGTGACTCCCACACCACGCACCCTAGCCACCGGGGCGGCGCAGGCCCACCCACCCGGCCCGGCGGCCCGGCGGCCTCGGCCGTCACGGCTCGAGGTCGTGCTCGGGCTCGATGTCGCTGGCGGGCACGAGGTCGTGCTCCTCGAGGGCCACGCGCAGCTGCTCGGCCGAGTTGATGTTGAGCGGGCTGCTCGTCCACGCCGGGATCGGCAGGTTGAGGAAGCGCTTCTCCTTGACGGCCGGCAGGTCCCGTGTCGCCGGGTTGCTCTCGAGGACCTTGACCTTGTCCTCGAAGCTCTGCCCCTCGTAGGCGACGAAGGCGAAGAAGTCGGGTTCCGAGGAGACGAGCTGCTCCCACGAGACCTCGGTCCACGTGTCCTTGACGTCGGCGGTCGCGTTCTTCGCCCCCGCCGCCTCGATGATCGCCTGCGGCGCGCCGAAGGACCCGGAGGTGAAGATCTGCTTCGTGCCGGAGTCGAAGACGAAGACCGTCGGGGGCTTCGTCGCCTGGGGTGCCTCCTCGAGCGCGGCGCGCCGCCGGGCGATGTCGTCGTTGACCTCGGTGGCCCGGTCCTCGTGACCGGTGATCCGACCGAGGTTGTCGATGTCGGCCGCCATGGCCTTCCACGGCGGCATCGTCCCGCGCTTGCCGTCGGCCTGGCGGCAGCTCTCGGAGAGCACGTAGCCCGAGATGCCCCGGTCCTCGAGGAGGTCCGGGGTGAGCTTCTTCTCCTCGGTGTAGCCGTAGTTCCAGCCGGCGAGCATGACGTCCGGTCGCTGCGCGATGACGTTTTCCATCGTCGGGTAGTCCTTCGTCGCCACCGGGAGGGCGTCGACGACGTCGGCGCCGTAGGCGGTGGACAGGGCCTGCCGGGTGTCGCTCAGACCGCTCACGCCGGCCACCTGGTCCTCGGCACCCAGGGCCAGCACCATCGCGAGCAGGTTGCCGTCGCCACCGACGTACATCCGCTCCGCCGGCGAGGGGAAGGTCGCCTCCTGGCCGCAGTTGGTGATCGTCACCTGGCCCCCGGCAGAGGGTGCGTCCGCGCTGCTCCCACCACCGCAGGCGGCGAGCAGTCCGACCGCGAGGACCGCGGCGGTGGCCCGGGCAGGGCGAAGGGAGGTCATGCGTGGGCCTTCCGGTGGGCGGGTGCGGGCGCTCCTGCGCCCACGACGAGGTGGACCCGGCCGGTGGCCGGGTCGGTGAGGTGCCGTGCCTCGACGTCGAAGACCTCGCGCAGGACCTCGGGGGTGAGCACGTCGGCGGGGTGCCCGACGCCGTGCAGCCGGCCGTCGTGGAGGACGGCGACGGCGTCGAAGTGGGCGGCCGCGAGCTGCAGGTCGTGCACGGCGGCGACGACGGTGCAGCCGAGGGCCCGGACCGTCTCGAGGAGCTGGATCTGGTGGTGCACGTCGAGGTGGTTGGTCGGCTCGTCGAGGACGAGCAGGTCGCTGCCCTGGGCGATGCCGCGCGCGAGCATGGCCCGCCGGCGCTCGCCGCCGGAGAGGTGCTGGCACGGGTGGTCGACCTTGTCGACGAGGTCGACGTGCTCGAGCGCCGCGAGGACGAGGGGACGCTCCCCCTTCGCGTCGAAGGCCCACGGCGGCCGGTGCGGGATCCGGCCCATGGCGACCATCTCGCCGACGAGCAGGTCCTCCGGCGGGCCGTCCTCCTGCCCGACGTGGGCCAGGCGGGTCGCCCGCTGGCGCGGGGTGAGGCTCGCGAGGTCGGTGCCGTCGACGAGCACGGTCCCGGCCGCGGGCGGCCGCAAGCCGGTGAGGGCCCGCAGCAGCGTCGACTTGCCGCTGCCGTTGCGCCCGACGACCGCGAGCATCGACCCGTGCGGCACGTCGAGGTCCACGCCCGAGACGATGGTGTGCCCGCCGATCGCGGCGGCGAGGCCGTGGCAGCTCAGGTGACTCATTCGCCGCCTCCTGCATAGGTGTAGTGCCGCCTGCCGAGCAGCAGGAGGAAGACCGGGGCCCCCACGAGGCCCGTGACGACGCTCAGCGGGATCTCCTGCGGGGCGACGATGGTGCGGGCGGCGACGTCGACCCACAGCATGAAGAGCGCTCCCCCGACCGCGGCGACGGGCAGGACGACGCGGTGGCGGGCGCCGACGAGGATCCGGGCGAGGTGCGGGACGACGAGGCCGACGAAGCCGATGCCTCCGGAGACCGCGACGAGCACGCCGACGAGGACCGACACGAGGACGAAGAGGGCGATCCGCAGCCCCCGCACCGGCACACCGAGCGCCGACGCCACCTCGGCGCCGGCCGCGAGCGCGTCGAGCCAGGAGTGCAGCGCGACGAGCAGCGCGGTGGCGAGGACGACGACGAGCACCGACGGCAGGATCTGATCCCAGACCGAGCCCGACAGGCTGCCGAGCAGCCAGAAGAGCACCGACTGGGTCGCCCGCGGGTCGGCGCTGAAGAAGACGAGGAAGCTCGAGATCGACGAGAAGGCGGCGGACATCACGACGCCGGTCAGCACGAGGCGAAGGGGGGTGATCCCGCCCTGCGCCATCGAGATCCCGAAGACGAGCGCCGTCGCGAGCAGGGCACCACCGAGGGCTCCCGCCGACAGCGCCCACACGCCCAGGCCGCTGAGGACCCCGAGCACGATGACGAGGGTGGCGCCGACCCCGGCGCCCGACGAGACCCCGAGCAGATAGGGGTCGGCGAGCGGGTTGCGCACGAGTGTCTGCATGCACGCCCCGGCGATCGACAGCCCCGCCCCGACGACGACGGCCATGACGACCCGCGGCGCGCGCAGCTCCCACACGATGGTGTCGTAGGTCGGGTCGCTCCCCCGGCCGCCGGCGAGGCGTGCGCGCAGCACGTCGACGACGCCCGAGACGCTGAGCGGCTCCGAACCGAAGGCGAGCGAGACGACCGCGCTCACCACCGTCGCCACGACGAGCGTGACGAGCAGCGGGACGGTGGGGACGCGTCGTCCACCGGGACGGTCGTGGGACACCGAGGTCTCCAGGTGCATCGGGGGCCTGATCGCGAGGCCCGGTCGGATGAGGCGAGTCAGCAGGTCTTCGGACTCGGGGTCGTCCCGACGGGGTGCCTTCCCGGGCTGGTTGCCCAGTGGCGTCGTACCCCGCCAGTCACCCTCACCGCTGCGCGACAGTCCCGGACTCGCACCGGGTTCCCTCTGCACTGGTGTGCGTCTGACTCGCCACCGAGCCTACGACACCGGCGGCCGCGACCCCCTTCGCCCTCCCTCCGGCACACCCGGCCCCCACCACCACCGCATCTCCCTAAGGTCGTGACATGAGCGAGGACACGAGGACCCAGCGGGAGCGGATGCTCGCCGGAGACCCCTACGACGCGAGCGACCCGGAGCTCGCGGCAGCGAGCGCCCGGGCCCGCGACCTGCAGGACCGCTACCACCGGGCCACCCTCGACGCCGACGGCGAGGACCCACGGGCCCTGCTCGCCGAGCTCGTCGGCGAGCTCGGCGAGGACGTCGAGATCCGCCCGCCCCTCTACCTCGACTACGGCGCCCACCTGAGCATCGGGGCACGCACCTTCGTCAACTACGGGCTCACCGCGCTCGACGTCACGCCGATCCGCATCGGCGAGGACTGCCAGATCGGACCGCAGGTGCAGCTGCTCACCGCCACCCACCCGCTCGAGCCCGGCCCACGACGGGACAAGGTCGAGGCGGGCGAGCCCATCACCATCGGCGACAACGTCTGGCTCGGCGGCGGCGTCATCGTCTGCCCGGGCGTGACGATCGGCGACGACTCGGTCATCGGGGCGGGCGCGGTCGTCACCCGCGACATCCCCGCGGGGGTCGTGGCCGTCGGCAACCCGGCCCGGGTGGTCCGCGAGCTGTGACCCCCTTCGCCTCCTAGACTCTGGACACACCGCACGGACAGAGGGGACACCATGCGCGGACGCAGGACCTGGGGTGCGCTCGTCGCGCTGACGCTCGTCGCGAGCGGGTGCTCGCTCCTCGAGGGGGACGACGGGACCAGCACGAGCACGTCGTCGTCGACCTCTCAGGCGCCGACGTCGAAGCCCGCGAGGTCGAGCATCGAGACCTTCGACCCGCCGCGCACGGGGCGCGACTGGGTCGTCCTCGTCGACGACCCGGGCGAGACCCAGCGCGTCGCCGACGAGCTCGAGGCCGACGGCCTGCCCCTCACCTCGGTCAACACCGCCGTGGGCATGGTGACCCTGCGGACCGACGACACCGACGTGGCCGAGCGGGCGAAGGGGGTCGACGGCGTCACCGATGCCGTCACCGACCGCGCCGCCTCCTGGTCGCCGGAGCCCCCGGCCGAGCCCGACCCCGGCGACACGACTCCCGCAGCGGACCTCCCTTCGCCCCCTCAGGCACCGGAGGGCGGTGACCCCTTCGACGGCTGGCTCTGGGGCATGGAGGCGGTCAACGCCCGGGGCGCGCACGAGGTGACCACGGGGCGGCCCGAGGTACGCGTCGGCGTCATCGACACCGGCATCGACAAGACCCACCCCGACCTCGCGCCACGGCTCGACGCCGGGCTGTCCAAGAGCTTCGTCGTCAGCGACATCGCCGACATCGACGGCGAGTGCGAGCACGAGAGCTGCGTCGACCCGGTCGGCGAGGACGACGGCGGGCACGGCACGCACGTCGCCGGCACGATCGCCGCCGCGGCCAACGACCTCGGCGTCACCGGCGTCGCCCCCGACGTGACCCTCGTCGACCTGCGCGCCGGGCAGGACGGCGGGCTCTTCTTCCTCGGGCCGGTGGTCAACGCGCTGACCCACGCCGCCGACCAGCGGCTCGACGTCGTCAACATGAGCTTCTACGTCGACCCGTGGCTCTACGCCTGCGAGGGCGGCGCGCCCGGCGACACCCCGGAGCAGGTGGCCTTCCAGGACGTCATGCTCGAGCTCGTGCACCGCTCGCTCGACCGTGCGCACGAGCAGGGAGTGACGCTCGTGACCTCCGCGGGCAACGACGGCGCGGACATGGGCGCCCCGAGCCGCGACACCTCGAGCCCCAACTACGGCGGCGACACCCGCACCCGCCGGGTCGACCCGAAGACCTGCGAGCGCCTGCCGCTGTCCGGCGAGCACGTCATCGCCGTCGCCTCCGTCGACGAGGGCAATGTGCGCTCGACCTTCAGCAACTGGACCTCGCACCCCGACGACGGTCTCGTCGACGTCGCCGCCCCCGGCGGCGAGGAGAGCTCGGGCCGCGGCGGCATCCTCTCCGCCGCATCGCGCTCGGTCGTGACGGCCGAGGGCTTCGTCGACGACGAGGGCCGGGTCACCGAGACCGGCACCGAGATGGTCGTGCGCAGCTGTCCCGAGTCGATCGCCGGCAACGATCCCGACCCGGACGGGGAGTGCGGGCTCTACGTGTGGAACCAGGGCACCTCGATGGCCTCGCCGCACGCCGCCGGGGTCGCCGCGCTGATCATCAGCGCCCACGGCGACCGGATGGCGCCCGACGACGTGGCGCGGCAGCTCGGCGAGAGCGCCACCGAGATCCCCTGCCCCGATGCCGAAGGGAGCGTCCGCTGCGTCGGCACGACGGCGGACAACGGCATCTTCGGCGAGGGCGTCGTCAACGCCGACCGCGCGGTGCGCTGACCCCTCCCGGTCGCTGAGGAGGTCGCGCAGCGACCGTCTCGAAGCGCTGCCTCAGCGCACGCACTCACCCGTCCCGACCTCGGCGCTCGCCCGCAGGCCGTCCTCGACGACCGGGCGGGTCTCCTCGAGGGTGAGGACGTAGCCGGTGGTCTCGTCGGAGGGCGACTTCGCGAAGACGGTGCCCACGACCTGGCCCGTCGGCGAGAGGAGCGGGCCGCCCGAGTTGCCCTGCTGGACCCGCGCGTTGATCGAGTAGATGTCGCGGGTGACACCGAGCGTGCCGTCGATGCCTGCGCCGCGGGCCTGCAGGACGTCGCGGACCCGGCCGGCCTCGAGGTCGTAGGGCCCACCGAGCGGAAACCCCGCGACGACGACGTCGTCACCGTGCGCCTGCCGGTCGCCGGTGGGCAGGGCGGGCGCGGTGAGGTCGGGCACGGCGAGGACCGCGACGTCGCGCAGCGGGTCGAAGGCGACGGTCGTGGCGGCGTGGGTGCGGCCGGTGCCGCCCACCTGGACGACGGGGTGGTCGACCCCGGCGACGACGTGCGCGTTGGTGACGATCCGCTGGTCGGCGACGACCCAGCCGCTGCCGGTCTGGGTGCCACCGCAGGCCCCGCCCATGACCTTGACGACCGACTGGCCGGCGGCGGCGATGCCCCGGCCCTGCGTCGTGCCCGGCTCGGGGGCCTCGACCGGGCGGATGCGCTCGGGCTGCACGCCGGCGAAGACCCGGGGGAAGCCGCTGTCGAGCGAGCGGTAGGCACCGCTGATGACCTGCTCGGCGCTGGCCGGCATCACCCCGTCGATGCCCTGCAGGACCCGTGAGTCGGCGACCGCACGCGGGGTGGACTGGAGGCTGCCGACGACCGCCCCGGCGCCGAGCCAGACGAGCCCGGCGCCGACGACGACGGCTCCCACCGCACCCAGGAGCGAGTCGACGAGGCGTGCCGGGCGGTTGCGCAGGCGGGAGCGCCAGCGGGCCCCGAGCGCGGCCCCGACCTGCTGGCCGATCACCGCACTGAGGAAGGAACCGATGATGACGACGAGCACCCTGACCGTCGGGTCGCCGCCCGCGGGCTGCCAGCGGTCGAGCACGAGGGGCAGCCCCCAGAGGGCGAGCAGCCCGCCACCGAGCAGGCCGGCGATGGCCAGCGCCCCGGCGACGATCCCGGCGCGCCACATCCCGGCGGCGTAGAGGACGAGCGCGAGCACGAGGACCACGTCGAGCAGGAGGGCATCGGTCATGAGCGGGGCAGCCCCATGGCCCGGGAGACGAGGGCGACGGGTGCGGTCATGGGGCGCTCCTGGTGTGCTGGCGAGTGGGCCCCGTGGGACTCGAACCCACAACCTACGGATTAAAAGTCCGCAGCTCTGACCGGTTGAGCTAGAGGCCCGGCAGACACAGCGTAGTTGTCCGACGACGACGGTCGGTCGGCCCCCTTCGCCCCGTCAGACACCGAGGTAGGCGCTCTGCACCGCCGGGTCGTCGGTCAGCTGCGCCGCCGGACCGGAGAGGACCACCCGCCCCTCCGCCAGCACGTAGCCGTAGGACGCGATCCGCAGCGCGGAGCGGGCATTCTGCTCCGCCAGCACGACGCCGATCCCCTCCCGGTTGATGTCGACGATGGCGTCGAAGACCTGCTGGGTCACGAGCGGGGCCAGGCCCATCGACGGCTCGTCGAGGATGAGCATCTTGGGGTCGGACATGAGCGCGCGCCCGATGGCGACCATCTGCTGCTGGCCGCCCGAGAGGGACCCCGCACTCTGCCCGGCCTTGTCCTTGAGGATCGGGAAGAGCTGGAAGGTCCGGTCGAGGAGCTCGCGCGTGCGGGCCTTGTCGCGGCGACCGACGTAGGCACCGAGGACGAGGTTCTTCTCGACCGACATCCGCGGGAAGAGGTGACGCCCCTCCGGGCAGTGGGCCAGCCCCCGGCGCACGATGGCCGCGGTGCTCGCCCGCGTCACGTCGGCGCCGTCGAACTCCACCGTGCCGGACCGGGCACGGATGACGCCGCTCACGGCGCGGAAGAGCGTCGACTTGCCCGACCCGTTGGCCCCGAGGATCACGGTGAGCTCGCCAGCGGCGGCCGTGATGTCGACCGCGTGCAGGACGTCGACCGCGTCGTAGCCGGCCCCCAGGCCGGAGATGGTCATCATGGCGTGGCTCCCTGCTGGTCTGCGCCCGCGCCGAGGTATGCCTCGATGACGAGCGGGTCGGTCCTGATCTGCTCGGGCGTCCCGAGCGCGATCCGCTGCCCGTGGTCGAGGACGACGATCTGGTCGGCGAGGTTCATGATCATCGACATCTTGTGCTCGACGAGGCAGATCGTCGTCCCGTCGGCGACGACTCGCCGGATGAGCTCGCCGAAGCCCTCCGTCTCCTCGTCGGTCGTCCCCGCAGCGGGTTCGTCGAGCAGGAGCAGCCGGGGTTCCGTGGCCAGCGCGAGCGCGAGCGAGACCCGCTTCTGGGTCTCCTGCGGGAGGGTCGTCGCGATCTCGTCGCGCAGGTGCGCGGCGCCGACGAAGTCGAGCACCCGCATCGCCTTCTCGAGGCTCTTGCGCTCGTCGCGGCGGTGCCGCGGGGTGCGCAGCACGGCGTCGAGGGCGGTCGAGCGGGTCCGCACGACGCAGGCGGCCAGGACGTTGTCCAGCACGCTCGCCCCGTCGAAGAGGTGCGTCGTCTGGAAGGTTCGGGCGATGCCCTGCCGCACGGTCTGGTGCGGCTTCATCCCCGTGATGTCCGTCCCGTCGAAGGTCACCGACCCCGACGTCGGGCGGTAGAAGCCCGCGAGGAGGTTGAAGAGGGTCGACTTGCCGGCGCCGTTGGGGCCGATGATCGCGGTGACCTGCCCCTCCGGCACGTCGAAGCTGACGTCCTTGACGGCGTCGAGCCCGCCGAAGCGCTTGCTGAGATCACGCACCTGCAGCAGCATCAGTGCACCTCCTCGACGACGTCACGGTGGTCGGCCACGTCGACCCCGGCCGGGTCCGTCGGTGGGCGGGAGCGACGCCGGGAGAGCAGCGCGTTGAGATAGCCGACGATCCCCTTGGGCGCGAAGATCACGAGGAGCACGATGATCGGCCCGAGGACGATGAAGCGGTAGGACTCCAGGTCCTGCAGCATCTCGAAGAGGAAGGCGACGAGCAGGCTGCCGACGAGCGGCCCCATGACCGTCCCCATCCCGCCGATGAGCAGGAAGAGCAGGAACTGGAAGGTCAGGTCGATCGCCGCGGAGTCCGGCCCGATGAATCCGGTGAAGGAGGCGAAGAGCCCGCCCGCCAGCCCCGCGATGCCGGCCGAGGCCGTGAAGGCGAGCTGCTTGCTCACCGCGACGTTGACGCCGATGGACTTCGCGAGGTCCTCCGAGGTGCGGATCGCGACGAGCGAGCGCCCCGCGGGCGAGGTGAGCAGGGCGTGGGTGGTGTAGATCGCGAGCGCGAGCACGACGAGGACGAAGAAGTACATCGTCGTCTCCCGGGTGAAGTCGATCGGCCCGATGTTCTCGGGGAACTTCACGCCGCTCACCCCGGAGTGCGCGTGGGTCACGCTCTCCCAGCGCGTGATGACGATGAAGACGAGGAAGCCGAGCGCCATCGTGAAGATCGCGAAGTAGGACCCCTGGGTCCGCAGCGCGATGAGTCCGGAGACGTAGCCGAGTGCCGTGGTCACGAGGATCGCGAGGGCGAAGCTGGCCCAGAAGCTCCATTCGCGGTCCGTCGTCAGCAGGCCGACGACATAGGCCCCGATCCCGAAGAAGGCGCCGTGGGCCAGCGACAGCTGACCGGTGAGCCCGAGGATGATGTTCATCCCGTAGGCCGCGATGGCGTAGATGAGGGCCGTGGTGACGATGCGCACCAGATAGGGCTGTCCGCTCAGGACGAAGGGGGTGGCCACCAGTGCGAGGGCGACGATCCCGACGCCGAGGAGTCGCGGGTTGAAGGAGGTCGTCATCGCTGGGCCACCGTCCCGAAGAGTCCTGTCGGCTTGAGGGCCAGCACGCCCATGAGGACGACGAAGATCGCCGCCTCACCCGCCCCCACCGAGATGTAGGTCGAGGCCATGACCTCGGCGAGGGCGATGAGGAAGCCGCCGAGGATCGCCCCGGGCAGCGAGCCGAGCCCGCCGAGGATGATGATCGCGAAGACGATGAGGTTGAGCGACTCCCCCATCCCGGGCGAGAGCAGCTGGATCGGGGCGACCAGGCCGGCCGAGATGGCGACGAGGGCGAAGGACACCGCGAAGGTGACCATCGAGACCACGCCGGGGTTGATCCCGACGAGCGCGGCACCGGTGCGGTCCTGCTCGACGGCCTCGATCGCCTGGCCGTGGACCGAGCGCTTGAGGAACCACGTCAGGGCCAGGAGCACGACGACGGCCGTGACGATGATCAGGACCCGCTGGGCCGAGATCTCCGCCCCGAGGAGCCCGACCCGACCGCTGAAGGGCGACTCCATCCGCAGGAAGCCGGTGCCCCACACCTCCTGCACGACGGAGATGACGAAGAACATCACCCCGACCGTGGCGATCATGTGGTGCGTGTGCGGCGCTGTGCGCAGCGGGTGGAAGACGAGCCGCTCGAAGACGACCCCGATGACGGCCAGGACGAGTGCCGCGCACACGATCGCCGCGACATAGGGCAGACCGACGTCGACCATCATCGAGTAGGTCACGTAGCCGCCGAGCATGTAGATGGCGCCGTGGGCGAGGTTGGGGAAGCCCAGGACCCCGAAGACGAGGGTCAGGCCGACGGCGGCGAGGCAGTAGATGCCACCGAGAGCGAGACCGTTGATCAGCTGCTGCAGGAAGAGCGTCATGTCAGACCCCTGTGCCGGCGCGGTGCCTGCGGTCCCGACCTCATTCCGTCGGCTGCTCGATCTCGAAGGACTCGTACGTCCCGTCCTCCGTGCGCTGGGCGGCCTTGAGGTCGTCGGCGACGAGGTGCCCGGAGTCGGTGATCCGGTTGGGCGCGAAGGCGACCTGGTACCTGGGGTCGACCTCCTCGACGGCCTCGCCCATCGCCTCGCGGATCGCCTTCGGGTCGTCGACGCTCCCCGACAGCTCCATGGCCTTGATGAAGATCGGCAACGCCTGGTAGTTGAGGGCGATGTCGGCGTTGACCGGCTTCTTCGAGTCGAACTTCTTCTGGTAGTCGGCGATGAACTTCTCGGTCCCGTCGAACTCGGTGAGCGGCGCGATGCCGACGGAGTTGTCGAGGTTGTCGGGGTCGGTGAACTCCTCCATCTCCTCGTACTTCGCCTGGTCGAGGATCATGAAGGAGCCGTCGAAGCCCTGCTTGCGGGCCTCTTCGATGATCAGGGCGGTCGGCTGGGAGGGCCCGCCGACCATAATGACGTCCGGCTTGCCGGAGAGGGTCTTGGCGACCGGGCCGGCGAAGTCGGAGACCGTGCCGTAGTTGATGTTGTTGTTGGCCTGCACGGTGCCGCCCGCGTCCTTCCACGCCTTCGTCATGTGCGTGGTCCACTCCTGGCCGAACTCGCTGGAGGTCGCGAGGAGGCCGAGCTTGCCCTTGCCCTTGGTGTCGACGTGCTCGATGAAGGGCTGGATGTAGCTGGTGAAGGACGGCGGGATCATCACGGTGAGCGGGTTGTCGCTCTCGACGATCGCCGGGTCGGAGCTGTAGGCGCCGATGAGGAACTCGCTGCGGCCGGAGTTGAGCTCCTGGGCCGCCTTGATCCCGCCGGCGTGCGGGACGAAGACGACGACCGCGCCGTCCTTCTGGACGAGGCGCTGGGCATTCGTCCCCGTCGTGCCGGGCTGGTACTGGTCGTCGAGGCTCTCGAGCTTGATCGTGTACTTCTTGCCGTCGACCTCGACGCCCTCGTCGTTGAGCTGGTCGATGGCCATCTGCAGGCCGTTTTGCACGTTGAGGCCGTACTCCGCGGCGCCCCCGCTGATCCCGGCCGAGTAACCGATGGTGATCGTGTCCCCGTCTCCGGAGCCCCCGCTCCCGGAGCCCCCGCACGCGGCGAGGGCTGCGACGAGCACCCCACTGGCGGTCACGGCGAACAGGCGGGTCGTGCGCGTCGACAATGCAGCGGCCATCGAGCTTCTCCTCATTGAGAACGTGTGAATCCGGGTTCAGATTCAACTCTGGGACGCAGACTAGGAGAGGGTCGTGAGCCTGTCAACGGGTGGCCGGGCGACGACGGGAGGCCCGACATCTCGGGGGACTTTGCCCGCGCACGTGATCTGGGGCACAGTGGCCTGATGCCTGCGGAGACCCTGCGGGCCGAGCCCGAGAGGACGCGATGAGCACCCTGGATCCCGCGCCGAAGAAGGTCGCCGTCATCGGCGCCGGCATGGTCGGACTGTCCACCGCCTGGTTCCTGCAGGAGCACGGCGTCGAGGTCGAGGTCCTCGACCGTGACGGCGTCGCCGCCGGCTCCTCGTGGGGCAATGCCGGCTGGATCACCCCCGGCATCTCGACGCCGCTGCCGGACCCGGCCGTCCTCTCCTACGGGATCAAGGCGGTCATCTCCCCCGCGTCCCCGGTCTACGTGCCGGTGACGGCCGACCCGCGGCTGCTGCGCTTCCTCGCGGCCTTCACCCGCAACAGCACGATGCGCCGCTGGAGCCTGTCGATGCGCGCCCTCGTGCCGATCAACGGTCACGCGATCAGCGCCTTCGACGACCTCGCCGCCGGGGGCGTGAGCGCCCCTGCGCGAGAGGCTCGTTCGTTCATCGCTGGCTACGAGACCAAGGAACAGACCGAGTTCCTGCTCACCGAGCTGGAGCACATCGCCGCCTCCGGGCAGGACGTCGGCTTCGAGGAGCTGAGCGGCGACGAGGTCCGGGCCGCCGAGCCGACCTTCTCCGACCGGATCGGGGCCGGCATCCGGCTGCTCGGCCAGCGCTATCTCAACCCCGGCGAGTACGTCGCAGCTCTCGCCGACTCCGTCCGGGCGCGCGGCGGCAAGATCCGCGAGGGCAGCGAGGTCACCGGCATCACCGACGAGACGAAGGGGGTGCGTCTCGCCGTCCGTGGTGGCGGCGACGAGCGCTTCGACCGGGTCGTCGTCGCCACGGGCACCTGGCTGGACCACCTGGCCCGCCCCTTCGGCGTGAAGATGCACGTCCAGGCGGGCCGCGGCTACAGCTTCAGCGTGCCGATCGACCACACCCCGCAGGGCCCGGTCTACCTGCCCGCGCAGCGCGTGGCCTGCACGCCCCTGGGCGACCGGCTCCGGGTCGCCGGGATGATGGAGTTCCGCAAGCCCGAGGCCGCCCTCGACCCCCGGCGGATCACCGCGATCGTCGACGCGGCCCGCCCCTACCTCACCGGCGTCGACCTCGACGACCGGCAGGACGAGTGGGTCGGCTCGCGCCCGTGCACCTCCGACGGGCTGCCGCTCATCGGCGTGACGAGCTCGCCGCGGGTGAGCGTCGCCGGCGGCCACGGCATGTGGGGCATCACCCTCGGCCCGGCCACGGGACGCCTGCTCGCGGAGGCGATGGTCACCGGTCGCCCGGCGGCGGAGCTGACCCCCTTCGACCCGCTGCGCTGAGCGACGGGTCGATGTATGAGGGTGAGTCCCAGCGCACCGAGACACATCAACTCGGCTGCGGGGAGGTCAGGCGATGAGGACCGCGACCGTGTGGATCGCCAGGCCGGCGAGCGCGCCGACGACGGTGCCGTTGATCCGGATGAACTGCAGGTCGCGCCCGACGAAGAGCTCGATCCGCTCGCTCGCCTCGTCGGCGTCCCACCGCTCGACGGTCACCGAGATGACCTCGGCGAGCTCGTCGCCATAGGTGTTGACGAAGAAGGCGACGATCTCGCCGAGGTGCTGCTCCAGACGCTCCTGCCACGCCTCGTCGTGCGCAAGGTGGTCACCGAGGTGCGTGAGCAGCTCGTCGCCGCGCGCCCAGAAGTAGGAGTCCCGGTCGGCCATCGCGCCCAGGAGCGAGGCGCGCAGGGACTGCCACACCGCGACCGCGCTCGTCGGCACCTGCGGGTGCGCGAGCAGGCGCTCCTTGAGCGACTCGGCGCTCGCCATGACGTCGGGGTCGTGCTGCAGGTCGGCCGCGAGACGCCGGAGCAGGTCGTCGAGGGCGGTGCGCGCCGGGTGACGCACGTCGGTGCGCATCTCGGCGAGCCACCCGAGCGCCTGGCGATAGGTCCAGTCGATGACCTTGTCGTCGACCCACTCGGGGGTCCACCACGGGGCGCGGTCGCCGACGACCTGCTTGAAGAGGTCGGGGTTGTCGTCGAGCCAGCGCCGCACCTCGTCGAGGCCGAGGTCGACCAGCCCGGTGTGGTTGCCGCCCTCGACGACCCCCTCGAGGAGGAAGCCGAGGATCGGGCTGATCGGCTCCTGGGCCAGCCGCGGCAGGAGCAGCTGCTCGAGGAAGTCGTGGACGTCGTCGTCGGCGACCCGCTCGAGGGCCCGGGCGCCGCCGCGGGTGACCTCGGTGAGCACCCGCTCGCGGTGCGCCGGCTCGCCGAGCCAGGTGCCCACACGCTCGGCGACGTGTGCGGCGGCGAGCCGGTCGCGGGCGATCTCCTCGGTGAGGAAGTTCTCGGTCACGAACTCCTGCAGGCTGCGCCCCAGCTCGTCCTTGCGCTTCTTGACGAGCGCGGTGTGCGGCACCGGCACCCCGAGCGGGTGGCGGAAGAGCGCCGTCACGGCGAACCAGTCGGCGAGTGCACCGACCATGGCCGCCTCGGCGGCCGTGTTGACGAAGCCCCACACCCCTTCGTGGTCGAGGCGCAGGGTGGCGACGAAGACGACGGCAGCGAGGACGAGCAGGCCGGTGGCGACGGTGCGCATGCGGCGCAGACCCGCTCGGCGCCGCTCGTCGGCCGGGGACTCCTGGAGGAAGCTCACGCCCCGATGATGTCCCATCGAGCGCCTTACACTGGACTCCCGTGGAGTTCCTCAACGGCCTGATGCCCCAGTTCGACCTGACGTACGACGACGTCTTCATGGTGCCGCGGCGCAGCGAGATCGCCAGCCGCCACGAGGTCGACCTGACGACCACCGACGGGACCGGGACGACGATCCCGCTCGTCGTCGCCAACATGACCGCTATCGCCGGCCGCCGCATGGCCGAGACGACCGCCCGCCGCGGCGGCCTGACGGTCATCCCCCAGGACATCCCCGTCGACGTCGTCGCCGACGTCATCTCCTTCGTCAAGAGCCGCGACCTCGTCCACGACACCCCGATCACGCTCGAGCCGAGCGCGACCGCCGGGGAGGCGCTGGCCCTCATCAGCAAGCGGGCCCACGGCGCCGGCATCGTCGTCGAGGACGGCCGCCCCGTCGGCGTCGTCACCGAGCGCGACCTCGACCGGGTCGACCGCTTCACCCAGGTCCGCGACGTCATGTCGCCCGACCCGATGACCCTGCCGGCCGACGCCGACCCGCGCGCCGCCTACGAGCAGCTGCACCGGTCCCGTCGCCGCGTGGCCCCGGTCGTCGACGCCGACGGCCGCCTCGTCGGCATCCAGACGCGCAAGGGCGCCGTGCGCGCGAGCATGTACTCCCCCGCCGTCGACGCACAGGGCCGGCTGCGGATCGCCGCAGCGGTCGGCATCAACGGCGACGTCGGCGGCAAGGCCGCTGCCCTGCTCGACGCCGGCGCCGACGTCCTCATCGTCGACACCGCCCACGGGCACCAGGCCAAGATGCTCGACGCCCTGGCCGCCGTCCGCGCCCTCGACCCGCAGGTCCCGGTCGTCGCGGGCAACATCGTCTCGGCCGACGGGACCCGCGAGCTCATCGAGGCGGGCGCCGACATCGTCAAGGTCGGCGTCGGCCCGGGCGCGATGTGCACGACCCGGATGATGACCGCCGTGGGCCGCCCGCAGTTCTCCGCGGTGCTCGAGTGCGCCGCCGCCGCCCGCGAGCTCGGCAAGCACGTGTGGGCCGACGGCGGGGTCCGCCACCCGCGCGACGTCGCCCTCGCGCTGGCCGCCGGAGCGAGCAACGTCATGATCGGCTCGTGGTTCGCCGGGACCCTCGAGTCCCCCGGAGACCTCGTCACCGACCCCGACGGGCGCAGCTACAAGGAGTCCTTCGGCATGGCCTCCGCGCGGGCGGTGCAGAACCGCACGGCGAGCGACTCCCCCTTCGACCGTGCCCGCAAGGGCCTCTTCGAGGAGGGCATCTCCAACTCGCGGATGTACATCGACCCGGCCGGCCCCGGCGTCGAGGACGTCATCGACGAGATCATCGGCGGCGTGCGCAGCTCGTGCACCTATGCGGGCGCCACCTCGCTCGAGGAGTTCCGCGAGCGCGCGCTCGTCGGCCTCCAGTCGACGGCGGGCTTCGCCGAGGGTCGACCGCTGCACACCTCCTGGTGATGTCGTGAGATCCCTCGAGCCGCTGCAGGCGCCCGTCGACCCCGTCGAGGCGCTGCGCCGCGTCGGCTTCCTCCTCGAGCGCTCCCGGCAGCACAGCCGGCGGGTCGAGGCCTTCCGCGGGGCCGTGGCGGTCCTGCGCGACCTCGCCGAAGGGGAGGTCCGCCAGCGGGTCGAGGACGGCACCATCACCGAGCTCAAGGGCATCGGCAGCTCGACCGCGGGCGTCATCGAGCAGGCCGTGCGCGGCGAGCTGCCGGACTACCTCGTCCGCCAGCAGGAGGAGCACGGCGGCCCGCTCGTCGAGGGCGGCGAGGACTACGCCGCCGCGATCATCGGCGACTGCCACCTGCACTCCGACTGGTCCGACGGCGGCAGCCCGATCGACGAGATGGTGCTCACCGCCGTCGAGCTGGGTCAGGAGTGGATGGTGCTCACCGACCACTCCCCGCGGCTGCGCATCGCCAATGGCCTGTCACCGCAGCGCCTCGGCCAGCAGCTGCAGCTGCTCGCGGCGATCGACGACTCCCTCGGCGACGCCTTCACCGTCATGTCGGGCATCGAGGTCGACATCCTCGACGACGGCGAGCTCGACCAGACACCCGAGATGCTCGGCCGGCTCGACCTCGTCACCGCCTCCGTCCACTCGAAGCTCAAGATGGCCAAGGGCCCGATGACCCGGCGCATGGTCGCGGCCGTGAGCAACCCCCGGGTCAACGTGCTCGGCCACTGCACCGGTCGGCTCGTCACCGGATCGCGCGGCACGCGGCCGCAGAGCGACTTCGACGCCCGCGCCGTCTTCGAGGCCTGCGCCGAGCACGACGTCGCCGTGGAGATCAACTCCCGCCCCGAGCGCTGCGACCCCCCGGACGAGCTCGTCGAGCTCGCCCTCGAGATCGGCTGCCTCTTCGCCGTCGACTCCGACGCGCACGCCCCCGGACAGCTGGAGATGAAGGCCTACGGCGCCGAGCGCGCGGAGCGTCTCGGGGTGCCGCTGGACCGCATCATCACGACGTGGGATGCGGAGCGGGTGCGGGCCTGGGCGGCCCCCGCCTGACTCGTTTTGGCGATCCGGGATGTGTCTGCGTATGCTTTCCGAGTCCTCGACGGATTCGGGTGCTGCCTGCTGCGTAGCGAGGGGTCTTCGGAGACGGGTCCCCATCGTCTAGCGGCCTAGGACCCCGCCCTTTCACGGCGGTAGCACGGGTTCGAATCCCGTTGGGGATACAACCTCGCAAGACCCTAGGGTTTTGCGGAGTCACGCACAGATGTATCGTGCACGTGCCTTGCACACCAAGGCCCTGTAGCGCAGTTGGTTAGCGCGCCGCCCTGTCACGGCGGAGGTCGCGGGTTCGAGTCCCGTCAGGGTCGCTCGCTGGTCCGGTTCGGACCGGCTCGGCCAGGTAGCTCAGTTGGTACGAGCGTCCGACTGAAAATCGGAAGGTCGGCGGTTCGACCCCGCCCCTGGCCACCAGAGCCTCGTCCGAAGGGCGCCACCGACACGGTGGCGCCCTTCGGCGTTCCCGGTACCGACATGGAAGACTGACCGCTCGTGAGCCGACCGTCGAAGACCCCTGCCTTCACCCACCGGCTGCGACGGGCAGCCCGCGCCGCGGTGACCGAGCTGCAGCCCGCCCCGGCTGCCCCGGCCGAGCCCGCCGACGCGCCCCAGGAGCCGACCTCCGAGCCGACTCCCGAGCCGGCCGCCCCGACCGCCACGGCGCCCGCTCCCGCCGAGCCGCTGGCGCCCGAGCGGACCGTCACGGCCGTCCACTCCCCGGTCCCCGCCCTCGACCTCACCGTCGCCGTCGCCGCCGGGCCGCGCCTGAGCGCCCTGCTCGCGCCGGAGTGGCAGCAGCGTCAGCTCGACCGCCGCAGCTGGCAGCCGGCCCTCGAGGGCGCCGACCTCGTCCTCCTCGAGGGCGTCGACGGCACCGTCCCCGGCTGGGGCGACGGCAGCGCGCTGACCGAGGTGCTCACCGCCGCGCGCGAGGCCGGCGTCCCGACCGCCCTGTGGGTCACCGACGACACCCTCCCCGGCGCGTGGGCCGAGCAGGTCGACACCGTCGGCAGCTCCTCGGCCACCGCCCGCGAGGCCCTGGCCGCCACCGGCCGCGAGGTCCACGACTGGGCCCCGGCCGCCCAGCCCCGCGCCCTCGGCCCGGCGCGCGAGGACGCGACAACCACCCGCCGCTCCGGCGTCCTCGCCGTCGTCGACGGCCTCTCCCGCCTCGGTGACGACTCCTCCCTTCGTCTCGTGGCCGATGCGCTCAAGCCGATGGCGAAGGGGGACACCCGCCTCGTCCGCCGCCCCGGCAAGTCCTCGCTCGTCACCCTCCCCCCGGCGCTCACCGACCGGACCGGTGACGACGTCGCCGTCGGGGACGCCCGGGTCCTGCTCGACCTGTCGGCGACCTCGCCCGCCGCGGCCTGGACGACGCTCGACGCGGCGATGGCGCAGACGCCCGTCGTCGGCACCACCGAGCACGCCGACCTGCCCGCCGAGATCGAGGCCCTCGTGCCCCGCGTCGAGGACGGCAAGTCGCTGCGCAGCGAGCTCGTGGCCCGGGTCAACCAGGAGGAGCTCGTCGCCCGCGAGGGGCTGCGCCTGCAGCGCGCCGTCCTCGCCGGCCACACCGGCGCCCACCGGGCCCGCGCGATCGCCGCGGCCGCCGGTCGGGACGTGCCCGCCCTCACCCCCGCGACGATCTCGGCCGTCGTGCCGACCAACCGCACCCACGAGCTCGACAACGTCTTCGCCAACCTCGGCCGGCAGGACCACCCCGCTGTCGAGCTCGTGCTCGTCCTGCACGGCCTCGAGACCGACGACGACGAGCTGCGCCGCCGCGCCACCGCCGCCGGGGTGCAGGAGCTGCAGATCGTCCACGCCGACGCCTCGCTCACCCTCGGTGCGTGCATGAACCTCGGCGTCGACGCCTCCGGCGGGCAGTACATCGCCAAGATGGACGACGACAACTTCTACGGCCCGCGCTACCTGTCGGACCTGCTCGCCGCCTTCTCCTACACCGACGCCGGCATCGTCGGGAAGTGGGCGCACTACGTGTGGCTGCGCTCCACGGGCGCGGTCGTCCTGCGCTACCCCGACTCCGAGCACCGCTACGAGCGGCGCATCCAGGGCGGCTCGATGCTCTTCGCCGGCGACGTGGCCCGCGACGTGCGCTTCAGCGACATCCCGCGCGCCGTCGACTCCGACATCCTCGACCGCTCGATGGAGCAGGGCGTGCGCGTCTACTCCGGCGACCGCTACAACTACGTGTCGGTCCGCGGCGACGACCGGCACGCCCACACGTGGACGGTCACCGACTCGACCTTCCTCACCGCCACCGGTCGCCTGCTCTTCTACGGTGACCCCACGACCCACGTGAGCCTCTGACCCCGGCGTCCCGCACGCCCCGACGACGACAAGGACCCCCATTGGCCCCCATCGACAAGAACGCCGCCCGCGCCCAGGGCAAGCGCGCCGCCCGCGCCGTCGTGCGCCGGGTGCGCCTCGACCCGCTGGCGACCCTGCCCAACCAGGGCGGCTCGGTCGGCAAGCGCGCCATCTTCGCCCAGGCGCGCCTGCTCATCCTCGACGCCCGGGCCTTCGACCAGGGACTGCGACTGCTCTCCCGGGTGCCCGAGTCGGCACTCGGCGCGACCGGCCACGGTCTGCGCGCGTGGTCGCACATGTCGCTCGGCGCGATCGACGAGGCCGTCCAGGAGGCCTGGGCCACCCTGGAGCGCAACCCCGACGCCGAGGCCCTCGGCCTGGCCATGGCCGTCGCCACGCGGGCCAACCACAAGGACCTGCTCCGGCGGGTCAACGACCTCGCCGAGAGCACGACGCCCCGCACGACCAAGGACGCCGAGCGCCTCCTCGGCTGGTACACCTCGCGCGACGTCGCCCAGGCCGAGGCCTTCATCGCCAACGTCGACACCTGGCGGGTCAACCACACGACCCACTCCCTCGACCTCATCCGCACCGAGACGCAGATCCGCGCCGCCGGCGACGAGGACGCCCAGCGGGCCACCGCGCTCGAGGTCGGGCGCACCGGCAAGGCCGGCTTCCGCTCCGCGACCCGCGCCCTCGGCAAGCTCAAGGGCTGGGACGAGCTGCGCGAGCTCTACCGCGAGGCCGACCTCGAGACGATCACCGTCGTGCCCAACAAGACCTCGCACTCGCTGGCCCAGCGGGCCGCGCGCGCCGGGTGGCTCGACACCGCTCAGGTCATCTCCGGCCGCCTCATCGAGCTCGGTCACAAGAAGGCGCGCGAGACCCACGCGCAGGTCTCCGACCAGATCCACATCGGCGCCACCGGCTGGCCCGTCGACGAGGCGCAGGAGCGCTCCTACGAGCCCAACCCGCGCGCCGTGCTCTCCGTGCTCGCCCAGTCGCTCCCGCACCGCTCCGGCGGCTACGCGACCCGCAGCCACGGCATCCTCACCGGCCTGCAGGGCCTGGGCTGGGACATGCTCGCCGCGACCCGCCTCGGCTTCCCCTACGATTTCTGGGGCCAGGGCGACAAGCGCGAGGTCGAGCCCTTCGACGTCGTCGACACGATGACCTACCGCCGCCTGCTCGAGCCGGGCGAGCGCGAGTACCGGACCACCCCGATGGCCGGCTACATCGAGCGCTTCGCCGAGCGCCTCGAGGAGGTCGCCCGCGACCACCGCGCCGGCCTGATCCACGCGAGCAGCTTCCAGAACAACGGCCTCGCCGGCCTGCGTGCCGCTCGCCGGCTGGGCATCCCCTTCGTCTACGAGATGCGCGGTCTCGAGGACCTGATGAAGATCTCGCGCAATCCCGAGTTCGGCCGCACCGACGCCTACCGCTACATGACCGGGCTCGAGCTGCACATCGTCCAGAACGCCGACCTCACCTTCGTCATCACCGAGGCGCTGCGCGAGGAGATGATCCGTCGCGGCGGCCCCGCGGACCGGATCGCCGTGCTGCCCAACGGCGTCCACACGGCGCAGTTCGAGCCCCGGCAGCCCGACGAGGCGCTCATCGACGAGCTCGGCCTGCGGGGCAAGACGGTCATCGGCTACGCCGGCGGCCTCGTCGACTACGAGGGCCTCGACCTGCTGCTGCTCGCCGCCGCGGAGCTGAAGAAGACCCGCGACGACTTCGCCGTCATCATCGTCGGCGACGGGCACTTCGAGGGTCAGCTCCACCGGATGGCCCGCGAGCTCGACGTCCTCGACGTCGTGACCTTCACCGGCCGCGTGCCGCACGAGGAGGTCGCGCGCTACCTGTCGATCTTCCAGATCACGCCCTTCCCGCGCCTGCCGCTGCCGGTGTGCGAGCTGATCAGCCCGATCAAGCCCTTCGAGTCGATGGCCATGGGCAAGGCGTGCATCTCGAGCTCCGTCGCGGCGCTGACCGAGATCGTCAAGCCCGACGAGCGCGGCCTGGTCTTCGAGAAGGGCAGCTCGCAGGACTTCGCCCGGCAGATCGCCCGCTATCTCGACGACCCGCAGCTGCGCGAGCGGATGGGCCGCCAGGCCCGCGAGTGGGTCCTCGCCGAGCGGGACTGGAGCGACGTCACCAAGATCGCCGACGAGGCCTACCACCGCCTCCTCGGCTGACCGCTGCGCCCATGACGAAGGGGGCGCTCACCTCGCGGTGAGCGCCCCCTTCGTCGTGCTGGTACTGCTAGGGGATGTCCTTGACGGAGATCTCGTCGGAGTTCTTCGACGTGAGGTCCTCCGCCGCCAGCGCCCGGTAGAGCATGGGCGTCAGGGTGCGGATGTAGGTCGCCGTCACGTGGCTGCCCTGGCGGTAGACGAGCGAGTCGCCGATGACCGGCGGGCACTCCTTGCCGGGCGGGCAGATCCACTCGTTGAGGTCGACGAAGGGGACGTCGGCGGCGGTGGCCGACTCCTGCAGCGCCTTGGTGCCGCGGCCCTTGCGACCGTTGTCCTCGTCCGCCGGGAAGGCGCACGTGGAGAAGTCGTCGGGGTGCTCCTCGACGCAGGTGTAGACCTGCTCCTTGCCCGGGCGGGGGCTGTCGGAGAGGACGACGACCTTGGTGCCCTTGGCCTTGAGCTCCGAGATGGCCTCGGTCATGCCCTTGCGCAGGGCGGGCGAGCTGCCGGCACCGCCGGAGACGAGCGCGACATCGGGTGCGCCCTCCTCGTCGAAGTGCTTGTTGGCATTGCGGCCGAACTCCTCGCAGTCGCTGCGGGCCCCGTCGTAGGTGAAGGAGCACGCGGACTTGAGGTAGAGCTCGACGCGCCAGCCCTCGTCGTGGGCGATCGCCTCGACGGCCGGGAACCACTGGCCCATCTTGGAGTCGCCGAGCATGGCGATCGTCTGGTCGCCGTCGGTCTTGCCGTAGACGCACGAGGTGTCGACGTCGGCGTCGCCGGGCTGCACCTGGCAGTCGTCGTCGTAGTAGCGGGGCACGTCCTCGGGCGCGACCGCCGGGTCCGGCGTCGTCGTGCCCGAGCTGGCGAAGACCTTGCTCGCGTCCTCGCGGACCTTCCACACGTCGCTCGACGGGTCGGCGACCAGGGCGGTCGCCCCGGGCACCTTGGCGTCCTCGTCGAGCTTCGGGACGGTGGCCCACACGGCGGTGCCGACGAGCGCGGTGACGATCATCGATGCCAGGCCGAAGAGCAGGCCACGCGATGCCTTGGCGCTCAGGCCGGGGTGGAAGCGCACCGGGTCCTCGACGAGGTGCTTGGTCAGCCAGGCGAGGACGACCGAGACGATGCCGATGAGCACGAGGTGGCGGATGCGCACGTCGGGCCAGGCGGTCTTGGCGATCGTGATGAGCGGCCAGTGCCACAGGTAGATCGCATAGGAGATGCCGCCGATCCACACCATCGGCTTGAGGCTGAGCAGCCGCGCGGTGGCGGTGGCCTGGGTGGCGCAGCCGGCCGCGATGATCAGCGCCGCGCCGACCGTCGGGGCGAGCGCCCACGCGCTCGGCCACGGGGTCTTGGAGGTGAGGAAGAAGGCCGACCACAGCACGAGCAGCAGGCCGGCGCCCGCGAGCAGCTCGGCCGCCAGGCGGGGCAGTCGCGTCAGCCGCAGGACGAGGAAGGCCAGGAGCGCGCCGATGGCGAGCTCCCACACCCGGGTCGTCGTGTAGAAGTAGGCCGTCGCCGGGTCGCTCTTGGTGTGCAGCACCGAGTAGACGAGCGAGGCCGCGGCGATGACGGCGAGCACGCCGAAGAGCAGCGGCTTGGGCCGCATCCGGGTCCGGCGCGCCACCATGAGGCCGACGATGATGATGAGCGGCCAGACGACGTAGAACTGCTCCTCGACCGACAGCGACCAGTAGTGCTGCAGCGCCGAGGGTGCGGCGTCCTCCGCGAGGTAGTCGACCGACCTCAGGGCCAACGCCCAGTTGATGACGTAGAAGGTCGCGGCGATGACGTCGGCGCCGAGGTTGAGCCGGTCCGGTCCGGGCAGCAGCGCCCAGCCGAGCAGGGCCGTGACGATGAGCACGACCGAGGCGGCCGGCAGGAGCCGCCGGGCCCGGCGGGCGTAGAAGTCGGCGATCGAGATCGTGCCGGTCTTCACCGTCTCGCGCAGCAGCAGCGAGGTGATGAGGAAGCCGGAGATGACGAAGAAGATGTCGACGCCGACGAAGCCGCCGGGCAGGAAGGGGATGCCGACGTGGTAGATCAGGACGGTGCCGACGGCGACGGCCCGCAGGCCCTCGATGTCGCCACGGAGGTTCTTCTTCCCCTTCGCCCCGTGGTGCGCCTCGGCCGCGGCCTCCTTGGCCCCGGCCTCTGCCTCGGTGACCTCCGACTGCAGGGAGGTGTCCCCGGTCCCAGCGGTCACGCGTCGCCCCGTCGGGTCGCCCCCACCGAGCTGGCGAGGACCTTGGCGATCCGCTCGCCGGCGTGGCCGTCCCACAGCGGCGGGGTGTCCCACTCCTGGAGCGGGCCGGTCGCGAGGACCTCGGAGACCCGCTCGGAGAGGGTCTCGCGGGTGACGAGCTGGTTGGTGCCGTGGGTGATCGTCACCGGGCGCTCGGTGTTGGGGCGCAGGGTGAGGCACGGGACACCGAGGATCGTCGTCTCCTCCTGCACGCCGCCGGAGTCGGTGACGACCGCGGCCGCACCGCGGACCAGGCCCATGAACTCGATGTAGCCGAGCGGGTCGATGACGCGCATGCCCGGGTGGTCGAGGAAGCCGGCCTCCTCGAGGCGGGCGCGCCCGCGCGGGTGCAGCGGGATGACGACCTGCGCCTGGTCGGCGACGGCGTGCATCGCGGCGACGAGCGCCTTGACGTCCTCCGGGTCGTCGACATTGCCCGGGCGGTGGAGCGTGGCGACGATGTAGTCGCCCTCGATGCCGACCTCCTGGCGCACCGCGTCGGCGTCGAAGCGGGGCTTGTTCTTCAGGAGGGTGTCGATCATCGGGTTGCCGACGAAGTGGATCTTGTCGGGGTCGGTGCCCTCGTTGCCGAGGTGGCCGATGGCGTCGGTGCTCGTCGTGAGGAGCAGGTCCGAGAGCTTGTCGGTGACGAGCCGGTTGATCTCCTCCGGCATCGTCATGTCGAAGGAGCGCAGGCCCGCCTCGACGTGGGCGAAGGTGATGCCGAGCTTGCTCGCGACGAGGGCCGCGGCGACCGTCGAGTTGACGTCGCCGTAGACGACGACGAGGTCGGGGCGGCGCTCGGTGAAGAGCTCCTCGAGGGCGATCATCACCTTGGCCGTCTGCGCGCCGTGCGCGCCGGAGCCGACACCGAGGTTGACGTCGGGCTTCGGGATGCCGAGCTGGCGGAAGAAGACGTCCGACATCTTGTCGTCGTAGTGCTGACCCGTGTGCACGAGCAGCTGCTCGACGTCGTAGGCGGCCAGGGCCTCGAGGACCGGGGCGGCCTTGGGGAAGTTGGGGCGCGCACCGGTGACGTGCACAACAAGGGGAGCCATGTCAGCCCTTCGCTCTCGGGGGGATTACAGCCAGTCAGTGTGTCACGGGCCGGTGGACGGCCCATGATCCACACGCCGTGGCCGGGCGAAGGGGGGCGCGCCCCCCTACGCTCAGGTCCCGAAGTCGGGGTGGCGCAGCAGCCCGAGCCACTGCTCGCGGGCATTGGCGAGGAAGTGCCCCGCGTCGGCGGACCACGTGTGACCGTCGCCGGCGTGCCGCACGTAGACGTAGCCGATGTCGTGGGGGCGGTAGATCATCGCGCCGGCGGCGGTGGCCGCCCGCATGAGGGCGCTGTCGACGGCGCGGGGGACGTCGGCCCAGCCGCCGAGGTCACGCAGCTCGTCGGCCCCGACGAGGATCGTGCCGCCTGCCACCCGGTGCACCGCCGACTCGGGGGTGCCGATGACGCGGCGCACGGTGGTGTCGAGGGCCTCGACGTGCACGACGGTGCTGCTCTTGCCGACGACGGGCGCCCCGGAGACCCGGCGCGCGATGGCCAGGTCGAGCAGGTGGTCGGGCCCGTAGTGGTCGTCGTCGTCCATCTTCGTCAGCAGCTGCCCGCTCGCGGCGTCGGCGGCCAGCTGCAGGGCGTGGCCGAGGCTGCGGTCCCCCGGCGCGGCGACGACGGTGACGGCGATGTCGCCGAGGTCGGGCGTCGGCAGGTCGTCGGGGTCGCCGCCGTGGACCGCGACGACGACCTCGGCGGGCGGCAGCGTCTGGGCCCGGATCATCGCGCCGATCGCGCCGAGCAGGTGCGGCCGGCGGGTGGCGAGCAGCACCGAGGTGCTCGGGGCGAGCGCGTGGTCGGCGAGCGGGGCGAGCACCTGCCGGCGCTGGCGGACCGACGCGACGTCGAAGCCGAGGTCCCCCGGCCGTCCGTGCGCGGCGCCGGGCACGACGGCGTGGACGCGGCGGGCCACGACGGCGGGCAGGTCGCCCACGACGAAGGTCCCGCGGGCGATCGCCCGGGTGACGAAGTCGGCGAGGGCCGCGGTCGTCGCCGCGTCGGGCGAGGGGCCGGCGGGCTCCGCGTCGACGGTCAGGGCGTGCACGTGGTCGAGCCGGGCGAGGCCGTCGGCGAGCGCCTCGGGTCGCTCCCACGTCCCTCGAAGGGGGCGACGCCACGGGCTGGTGAGGGTCCAGCCGCTCTGGGCCAGGTCGAGGTGCGCGCGCCGGTCGCTGTCGGGCCCGGGCACCCGGCCGACGGGGGTGTCCCCGGCGGCGGGGGCGCTCGCGTGCGTCGTCATGGCCCCCACGCTAGTCGTCACTATCCTGCTGGCATGCCCGCTCACCCCCCGTCGTGCGCCGTCGTCGACGCCGACGCCCCCGATGCCGCCGACCGCCTCGAGGAGGCGATCGGCTCGGCCGAGGCCGTGCTCGTCCACCGGTCGGGCGCGCAGCTGCTCGAGGGTGCGCCCGAGCGGCTGCTGCGCGTGCTGCACCGCCCGCACCGCCGGCTCGTGCGGGTGCACAGCGACGCGGGCCCCTGCTACCTCGCGCGGACCGAGCTGCTCGTGGCCGCGATGCGGCACGGCGTCGAGATCGACGAGCTCGTCGCCGACGCCCCCGGTCTCGACCGCCGCCTCGCCGAGGCCTCCGGCGCGGTCCACCTCGACGGGCCGACCGCGCTCCACGACCCGGCCGCCGGGCGGTGGCGGGTCTGGGTCGACGGCGCGGTCGTCGGCATCGGTTCAGCACCCGACGCCCGCGCGGTCGGGCGGGCGCACAGCACGCCGGCCGTCCTCCTCGGGCTCGCCCGGCGCCGCGCCGGTCGGGTGCGCCGCGAGGCCGTCCGGCTGCGTCAGCGCCCGGGCCGCTAGCCCGGCCCCAACTCTGCAAAACCCTAGGGTTTTGCAGAGTTCAGGGCGGCCAACCTTGCAAGACCCTAGGGTTTTGCAGAGTTCAGCGGCCGGGGCGGTAGATCCAGCGCAGGATGTCGGAGCGGGCGCGGCGGTAGTCCGCAGACGCCCCCTCGACGAGGTGCTCGACGGGCTCATCACCCACCCGGTGCGCGGGCAGGTCCTCGGTGATCCGGAGCGGACGGCGGCCCCGCGCAGTCGCGCTGGCTCCCGCGCCGACGCGCTCGCCCACAACCTCCACCCGCGTGCGCGGGTCGGGCAGCGCCCGGCGCCACGCCGGCGGCCCCCACGGGGCACCGGCGGCCAGACCGGCCGGCACGGGCGCGGTGGCGGCGAGGTCGACGAACAGCCGGGCCGTCTCGGCCCCGCCCGTCGTCGCCGGCAGCTGCGCACAGGCATCCCGCAGCTCGGCCGCCGCAGCCGGGTCGAGCAGGCGGGTCACGGCCGCCCGCATCCCCTCGGCGTCACCGGGGTCGACGCTCAGGCAGGCACCCGCGGCGGCGAGCGTCGCCGCACGGCCGGGCTGGTCGTCGGTGCCCAGCGACTGGCCGGGGACGAGGACGGTCGGGATCCTCGCGCCGAGCAGCTCGTGCACGGAGTTGTAGCCCGCGGCGCTCACCGCCCCGTCGAAGGCCGCGAGCGAGCGCGCGAGCGGATAGGTGTCGGTGAGCAGGTGCACGTCCTCGCCGTCGCGGCCGATGCCGTGGCGGGCCAGGGCCGGGCTCGTCACGGCGACCTGCCACTCGGGAGCGGAGCGGCGCAGCACGTCGAGCGCGACCCGCACCGGGCTCGCGACGTCCTCGAGGGCACCGGTGCCGGGGGTGAGCAGCAGCGCCGGCCGGTCGGGGTCGAGCCCGAGCGCGGCCCGCGCCTGCGCGCGGTCGTGCCGTTCGATCGCGTCCGCGATCGAGATCGGGGCCACCCGGGTCGCGTCGTCACGGGCGGCGGTCGGCCCGCGGTCCCCGGCGGCGGCGAAGTCCCCCGGCTCGACGACGAGGTCGAAGATCCCGGCGTGGGCGAGCCACTCGTCGCCGACGCCGGCGCGCCACATCCCCCGCCGCATCCAGACGAAGGGGGTGCCCGCCAGCTGCTCGCGGGCGGCCCGCAGCCCGGCATAGGGGACGACGCCGTCGAAGAGGACGAGCCGGGCGCCGGTCTCGGCGACGAGCGCCCGCAGCCGGTCGGCGAAGTACGGCTCCCAGCCGTAGGCGGGGTGGAGCTCACGCAGCCGCCGGGAGGGACCCCCCTTCGGCAGCCATCCGCTCTTGCGGCTGGGGCAGTACTCCGTGCGCACCCCGGCCAGCTCCGGCAGGCGTCCGGCCGCGACGGCGGTGCGGACCGTCGGCAGGGCCCCCGAGAGGGACAACAGGACGGGGTCGAGCGTGTCCGGCGCGCTGAGCGCGACGGTGAGCTGCCGGGTGAGGTGGCCCATCCCCACGCCGTTGCTCGTCACGAGCAGGACAGGGAGGCGCTGCGACATGCGGCCCACTGTATGGCGGCGATGGTCATCGTCCCGACAGGGCCGGCCGGTATGATCGCGCCAGCCACCGGAGACCCGGTTGCCCCCTGGAACCCCGGGGAGCACGACAACGAGAAGGATGCACAGTGGCGGACGTCGCGATCATCGGCCAGGGATATGTCGGACTTCCCCTTGCCCAGGAGGCCTCCAAGGTCGGGGTCAAGGTCCTCGGCTTCGACATCAACCAGGGCGTCGTCGACGCGCTGAACTCGGGCGTCTCCCACATCGACGACCTCTCGGACGACGACGTCCGCGCGATGATCGACGCCGGCTTCGAGGCGACCACCGACCCGGCCCGCCTCGACGAGGTCAAGACCATCGTCATCTGCGTGCCGACCCCCCTCTCGGAGGACGGCGGCCCCGACCTCGGCCCGATCAACTCCGCGGTCAAGACGATCAGCGAGCACCTGCAGCCCGGTCAGACGATCATCCTCGAGTCGACGACCTACCCGGGCACGACCGACGAGGTCGTGCGCCCGGTCCTCGAGGCCGGCGGCCTCGTCGCCGGCAAGGACTTCTTCCTCGCCTTCTCCCCCGAGCGCATCGACCCGGGCAACGAGCAGTTCGGCGCCAAGAACACCCCCAAGGTCGTCGGCGGCCACACCCCGGCCTGCGGTGACGCGGCCGCGGCCTTCTACGGCCAGTTCGTCGACACCGTCGTGCGCGCCAAGGGCACCCGCGAGGCCGAGACGGCCAAGCTGCTCGAGAACACCTACCGCCACATCAACATCGCCCTGGTCAACGAGATGGCGCGCTTCTGCCACGACCTCGACATCGACCTGTGGGACGTCATCGCGGCGGCCAAGACCAAGCCCTTCGGCTTCCAGGCCTTCTACCCCGGCCCCGGCGTCGGCGGTCACTGCATCCCGATCGACCCCAACTACCTGTCGTACAACGTGCGCGCCAAGCTGGGCTACCCCTTCCGCTTCGTCGAGCTGGCCCAGGAGATCAACTCCACGATGCCGGCCTACGTCGTGCAGCGGGCGCAGAACATCCTCAACGAGGACAGCAAGTCGCTGCGCGGATCGACCGTCCTGCTCCTCGGTGTCACCTACAAGCCCGACATCGCCGACCAGCGCGAGTCGCCGGCGGTCCCGCTGGCCCAGCAGCTGATCGCGAAGGGGGCGAGCGTCCAGTACTTCGACGCCAAGGTCGAGGACTGGAAGGCCGTGCCCGAGGCGACCCGCGCCGACGACCTCGACGCCGCCGTGGCCGCCGCGGACCTGACGGTCCTCGTGCAGAACCACAAGTCCTTCGACGTCGAGGACCTGGCGAGCAAGGCCCAGCGCTTCTTCGACACCCGCGGCGTGGCGGCCGACAGCGACAAGGTCGAGCGCCTGTGACGGAGGCCCCCTCGCGGGCCCCCCTCCCCCCGGCTCTCTCCACCGACGAGGCCGCGGAGCTCGCGGCCAGGCACGGGCTGCGGACGCTCAGCGAGCGTCCGCCGCTGCGCCAGTACGTCGCGGACATCTGGCGGCGGCGGTCCTTCGTCTGGACCCTGTCGTCGGCGCAGTCGTACGCGAAGAACGAGGACAACCACCTCGGTCAGGTCTGGGCGGTGCTCAACCCGCTCTTCCTGATCCTGAGCTACTACGCGATCTTCGGCCTGCTGCTCAAGACGAGCCGGGGGGTCGACAACTTCGTCGGCTTCCTCGCGATCGGCGTCGTGATGTTCTCCTTCACGTCGACGGTCGTCACCCGCGGCGCCAAGGCGATCACGGGCAACCTGTCGATCGTGCGGGCGCTGCACTTCCCCCGGGCGATCCTGCCGATCTCGATCACCCTCACCGAGCTCATCGCGCTGCTGCCCGCGCTCGGGCTGATCCTCGCGCTCATGCTCTTCACCGGTGAGCGGCCGACGTGGGAGTGGCTCCTCTTCCCCGTCGCCGTGGTCATGCAGGCCCTGGCCCTGTCGGGCCTGGCCATGATGGCCGCGCGGCTGGTCAACGCCTCGCGCGACCTGGGCAACCTCATCCCGGTCGTCGTGCGGCTGCTGCGCTACGTGTCGGGCGTCTTCTTCCCCGTCGTGCACTACGCGCAGAACCTGCCGGACGCCGTCGGCAACGTCCTGATCTACCAGCCCTTCGCGCTCATGCTCAACATCGGCCGGCAGTCGCTGCTCGGGGACGAGAGCATCATCGCGCGCGACTGGCTGATGATGGCCGCCTGGGCGATCGCCCTGCCCGTCATCGGGCTGCTCGTCTTCTGGCGCGACGAGGCGAGGTACGGCCGTGGCTGAGCAGGCACCCGAGCAGGTGACGATCGGCGACCCGACGGTCGTCGTCAGCCACCTCGACGTCAAGTACGCCGTCTACGGCGGTGGCCGCATGGGCAGCCCCTCCGGGCAGGGCGAGTCGCGCTCGCTCAAGGACCTCGTCGGGCGCCGTGAGCCGCGGGTGCGCGAGGTGCACGCGGTCAAGGACGTCAGCTTCGTCGCCCGGCACGGCGAGTCCATCGGCATCATCGGCCGCAACGGCTCCGGCAAGTCGACGCTGCTGCGTGCGGTCGCCGGGCTGATCCCCCCTTCGTCCGGCCGCCTGTGGGTGGCCGGTGAGCCCTCGCTGCTGGGGGTCAATGCCGTCCTCATGAGCAAGCTGAGCGGCGAGCGCAACATCTACGTCGGCGCCCAGGCGCTCGGCCTGACCCGCGACGAGATCCGCGAGCGCTTCGACGACATCGTCGAGTTCTCCGGCATCGGCGACGCGGTCTACCTGCCGATGAGCACCTACTCCTCCGGCATGGGCGCGCGGCTGCGCTTCGCGATCTCGACCGCGGCGGCCCCTGACGTGCTGATGATCGACGAGGCGCTCGCGACCGGTGACGCCGACTTCCGCGCCAAGAGCGCCGAGCGGATCGCGGCGATCCGCGAGCAGGCCGGCACGGTCTTCCTCGTCTCGCACTCCAACGGCAACATCCGGCAGATCTGCGACCGCGTGCTGTGGATGGACCAGGGTCGGCTCATCGCCGACGGCCCGACCGAGGAGGTCCTGCCGCTCTACGAGGAGACCCTGCCCAAGCGCGCCAAGAAGCGGGCGGCCACCCCGACGGAGCCCGAGGTGCCGGGCACCCGGCGGTTCGGTGGCGACTCGCGGGTCGACGTCGCCACCTCGCTCACCCGGCACACCTGGGAGCCCGGCGTCGACGGCGCCTTCGTCGTCAGCGTGCACAAGGTCGCCACGGCCCGCGTCGTCGCGCCGATCGCGGCACGGCTGGGCTGGCCGCTGCTGTGGGTACGCCCCGGCTCGGTGCCCTCGACCACCCGTGACGAGATGCGCCGGCTCGACCCGCAGCGCGTCGTCGTCGTCGGTGGCGAGGACCTCGTCGCGGCGTCGACGGCCGACCGTCTCGAGGACATGCTCGGCCGGCCGGTCGAGCGCATCGGCGAGGACGACCCCGCCATCACCTCGGCCCGGCTGCTGCGCGACTTCCCGCCGCGCGACCGAGAGGTCGTCCACGTGACCCTCCCGGCGAGCGGTGGCCGCGCCCCCGCGATCTCGCAGATGGCCGCCGAGAGCGGTCGGGCGGTCGTCGTGTGCGAGGAGACCCACGTGCCCGACGAGCTCGTGAGTGCCCTCGCCGACCTCGCGCCCGAGCGACTCATGCTCGACGGCAACGAGGAGGACTGGTCGCTCGACGTCGTCCAGCGCCTGCAGGAGGCGACCGGCGCCGAGGTGACCTTCGGGCCGACCGAGGGCCCGATGGCCCTCGCCGCGGGCCTCTACGCCGACGCGCCGACCGGTGGCACGGTCCTCGTCTCGGCACACACGACGGGGGTCGAGACGCTCAGCGCGGTCGTCGCCGCGGCGCACACCGGCAGCCCGCTGCTGCTCCTGCGCAGCGACCGGGTCCCGGCGGCGGTCAGGCGCACCCTCGAGCGCCTCGCCCCGACCGAGATCGGCCTCGCCGGCACGATCGACGGGCTCTCCCCTGCCCTGCGGGCCGAGCTCGGCGAGCTCGTCCCCGCGTCGTCCTCCGAGGCCTGACTCCCACGCCGGGTCGATGTACGACGGTGCGCTGGGACGCACCCGCACACATCGAACCCCGGCACAGGCTCCGCGTCAGCGCCGGGGCGAGCGGGCGGCGGCGACCTCGGTGAGGGCCGCGACGAAGGCGGCGCCTCCCTTCGCCCAGTCGTAGCGCTCGCGCACGAGCTCACGACCGCGGCGCCCCATCGCCGCGGCCTCCTCCGGCGTCCGCCACAGGCGAAGCACGGCATCGGCGGCCGCCTGCACGTCCTCGAAGGGCACGACGAGACCTCCCCCGGACTCCTCGACGAGCTCGCGGGCCAGCGGCAGGGGCGTCGTGACGGCCGGGACGCCGTGGGCGAGGTACTCGACGACCTTTGTCGGCATCGAGCCGCGGTAGTTGGGCAGGTCGCGCAGCAGCGCGAGCCCGGCGAGGGCGCCGTCGATGGTCGCCATCGCCCGCTCGGCGGGCTGGAAGCCGTGCCACACGACGATCCCCTCGGCGACCCCGGCCTCCATCGCCGCCCGCGAGGCCTCGTCACGGGCCGGGCCGACGACCTCGAGGGTGATCGCCCCGTCGGACCCGGCATGCGCCCGCCGGGCCACCTCGACCATCGCCTCGCTGCCACGGGCGGTCGTCAGGTTGCCGACGTGCACCAGGCGTGCGCCCCCAGCCGGAGGGACCGTCTCGGGCACGACGACGGCATTGGGCACGACGGTGTGCTCGCGGCGGAAGCGCCCCGCGTAGGCGTGCTCGGCGAGCAGCAGCGGGTGCCGGCGCTCGACGAGTCGCTCGGCGCCGCGCCAGGCGGCGGCCACGGGACGCCGCAGGGGGGCCGGCAGCCAGTCCTTGACGACGAGGGCGCCGGCGGGGTCCTCGTGCACGTCCCAGACGAGGTGGCGCAGCCCCAGCCCGGCGACGGCCGGCACGAGCTCGGGGTCGTGGACGAGGACGACGTCGTGGTCGGGCGCGAGCCGCCGCACGGCCGCGCGGGCGGCCCGGGCGGCGGCCAGCCGGTCACGCCCGGCGGCCCGGGGCAGGTCGCGGCAGGTCAGGCCGTCGGCCGGTGCGGGCACGGCCAGGTCGTGGGCGACGAAGGGGGCGAGATAGGTGACCTGCCAGCCCGCCGCGAGCAGCGCGGAGATCTCGCGATGACGGATCCGGGAGTCCTGCGGGTGGTGCACGACGGTGACGACGAGGGCGCGAAGGGGGGTCCCCGCGGTGGTCCCGCTCACGTCAGCTCCTGTCGTCGTGCCGTCCGGGCCGATCCTACGTCTCGCCGCGCCGGACCGATGGGACGGAACAGCCGTGGACCATGTACCGTTGGCCTCACGAGAAACCACACAGATCCGGGTCCGCTCTGGTAGTTCTGCCGTCCCCACGGGGCGGCGGGAGGATCAGCGCCGACCCGCACTAGCGTAATGAGGGGGTCACGCCATGGGGCGCGGCCGAGCGAAGGCGAAGCAGACCAAGGTTGCCCGCGAGCTGAAGTACTACTCGCCGGACACCGACCTGCGAGCGCTGGAGGCGGAACTTCACGGTCAGTCCAACCAGCCGACGCGGCGCACCACGCGCGACGACGTCGACGAGACGGACGACGACGACTACGACGCCTGGAGCACCCCCGAGCGGTGACGCTCCGGGGTCAGATCAACCCCTGACGACGCGCCTCCGCGGCAGCCGCCTCACGGCGCCGCACCCCGAGACGACCGTACGTGTGGGACAGGTGTGATTTCACGCTCGAGAGGCTGAGGTAGAGCCGCTCGGCGATCTCTTGGTTGCCCAGGCCCGCGTCGACGAGCCGCAGCACCTCGACCTCCCGCTCCGTCAGCGGCGGCGCCTCGCGCCGCACCCGCTGCACGAGCGGGCCGGTCGTCGGCTGGTCGAGCTCGGCGACGTCACCCCGGGCGGCAGCCCGCAGCGCGGCACCGATCTGCACCGGCGTGCTCGACTCCGCGAGGCAGCCGTGCGCTCCTGCGGTGATGACCTCGTCGGCGAGGTGGGTCTCCTCGGTGAGGACCACCCACGCGGGCCGCTCGGGCGCCCGCACACCACGCAGCAGACCGACCGGGCCCTGCGCATGCCCGAGGTCCCCGAGCAGCACGACGACGTCGACGTCGGGCGTCGAGGCGATCTCGTGGACCGTCGCGGCAGGGGTGAGCAGGTCGAGGTCCGGCTCTGCGGCCAGGACGGCGACGAGGGCCTGGCGGCGACGCTCGTCGGCGTCGGCCACGAGGACCCGTACCGCGGGTGTCAGGCGTGCTCCCCGACGACCTGCACGGCCCCGCCGTGCACTCCCTTCGCCCCCTGGACGACCTCGACACCGGCCACCGGCTCGGTCGTGGCGGCGTCGGCGACCTCGCCGAGGACCCAGGCGTCGATGCCGGCCGCTCGGGAGCGGGCGATGGCCGCGTCCACGCTGGCCTGCGGCAGGGCCGCGACGAAGCCGATGCCCATGTTGAGGGTCCGCTCGAGGTCGGCCCGCGGGACGGCACCGAGCTCACCGACGAGCGAGAAGATCGGCGGCGGCGTCCAGGACGCGCGGTCGACGCGGGCGATGGTGCCCTGCGGGAGCACCCGGGCGAGGTTGGCCGCGAGGCCACCGCCGGTGACGTGGCTGAGGGCGTGCACGTCGACGTCGTCGGCGCGCACGAGGTCGAGCAGGGCCCGCGAGTAGATGCGGGTCGGCTCGAGCAGCTCGTCGCCGAGGGCGCGGCCGAGCTCGTCGACGTGACGGTCGAGCTGCCAGCCGGCGGCGGCGATGACGCGGCGCACGAGGGAGTAGCCGTTGGAGTGCAGGCCCGAGGAGGCCAGCGCGACGACGACGTCGCCCGCAGCCACCCGGTCGGGACCGAGGACCTCGTCGTGCTCGACGACACCGGTCGCGGCACCGGCGACGTCGTACTCGTCGGGGTCGAGGAGGCCGGGGTGCTCGGCGGTCTCGCCGCCGACGAGGGCGACACCCGCGAGCTCGCAGCCCCGCGCGATGCCGCCGACGATCGCGGCGATGCGCTCGGGCACGACGCGGCCGGTGGCGATGTAGTCGGTCATGAAGAGCGGCTCGGCGCCGCAGACGACGATGTCGTCGACGACCATGCCGACGAGATCCTGACCGATCGTGTCGTGCCGGTCCATCGCCTGGGCGATGGCGACCTTCGTGCCGACACCGTCGGTGGAGGTCGCGAGGACGGGTCGGTGCATGCCCTGCAGGGCGCTCGCGTCGAACATCCCGGCGAAGCCGCCGAGGCCGCCGAGGACCTCGGGGCGGGTGGCGCGGCGGACCGACTCCTTCATCAGGTCGACGGCCTTGTCACCGGCCTCGACGTCGACGCCGGCGTCGGCGTAGGTGATCGGGGTCTGCGACGGGGTGGTCTCGGGGGTCGTCACGGGCGTCGTACCGCTTCCTCGGTCGGGGTGAACTCCAGCTCGAGCAGCGACTTGCCGAGACGGTCCTCGCTCGGCAGCTCCATCGGGTAGGTCCCGGAGAAGCAGGCCGTGCACAGCTCGTCGCGCGACTGCTCGGTCGCCGCGATCATGCCGTCCTCGCTGATGTAGCCGAGCGAGTCGGCGCCCAGCGAGGTGCAGATCTCGTCGACACCGAGCCCGGTGGCGATGAGCTCGGCCCGGGTGGCGAAGTCGATGCCGAAGAAGCAGGGCCACTTGATCGGTGGCGAGGAGATGCGCACGTGCACCTCGGCGGCACCGGCCTCGCGCAGCATCCGCACGACGGCCCGCTGGGTGTTGCCGCGCACGATCGAGTCGTCGACGATGACCAGCCGCCGGCCCTTGATGACGTGGTGCAGGGGGTTGAGCTTGAGCCGGATGCCGAGCTGGCGGATCGTCTGGCTCGGCTGGATGAAGGTGCGGCCGACGTAGGCGTTCTTGACCAGGCCCTGGCCGAAGGGGATACCCGACTCCTGGGCGTAGCCGATGGCGGCCGGCGTGCCCGACTCGGGCGTCGCGATGACCAGGTCGGCCTCGACCGGGTGCTCGCGGGCCAGGGCGCGGCCCATCTCGACCCGGGCCTCGTGGACCGTGCGCCCGTTGATCGTCGTGTCGGGGCGGGCCAGGTAGACGTACTCGAAGACGCAGCCCTTGCGCGTCGGCTCGGCGAAGCTGCGGGTGCGCAGGCCGTCCTCGTCGATGGCGACGAGCTCGCCGGGCTCGACCTCGCGGACGAAGGAGGCGCCGACGATGTCGAGCGCCGCCGTCTCGGAGGCGACGACCCAGCCGCGCTCGAGCCGGCCGATGACGAGCGGGCGCAGGCCCTGCGGGTCGCGGGCGGCGTAGAGGGTGTCCTCGTTCATGAAGACGAAGCAGAAGGCGCCGCTCAGCTGGGGCAGCAGCTCCATCGCCGCCTCCTCGAGGGAGCGGTCCTGCTCGCCGGCCAGGAGCGCGGTCACGAGGGCGGTGTCCGTCGTGTTGCCGCGGCGCAGCTCGCCCTTCGACAGGCCCCGCCAGGTGCCGTCGACCTCGGGGGTCTCGGAGCGCGACTCGACGAGCTCGAGCAGCTCGGCGGAGTTGATGAGGTTGCCGTTGTGCGCGAGCGCGACCGTGCCGGCGTCGTGGCCGCCGAGGGTGGGCTGGGCATTTTCCCACGTGGACCCGCCGGTCGTGGAGTAGCGGCAGTGGCCGACGGCGATGTGACCGCGAAGGGTGGACAGGCTCCGCTCGTCGAAGACCTGGGAGACCAGCCCCATGTCCTTGTAGACGAGGATCTGCTGGCCGTTGCTCGTGGCGATGCCCGCGGACTCCTGCCCGCGGTGCTGCAGGGCGTAGAGCCCGTAGTAGGTCAGCTTGGCGACGTCCTCACCCGGCGCCCAGACGCCGAAGACACCGCAAGCATCCTGCGGTCCCTTCTCGCCGGGGAGCAGGTCGTGGGACAGGTTTCCGTCTCCGCGTGGCACGAGGTCCAGTCTCCCACACGGCCCGCGCCGCTCAGCCCCCCAGCCGGGTGCTGAGCACGCCCAGCACGGCGGCGATCTCGCGACGGCTGCGATCCAGCTCACCGATGCGCGCATCGAGGACCTCGAGCTGGTCCCGCAGGATGTCGGCCCGCTCCGCGTCGCTCATGGTCGACCAGTGCTGCATCCGGGTGCGCATGTCGTCGAGGCCGAAGCCCGCGGCCCGACCGGCGAGGACGAGGGCCAGACGCTGCTCGGCCTCGGGCGTGTAGTCGCGGTAGCCGTTGGGCAGGCGCCGCACCTGCCCGGGGCTGAACATGTCGCGCTCCTCGTAGTAGCGGATCGCCGACGGCGCCAGGCCCGTGCGGCGGGCGAGCTCTCCGATGCGCATGCCTGCTCCCGGCTCTCGAGGACTTGACCTTCAAGCCGCTTGAAACTCTGGCGTCGAGCCGTGACCACGCCCCTCGCCCTCGCCGCCGCCGCACTCTTCGTCTGCCGACTCGGTCTCTTCGCGCTGCTGCACCTGCGGCCCGGGGGGATCGACCCCCTTCGGCACGCGGTGAGCGACTACGCGCGCTCGACGTCACCGGCGACGCGGCGCCTCGCCACGGCGGCGTCGCGGCCGCCGCCTGGGCCGTGCTGGGTCTGGCCGCGCTGACCGTGCCGGCCCCCGCCCGCAGCGTGCCGCTCGGGCTCTGGCTGCTGGCACTGGCCGCGGTGCTCGCGACGATGCTGGTTCACCATCGCCTACTCGACGATCGGACCGACCGGGGACCTGCTCGTCCGGCTCACGGGGGCGGCGCCGCCCGGCCTGGCCCTGCTCGACCACGTCGCCGCGGTCGCGCTCGTGTGCCTCGTCGTCTCGCTGGTCGTGCGGCCGCTGCGGTCGCGGACCTTCGGGGTGAGCGAGCGGGCCTTCATCCTCGCCGTCACCCTCGCACCGCTCGTCTCGGCGGTGGCGTTGGCGCGGGCCTGAGGACTACTTGCGATAGGTGAGCAGGGCGACGACGACCGCGCCGACGAAGCCACCGACGCACAGGCCGAGCACGCTCATGAAGCCGAGGGCGGCGCCCGGGTCGTAGTCGATGTTGAAGCCGGCGTTGCGGTCGGGGCCGAGCATGCTGACGACGCCGAAGACGACCAGGCCGATGATCGCCCCCGTCACGATGAAGGGGACGGGCTTGGGGTTGCTCCGGGGACGCTGCGCACTCACGCCTCCATCGTAGGTTGGATCCATGAGCAGCCAGCGCCCGCATGCCGATGTCCCCGGGATGAAGCTCCCTGCGCCGCGCACCCCCGACCCGGCGGCCGCGCCCGGTCTGCGGTGGGGCCTGCTCGGTGCCGGGTGGATCGCCGGGCAGATGGCGATCTCGCTGCGCGGCACCGCCCAGCAGGTCGTCGCGGTCGGCTCGCGGGACACGCAGCGCGCGCAGGCCTTCGTCGGCGAGCACGTCCCCGGCGCGCGGGCCCACGGCAGCTATGCCGACCTCGTCGCCGACCCGGAGGTCGACGTCGTCCACGTCGCCAGCCCGCACAGCGAGCACCTCGAGCACGCGCTCCTCGCGATCCGCGCCGGCAAGCACGTGCTCGTCGAGAAGCCTCTGGCCCCCACGGCCGACGAGGCCGCGCAGATCGCCGCCGCAGCCCGCGAGGCCGGCGTCTTCTGCATGGAGGCGATGTGGACCCGCTTCCTCCCCCACATCGACGTCCTGCGCCAGGTGCTCGACGCCGGGATGCTCGGCGAGGTGAGCACGGTGCTCGCCGACCACTCGATCCAGCTCTGGCCCGACGGCCCCGAGCGGCTGGCGAGCCCGGACCTCGCGGGCGGCGCGATGCTCGACCTGGGGATCTACCCGCTCTCCTTCGCCTCGCTCGTCCTCGGCGGGATCAGCTCGGCGGCCGGCCTGGGCTCGCTCACCGACCGTGGCGTCGACCGTCGGGTCGCCTTCGTCGTGCAGGGCCCGAGCGGGGCCGTCGCCTCGTGCGCCACCGACATGTCCGTCTCGTCGCCGACCACCGCCTCGGTCAACGGCACGTGGGCCCGCCTCGAGCTCGAGACGCAGTTCTACACCCCGACGACGATGCGACTGGTCGGCGCCGACGGCGTCGTCCTCGACACGATGGCGGGCGACCCGATCGAGAAGCACCGCGGCCTGCGGCACGAGGCCACGGAGGTGGCCGTGCGGGTCACCGCCGGCGAGACCGAGTCGCCGGTCATGCCCCTCGCCGAGAGCGTGCGGGTGCTCGAGGTCGCCGAGGAGCTGCTCAGCTCCCTTCGGTGAGCGGGAGGTGGGCGGACAGGTCGGTCCGCTGACCGCTCACCCGCACCCGGCCCGAGGCGACGCCGTCGGCCCACGCGAGGTCACCGACGGCCAGCTCCAGCCAGGTCTGCGGGTCGGTTTCGACGACCGCCGGCGGGGTGCCGCGGGTGTGCACCGGCCCCTCGACGCACTGCGCCGCGGCGAAGGGAGGCACCCGCACCTCGACGCTGCGGCCGGGGGCCACGTCGGCGAGCTCGGCGACCGTGTGCCGCACCGCGGTCGCCACCGTCGCCCGGTCGACCGCCGAGCGGTCGTCGCTGGCGGACCACGCGTGCAGCGCGGCCCACCCTTCGTCCACGGGAATGCGTCGTCGTCCGGCCACGGCGTCAGTCTCCCACCACCAGAGGTTCACCCGACCGTCAGGAAACCTCCCCCCTTCGTCCTGCGCCCGTCTCCCCGGTAGGGCACGATCGGGTGCGATGCGCCCGGTGTCGGGCACGTCACACACCCCTGTTTGTCCCGGAGGAACCCACATGTCCCTGAAGAAGAGGGGCGCGTCGCTGCTCGTCGGAGCGGGTGCGGTCGCCGCACTCGTCGCCACGGCCGGCACCGCCCACGCCGCCGACCCGGTCCAGCCCGGATCGATCGACCCCGTCCTGACCACGGTCAACCTGCTGAACTTCAACGACTTCCACGGTCGCATCGACGCCGACAACAAGGGCACGCTCGGCAAGTCCTTCGCGTGCACCGTCGTCTCGACGCGCGCGGCGCTCGGCGAGGACTCGACGGCGCTGCTGTCGGCCGGCGACAACATCGGGGCCTCCCCCTTCACCTCCTCGTCGCAGCAGGACCTGCCGACGATCCAGTTCCTCAACGCGCTCGGGCTCAAGGCAAGCGCCGTGGGCAACCACGAGTTCGACCAGGGCATGTCCGACCTCACCGGCCGGGTCTCCCAGGCGGCGGACTTCGACCTGCTGGGGGCCAACGTCTACGAGCGCGGCACGACGACGCCCGCCCTCGACGAGTACACGATCATCGAGGTCTCCGGGCTCAAGGTCGGCGTCGTCGGCGCGGTCACCGAGCAGACCGCCTCGCTCGTCTCCCCCGCCGGCATCACGGGCGTCGACTTCGGCGACCCGGTCGCCGCGGTCAACCGCGTCGCGGGCCAGCTCAAGGACGGCGACGCGACCAACGGCGAGGCCGACATCGTCGTCGCCGAGTACCACGAGGGCGCGACCACCGGCGACGACACGAGCACCCTCGACGAGCAGGTCGCGGCGGGCGGCGCCTTCGCCGACATCGTCAACGACACGGCCGGCGAGGTCGACGCGATCTTCACCGCGCACACCCACCGCACCTATGCCTGGGACGCCCCCGCCCCCGGTGGCGGCACCCGCCCCATCATCCAGTCCGGCTCCTACGGCAACCCGCTCGGCCAGGTGCAGCTCGGCTTCGACCCGCAGACGCGCAAGGTCACGCAGTACTCCGCGACGAACCTCAAGGTGAGCGCCCCGACCGCGGACTGCGCCGCCGACCCGGCCTACGTCGAGGCCGCCGCGATCGTCGACACCGCCGTCAGCGAGGCCGCCGAGGTCGGCAAGCAGGTCGTCGGCAAGGTCTCGAGCGACATCACGACCGCCTTCAGCGCCGCCGGCGGCCGCGACGACCGTCAGCGCGAGTCCACCCTCGGCAACCTCACCGCCGACATCTGGCTCGACGCGCTCAACCAGCCCGGCCGCAGCGGCGCCGACATCGGCATCATGAACCCCGGCGGTCTGCGCTCGGACCTCATGTACGCCCCGACGGCCGCCGAGGCCCCCGGCGAGGTGACCTACGCGGAGGCCGCGTCGATCAACCCCTTCGCCAACACGCTGATGACGGTCGACATCACCGGCGCCCAGCTGCGCACCCTGCTCGAGCAGCAGTGGCAGCCCGAGGGTGAGTCGCGGCCCTTCCTCAAGCTCGGCCTGTCCGACAACGTCACCTACACCTTCGACCCGGACGCGGCGAAGGGCAGCCACATCACCTCGGTCATGGTCGACGGTGCGCCCGTGGACGAGGCCGCGACCTACACGATCGCTTCCGGCTCCTTCCTCATCAGCGGCGGTGACAACTTCACCGTCCTCGGCGAGGGCACCGACCGCAAGGACTCGGGTCTCATCGACACCGACGCCTTCATCAACTACTTCGGTGCCCGCGACGTCGTCGAGCCCGACTACCGCAAGCAGGCCGTCGCGATCAGCGGTCAGCCGAGCGAGCTGACCGAGGGCGAGCAGGTCTCCTTCACCGCCTCCGGCTTCGACATGACCTCCAAGGGCGCCCCGACGGCCACCGAGGTCGAGGTCTTCGTCGGCGAGACCTCCGTCGGCACCTTCCCGGTCACGGCCGGTCTGGTCGACGGCGTCCCGACCCGCAACGGCACCGCGGACATCAGCTTCACCGCCCCCGCGGGCGTCACCGGCGACAGCACGGTCCGCCTCGTCGCCGCCCCGAGCGGCACGACGGCGAGTTTCCCCGTCACGGTGACCGCTGCCGAGACCGGCGGCGGTCACGGCGACGGCAACGGCAAGGGCACGGGTCCCGGTACGGGCAAGGGCCACGGCAAGGGCAACACCGGCGACCACCCCGGCCAGGGCAAGGGCCGCACCGGCGAGCACCCGAGCCAGGGCAAGGGGCGGGCGACCGGCCTCGTCCGGTGACGATCGCCTGACGCACGACCCGAAGGGGGTCACGCACCGGTCGGTGCGTGGCCCCCTTCGCGTCTCGAGGGCCTCGCGAGGGCTCGGCCACCTCGACGACCGAAGCGGCACCTGTGTGAGGGTTGCCCCATGGCGGAGGTCGAGTTCGTGCCGGATGAGCACGGCGGTGTGACGGTGATGCGCGACGGGCACCCGCAGAGCCACGTCGACGTCGACGACCCCGAGCACCTCGTCTTCGAGTACGTGCAGCACATGGCGGCCGTGCTCGACGCCGTCCACCCCGCGCCGGAGCCGATCGGCGTGACCCACGTCGGCGGGGCCGGGCTGAGCCTGCCGCGCTGGGTGCACGCGACCCGGCCGGGCTCGCCGCAGATCGTCCTCGAGCCCGACGAGGCGCTCACCACGGCCGTCCGCGAGCAGCTACCGCTGCCCCGCGGGCACCGGATCCGCGTGCGGCCCCAGCTCGGCCGACCCGGTCTCGAGGCGCTCAAGGACGCCTCGGCCCATGCAGTCGTCGTCGACGCCTTCGACGAAGGGAGGGTCCCGGCGGACCTGCAGACGGTCGAGTTCTTCGGGCACGTGGCGCGGGTCCTGCGGCCCGACGGCGTGCTCGTCATGAACTCCCCCGACGAGCCGGGCTGGCGGCATCTCGCCGATGTCGTTGCCGGACTGCGAGCGGCCTTCTCCCCCAACGGCTCTCTGGCCCTCGTCGCGATGCGCGACGTCATCAAGGGGCGCCGCTACGGCAATGCCGTGCTCGCCGCCGCGCACCGCCCGCTCGACCTCGACGAGATCCGGCGGCAGGTGGGGCGCTGGCCCTTCCCCTCGGGGGTGCTCGGCGCGAACGAACTGGCCCGGCGCACGGCCGGCGGCCGCGCGCTGACCGACGCCGACTCGCGGCCTGCGCCGACGGCTCCCGATCCGGGAGCCTGGCGGGTGCGCTGACCCTCAGCCCGCGCCGGTGATCCGGGAGACGACCGAGGGCAGGTCGGTCATGTCGGTGATGACCGCGGTCGCCTCGTCGAGCCAGCCGGCCGGGGTCATGTCGCTGTGGTAGCCGACCGCCGGCATGTCGGCGGCGACGGCCGCCTCGACGCCCGCGCGACTGTCCTCGACGACGACGCACCGGTCGGGGGCGAAGCCCATGGACTCGGCGGCGAGGAGGAAGACGTCGGGTGCCGGCTTGCCGCGCTCGACCTGCTCGGCGCTGAAGCGCGCGGACTCGGGGAAGAGTCCCTCCAGCCCGGTGCGCGCGAGCTTCGCGCCGATGGCCGCACGGAGCGAGCCCGAGGCGACGCACACCTGCAGGCCCAGCTCGCGGACCGCAGCCACCGCCTCGGCAGCACCCGGGACCGGCTCCAGCTCCTCCTGACTGCGGGCGAACTCGGCCCGCCAAGCGCGCTCCCACTCGGGATCCGGCACGGCGCCGGTCAGCTCGGTGAGGGTGACCCGGTTGTCCTTGTAGGCCTTGCCGACGAAGGTCTCGACGGCATCGGCCTCGGTGAAGTCGACGCCGGCGTCGCGCATCATGCCGGTCCACGTGCGTACGTTGAGGCGCTCGCTGTCGACGAGCACCCCGTCGCAGTCGAAGATGACGAGCCAGGGGGCCTCAGGCATGGGTCGGGACGACCTCGAGGGCGTGCAGGGCATCGACGAGGGGGGCGAGCTCGGGTTGCTCCTGCGCCTCGTCGAGGGCCTGCTCGAGCACCCGGTGGTGCGTCGGCCGGGCCGTCTCCAGCAGCTCGCGCCCGGCGGGTGTCAGCTCGGTGTAGATGCCACGGCGGTCGTCGGCGCAGATGATCCGGGTGAGCAGGCCGCGGTCCTCGAGCCGGTTGACCAGGCGGGTCGTCGCGCTGCTCGACAGGGCAGCGGCACGGGCGAGCTGGGACATGCGCATGTGCCAGCCCTCCTGCCGGCTGAGTGCGTCGAGGACGGTGAACTCCACGACGGACAGGCCGTGCTCGCCCTGCAGCTCACGCTCGAGGACGGCCTCGATGTGACCGTGGAGCGCGGCGAGGGTGCGCCAGCCGCGGGCGCGGATCTCGACGGCGTCATCAGCGATTCCCATGACCCAAGATTAGCAGTCGACTTGCAACAACCCGCGCGTGCAACTAGTTTCCCTTCCCATGACCACTACTTGCACACGCGCTCTATCGGCGCAGGACGCATCGACGGACGAGGTCGACCCGACGACCGGGGCGACGCCCCCTTCGACCCGACGGGTGCCGGCCGGGCTCGTCGCCCTGGCCGCGGGCGGCTTCGGCATCGGCCTGACGGAGTTCGTCATCGCCGGCCTGCTGCCGGAGGTCGCAGCCGACTTCCGCGTCGACGAGGCGAGCGCGGGCTGGCTCATCTCCGGCTACGCGCTGTCCGTCGCCGTCGGCGCGATCGTGCTCACCGCGGCCGTCACCCGGCTGGACCGCAAGCGCGTCCTCCTCGGCCTGATGACGCTCTTCATCGCCGGCAACACCCTCTCGGCCGTCGCCGGCAGCTACGAGGCGATGCTCGCCGGCCGGGTCGTCGCGGCCCTGTGCCACGGCGCCTTCTTCGGCATCGGCTCGGTCGTCGCCGCCTCGCTCGTGGCTCCGGCGCGACGCTCGGCCGCCATCGCGGTGATGTTCACCGGCCTGACCGCAGCCAACGTCCTCGGCGTGCCGCTCGGCACCCTGCTCGGTCAGCAGCTCGGCTGGCGCTCGACCTTCTGGGCGATCACCGCGATCGGCGTCCTCGCCTTCGTCGCCATCGCCACGCTCGTGCCGCGCGGCGCTGGTCAGGGCGAAGGGAGCGCCTCGCTCCGGCACGAGGTGGCCGCCTTCCGCGAGCCCCAGGTGTGGCTCTCCCTGCTCATGACCGTGCTCGGCTTCGGCGGGATGTTCGGTGCCTTCACCTACATCGCCTTCCTGCTCACCGACGTCTCCGGCTTCGCGTCGGCGACGGTGCCGTGGCTGCTCATCCTCTTCGGCGGTGGCCTCTTCGTCGGCAACACCCTCGGCGGCCGGGCGGCCGACCGGTCGGTGTCCCGGGCTCTCGTCGGCTCCCTCGCGGCGCTGACGCTCGTCATGATCGGCTTCGCGCTCGTCGCGAGCTCGCCCTGGTTGGCCGTCGTCGCGCTGGTGCTCATGGGCGGCTTCGGCTTCGCCACCGTCCCGCCGCTGCAGACCCGGGTCATGTCCTGGGCGGGCGATGCCCAGACCCTCGCGTCGGGCGCCAACATCGCGGCCTTCAACGTCGGCAATGCCATCGGCGCCTGGCTCGGTGGCCTGACGATCGCGGCTGGCCTGGGCTACACCTCGCCGCTGTGGGTCGGCGCCGCCATGGCTGCGGCGGCGCTCGTCGTCAGCCTCGGCGCGGACCGGCTGGCCCGAGGTCGCTGAGGCTGCACCCCCCTTCGCCAAGGAGACCCCGCGCCCACGAGCTGTGGCCGACCACCCGGAGGTGATCGGCCACAGCTCGCTGGTGCGGTGGGAGGGGCTCAGCCGAAGTAGCGGGCCATCGTCCCGGTGTGGGCGGTGCGCATCTCGTCGAGGCCGAGGTCGAGGGCGTCCTTGACCTTGAGCCGGTCACCGTCGGTGACACCGAGGCGGGCGACGGGCACGCCGTGCGTCTCGGCGATGCCGACGACCGTGGCCACGTCGGCCTCGGAGCGGACCGTGACGAGGGCACGAGCCGTCGACTCGGAGTACAGCGCGGTGAAGGCGTCGATGCCGTCACGCTCGAGCACCGGGGTCAGGTCGACCGAGGCACCCGTGCCGCCGGTGAGCACCGACTCGGCCAGCGCCACGGCGAGGCCGCCGTCGGACAGGTCGTGCGAGCTGGCCAGGGCACCGCGGCGGGCCGCGTCGACGAAGAAGGACGCGAGCGCCTTCTCCGCGGCGAGGTCGACCCGCGGCGGCTGCCCGCCGAGGTGACCGTGCAGGGCGTGCGCCCACTCGCCGCCGTCGAGCTCATCGCGTGTGGCGCCGAGGAGCAGCACGACCTCGCCGGGGGCAGCGAAGCCGGAGGCGACCGAGGTGGCGACGTCGTCGATGACCCCGAGGACGCCGACGACGGGCGTCGGGTGGATCGCCGTCTCGCCGGTCTGGTTGTAGAAGGAGACGTTGCCGCCGGTCACCGGGATGCCGAGCTCGAGGCAGGCGTCGAAGAGCCCGCCGATGGCCTGCTGGAACTGCCACATGACGCCCGGGTCCTCCGGCGAGCCGAAGTTGAGGCAGTCGGTGACGGCGAGCGGCAGGGCGCCGGAGGTCGCGACATTGCGGTAGGACTCGGCGAGCGCGAGCTGGGCCCCGGCATAGGGGTCGAGCCGGCCGAAGCGGCCGTTGCAGTCCGTCGAGACGGCGACGCCCAGGCCGGACTCCTCGTCGACGCGGATGACGCCGGAGTCGTGCGGCATGGCCCGCTTGGTGTTGCCCAGGACGTAGCGGTCGTACTGGTCGGTGACCCACGACTTGTCGCAGATGTTGGGCGAGGCGAGCAGCGCGAGCAGGTCGGCGCCCAGGTCCGCGGGACGAGGAAGGGAGGAGCTCGCGTCGGCCTGCACCGCGTCGATCCACTCGGGCCGGGCGATCGGACGCTCGTAGACAGGCCCGTCGTGGGCGACGGAGCGCGGCGGCACGTCGACGATCGTCTCGCCGTGCCAGGTGATGACGAGCCGGTCGCCGTCGGTGACCTCGCCGAGGACGGCGGCCTCGACGTCCCAGCGGCCGGTGATCGCGAGGAAGGCGTCGAGCTTGTCGGGCGCGACGACGGCCATCATGCGCTCCTGCGACTCCGACATGAGGATCTCCTCCGCGCGGAGGGTGGAGTCGCGCAGCGGCACCTTGTCGAGCTCGATCTGCATGCCGCCGTCACCGGCGGACGCGAGCTCGGAGGTCGCGCAGGACAGCCCGGCTCCGCCGAGGTCCTGGATGCCCTCGACGACGCCCGCGGCGTAGAGGTCGAGGCAGCACTCGATGAGCACCTTCTCGGCGAAGGGGTCGCCGACCTGGACGGCGGGCCGCTTGGCGGGGCCACCCTCCTCGAAGGTCTCGGAGGCCAGGACGGACACACCGCCGATGCCGTCGCCGCCGGTCTTGGCGCCGAAGAGGACGATCTTGTTGCCGGTGCCCGACGCGTTGGCGAGGTGCAGGTCCTCGTGACGAAGGGAGCCGACGCACAGCGCGTTGACGAGCGGGTTGCCCTGGTAGCAGTCGTCGAAGACGATCTCGCCGCCGACATTGGGCAGCCCGAGGGAGTTGCCGTAGCCGCCGATGCCCTTGACGACGCCGGGCAGGACGCGGGCGGTGTCGGGGTGGTCGATGGCACCGAAGCGAAGGGGGTCCATCACCGCGATCGGGCGGGCGCCCATCGCCATGATGTCGCGGACGATGCCACCGATGCCGGTCGCGGCACCCTGGTAGGGCTCGACATAGCTCGGGTGGTTGTGGGACTCGACCTTGAAGGTCACCGCCCAGCCCTGACCGATGTCGATGACACCCGCGTTCTCCCCGATGCCGGCGAGGGTCTTGCCGAGCGGGGTCTCGGCCGGCAGGTCACCGAAGCGCTTGAGGTGGACCTTGGAGGACTTGTAGCTGCAGTGCTCGGACCACATGACCGAGTACATCGCCAGCTCGGCGCTCGTCGGGCGACGGTCGAGGATCTCGCGGATGCGCTCGTACTCGTCGGCCTTGAGCCCGAGCTCGGCCCACGGCTGCTCGGTGTCGGGGCTGCCCTGCGCGACGGTCACGGTGTCGAGGTTGCTGACGGTCACGCGGACACCACCTGCTCGAGGACGGACGTGAAGAAGGTGCGGCCGTCGAGGCTCGGGCCGAAGCCCTCCTCGACGGCGTGCTCGGGGTGCGGCATGAGGCCGACGACGTTGCCGCGCTCGTTGGTGATGCCGGCGATGTCGCGGGAGGAGCCGTTGGGGTTGCCGCCGACGTAGCGGAAGGCGACCTGTCCCTCCCCTTCGAGCCGGTCGAGGGTGGCCTCGTCGGCGACGAACTGGCCGTCCTGGTTCTTCAGCACGATGCTGATCTCCTGGCCGGCCTCGAATCCGGAGGTCCACGCCGTCGAGGTCGACTCGACGCGCAGGACCTGGTCCTTGCACAGGAACTTGCGGTGGTCGTTCTGGATCATCGACCCGGGGAGCAGGTGCGACTCGGTGAGGATCTGGAAGCCGTTGCAGATCCCGAGGACCGGCATCCCTCCCTTCGCCGCGGTGATGACCTCACCCATGACCGGGGCGAAGCGGGCGATGGCCCCGGCGCGCAGGTAGTCGCCGTAGGAGAAGCCGCCCGGGATGACGACCGCGTCGACGCCGTGGAGGTCCGCGTCGCCGTGCCACAGGGCGACGGCCTCGCCGCCGCAGAGGGTCACGGCGCGGCGGGCGTCGGAGTCGTCGAGGCTGCCGGGGAAGGTGACGACGCCGATCTTCACGCGCCGGCCCCGGTGATCGGCGCCTGCTCCGGCTCGTCGCTCGTGAGCTCGTGGACGCTCACGACGTCCTCGATGACGGGATTGGACAGGAGGGTCTCGGCGGCCTCGCGGGCCGACGCCAGGTGCGCCTCGGTCACGTCGCCGTCGACGGACAGCACGAAGCGCTTGCCCTGCCGCACGTCGGTGAACTGGTCGATCCCGAGCCGGGGCAGCGCCCCCCGGACCGCCTGGCCCTGGGGGTCGAGGATCTCGGGCTTGAGCATGACGTCGACGACGATGCGTCCCACGGGGAATCTCCTGGTGCGAAGGGGGTGCGTCCGCGGCGAGTCTAGTTGGGCAGGATGGACCCATGAGCAGCAGCCGGTACTCCGACCTCGTGCGACTCCTCCTGCGTCACGGCCGGGGTGACCTGCTCGCCGGAGCGCAGCAGGACGATCTCGGCGCCGACGAGGACCTGCCGGACGGGGCGACGAAGGGGGCGAAGGCCTTCGCCGCGGACCTCGAGGCGATGGGGCCCACGTACATCAAGCTCGGCCAGCTGCTCTCCACGCGCTTCGACCTGCTGCCGCCGGCCTACACCCAGGCCCTGACCCGGCTGCAGGACTCGGTGGAGCCCTTCCCCTTCGAGCAGGTCCGCGAGATCGTCGAGGAGGAGCTCGGGGCGCGGATCAAGGACCTCTTCGCGTTCTTCGACGAGGAGCCGCTCGCGGCCGCCTCGCTCGGCCAGGTCCACCGGGCGACGACCCGCTCCGGGAGGGACGTCGTCGTCAAGGTGCAGCGTCCCGACGTGCGCGAGGCGGTCCGCGGCGACATGGACGCCCTGGACACCGTCACCGGCCTGGCGGACAAGCACACGAGCATCGGTCGCTCCTACGGTCTCAACCAGCTGCTGCGCCAGTTCCGCCGCTCGCTCGTCGACGAGCTCGACTACCGCCGCGAGGCGCGCAACCTGCTGCGCTTCATCGAGCTGACCGCCGAGCACGACCGGCTCGTCGTGCCGGAGCCGGTGATGCAGCTGACGACGAGCCGGGTGCTGACGATGGAGCACATCGAGGGCCGCAAGGTCACCGACCTCGGGCCTCTGGCGCTCATCGACCTCGACGCCCGCCCGCTCGTGGAGCAGCTCTTCCACTGCTATCTGCGGATGATCCTCGACGACGGGGTCCTCCACGCCGACCCGCACCCGGGCAACCTGCTCGTCACCGACGACGGGCGCCTGGCCCTGCTGGACCTCGGGATGGTCGCGACGGTGCCCCAGCGGGTGCAGACGCACGTCACCAAGCTCCTGCTCGCGATCAACGATGGTGAGGGCGAGGAGGCCGCAGCCGTCCTGGCGGACATGGGCCACCCTCTCGAGGACCACGACGCCGCGGCCTTCCGCGACGACGTGGCGCACCTCGTGAGCGAGGCGGTGGCCAGCGGCTCCGATGTGCAGGCCGGCCGACTGCTCGTCGAGCTGTCGCGCCTCTCGGGGGTCCACGGCCTGCGACCACCGGCGGAGATGGCGATGATCGGCAAGGCGCTGCTCAACCTCGACCAGACGACCATCCACCTCGACCCGGACTTCTCCCCCGCGGACGCGATCCGGGACAACGTGTCCGACATCTTCGCCTCGTCGCTCAAGGTCTCGCCCGGAGGGCTGCTCACGGCAGCCATCGAGACCAAGGAGTTCACCGCGCAGCTGCCCAAGCGGGCCAACCGGATCCTGGACACCCTCGCCCGCGGCGAGATGCGGGTGCGGGTCGACGCCATCGACGAGCAGCGGCTGCACCTCGTGCTCCAGCGGGTCGCCAACCGGCTGACCCTCGGCCTGATCATCGCGGCAACGATCATCGGCGCGGCGATGATGATGCGCGTCGAGACCGACGCGCGCATCCTCGGTTTCCCGGCGATCGCTATGGTCTTCTTCACCGTCGCCGTGCTGGCGGCCGTCGCGCTCGCGGTGCACATCGTGCTCACCGACCGGGAGATCGCGCGCAACCACCCTTCGCGTGAGGAGGACTAGCCCGAGCGGCGCACCATCAGCTGAAGCGCTCCCGCAGCTCGCGCTTGAGGATCTTGCCGCTCGGGTTCTTGGGCAGCTCGGTGAGGATCTCGATCCGCTTGGGCCGCTTGTACGTCGCGAGGACCTTGGCGCAGTGCTCCTGGACGGACTCGACGGTCAGGCCCGACCCCTCCTTCGCCACGACCGTCGCGGTGACCGCCTCGACCCACTTCGCGTCCGGCAGGGCGAAGACCGCGACCTCGGCGACGTCGGGGTGGGCGTAGATCGCCTCCTCGACCTCACGGGAGGCGACGTTTTCACCCCCGGTCTTGATCATGTCCTTCTTGCGGTCGACGATCGTGATCCGCCCCTCGTCGTCCGCGATCGCGAGGTCACCGGAGTGGAACCAGCCACCGGCGAAGGCCTCGGCGGTCTTGTCCTCGTTGCGCCAGTAGCCGGCGGCGATCTGCGGGCTGCGGTGGACGACTTCGCCGACCTCGCCGACGGGCACCTCGTTGCCGTCGTCGTCGACGAGCCGGGTCTCGACCATGAGCACGGGCCGCCCCGCGGAGCCGGCATGCGAGAGCTGTTCGTGCGGCGGCAGGATCGTCGCCACGGGGGCGAGCTCGGTCTGGCCGTAGAAGTTCCACAGGTCGACGTCGGGCAGCCGCTCCTGGATCTCCCGCAGCACTTCCACGGGCATCGGCGAGGCGCCGTAGTAGCCCTTGCGCAGACTGCTCAGGTCGGTCCCGTCGAAGTCGGCGTGCCGCAGCAGCGAGATCCACACGGTCGGCGGCGCGAAGTACTTCGTCACCCCGTGCTCGGCGATCTTCGTCAGCACCGTCGCCGGGTCGGGTGCGGGCAGGATGATGCTCGTCGCGCCGAGCATGATGTCCGGCCCGAGGAAGCAGTCGAGCTGCGCGCAGTGGTACAGCGGCAGTGTGTGCAGGTCGATGTCGTCCCCGCTCATGCCGCCGTCGATGATCGCGCTGAGGTACTCGGCCTGCAGCGCGCGGGAGGTGAGCAGCGCCCCCTTCGGCCGGGACTCGGTGCCGGAGGTGTACATCAGGCGGATCGGGTCGTCGTCGGCGACGATCGGCGGCTCCCAGCCCGTCGCGTCGGTGGCGACGAGGTCGGCGAAGGGAGTCCACCCGCCGCTCGCGTCGCCGGTCACCACCCGGGTCCCGATCTCGAGCCCGCCCGCGGCGATCGCCTCGTCGGCGGTGGGCACGAACTCCGGCTGGGTCACCACCGCGACCGGCTCGCTGTCGCGGAGGATGTAGCCGACCTCGTCGGCGGTGAGCATGAAGTTGATCGGCACGAGGACCGCGCCGAGCCGCGCGGCGCCCCAGGCGAGGGCCGCGAAGTCGGCGCTGTTGCGACTGAGCAGGGCGACGCGGTCCCCCTTCGCCACGCCGCGCGCGGCGAGGCCGGCGGCCACCGAGGTGACGATCGCGTCGAGCTCGCGATAGGTCCAGCGGACCTCGCCGTCGATGATCGCGACCTTGTCCCGGTGGCGAGCAGCGCTGCGGCGCAACACCTCCCCGAGTCCGTTGGCGCGAGCGGTGGCCATCTCGGTCGTCGTCGACATGGGGGCAGTCTGCCCGCGCAGGGGCGCCGCGTCATCCCCCTTCGTCGGTCCGTGAAACACCCCGGGCGACCTTGCCGGGCAAGTGATGCACCTCACCCCTAGATTGATCGCAGCCGGCGCACCCGGTGCCGGGACAACAGGGGATGACAGATGCACAGCTTGAGACTGCGAGCGCTCGCGCTCGGCGCCACCGCCGCCCTCGGACTGGGGCTCACGACCACCGCCACCGCGGCACCGACCACGGCGCAGGCCGACACCACCGCCACCGCGTGGAAGCCCAGCGAGAACAGCAAGCTCAACAAGGTCGCCACGCCGCGCCTGTCGTGGTTCAGCTGCTACGGCGGAGCCCGCTGCGCCAACGCCAAGGTGCCGCTCGACTACGACAAGCCGACGGGCACGAAAACAAACGTCGCCGTCCTGCGCCTGCCCGCCACGGGCAAGCGGATCGGGACGCTCTTCGTCAACCCCGGCGGCCCCGGCGGCTCGTCGACCGAGATGGCCTACTACGCCGACCAGTGGCTCTCGCCGGAGGTCCGCGCGAAGTTCGACGTCGTCGGCGTCGACCCTCGCGGTGTCGGCTTCAGCGACCACGTGCAGTGCCTGCCCGTCGAGGACCAGGACACCGTCTTCAGCAAGGTGAGCAGCGCCTTCCCCGTCGGCTGGACCCAGGAGCAGCGCTGGATCCAGGGGATGAAGAAGATCTCCCGGGCCTGCTCCACCAATGCACTCGCGACGTCGATGTCGACCGCCGAGGTCGCCCGCGACATGGAGATGGTCCGGCGCGCGATCGGCGACGGACCGCTGAGCTACCTCGGCTTCTCCTACGGCAGCCACCTCGGCACCACCTACGCCAATATGTTCCCCGGCAACTTCCGCAGCATCGTCATCGACGGCACCCTGAGCCCGACGTCCTGGTCGGGCACCGCGTGGAACCAGAGCCTCCCCCTCGAGCGTCGGTTGCGCTCTGGCGTCGGTGCTCACAAGGCGCTCGACAAGATCCTCACCGAGTGCGGCAAGGCCGGCCCCGACCGGTGCTACTTCGCCACCGGCGGCGACCCGAAGAAGAAGTACGCCGCGATGACCGCGTCCCTGAAGAAGGAGCCGGCCGTCATCACCGACCCCTACACCGGCGAGGAGATGACCCTCACCTATGCCGACCTCGTCGGCACGGTGCTGTCGGGCCTCTACGACCCGGAGGCGCCGATGCTCGTCGACTTCATGCTCAGCGACATCGAGTGGATGATCGGCCAGTCCCAGGGTGCCGCGGCACGTCGCGCCGGTGGCCACCAGGTCGACCAGCGCACCATCACGGCGATCAAGCAGGCCGACCAGGCACCCCGGCGCGCCTTCGCCTACGACAACTCGCTCGACGCCTTCCTCTCCGTGACCTGCACCGACAGCCGCGAGACGACGAAGATCGCCGACTACCCGGCCTACGCCAAGCAGCAGGAGACCAAGGCCCCTGGCTTCGGCCCGCTGTGGCTCTGGGGCAGCGCCGGGTGCGCCGGCGACTCCTTCACCGGCCAGGACGAGGACGCCTACGTCGGCCCCTACGACAAGGTCTCGCCCAAGGGCGTGCTCATCGTCGGCAACTACTGGGACCCGGCCACCAACTACGACGGCGCGGTCCAGACCCGCAACACGCTCGGCCGCTCGCGGCTGATCTCGAGCGACTCGTGGGGCCACACGGCCTACGGCGTCTCCCAGTGCGTCACGACGCGCGTCGACCGCTACCTCGTCTCCGGCGCCTCACCGTCGAGCGATGCCACCTGCCCGGCGGAGTCCGAGCCCTTCCCTGCCACCGAGGAGCCCGTAGAGGAGACGGTGCAGCAGCTGCTCGCCACGAAGTCCCTGCCCAAGGCCGCCCGCGGCCAGGGCTTCCCGGCACCGACCGTCGTGCGCTGACGCTCGCTGCCTGAGGAGGCCGCCCGCGGCCGCTTCGAGGACCCGAGGGGCGAAGGGGGACTCCCCCCTTCGCCCCTCGGCACATCCGTGATCCGGTTCAGCGTGGCCGGCTCAGTGCGGCCGGTTCAGTGCGGCCGGCTCAGTGCGGCTCCTCGGTGGAGCGCGAGTCGGTCAGGGAGCTGGCGCCGAGGGCGGCGACGGCGCCGACGACGACGACCGCGAGGACCGCATAGGTGATCCGCTCGCCGTGGAAGAAGGAGGCGACGAGACTCTCGCTCCAGGCCCCGGCGGGCAGGCGGGTCGTGACGAGGGCGGCGATGATCGTGCCGACGCCGGCCACGACGACCGCGAGCAGTTCCTCGCCGGTCTCGACCTCATCCTCGCGGGGCTGCGGCTCCAGGCCGGCGCCTGACCGGACCTGCGACGCGCGTCAGGCCGAGAAGGTCTGGCCGGTCAGCCGCTCGTAGGCCTCGACGTACTTCGCCCGGGTCTGCGCGACGACCTCCTCCGGGAGCGAAGGGGGCGCCTCGCCCGAGCTCTTGTCCCAGCCGCTCGCCGGCGAGGTCAGCCAGTCGCGGACATATTGCTTGTCGAAGCTCGGCTGCTGCCGGCCCGGCTGCCACTCGTCAGCGGGCCAGAAGCGGGACGAGTCCGGTGTGAGCACCTCGTCGGCGAGGACGATCTCGTCGCCGCGCATGCCGAACTCGACCTTCGTGTCCGCGAGGATGATGCCGCGCTCGGTGGCGATCTCGTTGCCGCGCTGCAGGATCCGCACGGTGAGGTCGCGCACGCGCGCGGCGAGGTCCTCGCCGATCTCGGCCACGACGCCGGAGTACGGGATCGGCTCGTCGTGCTCGCCGACGGGCGCCTTGGTCGAGGGGGTGAAGATCGGCTCCGGCAGGGGCGAGCCGTCGACGAGGCCGGCCGGCAGCTCGATGCCGCTGACGGCGCCGGTTGACTGGTACTCCCCCAGCCCGCCGCCGGTGAGGTAGGCGCGGGCGACGCACTCGACGGGCAGCATCTCGAGGCGCTCGACGAGCACCGCCCGGCCGGCGACGGCCGCGGGGACGTCGGTCGAGATGACGTGGTGCGGCACGAGGTCGGCGAGCTGGTCGAACCACCAGAGCGACATCTGCGTGAGCACCGCGCCCTTGTCGGGGATCGGGGTGTCGAGGACGAAGTCGTAGGCCGACATCCGGTCGCTCGCGACGAGCAGCAACTGGTCCTGGCGCGGCTGCCCGTCGGCGCCGACCGGCGCGTAGAGGTCGCGCACCTTGCCGGAGTAGACGTGGGCGTAGCCGGGCAGCTCGAGGTGGCCGTCAGTCGTCATGGCGCACATCCTCGCAGCAGGACGAAGGGAGCCGCCGCTCGCCTCAGCCTCCGGTCACCTCGGGGTCCTCGAGGAGGAGCCGGAGCAGGTCGACCACGGCGTCGTCGGTGAAGACGCGCCCGTCGCTGCCCGGCTTCTCCTGGACGAGCACGTAGACGGCACCGTGCCCCTCCCCCTCGGGCACGGCCCAGGTGTCCTGCCCCTGCCCGTCGACCACCCTGGCCTCGAGTCCCGGCCGGACCTCGACCGAGCGCACCTTCCTCTCCGCTGGCCCCGGGTCGCTGGCGGGCCGCGGCTCCCAGAAGTAGTTGCCCGAGCCCCGAGCCGTGACGTAGACGTCGACCTGGGGCGGGAAGACGATCTGGTCGATCGGCTGGTCGGTGTCGACGATCGACTCCATGTGCGCCGTCGTGAACCACCGCGTGCCGGCGGGGAACCCCTCGAGCGAGCTCGTCGACGCCGCGTCCTCGAAGGCCAGGTCGCCGGTGGCGCGCAGCGCGGCGACGTGGTCGGCGAACCAGCCCGCGACCACCGTGCCGTCGCAGGTCTCCGGTCGCAGGGTGCAGCCGTCCCATCCGGCGAAGGGGGTCGATGTGGCGCTGGCCGTGGGCGAGGTCGTGCTCGCGGTGGGCGAGGTCGTCGGCGTCGAGGACGCAGACGCGCTCGTCGACACCGGCGGCGCGGGCTGGACCTCACCCCGGCCACCCGTCAGGGTCGCGGCGAGGCCGCCGGCGACGAGGGTCAGGCCCAGCGCGGGCACGAGGACCGCTGCCCGGCGGCGGCGCACGCGGCGACGGCCACCGGCGACGACGTCGTCGACGGACCCCGGCCACCCGGCGGTCTCCGACTCCCGCGCGGCCACGGCCGCCTCCACGAGCCGCTGCTCCTCGGTCGTGCTCATGACGCACTCCTCTCCGCCGCGCGGGGCGCGGGGTCGTCCAGGTGGGTGCGCATGCGGGCGAGCGCATCGCTCGTCGTGCTCTTGACCGTGCCCTCGCTGCACCCGATCGCCCGCGCGGTCTCGGCGACCGACAGGCCCTCGAGGTGACGCAGGACGACGCACGCGCGCTGGCGGGCGGTGAGCGCAGCGAGGGCGTCGTGGACGACGAGCCGGGCGTCGGTGGCCTCACCGGGGTCGACGCTGCCACCGTCGACGTCGTCGGCGACGACCTCGCGCCCCCAGCTCAGCCGGCGGCGCTCGGCGAGCAACGAACGCACGAGGGTCTGCCGCGCGTAGGCGTAGGGAGACGTGGCGCGGGCGACCTTGGGCCAGGCGACATAGAGCTTCTCCATCGTCGTCTGGACGAGGTCGTCGGCGGCGTGCGGGTCTCGGCTGATGCCGAGCGCCACCCGCCGCAGCCGGGGCATCGCCGATGCGGCGAACTCCCGGAAGTCGGCTTCGCTCGAAGACCTCACGTCACTCCCCTTCGCACCGACCGGGACGATCCCGGTCACCCATCCAGATGCGTCGAGCCCGCGATCGGTTGGGTCAGCGCCGGCGGCGGGCCAGCCGGCGGGCACCGGCGGCGCCGAGCCCGGCTGCGAGGAGCACGGCCCCCAGCGGCAGCAGGACGGTCTCGTTGGCCACGCTGTAGAGCGGGGTCTGCAGCGTGACCGGCCCCTCGCGCCCCACCTCGGCGACGAGGCTCGCGCCGGCCCTGGTCGCCACGAAGAGACCGGCGGCGAGGGTGGCCAGACCGGCCACGGTCGTCCCGGACGACGACCAGGCGGTGAGCACCGCCCACAGCAGGGCCGCGACGACGAGCAGCACGAGCCCGCCGACGAGCTCGCCCCAGCCTCGCTCGAAGTTGACCCGGTAGGCCAGCGCCGACCGGGCGACGAGCAGTGCCCCACCCACCATCAGGAGCCACGGCACCACGGCGGCGAAGGGAGTGACCAGCCAGGCGACGAGGCGACCTCCGCCCCCTTCGGTCCGGTCCTCGGCGCGCTGTGCGGCGGTCGTGGCGGTCGTGGTCCCGGGCTCCCCTGTCATGCGGCCATGCTCCCACCACGGACGGGCGAAGGGGGGTCAACCCTCGTCGCGGAGTCCGGCCGGCCAGCGGCGGGCGCCCGGCCCCTCGCTGCCGCGCTCGTCGCCGGGGTTGTAGATCGGGCAGCTGCTCGTCGACAGGCAGCCGCAGCCGATGCACCCGCTCGTCGTGTCACGCAGCTCGACGAGGGCGTCGATGCGCGCCTGCAGCGCGTCGTGCCAGCGGCGCGAGAGGCGCTGCCAGTCACGCGCGGTCGGGGGCCGTTGCGCCGGAAGGGAGTCCAGCGCCTCGCGGATCTCGTCGAGGGACAGGCCGAAGCGCTGGGCCGCGCGCACGAGGGCGAGCCGGCGCAGCGTGTGCCGAGGGTAGCGCCGCTGGTTGCCCGGGGTGCGGGTGGCGTGGACCAGCCCCTTGGTCTCGTAGAAGCGCAGCGTCGGGACGCTCACGCCAGCCCGGGCCGCGGTCTCCCCGATGGTCAGCAGGTCCCGCGTGTCCATGTCCCCGAGGCTAGCGGTTGACCTCACGTGAACTTGAGGTTGGAGGGTGGTCGCATGACACCGACGACCCCGCCGTGCCAGACCATGTCGCCCGAGCTGTGGTTCGCCGAGACACCCGAGGGCCTGGAGTACGCGAAGTCGCTGTGCGCCGACTGCCCGCTGCGGACGATGTGCCTGCAGGGCGCGCTCGAGCGCCGCGAGCCGTGGGGCGTGTGGGGCGGCGAGATCCTCCACGAGGGCACCGTCATCCCCCGCAAGCGGGTGCGCGGGCGCCCCCGCAAGGACGTCGCCGCGTGAACCCTGCACAACCCCAGGGTTCTGCAGGGTTCAGGGCCGACAACTCTGCACAACCCTGGGGTTGCGCAGAGTTGGGGTCAGGCGCGGATCTCGCCGCGGGCGGCACGCAGGGCGATGTCGGTGCGGTGGTGGCCGCCGTCGAGCTCGACGAGGTCGACGGCCGCGTAGGCCCGCTGGCGAGCCCGGGCGAGGTCGTCGCCCAGGGCGACGACCGACAGGACCCGCCCACCCGAGGAGACGAGCTGACCGTCGTTCGTCGTCGTGCCGGCGTGCAGCACGTGCACGTGCTCGGCGAGCTCGCCGTCGGCGATCGCGTCGAGGCCACCGATCGGCGTGCCCGTGACCGGCTTGGCCGGGTAGCCCTCGGCCGCGACGACGACGGTCACCGCCGACTCCGGGCGCCAGCGCAGCGGGTCGTGCTCGTCGAGCCGACCCTCGGCCGCTGCGGCGAGCAGCACCGCGAGCGGCGACTCGAGCCGGGCGAGCACCGACTGGGTCTCGGGGTCGCCGAAGCGCACGTTGAACTCGATGACCCGCGGGCCACGGGAGGTGAGGGCCAGCCCGACGTAGAGCACGCCGACGAAGGGGGTGCCCCGTCGCGCCATCTCGTCGACGACCGGCTGGGCGACCCGTGCGACGACGTCGTCGACGAGCCCCTCGGGGGCCCAGGTCAGCGGGCTGTAGGCGCCCATGCCGCCGGTGTTGGGGCCCTCGTCGCCGTCGAAGACGCGCTTGAAGTCCTGGGCGAGGTCGAGCGGCACGACCCGCTCGCCGTCGCAGATGCAGAAGAGGCTCGCCTCGGGCCCGTCGAGGAACTCCTCGATGACGACGCGACCATCGTCCCCCTTCGCCAGGCAGGCCAGACCGTGCGCCATGGCGGCATCCCGGTCCTCGGTGACGACGACGCCCTTGCCTGCTGCCAGCCCGTCGTCCTTGACGACGAAGGGAGCGCCGAAAGCGTCGAGCGCCTCCGCGAGGTGCTCCGGCGTCGTGCACACGTGCGCCATCGCGGTCGGCACGTCGGCGGCGGCCATGACCTCCTTGGCGTAGGCCTTGCTGCCCTCGAGGCGCGCGGCCTCGGCACTCGGGCCGAAGCAGCTGATGCCGGCCTCGCGCACGGCGTCGGCGACGCCCGCGACGAGCGGCGCCTCGGGACCGACGACGACGAGGTCCACCTCGTGGCGTCGGGCCAGCTCGACGACGGCCTGCGGGTCCTCCGCGGCGACGGGCTCGGTGAGCGCGATCGCCTCCGTGCCCGGGTTGCCGGGGGCGGCGATGACGGCCGAGACCGTCGGGTCGAGGGTGAGGGCGCGGACGAGGGCGTGCTCGCGGGCGCCGGAGCCGATGACGAGAACCTTCACGGGGGCGAGCCTACGGCCCTTCGAGACGGGCGCGGGCCCCCCTTCGGCCGACGGGCGAGAGGTCGCAGAACGCAAAGGGGGGCGCAGCTCGCGGCAGGCAGGGGGTATCTGCCGTGAGCTGCGCCCCAAGGTCGCGGGTCCAGACATCAGGGGGGACACCGACCGCGCGACCGTCGACCGTGGCCGACCAACTGATACTGACACCTTGTTGAGGGTGAAATCAAGATGGAGCGGACCAGTTCCTGCGACGACCCCCTCCGCAGGCCCCCACGACCCGCGTCATCGGGGCGCCGTCGCGAGCAACTAGACTCAGTCCTCCTGTCCAGCCGAAGGGGAGCACGAGGCCCTGTGACCGACACCCACGTCGATGCCGTCGCCGCCGAGATCGCCATCGAGCAGCAGCATCTCGACCGCGTCCACACCGAGCTCGCGAAGGCTGGGAAACGCGCTGATCTCGTGGCCGTCGACGGCATGTCGCGGGGTCGGACCGACCGCACCGGCGACGTCCGCGACGAGGAGATGTCGGGCCTCTTCGAGCGCGACGCCCTCGTCTTCAACGCCGCGCGCCGCATGGCCAGTCTCGAGCACCAGCACGAGGGCCTCGTCTTCGGCCGGCTCGACCTCGACCACGCCGCCGAGGGAGCAGACCAGTCGGACCGTGAGGTGCGCTACATCGGCCGTCTCGGCGTCCGCGACGACGACTACGAGCCCCTCGTCATCGACTGGCGGGCCCCCGCCGCCTCCCCCTTCTACCGCGCGACCCCGGGCGACAACCAGGGCGTCATCCGCCGGCGCGTGCTGCGCTGCCGCGGCGAGCAGGTCGTCGGGGTCGAGGACGACCTCATGGTCCCCGAGGCACCCGACGACCTCGTCGTCGTCGGCGACGGCGCGCTCCTCGCGGCCCTGACCCGCAGCCGCGGCCAGCAGATGCGTGACATCGTCGCGACGATCCAGACCCACCAGGACGAGGCAATCCGCGCGAGCGACCGCGGGATCACCGAGATCAGCGGCGGCCCCGGCACCGGCAAGACGGTCGTCGCCCTGCACCGCGCCGCCTACCTGCTCTACGCCAACCGACGCCGCTACGAGTCCGGCGGCATCCTCGTCATCGGACCTTCCGCGGCCTACACCGCCTACATCGAGCGGGTGCTCCCTTCGCTCGGCGAGGACTCGGTGACGCTGCGCTCGCTCGGCGACGTCGTCGACGTCATCACGGCGGTGCGCCACGAGTCGCCCGAGGTCGCCGCGATCAAGGGCTCGCTGCAGATGCGCACCGTGCTCAACCGGCTCGCCGCGCTGCCCGTGCCGGGAGCCCCGACGAGCCTGCGCGTCATGGTCGGCGGCCTGCCCGTGCACCTCGACGAGCGCGAGCTCACCGACATCCGCCGGCGTGCGCTGCGCGACCGCACGCGCAACCAGGCGACCAAGCACGTGCGCGAGCTGCTCGCCGAGGCCGCCTGGCGGCAGGTGCGCGAGGGTGACCGCGACGAGTTCCTCGACGCCTTCGACGAGTCCATCGCGGTCGACGACTTCGTCGCCGCCTGGTGGCCGCAGGTCGACCCCCGCGAGGCGCTGCTGTGGCTCGAGGACACCGAGCTGGCCTACGAGGTCACCCGATCCGTCCTCAGCCAGGGCGACGCCGCCGCCCTCGCCCACGCCGCCCGCGAGACCCTCGAGCTCGGCACGTGGACCGTCTCCGACGTCGCCCTCGTCGACGAGCTCTCGGTACGCCTCGGCCAGGTCGAGGAGGCCGCCCCGGAGGAGCGCTCCTTCTACGAGATCGAGGAGCTCGACGGCGTCGCCGAGTTGCAGGCCATGGGCTCGGCGATCCGCGAGCCCGAGGTCACCCAGACGCTCAGCCCGACGACGGCCCGCGAGCGGCTGCTCCACGGCACCGTCGGTCGCTACAGCGACTACGCCCACGTCCTCGTCGACGAGGCCCAGGACCTCTCGCCGATGCAGTGGCGGATGATCGGCCGGCGCGGCCGCCGCGCCTCGTGGACCGTCGTCGGCGACGTGGCCCAGGCGTCGTGGCCCGATGTCGCCGAGGCCGACCGCGCTCGCGAGGAGGCCTACGGCACCCAGCCGCGCCAGGCCTTCCACATGACGACGAACTACCGCAACGCGCAGGAGATCTTCGACTACGCACGCGACGTCATCCTGCCCGTCGTGCCCGACGCCGACATCCCCGACGCCGTCCGCGAGACGGGCGTGCGGCCGCAGGACGTCACCTTCGGCGACGCCCTCGACACCTCGCGCCCCGACGTGGCGACCGTTGCGGCAGAGGCGCTCTCGCACCTGGCCCAGGAGGTCGACGGGTCGATCGCGGTCATCACGCCGCAGCGTCACGCCGAGGCCGTGCTGCCGCTCGACGGCACCCACGACGGCCGGGTCGTCGTCATCGACCCGCTGTCGACCAAGGGCCTGGAGTGGGACGCGACCCTCGTCGTCGACCCCGACGCCATCGTGCGCGAAGCCCCCGGCGGCGCCCGTGTGCTCTACGTCGTGCTCACCCGCGCGGCGCACCGGATGACGGTGCTGCGCCCGCTGGACTGACCCCCTTCGTCACACGCGGAACGGCCCCGGGGCAGCAGGTGCCCCGGGGCCGTCCGTGTGGAGTGAGTGGTCAGCCGCTCTTGCGGCGGAACATCTGCTGGGTCGCACTGGTCTCGGCGCGGTGCGCGTCCTCGACCTTGCCGTGCGAGCCGTCGGGCGAGACATTCGCTCCGCCGTGCGACTGCTTCTTCTCCAGCGCTTCCCGGAACTTCGCCTTCACGTCCTCAGGAGCGCTCTCGTGGTTGCTCATGGGACCTCCCTTCGTCGGCGGCCGGGACCGCGGCTGCGACCCCGTGTGCCCACCTTCCAGCACGAAGGGGGTGAAGGCAACGCCTTTTCGTCGGGTCAGGCGTCGAGGAGGGGGTGGCGCTGGATGATCTCCTCGCGGCCCGGCCCGACACCGATCGCCGAGACTCGGGCGCCGATGAGCTCCTCGGCGCGCAGCACGTAGGCCTGGGCATTGGCCGGCAGCTCCTCGAAGGTGCGGCAGTGGGTGATGTCCTCCCACCAGCCGTCGAGGTACTCGTAGATCGGGGTGGCGTGGTGGACGTCGGACTGGTTGACCGGCATCTCCTCGACCCGCTCGCCGTCGATCTCGTAGGCGACGCAGATCGGCACCCGCTCGAGCCCGGTGAGCACGTCGAGCTTGGTGACGACGAAGTCGGTGACGCCGTTGATCCGGGTCGCGTAGCGGCCGACGACGGCGTCGAGCCAGCCGGTGCGGCGCGGGCGGCCGGTCGTCGTGCCGTACTCGTGGCCGGTCTTGCGCAGGAACTCGCCGTCGTCGTCGAAGAGCTCGGTCGGGAAGGGCCCCTCGCCGACGCGGGTCGAGTAGGCCTTGAGGATCGCGATGACCCGGCCGACGCGGGTCGGCGGGATGCCCGAGCCGGTGCACGCGCCACCGGCGGTCGCCGACGACGAGGTGACGAAGGGGTAGGTGCCGTGGTCGACGTCGAGCAGGGTCGCCTGGCCGGCCTCGAGCAGGACGTTCTTGCCGGCGTCGAGCGCCTTCTCCAGCTCGAGGCTGGTGTCGGCGACCATCGGGCGCAGCCGGTCGGCGTAGGAGAGCAGCTCGGCGACGACGGCCTCGGCGTCGGAGGCGCGGGTGTTGTAGATCTTCGCGAGGATCTGGTTCTTGACGTCGAGCGCGGCCTCGACCTTCTGCCGCAGGATCCCCTCGTCGAAGATGTCCTGCACCCGGATGCCGACGCGGTTCATCTTGTCGGCATAGGTCGGGCCGATGCCGCGACCGGTCGTGCCGATCTTGCGCTTGCCGAGGAAGCGCTCGGTGACCTTGTCGAGCGTGCGGTTGTAGGGCGCGATGATGTGCGCGTTGGCGCTCACGAGCAGCTTCGAGGTGTCGACACCGCGCGCCTCGAGCCCGTCGAGCTCCTGGAAGAGGACCTCGAGATCGATGACGACGCCGTTGCCGATGACCGGCACGACGCTCGGGGTGAGGATGCCCGAGGGCAGCAGGTGGAGGGCGTACTTCTCGCCCTCGATGACGACGGTGTGGCCCGCGTTGTTGCCCCCGTTGAACTTCACGACGTAGTCCACGTCGTTGCCCATGAGGTCAGTCGCCTTGCCCTTGCCCTCGTCGCCCCACTGGGCCCCGATCAGCACGATCGCCGGCATCGGTCCTCCTCGCCCACCCCGTGACGGGAGCGGGTCTCGACAACACATCAGCCGCGGGGCGGCCCCGCGGCTGCTGACGAGCACACTCTACCGAGGCGCCGCCCCGAGCCGACCGTCGCGCTCCAGCGCGACCCCGAGCTGGAAGCGCGTGCTCACGCCGTAGCGGTCCATGTGGGCGGCCACCCGGCGGCGCACGGTCCGCAGCCCGACGTGCAGGGTGCGCGCGATCATCTCGTCCTTGGCCCCGAGGGCCAGCATGCGGATGAGGGCGTCGTCGGCGCTCCCTTCGGGCACCTCGATCTCCGGGGAGACCGCCCACATGAGCTCGAACCAGCCGGCGAAGCACTGCACGAGCGCGGGGTTGCGGATGAAGACGTAGGGCGCGTGCGGGTCGCCCCACTCGGCCAGCGTCACGACGGCCTCGTCGCCGAGGACGAGGAACTCCGTCGCGACGAGGTCGGAGACCCGCTGCTCCTGGCCGGAGCCGCGCTTGGCGGCGAGCTCGGCCCGGGCGAGCTCGGTCTCGAGGACCCCGGGGTGCACGAGGGCGCGCTGGCGCTGCCCCTCGACGGCACGGTCGCGCTCGTGGCGCGAGTTCGCCTCCTGCTGACCGGCGCCGGTGTCGGTCGAGAGGATGACGTTGTCGGTGCGGTCGACGTGGCCGGCGACCCGGTCGATCATCGGGGCCGCCATCTCCTGCGTGAGCACCTGGACGCCGGGGTCGTCACCGAGGTCGATGTTGTGCATCCGGGCGCGCAGCGTCATCAGGGCGTCGCCGATGTCGGCGAGCTGGTCCCGGGCCCGCTCGACGCGCAGGGTGTCGGAGGCGAGGTACTGCTCCAGCCGACGCAGCGGTTCGTCGTCGACAGGGTCATGTCCGGACATGAATGGCATGTTAGTGCCACTGGCCTCCTCGTGCCGTTTTTCGGGGTGAACGTGGGGCACAATCAGTCCTGCGGGGGCGCCGCGTTGGGATCAGGGGACTTCGAGCGGCGCTCCCCGCCTTGCTGTGGTGAGGCAGGGCCGCACAGCACCAGCAGACTTCCGGGCAGGGACACCGGACCGACGACGAAGGGCGTCACGACCAGTGGTCGTGACGCCCTTCAGGTGTTCCCTTCGAGACGGTCGCTGCGCGACCTCCTCAGGGACCGAAGCTCAGCCGAGCAGCGCCCGCGCCGCCTCGAGCGAGGAGTCGGTGAGGAAGGTGCGGCAGCGCGCCTCCTCGTCGCTCTCGCCGATCTCGCCGGCGGCCTGCGACAGCGCGGCGAGCGCCCGCAGGAAGCCACGGTTGGGCACGTGCGCCCACGGCACCGGCCCCTGACCCTTCCACCCGGAGCGGCGCAGCGCGTCGAGCCCGCGGTGGTAGCCGGTGCGGGCGTAGGCGTAGCCCTCGATGGAGCGGCCGCCGTCGAGGGCGGCCTCGGCGAGCACCGCCCACGGCAGGGAGGACGAAGGGAGGTCCGCCGCCACCTTCGCGGCGTCCTCACCGGCCTCGATCCGCGCAGTCGCCGGGTCCTCGGGCAGCTTCGTCTCGGGGATGCCGAGCAGGTTGTCCACCATCAGGCCTTCACCGACGTCCCGGCCGAGCGGAGGTTCTCGCAGGCCTCGACGATGCGGGCGGCCATGGAGGCCTCCGCCTCCTTGCCCCACGCACGCGGGTCGTACTGCTTCTTGTTGCCGACCTCGCCGTCGATCTTGAGCACGCCGGAGTAGTTCTCGAGCATGAATCCGGCGACCGGGCGGGTGAAGGCGTACTGGGTGTCGGTGTCGACGTTCATCTTCACGACGCCGAAGTCGACCGCGTCGCTGATCTCCTGAGCGGTCGAGCCCGAGCCGCCGTGGAAGACGAGGTCGAGCGGGCGCTCACCGTGGTCCTTGCCGTACTTCGCGACGATCGCGTCCTGGCACTGCTTGAGGATCTCGGGGCGCAGCTTGACGTTGCCCGGCTTGTAGACGCCGTGGACGTTGCCGAAGGTCAGGGCCGTCATGTAGCGGCCCTTCTCGCCGAGGCCGAGCGCCTCGACGGTCGCGAGCGCGTCCTCGGGGGTCGTGTAGAGCTGGTCGTTGATCTCGTTGGCGACACCGTCCTCCTCGCCACCGACGACCCCGATCTCCACCTCGAGGATGATGTCGGCGGCCGCACTCAGCTCGAGCAGCTCCTGCGCGATGGTGAGGTTCTCGTCGAGCGGCACGGCCGAGCCGTCCCACATGTGCGACTGGAAGATCGGCAGGCCGGTGGCGTCCCGGCGCTCCTTGCTCGCCGCGAGCAGCGGGCGGACGAAGCCGTCGAGCTTGTCCTTGGGGCAGTGGTCGGTGTGCAGCGCGATGTTGACGTCGTAGTTCTTCGCGACCTGCTCGGCGTAGGCGGCCAGCGCGAGCGAGCCGGTCACCATGTCCTTGATCGTCGGACCGGAGAGGTACTCGCCGCCGCCGGTCGAGACCTGGACGATGCCGTCGCTGCCGGCCTCGGCGAAGCCGCGGATCGCAGCATTGAGCGTCTGGCTGGAGGTGACGTTGATCGCCGGGTAGGCGAAGGACCCGGCCTTCGCGCGGTCGAGCATGTCGCGATAGACGTCGGGAGTGGCGATGGGCATGGCGTGAGGCCTCCTGGCGCGGTGATCGGTGGTCTTGGCGCCGATCCTCGCAGATCGTCCTGCGCCCGACCACGCACCGTGGACGTTACGCGCGGGTACGGATATCAGTCGCCGGGCGACTGCCCGGCCACACCCGTCATCCCGGGGTCCCAGGGCATGTCGGCGTGAGACGTGGTCGTCGTACCCGCGGGTCACCTCACGACGGGCAGCGTGGCCGGCACGGTCGTCGCGACCCGCTGCAGCCCGAGCCGGGTGAGGATCGGCAGCGACTCCGGGGAGCAGTCCACCCGGACGAAGGGGAAGCCCCGCGCCGCGGCCAGGCGGGCCCGCTCCGCGACGAGTGCGCGGTAGACCCCGCGACCGCGGGCGTCGGGATGGGTCGACCCGCCCCAGAAGGAGCAGAAGTCGGTGCCCGGCGAGTAGCGCACCCAGGCGGCGGAGACGATCTGCCCGTCCAGCTCGGCGACGAGCACGTCGAGCCCCTCGGGCGCGGCCCGCAGCTCCTCGCGCAGCCGGGCGGTGTGCCCGTCGCGCCGCCCCCAGACGACCTCCATGAGGGCCTCGATGCCGGCGAAGGCGGCATCGTCGTCCACCTCCACCCGCCGCAGGTGGACCCCCTTCGCCCCGCCGCGCCCCTGCCCAGAACTCTGCAAGACCCTGGGGTCTTGCGAAGTTGCGGGCCTGGAACTCTGCAAGACCTTAGGGTCCTGCAGGGTTGGCGAGGCGGGGTGGACGAGGTCCGCGACGCGTCCCAGGACGAGCGCCTCGTCGTCACCGATCTCGAAGCCCCTGTCCCGCAGGCGGTCGAGCAGGTCCGCGGGCTCGTCGTCGTCATAGGTCTTCCACTCGAGCTCCTGCCCCCGCCCGCGGAAGAACTCGACCTGGCGGTCGATCCAGTGGTCGGGGTCCTCCCCCAGACCGGCCGGGCACTCGACCATGGCGAAGCCCGCCGGGTCGTCCATCCAGGTGCGCCGCACCGGCCCGTCGCGGTCGACGACCATCCCGGGCCGGGGCTCGTCCTCGCGCCCGGCGAGCCGGATCTGCTCGTGGAAGACCTCGAGGAGGGTCATCGCGCGTCCTGCCAGGCGATGATCCGGTCGAGCGCATCGGCGATGGCCTCCGGCCCCGCGGCGAGCGACAGCCGCACGCAGTGCGACCCCTCGACCGGGTCGAAGTCACCACCCGGCGTCACGGCCACACCGGTCGCCTCGAGCAGCGCCGACGCGTACTCCCGCGCATCGGCGAAGCCCGCGAGCTGCTCCCCCAGGTCGGCCCAGTAGTAGAAGGCCCCGTCGGCGGGCGCCGCGGCGCCCCACCCGAGCTCGGGCACCCGATCGAGCAGCACATCGCGGGCCCGGCCGAAGTCGACGAGCGCAACCTCGCACTGCCGGTAGGACTCCTCCGAGAAGGCCGCAACCGCCGCCTCCTGCGCCGCGGCCGGCGGGCACAGCGCGATGTTGCCCGCGAGCGCGTCGACCGCGGCCCGCAGGTCCTGCGGCACGAGGAGCCAGCCGAGGCGCCACCCGGTCATGCCCCAGTACTTGCTGAAGGAGGAGACGACGATCGCGTGCTCGTCGACCTCGCGGGCGCAGACCCCCTTCGCATCGGGGCCGTCGCCGTAGGTGACGCCGTGGTAGATCTCGTCGCTCACCAGCCGCACACCGTGCGCGCTGCACCAGGCGGCGATCGCCGTGAGCTCGCCGCGGTCGACCATCGTTCCCGTGGGGTTGGCCGGCGAGGCGAGGACGAGCCCGGCGAGCGGGGCCGGCGCGTGCGCCGCCTCGAGCTGGGCGACGGTCGGCTGGTAGCGCTCCGCCGGCCCGGTCTCGACGTCGACGACCTCGCAGCCCAGCCCGGCGAGGATGTTGCGGTAGGCCGGGTAGCCGGGCCGGGCCAGCGCGACCCGGTCGCCGTGGTCGAAGGCCGCGAGGAAGGACAGGACGAAGCCACCGGAGCTGCCGGTCGTCACCGCCACCTCGGTGGGGTCGACGTCGAGGTCGTACCACCGCCGGTAGTGGCCGGCGATGGCCGACCGCAGCGCCGCGGTGCCGAGCGCGGGCGTGTAGCCCAGGGACCTCCCTTCGGCATGGATCGCCGCCGCGGCCTCGTGGACCGGACCGGGCGCACCCTGGCTCGGCTCGCCGGCGCACAGCGAGATGACCTCGCGACCCTCCGCGCGCATCCGGGCGACGGTGGCGAGGACGTCCATGACCTCGAAGGGGGCGACCGCGGACCGGGTGGAGGGGGCGAAGGGAGACGTCATGCGGTCATGGTCGCACTGTGATACGGGCCACGTCCGGGTGTACTGTCTCCCGGCCACACCTTCCAGAGAGGACTCCCGTGTCGGAGACGACTTATCAGCTCATCGCCATCGGCGTGTACTTCGCCGCGATGCTCGCGATCGGCTACTACGCCTACACCCGCACTCGCAACATCGACGGCTACATGCTCGCCGAGCGCGGGCTGCACCCGGCCGTCGCGGCGCTGTCCGCCAACGCCGCCGACATGTCCGGCTGGCTGCTCATGGGCCTGCCCGGCGCCATCTACGCCTCCGGCCTCATCGAGTCGTGGATCGCCATCGGCCTGACGGTCGGCGCCTGGCTCAACTGGAAGTTCGTCGCGCCCCGCCTGCGCGCCTACACCGAGATCGCGGGCGACTCGATCACCATCCCGAGCTTCTTCGGGCGCCGGCTGCGTGACCGGACCAACCTGGTGCGCATCGTCGCCGCGCTGGTCATCCTCGCCTTCTTCACCTTCTACGTCTCCTCCGGCATGGTCGCCGCCGGCAAGTTCTTCGAGAGCTCCTTCGGCTGGGAGTACCTGCACGGCGTGCTGCTCGTCGCCGCGGTCACGCTCCTCTACACGCTCTTCGGCGGCTTCCTCGGCGCGACGCTCACCGACGTCGCCCAGGGCTTGCTGATGTTCGCCGCGCTCGTCGCGGTGCCGATCGTCGCCGTCTTCAAGATGGGCTCGCCGGGCGACATCGTCGACGGGGTCACGGCGGTCAACCCCGACGCCTTCAACCTCTTCGCCGGCGACGACGGCGCCGCCCTGCTCGCGCTGGGCATCTTCTCCACGGCCGCGTGGGGCCTGGGCTACTTCGGCCAGCCGCACATCATCGTGCGCTTCATGGCCCTGCGCACCTCCGCCGACGCGCACTACGGCCGCATCGTCAGCACGACGTGGATGATCATCACCGCCCTCGGCGCGATCACGACCGCGCTCATCGGCGTCGCCTACTTCAACGGCCCCGACCCGGCCAAGCAGATCGACGACCCCGAGACCGTCTTCCTGCTCCTGTCGCAGGTCTTCTTCCACCCGCTCGTCGCGGGCTTCGTCCTCGCGGCCGTGCTCGCCGCGATCATGTCGACGATGTCGAGCCAGCTCGTCGTGTGCTCCTCCGCCCTCGTGGAGGACCTCGTCAACCTCACCGGCCGCAAGGCGTCGGACAAGGCGCTGCTCCTCTACGGGCGGGTCGGCGTCCTCGTCGTCGCGCTCGTCGGTCTGGTGCTCGCGCTCGACCCGAGCTCGGCGATCCTCGAGCTCGTCGCCTTCGCGTGGGCCGGCTTCGGTGCGGCCTTCGGCCCGATCGTCCTGCTCGCGCTCTACTGGCGTCGCCTCACCGCGACCGGCGCCCTCGCCGGCATGGTCGTCGGCGCGGTCACCGTCTTCGTCTGGGGCAACATCGACAGCCTGAGCGACCGGATGTACGAGATCGTCCCGGGCTTCGCGCTCAACCTGCTCGTCGCAATCGTCGTCTCGCTGGTCAAGCCGTCGACCGACCCGGAGATCCAGGCGGAGTTCGAGCGGATGGAGCACGAGCTCGCCGACGGACGCGGCGACATCGACCTCGCCCGTCAGGGCTGAGCCGACAGCGGCGCCTGCCTGGTCTACGGCACCTGACCGAAGTGGTGCCGCCGCACCCAGGCGTGCATCGCGATCGCCGCGGCCGCGCCGGCGTTGATCGAGCGGGTCGAGCCGAACTGCGTGATCTCGAGCACGACCTCGCACACCTCGAGCATCTGCGGCGAGATCCCCGGGCCCTCCTGGCCGAGGACGAGGACGCAGTCGCGGGGCAGGTCGAAGGTCTCGATCGGGACCGAGCCCGGGACGTTGTCGATGCCGATGATGCGAAGGGGGGTCCCCCCTTCGCCCGCCGTCGCCGCCCACTGGGCGAAGTCCGCGACGGACGGATGGTGGTGCTCCACCTGGTAGCGGTCGGTGACCATCGCGCCACGCCGGTTCCAGCGCCGTCGGCCGACGATGTGGAAGGCGGCCGCCCCCATGGCGTTGGCGGTGCGCACGACCGAGCCGATGTTGAAGTCGTGCTCCCAGTTCTCGATCGCCACGTAGAAGGAGTGGCGCCGGGCGGCGAGGTCAGCGGTGATCGCCTCGTGGGACCAGTAGCGGTAGCGGTCCTCGACATTGCGTCGGTCGCCGTCGCGGAGCAGCTCAGGGTCGAGGCGCGGGTCGTCGGGCCACTCACCAACCCATGGACCGACGCCGTGGCTCACAGGTTGCGCGGAGGGTCCGCCCCTAGCCTTGGCATGATCATCCGGGGTGCTCACGGGCCCCCACCGTAGACGTCACCGCCGCGGAAGGGCCGCATGAACACCATCGTCGAGTGGGTCCTCGACCTCATGGACCGGATCGGGGGCCCCGGCATCGCGTTGGGCATCTTCCTCGAGAACGTCTTCCCGCCGATCCCCAGCGAGGTGATCCTGCCGCTCGCCGGCTTCACCGCCGCGCAGGGCCGCTACTCGATCGTCGAGGCGGTGCTCTGGGCGACGCTCGGCTCGGTCACCGGCGCGCTGCTGCTCTACGGCATCGGCGCGGCTCTGGGCCTCGACCGGCTCAAGGTCATCGCGCACAAGATGCCGCTCGTCGACGTCGCCGACATCGACAAGACCGACGCGTGGTTCAGCAAGCACGGGCCCAAGGCGGTCTTCTTCGGCCGCTTCGTCCCCGGCATCCGCAGCCTCATCTCGATCCCGGCGGGCATCGACCGCATGCCGGTGGCGAAGTTCGTCGGCTACACGACCGCCGGCTCGCTCATCTGGAACACCCTCTTCGTGTGGCTGGGCTTCCAACTCGGCGACCGCTACCACCTCGTCGAGCAGTACATGGACCCGATCAGCAAGGCGGTCTACGCCCTCATCGTCCTAGCCGTCCTCGGGGTCATCGCCTGGATGTGGCGGCGCTCGGTGCGCCGCAGCCACGACCCCGACGACCGCATCGACGTCGAGACCCTGGAGTAGCCACCCGGGCTCCCTCGGGCCCCGGGCCCGGCCATGGGTGCCTCGAAGGGAAAACCACTGTCCGTTGTCGGTGCCGCCCCCTAGCGTGGACCGACATGACCGCACCCGTGATCGAGGCCTCCGGCCTGGTGAAGACCTTCGGCGACTTCGTCGCCGTCGACGACGTGAGCTTCGAGGTCCCTCAGGGCACCGTCTTCGGCCTGCTGGGGCCCAACGGTGCCGGCAAGACGACGACCGTGCGCATGATGACGACGCTCGCGACGCCCACCCGCGGCACGGCTCGCGTCGCCGGCCACGACGTCGTCGCCGAGCCCGAGGCGGTGCGCGCGAGCATGGGCCTGACCGCCCAGTCCGCGACGGTCGACGACCTGCTGACCGGCCGCGAGAACCTGCGGCTCATCGGCGACCTCTACGGGCTGCCCGGGCGTGAGGTCCGCCGGCGGGCCGACGACCTGCTCGAGCGCTTCTCGCTCACCGAGGCGGGCAACAAGGTCGTCAAGGACTACTCCGGCGGCATGCGCCGCCGGATCGACCTGGCCGTGAGCCTCATCGCCCACCCGTCCGTGCTCTTCCTCGACGAGCCGACGACCGGTCTCGACCCGCGCAGCCGGGTCGAGCTGTGGGACGTGCTGCGCGACCTCGTGCGTGACGGCACGACGCTGCTCCTGACGACCCAGTACCTCGACGAGGCCGACCAGCTCGCCGACCGCATCTGCGTCATCGACCACGGCCGGATCATCGCCCAGGGCACCCCGCTCGAGCTCAAGGACCAGTCCGGCGCCACGAGCCTGGTCGTCACCGTCTCGCGCCACGACGAGGTGGCCCGGGCCGCCGAGCTCGTCCGCGAGAGCGTCGGCGAGGTCCACGTCGACGCGGACGCCCGCCGGCTGACCGCGCCCGGCGCCGGCGTCGCCGACCTCACCCGCATCGCCGGCGCCCTCGACGGGGCCGACATCGACGTCGACGACCTGGGCATGCAGCGCCCGAGCCTCGACGACGTCTTCCTCTCCCTCACCGGCCATGCGGCCGAGGAGACCACCAACCAGGAGGCACCGGCATGACCGCCCAGAGCGAGACCGGCTCCACCCCCTCCCCGACAGCAGCCACCTCGGCGACGAGCCTGGCACCGGCCGGCGCCGGTCGGGTCCGCCAGATCACCACCCTGGTGCGCCGCAACCTCACGCACATCAAGCGCCAGCCCGAGATGCTCACCGACGTGACGATCCAGCCGGTCATGTTCGTCCTGCTCTTCGCCTACGTCTTCGGTGGCTCGATCCAGATCCCCGGGGTCGACTACAAGCCGTGGCTGCTGCCCGGGATCATGGCGCAGACCATCGCCTTCAGCGCCTTCATCGTCGCCATCGGGCTCAACACCGACATCGGCAAGGGCATGGTCGACCGGCTGCGGTCGCTGCCCATCCGCCGCTCGTCGATCCTCATCTCGCGCAGCATCGCCGCGCTCATCCACTCGAGCATCGGCGTCGCCGTCATGTCGGTCACCGGGCTCTTCATCGGGTGGCGGCTGCACGACGGCGTGGTCAACGCCCTCATCGGCTACGGGCTGCTCCTGCTCTTCGGCTTCGCGATGATCTGGATCGGGATCCTCGTCGGGTCGGCGATGCGCTCGGTCGAAGCGGTCAACGGCCTGATGTTCACGACGATCTTCCCAATCACCTTCCTGTCCAATGCCTTCGCGCGGACCGACGTCATGCCGAGCTGGCTGCGCACCGTCGCCGAGTGGAACCCCATCTCAGCCCTCAGTCAGGCGATGCGTGACAACTGGGGCGTCGCGGGTCAGCCGTTGCGCGCCGACGCCCCGTGGCCGCTGCACCACCCCGAGCTGGCGACGATCATCTGGTCGGTGGGCATCACGCTCGTCGTCGCGCCCCTGGCCCTGCGCGCCTTCAACGCCCGCACGACCGACTGACGCGCCGCGCATCCCCTCGAGCCCCCGACGCGGGTAGAGGTATCACCGACCGGATAGCCGTCTCAGATACCTCGACCCGGCCTTCAGGGGGCGGGCTATCAGGGGCGCAGGGCTCTTGAGTGCGAGCGGTGAAGGAGGGGCGGGTCAGCGGGGGCCGTGGCCGAGGACGAGCGCGGCGAGCTGGGTGCGCGAGCGCAGCCCGGACTTCCGGTAGACGCGGGTGAGCGTGCCCTCGACGGTCTTGACGCTCAGGTGCAGGCGCTGGGCGATCTCGCGGTTGCTCGCGCCGTCGGCGACGAGCCCGGCGACCTGCTGCTCGGTGAGCGTGAGCGATGCGAGCAGGGTCTGCGGGTCGCCGCCCTCGGGCTCCTCGGGCTCGAGCGTGTGCAGCGCCGCCCCCTCGGGGAAGCGGTCCTGCACCCACGCCGTCCACGGGTGGGCGTGCAGGGGGCGCAGGACCTCGCGCGCCCGGGCAGCGGCCTCGCGGCTGCGACCGGTGCGGCGTGCCCGACGCTCGACATGGGCCAGGGTGACGAGCGAGCGAGCCTGCTCGATCGGCAGGCGCCGCTCGGCGGCCGCCGTCGCGGAACGCGAGGCCAGTCGCCGGGCGAGGTCGAGGTCACCGCGGGCCGCCGCGATCTCCGCCTCGGCCCGGTCTGCGGCGATGACGACACCCGGCGCACCGCGCCCGGCGTCGATCTCCTCACGGACCCGGGCGAGCAGGTCGGCCGCCTCGTCGACCTCACCGACGAGGGCGAGGGCCATGATCCCGTCGGTGTGCCACCGCAGCGAGGTGACGTCGCGGATCCCGCTCGCCTCGTCGATCGAGCGCAGCTCGCGGAAGGCCGCGACGGCCTCGTCGAGCTCGTCGAGGTGCAGCCGCGCCAGCCCGAGGTGGGCCAGCTGCCGGCGCAGGTAGCGCTCGTCCTCCTGCTCACGGGCGAGCTCGACCCCGCGACCGCTGACGACGGCCGTCCGCTCGAAGGTCCCGCCGACCGACTCGGCGATCGCCTCGATGTACCAGGTCGTCGCGACGGGCGTGTCGAAGTGCGTCGCCGCCCGGGTCGCCCGCCCGGCGAGCTCGAGCGCCTCCCGGCCACGCCCCTGCCTGGCGACGATCTCGACGAGGCTGCGCAGCACGTGGACGGTGTCGTAGCCGGCGTCGGGGCCGACCCCGGCGAGCATGTCGACGAACTCCGCCCGGGCCCGGCGCAGGTCGTCGTCGTGCAGGGCGAAGCGCGCGGCGATGTAGCGCGCGGAGGTGTGCACCTGACCGGGGCGCGGCGGTCCGGCCAGCCCGGCTGCGGCGTCGATGAGCGCGCGCGAGCCACCGTCGCCGAGGGTGCGGGTGACCGATGCGGCGACGGTCAGCGCCTCGACCTCGATGTCCGGGCGCCCGGCCCGCTCCGCCAGCTCGACGGCACGGCGGGCGAGGTCGAGGGCGGTGCGCAGGTCGTGGGTGCCGAGCAGCAGGCGGGCGCGCTGCAGCAGCACCCGGGCCTGCAGGTCGGGGTGCTCACGAGCGGCCTGCAGCGCGGTGACGAGCACCTCGTCGGGCGAGACGTCGCCGAGCTCGACGAGCGCGAGGTCGGCGCGCACCCGGTGGCCGGGCTCGGCGAGCCGGGCCGCGCCCTCGATCGCGCGCTGCAGCACACGGGTCTCCTTGCCGATGACGGCATTCTCGAGACAGCAGGTGATCCACTCGTCGCGCTCGGCGGTGCCGGCGTCGGCGGCGAGGAGGTAGAGGTGCGCGGCGAGGTCGTGCTCGCCGCGGGCGGCGGTCTCGGCAGCCGCCGCGGCGAGGTCCGCCGGCGTGGTCGCCGTGTCGCCGGCGAGGGCGAGGTGGTAGCGGTCGAGCGCGTCGCTGTCGGCGTGCGCGGCGAGCTCTCGGTGCAGTCCGACGAGCTCGTCGCTGTCGATGGACTCGAGCAGCACGTCACCGAGGGCGGTGGGCGTCAGCCGCACGTACTCGTCCTCGCTGACGAGCAGGGCGAGCGCCCGGGCGGTGCGCAGGCTGGCGACGGCCTCGTCGCCGCCGAGGCGGGTGAGCACGGCCGTCGTCGGCTGGTGCATCGCGGCAACCCGCCGCAGCGTGGTCCGCACCGGCCCGGAGAGGGAGAGCGCCTCCTGCCGCACGAGGGAGTGCACGGCGCGCGTGGCCTCTGCGGGCGGCAGCCCGTCGACGGCGCGCGCGATGTCGTGGGCGAGACCGGGGTTGCCTCCCGACTCACGGTGCGCCCACAGCGCGGTGTCGGTGGGCACGCCTGCAGCAGTGAGCATCTCGACCGTGTCGGCACCGGCGAGCGGCAGCAGCTCGAGGTGCAGCAGCTCGAGCTCGCGGGCAGCCGCGAGGCTGGGGACGAATCCCGTGTCCGGCGACACCTCCGGCGGACCGACGCTGATGAGGATGCCGAGCGCACCGGGCCCCAGCGAGCGGGAGGCCGCGGTGCGCATCGCGGTGAGGGTGAGCGGGTCGAGGTGCTGCCCGTCGTCGATGACGAGGACGAAGGGGGCTCGCCCCGCCTGGGTGGTGAGCAGCTCGGTGAGCGCATCACCGAGGAGCACCGCCGGGTCGCCGCTGGGCAGGGAGCCCGGGTCGAGCAGCCCGGTGCGCATCCGCTCGGGCAGCTCGTCGAGGGTCTCTGGGGGGAAGGCGCCGGCGATGAGCGCAGCGCCGTGGCCCGGGGTGCCGAGCCGCTGCAGCCGAACGGTGATCGCGTGCGGCAGGCCGGCGGTCACGAGGTCGAGGACCGTCGAGCGGCCCATCCCGCGCGGTCCATGGACCGCGACGGCCTGGCCGTCGAGGACACGCGCGGTGATCGAGGCGACGAGGCGGGCACGCCCCACCGGGGCGGGCGCGCCGACCGCATCGTGCCGCGCAGGCTGGATCACTCGTGCTCCTCCGTCGTCGGGGGGACGAGTCCAACGTAGCCCCCGCACCTGAACGACAGGGGGCAGGCCCCCTTCGACGGGGCGAACTGGCCGATCACCGTCAGCGCGGGCTGATGACCTCGGTACCGAGGAATGGCTGCAGCGCTGCGGGGACGCGGATCGAGCCGTCGGCCTGCTGGTGGTTCTCGAGGATCGCGACGATCGGGCGGGTGCTCGTGATGGCGGTGCCGTTGAGCGTGGCCACCGTGCGGGTGCCGCCGCCCTCGGCGTTGCGCTCACGGATGTTGAGGCGGCGCGCCTGGAAGGTCGTGCAGTTGCTCGTCGACGTCAGCTCGCGGTACTTGCCCTGGGTGGGGACCCACGCCTCGCAGTCGTACTTGCGGCTCGCCGGGCCGCCGAGGTCGCCGGCGGCGACGTCGATGACCCGGTAGGGCAGCTCGAGCGCCTCGAGGATCCGCCGCTCGATGCGCAGCAGCTCCTCGTGCTGGGCCTGGGCGTCCTCGGGGCGGCAGAAGACGAACATCTCGGTCTTCTGGAACTGGTGGACGCGGAAGATGCCGCGCGTGTCCTTGCCGTAGCTGCCGGCCTCGCGGCGGTAGCAGGTCGACGTCGACACGTAGCGGATCGGCCCGTCGGAGAGGTCGAGGATCTCGTCGGCGTGGTAGCCGGCGAGCGCGACCTCGGAGGTGCCGGTGAGGTAGAGGTCGTCGGCGGGCAGGTGGTAGACGTCGTCGTGGGCGTCGAGATAGCCGGTGCCGGCCATCGTCTCGGGGCGCACGAGCGTCGGGACGACGAGCGGGGTGAAGCCCTCCTCGGCGGCGATCTGCTGGGCGAGCGCCATGAGGGCGATCTCGAGCCGGGCGCCGGCGCCGCGCAGGTAGTAGAAGCGGCTGCCGCTCACCTTGGCCCCGCGCTCCATGTCGATGGCACCGAGCAGCTCGCCGAGCTCGAGGTGGTCCTTCGGCTCGAAGCCCTCCGCGGCGAAGTCACGGGGGGTGCCGACCTCCTCGAGGACGACGAAGTCGTCCTCGCCGCCAGCGGGGACACCCTCCTGGATGACATTTCCGATGCGACGGATCGAGGCGTCGAGCGCCCCCTTCGCCTCCTCGGCTGCGGCCTCGAGCTCCTTGACCCGGGCCGACATCGCAGCGCCCTTGTCGCGCAGCGCGGCGGCCTCGGTCTCGAGCTCGGTGACGTCCTCGCCGGCCTTCTCGGCCTTCTTGAGCCGACCCATCACGGGGCCGAGCTCCTTGCTCGCCGCCTTCTGCTCGGCGCGGGCCGTCTCGAAGGCACCGATGGCGCTGCGGCGCTGCTCGTCGGCGGCGATGACGGCGTCGACGAGGGACTCGTCCTCGCCGCGGGCACGCTGGCTCGCTCGGACGGCATCGGGCTGGTCGCGCAGGGTCTTGAGGTCGATCACGACAGGCAGGATATCCGCGCCACGCGCCGGCGCCGCCCGCCACCGGCGTGACGACCGGGGCGCAGGCCCCTCGCTGGGGTAGCGTCACGGCCGTGTCGGACTGGACTCTCCTGGCGATCGTCATCGCCATCTCGCTCGCGCTCGTCGCCGTCGTCGTCGCCCTGGTGCTCCGTGGCCCGGGTGCCGCGGCCCCCCGTCACGGCCGGTCCCGGCCGGACCGTCACCGCTTCCGGCGGGACGAAGGGAGCGCCCCGGCGCCTCGTCGCGCGGGCATCATCATCAACCCGACGAAGTTCGACGACGTCGCCGCGACCCGCGCCGAGCTGACCGCCGCGAGCGTCTCGCTCGGGTGGGAGGAGCCGCTCTTCATCGAGACGACGATCGAGGACCCGGGCACCGGGCAGGCCCGTGAGGCGCTCGAGGCCGGCGTCGACGTCGTCTGCCCGCTCGGTGGTGACGGCACGATCCGCGCCGTCGCGGTTGCCCTCGCCGGCACCCGCACCCCGATGGGCCTGCTGCCGCGCGGCACCGGCAACCTGCTCGCCCGCAACCTCGACATCCCCTTCGGCGCCGACCTCACCGAGGCCCTGCGGGTCGCCTACAGCGGGCGCAACAAGGCGATCGACGTCGCGTGGATCGAGCTCGACCCGGCCGAGGAGGCCGCGACCGAGGACTCCGGCCAGGCGGAGGAGCCGGTCGAGGGGCCGCCGGTGGAGCGGCACCCCTTCCTCGTCATGGCGGGCATGGGCTTCGACGCGGCGATCATGGGCAACACGAGCGAGGAGCTCAAGGCCAAGGTCGGGTGGACGGCCTACTTCGTCACCGGCTTCCGCAGCATCTTCATCAAGCGATTCCGCGTCCGGTGGACCATCGACGGCAAGGCGCAGGAGCCGGTGCGAGCCCGCACGATCCTCTTCGGCAACTGCGGCACCCTGACCGGCGGCATCCAGCTCGTGCCCAGCGCGCGGCTCGACGACGGTCGCCTCGACGGCGTCGTCGTCGCCCCGAAGACGATCATCGGGTGGGGCTCGGTCGCCGTGCGCGTCCTCGGCCGCTCCGAGAAGGACGGGACCGAACTCATTCGCACCTCCGGCTCGGTCTACACCGCCCGGGTCGACGAGCCGCACCCCGTGCAGGTCGACGGCGACGTCATCGGCGAGGCCACGCGCCTGCTCGTGACGGTCGACCAGCAGGCACTCATCGTGAGGGTCGCGAGCATCTGAGCGAGGTCTCGACCGGGGCCCGCCCCACCCGTACCTCGATTTCCGGGTGACCCGAGAAACACCCCCTTCGCAAGGGTTTGAAACCCTTGCGAAGGGGGTGTTTCTCTTGTCGAGCGGCGACGAAGGGGGGTCAGCGCCCCGGCGCCACGCTCGCCATGACCTGGTCGACGAGCTCGTCCGGCGCGGCGGTGAGGTCGAGCACGACCCCGTCCTCGTCGGGCTCCAGGTCCTCGAGGGTGTCGATCTGCGACTGGAGCAGCGAGGCGGGCATGAAGTGGCCCTTGCGCCCCGAGAGCCGCTCGGCGATGACCTCCGCCGACCCATCGAGGTGGGCGAAGACGACCCGGTGGCCGCCCCCGAGGGCGGCGACGTCGGCGCGCAGCACGTCGCGGTAGACCCGCTTGAGCGCCGAGCAGGTGATGACCGTGTCCTCGCCGCGGGCGGCGTGCTCGGCCATCCACGCGGCGAGGTCGTGCAGCCAGGGCCAGCGGTCCTCGTCGTCGAGCGGGATGCCCTGCGACATCTTGTCGATGTTGGCCTGCGGGTGGAAGGCGTCGGCCTCGGCGAAGACCCAGCCGGTCCGCTCGACGACGCCCTGGGCGACGGTGCTCTTGCCGCTGCCCGAGACGCCCATCGCGATGACGTGCACGGTCATCTCACAGCACCAGGCTCAGCGCGAAGGCGAAGACGAAGCCGATGCCGCCGATGAGGGTCTCCATGACGGTCCACGTCTTGAGCGTCGTCTTCTCGTCCATGCCGAGGAAGCGGCCGACGAGCCAGAAGCCGGAGTCGTTGACGTGCGACAGGACGGTGGCGCCACCGGCGATGGCGATGACGATGAGCACGAGGTCGATCGAACTCAGCCCCGACGAGGCCTCGATCGTCGGCGCCATGAGCCCGGCGGCGGTCGTCAGGGCGACCGTGGCGCTGCCCTGGGCGACGCGCAGCGCCGCGGAGACGACGAAGGCGGCGACGATGACCGGCAGCCCGGTGGACTCGAGCGTCTCGGCGAGGGCCTGGCCGATGCCGCTGGCCCGCAGGACGCCACCGAACATGCCGCCGGCGCCGGTGATGAGGATGATCGCGCAGACCGGGGCGAGCGCGTCGTTCATGATCGTCTCGACGTCGGCGCGCGAGCGGCGGCGCCAGCCCAGCGCGACCATGGCGACGAGCGTGGTGATGAGCAGGGCGATGGGGGTCTTGCCGATGATCCGCAGCGCGTTGACCCACACGGCGTCACCGTCGACGACGCCCTGGGTCGCCAGGGTGTTGAGCCCGGTGTCGACGAAGATCAGCAGCATCGGCAGGAGCAGCACCGCGAGGACCAGGCCGAAGGACGGCCGGCGGGCGTCGTCCCCCTTCGCCTCGGGGACGTGACCACCTGAGAGCAGGTCGGGCACGTCGACCATGAAGCGGCTGCCGGCCCACAGGCCGTAGAGGTAGGACGCGAGGTACCACGTCGGCAGCCCGATCAGCAGGCCGAAGACGAGGAGCAGGCCGATGTCGGCGCTCACGAGGTCGGCCGCGGCGACCGGGCCCGGGTGCGGCGGGACGAAGGCGTGCATGACGGCGAAGGCACCCGCGGCGGGGAAGGCGTAGCGCAGCACCGAGCCGCCGAAGCGGCGGGCGACGCTGAAGATGATCGGCAGCATGACGACCAGGCCGGCGTCGAAGAAGATCGGGAAGCCGAAGAGCAGCGAGGCCACACCCAGGGCGAAGGGGGCCCGGTCCTCGCCGAAGCGCGCGATGAGGGTGTCCGCGAGGACCTGGGCGCCGCCGGTCACCTCGAGCAGGCGGCCGATCATCGCGCCGAGACCGACGAGCAGGGCCACCGACGCGAGCGTGGCGCCGAAGCCGTCGGTCATCACGGTGACGACGTCGGCGGGGGCGATCTTCGTCGCGAGGGCGGTGAGGAAGCTGACGAGCACGAGGGCCACGAAGGCGTGGACCTTGAAGCGGATGATCAGCAGGAGCAGCAGCGCGACGGCGGCCGCGGCGATGGCGAGCAGGGGCCCGGAGCCGTAGGCGGGCTCGGGCACGGCGTCCTCGACGAGAAACATCGTTGTCCTCCGGTGGGTGGTGTCAGGGCGGTCGCCCGCCGGACACCTTCCCAAAAGTATGCTTATTGCGCAACCAATCGTCATCCTTTTCTTTGGAGGTGCACCATCGCGTCTGCGACAATCCGCGGCATGACGAGTGCGTCGGGGGGCTTGCACCACGCCGTCCTCACGCGCATCGGGGCCGACCTGACCTCGGGGCGCCTGGGCGCCGGTGACGTCTTCTCCATGGAGCAGATCGAGGGGCGCTACGGCGTCTCCCGCACGGTCGTGCGCGAGGTCATCAAGGTCCTCGAGTCGATCGGGGTGGCGACCTCACGCCGTCGCGTCGGCGTGACCATCCAGCCGGAGTCGCAGTGGGAGGCGCTCAGCCCGGTCATCATCCACTGGCGCCTCGCCGGCCCGCAGCGCCTCGCGCAGCTGCGCGAGGTGAGCGAGCTGCGCCGCGGCGTCGAGCCGCAGGCCGCCCGCCTCGCCGCGCAGCGCGCGACCCCCGAGCAGGCCGAGCGCCTGCAGGCCGCGGCGGCGGGCATGGCCGAGACCGGGCCGAAGGGGGACCTGCTCACCTACCTCGGTCACGACATCGACTTCCACCGCACCCTCCTCGAGGCGTCCGGCAATGCGCTGCTGGCCGGCTTCGCCCCCTTCGTCGCCGAGGCGCTCACCGGCCGCACCGAGCACGACCTCATGCCGGAGATCCCCGAGCAGGGCGCCATCGGCTGGCACGTCGAGGTTGCCGCAGCGATCGCCGAGGGCTGCCCCGACAGCGCCGAGGAGGCGATGCGCCGCATCGTCTCCGAGGCCCAGGAGGCCATGGACGAGATCGAGGCCTCCGGCGACTGAGCGCCCCTGCGGCTCAGGGGCGCCCAGCCATCGGCGTCCGGATCGGACGGCAGACGACTCAGGGAGCCAGCTGCTTCTTCTGCACCTTGCCCATGGCATTGCGCGGCAGGGAGTCGGTGAAGCGCACCTCGCGTGGCCGCTTGTGGCGCGAGAGGTCGTGGGCGACGTGGTCGACGAGCGACTGGGCGAGATCGTCGCCCGTCGGCCCCTCGGCGACGACCCAGGCGACGATGCGCTGACCGAGATCGGGGTCGGGCTCACCCACGACGGCGACCTCCGCGACCTCGGGCCGGGCCAGGAGCGAGGCCTCGATCTCCCCGGCCCCGATCCGGTAGCCGCCCGACTTGATGAGGTCGACCGACTCCCGGCCGACGATCCGGTGGAATCCGGAGGCATCGCGCGCGGCGAGGTCACCCGTGACGAACCAGCCGTCCCGGGTGAAGGAGGCCGCGGTGGTCTCGGGACGGCCGAGGTAGCCGGAGAAGAGGACGGGACCGCGCACCTCGAGCCGCCCGATCGACTCGCCGTCGGCGGGCACCTCGCTGCCGTCCTCGGCCCGGACACGGGTCTCGACACCGGTGATCGGCAGCCCCACCCAGCCGGCCCGCCGCTCACCGTCGGCCCGCGCGCTCAGGGTGATCATCGTCTCCGTCATGCCGTAGCGCTCGACCGGCGCCTGCCCGGCGAGGCCCGCGATCGCCTCGAAGACCGGCGCGGGCAGGGGCGCGCTGCCCGACACGAGCAGGCGGGCGCGCCCGATCGCCCGGGCGGCCCCCGGCGCCGCCGCGACCCGGGACCACACCGTGGGCACGCCGAAGTACATCGAGCCGGGGGTCGCCGCGTAGGCCTCGGGCGTCGGCCGACCGGTGTGCCGCACGCGGGAGCCCACGCGCAGCGCACCGAGCACGCCGAGGATCAGCCCGTGGGTGTGGAAGAGCGGCAGGCCGTGGACGAGGGTGTCCTCCTCGCTCCACTGCCAGGCGTCGACCAGCCCGTCGAGACCGGCGGCGATGGCACCGCTCGACAGCTCGACGCCCTTGGGCGCACCCGTCGTGCCCGACGTGTAGAGGATCAGGCTCGTCGCGTCGGCAGCCGGCAGGTCCGGGGACGCACCGCTCGGGGCGCTGGCGGCCAGGTCGAGCGGAACGACGGGCAGGTCCAACCCGTCGGGCCGGGGCCCGGCCCAGGCGCTCGCCCCCGAGTCGCGCAGCACGTGCGCCACCTCGCCGGGGCCGGCGTCGGGCGGCACCGGGACGACGGGCACGCCGGCGAGCAGCCCGCCGACGACCGCGACGACCGTCTCGGCCGTCGGGGTCGCGTGCACGGCGACCGGCTCGGGGCCGCTGAGTCGCGCGCCGAAGGCGAGCGCCGCCGAGACGAGCTGCTCGCTCGACAGGCTCGTGCCCGCGACCTCGACAGCGTCGGCGCGACCGGGTCCGTCGAGCAGACCGCTGAGCAGGTGGGACGAAGGGGACATCACAGGACCTTCCCGGGGAGGAGGAGCACGAGGGTGAAGAGGATCGGCCCGACGAGGACCATCGACAGGCCCCAGCGGGTGAGCAGCGTCGTCATCCGAGCACGGTCGTCCGCCTCCGCGCTCGCGACATAGGTCGCACCGACGGTGGAGAAGGGCGAGACGTCGACGATCGAGGCGCACACACCGATGGCGCAGATGAGCGCCCAGCCGGGCAGGCCGCCCTCGCCGATGAGCGGGAGGGAGAGGGGCACGAGCGCGGCGAGCATGCCGGTCGTCGAGGCAAAGGCGGAGATCAGACCCGCGACCACGCAGAGGAGGAAGGCGGCCACGAGCGGGTTGCCGAGGTCTGCGGCGCCCTCGCCCAGCATGTCGAGGACTCCCATCTCGGTGAGCACGCCGACATAGGTGATGATGCCGCCGACGAGGAGGACGGAGCCCCAGTCGATGCGGGTCATGGCGCTCTTGCCGGCCGCCGGGTCCACCACGGCGAGGAAGGCCGCGAAGGCGAAGCCGAGGACACCGATGTCCGGCTCGCCACCCGTGAGCGCGATGACCATGACGCTGCCGACCAGCGCCGCCATGCACACGAGCGTGAGGACCTGGACACGACTCGGGCGCGGCACCACGGCATCGGTCACCGCGGTCTCGACCGTGCGCGACTGCGTCGCCAGCTGCAGCGACGACTGGCCGTAGCCGCCGATGGCGCGCTCTTCGCCCGACCCACCGGAGGGGCCGGCAGACCCGCGGTCACCGCCGGAGCCACCGACGCCGTCAGCTCCGGGCTCGTCGGCGACGACCGACCGCCGACGACCGAAGAGCGCGTAGGCGACGGCCAGCAGCGCGATGTTGACGACCACGGCGATGGCCATCAGCAGCATCGGGTTGAGCTCGATGCCGGCGGAGTCGGCCGTGCCCCACGTGATGATGCCGAAGAGGCTCGTCGGGGCGAAGGCACCCGCCGACAGCCCGGTGCCCATCGCCAGGGCCATGAGCATGGGGTCGATCCCCCGGCGGCGCGCGACGGTCATCCCGACGGGTGCCATCACGAGGCCACCGAGCGGGGCACCCATGGCGGAGATGACCGCGGTGAGCAGGAAGAAGACGAGCGGGTAGAGGCCGTCGCGCCCCGCCACCCGGGAGATCGCGGCGTCGATGAGCCACTCGATCGTGCCGTTGCTGTGCGCGATGCCGAAGAAGTAGGTGACCCCCACGAGGAGCACGAGGATCGACAGCGGGAACCCGCCGACGACGTCCTCGAGCGCGAGGTCCGCCAGCCCCAGCCCCACGGCTGCGGCGAAGGGGAACATCGCGATCCCGATGTTGACATTGCGCACGGCGGCGAGTGCGAAGACACCGACGAAGATCGCCAGCGCCACGAGCTGTGCAGTCATGCCCGCTCCTTTTCACGTCATTGTGAGTGCGGTCCACTGTATGGCACAGTGGTCTATTGTGTGGACCGTGGCAACCTAGCCGAGACGTCTGGGAAGGGCAAGGGATGGCGACGAACAGCGTGGCGGGGGCATTCAAGGTGCTCGAGGCGGTCGCGGAGCTGCAACCGGTCGGTCTGTCCGACCTCGCGCGCACCGTCGACCTGCCCAAGAGCACGACGCAGCGGATGCTGCTGACCCTGGCCGAGATCGGCTGGTTGCGAGCGTCGACCGACGCACCGACCCGGTGGAGCCTGACCTATCGCGCGCTGCGCATGGGCCGGCGCGTCGACGCTCGGCTCGGCGTGCGCGAGGTCGCCCTGCCGGTGATGAGCGAGCTGCAGCTCGAGACGACCGAGACGGTCCACCTCGCCGTCCCCGACGGCGACGTGCTCATCCTCCTCGAGCGCGTGGACACCTCCCACCGGCTGCGGGCCTTCCTCCCCCTCGGCGAGCACATCCCCTTCCACGCCTCAGCGACCGGCCAGGCCTACCTGTCGGCCTGCACCGACGAAGAGGTCGAGCGCTACCTCGCCGGAGACCTCACCGCGGTCGCCCCGGACACGGTCACCGACGCCGCCGCGCTGCGCGAGCGGGTGCAGACCATCCGCGAGCGCGGGTGGTCGATCAACGAGGGTGGCCTGTCGCAGGGCATCACCGCGCTGGGCGCGCCCATCGTCGACCGTTCCGGCAGCCCGGTCGGCGCCATGTCGGTCTCGGGGCCGAGCAGCCGGATGACCCCCGACCGCTACGACGCACTCGGGGCCGCGGTCGCCGCGGCCGCTGCCCGCACGAGCCAGCAGCTCGAGCCGGGCGCCCTGGCCGGGCGCGACACCGGCCGGACCGGGCCCTACTCGCCGTACTCGACCTGCGCGTCGGCGCCGTCGACGGCGTACCAGCGGTCCTCGTCGGGCACGACGCCGTCGGGGTAGGTCAGGGCCATCTCGGCGAGGGTCGGTCGGGCCGGCTCGCGGACGTCGTCGGGCAGCATCTCGGTGATCGCCTCGAGGATCCGTTCCATGTCGCGCGGCACCGACCGGTACTTCAGGTCGACCGGCTCGCCGAAGGTCACCGTCACCTCGGGCCGGGTCAGCGGGTTGGTGAGCATCCGCGGCACCCTGGAGCTGCGCGGCCAGACCTTCTCGGTCCCGGTGATGGCGAAGGGGATGACCGGCACCTCGGTGAGGTGGGCCAGGCGGGCGGCGCCCGGGAAGCCGCGCATGCCCGGCTCGAAGAAGTGGATGCCCCGCGGGATCGTCCCCTCGGGCATCATCGCGACGAGCTCGCCGCCGCGGAGGGCCCGCACGGCCGAGGCGAAGGCGTCGGGGCTGTCGGGGTCGTCCTGCCGACGGTCGACGCTGATGCCGCCGCCGGCACGGAAGATCGTCCCCAGACCGGGCACGTCGAAGAGCTCCTTCTTGCCCAGGAAGCGCGCCGAGCGCGGGGTGCGGCGGAAGGCGACCGCCATCGCGACGAGATCGAAGTAGGAGCGGTGGTTGCCCACGAGGATCGCCGGCCCGTCGGCCGGGATGTTCTCCGCGCCGCGGACGGTGAACTTCGCGTACGGGAAGACCTCGGGCCGCGAGAGCAGGGCGATGGCGCGCTGCAGCTCCATGCCGATGACCGGCAGCTTCATCACCCCGGGCGAGGTGTCGAAGTGCAGCACCGGCCAGCGGGCGGCGACGGCCAGGGCGTGCAGCCGCGGGTCGGGGTTGACCGCACCGGGGTTGCCGACGGCCCGCAGCAGCGGCGCGTCGTAGATCGAGTCGGAGTAGGCGAAGGACGCGTCGAGGTCGATGCCCTCCTCCTCGGCGAAGTCGCGCACCGCCGCGATCTTGCCCATCGACCACACGAAGTGCCCGTCGTTGCGCCCGGTGAAGCAGCCGTCGTCGCCGACCTCGTAGCGGGTGGCGATGACATAGTCGATGCCGAGCCGCTCGGCGAGGGGCAGGACGAGGTGCTCGGGGGTGGTCGTGGCGAGCACGACGTGGCGCCCGGCCTCGTGGTGCTCCTCGATGAGCATGCGGGCGAAGGGTCCGACCATCGGCTCGAGGATGTCGGCGGCCAGCTGGGCCGCCTCGTCGAAGGCGTCGGCGGGCTTGCCCTTGGCCACGAGCACCGCCTGGCGGGCGAGCGCGATCGAGCCGAGGGACTCGCCGAGGAGGTTGAAGTAGCCGAAGAGCAGCGCCTCCCCCGGCATCCGTGCGGAGACCACGCCGGTGTCGCGCATGGCGGCCGACAGCGCCGGGCCGGAGGCCTTGGGCAGCAGGGTGCGGTCGAGGTCGAAGAATGCGGCGGCCGTCATGCTCGCGAGGCTATCCACGCGGGGGCCTGCCGGGAACACCTCGAGGGCCTAACGTGGGTCACATGAGCGACGACGCCCTGCAGACCCTGACCAGCTCCCAGGTCGCCGACCGGGCGCCACGCGACTGGCGCGAGGTCAACGGCATGTTGCGAACCCGCTTGCGCACCAAGGGCTTCGAGGAGTCCCTCGCCCTCGTCAACGAGATCGCCAAGGTCGCCGAGGAGGCCGACCACCACCCCGACATCGACCTGCGGTGGGGCTGGGTCGGGCTGGCGCTCGTCAGCCACGACGCCGGCGGCATCACCGACCGCGACATCTCGCTCGCCGGCGAGATCAGCCGGATCGCCTCCGACCGCGGTGCGAGCCCGCAGCCCGAGGTCGGCGCCTCGCTGACCGTCGGCATCGACACGGCCGACGCGGACCGGATCCGGCCCTTCTGGACCGCCCTGACCGGCCACGAGCCGGCGAAGGGGGACCCGGACACGCTCCCTTCGCCCGACGGCCAGATGCCGACCATCTGGTTCCAGACGAGCGAGCCTCGCGACGACCGGGGGCGGCTGCACATCGACGTCTACGTCCCCCACGACGAGGCACGGGCCCGCGTCGACGCGGTCGTCGCGGCCGGCGGCCGGCTCGTCACGGACGAGTACGCCCCGTCGTGGTGGGTGCTGGCGGACGCCGACGGCAACCTCGCCTGCGTCTGCACCTGGCAGCCGCACGCCTGACGAAGGGGGGGTCCCCACCTCCGCGGGCGGGCTCGGTTCAGCGGCGGCGGCCCTTGCCCTCGAAGGCCTTCGCGGCCGCGACGGCGTCCTTGAGCTGGTCGGCCTGCATGCCGGGGCCGAGCCGCTGCAGCTGCGACATGTTGACCCGGGTGCCCGCCTTGATGACGGCCGAGGCGGCGGAGCGCAGCGCGCTGGAGTGGTCGCTCTCGCCCTCCTGCCCCCACAGGAGCAGCCACTCGATCGTCGTGTCGTCGTCGCGGGGGTAGAAGGTCATCTTGTCGAAGCCGCCCTCGCTGGGCACGCCCGAGACCCGCTGCCAGCGCTTGCGGTCCCACCCCAGGACGAAGCCGACCGAGGCATTGCTCGGCAGCAGCTCGTCGAAGTCGTTCCACCACCTCGGGGCCCCCGCGGTGAGCGCCTTGCGCATCTTCTTCTCGTCGGCGACGGAGCGGATCACGTCGGGGTTGGACTGGCCGACGAGGAGCGCCCGACCGTCGCTGTAGCGCAGCAGGTGCGCCCACTCGCCGAGCTCCATCGAGTACTCCCAGTCGCCGTTCGTGGCGCGGGGACCGGACCCGTCGTCGGAGACCTCGGCCGCCGTCCACACCGCCGCGATCGCCGCCCAGCGGCCGCGCAGGGTGTCCGGGGGGTCGAGCTCCACCGTCTGGAGGGCGGAGTCGGTGGGGCTCGCGCTGTCGGAGGGGGAGCCGGAGCCACTCCCGGTGTCGCTCCCCGAGCCACCGTCCCCGCCGACGCGGTACGTCGAGGCGATGTCGACGGGCTCGGAGTCGTCCGCGCAGCCGGCGACGGCGGTCGTGCCGACCGTGCCGATCGCGGCGAGCAGCGTGCGCCTGGAGATCTGCTCCACTGGTCCCTCCCGGGGTCGTCTCGCCCCGAGGATACGGTCCGCGGCCCGCGCCGGGCGCGCCGGAGCGGCCCCTGCGTGGGATGCTGACGGCGATGCTCGCCACACACCACCGTCGTCTCGCGGCCGCCTTCGCCGTCGCGGCCATCCTGCCTCTCGCCGGGTGCGGCGACGAGTCGACCCAGCCCCCGGACCCCGGCACGGTGACCGTGACCACCGAGGTCGGCGAGGCCCTCGACCTGCCGGAGCAGCAGGAGATCGACAAGGCGACGGCCCGCAAGGCCCTGCCGACCCTCGCCGACATGCCGGACAAGACCTGGCACGTCGACACCTCGACCTTCGGCAACCACAAGTCGACCTACGACCCGCCCGGGTGCGCGAGCATCCTCTTCGACAGTCCCGAGGCCCGGACCTTCACCGACGACCACCGCACGGTCCACGAGCAGGCGCGCTTCAGCCAGAACCAGGCCGACGGCGGGCTGATCATCGCGACCTACGTCCAGTCCTTCGACGAGCCCTACCCGCTCTCCCTCTACGACGACGCGGGCGAGGAGGTCACCGGCTGCGACTCGTACACCCAGTCGCGCAGCGTCGGCGAGAGCAAGGACGGGGCCACCGCGATCACCGTCCCGCAGCTCGGCGACCGCACCTTCGGCGTGCGGATCCGCAGCCGGGAGTTCGACCACTCCGTCGACCGGCTCTACGTGCGCAGCGGGCACAATGTCATCACCGTCCTGGTGCTCAGCCGCGAGAAGAGCTACGACGGCAAGCTGATGACGAGGTACGCGCAGGGCGTCCTCGACGACCTGAAGAAGGCCACATGACGACGCGCCGCGCCGCCCCCTTCGCCCTCGCCGTGATCACGGCCCTCACCCTCGCCGCGTGCGGGGGTGACGACGCGCCGCCCCCGGCCGAGCCGTCGACGGTGACCGTCACGAGCACCCGGGAGGCCGAGACCGCTGACGCGCCCGAGCAGCAGGAGCTCACCCCGCGGCAGATCAAGGCCGCGCTGCCGTCGACCGACGAGGCGCCCAAGGGCTTCGTCAAGGACCCCGGAGGCTTCGACGCCGCCGTCCACAGCAAGCGGGTCGCCGACCCGACGGAGTGCCTCGCGGTCTACCTCGACGCGCCGGACGTCCGCGACTGGCGCGAGGAGCACCGCAGCGAGGGCGCCGGCGTGCGCTACACCCGCAAGGCCGGCGGCACGCCGCCGCCGAGCATCTCGATCGCCCTGTGGACCTACGACGAGGCCTTCCCCACGCGCTTCTTCGACGAGGCCGGCGCCGCCCTGGCCACCTGCTCGGACTTCACCTCCGCGACCGAGCCGGGCGCCAGCAAGGGCACGTGGACGGCGACGCACATCACCACGCCGGCCCTCGGCGACCGCAGCTTCGCCGTGCGCATCGGCAACCGCGACAGCGACCTGGCCATCGACTACCTGTGGGTGCGCAGCGGCCACAACCTCGTCAACGTGCGCATGCTCACCGGGTTCCGCGCCAACAACGAGGAGATCCTCGAGACCTATGCCCAGGGCGTCCTCGAGGACCTGAAGTGAGCGTCCGCGCGCCCCGCCGGGCCGCCACGACCCCGGCCGTCGTGGGCATCGCCGCTCTGGCCCTGACCGCGGGGTGCGTGCCGACCCTCGGCCGCGACACCCCGTCGAGCTCGACGACGGCCGAGGCCGGCGGGCGCGGCCAGCTCACCGAGGAGCAGCTGCGGTCGGTGCTGCCCGCGGACGACCAGCCGCCCTCGGGATTCACCCTCGACACCTCGGAGTCCGAGGGACCCGACCCCGACTCGACGACCTATCCCGCGGTCTGCGACGACGTGCGCCTGCAGGGCACGACGGCCGACGACCTCGAGGAGCACAAGGTCGCGAGCGCGGAGAAGTCCTATGTCGGCGAGAACGGCCGCGGTGTCCTGTCGGTCAAGGTCACCAGCTACGACGAGCCGGTGCCCGAGGCACTCTTCGACGACGCCGGCCAGGCCCTGAGCCGGTGCTCGACCTTCAAGATCATCGACCGCTACGGCACGACCGACTGGAAGCTCGACCCCGTCTCGCTCCAGCCCGCCGGCGACCGCACGTGGTCCATCCGGGTGCAGAACACCACCGAGGGCGATCCCTTCGGCGGGGGCGTCGTGCAGGTCGCGAGCGCCTCCCTCGGCAACAACCGGGTCCACGTCGTGCAGAGCGCCGGCGAGGCCTCGACCTATCGCAGCGAGGCCGTCGAGCAGCTCGTGGGCGCCACTGTCGCCGAGCTCGAGGCGCTGTGACCCGGGCCCGGGGGCTGGCCCTCGCCGCCGCCGTGGCGCTCCTGCCCGGGTGCGGCCTGGTCCCCGGTGTCGGCAGCACGGCGACCGAGACGGTCACCGTGTCGAGCAGCGAGTCACCGTCCTCCTCTCCGGCGTCGACCGCGTCATCGGTGGACGAGGACCCCGGGACCCTCACCGGCGCCGGACGGGTCATGGACGAAGGGGGTCTGCGCGCCGCCCTGCCGTCGGCCGGTGACCTCGGGTCGGGCTGGGTCGACGACGAGGTCGCGACGATCTTCGAGACGCAGGCCGACGAGGTCGAGCCCTCGAGCTGCGCCGCCCTGATCCAGAAGGGTCCCGGCTGGGACGAGGTGCGTCGGACGGAGAAGGCGCGGGTGCAGGCCAACTTCCGCCGCGCCGACAACCCCGCTCCTCCCGGGACGCGCCGCCACCTGGGGATGTGGCTCTACTCCTTCGGCGACCCCTACCCGACGGGCCTCTTCGACGAGGCCGGGGCGCGGGTCAGCGACTGCTCGAGCTTCGAGGTGAAGCAGACCGACACGGGCAACTGGACGACCTACGAGGCGACGCCGCTGACCTTCCCCACGCTCGGCGACCGGACCATCGCCTACCGCCTCACCGCCCGGCAGACCTTCGAGACGCTGTCGATGGACTACGTCGTCGTCAAGGTCGGGCACAACACCGTCTCGGTCGCCAACGGTGCCTACGGCACCACCCCCGACACCGAGGTCACCGAGTCCGCCGCCCGCGCGGCCGTCGACGGGCTCGAGCCGTGACCGGGCGCCGGGTGGCGCGCGGTCTCACCTGCCTGGCCACCTCGCTCGTGCTCCTCACGGGGTGCGGGGACCTCCCCTTCGCCTCCTCGCCCTCGGCCACCGCCCCGACGCCGGTGCCCACGCCCGAGCCGGTCACCTCGTCGCCGACGACCGACCCGCGCCTCGAGCGAGCCGGCCGACAGCTCGACGAGGCCCAGGCCGAGGCCGCCCTCGCCGGGCTGCCGCGCAGCGCGAAGCCCGGGCCCGAGCCGAGCGCGCAGTACCGCAAGACCGACCCGAAGCCCTGCATCGACGTGCTGCGCCTCGGCTGGTACGCCACCAACTTCAAGCGGTCGCGGACCGTCGCGGTCACCCGCGGGTGGACCCAGGGCAAGGGCACCGGGCTCCAGGCGCACAACGTGCGGATCGAGTCGCACTCGCGCCCGGTCGGCGCGACCCTGCTCGACCAGGCCGGGGCCGCCCTCGCCGGGTGCGACTCCTTCTCGCTCACCGGGCGGGACGAGGCCGGGCCGATCGACCTGCGGCTGCTCGCCGAGCCGCGGACCACCGCGACGCTCGGCGACCAGACCTTCGCGGTGCGGATCACGACCTTCGGGGAGATCGGCGGGCGGCAGACGCGCATCTACGCCGACTACCTCGTCGTCCGCGTCGGGCACAGCCTCATCACGCTCACCCAGACGAGCACGGACGAGGCGAGCGACATGACCACCCTCGAGCGCCACGCGGAGGACATCATCTCGAGACTCGCCCGGTAGTCCCCGCCCAGGCACCCTCGGCGTGCCTAGAGTGGTGAGGGTGACCATCCGAGTGGCCCTCGAGCACCGCACGGCCTACGAGTTCGCCGAGCCCGTCCACGTCTACCCGCACACGATCCGGCTGCGGCCGGCGCCGCACTCGCGCACGCCGATCCCGAGCTACTCGCTGCGCATCGACCCGCCCGAGCACTTCCTCAACTGGCAGCAGGACCCCTTCGGCAACTGGCTGGCCCGAGTCGTCTTCCCCGACAAGGTCTCCCGCCTCGAGATCACCGTCGACCTCACCGCCGACATGACGGTCATCAACCCCTTCGACTTCTTCGTCGAGGACTGGGCCGCGACCTTCCCCTTCGCCTACCCGGAGCAGCTGCGCGAGGACCTCGCGCCCTACCTGCGCCCCGTCGACGACGGCGCGGAGGGCAGCGGCCCGGCCCCCGAGGTGAGCGCGTGGCTCGAGCAGGTACTGCCCGGCCTGCTCACCGGGCCACGCGACGCGCAGGTCGGCGAAGGCACCCCGATCGTCGACTTCATCGTCGGCCTCAACCGCGCCGTGCGCGAGAGCGTCGACTACACGGTGCGTCTCGAGGCCGGCGTGCAGACCCCGCAGCACACCCTCGAGCGGGGCATCGGCTCCTGCCGCGACTCCGCCTGGCTGCTCGTCTCCGCGCTGCGGCAGCTCGGCCTCGCCGCCCGCTTCGTCTCCGGCTACCTCGTGCAGCTGACCGCCGACCTCAGCGCCGTCGGCGACGACAGCCTCAACGGCCCGGCGCAGGACTTCACCGACCTGCACGCCTGGGCCGAGGTCTACGTCCCCGGCGCCGGCTGGATCGGCCTCGACGCGACCTCCGGCCTGCTCTGCGGCGAGGGGCACATCCCGCTGTCGTGCACCCCGCACCCGGCCTCCGCCGCACCGATCAGCGGCGCGACCGCCCCGACGCAGGTGAGCTTCGACTTCAGCAACACGGTGACCCGGTTTGCCGAGGACCCACGCGTCACCAAGCCGGTGAGCCAGGAGCAGTGGGACCGGATCACCGAGCTCGGCGAGGCTGTCGACCGGCTGCTCGTCGAGGGCGACGTGCGCCTGACGATGGGTGGCGAGCCGACCTTCGTCGCGGCCGGCGGGACCAAGGACCCGCAGTGGCACACCGCCGCCGACGGGGAGGAGAAGCGCGAGCTCGCCATGGCCCTCGCCCGGCGCCTCTCCGGGCCCGGCACCCTGCGCCACCACGGCCAGGGCAAGTGGTACCCCGGCGAACCGCTCCCCCGCTGGCAGATCGGCCTGAGCGAGCGCACCGACGGCGAGCCGCTGTGGCGCGCGCAGGAGCTGCTCGACGACCCCTGGGGCGAGGCGCGCGCGGAGTCCGGCTCGCCGGAGGCCGCGGGCGCCGCCCGCGACCTCGCGCTCGGCATCGCCCGGCGGCTAGGCATCCCGCCCGAGCAGCTCGTCGCCGCCGTCGAGGACCCGCTGCAGCAGGTCGTCACCGAGGCCCGCCTGCCCCACGGCGACGGCCCCTCCGCCGGGGACGTCGCCCCCGACAGCGAGGACGCCGCCGACGCCGAGCACCGCGCGGCCGTCGTCGCGCGGGTCGACGAGCAGGTCGACCTCGACACCCCGGCCGCCTGGGTGCTGCCGGTCTTCCCCGCCCCCGACGGCGAGGGCTGGGCGACGACGACGTGGCGCACCCGCCGCGGCTTCCTCGCCCTCGTGCCCGGCGACTCGCCCGCCGGTCTGCGGCTGCCGTTGTCCTCGATCGCCTGGACGGAGGGCCCCGACCAGCCGGAGCGGTCCCCCTTCGACCCGCGCGGAGCGCTGCCCGCCCTCGACCCGACGACGCTGCCGGCCAGCGATGCCGCACCCGCCCGGGTGCTGCCGATCGACGAGTCGCCGCGCACCGCCCTGGCCGTGCAGCACCGCGACGGGCACCTCTTCGTCTTCCTGCCGCCGGTGTCGCACCTCGAGGACGCCCTCGAGCTCGTCGGCGCCGTCGAGGGCGCCGCGGTCGAGACCGGCCACGCGGTCGTCCTCGAGGGCTACCCGCTGCCGGGCGACGACCGGGTCCGCACGATGTCGGTGACGCCCGACCCCGGCGTCATCGAGGTCAACGTCGCGCCGACCGCCTCGTGGGCCGAGCTCGTCGAGCAGACCGAGGGCCTCTACGAGCACGCGCGCCAGATCCACCTGTCGACGGAGAAGTTCGAACTCGACGGCGCGCACACCGGCACCGGCGGCGGCAACCACCTGACGCTCGGCGGACCGACGGCCGCCGACAGCCCGCTGCTGCGTCGACCCGACCTGCTGCGCTCGCTCGTCACCTACTGGCAGCACCACCCGGCCCTGAGCTATCTCTTCTCCGGGCGCTTCATCGGCCCGACCTCGCAGGCGCCGCGCGTCGACGAGGGCCGCGCCGACACGCTCTACGAGCTCGAGATCGCCTTCGCGCAGCTCGACCACGTCATCGCGATGGAGCACGTCGAGTCCGACGTCACCGAGCCGCTCGACGAGACCTTGCGGCCCAAGCGCGACACGCGCCCGTGGCTCGCCGACCGGCTGCTGCGCCACCTGCTCACCGACATCACGGGCAACACGCACCGGTCGGAGTTCTGCATCGACAAGCTCTTCGCGCCCGGCTCCGAGCGCGGGCGGCTCGGGCTGCTCGAGATGCGGGGCTTCGAGATGCCGCCGCACCCGCGGATGGCGCTGCTGCAGGCGCTGCTCGTGCGCGCACTCGTCGCGCGCTTCTGGGCCGAGCCCTACACGGGCCCGCTCGTGCAGTGGGGCACCCGGCTGCACGACCGCTACCTGCTGCCGGCCTTCGTCGCCGCCGACCTGCGCGACGTCCTCGACGACGTCAACCGCTACCTGGAGCGGGCCGGGGCCGGACGCATCGACCCGGCGTGGTTCGACGCCTTCCTCGAGTTCCGCTTCCCGCGGCTGGGGGACACGACGATCGCCGGCGTCGAGCTCGAGCTGCGCACCGCGATCGAGCCGTGGCACGTCCTCGGCGAGGAGGTCAGCCAGTTCGGCACCGCCCGCTACGTCGACTCCTCGGTCGAAAAGGTCCAGGTCCGCGCCGTCGGCCTCGTCGAGGGCCGGCACGTCGTGACGTGCAACGGCGTGCCCGTGCCCATGGTCCCCGTCGCCGAGCAGGGCTGGGGCGGTCCCGTCGGGGCGAAGGGGAGCTCCGGCGCCTTCGTCGGCGGCGTCCGCTACCGCGCCTGGGCGCCGCCCTCGGCGCTGCACCCGACGATCGGGGTCCACGGTCCGCTCGTCTTCGACCTCGTCGACCGGTGGACCGGCCGCTCCCTCGGCGGGTTCACCTACCACGTGACCCACCCGGGCGGCGTCGCCTACGACACCTTCCCGGTCAACGCCGCGTCCGCGGAGTCGCGCCGGGCGGCGCGCTTCGTCGCGAGTGGTCACACCCCCGGCCCGGTCGACCTGGCGGCACTGCCCGACCCGATGACGGGCTTCGGCCCGGCCGTCACCGATTTCCCCGTGACGCTCGACCTGCGCCGCTTCCCCGGCACGGACCGACAGCCGGGCACCGAGGACGAGTTCGCCACCCCGCCGACCGAGGCGGTCGACCCGGGCATGCCACCGGTCGACGGTGAGCCGGTCGTCGAGATCACGGCGGAGGGCCCGGTGCAGGAGACCGTGGGCGCTCCCGACGACCAGGCCTGAGCACGCGGGGAGCCCGCCGGCAGCCGGCGCCGATCTCCCCTTCGAACTCTGCAAAACCCTAGGGTCCTGCGGAGTGGGCCGGGGGGAACTTCGCAAGACCCTAGGGTTTTGCGAAGTTCGGGGGCCGGACGGCGTGGGGAGCGCTCCCCCTGCCGTCAGCGCGGCGGATTCCCTAGGCTCCGACCATGAGTCCGGTGACCCACGGCGCTGACACCGCGCGCCTGCACGAGATCGCCGCCCAGCTCGGGCGGTGCGCTGAGGACGTGCGCGACGTCGGCACCACGGGCAGCCGGCTGCTGGCGGTGCTCGGCGACGCCTGGCAGGGCCCCGACGTCGAGCACTTCGCGCACGGCTGGGCCGGCGCCAGCCGGGTCGTCGACGACCTCGCGAGCCGGCTCGACGGCTTCGCCGGCGACCTGCGGCGACAGGCCGGGGACCAGGACGAGGTGAGCACGACAAGGCCGGGGGGCGCCCCCTTCGCCCCGGGCGTGAGCCCCGAGCCCGCCACCGGGGACGGCGACACGGACACCAAGCCGGGGCACGGCATGACCAAGATCGCCCGCTCCCCCGGCGCGGAGCTGCCCGAGGGGCTCGACCCGGACGACCCCGGTGTGCCCGAGCTGATGCAGACGGAGCAGGGCCGCGAGCTGCTGCAGTGGCTCGCCGACGAGGGCATCGAGGTCGTCGTGGGCGGCAACGGCGGCACCTTCTACAACCCCGGCACCGACGTCATCGTCCTCGGTTCGACGGCCGACGAGTGGTCGCTCATCCACGAGGCGAGCCACGCCCGCTCGGACATCGAGGGCCTGACCGTCGAGACCACCGAGGTCACCCGCGACGAGTACGTCACGGCGCAGATCGACGGCGAGGTCGAGGCGATGACCCAGGAGGCCTACTACTACCAGGCGGCCGACGGCGAGAGCTCGCTGTCGACCGACGAGCAGCACATCACCAACTACCTCGTGGCCCACGACGAGGCCGTCGCCGCCGGCGCGACCCCCGAGGAGGCCGACGCCGCCGGGCGCGCCGCGATCCGCGAGCTCTTCGAGAGCGGCTACTACTCCCCGTCGACGGGCGACGGCGACGAGACCTACATGGACTACTACGGCGAGCAGTGGGACGAGGACAACTCATGACCGACATCGCGACCATCTCGACGACGACGGACGAGCCGATGCTGGCGTCGGTCGTCACCGACGCCAGGACCCGTCTGCGTCCCGTGCCCGTGGCGGCGCTGCGCGGGTGGCGCCTGCTCGACGTCGTCTGGCGCGGCGCATCGCACCCGGCCCGGTGGTTCGTCGCCGTCGCCGACGACGGCCGCGTCGTCGTGCTGAGCGGCCATCCCGAGCGCTGGGCGCAGATCGACGGCACCCGGGTGGGCTCCGCCGACGAGGCGCTCGAGCTGGCGACCGCGCGGGCCGATGCCACCCGTGACATGGCGAAGGGGTGGCAGCTCCTGACCTCTGCCGATGACCTGCGCCTCCGCCCCGCCACCGGGGCGGACGCCCGGCAGCAGGTCGACGAGGCGAGGGAGCAGGTGCGCGCGCTCGCCGAGCCGCCCCGGGTCGCGGGTGACGGGCCCTGGCAGGTGCGGCTGTGGTCGGTCACCGACGGCGACCTCGTGCTCCACGAGGTGACCGTGGCGCCGGACGGCGCGGTGACCGAGCGGACCGGCGTCGAGCTCGCCGGCCTGCCGGTGCCGATCGCGCGCTGAACACCTCGATCCGCCCGAATAGATTGCGCGCAAACCAATTGCGTGCAATGCTTCAGAGGTGCAGACGGACCACCAGCTCGACCAGCAGATCTGCTTCGCCCTCTACTCGGCGTCGCGCTCGGCGACCGCGGCCTACCGCGACGGCCTCGCCGAGATCGGGCTGACGTACACCCAGTACGTCACCCTCCTCGCCCTGTGGGAGCGCGACGGCCGCACCGTCACCGAGCTCGGCGAGGCGCTGCACCTCGACAGCGGGACGCTCTCCCCCCTTCTCAAGCGCATGTCGGCGAGCGGTCTCGTCGAGCGCCGTCGCGAAGGGGAGGACGCCCGCCGCGTGACGATCCACCTGACCACCGCCGGTCGGGACCTCGAGACGCAGGTCGCGGCGATCCAGCGCCGCCTGTACGACGCCGTCGACATGGAGCCCGAGGAGCTGGCGACCCTGCGTCGCCTGGCCCAGAGGTTCTGCGCATCCGTCGGCACTCCCACCCCCACCCCCACCCAAGGAGCATGACGATGAAGACTCTCTACACCGCAGAGGCCCTCGCCACCGGCGCCGGCCGCGACGGGCACGGCCGCACCAGCGACGGCCGCCTCGACCTCGACCTCGCGATCCCCCAGGAGATGGGCGGGTCGGGCGAGGGGACCAACCCCGAGCAGCTCTTCGCCGTCGGCTACGCCGCGTGCTTCCACTCGGCGCTGCAGGCCGTGGCCCGCGCCGGCAAGGTCGACGTCGCCGACTCCGCCGTCGGCTCGCGCGTGCACATCGGCCCCAAGGAGGGCGGCGGCTACCAGCTGGCCGTCGAGCTCGAGGTCACCCTGCCGCACCTCGACGCCGAGGCCGCCCAGCAGCTCGCGGACCAGGCCCACCAGGTCTGCCCCTACTCCAACGCCACCCGCGGCAACATCGACGTGACCGTCACGGTCGTCCAGGACTGAGGCGCGTGACCAGCACCCCCACCACCACCCGCCAGATCGTCCTCGCCGCGCGCCCCCAGGGTGCACCGAGCGCCGACGACTTCCGCCTCGAGACCGTCGAGCTGCCGCAGCTCGCCGACGGCGAGGTCCTCGTGCGCAATGTCGTCATGTCGGTCGACCCCTACATGCGCGGTCGGATGAACGACGTGAAGTCCTACGTCGCCCCCTTCGAGATCGACGCCCCGCTCGACGGCGGCGCCGTCGGCGAGGTCATAGCCTCCCGCTCCGACGACGTCGCCGTGGGCCAGCACGTGCTGCACGGCCTCGGCTGGCGCGAGCACGCGGTGCTCCCGGCGAAGTCCGTGCGGGTCGTCGACACCGACGCCGCGCCCGCCTCGACCTATCTCGGCGTCCTCGGCCTCACCGGCCTGACGGCCTACGTCGGGCTGACCGCCGTGGCCGGCATGCGCGAGGGCGACACCGTCTTCGTCTCCGGCGCGGCCGGCGCCGTCGGGCAGGCCGCCGGCCAGATCGCCAAGGCGCTGGGCGCCGGCCGGGTCGTCGGCTCCGCCGGCTCGGCCGACAAGGTCGCTCGCGTGCTCGAGCTGGGTTACGACGCGGGCTTCAGCTACCGCGACGGTCCCGTCGCCGAGGGGCTGGCCTCGGTCGCGCCCGACGGCATCGACGTCTACTTCGACAACGTCGGCGGCGAGCACCTCGAGGCCGCGATCGGCGCGCTGTCGACCTTCGGTCGGGTCGCGATGTGCGGGGCGATCTCGCAGTACAACTCGACCGAGCCGCCCGCCGCACCCCGCAACCTGGCCCTCGCCATCGGCAAGGGACTGACCCTGCGCGGCTTCGTCGTCGGTCAGTACCCCGAGCTCGTCGCCGAGTACCACTCCCGGGCGCCCCAGTGGCTCGCCGAGGGGCGGCTGCGTTCGGACGAGACCTTCCGCGACGGTCTCGACGCCGCCCCGCAGGCCTTCATGGACCTGCTCGACGGTGCCAACATGGGCAAGATGCTCGTCCGTCTCTGATGGCGCCCTCACTCATGTGGTTCCGCCGGGACCTGCGCCTGCGCGACCACCCAGCCCTGCGGGAAGCCGCCTCACGCGGTGCGGTGCTCCCCCTCTTCGTCATCGACCCGACGATGTGGGGGCCGGCCGGTGCGGCGAAGACCGCGTGGCTGGCCGCCACCCTGCGAGCACTTGACGCCTCCCTCGACGGTCGCCTCGTGATCCGGCTCGGCGACCCGGCCGAGGTCGTGCCGCGCGTCGCCCGCGAGGTCGGGGCCACCTCGGTCCACGTCAGCCGGGAGAACGAGCCCGGCGGCGTCGAGCGCGATCGTCGTGTCGTCGCCGCGCTGCGCGAGATCGGCGTCGAGGGTGTGGCCACCGGCTCGCCCTTTGCCGTCGACCCCGGCACGGTGCGGACGAAGGAGGCACCCCTTCAAGGTCTTCACCCCTTCGCCACCGCGTGGCGCGAGCACGGCTGGGACGAGCCGACGAGTGCGCCGCGTGGGGTCGAGTGGATCGAGGCCGACACCGACGGCCGGGTCGAGGCGATGCTCGACAAGGCGGCCCGCGAGTGCCCGATCGACCTGCCGACCGCGGGCGAGGACGCCGCCCGGCGGCGCTGGGTGCGCTTCCGCGACGAGGCGCTGGCCGACTACGACCACGATCGCGACCTCCCGGCGGTCGAGGGGACCTCGCGCATGTCCGCCGACCTGCACCTCGGGGTCGTCCATCCCCGCCAGCTCCTCCACGACCTGCGCGGCGAGCGCGGCGACGGGGCGCAGACCTACCGCACGGAGCTCGCCTGGCGGGAGTTCTACGCCGACGTGCTCTGGGCCAACCCGGACTCCGCGTGGCAGGACCTGCGGCCACTCCCCCTTCGCTACGACGAACCGCAAGACGCCATCGAGGCGTGGCGCGAGGGGCGCACCGGTTACCCGATCGTCGATGCCGGCATGCGCCAGCTGCTCGGCGAGGGATGGATGCACAACCGGGTGCGGATGGCCACGGCGAGCTTCCTCACCAAGGACCTGCACGTGTGGTGGCCCGTCGGCGCGCGGCACTTCCTCGAGCACCTCGTCGACGGGGACCTCGCGTCCAACAACCACGGCTGGCAGTGGGTCGCCGGCACCGGCACGGACGCGTCCCCGTACTTCCGTGTCTTCAACCCCGTCACGCAGGGCAAGCGCTTCGACCCCGACGGTGCGTACGTGCGCCGGTGGGTGCCGGAGCTGGCCCATCTCGAGGGCGCCGCAGCGCACGAGCCGTGGAAGCACGACGACGGGTACGCGCACGACTACCCGGAGCGGATCGTCGACCACGCGGAGGAGCGGCTCGAGGCCCTGGCGCGCTACGACGAGGCGACCTGAGGCGAGCTGCTCGCCGGGTCGGGCATCACGCTGCCCCGACTGCGCTCGTCAGTCCGCGTCGACGCCTCGCTCGACGGTCGTCGTCACCCGCGTCAGGCTGGGTGACGCGGGCGTGGAGCTGAAGCCGAATCGTGGCGGCGGCGTGACCGGGGTGAGGCCGCCGATGGACTGGCCCGACCAGGTGCCGGACAGCGACGTCACCTGCCGCTGGTCGTGCGCCCCGTAGTACTCGCGCCGCCCACCGCCGGCGCTGCCGACGGTGCGCACCCCCGGAAGCAGCCGCCGCGCGATGGGGTCGGCGAGATGCGCGAAGGCGCGGCTGCGCCCCACCCGCTCGGGCACGGTTCGCAGGACCAGGCCGAGGGCCGTGCGCCCTCCCAGACCGATCGTGCACCGCAACGGGCCTGCGTCGAGGCGCCACACGTCATCGTCGACCTGCAGGGCAACCGGGCCGACCCGGACCTCGTCGAAGGAGTACGTGGCGGCGACGTACTGAGCGACCTCGTCGTCCGGCGCCAGCAGGACCCGACGGTCGTCAGGCGTCGCGACCATGACATCGGTGAAGGCCCCGAGGGGCGAGTCCCACCAGTCGCCGACCACCAGCCGCAGCCCGCTGCTGCTGCCCGCCCCGAGGATGCGCCCGTGGAAGCGCTCGAGGAGGGTGCGGGTCACGGCGTGCCGTCGTCACGGCCGGCGACCCGGGCGAGGGTCAGCGAGAAGTCGTCAACCGCGTCGGTCCAGCTCGTCACCGGCTCGAAGCCGTGCTCGGTCAGCTCGTCACGGAGCAGGCCGAGGTCGAACTTGCGCGAGATCTCGGTCCGCAGGTGCTCCCCCTTCGCCAGGCGCCACGTGCGACCGATCCCGGTGAAGTCGGCCGTGATGTCACGCACCGCACGCAGCCGCATCTCGATGCGCGAGGCGCGGTCGTCCCACGCGGCCTCGTGGACGAGGTCGTCGCGGGACAGACCCGTGACCGGCGTGGTGCGGGTGATGACGTCGACGAGGTTGAGGTTGAAGCGCGCGGTCACGCCTGCCCCGTCGTCGTAGGCCGCGACGAGCCGGTCCGGGTCCTTGACGAGGTCGGCTCCGAGGAGCAGGTGGTCACCGGGGGCGAGGGCCGCGTGCACCATGTCGAGGAATCCGGAGCGCTCGTCCTCCTCGAAGTTGCCGATCGTGCCGCCGAGGAAGACGAGCAGACGTTCACCGGGCTCCCCCGACAGCGGTGGCAGGTGGTGGAAGTCGGCGACCGCCGGCTCGACGTTCAGGGCCGGGTAGTCCGTGCGCAGACGGTCGGCGGCCTCGAGCAGGACCTCCTTGCTGATGTCGAGCGGCGCGTAGAGCGCCGGCCGCCCCTGCGCGGTGAGGGCGTCGAGCAGCTCACGGGTCTTGGTCGCCGTGCCCGCCCCCAGCTCGTGCAGGCTCCGCGCGGCGCTCAGCGCGATGATCTCGCCGCTGCGGTGGGTGAGGATCTCCTGCTCGGCACGCGTCGGGTAGTACTCGGGCAGGGTGGTGATCTCGTCGAAGAGGCGGGAGCCCCGCTCGTCGTAGAACCAGCGTGGCGGCAGGGTCGCCGGCTGCGACCAGAGGCCGGAGCGGAGGTCGGCCTCGAGCTCGGCGCGGCTCACCGGGCGAGTCGCAGTCCGGAGAAGGCCCACCGGGACGCGGCCGGGAAGAAGTTGCGGTAGGTCGTGCGCGGGTGGTCCGGCGGGGTCACCGCGGAGGCTCCCCGCAGGACGTGCTGGTCGTTCATGAACTTGCCGTTGTACTCGCCCACGGCGCCCGGGGCCGTCTCGAATCCCGGGTACGGCAGGTACGCGCTCGCCGTCCACTCCCAGACGTCGCCGAAGGTGACCTCGGCCGCCGGCCCGGGGTGGCAGCGCTCGGGGTCGAGCAGACCGCCGTGCGTCTGGTGACCGCTCACGGCGCGGGCCTCCCACTCCTGCTCGGTGGGCAGGCGGTGGCCCGCCCACCGGGCGAAGGCATCGGCCTCGAAGAAGGAGATGTGACACACCGGCTCGGCGGCCACCACTGGACGGCGTCCCGACAGGGTGAAGGTCGTCCAGCCGTGGTCGTCGTCCCGGCGCCAGTAGCCGGGCGCGTCCCACCCCGTGGCCTGCAGGGTCGCCCACCCGTCGGAGAGCCACAGGTCAGGGCGGGCGTAGCCGCCGTCGTCGATGAACCGGACCCACTCGGCGTTGGTCACCTGGCGGGTGCCGACCTCGACGTCGTCGAGCCACACCCGGTGACGCGGGCGCTCGTTGTCGAAGGCGAAGCCGCTGCCGTCGTCTCCGATGTGCGTGACCCCACCGGGCACGTGCGTCCAGCGCTGCGGGAGGGGGTCGGCCGCGGGGTCGGGGTCGGGCGCCCGCTCGACGTAGACCGGCTGGAGGACATTGCCCGAGAGGAGGTGCTTGACGTCCATGAGGAGCAGCTCCTGGTGCTGCTCCTCGTGGTGGCAGCCGAGCTCGACGAGGTCGAGCAGCGCCTCGTCGAGGGTCCCGTCCTCGAGCCGGGCGACGAGCTGCTCCTCGACGTCCTGGCGGTAGGCCGCGACCTCGGCGACGCCCGGGCGGGTCACGTGTCCGCGCGCGGCGCGGGGGTGACGCTCCCCCACGGCCTCGTAATAGCTGTTGAAGAGATAGCGGAAGGCGGGGTCGCGCGGTCGGTAGGCAGGGTCGGCACCGAGGACGAACTCCTCGAAGAACCACGTGGTGTGGGCTCGGTGCCACTTCGTCGGGCTGGCCTCGGTCATCGACTGCGGCGTCTGGTCCTCGGGACCGAGGTCCCGGGTGAGCCGGTCGGTCCGTGCCCTGACGGCGAGGAACCGCTCGGTCAATGCGGCGAGGTCTGATCGGGGAGAGGTCGTGGTCATGCTGTCCTCCATGCGACGGAGGTTGACGACCACCGTCGGGCACCGGGCAAGTGGAGCTTCGGACGGGTTCGACGCTACACGCATCCCCCGACGAGCGCGCGTCGTGGCACCGCGTGGGGGCGGCGCGACACGCCGGGGACGCGGCGTCGCTCAGAGGCTGACGGTGCCGGTGTCGCCGAGGTCGGGCCGCCCGTCGCTGACGAGTCCCTTGGCCATCTGGACGACCGTCGCCACGGTGCCGGGCGAGGTCCAGTAGCGCGCGGTGTCGGCCGTGACCGTGATCAGGGTGCTGTTCGGGTCATCAGGGCCGCCCTCCATGAAGGCACCGGCCGACGCGTCCCACAGCCGCCCGAGCAACTCCCGGTCGTCGTTGCGACGGGCCGTGCCGCTGACGCTCACCCAGCCGTCGTCCGTGGCATACGCGATGTTGACCTCGGGGTGGGCCGCGATCGCCCGCACCTTGTCGGTGTCGGCCTCAGTGATGAAGTGGATGGTGCCCGGGTCGTCGAGGTCTTGGGTGCCCATCGGCACCGACACCAGACGTCCGTCCTCGACGTGGGTGAGGACGGCGATCCTCGTCTCCCGCATGATCGTGGCGACGGTCTCGATCTCGGTCTCGCTCATCGTGCGCTCCTTGTGCTCTCGGGGCGGTCTTCGTCGGCTGACTACCCGCTCCACTCGTGTCGAAACGGGGCCCGCGGATCTGAGGCACCCGACAGCGCACCTGACCGATGTCGGGGCCCACCTCGGGCGCTCCGTGCCGAGCCGGGCGCCGCGACGCGCGGCGAGGCCGTCTCGCTCGCCCGGGACGCCGGCCTGATCGGCTGAGGCCTTGTCGCCCCCTTCGCCAGTTGGGAGGGTGGAGCCATGAGCGATCTCAAGAGCCTGGCCAGCGACCTCCTCCGCCTGCACCACACCGACGAGACCCTCGTCCTGCCCACGGTCTGGGACGTGTGGTCCGCGCGTGCGGTCGTCGACGCGGGCTTCCCCGCCCTGACCATCGGCAGCCACCCACTCGCTGACTCGCGCGGGCAGCAGGACGGCGAGGGCATGACCCTGGACGACGCGCTCGACGGCATCCGTCGGATCTGCTCGGCCGTGCGCGTGCCGGTGAGCGCCGACGTCGAGTCCGGTTACGACACCCCCGCCGCCGAGCTCGTCGAGCGGGTCCTCGACGCCGGCGCGGTGGGCATCAACGTCGAGGACACCGTGCACTCGCAGGACCGGGTGCGCGAGGTTGCCGAGCACGCCGACTACATCGGGGCGCTGCGCCAGGCCGCCGACGAGGCCGACATCGAGCTCGTCATCAACGCGCGCACCGACGCGCTGCTCCACGGCACCGACCGTTTCCCCGACCCGGTCGCCGAGGCGATCACCCGCATCCGGGCGTGCGAGGAGGCCGGGGCCCGCTGCGTCTACCCGGTGAAGATCCCCGACGCGGCCACCCTCGCCACCCTCATGGAGGCGACCTCGCTGCCGCTCAACGTCACCGCCCACCCCGTCGACGGCGCCCCCTCGGGGTCCCTGCAGGAGCTGCGCGACGCGGGGGTGCGCCGGGTGACCTTCGGCCCGCTGCTGCAAAAGGCGCTCACCCAGTCGGTCGCCGAGCTCACCGGCCCGTGGCTCGGCCGGGCCGGCTTGGCCGACCAGTCGGACTGACCTCCGGCAGACTCGGGCGCGTGCGACCCCTCCCCCAGCACTGGCAGTTCGCGAGCGCCGAGGTCGAGCACGAGGGGCGGCGCTTCCCCCTTCGCATCTGGGGGTGGTCGGCGGAGTCGGCCGCCGACGCGGCCATGCGCGCGCAGCACCGGCTCGCCGCGGCCGTCGACCAGCTGACCCGCGGGCGGGCCGGCTTCGACTACTACCCCCGCACGCCCGTGCGCGAGGAGGTCCTCCACGAGGTACGCGGCGCCGACGGTGCACTGATCGGGGCCGTGACGCGCAACCGGATGGGTGTCGAGGTGCTCAACACCGACGTCCTGCTCGTGGCCGACGTCGACCTGCCGCCTCAGCGCAAGCTGTTTCGCACCGGGCAGCCCGACCCCCGCCCTGCGCTCGAGCGCATCGCCCGGTGGGCGGCCGCGCACCCCGACCTCGGTGTGCGCACCTATCGCACCGCAGCCGGCCTGCGCGTCATCATCACCGGGCTGGCGAGCGGGCCTCCCGACCTGACGGCCCCCGTCGACCTCGGCTCGGACGATCTCTACGTGCGGCTGTGCGGACTGCACGAGACCTCGCGGGCCCGGCTGACGCCGAAGCCCCACCGGGTCGGCATGCCGAGGATCCGTGCGAGCTGGCCCTACCTCGGTGACGCCCAGCGGATCGCGGAGAAGTGGCTCAGGGACTACGAGCGGGGTTGCGCCCACCGTGCCGTCTGCGAGCTGCTGTCGGTGACCGGTCACGCCCGGACGGAGACGCCGCCGTGCTCGTCGACCTGCACGACCGGGCCACGCAGGCGACCTCGGGCCAGCAGTTGGCGTGAGCCGCCCCGGGCGCGGGCCGGCTCACGGGCGCGGGCAGACGCGGGCGCGGGCCGGCGCCCAAGGTCACAACCAGCGCCGCACGCTCGCCACGTAGTCGCCGTAGGTCGAGCCGAATCGGTCGCGCAGCGCCTCCTCCTCGGCCGAGACCTGGAAGGTGTCGATGACCCCGACGAACCCGGCCACCGGCAGGATGGCGAGCAGGTCGCGGCGGTGGATCGCGTAGCCGGCGAGCAGCAGGGCGTCACCGAGGTAGATCGGGTTGCGGGAGTAGCGATAGATGCCCTGGCGCACGACCTTGCTCGCGTCGGCCGGGCGGGTCGGGTCGAGGGTCGTGCCCGCGGCGCGGATCTCGCGGATGCCGGCGGCGGCGACCCCCAGGCCGGCCACCGCGACCGCCGCCCCGAGGAGCGACGTGGCAGGTGACGTGGACGACCCCCGGCTCAGCAGGCGTTGCGCCGCGAGCGAGGCCAGCCCGACGACGGGTGGCGAGCGCAGGATCGAGAGGGGCTCCATGCACCAACGGTAGTCGCGTCGGCCCTCCGTGGACAGGCCCCGATGATGACGAGGACCTCACCCCCTCCGCCAGTCGAAGAAGATCCGCGACCTGGATGTCGCGCTCCTTCTTCGACTGGCCATTCCCGGGCCGGGCTGTGCCGCGACCCAGCGGTCCGGACACTGAGTCAGTGTGACTCAGTGCCCCCGGCGCGGTACCCGGTCGGGGTGAAGCCGAGCATCCTGCCGAACTCGCGTGTGAGGTGGGCGTGGTCGGCGTAGCCGAGGTCCGCGGCGATCGTCGACAGGTCGGCTCCCGGCTCCTCACGGACGCGCTCGGCCGCCTCCTGCAGCCGGCGGCGACGGATGATCTCCCCCGGGCTCATCCCGACGTGCGTGCTCGCCAAGCGCTGCAGGGTGCGCACGGACGCACCCAGTCGCGCGGCGAGGTCGTCGACCCGCAGCAGGGAGGGGTCGCTGTCGGCCAGCTCGACGAGACGCCGGGCCGGGACCGCGTCGGGATCCGCGGCCACCGCCGCCCCCACCTGCGTGGCGAGCCAGACCTCGAGCAGCCGCGCTGCGGCGGTGTGCCGTTCGTCCGCGTCGCCCGGGCCGTCCATGACCCGGGTGACGTCCGCGTGGAGGCGGGTCGCCCCCTTCGTCTCGGTGTCGCGGTCCCGCAGCGTGCCCACGTCGCCGACGAGCGCATGGGCCGCCCCCGGACGCAGCAGGGCGCCCACGGCCCAGCCGCGCCCGGTGAGGTCGCGCCGCCAGGCCCGGGAGACCGGGCCGTACACCCGCACCGCATCGGCCTCGACGACGAGCTGGCACGCAGGGAAGGGCAGCGTCAGCGCCTCGTGCACCGCCCCCTCCGGCAGGTCCCACTCCGGCACCCAGAACCACCGCGCGAGGGGCTCTCCCTCCGCCGTCGGGAGGATCCGGGAGACCGGCGCCCGGGCGTCCGGACGCAGCTGGCCCTTGCGCGGGATCGCCTCGCTCACGGGCCGAGCGTAGGGGCACCCACGAGGTTGGCGCAGATCTTCAAGCGTCCCGCCCTCGGGCTGCCTAGCGTCGTACCCATGGACACCACCACCGCAGCGACCGGCCAGCACACCGACCACGGCGTGCCGCACGGGTTCACCAGCTTGACCCCCTTCCACACCGTGCAGGACGCGCAGGGCGCGATCGCGTGGTACGAGCGGGTCTTCGGCGCGCGCACGGTCGACGTGACGCACATGCCGGACGGGAAGGGAGGGACTCTCGTCGCGCACGCGACGCTCGACTTCGGGCGGGGCCGGCTGCAGATCTCCGACCCGATGCCGGACTTCGGTCTCGTCGCACCCCACGAGGACGACGTCGTCTGCTCCTCGATCGCGCTCTACGTGCCCGACGTCGACGCCGTGGTCGCCGAGGCGCAGGCCGCGGGCGCGACGATCCGGGAGCCGCTCGCCGACTTCGTCTCCGGCGACCGCTTCGCCTCGATCCGCGACCCGCACGGGCTGCGCTGGGCCGTCATGACCCGCGTCGAGGACCTGTCCGACGAGGAGTCGGCGGCGCGGGTGCGGGAGTGGGCGGCCGGGCAGGGGTGAGCCCGGCCGCCCCCGCGGTCAGCTCGGGCGACGCTTGGGCGCGTTGGCCTCGGTCAGGCCGGCGTCGCGCTCGACGTGCTCGCCGAGGACGGCATCGATCTGCGCCAGGACCTGCGGCTCGAGCGTCACGCCGGACGCGGCGACGTTTTCCTCCACCTGCTCCGGTCGCGAGGCGCCGATGATCGCGGCAGCGACGTTGGAGTTCTGCAGCACCCACGCGACGGCGAGCTGGGCCATCGACAGGCCGACCTCGTCGGCGATCGGCCGCAGCCCCTGGACCGCGGTGAGCAGGGCGTCGTCCTGGACCCGGCCCGCGATGGAGCCGCCGACCTCCTCGTGGGCGGCGCGGCTCCCTTCGGGCAGGGGCTGACCGGGCTGGTACTTGCCGGTGAGGACGCCCTGGGCGATCGGGCTCCACACGATCTGCGAGAGGCCGAGCTCCTCGCAGGTCGGGACGACCTCGCCCTCGATGACCCGCCAGATCATCGAGTACTGCGGCTGGCTCGAGATGAGGCGGATGCCGAGCTCGCTTGCCAGGCGGTGGCCCTCGCGGATCTGCTCGGCCGTCCACTCGCTGACGCCGATGTAGAGCGCCTTGCCCTGCCGCACGACGTCGGCGAAGGCCTGCATCGTCTCCTCGAGCGGCGTCTCGGTGTCGAAGCGGTGCGCCTGGTAGAGGTCGACGTAGTCGGTCTGCAGCCGGCGCAGCGAGCCGTCGATCGACTCGCGGATGTGCTTCGCGGACAGGCCGGAGTCGTTGTGCCCGCCAGGGCCGGTCGGCCAGTAGACCTTGGTGAGGATCTCGAGCGACTCGCGGCGCTCGCCCTTGAGGGCTTCGCCGAGGACGCTCTCCGCCTTGGTGTTGGCGTAGACGTCGGCGGTGTCGAAGGTCGAGATGCCGTGGTCGAGGGCCGCGCGCACGCAGGCGGTCGCGGCGTCGGCCTCGACCTGCGAGCCGTGGGTGAGCCAGTTGCCGTACGCGATCTCGCTGATCTTGAGACCACTCTTGCCGAGGTATCGGTACTCCATGCGGCTCACGCTACGCCCGGTCAGGGCGTGACGTTGAGCCGCCCGAGGACGACCTGCGCGATGCCCTCGTCGCCGGTGACCTGCACGTCCGCCTGCTCCGGGTCGATCCGGCCGCCGGTGAGCAGCAGCCACGTGGCGTCGTCCATCGCGAGGGTGACGTCGCTCCCTTCGCTCGGGTCGAAGGGAGCAGCCCTCCCGTCGTCGCCGACCCGGGCAGCGAGCACCCGGCCCTGCGGGCCGGAGATCTCGGCGACGACGGCGGTGCCGACGGGCAGCCGGCGCAGCGCCACGGGGAAGGCGCGCGTCATGATGCCGGCGACGTGCGCGGCCCCGACGCCGGTCGTCGTCAGGGCGCGGCCGGTCGCCCGGCGGATGTCCTGCTCGTGCACCCACAGGTCGATCGGGCGGTTGCGCAGCCAGGTGCCGAGGTCCCACCCGAGCTCACCGGCGAAGCCGGGCGCCAGCGCCTTGGGGTCGGACAGGTCGAGGCCGGCGAGCGCCTCCTGGCGACGGGCACACGCGTTCTCGAACTCGTCGAGCAGCGTTGCGGCAGAGCGCCCACGGCGCGCGACGACGCCCGCCTCGGTGATGTCCGTGGGCATCGGTTGGTTGGCCGCCGCCTCGACGTCCACGCGCCCGCCGTCAGGCTGCGGCATGCCCGCCGCCTCGGACTCGAGGTGCGCGAGGTGGGCGAGCACGTCCTGGACGGTCCAGCCCGGCAGCGCCGGCCGGTCCCAGTCGTCGTCGCCGAGGTCGCGCAGGACGGCGAGGAGGTCCTGGGATGCCTGCTCCCAGAGGTCGAGCGGGTCAGGTCGCGTCATGGCCTCACCCTAGGGGCCGACGGGGAGACCTCCCCATCGACCGGGGCCCGCCCCGGCTCGTACGTCGACGTCACGGGGGTCGAGATAGCGTCCACGCACCATGCTGACACTGCCCCCCGCCCCCGCCCGAGCACACCGCGTCCTGGCGGGCCTCGCCCTCGCCGTGGCGTTGACGGCCTGCGGGGCGGATGCCCCCACGAGCACCACCAGCACGACAGCCCAGAGCAGCACGAGCCCAGGAGGCACGGACATGAAGGACCAGATCGCCACGGCGTTGGAGGACGTGAGCCCGTCGATCGCCCGTGCGGTGCGGGCGGAGGGCACCACCGCGACCCCGGTCGATGCGGCGGCACTCGCTGACTGGCAGGTCGTCGACGTGCTCAGCCGCGGGGGCGCGCACCCGCAGCGATGGTTCATCGGGGTCAAGGGCGAAGGGAGCGAGGTCGTCGTCCTCAGCGGCTTCCCCGAGCGGTGGAGCCGGGTGGCCGAGGGCGCGCAGGTGACCAGCGCCGACCAGGCCGTCGAGCTCGCCACGGTCCACGCGGACGCCACCCGCGACATGACGAAGGGCTACACCCGCATCGAGGCCGTCGACGACATCCGCTTCCTGCCGAAGCCCTCGCCCGAGCAGACCGACCGCATCGCCGCCATCACCCGCGACCACGACGTCACCCCCGCGAAGGCCACCGGTCAGGGGCCGTGGGAGGTGCGGCTGTGGACCGTCACCGACGGTGACCTCGTCCGCCACGACGTCCGGGTGGCGACCGACGGGTCCATCACGGACACCCCCGAGGTCGTCGAGCGCGACCTGCCCGTCCCGATCGCCCGGTAGGGCCGGCGCCCGGGTGGGATAATCGGGCGGTGACCACGGACCGACCGGACAGCTCCCCCCTTCGCGCTGTGCTGCTGGGATGCGGTGATCTCGGGATCCGCGTCGGCACCGCGCTCCATGCGAAGGGGGTGGACGTCACCGGGGTGCGTCGCACCGTCGCGGCCCTGCCGCCGCACATCCGCGGCGTGGCCGCTGACCTGGTGGCCGGGGCCGTACCCGACCTGCCGGCGGACCTGCTCGTCATCACGATGACCCCCGACCGGCGCGATCCGGCCGGTTATCGCACCACCTATGTCGAGGCGGTGCGGCGAGGCCTGGACGCGGTGCTTCGGGCCGGCACTCCTCGACGGGCCGTGCTCGTGTCGTCGACGAGCGTCTACGGCGACCTCGAGGGAGAGCTCGACGAGACGACCGCCGTTGCGCCACAGGCGGATCGGCCGCAGATCCTGCTCGAGTCGGAGGCGCTCTTCCACGCGGCCCTCCCCCACGGCACGGTGCTGCGCCTCAGCGGTCTCTACGGGCGGCCCGGCAGCCGGCTCGTGCAGCGGGTGCAGGCCGGCGACAACCCCGACCCCGGGCGCTGGACCAACCGGATCCACCGCGAGGACGCCGCCGCCGTGATCACCCACCTGCTGACGATGGCCGCGGACCCGGCAGACCTCTACGTCGGCACCGACGACGAGCCGGCGCTCGCCGGCGACGTGCGCGACCTCGTGGCCGACGAGCTGGGGGTCCCGCGGCCCGAGTCCACCGGGATGCTCGAGCCGACGGGCCGGCGCCTGCTCAACGCGCGCCTGCGGGCGACGGGGGTCGAGCTGCGGTACCCGACCTATCGCGAGGGGTACCGGGCGATCCTGCGGCAGCAGGGATGACGACGATCAGCCGCCCTCGCCGGCCTCCTCGCGGACGTCCTGCCACTGGTCGGCGTAGTACTCCTCGTAGCCCTCACCGGTGGTCGAGGTCTCGAACTCGACGGCTCCGTCCTCGCCCGCCACGAACATCTCACGCACCCGCTCGCGCCCCGCGGCGTCGGCCTCCTCGGGCGTCTTGCCCGCGTCGATCGCCTCGGTGTAAGCCGTGTCGTAGTTGACCTCGGTGGTGGACCGCTCGATCGGGTAGCCACGCATGCGCATCTCCTTGTCGTAGTAGATGCCCTCCGTCGTGGCGTCGACCTCGTTGTCGATCTGGCTGCGGACGTAGTCCTCCTGCGACACCTTGGTCGCGTCCGCACGAGTGCCCTCGGCATCCCACTGGGCGTGGCTCGCCTCGTGGATCGCCGACGAGCCGTCCGCCGAGCTCGCGATGTACATCGTGTTGCTCTCGGGGTCGTAGTAGGTGCCCGAGCCCTCGGCCGGGGCCAGCGTGACGTCGTTGTCCGTCATCCACTGGAGGGTCTCGCGGCCACGCGGCGAGGCCATCAGCTCCTGGACCAGGGGGTCGTCGGGGTCGGCTCCCGCGGGGAGGGTGACGCCGTCGACGCCGGGGTCGTCGGGTCGCTTGTCCTCGGGGACCTCCCTCACCGGGTCGTCGCCCCACAGCCCCACGCTCTCGAGAACACCTCTCATCCGGTCGAACACGCTGCCCGGGCGCTCCATGGGACCGTCGCCGTTACGGTGCGGCTCGGGAGAGCCGTCGGTCGCGGCGCTGCTGGGCCCCGGACCGCCCGAGCCCGCGCCGCCTCCGCCACCCAAGCGGCTGCTCGTCCGCTCCTGGTCGGCGGCCTGGCGCTGCAGCTCCTGCTCGAGGCGGCTGAGCATGTCGGCGGCGGCGTCGATCCTGGGCCGGGCCGCGCTCCACTCGGCGGCGAAGTGCTCCATGTCCGGGCCCATCCACGACTCCGCGAGGACGGTCACGAGCTGGCTGCCGGTCACCCCCACGGTGCGGGTCGCATGGGCGTTGGCGCGCAGACCACCCGCGATCTGGTCGAGTCGCGTGGTGTCGGCGCCTTCGCTGACCGGTGCCATGTCCTCCCCTTCGTCGCCGGGCCGTCGCCCTGTGCAGCCCTGTGTCACCGACCCTACGGAGGCGGCAGGCCGGCTGCGATGGGGAGGGCTCCCCTCCATAGGCTGACCGCATGGATCTGCAGGAGATGCTCGACCAGGCCGCGACCGGCGACGTCCACGTCGAGGAGGGTTGGGGGCAGGGCCGCGCGACCTTCGGCGGGCTCGTCGGCGGGCTGCTCGTCTCGGCGATGCAGCCGCACGTGCCGCAGGCGGCATCGTTGCGCAGCCTGACCGTCAACTTCGTCGCGCCGGTGGCTCCCGGAGCGGCGCAGGCCGAGGTCGAGGTGCTGCGGTCGGGCAAGAGCGCCACCCAGGTCCTGGCGACCCTGCGGCAGGAGGGTGCCCCGGTGGCCGTCGCGCTCGGCGCCTTCGGCGCGCCGCGCGAGTCGGCGATCAGCGTGGCGCCGACCGCCGAGGCACCGCAGATGGCGGCGCCCGAGACGATCGAGCCCTTCCCCCACATCGCCGGCATGACGCCCGACTTCTTCCAGCACCTCGACATGCGGCTGGCCGACGGCGGCTTCCCCTACTCCGGCGCGAGCACCTCGCACATGGACGGGTGGATGCGCTTCCGGCAGGCGCCGCCGACCTTCGACATCCGGCACTTCGTCACCCTCGTCGACTGCTGGCCCCCGGCCGTCGTGCAGATGCTGTCGGAGCTGAAGCCGGGCAGCAGCATGACGTGGACCCTCGAGATCGTCGACGACGTCACGGCCGAGCCCGACGCGCACTGGCCCTACGCCGTGCGCACCGATGTCGCCGGTGGCGGCTACGGGCACACCGACGCCCGCGTCTGGCACCCGGACGGGCGGCTCGTCGCGATCAGCCGGCAGACGGTCGCGGTCTTCGGCTAGGGAGCCGCGCGCGATCTGCGGCCGGGCCGCCGTGGGACAAAGACACCCCGCGTCCGTGGAGACGCGGGGTGTCTTTGACTCGCGACCGGTCAGGCCGGCGAAGGGAGGAAGCTCCCGTCAGCGGCGACCGCTGCGACCGGTGCTGCTCGAGGAGAAGGCGACGACGCTGCCGCCGCGCGAGGCGCCCTGGCGGTTGCCGCCCTGACCCCCGCGACGCAGACCGCCGCCGTTGCCCTGGCTGCCACCGCTGCGCGACTGGCCGCCCTGGCCGCGGCCGGAGCCACCGCCCTGACCGCCACCGTTGCGGTTGCGCCCGGCGCCGCCGCGCTCACCGCGGCCGGATGCCTGGCCGCCGGAGCCGCCACGGCCCTGCGAGCTGCGCCCGCCCTGACCGCCTCGGCCACCCTGGCCACCTCGACCACCGCCGCGGTTGCCTCCCTTCGCCCGGCCGTTGCCCTGCTGGGCAGGAGCCTCGACGACGAAGGGACCGGGGAAGGTGCGCTCGCCCGGGGCGAGCTCGGCGAGGAGCTCGTGGCCGACGCCGACGCGGGTGGTCGTCGGCTTGATGCCGGCCTTGCGGGTGAGGTCGCGGACGTCGCGGACCTGATCGTCGGTCATGAGCGTGACGACCGTGCCCTCGGCGCCGGCGCGCGCGGTGCGACCGGAGCGGTGGAGGTAGGCCTTGTGCTCGACCGGCGGGTCGGCGTGGATGACGAGCGAGACGTCGTCGACGTGGATGCCGCGGGCGGCGATGTCGGTGGCGACGAGGGTCTGCGCGGTGCCCGAGTGGAAGGCCTCCATCGTGCGGGTGCGCGCGTTCTGGCTGAGGTTGCCGTGCAGCTCGACCGCGGGGACACCGGCGGCGTTGAGCTGGCGGGCCATCTTCTTGGCGCGGTGCTTGGTGCGGGTGAAGACGACCTTGCGGCCCGGCGCGGCCACGAGGTCGGTGAGGACCGGCAGGTGGTCGTTGCTGCTGATGTGCAGGACGTGGTGGGTCATCTTCGCGACCGGCGACTGGGCCGAGTCGGCCTCGTGGGTCACCGGCTGCTCGAGGTAGCGCTTGACGATCTGGTTGATCGCGCCGTCGAGGGTCGCGGAGAAGAGCATCCGCTGGCTGCCGCGCGGGGTCTTGTCGAGGATGCGCTTGACGCCCGGGAGGAAGCCCAGGTCGGCCATGTGGTCGGCCTCATCGAGGATCGTCACCTCGATGGCCGACAGGTCGACGTGACCCTGGCCCATGAGGTCCTCGAGGCGGCCCGGGCAGGCGACGACGACGTCGACGCCCGCGGCGATGGCCTTGACCTGCGGGTTCTGGCCCACGCCGCCGAAGACGGTGCGGCTGCGCAGGCCGACGGCCTGCGCGAGCGGGGTGAGCGAGTCCTCGATCTGGGTCGCGAGCTCGCGGGTGGGGGCGAGGATCAGCGCGCGGGGGCGCTTGGTCTGGCGCCGCGTGCCCGACTCGACGAGGCGGGCGACGAGCGGCAGGAGGAAGGCGTAGGTCTTGCCCGAGCCCGTGCGCCCGCGGCCGAGCACGTCACGGCCGGCGAGGGAGTCCGGCAGCGTCGCCGCCTGGATCGGGGTCGGGGTGATGATGCCCTGCTGCTCCAGGACGGAGGTCAGGGAGGTGGGCACGCCGAGGTCGGCGAAGGTCGTGGTCGTCACGAAAAGAGGTGCTCCAGACGGAGTCATGATGCTTCGGTTCTGCCCGGCGCGGGTCATGCCTGCTGCTGGGCAGGGGACGCTCGCGGCGCGATGGCATCGTTGCAAAAGGAGAAGCAGCTCGCTGCAGAACTGAACGGCTGCTTCGTCGAGTGTAGCGGCGAAGGGGGTGGCGCCCGACCGTGGGTGTCGTCGGCAGCTGCCAAGCTGCGGACATGCCGATCGAGATGCGCTCCTTCGCGCGCAGCAGCTTGGACGACGACGAGCGTCGTGAGGTCGAGCCCGTCGCCATGCTCGCCGACCACCTGCGCGACGAGCTCGCCGAGCGCGAGGCCGCCATCAATCAGGCGCACGTCGTCAATGCGCCGAGCAAGGACATCCAGGACATTGTCGCGGAGATCCTCACGGACGAGTTGGGCTTCGCGCAGGAGGTCGTGCTCACTCGGCAGGATGGGATCGTCACTCACGCCCGGCCCGATTTCGTCTACTCACTGTCACCCGGTCGCGGGGTCATGGCCGAGGTCGAGCGTGGTGGCACTCTCAACAACAACCACGACCTCAAGGACATGTGGAAGGCGCACATCGCGCAGGACGTGCAGCACCTCTTCCTCGTCGTGCCCAACTCCAATTGGACCCGGACCGGCGGGGGCCGGGAGAAGCCCTACCCGCGCGTCCTGAACCGGATCGGAGCCTTCTTCGGCACGCCACGGCGAGAGGTCGATGTCCTGTCGGCCCACGTCTTCGGATACGGCTGGCTGAGTTTGGAAGCTGCAGGTCAGCTACGACCCGACGGCGGGAGCTGACACCCCCTTCGGCGCAGCTCAGGGTGGCGGAATGACCCGACACACCCAGCGCCCTGACCACACCGCCGAGCTCACGAAACTGCGCGCCCGCCTCTACTCACCCGAGCTCAGCCCGCTCGAGGCGAGTGCCATGCTCACGGCGACGGAACTGCTGCGCCTCCACGAGAGCGGGGGCTTCGAGATCTGCACGAGCATCCATGCCGCGGGGATGGTCCGGCTGTGTCTCGGGACCCCCTTCGATCTGGTGCACCTCGAGGACCATGACTGCTGTGACTCCTGCGGGTGCACGTGAGCCGCAAGCCCGTCCATGCGCGAACAGCCAGCCACAGCTCGTATCGCCGGCTGCACCACGAGCTGTGGCTGACCACTCGAGGTGTGGCCAGCCACAGTTTGTGGTGGAGGTGGTGGAGGAGCGGGATCAGATGACGCCCTGGGCAACCATGGCGTCGGCGACCTTGATGTAGCCGGCGAGGTTGGCGCCGGCGACGTAGTCACCCGGGACGTCGAACTCCTCGGCGGTCTCGAGGCAGTTGGCGTGGATGTCGCGCATGATCTCCTCGAGGCGCAGCTCGGTCTCCTCGAAGCCCCACGAGTCGCGGCTCGCGTTCTGCTGCATCTCGAGCGCGGAGGTCGCGACGCCACCGGCGTTGGAGGCCTTGCCCGGGGCGTAGAGCGTGCCGGCCCCGCGGAAGACCTCGATCGCCTCCGGCACGCACGGCATGTTGGCGCCCTCGGCGACGAGCCGGACACCGTTCTTCACAAGGGTGCGGGCGTGCTCCTCGGAGAGCTCGTTCTGCGTGGCGCAGGGCAGGGCGACGTCGCAGGGCACGTCCCAGATGGTGCCGTCGGCGATGTGGCGGGCGGACCCTCCCTGCGCCTCGGCGTAGTCGGTGAGGCGACCACGCTGCACCTCCTTGACCTCCTGCAGCAGGGCCAGGTCGATGCCGGACTCGTCGACGACGTAGCCGCCCGAGTCGGAGACGGCGACGACGGTGCCGCCGAGCTGGTGGACCTTCTCCACGGCGTAGATCGCGACATTGCCGGAGCCCGAGACGACGACCCGCTTGCCGTCGAGGGACTCCCCCTTCGCCTTGAGCATCTCCTGGGCGAAGAAGACGGTGCCGTAGCCGGTCGCCTCGGTGCGCACCTGCGAGCCACCCCACGACAGGCCCTTGCCGGTGAGGACGCCGGCCTCCCAGCTGTTGGTGATGCGCTTGTACTGGCCGAAGAGGTAGCCCAGCTCGCGCCCGCCGACGCCGATGTCACCCGCCGGCACGTCCGTGTACTCGCCGATGTGGCGGTAGAGCTCGGTCATGAAGGACTGGCAGAAGCGCATGATCTCGGCGTCGGACTTGCCCTTGGGGTCGAAGTCGGAGCCACCCTTGCCGCCACCGATCGGCATGCCGGTCAGCGAGTTCTTGAAGACCTGCTCGAAGCCGAGGAACTTGATGATCGACAGGTTGACGCTCGGGTGGAAGCGCAGGCCGCCCTTGTAGGGGCCGAGCGCGGAGTTGAACTCGACGCGGAAGCCTCGGTTGATCTCGACGTCCCCGGAGTCCGTGGTCCACGGCACGCGGAAGATGATCTGCCGCTCCGGCTCGCACATCCGCTTGAGGATCGACCACTGCGCGTACTCGTCGACGCGGCCGGCGATCGGCGACAGCGACTGCATGACCTCGTAGACGGCCTGGTGGAACTCGCGCTCACCGGGGTTGCGCGCGATCACCTCGTCGAAGTGCCCCTGGAAGTTGGGGTGCAGGGCCTGGGTGGTCACAGCCGATCTCCTTCGAAGGGGGTGGGGTCGCCTCACGTTAACCGCCGCGGGTTCGGGGCTGCCGGGCTGTCCGAGGGTTGTCCCTGTCACGTGCGAGGCTTGGCGCCATGAGCGCTTCCGTGAGCAGAGAGACCGGACCCGACCGCTTCGAGGTGAGCACCGACGGAGTCGTCGCCGGCTTCGCCCAGTTCGTCGACCACGACGGTCGCCGAGTTTTCTTCCACACCGAGGTCGGCGAGGAGTTCGGCGGGCACGGCCTGGCCGGCATCGTCGTCGAGGAGGCCGTGCAGGCCACCCGCGAGGAGGGCCTGACCGTCGTGCCGGTCTGCCCCTACGTCAAGAAGTGGCTGACCAAGCACACCGACCACGGCGCCACCATCGCCCAGCCGACCCCCGACGACCTGGCCGCGATCCCGCAGTGACCCTGCGCGTCGCCACCTTCAACGTCAACGGCATCCGGGCGGCGCAGCGGCGGGGCTTCGAGGCATGGCTCGCCGAGCGCGAGCCCGATGTCGTCGCGCTCCAAGAGGTCCGCTGCCCGCCCGGCCAGCTGCCCTCCGGCGTCTTCGGTGACCACCACCTGACCTACGAGCCGGGCCAGATCGCCGGCCGCAACGGCGTCGCCGTGCTCACCCGCACCCGTCCCGCGGCCGTGCGCACCTGGGACGGCGAGGTCCTCATGCGTGCCCCCGGCGAGGAGCACGTGCACACCGAGCCGTCCCCGCCGGGCACGATGGCGCGCGGGTTGTCCCCCTTCGCCTCCGAGGGGAGGTACGTCGAGGTGGACCTCGCAGACCAGCCGCTCACCGTGGCCTCGTTGTACCTGCCGAAGGGAGGGCTGCCGGCCCACCTGCAGAAGCCCGGCGGGCGCGAGGCGCCCGACGGTGGGGCGAAGTACGAGCGCAAGATGGGCTTCCTCGCCTCCTTCGCCCGCCAGCTCGACCGCTCCCGCAAGGCGGCACGGGCGGCTGGGCGCGAGTTCCTCCTGCTCGGCGACCTCAACGTCGCGCACACGCAGCTCGACGTCACCAACTGGCGCTCCAACCAGAAGTCCGAGGGCTTCCTGCCCGAGGAGCGCGAGTGGTTCGACTCGATCGTCTCGCCGCGCACCCTCGTCGACGTCGTGCGGCGCACGCACCCCGACACGACCGGCCCGATGTCCTGGTGGTCGTGGATGGGCGGCGCCTTCGAGCGCGACACCGGCTGGCGGATCGACTACCACCTCGCCACCCCCGGCCTGGCGAAGCGCGCGATCACCGCCGGCACGGACCGCCCGGCGAGCGGTCCGGAGCGGGTGAGCGACCACGCGGCAGTGGTGGTGGACTACGACTACTGACGGGTAACCTCTCGTCATGGACCAGTCGCCGGCCCTGACCATCGGGCTCCCCATCGCCATCGGCATCGTCATGCTCGGACTCGGGCTGTCGCTCACCCGGGCCGACTTCACCCGGGTGCGGGAGGCCCCGCGAGCGGTCGTCGTGGCCTTGGGGCTGCAGATGCTCTTCCTGCCCGTGCTCGCCTACGGGCTCATCCGGCTCTTCGACCTCGACCCGCTGCTCGCCGTCGGTGTCATGCTCCTGGCCGCGGCCCCGGGCGGGACGACGGCCGGCATGTTCAGCTACCTCTTCCGCGGCGACGTCGCGCTCAACATCACGCTGACGGCGCTCAACTCGATCCTGTGCATCGTCACCCTCCCCCTCATCACGGGGTGGGCGGTCAACCACTTCGACGCGGGCAGCGAAGGGGTGGGTGTGCAGCTCGGCAAGTTCGCCAGCGTCGTCGCCGTCGTGCTCGTCCCGGTCGCCATCGGCATGTGGATCCGCTCGGCGCGGCCCACGATCGCGGAGCGCGCTGAGCGACCGATCCGCATCTTCGCCATCGTCTTCCTCGTGCTCGTCGCCATCGGCGCGATCGTCGCCGAGCGGGACAACGTCGTCGACTACGCGCAGTCCGCAGGCGTGGTCGTCGCGCTGCTGTGCGGACTCTCCCTCACGCTGGGCTATGTCGTCGCCCGACTGCTGCGGCTGAGCCGTCCGCAGGGCGTGGCCACCGCCTTCGAGGTCGGCATCCACAACACGACGCTCGCGATGACCCTCGCCCTGAGCGTCATGGGCAGCACCGAGATCGCCATCCCCGCCGCCGTCTACTCGATCGTCATGAACATCTTCGGCTTCGCCTTCGGCATCGCCCTCAACCGCATGCCCGAGCGGGCTGTCGTCCCGGCCGTCTAGGTTGACCCCATGAGCGATGTCACCGTGCTGCACAACCCGAAGTGCTCGACCTCCCGCGCCGCCGTCGAGACGATCGAGGGCGCCGGGGTGGATGCCGAGGTGCACCAGTACCTCAAGCAGCCCCTCGACGAGGCCGCGCTGCGCGAGCTCATCGGCAAGCTCGAGGACGAGCCGACCGACCTCGTGCGCCGCGACTCCTTCTTCAAGGACCAGGGCCTGACCGACGCCGACGTCGCGACGGTCGACCAGGTCGTCGCCGTCCTCGTCGAGCACCCGCGCCTCATGCAGCGCCCGGTGGTCGTCAAGGGCGACCGGGCGATCATCGGCCGGCCCAAGGACCGGGTCGCGCCCTTCGTCGAGGGCTGACGGTCGGTCTCGCACCACGACCCACATGACGAAGGGAGCGCCCGTCACCTGCACGAGGTGACGGGCGCTCCCTTCGCGTGCTCGGTCAGACCTGCAGCTCGCCCATCTCGTCCCAGCCGGAGCCCTCGACGGTGCGGCTGACGATCTTGGGCGTCTCGGCGAGGGCCGGGCGCATGGCCTCCAGGCCCTTGGCGAAGTGGTCGCTCGTCACGTGCGCCTCGCCGGCGTCGTCCTGGAAGGCCTCGACGAGGACCCACTCGTCCTCGGCCTCGATGCTCTTGCTCCACTCGAAGAAGATGTTGCCCGGCTCGGCGCGCGTCGCCTCGGTGAACTCGCGGACGAGCTGCGGCCACTGCTCGGTGTACTCGGGCTTGGTGCGGTACTTCACGACGATGAAGATCATGTCCTCACCGTAACGCCCGCGGCCGAGGCCGGTCAGGCCCGGCGGAGCGCCCCGTGGTCGACCAGGTCGGCCACCGCCGCGGCCACGATCTGCTCGGCCTCGGGGTGGTCGCCGAGCTCCGCGACGACGGTGGTGGTGAGCTCGGCGACGGTGACCGGCTCGCGCGCCGCCCGCCAGACCACGGCTCCCGGACCGGCCAGACGAAGGGGGCGTGCCCCGGCGAGCACGAGCACCTCGCCGTCGCAGGCGATCGCGTCCGACCACGGCGCCCGGACGACCCTGGCCGCCCCCTCCGGCTCCAGGTCCCGGGGCAACTCCATATCCCGGGGCGCCGGGGACTCCCCGTCGTCCAAACTGCGCAAATCCCTAGGGTTTTGCGACGTTCTGTCGTCCGAACTGCGCAAAACCCTAGGGTCCTGCGACGTTCTGGGGGCGGTCGGAGGCACCTCGTCGCGGGGCAGGCGCTCCTGCGGGCGCGGGGGCAGGTGCTCCCAGGTCGGCTCGACGGGAGCGGCCTGCGCCAGGTGCTCGGCGACGAGCTCGTGGCAGGTGTCGACCTCGGCGTAGACGAGCCGGGCGGGGGCGCCGCCGGCGGTCACGGCGCGGGCGAGGCGGTCGAGGCCGTCGTCGAGCCACCACGTCGACGAGGTCTCCGGGAGCACGGCGAGCAGCTGGTCGACGAGCCCGACGGGCTCGATCCGCGAGGAGGTCACCGCGGGGTCGCGGGCGAGGGTGAGCAGGGCGGCGATCGTGGGCGAGGGCGGGGTCGGGCCCAGACCCGACTCGTCCGGCGACGGCTCCGCCTTGTGCCACCGGTCGGCCGGGTCGATGACGAGCGAAGGGGGCTTGGGGTGCGGCGCGATCCGCCCGTCGGCGAGCAGCACGACCGACTCGTCGGTGACATAGCCCAGCCGCTCCCCGAGGACCCGCGTGGCCGTCGACTTGCCCCCTCCGGAGGGGGCGACGAGCACGACCGCGCGCCCGTCGGGGTCGGCGAGCGCCGCGGCGTGCAGCAGGGTCACGCGGCCCCGCAGCCGGGTCAGGCCGAGCCGGGTGATCTCCCGCGAGAGGACATAGGGCAGGCGCTCGAGGTCACTGGCGACGACCGTGGCTCCCGTCCCGTCGCCGGCCAGCCCGACGCGCAGCATCTGCGGCTGGTCGTCGAGGAGCAAGGTCGTCGGGTCGGCCGCGAGCTCGGCGCAGCGCCCCCAGCGGGCGCGCATCTCGGCGGCGGCAGCCGCGGGCAGCGCCGACAGGTCGAGGGTCCACGCGCACCCCATCGTCACGAGGTCCACCACCTCGTCCCCCGCCACCTGCACAGCCACCGCGTGCACTCCCTTCGCCGGGCGTCACTCTGCCAGAGAGGCCCCGGTGCGGCGACGATCGTCGCCGACCGACCACTAGGCTCGGCCACATGCCGCGACCGCACGCAGCCGCGATCTTCGAGGACGCCTGGAACCGCCAGGTGGCCGGTGCCATGCGCCGCCGGGGCTGGGGCACCCGCGTGCTCGCCCACACCGGCTACGGCAGCACCGACCGCATCCGCGTCCTCGGCCGGGTCCTCATGACCCGACGCCCCTACGCCCCGGCCGCCGCCGACGCCCGCGCCACGTGGCTGGAGCTGCGCACCGCCGACAACGAGCGAAGGGGGTGGCGCGTCTTCTTCACCACCCCGGCGGCGGGTGAGCCGGTCACCGTGACGATCGGCGAGCGCGAGTTCCGCACCCGGGTCGACCGCTCCGGGCTGCTCGACCTGACGATCACGGACCACGGGCTCGAGCCCGGCTGGCACGACCTGAGCATCTCCTCGCCGCGCGCGGCGGACACGACGGCGGCGGTCTTCGTCGTCGCGCCGGGCGAGACCTTCGGCATCGTCTCCGACATCGACGACACGATCATCACGACGACGATGCCGCGACCCTTCATCGCGGCGTGGAACACCTTCTTCCGCCACGAGGGCACCCGCCGCGCCGTGCCCGGCATGGCGACGATGTACCGCGAGCTGCTCGCCGAGCACCCGGGCGCGCCGATCGTCTACGTCTCGACCGGCGCGTGGAACCTCGTGCCCGCCCTCACCCGCTTCCTGCGCCGCGCCGGCTACCCGCTCGGACCGATGCTCATGACCGACTGGGGGCCGACGAACACCGGCTGGTTCCGCTCCGGGCAGGACCACAAGCGCGCCGCGCTGCACCGGCTCGCGCGGGAGCTGCCCGAGGTGCGCTGGGTGCTCATCGGCGACGACGGCCAGCACGACCCGAGCCTCTACGGCGAGTTCGCCGAGCAGCTGCCCGAGCGGGTGCGCGCCATCGGGATCCGTGTGCTGTCGACGACGGAGCAGCTGCTCAGCCACTTCACCCCGATCTCGACCGACGACTTCGAGCAGCACGTCGGCGTCGAGCTGCCGATCTGCCGAGCCAACGACGGCTGGACGATGCTCGAGCAGATGCGCGAGGCCCTCGGGACGGAGCGGGCCGGTGCCTGAACTGCCGGAGGTCCAAGGGCTCGTCGACTTCCTCGGCGAGCGGATGGCCGGGCTGGCGGTCGAGTCGCTGGAGCTCGCGTCCTTCTCCGTGCTCAAGACCTTCGACCCGCCACCGCAGGCCCTCGCCGGCGCGCCCGTCGACGGGGTGACCCGCCACGGCAAGTGGATCGACATCGACTGCGACGGCATCCACCTCGTGCTGCACCTCGCCCGCGCCGGCTGGGTCCGCTGGTCCGAGGAGTTGCCGCGCACCGTGCTGCGGCCCGGCAAGTCACCCATCGCGCTGCGGGTGCGGCTCGTCGACGGCTCGGGCTTCGACGTCACCGAGGCCGGCACGAAGAAGAGCCTCGCCGCCTACCTCGTGCGCGACGTGCAGGCCGTGCCGGGCATCGCGAGCTTGGGACCCGACCCGCTCACCGACGACTTCACCCGCGAGGCCTTCGGCGAGCTGCTCGCCGGCCGCTCCGCCCAGATCAAGGGCGTGCTGCGCGACCAGTCGGTCATCGCGGGGGTGGGCAATGCCTACTCCGACGAGGTCCTGCACGTGGCAAAGCTGTCTCCCTTCGCCAAGGCGTCGACCCTGACCGACGAGCAGGTGGACACGCTCTACCAGGCCCTGCGCTCGACCCTGACCGACGCCGTCGCGGCTGCCTCGGGCAAGCCGGCGAAGGAACTCAAGGACGCCAAGCGGGCCGGGATGCGGGTCCACGGACGCACTGGCGAGGCCTGCCCCGTGTGCGGTGACGTCGTGCGCGAGGTGAGCTTCGCCGACCGGTCGCTGCAGTACTGCGCCACCTGTCAGACCGGCGGCAAGCCGCTCGCCGACCGGCGGACGAGCAAGTTCCTCAAGTAGCCGTCAGTCGGTGGCGATCAGCCGCCAGGCCGAGCGGATGTGCTCCTCCGTGGCCGCCGCCGCGAGATCACCGTCGCCGGCCGCGATCGCCGTGTGGATCCGCCGGTGGTCCGCCCGCAGCTTGTCGGCGACCTCGTCCCAGTCGCCGACGGTGCGGAAGGCGTCGAGGATCGGCAGTCGCATCGACTCCCGGATGGCTGCGGTGACGTCGCGAGCCAGCTGGTTGCCCGCGGCCTCGGCGAGCGCGACGTGGAAGGCGGTGTCGTGGTCGTTGAACCGCTCCCGGTCGATCCCCGGGGTCTCCATGAGGTCGAGCAGGCGGGTCATCTCGGCCAGCTGCTCCGGTGTCGCGTGGGCCGCGGCGAGGCGCACGCTCACCGTCTCGAGAGCCACCCGCACCTCGAGCACGTCGGGCAGCGGGAAGTTGGCGAGCGCCACGTGCAGGCGCAGCAGACGGGCGAGGGCGCCGCTGGGCACGGCGGTGATCATCGTCCCGCCGGCGCCACCGGCCCCGACCGACGAACGCACGACCCCCTGGGCCTCGAGCGTGCGTACCGCCTCGCGCACCGCAGCACGACCCACGTCGAGCATCCGGGCCAGCTCGCGCTCCGCCGGCAGGGTGTCGCCGACCCGCAGCCGACCGTCGAGGATGCGCTCGTCGACCCACGCGAGCACGACCTCGTAGGCCTTGAGGCCCGCTCCGGGCCTCGCGGGGCTGGGATCTTCGATCACGAGCACAGGATGGCACGGCCTCGCGGCGGCCGGGAGAAGTGGTCGGACCATTATCGGTTCTTTTGGTCCGACCATTGACGGGATGGCCTTACCGGGTCTACGGTCAATGCTCGACACAATGGTCCGACCATTATGTCGATCCTCCCGCCCGACGACGTGCACCCGGAGCCCCGATGACCCCCACCGCCGTACCGATGGACTTCACACCGGAGATCGCTCCGGTGCTCGACAGCCTCACCGTCTCAGCCCTCGTGGCCCTCGTGCCGCTGGTGACGATCTTCGTCACCCTCGGCCTGCTGAAGTGGAAGGCGCACTGGGCCGGCCTGACCGCCGTGGCGGTCGCGATCCTCGTGGCGGTCGTCTTCTTCGGGATGCCAGCCCACCTCGCCGCGCTCGCGGCGACCGAGGGCGCCGTCTTCGGCCTCTTCCCCATCATGTGGATCGTCTTCACCGCGATCGTCCTCTACGAGGTCACGGTGCGCTCGGGTCACTTCGAGGACCTGCGCGCGACCTTCCGGCTCATCTCCGACGACCCGCGGATCCAGGCGATCATCATCGCCTTCTGCTTCGGCGCGCTCCTCGAGGCCCTCGCCGGCTTCGGCGCCCCCGTGGCCATCACCGGCGTCATGCTCATGGCGGTGGGCTTCGCCCCCCTTCGCGCCGCCACGGTCGTGCTGCTGGCCAACACCGCCCCGGTCGCCTTCGGGGCGATCGCCATCCCGATCCTCACCGCCGGCAACCTCACCGGCATCCCCTACGAGGAGATCGGTGCCTACGTCGGCCACCAGGCACCGATCATCGCCATCTTCGTCCCGCTGCTCCTCGTCTTCATGGTCGACGGGCGAAGGGGGGTCCGCCAGACCTGGCCGGCCGCCGTCGTCATCGGCCTCGCCTTCGCCAGCACCCAGTGGGTCTCGGCGACGTGGATCTCGGTCGAGATGACCGACATCATCGCCTCCCTCGTCTCGCTCGCCGTCGCCGTCGCCTTCCTGCGGACCTGGCAGCCGACCGGCGGTGACGAGGCCACCGAGTCGCTCCAGGTCGAACGGGAACAGCAGTTCGCGCTCGCCGGGGCCGACGGCCCTACGACCGGCGGCGGGTCGGCCGACGCCTACCAGATCACGCCCGAGGAGCTCGACTCCCAGGCCCGCGCCCTCACGCCGCGCCGCATCGCCTGGGCGATGTTCCCCTACGTCCTCGTCGTCGCCGTCTTCTCGATCGCCAAGCTCGTGCCGGCCGTCGACACCTGGCTCACGGGGACCAACGTCAAGATCCCCTGGCCCGGTCTGGCCGGTGAGGTGCTCACCCACGACGGCAGCGTCAACGCCTCGGCGACCTACTCCTTCTCCTGGCTCTCCTCCCCCGGCACCATGCTCCTCGCCTGCGCCGTCGTCGTGGCCCTGGCCTACGGGATCGGCTTTTCCGGCCTGGCCGCCGAGATGAAGGAGACCGCGGTGAAGATGCGCTGGGCCTTCGTCACCGTCGCCTCGGTCCTCGCCCTCGCCTACGTCATGAACCTCTCCGGGCAGACGATCACCATCGGCGCCTGGATCGCCGGGACCGGAACCGCCTTCGCCTTCCTCAGCCCCTTGCTCGGGTGGCTCGGCACGGCGGTCACCGGCTCGGACACGAGCGCCAACGCGCTCTTCGCCACCCTGCAGCAGAGCGCCGCCGAGCGGGCGGGGATCGACCCGACCCTGCTCGTCGCGGCCAACACCTCCGGAGGAGTCGTCGGCAAGATGATCAGCCCGCAGAACCTCACGATCGCGGCCACGGCCGTCGGTCTCGTCGGCCAGGAGTCCGCCATCCTGCGCAAGGTGCTCCCCTGGAGCATCGGACTCATCGTCGTCATGTGCCTCATCGTCGGCCTGCAGTCGACAGTCCTGTCGTGGATGCTCCCGTGACCGCGCCGGCCCGCACCGACCTCAAGGTCGCCCTCTTCGCCACCTGCTTCAACGACACGATGTGGCCGGGCACGCCCAAGGCGACCGTGCGCCTGCTCGAGCGGCTCGGGGTCCGGGTCGAGTTCCCCATGGAGCAGGCCTGCTGCGGCCAGGTGCTCACCAACACCGGCTACGGCCGCAACGCCGTGCCGATGGTGCAGCGCTTCGCCGACGTCTTCGAGGGCTACGACGCCGTCGTGGCGCCGTCGGGCTCGTGCGTCGGCTCGGTGCGCGAGCAGCACGCGACGATCGCCCGGCAGGCCGGTGAGGAGCGGCTGCTCGGCCGGGTGCAGGAGGTGACGCCCAGGGTCCACGAGCTGTCCGAGTTCCTCGTCGACGTGCTCGGCGTGACCGATGTCGGGGCGTACTTCCCCCACCGGGTCACCTACCACCCGACCTGCCACTCGCTGCGCATGCTGCGGGTCGGCGACAAGCCGCTGCAGCTGCTGCGCGCGGTCCGCGGGCTCGAGCTCGTCGACCTGCCTGGCGACACGGAGTGCTGCGGCTTCGGCGGGACCTTTGCGGTGAAGAACGCGGACGTCTCCGTCGCGATGGGCGCCGACAAGTGCCGCAACATCCGCTCGACCGACGCCGAGGTCGTCGTCGCGAGCGACAACTCCTGCCTGGCCCACATCGGCGGGATGCTCGACCGGCAGCGGTCGGGGGTCCGGCAGATGCACCTGGCGGAGATCCTGGCCAGCACCGAGGAGGACCCCGCATGAGCACGCAGGCACGAGGCGGACCGGTCCAGCAGACCTCGTCCACCTTCATCGGCATGCCGGCCTTCCCCGAGGCCGCCCGTGAGGCGCTCGACAACACCCAGCAGCGCAAGAACCTGCGCCACGCGACCCACACGATCCGCGACAAGCGGGCCGCGGTGGTCGACGAGCTCCCCGAGTGGGAGGCCCTGAGGGTTGCCGGCGCCGACGCCAAGGACGAGGCGCTGACCCACCTGGCCGACTACCTCGAGCAGCTCGAGGAGTCGCTCGTCGCGCAGGGGGCCACGGTCCACTGGGCGCGTGACGCCGTCGAGGCCAACCGGATCGCGCTGGAGATCGCGCGGGCCAAGGAGGTCGACGAGGTCGTCAAGGTCAAGTCGATGGCGACCCAGGAGATCGAGCTCAACGAGGCCCTCGAGGAGGCCGGCGTCCACGCGTGGGAGACCGACCTCGCCGAGCTCATCGTCCAGCTCGGGCACGACCGCCCCAGCCACATCCTCGTCCCCGCGATCCACCGCAACCGCAACGAGATCCGCGAGATCTTCCTGCGTGAGATGGCCAAGGTGGGCCGCCCCGCCCCTGACGACCTCACCCAGGACCCGGCACGCCTGGCCGAGGCCGCGCGCCTGCACCTGCGCGAGAAGTTCCTGCGGGCCAGGGTCGGCATCTCCGGCGCCAACTTCGCCATCGCCGACACCGGCACCCTCGTCGTCGTCGAGTCCGAGGGCAACGGCCGGATGTGCCTGACCCTGCCCGAGACGCTCATCTCCGTCGTGGGCATCGAAAAGGTCCTGCCGACGTGGGACGACCTCGCGCCGATGATGCAGCTCCTCCCCCGGTCGAGCACCGGCGAGCGGATGAACCCCTACACGACGATGTGGACCGGCGCCCATGACGGCGACGGCCCGCAGGACGTGCACGTGATCCTCCTCGACAACGGGCGCAGCCACGTCCTCGCCGACACCGTCGGCCGTGAGGCGCTGCGCTGCATCCGCTGCTCGGCCTGCCTCAACGTCTGCCCGGTCTACGAGCGCACCGGCGGCCACGCCTACGGCTCCGTCTACCCGGGTCCGATCGGCGCGGTGCTCAACCCGCAGCTGCGCGGCACCAGCAGCGCGGTCGACCAGTCGCTGCCCTATGCCTCGAGCCTGTGCGGCGCCTGCTTCGACGCGTGCCCGGTGCGGATCAACATCCCCGAGCTGCTCGTCGAGCTGCGCGGGCGGGTCACCGAGGAGGGCCACGCCGCCGAGAGCGCGGCCATGAAGGCCGCGGCGTGGGTGCTCTCCGACCCCAAGCGGCTCGCCGGCGCCCAGCGGGCCTCGAGCCTCGTCGGCCGGGTCGTCGGCGACCGGACGATCCGATCACTGCCTGGCCTCGGCGCGTGGACCAGTGCGCGCGACGTCCCCACCCCACCCACCGAGAGCTTCCGCCAGTGGTGGGCTCGCGAGAGAGGCGATGACCGATGAGTGCACGCGAGGAGATCCTGCGCCGGGTCCGCGACGCGACCACCGACGTCACCACGTCGGCCGGCGCGACCCCCCGCGAGCCGCTGACCGGCAGCGGTGCGGTCGGCGCCGACGGGCTGACGCAGTTCGTCGAGACGGTCGAGGACTACCGGGCCGACGTCGTCCGGGTCGGCCCCGACGGGGTGGCCGTGGCCATCACGGCCGCCCTGCGCGAGCGCGGCTGCGGCAGCGTCGTCGTCCCCGAGGGCCTGGAGCCCACGTGGGTCGACGCCGTGGCCGAGGTCGCCGAGGTGCGACGTGAGTCGCAGACCCGCACGCACGCGGACCTCGACGCCACGGACGGCGTCGTCACCGCGGCGGCCCTGGGCATCGCGGTCACCGGGACGATCGTGCTCGACCACCGCGCGGACCAGGGCCGGCGGGCGCTCACCCTCGTGCCCGACACCCACGTGTGCGTCGTGCGCGCGGACCAGGTCGTGCAGGACGTGCCCGATGCGGTGGCCCGGCTGCGGCCCGACGCCGGTGACGCCCGGCCGCTGACCTGGATCAGCGGGCCGAGCGCCACGAGCGACATCGAGCTGCAGCGGGTCGAGGGCGTCCACGGCCCGCGCAACCTGGTCGTCCTGCTCGTCGAGGGCTGATCCGGGCCGCGCCCTTGCACCTGCACCTGCACCAGGACCCCAAGGTCCTGCGCGCCCAACTCCGCAAGACCCCAGGGTCTGCGGAGTTGGGGGCAGCGCTCGGCTGCGCGGGGCGCAGGCTCAGCTCGGGTCGACCCTGATCGCCCCGACGCCGTTGTCCAGCGTGATCCGGCGGCTCGCGGACGGGTCGCTGCCGATGGAGTTGGCGACCTCGGTGGAGCCGCTGGAGGTCGCGACCCGGTAGCCCACGGTGTCGGGAACCCGCACGACGAGCTCGCCGACGCCGACGCTCGCCTCGACCGTCCGGGGCGGCTCGACGGCTTCGTAGTCGAGCGCCCCGACGCCGATGTCGACGCTCAGGTGCTCGCCCTCGGCCTCGGCGACGGTCACGTCACCGACGCCGACCTCGACGTCCACGTCGCGGGTCATGCCCTCCACGCTCACCGCGCCGACGCCCTGCTCGATGTCGACCTCGGTGTCGGCCGGCACGACGACGAGCCAGTCGACCTCGCAGACCGTGCCGATCGCCGGCCCGGTGCACGACGAGGACAGCCGCGTGGTGTCGCCGCTCGTGCGCACGCTGGTGCGCGGTTCCCACAGCCCCCAGGTGCGGGTCGTCGTGACGTGCGGCGTCTCGCCGGGCTCGGCCGCGCGCACCCGGACGTCACCGACCTGGGCGTTGATCTCGAGGGAGCCGGCGGCGGTGATGCGCTGGTCGGAGGTGGCCGACTGCTTGAGCATGGGGCCGACGAGGCTCAGACCTGCCACGACGACGAGCACGACGGCGACGAGCAGCGCGAGGACCCGGATCGGGCCGACGGGAGTGCGCGAGGGGCGCGGCTCCGCCGCGAGGCGGACCGTCTCGGCCCGACGCGCCTCACGCTCGCGCGAGGCGTCGGTGCGATAGCGATCGCGCAGCTCGGGGTCGGTGGGCTCGCCCGGTCGGGGCGGCAGCGGGGTGGTCGTCATCGTCTCAGTCCTCCTGGTCGAGCCAGCGCAGGACGGCGAGCACCCGGCGGTGGTCACCCTCTGCCGGCGGCAGGTCGAGCTTGGTGAAGATCGAGGTCACGTGCTTCTCCACGGCCCCGTCGGAGATGTAGAGCTCCTTGCCGATCGCGGAGTTGGTCCGGCCCTGGGCCATGAGCCCGAGGACGTCCCTCTCTCGCGGCGTGAGCGCGGCCAGCGGGTCGGCGTGCCGGGCCCGCGTGAGCAGCTGGGTGACGACCTCGGGGTCGAGCACCGTGCCGCCGGCGGCGACGTCGCGCAGCGCGCCGATGAAGTCGCTCGTGTCGGCGACGCGGTCCTTGAGGAGGTACCCGACCCCCTTCGACCTCGCCGCGACGAGCTCGGTGGCGTACTGCTCCTCGACGTACTGCGACAGGACCATGACGGCGGTCTCGGGGTGCTTGTCGCGCACCGCGAGCGCCGCGACGATCCCCTCGGAGGTGAAGGTCGGGGGCATCCGCACGTCGACGACCACGAGGTCGGGCCGGTGCTCGTCGACGGCGGCGACGAAGGTCTCGGCGTCGGGGCACGCGGCCGCCACGTCGAAGCCGGCCGAGGTCAGCAGGCGCACGATCCCGTCGCGCAGCAGGACCGAGTCCTCGGCGAGGACCACGCGGGTCGCGGGGGTCTCGTCGGGCTGGGTCGTGGTCGGCTCGGTCATCACAGGCTCCGTCCGGGGCGAAGGGGGAGGGTTGCGGTCAGGGTGGTCGGTCCCCCGGTCGGGGAGGTGACCTCGAGGGTGCCGTCGACGGCGCTCACGCGCTGCCGCAGGCCGGTCAGGCCGGTGCCGCGGGAGGGGTCGGCACCGCCGCGGCCGTCGTCGGTGACCGTGGCGACGAGGTGCTGCTCGTCCTTCGTCACGACGACGCGGGCGTGCTCGGCGCGGGAGTGCTTCGCGACATTGGTCAGGGCCTCGCTGACGACGAAGTAGGCGATCGCCTCGGTCGTCGGGTCGACCCGGCCGACCTCGTGCACCTCGACGGAGGCGGGCACGGCGGAGCGGGCGGCCAGGGCGGGCAGGGCAGCCTCGAGCCCGCGGTCGGCGAGGATCGGGGGCACGATGCCGCGGGCGACGTGGCGCATCTCGACGATGGCCTCCTTGGCGCTGCGGTGCGCCTCGTCGACGAGCTCGGCGGCCGCCGCGGGGTCACGGTCGATCGCCTCCTTGGCCATGCCGAGGGTCATCGCGATCGCGACCATCCGCTGCTGCGGCCCGTCGTGCAGGTCGCGCTCGATGCGACGACGCTCGGCCTCGACGGAGTCGACGGCCTCGCGGCGCGACTCGCTGAGGGTGTCGACGCGGGCGGTGAGGTGCTCGACGACCTTGCGCTCGTCGCGCCCGAGGAGCCAGCGGGCGAGCATGACGTCGACCGAGGTGAGCCCGTGGGCGACCAGCGGGATGACGACGAGGGTGACGAGGGCGATGGTCCAGGCGCTGGCCAGACCGATGACCCCGTCGACGGGGATCCACCCGAAGACCGAGATCCCGCTGTCGGGCAGGCGGCTGCCGAGCAGCGGCACGAAGAGCAGCAGGAGCGCCTGGGTGAGGACCGCCAGCGTGAGCCAGCCCATGAAGCTGCCCCACAGCGCGTGCAGCGCGAAGTACGCGGTGCTGCGCCACGAGTGCACGTCGAAGAAGAGCCGCCGCCACAGCGGCTGCGCCCGCCGCGCCGGCGGGTGCACCTGACGCCCGGTCAGCGCGATGATCCGGTGCCGCTCCGCGTGCCCGAGGACGCCGCAGAGCCACACGAGCGGCACGAGCAGCAGGATCCCGACGCCGCCGGCGGTGATGAGCGCGACGGAGACGAGCACGAGGGTGACGAGCAGCATCGCGCCGATCGACGTCACGGTGCTCGTCAGGAGGAGCAGCACGCTCCCCCAGCCGGCGAGCCAGCGCCGCGGGAGGGACAGCCGCTCGAGGGGCGGGGTGATGGTCTGGGTGGTCACGGCATCCAACCTAGGGATCCGAGACGTCCGGGTCTGCCCCGATCTCCCCGAGACGAAGGGGGTCATCCCCCTTCGTCAGGTCCGGTCAGGCGTAGGCCCGGGCCATCTCCACGCTTTGGCGCACGTAGTCGCCGCCGAAGACGACGGCGTGGACCATGACCGGGAAGAGCTGGTGCAGGCCGACCCGCTCCTGCCAGCCGTCGGCGAGCGGGGCGGCCTCGTCGTAGGCCGCGATGATGCGGGCGATGTGCGGCGCGGTGAAGAGCAGCAGCATCGCCAGGTCGGTCTCGGCGTGACCGCCGTGCGCGGCCGGGTCGATGAGGACGGGCCCCTCGCGGGTCCAGATGATGTTGCCCGCCCAGAGGTCGCCGTGCAGGCGGGCCGGCGGCCGGCCGTCGTCGAACTCGCCTGACACGAGCCGGTCGGCGACCCGCTCGAAGAGGGTGCTGTCGTCCTCCCACAGGCCCTGCGCGCGGCCGAGCTGCAGCATGTGGCGGATGCGCTGCTCGCCGAAGAACTCGCCCCAGCGCTCGGTGGGCTGCAGCGGCATCGGCAGCGGGGAGTCGGCCGGGCCGACGAAACCGTGGCTCGTCCACCGCGCTGGCGGCGCCCCGAAGGCCGGCGCCCCCGCCGCGTGCATCGCCGCGAGCGCCACCCCGAGGCCGTCGGCATGGAGGTTCGTCGACGGACCCGCGTCGTACTGCAGCAGGTCGATGTGGTCGAGGTCGACGTCCTGCAGCTGCGCGATGCGGGCACCGCCCTGCTCCTGCGCCTCCGCGAGCCACAGCAGCCCGGCCGCCTCCCAGGAGGAGTAGCCGCGCGGGGCTGCCGAGGTGTCCTTGCGATAGGTGCGGGGAGGCTTCACGTGGCCAAGCCTGCCACTCGCTGACTCCGGTCCCTGAGGAGGCCGCCCGCGGCCGTCTCGAAGGGCCGCTCCGGACGAAGGGGGACGCCGGCGCCTCTCCCCGCTCCGGACGAAGGGGATGCCACCCGCACTCCCCCGCTCCGGACCAAGGGGGACGCCGGCGCCCGCCGAAGTCCCTTCGTCCGTCCGCACGTCACGTCGGTCCGACGGACTTCGGCTTGATGTGCGCCGACATCCCCTTCGTCCTGCGCTGGTGGTCAGCGAGACCCCGGGCCGCCGCTCGCACATCACCCGTGGGTTGAGGTGCGAGCGTCAGCGAGCCTCGAGACCGGGGCCGTGGTCAGCGGACCTGGGGCAGCGTGCCGGTCTCGTCGACGGGGGCGGCGGTGGAGCGCGAGCCGACCTTGATGGGGCCGGTGGCGCCGGCCGAGGTCTTGCCCTCGCCGGCGATGGCGACGGCCACGGTGTCGGCGACGTCGGGGTGGAAGACGCTCGGGATGATGTAGGAGGGGTTGATCTCCTCGTCCTTGACCACCGCCGCGATCGCGTCGGCGGCGCGGATGAGCATCTCGATCGACACGTCCTCGGCGTGGGCGTCGAGCAGCCCGCGGAAGACGCCCGGGAAGGCGAGCACGTTGTTGATCTGGTTGGGGTAGTCGCTGCGGCCGGAGGCGACGACCTTGGCGTACTTCGCGGCCTCGGCCGGGTCGATCTCCGGGTCGGGGTTGGCCAGGGCGAAGACGATCGCGTCGTCGGCCATGTTGTCGCGGATCCACTCGGCCTTGAGCAGGTTGGGCGCCGAGACACCGATGAAGACGTCCGCGCCCTGCAGCCCGTCGGCGAGGTCACCGCGGACCTTGCGCGGGTTCGTCCGCTCGGCGAGCTCGCGCTTGGCGCCGGTCAGGGACTCGTCGTCGGAGGAGAGCAGTCCCTCGCGGTCGTAGACGACGACGTCCTTGGCGCCGGCGGCGAGCAGCAGGGTGACGATCGCCGAGCCGGCGGCGCCGCCACCGGAGACGACGATGCGCACCTGCTCGAGCCACTTGTCGACGACCCGCAGCGCATTGCGCAGCGCGGCGAGGACGACGATCGCGGTGCCGTGCTGGTCGTCGTGGAAGACCGGGATGTCGAGGCTCTCGCGCAGCCGGCGCTCGATCTCGAAGCACCGCGGGGCGGCGATGTCCTCGAGGTTGATGCCACCGAATCCGGGGGCGATCATCTCGACGGCGCGGATGATCTCCTCGGTGTCCTGCGAGGCGAGGCAGATCGGCCAGGCGTCGATGCCGGCGAACTGCTTGAAGAGCGCGGCCTTGCCCTCCATGACCGGCATCGCGGCCTCGGGGCCGATGTTGCCCAGGCCGAGGACGGCCGAGCCGTCGGTGACGACCGCGACGCTGTTGCCCTTGACCGTCAGGCGGCGGGCGTCCTCGGGGTGCTTGGCGATGGCGCTCGAGACGCGGCCGACGCCGGGCGTGTAGGCCATCGAGAGGTCGTCACGGGTCTTGAGCGCGACCTTGGAGCGGACCTCGATCTTGCCGCCGAGGTGGAGCAGGAAGGTGCGGTCGGAGACCTTGTGCACCTTGACCCCGTCGATCGCCTCGACGGCCTCGACGAGGTCGTCGGTGTGGTTGACGTCGAAGCCCGAGCACGTGGCGTCGATGACGAGACGGTCGTGGCGCGAGTCGGCGATGTCGACGGCGGTGACGATGCCGCCCTGCTCGGCGATCGCGGTGGCGATGCGGCCGACGACGGCGTAGTCGGGCGAGGTGTGCAGGCGGATGGTGATGGAGTACGACGAAGGGGTTGCTGCGGGCATGTGAGCAGTGTCTCACCGGCGCGACGATGCTCGTCGATCGGTCCTTATCGGCGGCGGTCTAGACGTCCGTAGACGTCACGATCGGGACGAAGGGGGGGCGACGCGCCGATTCGCGAATCTGCCGAGATATCCCCCTTCGCCTAGACAGGTGGATACGGTCCCATCGTGGACCCGATCACCAACCCCTACGCCCCCGGCGCCGGCCAGCGTCCGCCCGAGCTCGCGGGACGCGACGAGCAGTTGACCCGCTTCGACGTCGTGCTCAAGCGGATCGTCGCGGGCAAGCCGGAGCGCTCGCTCGTGCTCACCGGCCTGCGCGGGGTCGGCAAGACCGTGCTGCTCAACCAGTTGCGCTCCGCCGCCGTCCGCGCGAAGTGGGGCACCGGCAAGCTCGAGGCGCGACCCGATCAGGGGCTGCGTCGGCCGCTCGCGAGCGCCCTGCACCAGGCGGTCCGCGAGCTCGGGCACACGCAGGCCGAGGAGGTCGAGCACGTCCTCGGCGTCATCAAGTCCTTCGCCCAGCGCGACGCGAAGCCCGGCACGAAGCTGCGTGAGGTCTGGAACCCCGGCATCGACGCCCCCGCCGTCAAGGGGCGCGCCGACTCCGGCGACATCGAGATCGACCTCGTCGAACTCTTCACCGACGTCGGCGGGCTGGCCGCGGACCTGGGGCGCGGCGTCGCCGTCTTCATCGACGAGATGCAGGACCTCGGCCCCGAGGACATCTCGGCGATCTGCGCGGCCTGCCACGAGATGAGCCAGACCGGCCTGCCGCTCATCGTCGTCGGCGCCGGCCTACCGCACCTGCCCTCGGTGCTGTCGGCGAGCAAGTCCTACAGCGAGCGGCTCTTCCGCTACCAGCGCATCGACCGGCTCGCCCGCGAGGAGGCCGACCGGGCCCTCACCGCGCCCGCGGCCGACGAGCTCGCCGAGTACGAGCAGGCGGCGCTCGATGCCCTGTACTACGCGACCGGCGGCTACCCCTACTTCATCCAGGCCTACGGCAAGGCGGTGTGGGACCAGGCGCCGGAGTCGCCGATCCGCGCCGAGGACGTGCGCGTGGCCTCCCCCGAGGCCGAGTCCGAGCTGGCGGTCGGGTTCTTCGGCTCGCGCTACGAGCGCGCGACCCCCGGCGAGCGCGAGTACCTCAAGGCGATGGCCGATGTCGCTGCCGAGATCGCGGCGAAGGGGGAGGAGAGCCTCGACGACATCGAGTCCGTCCTCACCTCGGCCGTGGCCACCTCGCTCGGCAAGAAGCCCCAGTCGCTCTCCCCCGCCCGCGACGCCCTGCTGAAGAAGGGCCTGATCTACTCCGCCGAACGCGGCCGGATCGCCTTCACCGTGCCGCACTTCGGGCGGTACCTGCGCGAGCAGACCTGACCAACCGCCGCAGCATCGGCCTGACACGATGGCGTCGTGCGCGCCGTGGTCATCGATGAGGTCCGAGCCCAGCCCGAGGTCAGGGAGGTGTCGGCCCCCTTCGCCCCTGACGGTGGGGTGGTCGTCGACGTGCGGGCGACCGGGCTCTGCCGCAGCGACTGGCACGCCTGGGCCGGCCACGACGACGGGATCACCTGGCCGCACGTGCCGGGCCACGAGCTCGCGGGGGTCGTGAGCGCGGTCGGTGCCGGCGTGCAGCGGTGGCGGGTCGGCGACCGGGTGACCGTGCCCTTCGTCTGCGGCTGTGGCCGGTGCTCGTGGTGCGCGGCCGGCGAGGCGCAGGTCTGCCCCGACCAGGAGCAGCCCGGCTTCACGCACTGGGGGTCCTTCGCCGAGCAGGTGGTGCTGCACGCTGCCGACACCAACCTCGTGGCTCTCCCCGAGTCGGTGGACTTCGCGACCGCGGCGAGTCTGGGGTGCCGCTTCGCCACCGCCTACCGGGCCCTCGTCGCCCGCGCCCGCCTGACGAAGGGGGAATGGGTCACCGTCGTCGGCGCCGGCGGCGTCGGGCTGAGCGCGGTGATGATCGCCCGGGCGCTCGGCGCACGGGTCATCGCGGTCGACCGCAACCCGGCAGCGCTGGCCGTCGCGGCCGAGCTCGGCGCGGAGCACACCGTGCTCGCGGTTGGCGCCCACGGCGAGGCAACGGATGTCGAGGCCACTGTCATGGAGCTGACCGACGGCGGGGCGCACGTCGCCGTCGACGCCGTGGGCAGCGAGCAGACCTGTGCCACAGCGCTGCTCAGCCTGCGGCGACGCGGTCGGCACGTCCAGGTCGGCCTGCTGCCGCCTGTCGACGGTCACCCGCGCGTGCCGATGGCGCGGGTCATCGGGTGGGAGATCGACGTGCTCGGCAGCCACGGCATGGCCGCCGTCGACTACCCGGGGATGCTCGCGCTCATCGACTCCGGCGACCTCGCCCCGCAGCGCCTCGTGGAGCGGGTCGTCGGTCTCGAGGAGGCGGCGGCGCTGCTGCCGGGCTTCGACAGGGCGAACGTCGCGGGGATGACGATCATCGACCCGTCGCGCTGAGGCGGGGCGAAATTCGCTGCGACACACCCCCCTTCGGCCCGTAGCGTGCCGCCTGACGGAAGGGGCACCATGCGCACACTCACCTACTACGTCGCGGCGACGCTCGACGGCTTCATCGCGGGGCCGGACGGCGGCGACCCGAGCGGCGAGGACTTCATGGCGGTCACGCCGGACCTCGTCGAGTTCATCGCGACCCACTACCCGGAGACGCTGCCCGGACCGGCCCGCGAGGCGATGGGTCTGACCGAGCCGGGCCGGGTCTTCGACACGGTGATCGAGGGACGGCGCTCCTACGAGATCGGGCTCGCGGCCGGCATCGACGATTCCTACCCGCACCTGCGGCACCTCGTCGTGTCGACGACGCTCGGGTCCGCGCCCGCGGCGGCTGTCGAGGTCGTCTCCGATGACCCGCTCGCCCGGGTGCGCGAGCTCAAGGCCGAGGACGGCCTGGGCATCTGGCTCGTCGGCGGCGGCCGCCTCGCCCACACCCTGCTGCCGGAGATCGACCGGCTCGTCATCAAGCTCAACCCCTCGGTCATCGGCTCTGGGGTCCCGCTCTTCGACGGGGGCTTCGCCCCCACGCTCTTCGAGACCGTCGACGTCGTCGGCCTCGCCAGCGGCGTGCAGGTCATCACCTGCGAGCGAAGGGCGTAGCCGGGCAAGTCCGGGCGCACAACTCTGCAAGACCCTAGGGTCTTGCAGAGTTGGGCGCTCCTCTCCGGCTGCGGGCCGCACGACCTTGAGGAAATGCGACGCCCCTCCCCCGACTTCGCACGACCTCAAGGAAAATGCGACGTCCCTGGCTGTTGAACTCGGACGCGGGGCGTGCGGAGGCGCCCGACCCGGGCCGGGGTCGGGCGCGGGGCGGGGTGGCTACAGGTGCCAGGTCACCCCGTCGTCACGGATCGTGCAGGTCAGCTCCTGCTGGTGCACTCGGGTGTGGTGCCGCTCGCACAGCAGCGCCGCATTGCCGATGTCCGTGCGCCCACCCAGCGACCAGTACTGCACGTGGTGCGCGTCGGTCCAGTGCGCGGGCATCGTGCACCCCGGGAAGGTGCAGCCACCGTCCCGCAACCACAGCAACCGCTTCTGCCCGGGGGTGAAGAACCGCGTGGCGCGGCCCAGCTCGAGCGGCTCGCCGTCACTGCCGAGCATCACCGGGATGACCCCTGCCTCGCAGGCCAGCTTGCGCACGCTCGCCGGGGACAGCACCGCGCCCGAGGCCGTGACCCCGCCGGCGTGACCGCCACCGGCGACTCCTCCGGCACCCAGCCCGACCCCCTTCGAGCCGGGTGCGTCGCCACAGCCGCCGAGATCCGCGCGGTGACCGAAGGGATGCGTGTCGCTGAAGGGCATGCCGGTCGGCCCGAAGGCGCCACCCGGTCGGCGGGACCCGCACACCCCGCAGGTCCCGTCCGTGGCCGTCAGCAACGAGGTCATCGAGATCGTCACCATGACCTGCGCCTTGTCGCTCGTGCCCACCTCACCCGGGCTGGACACCCCACGACCCACGACCGTCACCAGGGCATCGGCGCGGCGCCGCGCCGGGGGCCGCGGGTCACGCTCACCGTCGGGGCCCTTGACCGGCTTCGACAACCCCGCCACCGCCGCGTCGACGATCGCCGCGCCCTCGGCGTCGAGCACGAGCTTGTAGCGCGTCAGCCCGCTGGCATCGGTGTGACTCGTCAACGACCGCGCCGACCTGGCCCGCTCGTCATCCGCCGCGAGGTCCTTGGCCGGACGCAGCATCCGCGTCGTCTGCGTGATCGCCGTCGCCAGCCCGCGCTCGTCGAGCCCCGGGACCCGAGCCGAGATCCGCCCACCCGGGCCGGTGCGCACGACCTCGTCACGCGCTGCATCGAGCAGGACCCCCAGGTCCGCCTCCAGGAGCTCCGGGTCGGCGACCCGCCGCACCCCGTCGTGGAAGCGCACCAGCTGATCGGCCTTGCCGAGCGGCAGCTGGCCACCCTCGAGGTCGGCGAGCACCCCGGCGAGGCCGGCCGGCGGCGGCCGCTCACCCCACTCCCCTGCTCCCGGCTCCGACTCCCCAGCCACCTGCTCGGGTGCCTCCGGGCGAAGGGGGGCGCCGCCCCCTTCGTCGTCGTGCGTGGGGTCGACGAGCGCGGAGCCGGCCCGCAGACCCGCCCTGGCCACCCGCACCACGGACGCCACATGACGCACCGCCGGCCGCGGCGCCGACCGGCCCTCGCTGACCCCGACCCAGTCGGTGTCCGACCACGACTGCCGCTGCGGCACACCCCGCGAGATGCCCTCGCGCACGAGGGCCACCTCGGCCGCCTCGAGCACCGCCCGGGCCCGACCGATCGCGGCCAGCCCGTCGGCCAGCTCCTCCTCGGGCGCCTGCCACAGATCCGGCATCTCGAGGGCGGCGATCGTCAGGGCGCGCACCGAGTCCCGCAGGCCCGACACGAGCCCCAGATCCCCCCACTGCGTCGCCTCTGACATGCTTCGATCATACGTTCGACTTGAGGCCTGGGGAACCCTCTGGGCCCTGTGAATTCAAGGAACTTCGCCGCGAGCTTGTGGACAACTGGCCCGTGCGACGTCAGCCGCCGAGGCCCGCCCACGGGTCCTCGCGCTCCCAGAGCCGCGGCAGGTGGAGGGCGACGCCGTCCTCGTCGGCGAGGCGATCGAAAACGCTCATCGTGACGTCGAGGTCATCACCGGCGTAGGGCAGGGCGCGCAGCGGCTGGTCGAGGGGACGGAAGAAGTCGTCCCAGTGCGTCAGCACCACCCGGCGGGCCCCCACGGCGCGGACCGTGTGCTCCCAGTAGGCCTCGATGTAGTCCTGTGGCTGCACCCCCAGCTGCCCGACCCCGAGGTAGGCAACCTCGGCGTCGAGACCGGCGAGCGCGCCCGGCACGTACCCGGCGCTGCCCTGCAGCAGGGCGGTCCGGCCGCTGCGGTGGGTGAGCAGGATCGACCACGCCTCACCGCAGCGGTAGGCACCGACCTTGACCGGTGGGGTCACCGGGGCGTCGATGTCGCCCGGGTACCGATCCGGCGGGCAGTGGCTCGACGCGACGAAGGTCAGGGAGAAGGCACCGCACTCCACGGAGTCGCCGGAGGCGACGACCCGGATGCGCTCCCGGTCGAGACCTCCGCCGACGCCCAGGTTGGCCGTCGACTCGCCGCCGACGAGCAGGGCACCCGTGCGCTCGGCGACGACGGCGGAGTCGAGGGCGTGGTCGTAGTGCGTGTGGACGGGGACGACCGCGTCCAGCCCGTCGAGGCCCGCATCGCCGAGGGCTCGGTCCAGGGCGGCATCGATGCGCTCGACGGACGGCGCGACCTTGCCCAGACCCACCTGGAGCAGACCGGGCCGGGAGAAGAACCCATCGGTCATCACGGCGGACTCGCCGTCCTGGACGAGGAGCGTGGAGACGCCCATGAAGGTCACCGCCAGCGCGCCCTCCCCAGCGGCCGGGACGTCGAGGCGCGAGTCGTAGGTGGTGATGTCCGGTCGGCCGGGCTTCAGACGCATCCGGTCAGGCTATACAGGCCCGGCGAAGGGGGGCGGTCACATCCGTGGTGCCCGCGTCGTCAGATCGGTGACAGCATCGACCCGAGAGGAGCGGTCATGGACCCGGCACAGCAGGCAGAGGACTTCGAGGCGGAGCGCCCACGGCTCGTCGGCCTGGCCACGCGCGTCCTCGGTGACCACGCCGAGGCCGAGGACGTCGTGCAGCAGGCGTGGCTGCGGCTGCACGGTACGGACACCGACATCGAGTCGCTGCCCGCCTGGCTCACGACGGTGACCACACGCTTGTGCCTCGACCGGCTCAAGTCACGAACCCCGGTGCCGCACAGCGAGATCGAGCCCACGGAGACCGCACCTGACATCGCCGACGACGTCGTCATGGCCGACACCGTCGGGGTCGCGCTGCAGGCGGTCATCGACCGGCTCTCGCCCGGTGAGCGGGTCGCCTTCGTGCTGCACGACAGCTTCGGCTTCGACTTCGCGACCATCGCCGCGATCCTCGGCACGACACCCGCCGCGGCGCGCAAGCTCGCCTCGCGGGCGCGGGGGAAGGTGCGGGGGCGGGGGTCAGAGAGGGCCGACTGGGAGGTCGTGGACGCCTTCATGGCGGCCGCGCGCGAGGGCGACTTCGACTCCCTTCTGCGGCTGCTCGCACCGGACGCGACGATCACGGCCGACGCCGCCGCCGTCGCGAGCGGCACGCCGGAGCGGGTCGACGGACGACGGGAGATCGCCGAGTTCTTCAACGGCAGCGCCCACGCAGCACTCGCCGTGCTCGTCGACGAGCGTCCCGGCGCCGCGTGGTTCCACCGTGGCGAGGCCAGGGTGCTCTTCGACTTCGACGTCGTGGACGGCGTCGTGCAGGGCATCACCTTCCGCGCCGCGCCCGAGGTGCTCGAGCGCGTCACCCGGCGCGAGGACACCCGACGCTGCTCCTGAGGCCCACCGGTCACATCCGCAGGCCCCCGATCGTCAGCACCACGAGAGACCACCACGAGAGGATCACCCGATGAAGACCATGACCTGCCAGCAGCTCGGCGGCCCCTGCGACCTCGCCCACCGAGGCGAGACCCACGACGACGTCATCAACGCCCAGGACCAGCACCTCAAGGCGATGGAGAAGGCCGGCGACGCCGCGCACCAGCCCGCCCGCGACGAGATGAAGAAGCGCTGGCGCCGCCCCCGCAAGGCGCTCGGTTGGTACAACGAGATGAAGCAGACCTTCGCGGCCCTGCCGGAGGACTGATCCGGCCGGCCCAAGCGTCGGCTCAGGGACGCAGACGCCCCACGAGCACCATCGCCCCGGCACCGCCCAGTGCGCCCACCGCGTACCAGAGGAGGTCGACCGGGGCGAAGGTCGTCCCGAGCACCCAGCGCAGCTGCGGCACCCGCGCCGGCAGACCGGTCAGCTGGGCCAGCTCGACGACCACGCACAGCGCCAGGGCCACCCCGGCCACGACGAGCGGGCGCGGCGTCTCACGACTCGGCCACACCAGGCGAAGGACGACGTCATCGTCGACTGGCCGGAGGACGGCAACAAGGCGTCCGAGGAGGCGCTGCGCGAGATGCAGAACAAGGTCGCCGAGGCCGCGGGCGTCGGGGTGGGTGTGCCCGTCCTCGGCGTGCCCGACGTCGGGACGAGCTTCACGGCGCACCCGCTCGGCGGAGCCGTCATCGGCCGGGCGTCCGACGCCTACGGCCGGATCAAGGGCCACCCCGGGCTCTACGTCATGGACGGTGCCGGCATCCCCGGCAGCACCGGCACGGCCAACCCCTCGCTGACGATCACCGCGCTCGCCGAGCGCAACATCGCGAAGATCATCGCCGACGGGCGGTGACCTCCTCGGGGTCGGTCACGCCTCGAGCAGGCCGACCCCCGGGCCGTCGAGATCCGCCATCGCCACGTCGCGCCCCGCGATCACGAGCAGCAGGGCGAGGGCTGGCCCGCGCACCTCGGGTCCGTCGCCGAGGGTGAGGTCGAGGTCGGTGGCCCGCAGCGTCACCCGCGCGACGGTCTCGCGACCTCCGCCGACGGCGGCGGGCGTGCGCGCCTGGTAGCGAAGCGCGCCCTCGACCGCCTCGGGGGCGTAGTCGTGCCCGATGCCGAGCGGTCGCCGGATGTCCTCGCCGTGGACGACCTCCTCGACGAGGCGGCTCTCGAGCGGGGCGAGCCGGGTGGGCGGTCCCGTCCGCCGACCGGCCACCTCACGCAGGCTGCGCAGCGTCTCGCGGGGCGTCGCCCCGCGGTGCCGGTCGACGCCCTCCTGGGTCATCCGCTCGAAGTCACCGCGTGCCCGCACCATCCCCCGCACGAGGCCGAAGGGGGTGGCGAGCGCGTTGGCGACGAGGTGCGCCGCGACGTCGTGCACGCTCCACCCGTCGCAGAGCGAGGCCGTGCGCCACTGCTCGTCGGTCAGCTGCTCGAGGTCGTCGGCGAGCGCCCGGCGCTCGGCGTGGACGAGGTCCCACACATCGGTCATGGCCTCACCCTGACAGGTCCGGCCGACAGCGTCGCCGGACCCGGCCCATCACGAAGGGGAGGTCCCGCGCCGAGCGCAGGACCTCCCCTTCGGGGCGTCGGATGGGTCAGGGGACGACGGGTCGCCCCTGGAGAACCCGCCACGTGTATGCCGTGCTGATGGCGAAGAGCGGGGTCGTCAGGATCCCGCCGATCCCGCAGGTGAAGCACGAGACGAGGAAGATCACGACGATGGCGATGAGCGCGTAGAGGAAGGTGTCGGCGAGATTTTCCTTGACGAAGGTGAAGCTCGCCGAGATCGCCTCCGTCGCGCTCTTGCCGTCGAGGACCGCGGCGTTGGTGTAGTAGAGGAAGAAGAGCACGACGACGATGCCGACGCACAGAGCGAGCAGGCCGACCATGGCCGCAAGGAAGACGAGGATCGCTGCGAGCAGCGCCTGGCCCCACGGGACCCGGGAGAACATCGCCCCGAAATCGACCCGGCCGGTGTCGACGGCATCGAGGGCGCCGCGCAGGAGGGCGACGCCGAGGACCCACTGGATGGCGCCGCCGATCAGCTGGCCGCTCAGCTGGAGCAGGGAGGACCCGAGCTGGCCCGCCGTGCTCACCCCGTCGGGGTCCAACGGGTCGGGGTTGAAGACCTCGACGCCTCCGCTCGCCATGCCGAAGGCAAAGGGGATTCCGACCGAGAGCACGGTGATGATCGCCCCCATGCCGAGGAAGGGGCCGATGTTGGCAGTGAACTTCCGCCAGGCGTACTCGATGGCAGCCATGGGACTGTAGGGCCCCATGACCGGCGCCGGCCCGCCCCCTCCCGGCGGCCCTGGCGGCATCCCGCCACCCGCGTAGCCGCCGCCGTGGGCAGGCTGCCCACCGTAGGGCGGCTGGCTGCCGTAGGGCGGCAGACCACCGGCGCCCGGGGGCGGAGGCGGGGTGCCGTAGGGCTGCCCGCCCCCCGGTGACTCACCCGACCCGGAAGGCGGCGGCTGCTGTGGCGGGTACGGAGGCTGGCTCATGGGCCCCACCCCATCGCATGTGGCGCACCGCGGCAAGCAGCGACGCGGGGGAGGACTCCCCTCACGCCTCGACGAGCAGCTCCCGGGTGATGTCGGCGATGGTGGCGGCCCCGACGAGACCCATGGTCAGGTCGAGCTCGGCGAGCACGTTGTCGATGACCGCGCTGACCCCGGCGGCGCCGTCGATCGCGAGGCCGTAGACGTGCGGGCGGCCGAGCAGGCAGGCGTCGGCGCCGAGGGCGAGCGCGACGAAGAGGTCCGCCCCGGAGCGCACCCCGCTGTCCATGAGCACCGTCGGCTCGGGCCCGACCGCGTCGCGCACGCGGACCAGCGCGTCGAGGGCCGCGATCGACCGATCGACCTGTCGCCCACCATGGTTGGAGACGACGACGGCGTCGACGCCGGCGTCGAAGGCCCGCCGCGCGTCGTCCTCGTGGAGGATCCCCTTGAGCACCACGGGCAGGCGGGTGCGCTCCCGCAGGGTCGCGATGTGCTCCCACGAGAGCGCGGGGTTGGAGTAGATGTCGAGGAAGGTCTCGACCGCCGCCCGCGGCTCCGGCGAGCGCAGGTTGTCGCGGACGCCGCCGGGGTGCTCGCGGCTCATCGAGAGCAGGGTGCCGACTCCTCCCTTCGCCGCACGGGCCGCCTGCAGCGGCTTGCGCGGGTCGATCCCGAGCGACTGCGCGGCGCGCGCCGTGTCGGCGAGCCGCTCGCGGACCAGCTGCATGAAGCGGGGGTCGGACGTGTACTGGGCGATGCCCTGCCCCCGGGCGAAGGGGAGGGACCCCAGGTCGAGGTCGGCGGTGCGCCAGCCGAGCATGGTCGTGTCGAGCGTGACGACGAGCGCCTGCGCCCCGGCTGCCTCGGCCCGGCCGATCATCGAGTCGACGAGGCCCTCGTCGGTCGACCAGTAGAGCTGGTACCAGAAGGGGGTGCCGGCCATCGCCTGCGCCGTCTCCTCCATCGGCGAGCAGCCCTGGCAGGAGAAGACGTAGGGCACGCCGCTGGCGTGGGCCCCCTGCGCGATGAGCAGGTCGGCGTCGTCGGTGACGAGCCCGGCGGCACCGACCGGGGCGAGGAGCAGCGGTGCGGCGAGCTCGGTGTCCAGGACCGTCGTCGTCAGGTCACGCGTCGTCGTCGCGTGCAGCATCCGCGGCACGACCTGCCAGCGGTCGAAGGCGGCGCGGTTGGCGCGCATCGTCGCACCGCCCCCGGCTCCACCCGCGATGTAGGCCCAGGCCTTGCGGCTCAACGCTGCTCGTGCGCGACGCTCGAGCTCGGCGACGTCCGTCGGGACGGTGGGCGCCACGCCGAGCGCACCGGGTCGGTAGATCGCGTCCTGGCGGGCACGACCGGGGGCGGGCTGGGGAGTCGTCATGAGCGCAGGTTAGGGCCCCGAACCGGTGAGATCGGCCACAACGAGGACCCCGTCCGCACCCTGACCTTTCGTTGACCTCATGGGCTTCTGGGGTGGTTTGGGCGCGATTGCCATCATTAGCCCTTCGTTGGCCTGCGAGTTACCTTCCGCTCAACGCCACGCACAACACCACATCGGAAGGAAGGCATGTCGACGCCACCCCTGGGGATCGCCACGATCGTGCTGCTGCTCGCCCTCTTCTACGGCCTGACCATGGTCATGTCGGTGAAGATCAGCCGCGGTGAGGAAAATGCCGACGAGTACATGACGGCCGGGCACAACATCGGCTTCGGCATCTCCGCGGCCTCGATGACCGCGACGTGGATCTGGGCCTCGTCGATGTATGCCTCCGTCACCTCCGGCTACACCTACGGCATCTCCGGGCCGATCCACTACGGGCTCTGGGGCGCGCTGATGATCCTCTTCATCTACCCCTTCGGCCGGCGGATCCGGGCGGTCGCCCCCCACGCGCACACCCTCGCCGAGGTCATGCGGGCGCGGCACGGCCGCTCGAGCCAGCTGATGCTCGCGATCTCCAACGTCCTCGGCAGCGTCATCTCGCTGATGTCCAACTTCATCGCCGGCGGTGCGCTCATCGCGATGCTCTCGCCGATGAGCTTCATCCAGGGCGTGCTGATGATCGCGGCCGGCGTGCTCATGTACACGATCTGGTCGGGCTTCCGCGCCTCGGTGCTCACCGACTTCGCCCAGGTCGTCGCCATGCTCCTGGCCGTCGTCGTCCTCGTCCCCGCCTTCTTCTTCGTCCTCGGTGGGCCCGACCTGCTGCGCGAGGGCGCCGGCAACCTCACCGCCCACCAGTCGAGCTTCTTCTCCTCCGAGGCCTTCCTCGGCCAGGGCGCGCCCTACATCGCCGCCGTCCTCGCCTACGCCATCGGCAACCAGACGATCGCCCAGCGCCTCTTCGCCGTGCGCGAGGACCTCATCAAGCCGACCTTCGTCACCGCGACGATCGGCTACGGCGCGACGATCATCGGCGTCGGCATGATGGGCGTGCTCGCCCTCTACGCCGGCATCGACCCGGCCGGCGGCGACCCCAACAACCTGCTGCCGCAGATGGCCGCGACCCACCTCGCGACCCCGCTCATCGTCGTCTTCTTCGTCATGATCATCGGGTCGCTGTCCTCGACGGCCGACTCCGACCTGGCCGCGCTCTCGTCGATCGTCATGACCGACATCTACGGCGACCGCGCCCGCCGCCAGGGGACGATCAACCCCGCGACGATGCTGCTCATCGGGCGCCTGACGATGGTCGTCGCCACGGTCGCGGCGGTGCTCTTCGCCGCCCTCGAGCTCAACATCCTCGACCTGCTCGTCTTCGTCGGCGCGATGTGGGGCTGCCTCGTCTTCCCCGTCATCGCCTCCTTCTACTGGTCGAAGGTCACCAACGCCGCCTTCACCGTCTCCGTCCTCGTCGCCTTCGCGGTCTTCCTCCCGGTGCGCTTCGGCTGGCTGCCGCAGAGCGGGGCACTCGACCTGCTCATCGACGTCGTCGGCATCGTCGGTGCCGGCATCGTCATCGGCCTGATGGCCTTCGGCTTCTTCGGTGCCCGGGTGGGCATCGCGCTCGGCGCCGTCTTCGCGGTGGGGGTCGCCCCCTTCGCCATCGGGGTGATCTCGCAGTACCCGGCGCTGTCCGGCTCGCTCACCGCCTATGCCGTCTCGACGATCGTCTGCGTCGTCATGTCGCTGGCCTCCCGCGAGGAGCCCTTCGACTTCGCCCTCATCTCGCGGCGGACCGGGGACTTCACCGATGACGACGAGGCGGCGGGCGCCCAGCCCGCCGGCGACGACGACCCCGACCTCGAGCCCGCTCGCGCCTGACCCGGAAGGACCACCATGTCGATCACCGCACTGACCCTCTACATCCTCGTCTGGCCGGCCATCGTGGCCGTGATCTTCGGCGTCATCTGCGTCGCCTTCTACAAGGAGTGGCGCGCCGCCAAGGACGAGGGGCGCCGGATCATCTGACCCGCACGGGGCGGGCCGGAGGCGCCACACTGGGTGGATGGCCGCGACCGTCCGCCCCGCCGGTCCGCCCGACGCCGAGGTCGTCGGGCGGCTGCTCCACGACTTCAACGTCGAGTTCGACGAGGTGTCGACGCCGAGCGCCGAGGACTTCGCCGGGCGCTTCGAGCACCTGCTGGCCCGTGACGACGTGCTCGTGCTGCTGACCGAGGAGGGTGCTGCGACAACGGGCTTCGCCTACCTCACGCTGCGCCCGACGCCCTACTACGACGGGCTGCTCGGCCAGCTCGAAGAGCTCTACGTCGTGCCGGAGCTGCGCGACCAGGGCATCGGCACGCTCCTGCTCACCACCGCGGTCGAGCACATCGTGGCGAAGGGGGCCGCGGAGCTGCACATCAACGTCGACGAGATCGACGTGGACACCCGCCGCTTCTACGAGCGGCACGGGTTCGTCAACGTCCACCCGGGCGCCGACTACAGCATGCTCTGCTACCTGCGCGAGCTGTGATCCCGTGCGCCCGTGGGTCGCAGGTCTCGTCGCGGCGACCGCGCTGACCCTCGTCGCGTGCACGAGCCCCGCGCCGGAGGCCGGCCGGTGGCAGCCGGTCGACCTCCCCGGTCCGGGGCGGGTGGTGACCCTGACCGGGATCGATGACCGGCTGCTCGTCGGCCGCTACGACAAGGGCGCCCGGGAGCGGGCTTCGCTCACGGTCGTCGGCCCGGACGGCAGCAGCCGGCCGGTCGCGATGGACACGCGCTGGGAGTGGGCCGGGCGGGAGGCGGAGCTGCTCTCCGTCAGCGAGCACGAAGGGGAGGTCGTCGCCCTCGGCGGGCACCGCGCGGGCGCGCACGGGAATGTGCGCTGGACCGTGTGGAGCGGCGACCTCGACGAGGTGGTCGAGCAGCCGCAGACCTTCGAGACCTTCGGCGGGTGGGACGCCGGCGGCATCGCCGGCACCTCTGCCTCGCAGGCCGGCCCGATGATCCTCGGCAGCTGGGTCGACCCGGGCCGGCACGGTCTCGACGTGGCGTTGTGGACGCGGCACGGCGACCGGTGGACCCGGGCGGCACGGCCCGGCAGCGGCCTGGCCGCGACCGCCGACCGACAGCCCTCACCCGGCGCGGTGACCGACCTGCCCGGTGGAGGCCTGCTGGCCGTGGGCTGGGTGACGGTGCTCGGCGAGCGCATCCGCGACGAGGCGGTCCTGTGGACCGCTGCCGACCCGGCCGGACCGTGGCGCGAGGTGGCGCTCCCTTCGACCGGGGCTGGCACGCAACGCCCGACGGCGGTCGACTGCGCCGACGACCACTGCGTCGTCGCCGGGAGCAGCGACGAGGACGTCGCTCTGTGGCGGGTCGACCTCGCGGACGGTCGGGTGGTGCCGGCGCGGCCGCGGACGGTGCTGTCCGACGTGGTGCACTCCTCCGCCCCGGTGATCCGGGTGGCCGCCGGTGAGGTCGACACCGTCGCGCACAGCGAGCCTGCGGGCGGCGCTGCCGGCGGTCGGGAAGGGACGACGCGGGTCGTGCGGACGGCTCCGGGTGACGAGGACCTGGCGACCACCGAGTTGCCCGGCCGGCTCGCCGCAATGGCCACCGAGCCCAGCGGCGCCGTCGTCGTCGCGACGACGACCGCCGCCTGGCGCCACGAGCCCTGACCGGCCCGGGTTGTCGCATTGCCCAACGGCAACGCAGACCAGAGGGGGCGGGAGGGGCCGACCTCAGGCGGTGACGCCGTGGCGGCGCTGGTGGCGCAGGCCGAGGGCGGTGCCGAGCAGCACGAGGACGATCGAGGCGACGAGGACGCCTTCGTAGCCGATCCACGCGGCGGCGGTGAGCGCCACGGCCGCCGCGACGAAGGAGATCGCGAGCGCGAAGGAGGTCAGCGTCGTGAAGTCGGTGCCGGCCGAGTCGGGCCGGGCGAAGTCCATGTTGATCGTGTAGACGACGACATTGGCCACGGCGTAGGCGGCCATGAAGGAGCACAGGGCCACGGTCGTCCACACGGTCGAGGTCTCGCCGAGGGCCAGCGGCATCAGGCCGAGGGTCGCCACGGCGAGCAGCGCACCACCGAGGACGAGCACCCGACGACGACCCCAGCGGGTGATCAGGGCACCGGCACCCAGTGCGGCGAGCACCGCTGGGGCCGAGGCGATCGCGCCCGAGACGATGCCGATCTTCGTCAGCGACCACCCGGCGTCGACGAGGGCCGGCGAGACGATCGCGTAGCCCACGGCGGCGCCGATGTAGTAGAGCGGCACGACGACGAGCACCCAGCTGCGGCACCCGGGCTGGCCGAAGACGGTGAGCAGCTCCCGCAGCCCGGCACGACGCACGAGCACCTCCCGCTCGGGCTCGCGGAAGGCGATGACGACGCCCAGGGCCGTGGCCGTGAGTAGCGCGAGCAGCAGGATCGCCGGGACCCAGCCCCACTGGTCGTAGACGACGACTGCCAGGCCACCGCCGACGACGCTGCCGAGGTAGTTGCCGCCCACCTGGATGCCGTTGCCCAGCCCACGGTCGCCGTCGCCGAGCAGCCGCACGGTGAGCGCGTCGGCGGCGATGTCCTGGGTGGCGGAGAAGAGGACGAAGAGCGAGCAGATCGCGATGACCGGGCCGAGGTGGTCGGCCGGCGTGACGAAGGGGGTGAGCGCCAGGAGCGTGATGACCAGCCCCAGCTGGAGCGGGACGAGCCACGAGCGGTAGTGGCCGAAGCGGCGGCTGCCGTAGCGGTCGACGAGCGGGGCCCAGAGGAACTTGAGCGGCCAGATGAGCCCGATCGTCTGGATCAGACCGAGCGTGGCGAGCGAGGTGCCCCCGTCGCGAAGGATCGCGACGAGCCCGATCGTGAGGAAGCCCACACCGAGGTACTGGGTGAAGTAGAGCGCGGTGATGAGCCGGAACCGCTCTGCGCCAAGGGTTTTGGCGTCTTCGGTGGCCGTCGGGGCAGTGGTGGTCACGGGGGTCTTCCTCGCGCTCGTGGGCAGGTGCCCGGGTAGGGGTCATCGCGCATCGGCGGTGATGCGTGGCGCCGCGAGCTCGACGAGCGGGAGCGGCGCACGACGGTTATGTTAGGCCAGCACTACCTAAGTTAGGTATCCCTTACTTCTAGGAGCATGCTCGGTGAACCCCCACCTCCTGACGCACGAGACCACCGACGACTACGTCGACGGCATGGCGCGCGTGACCCGGCTCGTCGCCCAGCACCTGGCCGCCGACGCCCCGTCGACGGGTGCGACCGTGGCCGACCTCGCCCCCGCGGTCGACGCCGTCGACCTCGACCGCCCCGCGGCCGACCTCGACGCCGCCCTGGCCGAGGTCACCGACATCTACCTGCGCGACGCCATCTGGTTTCACCACCCCAGCTACGTCGCCCACCTCAACTGCCCCGTCGCCCTGCCGGCGGTCCTCGCCGAGGGGATCATCTCGGCGGTCAACACCTCGGTCGACACCTGGGACCAGAGCGCCGGCGGCACCCTCGTCGAGCAGCGCCTGATCCGCTGGACCGCCGGGCGCATCGGCTTCGGCGAGACCGCCGACGGCGTCTTCACCAGCGGCGGGACCCAGTCCAACCTCCAGGGCCTGCTCCTCGCCCGGGGCGAGGCCGTGCGCCACCACGGCGAGGGAGTGCAGTCGCGACTGCGCGTGCTCGCCACCGAGCACAGCCACTTCAGCGTCATCAAGGCCGCCCGGATCATGGGCCTGCACCCGAGCGCGATCATCGCCGTGCCCACCGACGAGACCGGTGGCATGAGCACCGCCGCCCTCGCCGCCGAGCTCGACGGCATCCGGGAGCGGGGCGAGACGGCGATGGCCGTCGTCGCGACCGCCGGCACGACCGACCTCGGGGTCATCGACCCGGTCGCGGCCATCGCCGACCTCGCGGCCGACCACGGCGCCTGGCTGCACGTCGACGCCGCCTACGGAGGTGGCCTGCTGACCTCCCTTCGTCGTCGTCACCTGCTCGACGGCATCGAGCGGGCCGACTCGGTGACCGTCGACTTCCACAAGACCTTCTTCCAGCCGGTGAGCTCGAGCGCGATCGTCGTGCGCGACGGCGCGACCCTGGGCCACGTCACCCACCACGCCGACTACCTCAACCCGCGGACGGCCGTGACGCCCAACCAGGTGGACAAGTCGCTGCAGACCACCCGGCGCTTCGACGCGCTCAAGCTGTGGCTCACGCTGCGGGTCACCGGCGCCGACGCCGTCGGCGAGATGTTCGACGAGGTCATCGACCGCGCCCACCAGGTGTGGGAGGTGCTGCGCGACGACGAGCGCTTCGAGGTCGCCGTCGAGCCCGTGCTCAGCACGGTCCTCATGCGCTACCGGCCGAAGGGGGTCGGTGTCACCGACGCGGACTCGCTCAACCCCCGCATCCGGCACGCGCTCCTCGACGACGGGTCGGTCATGGTCGCCGGCACGACGATCGACGGTCGGGCGTGGCTGAAGTTCACCCTGCTCAACCCGCAGACCTCGCTGGCCCACCTGCGCGGGATCATCGAGACGATCGCCGCGACGGGTGAGGCGCTGCTCGCCGAGGACGCGATGGACGAGCTGAGCCTGGATGCACCCTTCGAGACGCTTGCTTCGCAAGCTCCTCAGGGAGCGGGAGTGGAGATGGCCCGATGAGCGGGCGCATCCACGACGTCGTCGGGATCGGGCTGGGGCCCTTCAACCTCGGGCTGGCTGCGCTGACGCACGACCTGCCCGACGTCGACGGGGTCTTCCTCGAGGCGCGGGACGAGTTCTCATGGCACCCGGGGATGATGCTCGAGGGCGCGACGATCCAGGTGCCCTTCATGGCCGACCTGGTGACGATGGCCGACCCGACGAGCCGCTTCGGCTTCCTCAACCACCTCAAGCAGATCGGGCGGCTCTACCCCTTCTACATCCGGGAGAGCTTCTACCCCCTGCGCGCGGAGTACGACCAGTACTGCCGGTGGGTCGCCGACCAGCTCGACACCGTCCGGTGGGGCCACGAGGTGACCGCCGTCGAGCGCGAGGCCGATGGCACCTACGTCGTCACGGCCCGCCTCGGGGACGGGACGGTCACCTCCCTTCGCGCTCGTCATGTCGTGCTCGGCATCGGGACCGCGCCGACCGTGCCGCCCGTCGCGGAGGGCCTCGGCGGGCCGGTGACGCACTCCGGCCACTACCTCGAGCACCGAGCGGCCGTGCAGGACAACGCATCCGTGACCGTCGTCGGCAGCGGGCAGTCCGCCGCCGAGATCTACCTCGACCTGCTCGAGGGCGTGCAGGAGCACGGCTACCACCTGACGTGGATCACCCGCTCGCCGCGGTTCTTCCCCATGGAGTACACGAAGCTCACGCTCGAGATGACCTCGCCGGAGTACGCGCGCTACTTCCGCGAGCTGCCGATGGAACGGCGCGACGTGCTGCTGCGCGAGCAGCGCAACCTCTACAAGGGGATCAGCGGCGACCTCGTCGACCAGATCTACGACACGCTCTACCGGATCCGCGTCGAGACCGGCGCGCCCGTCCCCACCACCCTGCTGACGAACAGCGAAGTGCGAGAGGCGAGCTGGGACGAGACCAATGGCCGCTACACGCTCGGCGTGCACCACGAGGAGCAGGACGCCGCCGTCGAGGTGACGACCGAGGGACTCGTGCTCGCCACCGGCTACCGCCCCCGCACCCCGCACTTCCTCGCGCCCGTCGCCGACCGGATCCGGCGCGACGCCCGCGACCGCTACGACACCGGGGTCGACTACAGCGTCGACCTCGACGGAAGGATCTTCGTGCAGAACGCCGAGGAGCACACCCACTCCGTCCTCGCCCCCGACCTGGGCATGGGCGCCTACCGCAACTCCGTGATCATCAACGCGATCGCGGGACGTGAGGTCTACCCGGTGGAGGAGCGAATCGCCTTCCAGCACTTCGGTGTCGGGGAGATCGAGTCGCCGGTGGTTTCTCGTGGCCTCGCGGCGGTGATGTCCCGATGAGCGACTTCGCGATGATCACGCCGGTCGGGCGGGTGACGATCGAGCCGGTCGTCCCCGCCGAGCACATCGAGCTGCTCCACGCGTGGGTGACGCACCCGCGGTCGGCCTTCTGGGGCATGCAGGGGTTGCGCCCCGAGCAGTCGCGTGCGGCCTTCGACGAGATCGACGCCGACCCGCACCACGAGGCGTGGCTCGGGCGGGTCGACGGCGTCCCGACCTTCCTCACCGAGACCTACGACCCCGGCCACTCGGTGCTCGCGGCGCACTACCGCGTCGAGCCCGGACAGCTCGGTATGCACGTGCTCGTCGCGCCGACGGAGACCCCGGTGCACGGGATGACCTCGCAGGTCTTCCGCGCGGTGATGCACTTCTGCTTCCGCGACCCCTCGGTCACCGAGGTGGTCGTCGAGCCGGACGTGCGCAACCACGCGATCCACGCCAAGAACGCCGCCGCCGGCTTCGTCGTCGACCGGCGGATCACGTTGTCGGACAAGGAGGCCCTGCTGAGCTTCTGCACGCTCGCGGACTTCGCGGGCAGCGAGCTCGAGGGACGAAGGGGGGCACTCCCCTCCCCCGACGTCGCGCACCTCGAGCCCGAGGTCATGGCGCGGGCCCACCGGCACGTCGCGGCCAAGGCGATCGGCGAGCTGACCCACGAGCGGGTGCTCGCGCCCGAGCCGACCGCCGACGGGCGGTGGACGATCGCGGCGGGGGCGGCGACCTACACCTTCGCCGCGACCCGGCACGCCCTCGAGCACTGGCGGGTCGACCCTGCGAGCATCGAGCGCACCGTCGACGGCCGGGCCACCGAGGTCGACGCCCTCGGCGTCGTCTCCGACCTGCACGAGGTCCTCGGCATCCCCGAGCACCTGTGCTCGACCTATCTCGAGGAGCTGAGCGGCACGCTGGCGAGCCTGGCGCACAAGTGGCACCACGCGCGGCACACGAGCCGTGACCTCGTCGGCGCCGACTTCCAGACGATCGAGTCCGCGATGACCGAGGGCCACCCCGCCTTCATCGCCAACAACGGCCGGATCGGCTTCTCCGCCACCGACCACGCGGCCTACTCCCCCGAGGCCGGCGCCGACGTGCGGCTGGAGTGGATCGCAGTGCGCCGCACCGTCGCCCACCTCTCGCTGGCCGAGGGTCTGACGGAGGAGGACCTCTACGCCGGCGAGCTCGACCCTGCGGACCGTGAGGGGTTCTCCCTTCGCCTGGAGACGCTGGGGCTCGACCCCGCGGACTACCTGCTCATGCCGGTCCACCCGTGGCAGTGGGACCACAAGCTCGCGGTGACCTTCGCCGCGGACGTGGCCCGACGCGATGTCGTTCACCTCGGCCACACGCGGGACCGCTACCTCGCGCAGCAGTCGATCCGGACCTTCTTCAACACCGACCGTCCCGAGCGGCACTACGTCAAGACGGCGCTGGCGATCCAGAACATGGGCTTCCTGCGCGGGCTCTCGCCGAAGTACATGGAGGCGACGCCGGCGATCAACGACTGGGTGGCCGACGTCGTCGCCGGTGACCCGGAGCTCGCCGACTGCGGGTTCCGCGTGCTGCGCGAGATCGCGGCGATCGGCTACACCGGCGACGCCTACCACCGCCTCGGGGTGCCCAACCCGCACACCAAGATGGTCGCCGCGCTGTGGCGCGAGTCGCCGGTGCCGAAGCTCGCTGCGGGACAACGGCTCCAGTCCCTCACCGGGCTGCTGCACCGCGACGCCGACGGCGCCGCGCTCATCACCGAGCTCATCGCAGCGAGCCCGATCGGGGCCGGCGAGTGGGTGCGGCGGATGCTGCGCGCCTACCTGCGACCGGTCGTCCACTGCCTCGGCGTGCACGACCTGGCCTTCATGCCGCACGGGGAAAACCTCATCCTCGTGCTCGAGGACCACGTGCCCACCGGCGTCTTCATGAAGGACATCGGCGAGGAGGTCGTCGTCATGTCCGACCGCGAGCTGCCGCCCGAGGTCGAGCGCATCCGGCACGTCCTCGACCCGCAGGTGCAGTCGCTGTCGGTGCTCACCGACGTGCTCGACGGCGTGCTGCGCTTCGTCGCCGAGATCCTCGCCGACGACGAGATGCTCACCGGTGAGGACTTCTGGGCGCTCGTCGCCGAGTGCATCGCCGCGCACGCGGCCGACCACCCGCGGGCCGCGCGGCTGGACCTGCTGCGGGAGAGCTTCGAGCACTCCTGCCTCAACCGGCTGCAGCTGCGCAACACCCTGCAGATGGTCGACCTCACCGACCCCGAGGGCTCGCTCATCCGGGTCGGCGACCTCGCCAACCCCCTCCACGCTGCGCACAACCCTGAGCTCCTGCCCCCAACCCTGCAGGACCCTAGGGTTTTGCAGAGTTCTGGGGGCGGAACATTGCAAAACCCTAGGGTTTTGCAGAGTTCCGGCGCCGGCGAAGGGGGCGTGGCCGGGTGAGCCGACACTGGCGGGTGGAGCGGGATGCCCACGGCATCCCGCTCTGCTGGGGGGCCACGCTCGACGACCTCGCCTATGCGCAGGGGCGCTCGGCGGCGATCGACCGGGCCTGGCAGATCGAGGTCGAGCGGCGGCGGTCCGAGGCGACCTCGGCGACGCTGCTCGGGCCGTCCGACTGGGACGACTTCGCGACCCGCGCCGACCTGGCCGGCATCGCCCGGGCCGCGGTCGAGGGTCTCGACGACGAGACGCTCGCCTGGGTGGACGCCTACGTCGCCGGCGTCAACGACGGTCTGGACGAAGGGGGTTCCCGCGCACCGGAGTTCGCCGCCACCGGCACGCAGCCGGAGCGGTGGGAGCGCTGGTCGCCGGCCGGGGTCTTCCTCGTCCAGCACGTGCTCATGGGCAACTTCGGGCACCTGCTGTGGCGCCGGCACGTCCGCGCGCAGCTCGGCGAGGACGCCCTCGACCTGCTGAGCCACGAGGGAGTTCCGCTCGGCGGCAGCAATGCCTGGGCGCTCACCGGGTCACGCACCGACACGGGCGCACCGATGATCGCCGCCGACCCGCACCGCGTGCTCGAGGCGCCCGGCATCTACCAGCAGGTGAGGCTGACCACCCCCGACATCGACGTGTCCGGGCTCGCCTTCGCGGGCGTCCCGGGAGTGCCGCACTTCGGTCACGCCGGCTCGGTCGCCTGGGCGGTCACGCACGCGATGGCGGACTACCAGCAGATCGCCCCCGACGCGGACCTCGTTGTCCCCCACCCGATCTCGCCCGCGGGCGTCGACGGCGACATCGGGCTGGCCACGATGCGCCGACTGCTCCTGGCGCGGACGGTCGACGACGTCGACACGGCCCTCGACGGCTGGGTCGAGCCGGTCAACGCCGTCGTCATCGCCGGCGCCGACGGCCGGGTCCGCGAGCGCGTCGCCGGCCGCCTGGTCACCGCCGGGGGTTCGCATCTCCTTGAGGAAATGCGGAGTCAGGGCAGCCAGGTGGGGACGGTGGCGGCGCCGTCGGCACGCCGCGACCTCGCCGACGGCGAGGTCGTCGTGCACGCCAACGACCGGCGGGACTCGGTCGCGGCGCTCGGCGAGGAGTTCGCCGCGCCGCACCGCGCGCAGCGGATCACCGCGCTCCTCGGCGAGCGCGAGGACTGGGACGTCGCGGGGCTCGCGGCGGTCCAGACCGACACCCGGCTCGGCTCCTGGCCGACCTTCCAGACTCTCCTCGGCGGGGTCGCGGCCACCGGCCCCGCCGAGGAGCTTCGCCTGCGGCTGCTCGCGTGGGACGGCCACATGGACGCAGGCAGCCACGACGCGGCTCTCTTCGCGGCCTGGCGCACCGAGCTCGTCCTCGCCGTCGCGGCCCACCCGCGACTCGCCCCGATCCACGAACCCGCCGGTCTCGCAGCGCTCTTCGCGCCCTGGGTGGACCCGGTCGCCCGGGTCGGCGCCGGCATCGAGCGGATCGTCCACGTCGGGTGTGACTGGGGCCTGCCGCTCGACGAGATCGCCGTGCAGGCCCTCGTGCGGGTCGCCCAGGCACCCGCCGATGACCGCACCTGGGGAGAGCGGCACATCGCCCCCTTCGTCCGGGCGGAGCACACCGCCACGCCACCCAGCGGGCCGCTCGGCGGTGACGGGGACTGCGTGCTGGCCACCGCCGCCGCGCCCGGCCTGACCGACCTGTGCTGGCGAGGACCAGCCGCGCGACTCGTGTGGTCGCTCGACGGCCCGAGCTCGTGGGTCGTGCCGCTCGGCGCCGACGGGCCGGCCGACTCACCGCACGCCCACGACCAGCACGACACCTGGCGCGCCGGCGACCTGCACGCCCTGACCACAGACCACGACGAGGAGACGACATGACCGACCTGACCTTCCGCCCCCTTCGCCCCGAGGAGGACGCGGCGCTGGTCCACGGCTGGGTCACCCAGCCACGCGGACGCTTCTGGGGCATGACCGACAAGAGCGTCGAGGAGGTGCGCGACATCTACGCCTTCGTCGACTCGCTCGAGGCGCACTGGGCGTGGATCGGCGAGAGCGACGGGCGGGCGGTGGCGCTGGTGCAGACCTATGAGCCCGAGCACGACCCGGTCGCCGAGGCCTACGCCGTGCAGCCGGGGGACGTGGGTGCGCACGTCTTCGTCGCCCCGGGCGAGGACGCGGCGACGGTCGGCGTGGGGATCTACCGGTGGCTCTTCGCCGACCCCGCGGTGCAGCGACTCGTCGGCGAGCCGGACGCCTCCAACCGCGCGGTCCTCCTCCGCGCGCAGCAGATCGGCTTCGAGCTCGGCGAGCGGGTGCGCGTCGGCGACAAGGACGCTCGCATGGTCTACCTGACCCGTGAGCGCTTCGAGTCGCTCGTAGGGGTCTGATCCGACCTTCCGGTCATGGACAGCGCCCCCGGCCCCCGGCAGACTCGCCGCATGGGGACACGCACACCCGCGATCATCGCGGTCATCATCACCATGGCCTTCGGCCTCGGCTTCGCCTTCTTCGACGAGGTGCCGCGCTGGTACCCGGTCGGCGGCGGCGTGCTCGTCGCGGCCGCTTGGGTAGCCGTGGGCATGATCAACAACCGCAGCCCGAGGAGGGACCCATGAGCCAGCCGAGCTACTTCGCCCCGCCGCACACCGACGTCACCTATCTGTCGAGCCCGCACGTGCCGACCGTCGTCCGTCTGGCCAAGGACGTCGCGCCCGACGGGATGCCGGCGATCTTCGACGAGACCTTCAGCGCCCTCGTGCCGGCCCTGGCCGAGCAAGGCATCGAGATCGCCGGCCCGGCCTTCTCGCTGCACCACCGCATGCCGGGCGCGACGATGACCTTCGAGGTCGGCATGCCCGTGGCCGCGCCGCTCGACGGGGAGCTCGAGGCGGGCGGCATCACCTTCGTCCCGTCACAGCTGCCGGCGGCCGAGGTCGCGACGATCTCGCACCTCGGCGGCTACGACGGGCTCGGCGGGGCGTGGGGCGATCTCATGCAGCGGGTCGCCGCCGACGGTCGTCAGCCGGGGCTGCCCTTCTGGGAGGTCTACGTCACCGAGCCCTCGCCCGACATGGACCCGAGCACGCTGCGCACCGACCTGGTGGTTCCCTACGGGGCCTGAGCCGTGGGTCAACCCTCGGGGGCGAGCACCTCGCGCAGCGACGTCGCCGGGTGACCCGTGAGCGCCTCGACGTCGCCCGTCACCTCCGCGTGCTCGCCAGCCGCGACCGCGGTGTAGGTCGAGATCCAGCCGGCGACCTCCCAGTCGGGAGCGCCGTAGCCGGCACGTGAGGCCCGAGCCTCGTCGAGCGTCTCGTCGACATAGCGCACTTCGCGCCCGCTCGCCTCGCCGACGATCGCCGCGATCTCGGTGAAGGACAAGGCTGCCGGTCCGGTCAGCGTGTAGGTGCGCCCTGCATGTGCTGCCGGGTCGAGGAGCACTGCGGCAGCCGCGTCGGCGATGTCGTCCTGGGCGACGACGGCGACCCGACCGTCACCTCCCGGGCCGCGGATGATCCCGTCGTCACCGACGAGCCCGGGCATGAAGTCGGCGTAGAAGCTGTCCCGCAGGAAGGTCCACGACATCCTCGAGGCGCGGATCGCCTCCTCGGTCACCGCGTGGTCGCGGGCGAAGGTGAAGGTCGACTCCGGGCTCGCCCCCTGGAAGGACAGGTAGACCAGGTGTCGCACCCCGGCGGCCGCGGCCGCCTCGACGAAGGTCACGTGCTGCTGGGCCCGGTCGGCCGCCTCCGAGGCCGAGACCATGAAGGCCGTCTCGACCCCCTCGAGGGCCGCGCGGACCGCATCACCATCGGCGAAGGGGGCCACGACCGGCGTCGCCCCCGGCAGGTCCGGTGCCCGGTCGGGGTCGCGGACGAGGAGGCGAAGGGGGACCCCCTTCGTCGCGAGGCGGTCGGCCACGCGGCCACCGATGCGACCGGTCGCCCCGGTGAGGGCGGTTTCGAGGCTCCTTCGTCGCACCTCAACCACCGGGCTAGCGCCGATCGGACAGGACGTAGGACGCGGCGGCCGAGGCAGCGGCGACGCCGAGGACGGCGGGCCAGGCGCCGACCTTCTTCGCCAGCGGGTGGGAGGCGCCGAAGCCGCCGAGATAGATCGCCGACAACGCGGCGGTCGTGGCCGGGTCGGTCTTCGCCAGCCAGCTGCGGCCGGCGAAGAGGCCCGCGGCGCCGAGGACGACGCCGCCGAGCGGACGGATGCCGCTCTCGCGGGCGGTGAGGTAGCCACCGATCAGCCCGAGGGCGGCGACGGGCGCGGTCTGGACGCTCTCTGCGCTGCGAAGTGCCATGCGGACAGGCTACGACCGCCCTCACCGCGGGTGGGATGCTGACCCCCGAACGCACCCCACGACCACGGAGCAGCTGATGAGCACCGAGAAGATCGTCGTCGTCGACGGCGCCCGTACCCCGACCGGAAGCTTCGGCGGGATGTTCAAGGACGTGCCGGGCTTCGAGCTCGGCGCCGAGGCCAGCCGGGTGGCGCTGCAGCGTGCCGGCGTCGCCGGTGAGGACATCTCCGAGGTCGTCATGGGCTGCATCGGCCAGGTCGGCCCCGACGCCTACAACGCGCGTCGCGTCGCCGTGACCGCCGGCCTGCCGAGCAATGTCCCGGCCTACACGGTCAACCGCCTGTGCGGCTCGGGCCTGCAGGCGATCTGGTCCGCCGCGATGGAGATGCGGTGGAACGACCTCGACTTCACCCTCGCCGGCGGCGACGAGTCGATGACCCGGATGCCCTTCTACGACTTCGGCGCCCGCAACGGCTACAAGCTCGGCAACCGCCAGCTGCAGGACGGCACCGTCCTCATGCTCACCGACCCCTTCCACGACATCCACATGGGCGTCACGGCGGAAAACGTCGCGAAGAAGTACGGCGTCTCGCGCGAGGAGCAGGACGAGTTCGCCCTCGAGTCGCAGCGCCGCGCCGCGACCCCCGAGGCGCAGGCCGCCTTCGCCGAGGAGATCACCCCCTTCGAGGTCGGGGGCCGCAAGCCCTTCACCGCCGACAAGGACGAGCACCCCAAGCCCGACACCACCCTCGAGACGCTCGCCAAGCTGCGCCCGGCCTTCGCCAAGGACGGCACGGTCACCGCCGGCAATGCCTCGGGCATCAACGACGGCGCCGCCTCGGTCGTCCTCGGCCGCGAGTCCGCCGTCGCCGAGCGCGGCCTCACCGGTCTCGTCAGCCTCGAGGCCGTCGCCACCGCCGCGATGGAGCCGGAGCTCATGGGCTACGCGCCGACCCACGCGCTGCGGGCGCTCTTCGAGAAGACGGGGACCTCCCCTTCGGACATCGGCTCCATCGAGCTCAACGAGGCCTTCGCCTCGCAGGCCGTCGCCGTCATCCGCGACACCGAGCTCGACCCCGCGCGGGTCAACCCCTATGGCGGCGCCATCGCCCTGGGTCACCCGGTGGGCGCGACCGGCGCGATCCTCACCCTGCGCCTGGCCAAGGACATGGTCCGCCGCGACCTCGAGCTCGGCATCGTCACGATGTGCATCGGGGGCGGCCAGGCGCTCGCCGCGATGTTCCGGCGGATCTGATGGCGGTCGTCGAGTACACCGTCGCCGACGGTGTCGCCCACATCGAGCTCAACCGGCCGGAGTCGGCCAATGCCCTCGACCTGGCGCTGGGTGTGGCCCTGCGCGAGGCCGCCGAGCGTGCTGCCGAGGACGAAGGGGTGCGCGCCGTCGTCCTCAGCGGTGCCGGCAAGCGCTTCTGCGGGGGCGGCGACATCGCCTCCTTCGCCGACTCGCAGGACACCGCCGCGGACCTCTACGAGCTCGCCGTCGCCGGGGACGCGGCCGTGGCCGCGCTCGAGGCGCTCGCCAAGCCGGTGGCCGTCGCCGTCCACGGGGCCGTCGCCGGCGCCGGGCTGGGCATCATGCTCGCCGGAGACGTCGTCATCGCGGACGAGGGCACGAAGTTCGTCGTCGCTTACCCCAAGATCGGGCTCAACCCCGACTGCGGCACCTCGACCCTGCTGCCGCTGGCGATGGGCCGGCAGCGGGCGCTCGCCTTCGCGCTGCGCGACCAGCCGCTGTCGGCCGACGAGGCCCGCGAGCAGGGACTGGTCGCCGAGGTCGCCGCCGACCCGCTCGCCCGGGCTCGTGAGCTCGCGGCCACCTGGGCCGCCGGACCGGCCGGCGCCTACGGCCAGACCCGACGCCTGCTGCGGGCTGGCTCCCTTCGCTCTCGTGAGGAGAGCGGTCAGGACGAGGCGGAGACGATCCGCGCCCGGGCCGCGCTGCCCGAGACGCAGGCGCTCTTCGACGCCTTCCTCGGTCGCTGAGGGCCGCGGACGGCACGACGCCCCCCTTCGAAGAAGAAGCGCCCGATCGACCGGGCGCTTCTTCTTCGAAGGGGGGCGGCGGCTCAGGCCGTCGTCACCGGCTCCTCGACGGCCGGGCGGCGACGGGTGATGTCGGCGCAGGCCTCGCACGTCTCCTCGGGGATGACGCCCAGGCGCATGAGGTGACCGAAGGCCCAGCAGCCGGCGCAGAAGCCGAGCGCCGCCTCGAGGGTCGCGAAGACGACGAGCACGCTGAGCACGATCCCCGCGGCGGTCTGCAGGCCGAGACCGAGGGCGAGGACAGCTGCGGTCGTCGAGAAGGCCAGGCCGATCCCCTGGGCGAAGCGCTTCGGCGGCCCCGGGGTGAGCACCGGCTCGCCGAGGCGCGGCGCGACGACCCGCATCGCCAGCCAGCCGAGCGGGCTCAGGCGGGGCCCGGCGAGGACCCGGCCGAGGAAGCCCAGCGCGAGCGGCACGAGCAGCCACCACCAGCCGCTCACGAGCGTCAGCGCGCTGATCGCGACGACACCGGTGGCGACCGTGCGCGCCGCCTTGTCGTTGACCGGGTTGGGGAAGGTGAAGAAGGCCATGCACCGAATCATAAGTCTGCGTTTGGACATCAATAACGTCATGTGATGCACGCGTACTGGCAGGATGAGGCGACATGCGCTCCCTGACCCGCCTGGTGACCGTCGTCGAGCTCGACGATGGCGCCAACGGGCCCCGATCGATGTCCGTGTCCGCTCTCCACCTGGCCGTCCTCGACGACGGCACCCGACGGATCCTGCTCGACGATCGGGGCTGGAGTGCGGGGGGCCCGGACGGCCTGTGGGAGCGCATGACCGTCGAGGAGATCGCCGAGACGGCCGTGACCGTGGTCGGCCCGGACGAGCCCGACGAAGACCTCACGCCTGACGACATGGCGCAGGCCCACTGGGAGTACCTGGCGGAGCACTTGCGGACGCAGGGAGTGGCTGCTCGCGCCGCCGAGCTCAGCCGGCTCCAGCACGACGTCGACCTGAGCCAGCGCCTGAGAGCGCGACTCGGGCGGCCGTAGGCTGCTGACCATGGACGGCGGCACCCGAGCGGCACGAGCCCTGACCGACAGCGGCATCGAGCACACCATCACCCGGCACGGGATGGTCCGCTCCCTCGAGGAGGCGGCCGCGGCCCGCGGGGTCGAGCCGCGCGACATCATCAAGACCTTGGTCGTGCGAAGGGGGGAGGGTGACCACCTCTTCGTCCTCGTCCCCGGCGACCGCCAGATCTCCTGGCCCAAGCTGCGGGCGCTGCTGTCGGTCAACCGGATCTCGTTGCCGGACAAGGAGATCGCCCGCGAGGTGACCGGCTACGAGCGGGGGACGATCACCCCCTTCGGCTCGCTGCGGGCCCTGCCGGTCATCGCCGACGAGACCGTCGCCGGCCGCGCCGTCTCGATCGGCGCCGGCGCCCACGGCGTCGCCGCCACCCTCGACGCCGACGCCATGCTCGCCCACCTCGGCGCCCAGGTCGCCGACGTCACCGACCCCGCCTGACCGGCCCCTTCGAGACGGGCGCGGAGCGCCCTCCTCAGGGACCGGGGCAGATGGGAGCGGGCGCAGGGTGGGGGTCGGCCCGACTCATGGGAAAGCCCCGACCCTGCTGCGCCCGGTGAGGCGTCTGCGACAGGAGTCGGGACTTTTCCTTAGGGCCACCCCCAGCCCTGCGCCCGCGAACGGACCCTTCGAGACGGGCGCGGGGCGCGCCCCTCAGAGACCGAAGCGCGAACTCAGCGAGGGGCCATGCGCAGCGACCCGTCCATGCGGATGACCTCGCCGTTGAGGTAGTCGTGGTCGACGATCGCCAGAGCCAGCTGGGCGTACTCATCGGGGCGGGCGAGGCGCTGCGGGAAGGGAACTCCCTTCGCCAGGCCCTCGCGGAACTCCTCGGAGACGGTCGCGAGCATCGGGGTCTCGACGATGCCGGGGGCGATGGTCATGACGCGGATGCCGTGCTGGGCGAGGTCGCGGGCGGCGGGGAGGGTGAGGCCGACGATGCCGCCCTTGCTCGAGGAGTAGGCGGCCTGGCCGACCTGGCCGTCGTAGGCGGCGATCGAGGCGGTGTTGATGATGACGCCGCGGGCGCCGTGCTCGAGGGCCTCGGTCTGGGAGATCTTCTCGGCGGCGAGGGTCAGCACGTTGAAGGAGCCGACGAGGTTGACCTGGATGATCTTGGCGTAGAGGCCGAGGTCGTGCGGGCCCTTCTTGCCGAGGATGCGCATCGACGGGCCGATGCCGGCGCAGTTGACCACGGTGCGCAGCGGGACGCCGGCGCCGGCGGCGGTGTCGACCGCGGCCTGGACCTGCTCGGGGTCGGTGACGTCGACGGCGACGTACTCGATGCCGTCGACCTGCGGGGCACCCTCGATGGCGGCCGGCAGGTCGAAGGCGAAGACGCGCGCGCCGCCCGCGGCGAGCGCTGCGGCGGTCGCCGCGCCGAGGCCCGAGGCTCCTCCGGTGACGATGGCGGCGGTGTCGGTGATCTGCACGGTGCTCTCCTCGAAGGGGGATGGTGTCCGGGTGTCGGGCCGAGCCTAGCCAGTGGCCGGTGGGCGGTTACGGTGCCCGCATGAGCGAGCTCCCTCCGGAGGAATCCAAGACCCCCTCCCCCGGCGACTTCCCCGCCGCGGTGCGCAACCCGCGCGAGGTCCTGCTCTTCGGCATCACCCCTCCCCGCGCCGAGACCGCCCCCGAGCGGATCAGCGAGATCGCCGCGCGGACCCTCGCCCGCGTCGAGGCCCTGCCCGTCGACGCCCTCGTCCTCTACGACATCACCGACGAGGCCGACCGCAACGCGACCCCCCGCCCCTTCCCCTTCGCCTCGATGCTCGACCCGGGCGACTACCTCGACCGCCAGCTCGCGGGCTGGCACCGGCCGGCGATCGTCTACCGGGCCGTCGGCAAGTACCGCGAGGAGGAGCTCACGGAGTGGCTCGCCGCCGCACCCGACAACGTCCTCACCGTCTTCGTCGGCAGCTCGAGCAGCGATGCCGAGGTCCGCACGAGCCTGCCGCGGGCGCTGGAGCTGCACCGCGAGGTGCGCCCGAGCCTGCCCCTGGGTGGCGTGACGATCCCCGAGCGCCACTCGAGTCGCGGCGACGAGCACGAGCGCCTCCTGCGCAAGCAGCACGGGGGCGCCGGCTTCTTCATCAGCCAGATCGTCTACGACATCGGCGCGGCCAAGAACCTCGCCTCCGACTACCGCTATGCCGTCGTCGAGGACGAGCTCGACCCGGCGCCGCTGATCTTCACGCTGTCGCTGTGCGGGTCGGACAAGACGCTGAGCTTCCTCGAGTGGCTCGGCGTGCGGGTGCCCAGCTGGGTGCGCAACGAGATCGTCCACGCCGACGACCCGCTGAAGTGGTCGCGGCAGCACGCGCTCAACGCCGCCCGCGAGCTCACCGACTTCTGCCGCTACCTCGGCATCCCCTTCGGCTTCAACATCGAGTCCGTCTCCAGCCGGCGGGTCGAGATCGAGGCCGCCGAGGAGCTGACCCACGAGGTCGCGGCCCTGCTCGAACGGGACTGACCGAGGGCCCGGACGGCAACTGAGCAAGAGAAGCTGCCCCTTCGCAAGGGTTTCAAACCCTTGCGAAGGGGCAGTTTCTCGGGTCACCCGAGAATCTCGAGGCCTACGGGAATGCATCGCCAGCCCCCTGCCGTTAGACTAGTTGACGATTCAACAAACTTGGAGGCGGCAATGCAGTTCGGACTCTTCTCCGTCGGCGACGTGACGATGGACCCCACGACTGGTCGCACGCCGAGCGAGGGCGAGCGGATCCACGCGATGACCCAGATCGCGCTCAAGGCCGAGGAGGTCGGGCTCGACGTCTTCGCCACGGGTGAGCACCACAACCCGCCCTTCGTCCCCTCCGCGCCGACGACCCACCTCGCCTACATCGCCGCCAAGACCGAGCGCCTCAAGCTCTCGACCGCGACGACGCTCATCACGACGACCGACCCGGTGCGCATCGCCGAGGACTACGCCTTCCTCCAGCACCTGTCGGGCGGGCGCGTCGACCTGATGATGGGCCGCGGCAACACCGGCCCGGTCTACCCGTGGTTCGGCAAGGACATCCGCCAGGGCATCCCGCTGGCGATCGAGAACTACCACCTGCTCCGCCGCCTGTGGCGCGAGCAGAACGTCACCTGGAAGGGCCAGTTCCGCACGCCGCTGCAGGGTTTCACCGCCACCCCGGCGCCACTGGACGGCGTCGCCCCCTTCGTCTGGCACGGCTCGATCCGGTCCACCGAGATCGCCGAGCAGGCCGCCTTCTACGGCGACGGGTTCTTCCACAACAACATCTTCTGGAACATCGAGCACACCGCCCAGATGGTCGGTCTCTACCGGCAGCGCTTCGAGCACTACGGCCACGGCGACGCCAGCCAGGCGATCGTCGGGCTCGGCGGGCAGGCCTTCATGGCCGACACCGAGGCCGAGGCGAAGCGGGTCTTCCGGCCCTACTTCGACAACGCGCCGGTCTACGGGCACGGGCCCTCGCTCGAGGACTTCACCCGGCAGACGCCGCTGACCGTCGGCACGCCCGAGATGGTCATCGAGCGCACCCTCTCCTTCGCCGACCACGTCGGTGACTACCAGCGCCAGCTCTTCCTCATGGACCACGCCGGCCTGCCGCTCGAGATGGTCCTCGAGCAGGTCGAGATCCTCGGTCGCGAGGTCGTGCCGGTGCTGCGAAGGGAGTTCGAGGCACGTCGTCCCGAGGGCGTGCCGAGCGAGCCGCCGACCCACGCGTCGCTGGTGGCCGAGGGCCCCGACAGCCCGCACCGTAAGGTCGTCACCAGCCCGGTCGCCATCGCCGAGCAGGAGGCGGCGGCGCAGCGCGAGGAGGTCGCCGCCCGATGAGCAGGTCCGTCGTCGTCATCACCGCTGGGCTCTCGTCGCCCTCGAGCACCCGGCTGCTCGCCGACCAGCTCGCCGACGCCACCCGCGCCGCCGTGGGCGGGCGCGGCGAGTCGGTCGACATCGAGTTCGTCGAGCTGCGCGAGCTGGCCGTCGAGATGGCCCAGACGATGGTCTCGGGCAACCGGCCGACGCCGGGCCTGGAGGCGGTCCAGGCCAAGGTCGACGCCGCCGACGGCCTGATCGCCGTGACGCCCGTCTTCACCGCGAGCTACTCCGGCCTCTTCAAGACCTTCGTAGACCTGCTCGACAAGGACGCGCTCATCGGCAAGCCGGTGCTCGTCGCGGCCACCGCGGGCACGCCCCGGCACAGCCTCGTGCTCGAGCACGCGATGCGCCCGCTCTTCGCCTACCTGCGCGCGGTCGTCGTGCCGACCGCGGTCTTCGCCGCGACCGAGGACTTCGGTGGCGACGCCGACCTCGAGCGCCGCGTGCACCGCGCGGCCGGCGAGCTCGCCGCCCTGGTCGTCGCCGAGCACACCGGAGTCGCCGGCTTCGCGCCCACGGGTGACGAGGCGAGCGGCCCGCTGGCCCCGGTGACCGACTTCAGCCAGCTGCTGCGCGGGCACGACGGGAGCTGATCCCCCTTCGCCCGGCCGGCGGCTGTGCTCAGCCCCGCAGCCGCCGACGAAGGGAGCCGGGCAGGCCTGCCACGGCGGCGACGCCGAGCGCGGTCTTGGGCTCGTAGCCCACGCGCCACAGACCACCGTGGGCCGCCGCCTCGCTGAAGAGCTCCTCCGGGTGCGCGCGCTGCGGGGTCTCCCGCACGAGGTCGCGCACGAGCAGCGCCGCCATGAGCGGGCGCACCGTCTCGGGGCGGAAGACCTCGACCCCGAAGTGGTGGGCGCCGCCGTAGGCCGCGCCGAGCACGGGGTTCTTCGTCACCGAGCGGGTCCACGTCGCGGGCGCAACGTTGAAGGAGACGGTCTGGCCGGCGCCCTCGGCCGCGACGCCCCGCCAGCGCTGCAGCCGCTTGGCCACCGCGTAGTTGGGCCCCTGCTGCGGCACGAGGACGTCGGCGATGCCGGACTCCCCCGCGCGGGCATCGCGGTAGGCCGGCGCGAAGAGCCGCCCACGGCCCAGCGCGCGGACCGGCGCCTGCACCCCCTTGAGCGCGAACCCCCGTGCGGCCCAACGGCGCCGGGACTCCTCGACGACCTCCGGCGGCACGACGAAGGCATCGGTCGGCGTCGCCAGCCAGGCGAGCGCGGTCCGCGCGTCGTCGTCGGTGAGCTCGCCCATGAGCAGGTCCATCGCGGCGCTCACCCGCACGTGCACCCCCGAGTCGGCGTAGGCGTGCATGCCGACGGCGAGTGGCTCGTCGCCGCGCACCCGGCGCACCCACTCGAGGACCTGACCGGGCTGGTGGACGACGTCGGCGCCGGAGTCGCCGGCGGCGTCGACGGGGAAGGTCAGGGTGCCGGCACCACGGCTGGCCAGCCCCTTCTTGTAGCGCCAGGCGCGGCTGCGCGGCAGGTCGATGGCGAGCACGTCGGCGCCCCACGACAGCAGCGTCTCGAGCGGCCCCATCTCCGCGCCGGCCCCGACGAGCAGCGCGCGGTGGCCGGGCAGGGCGAGCCACTCCGGGTGGTCGATGACCTCACCGACCGCCTCGGCGAAGGAGGGCTCGACGAGCCCGGCGTCGACCCAGGCGCCGAGCTGACCGCGCAGCTCCTCGCCGGCGAGCTCGCGACCGCCGACGGGGACGCGCAGCTCGGTGACCGGCTCCGCCGTCCCGCGCACGCTCTCGGTGCCGAAGGGGGCCGCCCCGGCGGGCATCCCCGCGTGCGCCTCGTCGAGCGGCACCTCGCTGCCGGCGTCGTCCACGAGGACCATCCGGCGCCGCATCGAGGCGAGCCCGTCGGCGGCGATCCGGCTCGCGGCCTCGGGCGAGCGGGCGCTGGCGGCCGTGACGTCGTGGACGAGGTCGACGTAGTCGGTGCGCCACTCGCGGGCGCCGTCGATGCGCTCGGCGAGCGCGGGGTCGACGGCACGCACCGAGTCCGCGAGGACCCCCTTCGTCGTCGTGGTCGTCGACCGCTTGCCCTGGTCGTCGGCCGGAAAGTGCACACCCGCGGTGGTCTCGTGGCTCATGCCCTCATCCTGTGACGGCGATCACGTCAGATCAAATGCCGTCCACGAGGGACCGCACAACGCTCGCTGCGTCGGTCTCGGCGGTGAGCCGGTCGACACCCACCCCGGCGTAGAGCGGGGTGTAACCGGTGTCGCCGCGCTCCCGGCCGTCGGCGTGCTCGGCGCGGGCGGCGTCGGTCATCGCGTCCTCGTCACCGGCCCACCGCTGGACGAAGGGGGTGTCCACCGCCCGTCCGCCGAACTCCCGCGGCCACGCGAGGTCCTGCGCGACATCGTGCACGCGGGACCAGCGGGTGGCGTCGGCGGCGACGAGCGCGGCCCGCGCCGCTGGCGAGTTGTCGGCCTCGACGCAGGTGAGGAAGGTGGTGCCGCACCACACGCCGGCAGCGCCAGCACCCATGACCCGGGCGACGTCGGCGGCGGTCGAGATGCCGCCCGCGGCGAGCACGGGGCGGTCGGTCGCGGCCAGGGCCATCGCGAGCAGGTCGTCGGTGGCCACCTCGTCACGCCCGTGTCCGCCCCCTTCGCCACCGCGGGCGACGATGACGTCAGCGCGCGCCTCGATCGCCTGCTCGAGATCGGCCGCGTTGCCGACCTGGCAGGCGACGAGCAGGCCCCACTCGTGCAGGCGGCGGACAGGTTCGACGAGCTCGCCGAAGGAGACCGACACGAGCTTGGGCCGGGACAGGCCGGCGAGCGAGGTGATCGCGTCGATCTGCTCGTCGAGCTGCGGCACCCACGCCATGAGCCCGATGCCGAAGGGGGAGGCCCCCTCTCCCGCGATCGCCGCCTGCTCGGCGATCCACTCCGGCGACGAGGTGCCGCGGGCGCCGATCATGCCGAGCCCGCCCGCCGCCGAGACGGCGTGCGCGAGGCGGCCGCCGGCGACCCCGGCCATGGGGGCGCTGATGATCGGGTGGGTCGTGCCGAGCAGGTCGGTGATGGCGATCATGGCCCTCATCATGCTCCGCCGCTCCTAGACTCCCGCCCATGACCCGACGTGCAGCCGCCCTCGCCGCCTCCGCCGTGCTCGCCCTCGCCGGGTGCGGCTCCGACGACGGGTCGGGGGACGGGGCCGGGGCCGGCGGGGCGTCTGGCGCCGAGACCACGGCGATCAGCGGCGAGACCGAGTGCCCGCCGGAGGGCGGGGCCGAGGTGCGTGCCACGAGCTTCGAGCAGGCGCCGCCGATGTGCATCGACGAGGCGAAGACCTACACCGCGACGATGACCACCGACGCCGGTGAGGTGACGATCGAGCTCGACGCGAAGCAGGCGCCGAAGACGGTCAACAACTTCGTCGTGCTCGCGCGCTACAAGTACTACGACGGGCTGACCTTCCACCGGGTCATCAAGGACTTCATGGCGCAGGGCGGCGACCCGTCGGGCGACGGCAGCGGCGGGCCCGGCTACGAGTTCGACGACGAGCTGCCGCAGCAGGGCGACTACGAGATCGGGTCGGTCGCCATGGCCAATGCCGGCGCGAACACCAACGGCTCGCAGTTCTTCATCATCACCGGCGACGCGGGCGTGCAGCTGCCGCCGAGCTACAGCCTCTTCGGCAAGGTGACGAAGGGGATGGATGCGGTCGAGACGATCGAGGCCGACGGGTCCGCCGGCGACGGCGCCCCGGCCAAGGTGCACACCATCGAGAGCGTGACGATCGCGGAGAAGTAGGCGCTGGGTAGAGGACGGGAGCAGTCGTGGACGACGTCCTCGTCGAGCGGGTGCTGCGGGCGGTCGAGCTCGTGCCCCGGGGCCGGGTCGTCTCCTATGGCGACCTCGCCGCCCTCGTCGGCACCGGCCCGCGTCAGGTCGGCGCGATCATGCGCGTCTACGGCGGCAACGTCACGTGGTGGCGGGCGACCAATGCGTCGGGCGACCTGCCCTCGCACCTGCGGCCCGAGGCCTTCGAGATCTGGGCGACCGAGAGCATCGAGGTCAAGCCCAACCGTCTGGGCTGCCGGATCCGCGACCACCGGGCAGATCTGGAGGCGCTGGCCGTCGCGTGGGAGGCTGCGGTCGCCGACCTCGGGTGAGCGGCGGGGCGCGAGTCGATGTATCCGGGTGAGTCCCAGCGCACCCGGATACATCAACCCAACGGTGGCCCCGACCTCGACCACGCGAGTCGATGTATGAGGGTGGGTCCCAGCCCACCCGGATACATCAACCCAACGAAGGGGGTCAGCCCCGCTGGTGGCGCATCTGCTCCAGCGCCAGGGCGGCGAGGGCGCCGACGACGAGGACCGCAGCGGGCAGGAGCAGCGACTCGGCGAAGGCGGCCGACAGTGCCTCGGCGACCTGCGGGGGCAGGGCTGCGGGGCCGGCGGCGGCGCTCCCTTCGCCCGAGCCGAAGCGCTCGGCTGCCTGCGGACCGAGGTGGGAGGCGATGCGCGCGGACATCAGCGCCGCGATGGCCGCCGACCCGATGACCGAGCCGACCTGGCGGGTCGTGTTGTAGATGCCCGAGCCGGCGCCGGCGAGGTGGATCGGCAGGTTGCGGTTGGCCGTCGTGGCGAGCGGGCCCCAGATGCACGCACCCGTGACGCCGATGAAGGTCATCGCGACGCACACCGCGACGATCGACGAGTCGGGGGTCATCAGGCGCGAGAGGACGAAGAGCGTCACGGCGAAGCCGCCCAGCCCGAGCGTCGGCAGCACCCGCGGGTGGATGCGGTCGACGAGCTGGCCGACCGGGCGGGCGAGCGCGATCGACGCGATGGCCTGCGGCGCCATGAGCAGCGCGGCCTCGGTCGGCGTGTAGCCGCGCACGCTCTGCAGCCACACGAGCAGGGGGAACATCATCGCCGTCACGGACAGGCCCATCGTCGTGATCGCGAGGTTGGACAGCGAGAAGTTGCGGTCGCGGAAGAGCCCGAGCGGCACGAGCGGCTCGGCCGGGCCCCGCGCCTGCCACGCGACGAAGCCGACGAGCACGAGCACCCCGGCGCCGATGAGCATCGGGACGGTGAGCGGCCCGACGATCTGGCCCCAGTCGTGGCCTTCGCCCTCCTGCAGGCCGAAGATCACGAGGAAGAGGCCGACCGCCGACAGGCCCACGCCGACCCAGTCCATCTGGTGCGCGTGCTGCTGCAGCCGCGGCACGAGCCGGGCCGCGGCGACGAAGCCGATGATGCCGACGGGCACGTTGATGAAGAAGATCCACTCCCAGCCGGCCGAGTCGAGGAGCAGGCCACCGAGCAGCGGGCCGACGAGGAAGGCGACGCCGGCGGTCGCACCCCACAGCGCCATCGCGGACCCGCGCCGCGCGGGCGGGAAGGTGCGGGTGATGACGGCCATCGTCTGCGGGGTCATCATCGACGCACCGAGGCCCTGGACGACGCGTGCGCCGATGAGCCAGCCGATGGTCGGGGCAAGCCCGCAGGCGAGCGAGGCGAGGGTGAAGATCGCCAACCCGGTGAGGTAGAGCCGCCTGGGCCCGAAGCGGTCGCCGAAGCGCCCGGTGATGAGCAGCGGCACCGCGTAGGCGAGCAGGTAGGCGCTCGTCACCCACAGCACCGGCTCGATGCCCGTGTCGAAGGACTCCATGAGGGCCGGCGTCGCGATCGAGACGATCGAGACGTCGACGAGGATCATGAAGAAGCCGACGACGAGCGCCCACAGCGCCGGCCACGGGTTGTCGGGGAACTCGTCGTCGCTGAGCACGGGCGCCTGGCCCGCCTGGGTCGTCATGGGAAGGACGCTACGCCCGAGGGCTGACAGTCCCGCCATGCGTCGTCGGGAGGCGGGGCCGGGCCCACCGGCCTAGGCTGCGCAGGCGTCAACGCCGACCGAAGGGAGTGCCCGTGCACGACGTCCTCGACGACCTCGAGACTGCCTGGCACGCCGGTCGGTCCGTGGGCCTGGCGACGCTCACCGGCACCTGGCACTCCGCCCCGCGCCCGCCCGGCGCGACGATGCTCGTCGACGAGGACCGCGCCGTCGGGTCGGTCTCGGGCGGCTGCGTCGAGGGGGCCGTCTACGAGCTGGCCCGCGAGGTCGCGGCCGAAGGGAGCCCGGTCCTCACCCGCTACGGGGTGAGCGACGGCAACGCCCTCGAGGTGGGCCTGACCTGCGGCGGTCAGCTCGAGCTCTTCGTCCAGCCGGTGTCCGCCACGACCTTCCCGGAGCTGCCGGAGGTCGTCGCCGACATCCGCTCGGGCCGACCTATCGCCGTCGCGACGGTCATCGAGCACCCGGACCCCGGCCTCGTCGGCCGGCGGCTCGTCGTGCGGCCGGAAGGCGACTCCCCTCTCCCGGCCCCTGAGGAGCGAGGCCGCCCGCGGCCAAGCGTCTCGAAGGGCACCTCCCTTCGAGACGGTCGCGGGGCGACCGCCCACGCGGAACGTGGGACCCACTCAGGGAGCGGGAAGCTCAGCACCCGACAGGTCGCGGCGCTGACCGACGACGCCCGGGGGCTGCTCGCCCAGGGCCTGTCCGAGGTCCTCACCTACGGGCCCGACGGCGAACGTCGCGGCGAGGGCATGCGCGTCTTCGTCGAGGCCTTCGCGCCGCCGCCGCGGCTCATCGTCTTCGGCGCGATCGACTTCGCCTCGGCCATGGCCGACCAGGGCCGGCTCCTCGGCTACCGGGTCACCGTGTGCGACGCCCGGCCAACCTTCGCCACCGCGGAGCGGCTGCCGGGGGCGCACGAGGTCGTCGTTCGGTGGCCGCACGAGTACCTGCGCGAGGAGGCCGAGGCCGGTCGCATCGACGCGCGCACGGTCCTCACCGTCCTCACCCACGACCCGAAGTTCGACACCCCCCTCCTCGAGGTCGCCCTGCGCCTCGAGCGGGTCGCCTACGTCGGCGCGATGGGTTCGCGCCGCACCCACGACCAGCGCCTGGCGCAGCTCCGCGAGGTCGGCATCACCGACGAGGAGATCGCGCGGCTCAGCTCCCCCATCGGCCTCGACCTCGGCGCCCGCACCCCCGAGGAGACGGCCGTGTCGATCGCCGCCGAGATCATCTCGCTGCGCTGGGGCGGCGCCGGCTCGCGCCTGTCGGACCGGGGCGGCCCGATCCACCACCCTCACTCCTGAGGCCGGTCCACGTCCTGCCCGGTCGCGAGGTCGGCGCACTCGACGGTCTCGGCGTCGTGCCGCCGCAGGTAGTCCGCGGCCCCACGGTCCCCGTCCAGCTCGGCGACGAGCGGCGCCCAGTGGTCGCGACCGATGAGCACCGGGTGCCCCGGCCTGCCGTCGTACACCGCCCGGCGAAGGGAGCCCCTGCCCACCTCTCCCCCGAGCAGCCGCCGCGCCACGGCAGCGGTGACGTCCGGCAGGTCGACGAGGTGGACCAGGGCGGCGTCGGCCTCACCCTCGCCGAGCACTCGCAAGCCATGACGAAGGGAGTGACCCACCCCCTTCGCCCAGTCCGGGCAGTGCGTCCACGCGGTGTGCGGCAGGTCCAGCTCCGCCTGCTCCCCACTCGCCCCCAGAACGACGAGCCTTGCGGCACAACCCCCTTCGTCCAGGACGGACACCGCACGGGCCAGCCATGACGTGCCGTCGGGATCGGTGACGAGGGCCTTGGGCCGGCCCATCCGCCGGCCGGCGCCGGCGGCGAGGAGGAGTCCGTGGACGAGGGCCATGCGCACGACTGTAGGGAGGTGCCGGCCCTTCGAGACGCTTGCAGAGCAAGCTCCTCAGGGACCGGGGGTCCGCATTGCCCAACGGCAATGCAGCGTGGAGTGAGCATTGCCGTTGGGCAATGCGGCGTCCTTGACCGGGGACTGAACGCAGGTTTAGCCTGCTGAACATGAGTTCAGTCGACGATCGGACCGGGCGGGCGCGGGTGCGCGATGCCGCCCTCGAGCTCTTCGCCGAGCGCGGCGAGGACGCCGTGACGATGCGGCAGATCGCCGAGCGGGCCGAGGTGTCGCCGGCGCTCGTGATCCACCACTTCGGGTCGAAGGCCGGTCTGCGCGAGGCGGTCGTCGAGCACGTGCGGGCCTGGATGGACGAGCTCTTCGACCTGTCGACCGACACCGACCTCGCCGAGGACATGCAGGCCGCCCAGTGGGCCTCCATCGGCGAGATGCTCCAGCAGGCACTGCCGGAGGGCTCCCCGATCGTGCCCTACCTGCGCCGCCTGCTCATGGGCGGCGACCCGCTCGCCACCGAGCTGCTCACCGCGTGGCACCGGCGGACCGTCGAGGTCTTCCGCATCTGGGACGCCGCCGGCAAGCTCGTGGCCGGCCCCGACCCCGAGATGCGCGCGGCGCTGGCCATGTCGTCCGACCTCGGCACCCTCTTCCTCGCCGACCACTGGCGCCAGATCCTCGGCGTCGACCCGCTGCGCGGCGAGGGCCTCGCCCGCTGGGGCGACGAGGCGATGCGCTTCTATGCAGCAATATTGCCCACACCCGATACAGCCGCAGACGGTGACATCGGGACCCCACCCCCTTCGTCCGAGGAGTCCGCATGAGCGACGCCGTCATCCATGCCGAGGGCCTGCACAAGACCTACGGCAGCACCCACGCCCTCGACGGCCTCGACCTGCACGTCGGGGCCGGCGAGGTCCACGGCTTCCTCGGGCCCAACGGCGCCGGCAAGTCGACGACCATCCGGGTCCTGCTCGGCCTGACCCGGGCCGACGCCGGCCGGATCACCGTGCTCGGCGGCGACCCGTGGCGCGATGCCGTCGCGCTGCACCGCCGCCTGGCCTACGTGCCCGCCGGCGTCACCCTCTGGCCCGGCCTGACCGGCGGCCAGTGCATCGACGTCCTCGGGCGGGCGCACGGTGGCCTCGACGACAGGCGGCGCCGTGACCTCGTCGAGCGCTTCGACCTCGACACCCGCAAGCGCACCCGCGACTACAGCACCGGCAACAAGCAGAAGGTCTCGCTCATCTCCGCCCTCGCCGCCGACGTCGACCTGCTCCTCCTCGACGAACCGACCTCCGGCCTCGACCCGCTCATGGAGCAGGTCTTCCAGGAGTGCGTCCGCGAGCGCGTCGCCGAGGGCACGACGGTGCTGCTCTCGAGCCACATCCTCGGCGAGGTCGAAGCCCTCGCCGACCGGGTGAGCATCATCCGCGCCGGCCGCACCGTCACCACCGGCACCCTCGCCGACCTGCGCCGCAGCACGAGCAGCCGGGTCCACGCCGTCACCGACGTCTCCCCCGGGCTCACCGGGGTCGCGGGGGTCACCGCGCTGGACGAAGGGGAGGTCGACGGCCGCGTCGAGACGCGCTGCCACGTCGAGGCCCAGGACGTCGCCGAGGTCGTCGGCCGGCTGCACGCCGCCGGGGTGCACACGCTGACCATCGAGCCGCCGAGCCTGGACGACCTCTTCCTCGAGCAGTACCGGGGTGAGCCGGCTTCGAGGCTCGCTGGCGCTCACACCTCAGCCAGCGAAGGGGAGGGGCACCGAGACGCGGCTTCGAGGCTCGCCGGCGCTCGCACCTCAGCCAGCGAAGGTGCGGGTGAGCAGCGATGAGTGCGCTCAGCATCGCGGGGGTCGGGACGAGCCTGCGGGTGCAGTGGCGCACCGGGTGGAAGGCCGTCGTCGGTTGGGTCCTCGGCCTGACCGCGATCGTGCTGCTGACGACGACGTCGATCACCGGCCTCTACGACACCCCGGACAAGCTGCGCTCCTACGCCGAGACGACGGCCGGCCCCGGCATGCGGGTGCTCAACGGCGCGGTCGCCGGCACCGACACCCTCGGCGGCGTGCTCGTCAACGAGCTCGGCTTCGTCGTCGCCTTCGGCATCCCCCTGCTCGCGATCGCCCTCACCGTCCGCGGCACCCGCCGCGAGGAGGAGGCCGGGCGCCTCGAGCTGCTGCTCGCCTCGCGGGTCGGCCGTCAGGCCCCGCTCGTCGCGGCGGTCGTCGTCGCCCTCGCGGCCCTCGTCGGCCTGGGCGCCCTCACGGCCCTCGCCTTCGTCGCCGCCGGCGCGCAGACGAGCGGGTCCATCGCCTACGGCGCGGCGCTGGCAGCGCTCGGGGCGGTCTTCGTCGGGGTGAGCGCCGTGCTCGCCCAGGCCTTCGGCCACCAGCGCAGCGTGTGGGCCGGGAGCCTCGCGGTCGCCCTCGCCGCCTATCTCGTCCGCGGCGCCGCGGCCATCGACGAGGGCCCGGCGCTGTGGGCCACGCCGCTCGGCTGGTACGACAAGGTGGCGGCCTTCGGGGAGACGCGAGCGCTCCCCTTCGCCCTGAGCCTGGGCGCCACCGCCCTGCTCCTCGCCCTCGCCCTGTGGCTGTCGACCCGGCGCGACGTCGGCGGCTCGCTCGTGCCGGCACGCACCGGCCCCCGCCGGGCGAGCGCGGCGCTCGTCGCCCCCTTCGGCCTGGCCGTCCGCGAGCACCGCGGCACGACGCTCGGGTGGGCGGTGCTCGTCGCCGTGCTCATGGGCACCTACGGGTCGCTCATGCAGACCGTCATCGACGCGATCACGGGCAACCCCGACCTCGAGGTGTGGATCGCCGGCGGCGAGAGCGGCATCGTCGAGCCGATGGCCGCGATGTTCGTCCTGCTGCTGTCGATCCTCGTCGGCGGATACGTCCTGCAGTCGCTCGGGTCCCTGCGACGCGAGGAGACCTCCGGGCGCCTCGAGCTGCAGCTGAGCGAGGCCCGCAGCCGTGCCGCTTGGCTCGCTCCGCACCTGACCGTCATCGCCGTCGGCACCCTGGTCGTCGGCGGGGCTGGAGCCCTCGCCCTCGCGCTGAGCACCGCTGCGGCACTGGGCGACTCGTCGTGGGTGGCCACCCTGCTGCGCGCCGCGCTGCAGCACCTGCCGGTCATACTCCTGCTCGGCGGCATCTCGCTCGCGCTCTTCGGCTGGCGGCCCCGCCTCCAGGCCGGGGCCTGGGTCGTCTTCGGCATCGCGGCCGTCATCGGCTACATGGGGCCAGGCCTGCAGCTGCCGTCATGGCTCGTCGAGTGGGCGCCCTTCGGCCTCGTCGGCAACGTGCCCGCCGACGCGCCGGACGTCACCGGCACCCTCGTCGCGGGCGTCGGCGGGCTGGTCCTCGTCGTCCTCGGGATCGTCGGCTTTCGCCGCCGCGACGTCCCGATGCACTGACTCCCGGCCCGAGTCGTGAGCGGAGGGCACCCCTGCGGCCCTCCGCTCACGCTCGGCGTCCTGATGCTGCCGCCGCATGATCTCCGCCCGGGCGAGGAGCAGCCCGGCGAGGATCGGGAGGATGTACTTCAGGTGGTCGAGGACCCACACGAGCCACCCCGGCGCGCTCCAGTCCGGCCACGGGATCGACGGCAGGTCGATCGAGGGCCACGGGATGGTCGGCAGGTCGAGGTCCGGCATCGGGATCGACGGCAGGTCCCAGTCGGGCCACGGGATCGACACGACGAAGCGCGCCGCGAGCGCGGCGAGCAGGATCGGGATGACGACGTTGCCCACCCCGGCCGCGACGTGCCGGGCGGCGTAGAGGCGGGGCCGGGCCCGCATCCGCTCCTCGCGCACCGCGGCCGGGGACCCCGGCTCGGGCACGAGGTCGAGCCCGCCGACCCCGACCTGGGCCTTGGCCTCGGCCACCGAGCGCTCTCCCTCGAACCACGTCGCCCGCACCGGCTTGCTCAGCGTGGTGAAGCGAGCGCGCACGGCACCGACCTCGTCGGCGAGCGCGTGCTCCTCGTCCGCGACGAGGTAGAGGTTGTCGGCCGCGGCCGACGTCGCGGTCGCCAGCTCCTCGTCGTCGACCCACCACGTCGCGGAGTTCTTCCACCCGTCGCCGACGGAGGTCTCGACCCGGTGCCGGCGACCGTCGATGACCATCTCGTAGACCTGCGTCCCTCCCATGACGACGAGGCTACGAAGACGCCCGGGAGCGGCACATCGGCCGAAGGTCTCCCCCTTCGTCCGCCTTTGGGACCGGTTTGGTCAGGTCCGGTGCGCCTCCGACCCGTCGACCCGGTGCGCCCCTAGGTTGCTGGGCAACTCCGACCTGCAGAGGTGCCCGTGAAGATCAACAACGACCCGGTCTACGTGCAGCGCCGTCGCATCGCGACGGTCGTGGCCATCGTCGTGCTCATCGTGCTCGTCGTCTGCCTGGCGAAGCTCTTCGGCGGCGAGGACGAGGCCGCGGCCGACCCCAAGGCGGCACCCGCAGCGACGAGCGCCGCCCCCGCCAAGCGGGCCGAGCCGGCGAAGGTCGAGAAGGCGGCGCCCAAGGTCCGCCCGGCGAAGAAGCAGGGCGCCGAGGCCGCCCCGGCGGACTCGTCGATGGTGCGGATCCAGCGGATCACCGGCCCGATGACCCCGAAGTCGGTCGTCGCCTCGCGCACGGGCCACGTCTTCGCGCAGAACATGATGTACAGCCACTCGGTCACCGCCCTCACCCCCGACGGCGCCATCGAGGAGACCATTCCCGACGGGGTCGACCTCGCCGACTTCGGCATCAAGGGTCACCCCGGCACGAGCAAGGGAGCGCCGGTCGAGATGGCCTTCAGCCCCGACGGCAAGACCGCGTGGGTGAGCAACTACGCGATGTACGGCCAGGGCTTCTCCCCCGAGGGCGCCGACGCGTGCACCGGGCCGGAGGGCATCTCCGACAGCTATCTCTACAAGATCGACACGGCGACCCACGAGATCAAGGACGTCATCCAGGTCGGCGCCGTGCCCAAGTACGTCGCCGCGACCCACGACGGCAGCAAGGTGCTCGTCACCAACTGGTGCTCCATGGACCTCGACGTCGTCGACACGGCGAAGGGGGAGGTCGTCACCACGATCCCCATCGACGGCAAGCACCCCCGCGGCATCGCCATCACCCCGGACGACAAGACCGCCTTCGTCGCGGTCATGGGCTCGGACAAGACGGTCAAGGTCGACCTCGAGTCGGGCGAGGTCAGCGACTTCGCCGCGACCGGTGACGGCCCGCGCCACCTGCTCGTCTCCCCCGACGGCTCGAAGCTTTACGTCTCCAACAACGGCGCGGGTACCGTGAGCGAGGTGGATGCCACGACCGGCAAGACCCTGCGCGAGGTGCAGGTCGGCAACCAGCCCCGCTCGATGACGATGAGCCCGGACGGCGGTGCGATCTACGTCGGCAACTACGGCAGCAGCACGGTGAGCAAGATCCGCACCAAGGACTTCGAGGTCGTGCAGACCGAGAAGACCGACGCGCTGCCCATCGGCATCACCTACGAGCCCACCAAGAAGCGCGTGTGGGTCGCCAGCTACGGCGGCACGATCGTCGTCTTCGACGACTCCCGGACGGTGTGAGGGCCGCGCCATGAGGATCGGGCTCGTCCTCAATCCTTCGAAGGGGGGATGGGAGCGCGCCCTCGAAGGTGTCGTCGCCGCGGCGCAGGCCGCCGGCTGGCCCGACCCGGACGTCCACCTGACGACCCGCGAGGACTGCGGGCACGGGCAGGCCGCCGCAGCGGTCGAGGCGGGGGCCGAGCTCGTCGTCGCGGCAGGCGGTGACGGCACGGTCCGGCACGTCGCGCACGCCCTCGGCGGCACCGGCGTCGAGCTGGGCATCGTGCCGATCGGCACAGCCAACCTCCTCGCCCACAACCTCGAGCTGCCGCGCACGGTCGAGGCGGCCGTCGAGGTGGCTCTCACCGGCCGCGCCCGTCCCGTGGACCTGGGTCTCGCGCAGGTCGACGACGAGGCGGCGGACCTCCCCTTCGTCGTGCTGGCGGGGATGGGCCACGACGCGGCGACGGTGGCGGCGGCCAACCCGCGGCTCAAGGACCGCATCGGCTGGCCTGCCTATGTCGCGCCGGCGGCGGTCACGGCGCTGCGGCGGCCGGTGCCCGTGACGGTGCGCCATGACGGCGGCGAGCCCGAGCACCTGCGGGTGTGGAGCGTGCTCGCGGCCAACTGCGAGCGGGTGCGGGCCGGCGTGCGGATCGCGCCGGGCGGTCTCGTCGACGACGGGCTCTTCGACGTGCTCGAGGTGACCGTGCGGCGTCCCGGGCAGTGGCTCGGCGTCGCGGCGAAGGGGGTCTTCCGCCTCCCCGGTGACGTGGCCGGGCTGGCGACGCGGGCCTCGCGCGAGGTCGAGGTCGTCAGCGAGCAGCCGCTGCACGTGCAGCTCGACGGCGACGTCGCCGGGCCCGCCCGGCGGCTGCGGGTGCGGTGCGAGCCGCACGCGCTGGCGATCCGCGTCGCGGGTTGAGCACCGGCGCCCGCGAGTCGATGTATTCGGGTGAGCTCCAGCGCACCCGCATACATCGACCCAGCGGTGGTGACCCGGGTCAGGCGTGCTCGGGCTCGGCGTCCTTCATGCGCGCGTGCACCCACGGCGACAGGGCCGCGAGGACGACGCCGACGACGACCGCCATGACGCCCAGGGTGATGAAGAAGGTGCCGTCGGGCAGCCCCTCCATCGCGCGGATGAGCTGCGCGGCGAGCGACTGGCCGGTGGCGACGGCGAGGAACCACAGCGCCATCGCCTGGCTCGTGAAGGCCTTGGGCGCGAGCGAGGTCGTCGCCGACAGGCCCACCGGCGAGAGGCAGAGCTCACCGAGGGTCTGGATGACGAAGACGCCGACGAGCACCCACACCGGGGAGGTCGCGCCGGGGAAGGCGGCCGAGGCCGCCGACAGCAGCACGAAGGACAGGCCGGCGAGGGTGACACCGAGGGCGAACTTCATCGGCGTCGACGGGAAGCGACCGGCCCGGCGCATCCACAGCAGGCCGAAGAGCGGCGCGAGCAGCATGATCGAGACCGGGTTGATCGACTGGAACCACTCCTCGGAGAAGTGGAACCCCAGCGAGTCGAGGTCGGTCCGGTTGGCCGCGTAGGCCGCCATCTTGGACGCCGCCTGCTCGAAGATCATCCAGAAGAGCACCGCGCCGACCCACATCGGCAGGTAGGCGGCCAGGTGGGTCCGCTCGCGCGGCGTGACCTGCTTGCTGCGGAACATGACGACGAAGTAGGACACCGACGCGACGACCGACAGGATCGAGATCGTGTCGATGACCGCGTCGGCCCAGGCGCCTCGCAGCGCGCGGGTCGCCAGGAGCAGGACGACGACGAGCGCGACGAGGCCACCGGCCAGGAGCGGGACGCGCGCCCGGTCGCGGGGCTGCAGCGGGTTGGGCACGAGGTTGGACTCGGGCGCCAGCGTGCGACGGCCGACGACGTAGGCGATCAGCGCGAAGAGCATGCCGACGGCGGCGGCGAGGAAGCCCGCGTGGTAGCCCCACTGGTCGCGCAGGAAGGCGACGACGAAGGGGGAGAAGAAGCTGCCGATGTTGATCGACATGTAGAAGATCGTGAAGGCCGAGTCCTTGCGCGCGTCACGCTCCTCGTAGAGGTGGCCGACCATCGCCGAGACATTGGGCTTGAGCAGACCGGTACCCAGGGCGACGAGCGCGATGCCGAGCCAGGACGTCGCCGGCGAGGGGACGGCGAGGCTCACGTGCCCGGCCATGATGATGACGCCACCGACGAAGACGCTGCGCTGGGCGCCGATGACCCGGTCGGCCAGCCACCCGCCGACGACCGAGAGCAGGTAGACCGCGGCACCGTAGGTCGCGACGACCGCCTCACCGAGCGACTGGTCGAGCCCGAGCCCGCCGTTCGCCGCCGTGTCGACGATGTAGTAGAGCAGGATCGCCCGCATCCCGTAGTACGAGAAGCGCTCCCACAGCTCGATGTTGAAGAGCGTGGCGAGCCCTCGGGGGTGACCGAGGAAGGTGCGTTCGGCCGGCGGTGTCGCGGCGGTGGTCATGGTGACCCTTCTGGTGGTGGTCAAAAACGCCGGACACGATACGCCCGTGAACTGGGTGGTCCGAACCAGTCGCTCCTCTGCCCGCCTCCGGACGAAGGGGGACGGCTGCGCCCGCCGAAGTCCTTCGTTGTCCTTGTGCCGGCGGTTGTCGTTGCTGACTTCGGCTTGATGTGCGCAGCCGTCCCCCTTCGCCCTGCGGCCGCCCACCACCCCGGTCCCTGAGGAGCAAGGCCGCCCGCGGCCGCAGCGTCTCGAAGGGCCCGGCACCTCCCTTCGAGACGCTTGCTGCGCAAGCTCCTCAGGGAGCGGGTGGGCGGGGCAGGTAGGGTCGGGCGACATGAACCCGGGTTCAGCACAGGAGCGGCGATGAGTGCCGGAGCGGTCCGCGAGGAGGACGCCTTCGACATGGGGCGGGTGAGCGCGTGGCTGCGCGAGCACGGCGACCCCGAGGTCGTTGGGGCGCTCGAGGGCGAGCCGCAGGTGCGGCAGTTCGACTCCGGCGCGTCCAACCTCACCTACGAACTGCGCTGGCCCACAAGGGCTCTCGTGCTGCGTCGCCCGCCCCACGGGGCCCTCGGCGGCAGCGCGCACAACATGCACCGCGAGCACGACCTGCAGGCGGCGCTGCGCCCCGTCTTCCCCCACGTGCCGCGGATGGTCGGCCTGTGCACCGACCCCGAGGTCCTCGGCAGCGACTTCTACGTCATGGACAAGCTCGAGGGCACGATCGTCGGCCGCGACCTGCCCGACGGCGTCACCCTCACCCCAGAGCAGGCCACGTCCCTGTGCGAGGCCGCTCTGGCCACCCTCGTCGAGCTGCACGAGGTCGACGTCACGGCGGTGCCACAGCTCGCGGCCCTCGACCGTGGCGACGGCTACGTCCACCGCCAGGTCGAAGGGTGGTCCTCCCGCTACCGCGCAGCGGCGACCGACGACGTCCCGGACTTCGAGGACGTCATGGCCTGGCTGGCGCAGCACGAGCCGGCCGATCGGCCGCATGCCTTGATCCACAACGACTTCCGCCTCGACAACCTCGTCCTCGACGCCGCCGACCCGACGCAGGTCGTCGGTGTCCTCGACTGGGAGCTGGCGACCGTCGGCGACCCGCTCATGGACCTCGGCGGGGCGCTGGCCTACTGGGCCCAGGCCGACGACGACGCGACGATGCGCTCCCTTCGCCTGCAGCCGACGCACCTGCCGGGCATGCTCACCCGCGCCGAGATCGTCGAGCGCTACTGCGCCGCACGGGGACTCGAGGTGAGCGCTCGGGAGTGGGCCTTCTACGAGGTCTTCGGCCTCTTCCGCCTCGCGGGCATCGCCCAGCAGATCTACGCCCGCTACGTCTCCGGCGCCACGACGAACCCGCGCTTCGCGGCCTTCGGGCCGATGGTCACCTATCTCGACGCCCGCTGCCGCACCCTCATCGGCTGATCCCCCCTTCGCCCCACACCCAGGAGTCCCCATGACCTTCACGACCCTCATCACCGGCGCCAGCTCCGGCCTCGGCGCCGAGATGGCCCGCCAGTTCGCCGCGCTCGGCCACGACCTGGCGCTCACCGCGCGCCGCACCGACCGGCTCGACGAGCTCAAGGCGCAGATCCTCGCCGCCCACCCCGGCCGCCGGGTCGAGACCTATGCCCTCGACGTCACCGACGACGACGCCGTCACCACCGTCTTCGACCAGGCGAAGGGGGACTTCGGTCGCCTCGACCGGGTGATCGTCAACGCCGGCCTCGGCAAGGGCGCGCCCTATGGCAAGGGCAGCCACTACGCCAACCGGCAGACCATCGAGACCAATGTGCTCGGCGCCGCGATCCAGACCGAGGCCGCGATGGCGATCTTCCGCGAGCAGAAGGCCGGCCACCTCGTGCTCATCGCCTCGGTCACCGCGCTGCGCGGCATGCCGAAGTCGATGACGACCTACGGCGCGTCCAAGGCCTTCCTCGCCTCGCTCGGCGAGGGCATTCGCAGCGAGATGATCGGCAAGCCCGAGCTCGACATCGACGTCACCGTCCTCTACCCGGGCTACATCCGCTCGGAGATGAACGAGAAGGTCGAGCAGCGCACGAAGTTCATGGTCGACACCGAGACCGGCGTGCGCGCGATGGTCGTCGCCATCGAGGGCCGCAAGGCCAAGGCACTCGTCCCCGCGAAGCCCTGGGTCGCCGTCGGCTCCGCGATGAAGGTGCTCCCGCTCTCCGTCGTCCGCAAGATGCTCTGACGCCTGGCCCCTCTGCGCAAAACCCTAGGGTTTTGCACTCTCAACCCTGCAAAACCCTAGGGTTTTGCAGGGTTGGCGTCAGAGCATCTTGCGGGTGGCGGCGAGTCCTGTCGTGAAGTCGTCGATGGCGTCGGCGAGGCCGGGGCCCTCGAGGACGGTCAGGGTGGCGCCGAGGTCGAAGGCCGCGAGGGTCAGGTGGCGGGCGAGGCTCGCGAGGTCGTCGGCGCTCGACTCGAGGTCGGTGACACCGGGGCGCACCTGCGTCGCGACCCCGTAGGCGGCAGGGACGCGGCGGCGCACCGCCTCGACGTCGGCGGTCAGCCGCACCCGCACCCGGTGGGCGTATCCGGCCCGGGTAACCGCCCGCCGCACGTGCTCGACGGCATCGGGTGCCGGCCGCGGCCGGAAGCGGAAGGTCGACGCCCGCACCCCCGCCATCCGGTCGAGGCGGAAGGTGCGCCAGTCCTCCCTTCGCCCGTCCCACGCGAGCAGGTACCAGCGCCGGCCCGTCGCGACGAGGCGATAGGGCTCGACGTCACGGTCGGTCATCTCCCCGCCGCGCCCGGTGTAGCCGAAGTGCACCCGCACGTGATCGCGCACCGCGTGGGCGAGGACGACGAGCATGCCGGTGTCGACGTCGTCGGTCGCGCCGGGCAGCAGGGCGGTGGCGTCGGCGAGCGCCGCCACCTCGCCGCGCAGCCGCGGCGGCATGACCTGGTCGAGCTTCGTCAGGGCCCGCACGGCGGGCTCACCGATCGCCGAGATCCCTTGTGCGCCCACGCGAAGCGCCACCGTCACGGCCACGACCTCGTCCTCCTCGAGGAGCAGCGGCGGCATCCGCCCGCCGCTGCCGAGCCGGTAACCACCACCCACCCCGGGCGTCGCCTCGACGGGATAGCCGAGCTCGCGCAGCCGCTCGACATCCCGCCGCAGGGTGCGGGTGGTCACCCCGAGCAGCTCGACGAGCTCGGGCCCGGTCCACACCGACCGGGTCTCGAAGAGCCCGAGCAGTCGCAGCGCACGTTCGGTCGTCTCGGCCATGTCCACCATCATCCTCGGATCGGTGACAGAACCTGTCCGCAATGCCCTGAACAGTGGGTTCCAGACGAAGGGGAGGTCCTTCCCTTCGCGGCACGAGCACCGAGACCACGACCGCAAGGAGCCCGACATGTACAACCCGGCCGTCCACGACGAGATCACCGGCTACGCCGAGTACGTCGACCAGCAGCTCGAGGGTCTGCGCGCCAGCGCCCACGGCCTCACCGAGGAGCAGGCGCGCCTCACCCCGACCCGATCGGCGCTGTCGATCGGCGGGATCATCAAGCACACGAGCTATGTCATCGCCGCGCCGGACGAGAAGGAGGCGCGCGTCGAGGAGGGCGGCGAGATCACCGAGGACGCCTATGCGGCCTTCATGGACACCTTCGCCCTGCGCGCCGACGAGACCCTCGCCGAGACGATCGCGACCTTCGACCGGCGCCGGGTCGCGGTCGTCGAGTGGATCCGCTCGCTCGACGCCGATGCCGACTCGAGCGTCCCGCCGGCCCCCTGGTACGGGCTGATGACGAGCTCCGACGTCAAGATGCGCTACTCGATCGTCCACTTCATCGAGGAGCTCGCCCGCCACGCGGGTCACGCCGACATCATCCGCGAGCAGATCGACGGGGCGACGTCGCTCGAGCTGATCCTCGCCGACACGGGCCGGCCGGCGACTCCCTTCGCCCAGCCGTGGAGCGCCCCGGAGCCGGCCACGCCATGATGGCGGGGTGAGGATCACCGGCCTGACCATCGCCAGCCCCGACGTCGCCGCCACTCAGGACGCGTGGCGGCGACTCGGCACGCTCGACCGCGAGATCGAGGTCCAGTCCGGGGACGGCGGCCTGACCGCTGTCACCCTCGGCGTCGCCGACGTCGCGGCGACCGAGCGGCTGCTCCAGCGGCGCGGTCTCGTCGGTGACGCCAGCGGCTTCGACCTCGGCGGGCTGATCTGGCGACTCGCTCCCTTCGTCGAGGGCGAAGGGAGCACGGACATCGTCCTCGACCACGTCGTCGTGCGCGCCGGCGACGCCGAGCGGGCCGCCGCCGACCTCGGCGCACGCGTCGGTCTCGACCTCCGGCTGGACCGGCGCCTGACCGAGCACGGCTTCCGCGGGCTCTTCTTCCGGTGCGGCGACGCGGTCGTCGAGGTGGCCGCGCCGATCGAGCCGACGGGCGAACCCGACTCCTTCGGCGGCCTGGCCTGGCGGTCCACCGACATCGGGGCCACTCGCGAGCGCCTCGTCGCCAGCGGCGTCGAGGTCTCCGAGGTGCGCACCGGCCGCAAGCCCGGCACCCGCGTGGCGACCGTCCGCGACCGCGCCCTGGGCACCCCGACCCTGCTCATCGAGCAGGGCTGACCGTCCCCCCTTCGCCAGGTAGGCCGTCCCATCCCGGTGCACCCGCCCCGACGAACTCCGCAAAACCCTAGGGTCCTGCATAGTTCCAGCCCACCGGCCGCCCGGGACCCAACACCTCGACCGACGTTGATTTGGATGCTTGCGGCACGCAGGTATATAGTTGATGTATGCACGCAACCAACCCCACCGTCGCAGTTCAGCTGCAGGAGACGCTGGGTCAGGTCTTCGGGCTCTTCTCGAAGATGATCGCCCGCCGCCAGGCGCTCGACCCCCAGGCCATGAGCCGCACCGACTACGCCCTCCTCGGCACGCTGGCGCACTGCCCCACCGAGGCCGGGATCCGCATCTCCAAGCTCGCCGAATCCCTCGGCCACGACCTGTCGACGATCAGCCGACGGGTGAGCCACCTCGAGACGCACGGGCTCCTCGAGCGCCTGCCCGACCCCAGTGACGGGCGCGCCTCCACGGTGCGCCTGAGCGGGGACGGCCTCCAGACGCTCCTCGACGAGCGCAGCGCCCGCACCGGCCTCCTCGGCCGGATGCTCGCCGACTGGCCGGAAGAGGACCTCGTCGACCTCGACCGTCTCCTCACCCGGCTCGCCGCAGATCTTGCCGCCGACGCGCAGTCGGCGACGCACCCCCCTTCGCCCCTCCAGACCTCCGGAAGGACCGCCCCTTGAGCACCACCACGGCATCCGCCCCCTACAAGATGAGTACGGAGAACAAGCGCGTCTTCGCCGGCCTCATGCTCGGCATGCTCGTCGCCTCCGTCAGCCAGACCATCGTCGGCCCCGCCCTGCCCCGGATCGTCTCCGAGCTCGGCGGCATGGACCACTACAGCTGGGTCGCCACCGCGGCCATGCTCGTCTCGGCCGTCACCGTCCCGATCGTCGGCAAGTTCTCCGACCTCTACGGCCGTCGCGCCTTCTACCTCGGCGGCATCGTCGTCTTCATGATCGGCTCGATCATCGCCGGCTTCTCGCAGAGCTTCTGGATGCTCGTCGCCGGCCGTGCCGTGCAGGGCCTCGGCATGGGCACCCTGATGCCGTTGTCGCAGACGATCATCGGCGACATCATCCCGCCGCGGCAGCGCGGCAAGTACCAAGGCCTCATGGGCGCGGTCTTCGGCGTGACCTCGGTCGCCGGCCCGCTCCTCGGTGGCGTCATCACCGACCACCTCGGCTGGCGCTGGCTCTTCTTCGTGTCGCTGCCCGTGGGCCTGATCGCGCTCGTCTTCATCGCGCGATTCCTCCACGTGCCGCACACCCCGCGCAAGGCGCCGATCGACTACCTCGGCATCAGCACCCTCTCGACCGGTCTCGTCGCGCTGCTGCTCGCCGTGTCCTTCGGCGGGTCGAGCTGGGCCTGGGGCTCCACCGAGTCGATCAGCCTTTTCGTCCTGAGCGCCGTCCTGCTCACCGCCTTCGTCCTCGTCGAGCGCAAGGCCGTCGAGCCGGTGCTGCCGCTGCGCCTCTTCGTCAACCGCACGATCAGCCTGAGCCTGGTCTCCGCCTTCGGCGTCGCGATCGTCATGTTCGGCGCGATCATCTACATCCCGGTCTTCGCCCAGGGCGTCATCGGCGTCAACGCGACGAACTCCGGCCTGATCCTCATGCCGCTCATGCTCGGCTTCATCATCTGCGGCATCGTCACCGGGATGCTCATCACCCGCACCGGCCGGTACCTGCCCTTCATGCTCACCGGCATCGCGATCATGGCGGTCGGCGTCTTCCTGCTCACCCGCCTCGACCACAACGCCACGAGCCTGCAGCTCACCGAGGCGATGGTCGTCCTCGGCGTCGGTCTGGGCATGGCGATGCAGCAGTACACGCTCGTCGTGCAGAACGCCGTCGCCCGCGCCGACATGGGTGTCGCCACCGCGTCGACCCAGTTCTTCCGCAACGTCGGATCGACCGTCGGCATCGCGATCTTCGGTGCGGTCATGTCGAGCGGTCTGCAGGAGAAGATCGCCTCGCACCTGCCCGGCGGCATGCCCGCGCAGGCCGGCGGTCACATGGACGCCGGTGCGGTGCTCGACCCGAGCGCCCTGGCGAAGCTGCCCCCGGCCGTCGCCGACGCCGTCCGCTGGGGCCTGGCCGACAAGCTGACCGATGCCTTCGCACTCGGCCTCCCGATCCTCGCGGTCGTCTTCGTCGCGACGCTCTTCATCCCCAACAACCCGCTGCGCGAGTCCAACGACGACCACCCGGTCGAGGACGCCGGCCAGCAGGTGCTCGACGCCTATGCGTCGGAGTCCGGTGAGAGCGACCCCCGCACCTCGGGCGAAGGGGGCGCTGCCGCCGGTACCGGGTCGGTCGGGTCCGACTCGGCCGAGTCCGACCTGGCCGGGTCGCGCCGGGGCTGAGTCCCGGCCGGCGGCCAGCGGACAGCGGCCGGCGGCCGGCGGCCGGCGGTCCGGGCCCCCGATATCGGGAGGTCTGGGACCGATCCGGGCCCTACGCCGTTGCTCCGTACGGTGGGCATCCCGGCCACGAAGGCGGGATCGGGGTCCAGCCCAACTGCATACGCCACTGCTCCGCCCTCTGGGCCGACCCGGGGTACGGAGCAGTGGCGTACGGAGCCGAGCGACCCGCCGGTTCGCAGCATGACCCCAGCACCACGCGGCCGACCCGGGGTACGGAGCAACGGCATAGGCAGGCCACGGACCTGCACGGCCAGCGGCAGCAGGCACCCCCGCCTGCGGCCGACCCGAGGGCCCGACCCGTCGGGCTCAGCCCGCGGGCTCAGCGCGGCGGGGCGATCGGCAGGGTCCGCCCGCTGACGAAGCGCCGCTCGCGCCCGTCGACCGGGTCGACGAGCTCGAGGGTGCTCGCGAGCAGCTGCAGCGGCGTCGAGAAGTCGTCGACCGACACGTCGAGCACCTCGGGGTAGAGCGGGTCACCGACGATCGGGAGGCCCAGGCCGTGCAGGTGCAGTCGCAGCTGGTGGGTTCGCCCGGTGTGGGGCGTCAGCCGGTAGACGGTGAGGTCCCCGGCGACCGACTCAACCTCGATGTCGGTCACCGCGTTGACCGGGGCGTCGGGGACGACCTGCGCCTGCCACACGCCGCGCGTCTTGGCGATGTGGTTGCGCACGGTGAGCGGGAAGGCCAGGTCGTCGCGCCGGGGCGCGAGCGCGAGGTAGGTCTTGCTGACCCGGCGGTGCTCGAAGAGCGTCTGGTAGGGCCCGCGCCACCGCCGCTCGGTCGCGAGCAGGAGCACGCCCGAGGTCACGCGGTCGAGCCGGTGCAGCGGGGTGAGCTCCGGCAGACCGAGCTCGTCGCGCAGCCGCACCGTGACGCTCTGCATGACGTGCCGCCCGCGCGGGATCGTCGAGAGGAAGGGCGGCTTGTCGACGACGACGAGCCGCTCGTCACGGTGCAGGAGGGCGATCTCGCCGGGCACCTCGGGCTCCTCGCGCAGGTCGCGGTGGAACCACACGAAGGTGTGCGGCCGGTAGGCGTCACCGGCGAGCAGCACGGAGCCGTCGTCGTAGACGAAGCGCTCGTCGGCGAGCATCCCGTCGACGTCGACCCCCTCGGGCGAGGTGTCACGCAGCCACTGGCCCATCGTCGACCAGGGACGCGGCCGGCCGTGGTCGTGGTCAGGTGTGCGCACCCACGCGGCACCGAGACCGTGGCGCGCGGGCAGCGGCGATCGAGGCGGCACGAAGGGGGCCTCAGCCGGCCAGCGGCTGCGCGCGCCGTGCCTCGGAGCGCCGGACGAGCCACAGGACGAGGCCGATGACGAAGGTCACGAAGCCCACGCACCCGAGGGCGCACCCGATGGGCAGCGGCACCCACGCATTGCCCTGGGCGTGCAGGACGAAGCCCGCGGTGCACTCGACGGCGTACTCGCCGCTCGCGTCGGCGTCGACCGTCATCACCCGGTAGAGGTCACCGGAGCCCAGGTCGATGGGCGCCGTCGGGTAGCCGTCGTTGGTCTCTCGCCCTCCGGGGCCCTCGACGGTGCACCTCGCCTGCTCGGACTCGGAGATGACCCGGGTGCTCTCGCCGGCCTCCAGCTGCACGGTCTGGGTGTCGGTCTGCAGCGGGAGCGACTCGATGTCGTGCGCCTCCTTGAGCAGCAGGCCCATCCCCAGGACCCACGAGGCGATGGCCAGCAGGACCAGCACCCCGCCGACGATCATCGTCCAGGGACGGCGCCGGGCCGGAGCGGTCGAAGGATCAGGAGAGGCAGCCATGCGGCGCACCCTACGTGCCCGTCCACCCGGGCGGAATGTTTGATTTTCAACTACTGTTGTCCCAGGTGACCATCAACCGAAGGAGCACCAGATGCCCGCCGTGACCGTCGACAACATCCTCACCCTCCCGCGCGTCACCCAGCCGGTGCCCGACGCGGTCTCCCGCCCGGTGCTCTCGGTGAGCACCGCGCCCAAGGGCTTCGAGGGCGAGGGCTTCCCGGTCCGCCGCGCCTTCGCCGGCGTCGACATGGCGCGCCTGGACCCCTTCATCCACATGGACCAGATGGGCGAGGTCGAGTACCAGCCCGGCGAGGCCCGCGGCACCAGCTGGCACCCGCACCGCGGCTTCGAGACCGTCACCTACATCATCGACGGCACCTTCGCCCACGAGGACACCCACGGCGGTGGCGGCCTGATCACCGACGGCGACACCCAGTGGATGACCGCCGGCTCCGGCCTGCTGCACATCGAGGCCCCGCCGGAGGAGCTCGTCGTCAGCGGCGGCGTCTTCCACGGCCTGCAGCTGTGGGTCAACCTGCCCAGCCACCAGAAGATGGCCGACCCGCGCTACCAGGACATCCGCTCGGGCCAGGTCGGCCTGCTCTCCAGCCACGACGGCGGCGCCCTGCTGAGGGTCATCGCCGGCGAGCTCGACGGCCACGAGGGCCCGGGCATCACGACGACGCCGATCTCGATGATCCACACGACGATCGCCCCGGGTGCGCGCCTGCACATCCCCTGGCGCGAGGACTTCAACGGCCTGGCCTACGTCCTCTCCGGGCGCGGCACCGTCGGACCCGACCGTCGCCCGATCCGGGAGGGCCAGCTGGCGGTCTTCGGCGCCGGAGGCGCCCTCGAGATCACCGCCGACGACAGCCAGGACTCGCGCAGCCCCTCGCTCGAGGTCGTTCTGCTCGGCGGGCGCCCGATCCGCGAGCCCGTCGCCGCCTACGGCCCCTTCGTCATGAACACCCGTGACGAGCTCGTCACCGCCTTCGAGGACTTCCAGGCCGGCCGCCTCGGCGTCATCCCCAAGACGCCGAAGGTCCGCCCCGCCCTCGAGATCGCCGAGGCCATGGCCCAGGGCGGCCACCCCGGGCACGACGTCCTCTGACCCGATCACCGGGCAGTCCTCCCCCTTCGCCCCGCCGCTGCGGTGGACCACACTGACGAGGGACGAAGGGGGATGACGTGACCATCTCGAGGACCGGCCGTCGGGCCGCTGCGGTCGCGCTGCTCGCGACACTCGTGCTGTCGGTCGGCATGGTGGCGCCCGCGAGCGCCTGCGCGTGCGGTGGCGTCGGCGCCCCCACGGGCGAGAGCGTCTCGGTCAACGAGGAGTCCGCGGTCGTGCGCCACGACGGCGAGACCGAGGACATCCTGCTGAGCTTCGACATGTTCACCTCGGCGCAGGACGTGGCGCTCATCCTGCCGCTGCCGGCCCAGGCCGAGCTCGACGTCGCCGACGTCGACACCCTGGGGCAGCTCGAGCGCGCCACCGCGCCCGACATCGTCGAGCGGCGGGTGCTGCGTGGCCTGCAGCTCCCCGTGATCGGGGGCGCGGCCGGCGACGGTGCCGGAGCGGGCCAGCCACCGGGCGTCCACGTCCTCGAGGAGCGTGAGCTCGGGCCCTTCACCGCCACCCAGCTCACCTCGACGTCGACCGCGCCCCTGACCCGGTGGCTCGACGAGCACGGCTACGACGTCCACGACGAGGTCGTCGCGGCCACCCGCCCCTACCTGCGCGAGGGCTGGGTCATCGCCGCCATCAAGCTCACCGCCGGGCCCGACTCGCCGCACGCCCTAGACGGCGAGCTGCAGCCGATCCGGGCGACCTTCCCCTCCCGCGAGATCGTCTACCCGATGCGGATGCAGGCCACCGCGGCCTCGGTCAGCACGCTGCGCGTCTACACGTTGACCGAGCACCGGACCGACGTCGACTTCGGCGAGATCGAGCCGGGCGTCGCCTTCGCCGGTCCGCTGCGCGCGGGCGACGTGCCGGCCGGCTCCACGCTGGCCGAGCTGACCCGCGAGACCCCTTTCGTCACACGGTTCGACACCTACGTGCGCCCGGAGGAGGTCACCACGGACATGACCTTCACCCGATCGGCGACCGACGCCACCTATCGCCGCCAGGAGGTCGTCGAGACCGACTACCCCTGGTACCTGCGGATCTTCGTGCCCTCCTGGGGGACCTTCGCCTTCTGGTTCGTCGTGCTGCCCCCGGTGCTGCTGATGGCCGGGGTGCTCTGGCTGTTCCTCCGACTGGTCCGGGGGCAACGACGGGCCCGGTGACTCCCCCGGGCGAGTCGCCGCAGCGCTGTCGGACCCGTGGGTGAGGATGAACCCGTGACCAGCCCGTCGGCGACCCGTCAGGCGGCCCCGGCCGATGCGGCCCGGCCCGCGACGAAGGGGGGAGGCTCCCCCCTTCGCCACTGGCCGTGGGCGCTGCTCGCCGTCGCGCTCCTCGCCCTGCTCATCGTGGGGTGGTCGGCGACGGCGTGGTACCCGGAGCACGCCGGCTCCTGCGCCGAGCCCGGCTGCGAGGCGGCCGCCGGCCGCGAGGTCATCACCCACTGGGCCGGCATGGCCGCCGCCGGCCTCGCCGTGGCCGCCGGGCTGCTCGCCTGCCTGCGCTCCCGTTCGCGCGAGTCGACGACCTTCCCCGCGCGGCTGTCGCCCATGTGGCACGGGGCCGTCGTCGGCATCGTCGTCATGGTGCTGGCGACCTTCACGCTGTGGCCGACCGTGCGCGTCGGCATGCTCAGCCCGCCGCTCGGGCTCGCCCTGCTCGCCGTCGAGTGGGTGCTGCTCGCCCTCGCCCTCGACCGCATGCACCTCGCCGCCCGCCCCGCGACCGCTCCCCGCCGCCGCCTGCTGCAGTCGCTCGTCGTCGCCGCCTGCGTCGTCGTGCTCGAGGTGGCGCTGCCGCTCGTGTCCCCCTTCCGCGCGCTGTCTGCGGGCATGCTGCAGATCGCGCTCGTCCAGGCCGGCGTGGCCCTCGCCCTGACGACCTGGCTGTCGCTGCGCGACCCGGCCGGCCATGGCGACGCCGCCGACGAACGGCGCACCGCCCGCCTCGCCGCCCTCGGCATGCTCGTGGTCGTCGTGACCGTCGCCGTCACCGGCCTGCACCTCGGCCCCGGCAGCGCCGCGCGCTTCGGCCACGACCTGGCCGACCTCGTCCACCCCTGGTAGCCCGCGGCTCAGGCGAAGGGGTCGACCCCCCGCTTGAGCGCTGCCTGCGCCTTGCCCGACTTCCCGATCGCCGCCCACCGCTTGCGGGCAGCGGCCCGGGCGGCGGGGTCGGTGCGCATCGCGATCCACGCCGCCTCGCGCTGGAGCTTGCCCCAGCTGTGCCAGCGACGCTCGTCGAGCTCGCCGGAGGCCAGTGCGGCCTGCACCGCGCAGCCGGGCTCGGTCTCGTGGGCGCAGTCGGCGAAGCGGCACGACGCGATGAGCTCCTCGACGTCGGGGAAGGTCAGCGCCACCCCGTCGCCGTCGTCGTGCAGGCCGATCGAGCGCAGGCCGGGGGTGTCGACGAGGACCCCGCCGCCGGCGAGGACGACGAGCTCGCGGGCGGTCGTCGTGTGCCGCCCCTTGCCGTCCTGCCGGGTGCCCGAGACGAGCTGGACCTCTTGCCCCGCCAGGGTGTTGACGAGCGTCGACTTGCCGGCGCCGGACTGGCCGACGAGGGCGGTCGTACCGCCGGCGAGCGCGGCGGCAAGGACGTCGATGCCCTCGCCGGTCTCTGCGGAGACGACGTGGACGTCGACCCCGGGAGCGCTCGCCTCGACCTCGGCGCGGGTCGTGTCGGGGTCGTAGGCGAGGTCGGACTTCGTGAGCACGACGAGGGGCTGGGCGCCGGACTCCCACGCGACGACGAGATAGCGCTCGATCGTCGAGAGGTTGACCCGGGTCTCGAAGGGCACCGCCACGAGCACGAGGTCGAGGTTCGCCGCCATGACCTGGGCGTCGGAGCGCTCACCGGCGACCTTGCGCACGATCGCGGTCCGCCGCGGGAGGACCAGCCGCACGACGTCACCGTCGGGGCGCCGCTCGAGACCGACCCAGTCACCCGTGGTCGGCGCCTCCTCGAGCGTGCTGCCGGCGGGCAGCCGCACGAGCGCGGGCACGGCCCCGTCGGTCGTGTGCACCGTGACCCGGCCGCGGTCGACCCGGCCGACGCGCCCCGCCACGAGGTCGAAGGGAGAGCCCGTCACGGCCTCGTCGAAGGCCGCGGCGGTCGCCTCGTCCCAGCCGAGAGCGGCGAGCGTCGGTGCTGCAGAAGTGGTCTCGTCCATCCCCGTCACGGTCGCACCGCGCGGGCCGGGGCCGCCACCGAATTTCGGGGGGTCCCCCCTTCGTCGTCGGTCAGGCGCGGCGGCGACGCAGCCAGAGGACGAGCCCGACGACGGTGACGACGACCGCGATGCAGCACAGCGCGCCACCGATGGAGGCCAGGACGATGCTGCCGACGGACAGGTTGTCGCCGACGACGAAGGGGGCGGTGCACGTGATCGTGTGGCTGCCGGCCTGGTCGGCGTCGATCGCCATGACCCGGTGCAGCGTCTTGCCGCCGGCTGTCACCGTCTGGTCGCCGGAGCCCGAGTCGGTCACCGCGCCCGCGGGACCGGTCACGGTGCACGAGGCGGACTCCGTCTCCGACCAGACGGCCACCGACTCACCCTCCTCGAGGGTGACGGTGAAGGCGCCGGTCTGCATCGGCTCGTCGGCGAGGTCCTGGCTCTGCCCCAAGACGGCAAAGCCGCCGATGCCGCACAGCACGAAGGAGATGAGGAGGATGACCAGACCGGTCACGAGGACCCACGGGGTCCCGCGCTTCGTGGGCTGCTGGGGCGGCATCGCGTAGCTCATGCGCCCACCCTACGGACCGACGCGGCGCCGCGAGGGCCCGCCGAGCGCGGCCCAGACGGTCGTCTGCTTGTCGTCGCGCTGCACGCCCCACTCGTGGGCGATGCTGCGCACGATCCGCAGGCCGCGGCCGGAGGTGGCCCACATCTGGCGAGGCGCCGGCGCCGGCTCGGTCTCCGCGCCGCCGTCGCTCACCTCGACCTCGACGTTGTCGCCGCGGGCCTTCCAGTGGATGCGCACCGTGCGGTCGCCCAGGGGCGAGGCGTGCCGCAGCGAGTTGGTGACGAGCTCGGTGACGACGAGCTCGGCCTCGCCGATGACCTGCTCGCTGACCTCGCGGGCGGCGAGGTCGAGCGCGATCGCCTCGCGCACCCGGGTGACGGTCTGCAGCTCCCAGCGGGCCCGGATCGTGCGGGCCTGCCCCCGGCCGATCTCGCCCCCGAAGGAGTCGAGCGTCGGTGCGCTCGTGGCGCCGTCGTGTGGCTGGCCCATGGTCTGACGATCCCTTCATCGCGGTCGCTGGCCCCGACATTGTCCCTGCCCCGGCGGTGCGACCCAACTCCCGGGCCCGTCACCGCCTACGCTGACCGCCATGGGTAAGGCTTCACGTCGCAAGAAGGACGCGCAGGGCAAGACCAAGGTCGCCCCCGCGCCATACGTCGCACGCCCCTTCGAGGGGCTGCCGGGCGAGCCCGACTGGGTGGCCGCCTACGAGATCCTCCCGGCGGCCACGGCGACCCTGACGCTCAAGGCTGACGCGGTGCCCGAGGGCTCCCCGGAGACGGTGACCCTCGCGAGCGTGCTGCCGATGGCATGGCCCGCACTGCGCCGCCAGGACGGCAGCGTCCTCATCGCCAGCCAGTCCGGGTCGAGCAGCGGCGACCCGAGCCGCGACCTCGCGCAGGCGCTGCTCACCGCCCTCGCCGCCGAGCCGGGCGCCCCGATCTCGCAGCTGCCCCGCACGACCGCCGAGACCCCGCGGCTGCAGGACCTGCTCGACCTGTCCGCCCCCTTCGACATCACGGTGCACGAGGGCTTCGACTTCTGGGTCGAGGGCCAGGAGGTGAGCGGCGAGGCCGCCGCCTCCCTCGAGCGCGCCAACGAGTCCGTCGTCCCGACCGTCGCGATCGCCGGCACCCCGAGCACCTACTGGTGCCGCATCGGCGAACGCACCTACATCCGGCACGTCCTCGCCGACGACGAGGAGTCCGCGACGACCGCGATGGCCCGGCTCCAGGCGAAGGGGGAGGCTCACCTCGACGAGGAGCGTCGCCTCCTCGGCGCCTTCCGCGCCGGTGGCCTCATCGTCCCCGTCTGGGAGGTCGCGCCCGACTCCGACCCGTCGGAGCACGAGAGTGCGGTCGCCGACTTCGCCGGCCGCTACGCGGCGGCCGCCGCCTCCACCGACGAGCTGACTGCCGAGGAGCGCCGGGCCCGATCCGGTCTGCTCTCGCGGCAGGTGACCCTGCGCTGACCATGTCGGCGAGGGTGGCCGCGATCGTCCCGGCCAAGGACGAGGCCGAGCGGGTCGCCGCGACGGTCACCGCGCTGCTCTCCCTCGCCGACGTCGACGTCGTGGTCGTCGTCGACGACGGCTCCACCGATGCGACCGCCGCCGTGGCGGCCGACGCGGGTGCCGTCGTCGCCCGCCACCCCGCCAACCGCGGCAAGGCGGCCGCCCTCGAGACCGGGGTGGCCCGGCTCGTCGAGCACGAGCAGCGCACCGGTGGACCGGAGCACGTGCTGCTCTTCGCCGACGCCGACCTGGCGGGGTCGGCGGCCAACCTCGAGCCGCTCCTGCTGCCCGTGCTCATCGGGTCGGCGGACCTCACGGTGGCCAACATCCCCCGCAGCGCCTCGTCGCTCGGCTCGGGCCGGGTCGTCCGGCTCGCTCGCGCCCAGATCGAGGCGATGACCGGGCGGGTCGTCGAGCAGCCGCTCAACGGCATGCGAGCCCTGACCCGCGAGACCTTCGCCGACGCGACTCCGCTCGCGAGCGGCTGGGGCGTCGAGGCGGCGATGCTCGTCGACGTGCTGCGCGCCGGGCGCCGGGTCGTCGAGGTCCCCGTCGAGCTGACCCACCGCCGCACGGGCAACGACATCAAGGGCCGCGTGCACCGAGCCATGCAGCTGCGCGACGTGTCGACGGCGCTGCTGGCCCGACGCTTCCTGTCGTGAGTCACGAGGACGAAGGGGAGGTCGACCAGCTCGGGGTCGGGCTGCTCGTCGCCGGCATCGGGCTGCTGCTCCTCGTCGGTGCGAGCGGCACCTCGCTCGCCCTCCCGCCGCTCGGGGACCGGGGCTGGGCACCCCCTTCGCTCCCGTGGCGGCTCGGCGGCTGGACCGTCGGCGCGCTGCAGGCCACCGGCTACCTCCTCGGCGCGGCCTCGCTGTGGCGGCACGTGCGGCGGCCGAGCCCCCTTCGCCTGCGGTGGTGGCACGTCGGGCTGCTCGCGGTGCTCGTGCTGCTGACCGCGCCCTTCGGCACCGCCGACCACACGAACTACGCCGCCTACGGGCGGATCCTCGTCGAGGGCGGCGACCCGTGGTCCGTCGTGCCGGCGGACTGGCTGGGCGGGGCCGACCCGGTCGTGCGCCTCGTCCAGGACCCGTGGCGCGAGGCGACGAGCGTCTACGGCCCGGTCGGCACGTGGCTCATGGGGCTCGCGGCGTGGGTCGGCGGCGACCTCGCCCGACAGGTCGTGTGGGTCTGGCAGGTGCTCGTCGTCGCGGCTTGGCTCGGCACCCGCGAGCTGCTCGTGCGGCTCGGCACGCCGCGGCCGACCGTCGACCGGTGGTGGACGACCAATGTCCTCGTCCTCGGGGCCGGCGTTCTCGGCGCGCACGTCGACACGCTCGCGGTCTGCGCGATGGCGGCGGCACTCGGGCTGGGCCTGGCCGGCCGGCCGCTCCTCGCGGGCCTGGCCACCGGGCTCGCGGCAAGCACGAAGCTGACCGCCGGCGTCGTCGGCCTCGCTCTGCTGTGGGGCCTGCTCTCGCGGCGTGGGGGGCGGGGAGCGCCGCGGGCGGGAGTGGCGCGGCTCGTCGTCGGGACCCTGCTCGTGCTCGTCCCGGCCCACGCCCTCGTCGGGATGCACGCGCTCGGGCGGATCGCCGAGGCGGGCGGGGGCATCTCCTATGCCATGCCGTGGCGGGCGCTCTACACGCTGCTCGACCTCGCGACGAGCGAACCCCTCGCCCGCACGATGACGACCTGGATCGCTGCCTTCGGGTGCGTGCTGCTCGCCGTCGCGCTCTGGCGGATCACCGAGGGCCTCACCGAGGTCGTCGCGGTGCGGGCGCTCTTCGTGCTGACGACGGCCTACTCGCTCGGCGCCGGCTATGTCCTGCCCTGGTACGAGCTGCCGCAGTGGCTCGCGACCGCCGTGCTCGTCGGTCTCGTCGGGCGCGAGGGGTGGCGCCGACTGGCTCCGCTCCTGCTGCTGCTCGTGGGTCGCTCGCTCGTCCTCGCCCTCGCCTACGTCCCCGGCCGGGTGCGGCTGCCCGACGACGTCGAGATGGTGACGCTGGGCTTCCGCTTCGTCGCCTCGCCACTGGCGACGCTGGCGGTCTGGGTCGCGATCTGGGGGCTGTGGCGCCGGGCGGGTCAGCACCCGGTCAGGGGATGGTCAGAAGGGGGTCAGCGGATCTAGGATCCAGTGATCGCGCGCAACCCAGGGGGACGACATGGAGTGCACTTCGTGCGGGACGACGAGCACGGGGGCCTTCTGCCCCGAGTGCGGGGCACGCTTGGCGACCCAGGGTGGCTCGGACGACGCCGAACGCTTCTGGCAGGACGACGAGCCGACCCGCACCCAGGCAGCACTCGACTCCGGTCCGGCGTGGCCACAGCCGTCGCCCGAGACCTCGTGGGACGACTGGATCGTGCAGCAGCCGACCCAGCATGCGGGCCCCGGGCCGCTCCCGGTCGCGCCCGTGGCAGGTGCGCCCATGTCCGGTGCGGCGGCGGGAGCCTCGATGGCCCCGCCTCCGGGCTCGCACGGCGGTCCGCACTGGGCCGCCATCGTCGCTGCCGTCGCTGCTGGCGTCCTGCTCCTCGGTGCAGGTGGCGCTGCGCTGTGGTTCTTCGGCTCTGACGGTGAGCCCGCTGCTGCGCCCCCTCCGACCTCGACCACGACGCCCCCGACAACCGTCACGGCCACGCCCCCGCCCACGACGACGGTGACGAGCACCGCGACGCCACCGCCGACGACCACGGTGACGACCACAGCGGCCCCACCGAGCGTTGCCGAACAGCTGAGCGACAAGCGCGACGAGTCCCTCGGCCGGCTCGTCACCGATGGCGACTGGGCGGTGAGTCTCTCGGCCAAGCAGGACGGCACCCGTGACGACCGCCAGCTCACGAGCAGCGGGTCACACGTCTTCCGCCTCCCGGACATCCTCGAGCTGCACGAGGAGATCGAGTCGACCTACGCCTGGACCGACGTCTACCTGCTCAAGGCCGAGGACCTCGGCAGCACCGTGGGCGCCGATGACGACAAGATCTGGATGACCATCGTCGATCCCGGCTGGCTGACGACCCGCGAGGACGCCGAGGCGTGGTGCGAGGTCGAGTTCTCATGGCTGAGCGGGGACGACCTCGACAACGCCTGCTACCCCCGCCAGCTGCGGGCTCCCTGACGCCTGCAGTGCGCAGTCGGTCAGCCAGTCGCTGACCCCTCCACCCGCTCATCCCGCGCTCGGCCGACTCCGGCCCACAGGACGAGCAGCGCCGGCGCGAGGACGAGCGCCGCGGCGGCCGGGATCGCCGTGCCCGAGTCGTTGAGCAGGAAGCCGACCGTGAGCGCGACGACGAGCCCGATGAGGCCGACGCGCAGCCCGGGGTAGGTGGCCATCAGTGGCTGGACCCGTTGTCCCGCAGCGCTGCTCGGGCGCGCGAGCACCCAGATGACGACGACGAGCACGACCGGCACGAGCAGTGCCGTGCGCTCCGGGCCGAGCAGCAGGTCGACATTGGTCTCGAGCTTGCGCACGAGGATCCCCCACGCGTCGCCGTCGAGCAGGCTCTGGAAGAAGCGGCCGAGATGGGTGCGCTGCTCCTCGGGCCGCAGCCAGTCCGCACCGGCCATCGCGAGGAAGCCGACGCCCGTCACCACACCGATCCCGACGACCCGCGTCCAGGTGAGCCGCACGCCCGCGACCGCGAGCACGAGGTATCCGACCGACGGGATGAGCGCGAGCGCCCCGCCGCCGTCGGCCCCGAGCCAGGCGTCGACGACGAAGGTCGCCCCGCCCACGACGGCGACGACGAGCGCGGCGGTGCGGCGGGCCCCCTTCGTGCCGAAGGGGGCCGCCTCGGCAGCAGGTGCCCGCCCCGAACTCTGCAGGACCCTAGGGTCTTGCAAGGTTCGGTCGGACGAACTCTGCATAACCCTGGGGTCGTGCAGAGTTGGGGCGACCAGCGCGGCCATGAGGAGGAAGGCCGCGGCGACGAAGATCGCGAAGGGGACGTTGCCGAAGCCGTGGAAGCGGCCGCCGTCCAGCGGCAGCAGACCGAGGACGGAGAGCATCGTCATCCGTCCGCGGCCGACGAGCAGGTCGCCGGCGAGCAGCAGCCACGTGACGGCGGAGAGCACGGCGACCCCGACGAGCGCGACGGCCGGACCCTCGGCGAGCCATCGGGGCCGGGCCCGGCGGAGCACCGCGAGGACGGCGGCGAGGGTGAGCGCGAGGAGCGCCAGGTCGATGACCGCCAGGCGCAGCACGAAGGCGCCCATCGGGTGGTCGGAGTCGAACCAGCGGGTCGTCGTCAGCAGATAGGTGGAGGCCGGCACGGCCATCGCGGCGAGCCCGACGAGACCGGCGGCACGGGGCACGACCGGTCGCCAGCGGCGGGGCCCGACGCGCAGCAGGACGAGGGGGAGCGCGAGCAGGCCGACGAGACCGAAACCGAAACCGCGGAAGAAGGGCGGGATGACCCGGTCGGCCTCCTGCAGCTGGGCGTCGTCGTCGACGAGCGTCGCGAGCCGGTCGGCGAAGGGGGCGCCGTCGTCGACCGGCACGAGCTGCCGCCCGGCGAGCCCCGGGGGCGGGGTGAAGCCGGCCGTCGCGAGCGCCGTGTGGGTGACGTCGGCGACCTGCCCCATCTCGTCGCGGGTCGTCGAGTCGGAGTGCAGCCAGCCGGAGGGGATGCCGGCGCCGCCCATCGCGAGCACCCGCAGCCCCGGCTGCCCGCCGTCGTCGGACAGGCCGGCGAGGACGACGACCGTGTCGGAGTGCGCCCCGGCGACGACGTCGGCGACGACGTCGTCGACGGCCTCGACCTGACGGGTGCGCACTGTGTCCTGCGAGCTTCCCTTCGAGGCTCCTTCGTCGCTCCTCAGGGAGCGGGAGGAGGGCACGGTGATGGCCGGCGCCCCGACGAGGGTGATCGCGCAGGTCTCGTTGACCCCCGGATCACCGGACCGCACGACGCCGTCGCGGTCGGCCATCGCGAGGACGGCACCGGCACCGCTGCCGTCGATGCACCCACCGGCCTCGTGGACGGTCGAGGCGAGGGTGCCGATCCGTGCGTCGAAGCCCTGCGCGGCCACCCCCTTCGCCAGGTCCTGCCAGTAGCCGTGGTCCATCTCCACGGCCATCAGCTCCGGGCCGGGGTCGGGCAGGGTCGGCAGCGGCGAGCAGTGCGGCAGCGCCCGGGGGTCGGACCGCAGCTCGCCGCGGGTGACGTCGCGGGGCTCGGCCGCCCGGGTGCCCGCGGACAGGCCGAGCCAGCCGTCGGTCGGGCAGGAGGTGAAGTACGTCGAGCGGACGTTGAGGTTGGCGACGGCCGCCCCCGCGGCGAAGCTCGTGATCGCCGGCGCCTGCTCCTCGGTCACGTCCTTCCACGACAGGCCGGGCGCCCCGATGACGATGACATCGCGCGCCCCGGCCTCCACCCCGCTCACGTCTCGCTCGCTCTCTTGACGAAGGGAGTCAGCCCCCACCGGCCCCGCGGCGAGCCCGACGAGGACGAGCACGGCCAGCAGGAGGGTGAGCGCACCCCGACGACGAAGGTGCGAGCCGCTGACCATGGACCCACCGTAGTGACCGGCGGCGCCGACCCGGACGACCTGCGGCGTGGGCGCGTGGCGGTCGGACACAATGGCCGCATGCGCCGCCTGAGCCGCCCCCACCTCCTCCTCGGGGTCGTGCTCTTCGTGCTCATCGCGGCCTGGCCCGTGGCGAAGTTCCTCGTCTTCTTCCCCCAGGACCAGTGGCAGGTCGACGTGCAGGTCTACCGCGAGGGCGGCCTGTCGATCCTCCAGGGGCGCGACATCTACGCGCAGATGACCCAGCCACCGCAGCTGCTGCCCTTCACCTACCCGCCCATCGCGGCCTTCCTCTCGGTGCCGCTCGCGCTCGTCCCCTTCGCGGTCGCGGCGTGGGGCTGGACCATCGCCCAGCTCCTCGCCGACGTCGCGATCGTGTGGTTCGCCTGGTACCGGCTGCGCGAGCGGGTCGGGGTGTGGGCGCCGGTGCTCGTCGGGGTCGTCGCCGCGGGCTTCCTGTGGACCCAGCCGGTCGGCGACGGGATCCGCTTCGCACAGGTCAACGCCTTCCTCGTCCTCGCCTGCCTGCTCGACCTGCAGCGCCCCCGGCAGCGGTGGCTCATGACGGTCCCGCCGGGCGTGCTCGTCGGCCTCGCGATGGCGATCAAGCTGACCCCCGGAGTCTTCGTCATCCACTACCTGCTCAACAGGCGCTGGCGCGAGGCCGGCTGGGCGGTCGGCACCGCGACCTTCGTCTCGCTCGCCGCGTGGTTCGTCCTGCCGCAGGCCTCCTTCGCCTTCTGGGGCGGGGCGCTGTCGGACCCGACCCGGCTGGGGCCCAACGACGGCTCGGCCAACCAGTCCTTCCGCGCGACCCTGCTACGCTGCGGGATCGCCGACGGGCCCGAGCTGCTCCTCGCCTGGGCGCCGTGGCTTCTCGTCATGGGTGTCGTCGTCTTCTGGGTCGCCCGGCGGGCGTACCGGCAGGGCGACTGGGTCGCCGAGGCGGCGGCGGTCGGGCTCGCCGGCTTCCTGCTCTCGCCCGTCTCGTGGGTGCACCACCTGCACTGGATCATGGTCGTCGTCCCGGCGATCCTCGGCCCGGCGGTCGCCCGCTGGCGACGCCCGGACTGGCCCCGCGTCGGGGCTGCGGCCGTCGTCGTCGCGTGGTTCGTCTGCACGATGCCCTTCTGGGGCGTGCTGTGGAAGCGCGAGATGCGCCAGCCCACCTGGGTCGGCGACCTGCTCGTCGAGGGCAATGTCATCGGCAGCGTCGTCGTCCTCGCGCTGCTCGCGTGGGCGGTCCGGCGCACGGACCGTGAGATGCCGGCCACGGCACCCGAGCCGGCGCCTAGGGTGACGGCATGACCGCCGTCGAGATCGCCCTGCTGTGCGGGCTGGTCGTCGCGCTGGCGGTCGCCGCCGTCGCGCTCGCCGCATCCCGGCGGCTCGCGGCGCGGGTCGCCGAGCTCGAGCACCGGTCGCCGATCGGTGAAGGTGACCTCGCCTCCCTTCGTCACGACATCGCGCAGGCCCTGCGGCATGTGGCCGTCGTGCGCTACGACGCCTTCGGCGACATGGGCGGACGGCTGAGCTTCTCCGCCGCGATCATCGATGACGCCGGCGACGGGCTCGTCGTCAGCAGCATCCACGGGCGCGGCGAGTCGCGGACCTATGCCAAGGGCGTCGTCGGTGGCGATGCCGACGCCACCCTCACCCCCGAGGAGCGCCAGGCGCTCGCCGCGGCCCGCACCGGGTCACCGGACGCCTGACCCCCTTCGTCCATCCAGGAGGAGACATGACCCGCTACGCCTACCTCGGTCCCGAGGGCACCTTCACCCAGCAGGCGCTGCTGTCGTGGGTCGGCGCCGCGGAGCACGAGCAGGTGCCGCTCGGGTCGGTCGACGCGGCCCTCGAGGCGCTGCGCTCCGGTGACGTCGACGCGGCGGTCGTGCCGATCGAGAACAGCGTCGAAGGGGGTGTCTCAGCCACCCTCGACGCCCTCGCCTCGGGCGACCCTCTAATCGTCGTGGGCGAGGTGCTGGTGCCGATCACCTTCGTCGCGTGCGGTCGGCCCGGCACGAGCCTGGCCGCGGCCCGCGCCATCGGCACCCACAGCCATGCCTGGGCGCAGGTGCGGGGGTGGGCCGCCCGCACGGCGCCGCAGGCGATCTACGTGCCGACGCTGTCGACCGCGTCGGCGGCCAAGGACCTCGCCGAGCACCCCGACGACCTCGGCTACGAGGTTGCCGTCTGCGCGCCGATCGCGGCGGAGCACTTCGGCCTCGAGGTGCTCGCCCACGACATCGGTGACATGACCAATGCGGTGACCCGCTTCGTGATCGTCTCCCGGCCCGACTGGCTGCCGGCGCCGACCGGGCGCGACAAGACGACCGTCGTGCTCTACCAGCGCAGCGACCGGGCCGGCGGCCTGCTCGAGCTGCTCGAGCAGTTCGCCGTGCGGGGCATCAACATGACCCGGCTGGAGTCCCGGCCCACGAAGGAGTCGATGGGCTCCTACTGCTTCTCGATCGACCTCGAGGGGCACGTGCAGGACGAACGGGTCGGGGCCGCGCTGATGAGCCTGCACCGGGTGTGCGCCGACGTCCGCTTCCTCGGGTCCTACCCCGCGGCCGCCGACACCCCGATCTCGGTCGACCCGATCACGAGCGACGCGGCCTTCGTCGCCGCGCGGCAATGGCTCGACCGGCTGCGCCGGCTGGGGGGCTGACGGGCTGACGCGGGGAGGTCGTCCCGGCTGCGCGCGCAGAAGCCGTTGCTCCGTGCGACGAACCAGCCGGTGGGCGGGAGCATCACGCCCGGCCTCCGCCCCCTACGCCACTGCTCCGTACGACGAGCCACCCGCGTGCCCAAGGTACGGAGCAACGGCGTAGCGCACCGACCAGCCCCACATGCGTGCGTGGCCATCCCGCGTGCTCAGAGCACGGAGCAGCGGCGTAGCGCGCCATACGGCCCGCATGGGCACCCGCGGCCAAGGCCCCGCCGGCTGCGAGCCCATACGCCGTTGCTCCGTACGACGGGTCACCCCTTCCGCGCCAGCAGCTCCTCGCACCAGTCGAGCAGCCGGGCCATCAGCGCGGCCGACTCCGGCAGCCGCGCGTCGGAGAGGTACGAGTGCCACAGCCCTTCGGCGAGCACGAGGTCGGCCTCGCCACCGGCAGCCCGCCAGGCGGTGTGGATCCGCGCGGTGTCCGAGAGGAAGAGGTCGCGCGTGCCGGTCGTGAAGATCGCCGGCGGCAGCGTCTCGCCCGACCAGTCCGCGTGCACCGGCGAGACGAGCGGGTCGAGCAGGTCGGCCCGCCCGGCATAGGCCCACGCGAAGCGCTCCTGCTGCCCGCGCCACCGCAGGTAGGCGTCACGGCCTTCGTTGACGCGATAGGAGTCACCCTCCCCCGCCAGATCGCCGAAGGGGGTCAGCCCCACCACCCCGAGGGGCAGCGGCAGGTCGTCACCCGCCGCACGTCGCTCCCGGATCCGTTGCAACACACCGAGGGCGAGGTTGGCCCCGGCGGAGACCCCGCCGAGCAGCACCCGCGGCCCGCGCTCGCGCACCCCGGCCTCGTAGGCGGCCAGGCAGTGCTCGATCGCCACCGGGAAGCGCGCCTCCGGCGCGAGCGGGTACTCGACCGAGACGACCGGACGCCCCAGCCCGGCGGCCAGCCGCAGCCCGGTCCCGTCACGTGCCGACCCCCAGCAGAAGCCGCCCCCGTGCACCCACAGCACCCACGCCTCCGCCCGCCCGGCCTCGCCCTCCCAACTCTGCAAAACCCTAGGGTTTTGCAGAGTTGTGTCCGGCGCCCCGGCCAGTGCCCCGGCGACCGTCATCACCAGGTCGCCGCGGGCGTCCGGGGCGACGTCCACGCCCAGGGCCGCACGATCGGTCTCGAAGCCCGCGAGGCGGGCGTCAGCCCCCTTCGTCCGCAGCCAGCGGGTGATCCGGGGCGTGAGCGGCCACCGGTGCACCCGGTTGTCCGCCTCGGCCGCGGCGGCCACCGCCACCGAGCTCACCGTCGGCGGGAACCACGGCTTCACAGGTGCTCGCGTCCGCTGATGCGCGTATCGACCCAGTGGTTGACCTCGCCCCACCGCGCGTCGAGCCACTCGGCGACCTCGTCGCCGTCGGTCGGCACGTCCTCGCTGCGATAGGTGCGGCCGCGGATGAGCAGCCGGTTGCGGAAGGGCACGGCGCGGATCACGGCGCCCGGCCCGGAGATCATGTCGAGCCCGGTGTGCGAGATGACCATGACGTCGGCGTCCGGCGCGTGCTGGCGCATCGACGCGACGCCGCGGGAGCGCGCCTCGAGCACCCAGGGCCGCGCCACGGCGGTCGCCAGCCGGTCGGCCTCACCCTGCTCGCGCAGCTTGCGCACCTGGTCCTCGTGACGCTCGCGGGTCCAGTTGCGCCCCTCGGGGAAGATGAGCATCGCGTCCTTGGCCGAGAGGGTCGAGGCGAGGGTGGCGACCCCCTTCGTCCGGTCGTCGCCGGCACCGGAGCGCGACGGCACGAAGTAGGAGTCCAGCCGCTGCAGCACCATCGCGATGCCCGGGTCCCAGAGCATCGCGTCGGCGAGGACGATCCGCGGGATGCGGCCGGCGGTGCCTGCGAGCAGCCAGGCGATGGCCAGCGAGTCGGCGGGCCCGGCGTGCCGCGAGATGACGACGAGCGGGTGGCCGGGGCGCCCCACGGTCATCTCGCCCTCGATCTCGATGTGGAACCCGACGACCTTCTTGGCCGTGTAGAGCACGTTGTTGAGCGCCCGCTGGATCAGCGCGAGGTGGTCGGCGTCCCACGTCGGGCTCGTGCCGCGCGGCGAGCGCAACCGCAGGTACCAGCACTCGACGACGAGACCGATGTCCTCCCACATGACGTAGACGGTGAGGAAGAGACAGCGCAGCAGCGCCAGGTGCCGGTCCCACGGCCACAGCAGGAGCAGGAAGGGCGCGACGATGCAGAAGAGCAGCGACATGACGATGCCGAAGAGCGGGTAGATCGCCTGCAGGACGATCCGCAGCCACAGCGGCGGTGCCCCGAGCGAAGGGAGGGCACTGACCCTCATCGCGTGGTCCCGTCGAGGTAGGCGTTCGTCGCGTCGAAGGCGCGCGCCATCCGGTCCTCGACCTTGGCCACCGTCCCGCGGCCGAGTGGCACCGAGGTCGTCGGCGCCTTGTCGGTCCCGCTCGGCAGCACGTGCAGGCGCACCGAGTCGGGCACCTCGGCGATCTCCTCGACGAAGCGGTGCCGTCGGGCGATCTCGAAGGCGACGAGACCGACGTCGAGAGGGTTGGTCGGCGCGGAGAGCAGCTGCTCGACCCGGCCCACCTGCAGCACGTGGATCTCGGTGGCGCCCAGGGCGATCGCGCGCCCGACGGGGATCGAGTGCACGAGCCCGCCGTCGTAGTAGTGCGCGCCGTCGATCTCGACGGGCGCGAAGAGCCCCGGGACGGCACAGCTGGCGGCCACGGCGGTGGCGATCGGCCCGGAGGTGAACCACCGCGAGGCGGAGCTCTCGATCTCGGCGGCGACGCACTGGAAGGGCACCGGCAGGTCCTCGACGAGGTCGACGCCCAGGTGGCGCTCGACGAGCCCCGGGATCAGGCCCGGGCGCATGACGTGGGTGCCGTAGCGCGCGAAGCGGGCGGCCTGGCGCACCGGATTTTCGCTCATCTCGCCGGAGCGGACGACGTCACGCCACAGCTCCTCGAGCCGGGCGACCCCCTCGGCCGTCGGGTCGGCGGCGACGAAGGCGCCGTTGACCGAGCCGATGCTCGTGCCGACGACCAGGTCGGGGGTGATGCCCGCGGCGAGGAGCGCGCGCAGCATGCCGACCTGGGTGGCTCCGAGGACACCGCCTCCGCCGAGGACGAAGGCGGTCATGGACATGGGCGTCAGATTACTGGGCGGGGGTGTCGGCCCGCGGGTCGGAACCGTCCTGGGGGATGACGTCGACGCCGACCTTGAGGCTGGAGCCACCCCCTTCGCCGAAGATCACGCCCTTGAGCGGCGAGACGTCGCGGAAGTCGCGCCCCCACCCCGTGACGATGTAGCGCGAGTCGGCGAAGTGGTTGTTCGTCGGGTCGAGGTCGACCCAGTCGCCGTCCGGCGTCATCGCGGCGACCCAGGCGTGCGAGGCGTCGGAACCCTGGAGCTTGACCTTGCCCGGGGCCGGGCGGGTCTCGATGTAGCCCGAGACGTAGCGGCCGGGGATGCCGACGGCGCGCAGGCAGCCGGCGGCGAGGTGGGCAAAGTCCTGGCAGACACCTTCGCGCTGGGCGAGCAGCTCGGGCAGCGTCGTCTTGACGCTCGTCGTGCCCTTGGCATAGCGGAAGTCGCGGTAGATGTCGGCGTAGAGCGCCACGAGAGCCTCGCCGAAGGGCCGGTCCGGCGGCAGGATGCCGGCCGAGTAGGCGACCACCTCGGGCGCGATCTCGACGAGCGCGGACGGCAGGAGGTACTGGGCGGCTTCGGCGCGGTCGATGCCCTCACCCGCCGCGAGCAGCTCGGCGGCCTCGGCGACGGTCCACTGGCCCAGCCGCTCCATGTCGGGGGCCGGCCACTCGATCTCCATGAGGCTGACCTTGTTGACGTCGAGGACCGTGTGCGGCGTGCGCACCTCGAAGAAGCTCGAGTGGTTGCCGAAGTGGTCGACGTGCTCGGTGAGGATGTGCGGCTCCGGCGAGATCTCCACCCGGTGCTCGAGAACCCGCTGCTGCCCGGTCTCCCTGGGGCGCAGCAGCGCCCGACCGAAGGAGTCGGTGACGTACTCCTCGTAGGTGTAGGTCGTGCGGTGGCGCACCTCGTACTGACGAAGGGTGTGGTGCTCCGGCTTGATCACGGGGACCGTGGGGTCGCCGGTGGCGACCGGCTCGGGAGCCGGCGGCCGCTCGGGGACGGCCGACTCCCCCTTCGGCTTGACGACGTCGGGGCTGGACTGGTCGACAGGAGGCTGCTCGTCGGTGCTCACCAGGTCTCCTCCCCGCCGTTCCACTGCACCCACTGGACGTTGCGGCCCGGGGTCTTGCGCTGGAAGTAGGCCCGGTCGATGGACCGGTGCGTCTCGCGCAGGTCGGTGCCGAGCCGGGTCAGGGTGCGCACGAGGGGCGTGCGGTTGTCGGCGAAGAGCGCATCGAGGTCGAGCCCGGCGATCTGGTCGACGATGGCCCGCGCCTGCGGCAGCGCGGCCTCGTCGTCGATGAGCTCGAGCCCCTCGACGAGCCGGTCGACCTGGAAGGCGACCGAACGCGGGTTGGTCCGGTCCCGCAGGAGCAGGTCGAGGGCGGCCTGCAGCGCCGACATCCCGCCGAGGCCCGCGGTGAGCCGACGGCGATAGGTGATGACCGACTCGGCGGCGAGGAGGGCTGCCTCGGTGGTCGTGCCCTCGACGACGGGGGTGCGCTCGACGGCGATGACCGAGGCGAGCAGCCGGATCGTCTGCTGGGCCCGCTCGACGCGCTTGCCGGCGTCGGCGAAGGCCCAGGCCGGGTCGCGGATGAGGGACTCGACGCCGATGCCCGCGAGCGCGAGCAGGCCTTCGATCGTCTCCATGAGCAGCTCCTGCAGGTCGTCCTGGGGGACGGCGTGCTGCAGGGTCCGCTCGAGGCGCGACATGACCAGCCAGGTGTCGAGCGACAGGCTCTCGCGCACGGCCTGGGCGGCGATGACGGCGCGGTGGGTGGCATAGGCAACCGACCCGACGATCCGCGGGTCGAGCGTCAGCTCGCGCAGGTGCGGCAGCGGATCCGCCCGGCGCTCCTGCGCCTCCTCGCCGATGAACCCCGGGCGCACGGCCATGACCTCGGTGACCGCCCCGAGGATCGCGAGCATCGCGGCGTGGCCGGTCGTGCCGGGGCGGGCGGCGTGGTCGTCGACGAGGTTGTCGGCGACGCGCAGCAGACGGGCGGCCGCTTCGGCGCGCTCGGCGTAGCGGCCCATCCAGTAGAGGTCGGCGGCGACACGGGGGGCCGGTGCGGCATAGCCGGCCGCGCTCGTGCCCTCGAGCAGGCTGGAGACGGGGAGGACCTCGCCCTCGGTCCGCGGGGTCTCGCTGTCGACGCGGACCCACACGTCCTTGCTCATCGCGCCGGTGAGGCTCGAGATCTCGCCGGAGTCGGCCCGCACCGAGACGCGGCCGAGGCCGCCGGGCATGACGGCGTAGTCCTCCTCGTCGGCGACGGCGAAGGTGCGCAGCACGACATGGCGCGGCTCGAGGCCGCCGGCGGTGACGACCGGGGCGGTCGACATCGTCAGGGGGTCCTGCGCGGTCCAGCGCCACGGCTCCGCCTGAATGCGCATCGCGAGGTCGTCGCGCTCCTGAGCGCTCAGCTGCCAGCCGAAGATCGAGTTGGTCGCGCCGCTGCGGGAGGCCGGCTTGACGACGAGGCTGCCCAGCTGGGTGACGATGTGGCTCAGGTGGGTCGGGTCGCCGGCCCACCAGGTCTGCGTGGAGGCGAGGAGCAGGTCCTCGCCGAGGACCTGGCGGCAGATCTGCGGCAGATAGGGGATGAGCGCAGGGTTTTCGAGGACGCCCGAGGAGATCGGGTTGACGACCGAGACATTGCCCAGCCGGGCGGCCTCGACGAGGCCGGGCAGGCCGAGGCGCGAGTCGCCGCGCAGGTCGAGCTGGTCAATGGCATCGCCCTCGACGCGGCGCATGATGACGTCGACCGGGGTCAGCCCGGAGGTCGTGCGCATCCAGATCCGCCCGTCGCGGCTGACGAGGTCCTCGGACTCGACGACGGGCACACCGAGCACGGTGGACTGCAGCGCCTCGTCGAAGGCCGCGGCGCTCAGGGCGCCGGGGGTGAGGATGACGACGCGCGGGACGTCGTCGGTCTGCGGGGCGGCGGCGACGAGCGCCTTCTGCACCTGGAAGAAGAAACCGCGCAGCCGGGCGAGGTCGACCTGGCGGTGCAGGTCGGGCAGGACGCGCGCGATGATCCGACGGTTGGCCATCGCGTAGCCGGCGCCGCTCGGGGCCTGGGTGCGGTCGGCGAAGACGCGCCAGGTGCCGTTGCGGTCCCGGGCGAGGTCCATCGCGGGCATGACGAGCTGGCGAGGGCCGGGCAGCTGGATCCCGTCGGCCTGCGGCAGCCAGCCGTCGTGGCCGTAGACCGCCGCCCCGGGGACGACGCCGTCGCGCACCAGTCGCTGCTCGCCGGTGAGGTCGGTGAGCACGGCGTCGAGGAGTGCGGCCCGCTGGCGCACGCCCTGCTCGAGGGTGCTCCACTCGCCGGCGCCAAACGTCAGCGGCAGCGGGTCGAGCTCCCACTCGCGCGGCTCGGTCGGGATCTGCCGGCCCTCGGCGGCCGCGTCCTCGTCGGGGGTGATGCTCGCGCCGTAGGTGATGCCGTCGTCGGCGACGAAGCGCCGGGCCGCAGCTCGGGCCGCGAGCAGCGCCGTCAGCCCGGCCCCGCCGACCTGGTCGGCGAGCGGCTCGGAGGCCTCACGAACCCCCTCGAGCGTCACGAGCTCGTCGACGCCGTCGCTGCTCGTGACGACATCGCGGTAGTCGTCGATCAGGCCTGAGGAGGTCTCTGCGCTGGCCGCTGCGGACATGTGGCGACACTAACGCGGTTGGGTGGGCGGGCCCGAACCTCATCCGCACCACGATTCTCGGGTCACCCGAGAAACTGCCCCTTCGCAAGAGTTTCAAACCCTTGCGGAGGGGCAGTTTGTCTTGCTGAGTTGCCGCGAAGGGGGGGTCAGCCCCGGCCGTGCCCCCGCCCCACGGTCGTGTCGACCCACACCAGGCGGTGGTCGCTCGTCGGGAAGGGGTAGCTGCCGGTGAGTCGGTACAGGGGGCTGTCGCTCGTGGGCCAGAAGACCCGCGCGTCCCGGATCGGCAGGTCGTTGCTCGGCAGAACGTAGTCGGCACGGATGTTGCCCGGCGGCTCGGCGAAGTCGGCCGTGTCCTGCGCCGGGTCGCCGACGTGCTCGTCGTTGATCCCGCCCTGCTGCTCGCTCGCCTCGACGGCGCCGTCGCTCGTCGGCGTCTTCGAGGTGTTGACCCGCGGGTGGTCGAGCAGCTGGTGGATCGCGTTGTCGGTGCTGTCGCCGTCGTCGGGGTCGGCGTTCTGGTCGCCCGCGATGACGAAGCTCGCGCCCTGCGAGAGGCCACCTCGCCCCCCTTCGTCGTCCCGGATCCAGCGCGCGTCCCTGCCGCCGGAGACGTAGTCCGCCCAGAAGCGGATCTCGTCGGCATTGCGCCGCCCGTTGCGGTCCTCGGGCCCGTCGAAGGTGGGCGGCGTCGGGTGGCTCGTGAGGACGTGGACGGTCCTGGTGCCGATGCGGATCGGCAGGTCCCAGTGGCTCTTGCTGCTCAGCCGCAGGTCGGCCTGCTCGGCGGGCGAGTACCAGTCGGTGGGCATGCGGTTGCCGGGCATGTCCTGCCACTTCTGCAGCTGGAAGGTGCGCACCTTGGCGGCGTCGATCGGGTACTTGCTGTAGACGACCATGCCGTACTGCCCGGGGAAGAGCCCGAAGCCGTAGGCGTCGTCGCCCCCGCCGACGGTCCCGTCGTTGTTGAGGTCGTGCCCGCTCGGCACGCCCGTGTTGCTCGGCGCGATGTAGTGGTAGGGGTAGTCCACGGGGTCCGCGCCGCGCTGGCCGACGGCCAGGTAGTTGTCGCGGAAGAGGCGAGCGGCCTTGCGGGAGTAGTCGAACTCGTTGACCAGCACGACGTCGGGGTTGGCCCGCTGGATCGTCTCGGCGACATTGCGCGCCTGCTCGTTGTGCCCGGTCGACAGGTCCCGCTCGAGCTGACCCTCGGTGGCCCGGTTGAGCGAGGCGTTGAAGGTCGCGAAGCGCACCTCCTCGGGTCCGGGGCGGGCGGCGGTGGCCGGGGGGGCCAGGGTCAGGGCGAGGGCGGCGGCTCCGGCGAGCGCGCCGGCCGTGCGGATGCGTGGCGTCATGCGCCCGACGCTAGGGCCGAAGGGAGAACGCCGCCTGACGAGCACACGAACACCTCCCGCGCTTCGCAAAGGGCTTTTTGCAAACAAACCTTTGCGGTCTACGATGCCTCTCATGGACCCCGTCACCCCCGGCGTCACCCAGCTGCGCGCGCTGACCCACCCGGTGCGCATGCGCATCCTCGGTCTGCTCCGCACGCTCGGGCCGGCGACGGCCAGCCAGGTCGCCCGCCGCCTCGGGCTCAACTCGGGCGCGACGAGCTATCACCTGCGACAGCTGGCGGAGCACGGCTTCGTCGAGGAGGCGAGCGACCTCGGCAACAACCGCGAGCGGTGGTGGCGGGCGAGCGCGATGACGACCTCCGTCCGCGACGACGACGTGACGACGGACGAAGGGAGGGACGCCACCGACGCCTTCCACCAGCTCGCGGTGACGCACTCCGCGGCCCGGATGCAGGCGTCCGCCGCACGGCGGGGCGGCGAGAGCGAGCAGTGGCGTCCGCTCACCTCGGTGAGCGACCTGCAGGTGCCGGTGACCGTCGAGCAGGCGGCCGTGATCCAGTCCCGCTTCGAGCAGCTGCTGTGGGAGGTGCTGGCGGAGTTCCCCCCGACCCCGGGGGACCTCCCGCCCGACCAGCGCCGCTACTCCGTCATCGTGGCGAGCTTCCCCGACGACACCCCATGGGAGTCCCGATGACCGAGCCCCTCTCCCCCACCGCCGCCCGCCGGGTCTTCCTCACCCTGACGACGAGCCGCTGGCTGCCGATCGGCTTCGTCGTCGGGATCCTCGTGCTGTGGATGCTCGAGCGGGGCCTCACCCTGCCGCAGACGCTGACCGCCATGTCCGTCATCGGCTTCGTGGTCCTCGCGCTCGAGCTGCCGACCTCGGGCTTCGCCGACGCGCTCGGACGACGACCGGTGCTCATCGCGGCGGCCCTGGCCAATGTCGCTTCGCTCTTCGCCTTCCTCCTGGCCGACTCCTTCGCCGGCTTCGTCGTCGTCGCCGCGCTCATGGGGGTCTTCCGCGCGCTGGACTCGGGGCCTCTGGAGGCCTGGTACGTCGACACCGTGCACCGGACCGAGCCCGGGGCCGACGTCGACCAGGACCTCTCGCGCGCCGGGACCGTCGTCGGGCTCGGCATGGCCGCCAGCTCGGTCGTCTCCGGCGGGCTCGTCGCCTGGCACCCGGTCTCCTCCCACTCGGCGCTGTGGCTGCCTGTGCTCATCTGCGCCGTGCTCTCGGTGGTGCACCTCGTGGCCGTCGTCGTCCTCCTGCGCGAGCCGGTCGTCCACCTGGACTCGACGGGCTGGTCGCGGGCCGTGGCCTCGGCCAAGGAGACCCCGGGGGTCATCGGCTCCGGGCTGGCGCTCGTCCGGGACAACCCCGTGCTGCGGGGCCTCGTGCTGCTCGAGTGCTTCTGGTCCACGGCGATGATCGGGATGGAAAACCTCACCCCGGTGCGCATGGCCGAGCTGCTCGGCGGCGAGGACCACGCGGGCGTCATCATGGGCCCGCTCGCCGCCGGCGCCTGGGCGGTCTTCGCCCTCGGTGCCCGGATCTCCGGGTGGCTCTCGGCGCGCTGGGGTGTGGCCCGCGCGGCCATCATCGGCCGCGTGGCGCACAGCCTGCTCAGCGTGACCCTCGCTCTGGCCATCGGCCCGGTCGGGCTGGTCGTCGCCCACCTGATGGCCTACACCGGCCACGGAGTGCAGGGACCCGCCTACAACACGCTCCTGCACCGCGAGGCCAGCGCGAAGAACCGGGCCACCGTGCTGTCGCTGGCCTCGATGTGCGGCTTCGGCGCCTTCTCGGTGGCCATGCCCCTCGTCGGCCTGCTCGCCGACGCGACGTCGACCTCGGTCGCCATGGCCGTCTCCGGGGTCTTCGGCCTCGGTGGCGTCTGGTGCCTGCTGCCGGCCCTGCGCGCCGAGCGTCGCCGCCCTTCGCTCGCTGAGGCCGCTCCCGCCGGCCGAGCCGAGGTGCCCACGACCGAATAGGCAGACCCGGATACCTCGACCCGCCAGCAGCGGCGCCGGGGCCTCACAGGGTCCGCGAGATCAGCTCCTTCATGATCTCGTTGGTCCCGCCGTAGATCTTCTGCACGCGCGCGCCGGCGTAGAGGCGGGCGATGGGGTACTCGAGCATGTAGCCGTAGCCGCCGAAGAGCTGCAGGCACCGGTCGATGACCTCGCACTGGACGTCGGTCGTCCAGTACTTCGCCCGCGAGGCGGTCGCGGCGTCGAGCCTGCCGTCGATGTGCAGGGCGACGCAGTGGTCGAGGAAGGTGCGCGCCGCCATGACGTCGGTCGAGACCTCGGCGAGGGTGAAGCGCGTGTTCTGGAAGGCGCTGATCGGCTTGCCGAAGGCGGTGCGCTCCTTGGTGTAGGCGACCGCGAGGTCCACGGCGAGCTCGGCGGAGGCCACCGCGCCGACGGCGATCGCCAGCCGCTCCTGCGGCAGCTGCATCATCAGCTGGTAGAAGCCCTGGCCCTCCTCCTCGCCGAGCAGGTTGGCCACGGGCACCCGCATGTCGGTGAAGGCCAGCTCGCGGGTGTCCTGCCCGTGCTGACCGACCTTCTGCAGCACCCGCCCGCGCTCGAAGCCCTCGAGACCGTCGACCTCGGCCACGATGAGCGAGATCCCTTGTGCCCCTTCGCCGCCCGTGCGCGCGACGATAACGACGAGACCGGCGTGCGAGGAGTTGGTGATGAAGGTCTTCGACCCGTTGATGACGTAGTGGTCGCCCTCGCGCCGGGCCGTGGTCTTGACGGCTTGCAGGTCCGACCCGGTGCCCGGCTCGGTCATCGCGATGGCGCCGACGAGCTCGCCAGAGGCCATCCGCGGCAGCCAGCGCTGCTTCTGCTCCTCGGACCCGTAGGCGAGCAGGTAGTGCGCGACGATCGACGAGTGCACGGAGTAGCCGAAGGCGTCGTCGCCGGCCCGCCCCTGCTCCCACATCACGGCCGCCTCGTGGGCGAAGCTGCCGCCACCGCCGCCGTACTCCTGCGGGATCGAGATGCAGAGCAGGCCCGCGGCCCCCGCGGCCAGCCAGGTCTCCTTGTCGACCTGGTGCTGCTCGGCGAAGCGCTCCGCGTGCGGCGTCACCTCCCGCGCGAAGAAGGTGCGGGCGAGGGTGAGCACGTCGGCCACCTCGTCCTGCATCCACGGGGAGACATAGGGCTGGGGCATGAGGATCTCGGGCATCGTTGCCTTCGGGTCGGGGTCGGTCAGCTGGAGCGAAGGGGGGCGAGCGGCACGTCGTGCTCCGCCGCCCAGGTGGCCCACTCGTCGGCCGTGCGGGTGGCGAAGACCTCCGCCAGCCGCTCCGTCGTCAGCTCCTCGGGCGCGATCCCGAGCGCCTCGACGACCCGCGCGGTGAAGTGCGGCTCGAGCGCGGCGAGCGCGATCGGTCGGTCGGCGGTGTCGTAGACGGCGTAGACCGGCAGGCCGCCGCCGAGCAGGGCACCGGGTGCGGTGAGCCCGTGCAGGAGCGGCCCGGCGATCGTCTGCGACACGTCCGACAGGGCCACCTCGCGGCGTACCCCTTCACCCGTGCGGGACCGGGCCACGAGCGCGGCCGCGGCCTCCGCCGCCGCCCGCTCCGACCCGGCGAGGTCGACGACGAGGGTGGCGGGCATGCTCCCTTCGCCGAGCAGTCCGGTCACGGCCTGATAGGTGAGGTCGTGACCGGGGGTCTCCGCCTCGTCACCGGGGTGGCCGACGATGTCGACCTGGCAGACCTGCGGGTGCCGCGCGTGCACGGAGTCGAAGTCGAGCCCGAGCCGGCTCAGCGCCGACGGCCGCGAGCTCGTGACGAAGACGTCTGCGGCAGAGAGGAGCTCGTCGACCTCGGCCCGACCGGCGTCGGACTTCAGGTTGACCCGACGCACCTCCTGACCGACGTGCAGCTCGTCGTAGTAGTCCCTCGCGAACTGCTCCATCGGGTCACCACCCGGGGGCAGGACCGTCACGACGCTCGCCCCCTGCCCGGCCAGCCGCGCGACGGCGGCCGGCCCGGGCAGGTTGATGGCGATCGAGACGACGCGGACGCCGGTCAGGGGGCCGGTCATGTCAGGCCTGGTCGACGAGGGTGCCGGCGGCGACGCGGCCGCGCAGCCACTCCGACGGGCGGAAGCGCTCGCCGTAGGTCTCGGCGAGCTCGTCCGCACGGGCCACGAAGCCCGCCAGGCCGCCCTCGTAGTTCGTCATGAAGGTCGCCGGCCCACCGGTGTGCGGCGGGAAGCCGATGCCGAAGATGCCGCCGATGTTGGCCGACGGGGTGTCGGTGAGCACGCCGTCCTCGAAGCAGCCCGCGGTCTCCAGCGCCATGATGAAGAGGTAGCGGTCCTGCAGATCACGAAGGGGGACCTGCGTCCCCTTCGCGAAGCGCTCGCGCAGCCCCGGCCACAGGACCTTGGGCCCGTCAGCCGGGTAGTCGTACATGCCGGCGCCTGCGGCGCGGCCCTTGCGGCCCTCCGCGACCATCGTGTCGATGAGCTCCTCGCCCGGGCCCTTGGGCAGGGTCTTGCCCTCCGCGGCCGCGGCCTTGTCGGCCTCCGCGCGGATGTGCTGGGTGAGGGTCAGCGAGACCTCGTCGAGCATCGCCAGCGGCGGCGCGGGAAAGCCCGCCGTCGTCGCGGCCCGCTCGACGACCATCGGGTCGATGCCCTCGGCAACCGCCACGGCGCCCTCGAGGATCAGCGTGCCGAAGACCCGGCTGGTGTAGAAGCCGCGACCGTCGCCGACGACGACCGGGATCTTGCGGATCTGCTGGACGATGTCGATCGCGCGGGCGGTCGTCTCGTCGGAGGTCTGCTCGCCACGGATGATCTCGACGAGCTGCATCTTGTCCACCGGGGAGAAGAAGTGCAGGCCGATGAAGTCCTTCGGCCGGCTGGAGAACTCCTGCAGCGAGGTGATCGGCAGGGTCGAGGTGTTGGAGCACAGAAGCGTGTCCGGCCCGACGACGGCTTCGACCTCGGAGAAGACCTGCTTCTTGAGGTCGTAGTCCTCGAAGACCGCCTCGATGACCGCGTCGACACCGGCGAGGTCGTTGACGTCCGCGGTCGGCGTAATACGGGCGAGCACGGCGTCGGCCTTGGCCTGGTCCATCTTGCCGCGCTCCACGCGCTTGGCGAGCAGCTTCTCGGTGTAGCTCTTGCCCTTCTGCGCGCCCTCGATCGAGACGTCCTTGAGGACGACCTCGATGCCCGACATGGCGGCGGAGTAGGCGATGCCGGCGCCCATCATCCCGGCGCCGAGGACCCCGACCTTGCCGACCTGACGGCGCTCGACGCCCTCGGGGCGCAGCTTGCCGCTGTTGATCGCCTGCAGGTCGAAGAAGAAGGCCTGGATCATCGCGGTCGACTCGCGGCCCGCCGCGAGCTCGGTGATGTAGCGCGACTCGATCCGGCTCGCGGTGTCGAAGTCGACCTGCGAGCCCTCGACGGCCGCGGCGAGGATCGCGCGGGGCGACTTCGTCGGGGCACCCTTGAGCGTCTTGCGCAGGTTGGCGGGGAAGGCGGGGAGGTTCGCGGCGAACTTCGGGACCGACGGGGTGCCGCCCGGGATCTTGTAGCCCTTGGCGTCCCAGGGCTTCACGGCCGCGGTCTCGTCGTCCTGGTGCTCGCGGATCCAGGCCTTCGCGGCCGGCACGAGCTCCTCGCGGGTGGCGACGAGCTGGTCGACGACCCCCTTCGCGTGGGCCTGCGCCGGGGCGTACTGCTGGCCCTGCAGCAGCCAGCCCATGAGGGCCTCCTGGATGCCGAGCATCCGCACGAGGCGGGTGACGCCGCCGCCGCCGGGCAGCAGACCGAGGGTGACCTCGGGCAGGCCGAGCTTGACCTTGGGGTCGTCGACGGCGATGCGGTGGTGGGTCGCGAGCGCGAGCTCGAGGCCGCCGCCGAGCGCGGCGCCGTTGATCGCGGCGACGACCGGCTTGCCGAGCTGCTCGAGGCGACGCAGCTGCGACTTGATGCCCTCGATGCCGGTGAAGAACTCACCGGCGGTCTCGGCGGTGACCGACTGCAGGTCGGTGAGGTTGCCGCCGGCGAAGAAGGTCTTCTTGGCGGAGGTGATGACGACGCCGGCGATCTCGTCGCGCTCGGCCTCGAGGCGGTCGACGGTCTCACCCATCGCCGCGATGTAGGTGTCGTTCATCGTGTTGGCGCCCGCGCCGGGGTCGTCCATCGTCAGCGTGACGATGCCCTCATCGTCGCGCTCGTAGCGGATCATGTTGTCGCTCATGGCTTCTCGTGCTTCCTGTCCGTGACGAAGGGGGGTCAGACGCGCTCGACGATCGTGGCGACACCCATGCCGCCGCCGATGCAGAGGGTGGCGATGCCGCGCTCGAGGTCGCGGCGCTCCAGCTCGTCGACGAGGGTGCCGAGGATCATCGCGCCGGTGGCGCCGAGCGGGTGGCCCATGGCGATCGCGCCGCCGTTGACGTTGGTCTGCTCCTCGCTCCAGCCCATGTCGCGCATGAGCTTGAGGGCGACGGCGGCGAAGGCCTCGTTGATCTCGACGAGGTCGATGTCGCTGGCCTTCATGCCGACCCGGTCGAGGGCCTTGCGGCACGACGGGGCGGGACCGGTGAGCATGATCGTCGGCTCGGAGCCGATGACCGCGGTGGAGACGATGCGGGCGCGGGGGGTCAGGCCCATCTCCTGGCCGACGCGCTCGTTGCCGACGAGCAGCAGCGCGGCGCCGTCGACGATGCCCGAGCTGTTGCCGGCGTGGTGGACGTGGTTGATCGCGTCGACGTGCGGGTACTTCTCGGTGGCGACGAAGTCGAAGCCGCCCTGCTCGCCCATCGCGGCGAAGGAGGGGCGCAGCCCGCCGAGCGACTCGGCGGTCGTCCCGGGGCGGATCGTCTCGTCGCGGTCGAGGATCGTGATGCCGCTGGCGTCCTTGACCGGGATGACGCTCTTGTCGAAGTAGCCGCCCTCCCAGGCAGCCGCCGCACGGGCGTGGGACTGCGCGGCGAAGCGGTCGACCTCGGCGCGGTCGTAGCCCTCGATCGTCGCGATGAGGTCGGCGCTGATGCCCTGCGGGACGAAGTCGGTCTCGAGCGCGGTGCGCGGGTCCATCGCCCACGCGCCACCGTCGCTGCCCATCGGCACGCGCGACATCGACTCGACGCCACCGGCGATGAGCAGGTCCTCGAAGCCGGAGCGCACCCGCGCCGCGACCTGGTTGACCGCCTCGAGGCCGGAGCCGCAGAAGCGGTTGAGCTGCACGCCCGCCACCGGCTCGGGGTAGCCGGCCTTGAGCGCGGCGATGCGCGGCAGGACCGCGCCCTGGTCGCCGACCGGCGAGACGATGCCCATGACGAGGTCGTCGACCTGCGCGGCGTCGAGGCCGGGGTTGCGCTCCCGGATCGCCTGCAGGAGACCGACGGTCAGGTCGATCGGCTTGACCTCGTGGAGGGAGCCGGAGGACTTGCCCTTCCCTCGGGGCGTGCGGACGGCGTCGTAGATGATCGCCTGGGGCTGCTCGGGCATGGGCCGGCTCCTTCGCGGGTCACTGCTGGGGTTCGCCTCGCACCCTACGCAGCCGTTGAACACATGTGCAATGGTGGGTCGACTTGTTCACCGTCACAGCGAAGGGGGGTCCCCGTGGGTTCACGTGAAGGCGCCGCCGGCGACACCAGCACCCGCATCCGGGCCGCGGCACTGGCGCTCTTCGCCGAGCGGGGCGTCGCCGCGACGAGCCTGCGCGAGGTCGCCCGCTCCGCCGGGGTCGCCCCCGGCCTCGTCGGGCACTACTTCGGCAGCAAGGACGGGCTGCAGGAGGCGGTGGAGGACGCGGTCGTCGCGCTCTTCCGTGACGCCCTCGGGTCGGTGCCGCTCGACGGCCCGGTCGACGAGGTCGTCGCCGGGCGCGACGCGGCGATCCACGCGATGTTCCTGGCCAACCCGCACGCCGTCGACTACCTGCGCCGGGTCGTCGTCACCCCGGGCGCCGGCGACGGGCGCCTCGTGCGCAAGCTGCTCGACGAGCAGGTGGTGCAGACGCAGACCCTGCGCGACCACGGGATCGGCGCGAGCCGCACCCCCGTCACCGAGCAGGCGGTCCGCGTGCTCGTTCGCCAGCTCGGCACCTGGCTGCTCCAGCCGGCCCTCGGCCGGCTCTGGGACCTCTCCGGCGCCGAGGGCCCGCCCCCCGAGGTCCGCATCACCCTCCGCTGACCGTCACCCAACTCTGCACAACCCTAGGGTTTTGCGCAGTTGCGTCGCGTGAACCCTGCAGGACCCTAGGGTTTTGCAGGGTTGGAGGTCAGGGGCGAAGGGCGTCAGGCGTTGGGGTCGGCGTTCTCCGGGCACTGGCACCACTGGTCGGCGGGTACCTGCGCCCGGACCTGGGCCACGTGCTCACCGCAGCCGCTCCACGTCGTCTTGCCGCACTGCTGGCACCGGACCGGCATGCACACGAGCGGTCACTCCCCTTCGTCATCCTGGCGCCGGCGACGTGCCGGCCCCTCTCACAGTAGGGTCCGATCATGGCCGATCGCACCACCTACCTCCTCGTCGACGGGGAAAACATCGACGCCACGCTCGGGGTCTCCGTCCTCGGGCGCCGGCCCGAGCCGCAGGAGCGTCCGCGGTGGAACACGCTGCTCGACTACACCGAGGCGGTGTGGGACCAGCCGGTCAAGGGGCTCTTCTTCCTCGCGGTCGCCGGTGAGCTGCCGGCCTCCTTCGTGCAGGCGCTGCTCGCCATGGGCTACCGGCCGGTGCCGCTGCGCGGCGAGGGCAAGGTCGTCGACATCGCGATCCAGCGCACAGCCGAGGCCCTCCTCGAGCGTGACGCCGACGTCATGCTCGTCAGCCACGACAACGACTTCACCCCGCAGATGGAGGCGCTGGCCCAGGACGAAGGGCGGCGGCTCGGCGTCGTCGGCTTCGGCGAGTTCATGGCCAACGGCCTGCGGCAGGTCGACGGCGTGGAGTTCTTCGACCTCGAGTACGACGTGTCGGCCTTCAAGAGCCGGCTGCCGCGGGTGCGGGTCATCGAGATCGACGAGTTCGACCCGCTCGAGTTCATCTGACGAAGGGGCCCCGCCGTGGGCATCGTGTACTCCGACATCGCCGTCTCCGCCGACGGCTTCGCCGCGGGGCCGCGGCAGAGCGAGGCCTCGCCCATGGGCGAGATCGAGGAGGGCGCGCTCCACGCCTGGATGTTCGAGGGTTACGAGGACAACCGGGCGGAGGTCGACGCGATCGTCGATTCGGGCGCGACGATCATGGGCCGCAACATGTTCGGCCCGGTCCGCGGCGAGTGGGACCGTGACTGGCGGGGGTGGTGGGGCGACGAGCCGCCCTACCACGGGCCGGTCTTCGTGCTGACGCACTTCGCCCACGAGCCGATCGAGATGCAGGGCGGCACGACCTTCCACTTCGTCACCGACGGCATCGAGTCCGCGCTCGAGCGCGCCCGGGCGGCCGCTGGCGAGCGCAACATCTCCGTCGCCGGAGGGGCGAGCACGGTCAACCAGTTCCTCGCCGCCGGGCTGCTCGACGAGCTGCGGCTGCACGTCACGTCGAGCATCCTCGGGGCCGGCGAACGGATCTTCGACGGGGTGCCGCCGCAGACCCTCGAGCGCGTCTCGGTCCGGGCCACGCCACTCGTCACCCACATGACCTACCGGCCCGTGCGGGGCTGAGCGGGCGCGCCCTTCGCGGCGCTGAGGTCACCCGTCAGGGGTGCTTCGCGTCGGCCGCGCGGTCGAGCAGGTACCAGTCGCCGAGCGGCGTGGCGAGCGCCTCGGCCGCCTGCTCCTCGGTGACGAGCTTGCGGTCCAGCAGGACCGAGACGATCTCCTGCCTCTCGTCGAGCAGCGTCTGCTGGTCGGCCTGCGGCAGCCGGCGGAAGCCCTCGGCCCGAGCCGCCCACCGGGCCTCGTCGGGGCTGCCCGGCCGCGACGTCACCAGCATGAGGACGAGGGCGACGGCACCCAGGACGAGGGTCGCCCGATGGGCACGGCGACCGCCGCGTAGTCCTCCGGCGGCAGCAACGAGTGGAACCACCACAGCGAGAGCGCCGAGCAGATGATCGCCAGGGCCGAGAAGCCCGTCCACGTGCCGGCGCTGTGCCGCCCCCACCGGGACCACTCGACGAGGGTCCACACCTGACCGATCGCGGCGAGGGTGAAGACGATCAGCGCCATCCCCCGCAGCCCGTCGCCCGCGAAGCCGTCCGACTCCATGACCGACTGGTCGGGTCCCCCGGGGTTGCCCAGCGGGAGCAGCAGACCGCCGAAGGGGGCGATGAGGCACAGCGCCCGCAGGCACCCGCCGAGCATCTCCGCCCACACGCCGCCCTTGAGCAGCGGCGCCTCCCATCGCTGGAGGTGCTCCAGCGATCCCCAGCTCACCCCGTCGGCGAAGCCGTTGTCACGAGCCGCCTTCACCGCCCCGCTCACCTGCGGCTCGTCCGCCTGCTCCGGCTCCGCCCCCGCGTCCTGCGTCATGCCGGCCAGCCTGCCACGGCCGGTCTGGGTCGAGGCCCGCTGCGTCCCCCCCTTCGCCCGTTACGGTCGAGGACATGACGGCAGGGGACGGCAGCAGGGGGCCCGGCGCGCGCCTCGCCGGCCTGGCCGACGACGAGAGGGTGCTGTGGCTGGCGCAGCGGGGGCGACGCGCGCCGCGCGCCGCTGACCTCTTCGGCGCGCTGGTCTTCCTCGGCATCGTGGGCGCCCTCGTGGGCGGCATGGTGACGATGGCCTTCGTGGCGGCGGGGCCGGACGCCGGCTCGCCGGACCCGGTGGCCGCAGCCTCGACCTACGGGGTGGGCGGCGCCGTCGTCGGGATCGTCCTCGCGGTGCTGCTCGTCCGGCCGCTGCGTCGCGCCGTACTCGGCACCCCGCCGGTCGCCTCCGTCGTCACCGACCGCCGCGCGGCGGAGATCGACCGGCCCGACGGGCGGGCGCGCGTCGCCGAGGAGGTGGCGCTCGACGCCCTCCCGCAGCTGACCCGTCGGGTCCCGAACCGCGGTCCGGCGCAGCTCTCCTGGGACGTGCTCACGACGCAGAGCTCGCGCGGGTCGGACATGTCCGGCCACCGTCCGGTCGGCTTCCTCGACCTCACCGCCGACGAGTCACGAGAGGCCGAGCGGACCATCGTCGAGGCGAAGGGGGCGACCTCCCCTTCGCCCGTCACGCTGCGCCAGGCGACCATGGGACCGCACCACGAGCAGCTGCTCGCCGAGGTCGTCCACCCCGGGGAGCGGGTGACCTGGCGGGAGCCGGGCCGGCTGCCGGTGCTCGTCGAGCGGTGGAGCAGCCAGCTGGTGCTGGGGGCGGTGGTCTTCCTCTTCATCGTCTTCGGCTTCTGCTCCGATGGCATGTGGAGCGTCGTCGGGTCGATCAGCACGACGGCCGGCCTCGTCGCGGTCGGCGTCGTCGTCCTCTTCGGGCTCGTCGTGCTCACCGGCCTGCTGCGGCGGGCCGCCACGGTGCACCGCGCCCACCAGGCGGCGACGAACCCGCACCCGACCGGCGACGGCCCGCCCGCCTTCGTCGCGGTCAGGGCTGTCACCGACCGGCGCGCCCTCATCGCCCAGCGCGACGGCAGCGGCGCCCTCGTCGTCAACACCTTCCTGCCGCAGCACGTGGCGACCCTGCAGGTCAGACCCGGTCAGGACGGGACGACGACCTTCGTCCTCGGGCGTTCGCAGCACCCGGAGGCCGACGACCTGCTGTCTTCGCAGCATGCCTTCTCCGAGGTGCGGGACGGGGCTGGTGCGCACGCGGCGCTGCAGGCCCTGCTCGGCCGCAGCGGCTGAGAAGCCCGCCCTCGAGCCGTCAGCCGCGGGGGCGCCGCAGCAGCATGACGATGCCGATGACGAGGGCCACGAGAGCGATCACGCTGGCGGCGAGACCGAGGACGAGCGACCACACGACCCAGGGGTCCTCGCTCGCCTGGTCGACCATGATCGCGCCGAGCCCGCCGTAGGCGACGACCCCCAGACCGCAGCAGCCCAGGAGCGCGCCGAGCCCGATGAGCAGGTAGGGCACGGCACCCCGCACCCCCGACGAGGGTCGCGGTGCGGGAGGAGGTGCGCTCATGCTGGGACCCTAGGCCAGCACAGGGGTCCTCCGACACGGCACGAGGCGAAAGGAGTCGGTCACGATGACGATCGAGCTCGCCCTCCCCTTCGCCGGGAGGTGGATCGTGCGCAACAGCCCGGCCGACCGGGTGCCGAGCCACGGCACGACCCGCTTCGCGTCGGCCCACGCCATCGACTTCGTCCCCGTGGGCGGGGACCAACGGACCGCGCCGATCACGTGGGCGAGCCTGCTGCGGCCGCAGGCGCCGGAGCGCTTCCCGGGCTTCGGTCGGGCCATCGTCGCGCCCGTGGCCGGCGAGATCGTCGCGGCGCACGACGGCGAGCCCGACCACGCGGCGTACCGCGGGCTGCCGTCGCTCGGTTATGCCCTGACCCAGGGCCGGCGGGCGGCCGCCGGCTGGCCCGCCCTCGCCGGCAACCACGTGATGATCCGCTGCGACGGCGGCGTGGTCGTCATGTGCCACCTCCAGCGCGACAGCGTGGCGGTGGCGGTCGGCGAGCAGGTGCGCACCGGTCAGCTCGTGGCCCGCTGCGGCAACTCCGGCAACAGCACCGAGCCGCACGTGCACGTGCAGGCGATCGACCGGCTGCCCGTCGAGGTGGCGCAGGCGGTGCCGATGAGCTTCGGCGGTCGGCTGCCGCGCAACGGCGAGGTCGTCGGCGCCTGACCCCGAGCACGACGAAGGGCGTCGCACCAGCTGGTGCGACGCCCTTCGGCATCTGTGCGCGAGGGGGGATTTGAACCCCCACGCCCTTTCGGACACTGGCACCTGAAGCCAGCGCGTCTGCCGTTCCGCCACTCGCGCAAAGAGTGTGCCCAGCGCCTTCCGGCGCACGAGCCGTCTCATTGTGCCCCATGACCCGCCGGATCCCCAAAGCGAGGGTCAGTCGCCCTCGCTCACGGCGATGTGCTGCTGGGCCAGGCGACGAAGGAGGGCGAGCACCCGGTCGACGAGGACGGTCCCGAGCACCACCTGCCGCACCGCACCGGCGGGGTCCTGCGGGACGGAGTCAACCTCGTCGAGGTCGTCGATCACCGGGTCCTATCAAGGAGTCGCATCATGGAGCACCGCACGCACGCCCTCGAGGACGACGTCGTCGTCTTCAACATCAGCATGACCATCGCCAAGCCGCACCGCGTCGACCTGTGGTGGCCGGTCTTCGTCGCGATGCCGCGGATGATCTCCGAGCTCAAGCATTCTCGACGAGGCGCCGAGCGGGGCGAGGGCGAGGACCTCGGCTTCCTCGGCGCGACGACCCTCATGGGCCGCAGGGGACCCTGGGTCGTGCAGTACTGGTGCAGCACCGAGAACCTCTACGACTACGCCGCCAACCCCGACGCGCGGCACCTGCCGGCCTGGAAGGCCTACAACGCCGTCGGCCGCAAGCACCCCGGCGCCGTCGGCATCTGGCACGAGACCCCTGCCGTGCCCGCCGCCGGCATCAAGACGCTCTACGGCAACGGCGCTGACGTCGGACTGGGCGCCGCCACCGGCACCGTCGAGGTCACCCGGCGCGGCCACCGAGCCCGCGAGCGGATGGGCTCGAAGGTGGCCTGACCCCCCTTCGTCACGATCTCGGACCCGCGTCCTGCAGAGGACGCGGGTCCGTCCATGTCCGGATGCCGAGACCGGCGGCTCTCGATTCAGACGGTCGAAGGGTGTGAACCCGCGCCCCGTCGGGGTGGTCCGGAGATGAAACGCCTCAGCGACCGACGCGAAACAGTGACGAAACACACCGCGGCCACAGTCCGTCGAGTTCGGCAGAGGGCGCCCCACACGCGGGCGCCGACCGGGGGCAGCGTCGCCCGCGTGGGCCGATCCCCCGCCGACCCGACCCCCGGGCGGCACGGACCGAAAGGCACCCCGTGGCACGCTCCATCACGCGACGCACCGTCGCCGCCAGCTCCACCGCCCTCCTGCTCCTCGCCACCGCCGCCTGCGGCGCCAAGACCGGCGAGGGCACCGCCGCCGCGGCCGACTCCTGCGTCGACACCAGCGGCGACGAGATCAAGGTGGGCTTCCTCAACTCGCTCTCCGGGACCATGGCGATCAGCGAGACGACCGTCAACAAGTCGCTCAAGATGGCCGCCGACGAGATCAACGCCGACGGCGGTGTCCTCGGCAAGCAGCTATCCGTCGTGTCCGAGGACGGCGCCTCCGAGCCGACCGTCTTCGCGGAGAAGGCGACCAAGCTCATCCAGCAGGACTGTGTCGCAGCGGTCTTCGGCGGCTGGACCTCCAGCTCGCGCAAGGCGATGCTCCCCGTCTTCGAGGGCAACGACGCGCTGCTCTTCTACCCTGTGCAGTACGAGGGTCTCGAGAGCTCGGACAACATCTTCTACACCGGCGCCACGACCAACCAGCAGATCGTGCCCGCCCTCGACTGGCTCAAGGACGAGAAGAAGATCAAGAGCATCTACCTCGTCGGCTCCGACTACGTCTTCCCCCGCACGGCCAACAAGATCATCAAGGCCTACGCCGCGGCCAACGGCATCGAGGTCAAGGGCGAGCAGTACCAGCCGCTCGGCTCGACGAGCTTCGGCAGCGTCGTCGACAAGGTGAAGGCCGCTGACGCCGACGCCGTCTTCAACACGCTCAACGGTGACTCCAACGTCGCCTTCTTCAAGGAGTACAAGGGCAAGGGCCTCACCGCCCAGGAGATGCCGGTGCTGTCCGTCTCCATCGCCGAGGAGGAGGTGCCGGGCGTCGGCGTGGCCAACCTCAAGGGCCAGTACACGGCGTGGAACTACTACCAGACCCTCCGCTCGAAGGAGAACAGCACCTTCGTCGCCGACTTCAAGAAGGCCAACGGCGCCAAGGCAGTGACCTCCGACCCTATGGAGGCCGCGTACACCTCGCTCCACCTGTGGAAGGCGATGGTGGAGAAGGCCGGCAGCTTCGACGTCCCCAAGGTCCAGGCCGCCGCCGACGGCGTCACCTATGACGCGCCGGAGGGCACGGTCACCGTCAACGGCGACAACCACCACATCGCCAAGACCGCGCACATCGGGCAGGTCCGCGACGACGGGCTCATCGAGTCGGTGTGGTCGTCCAAGGAGCCGATCGAGCCGGACCCGTACCTCGAGGACTACTCGTGGTGGAAGGCCAACGACTGAGCATGGACGCCATCGTCGCCCAGGTCTTCACGGGGCTCTCCACGGGCGCCGTGCTGCTGCTCATCGCCATCGGCCTGACGCTCACCTTCGGCCAGATGGGCGTCATCAACATGGCGCACGGCGAGTTCATCATGGCCGGCGCCTACACGGCCTTCGTCACGACGAGCATCCTCGGCGGCTCCGGCCTGAGCCTGGTCGTCGCGCTCCCGCTCGGCTTCGTCGTCGGTGGGCTCCTCGGGGTGCTGCTCGAGGCCACGATCATCCGCTGGATGTACCACCGGCCGCTTGACACGCTCCTCGTGACCTTCGGCATCGGGCTCATCCTCCAGCAGCTGGCGCGCGACATCTTCGGCGCGCCGGCCAAGGAGGTGCCCTCGCCGGGGTGGCTCGACGGCAGCGTCGACATCCTCGGCTACGGGTTCCCGATCACCCGGCTCTTCATCATCGTCCTGTCGGTCGTCTGCGTCGCCGGGGTGTGGCTCGTGCTGCGCCGCACCGCCCTCGGCCGGCGCATCCGGGCGACCGTCGCCAACCGCGACCTCGCCGAGAGCGTCGGCATCTCGACCCGCCGCATCGACCAGACGACCTTCTTCATCGGCTCCGGGCTCGCCGGGGTCGCCGGGGTCGCCCTGACGCTGCTCGGGTCGACCGGGCCGACGATCGGGTCGACGTACATCGTCGAGGCCTTCCTCGTCGTCGTCGTCGGTGGCATCGGCCAGATCAAGGGCACGATCCTCGCCGCCCTCGGCGTCGGGCTCGGGCAGTCCGTCCTCGAGTCGCTCACGAGCGGGTCGATGGCCAAGGTCCTCGTCCTCGTCGCGATCGTCGCCTTCCTCCAGATCCGCCCCCAGGGCATCTTCACCGTGAAGACGAGGAGCCTCGCATGACCTCCCCCACCGCACGCCTGCGCGACGCCGGCCGGTCCGGGCTGGGCCCGTGGATCGGGATCGCCGCCCTCGCGCTCGTCCTGCTCCTCGTCGCGCCGGCCGTGCTCAGCACCTTCCGCCTCGGCCTGCTCGCGAAGTACCTCTGCTACGCCATCGCCGCGGTCGGCATCGGTCTCGCGTGGGGCCGGGGCGGGATGCTCGTCCTCGGCCAGGGGCTGTACTTCGGCCTCGGCGGCTACGCGATGGCGATGCACCTCAAGCTCGCCGACGCCGGCCCCGGCGGGGTCCCGGACTTCATGCAGCTGTACTCCGACGGGCAGGTGCCCGGCTGGTGGGAGCCCTTCCGCTCCGGCGGGTTCACCCTCGTCGCGATCGTGCTCGTGCCGGCGCTGCTCGCGGCCCTGCTCGGCCTGGCGATCTTCACCCGCCGGATCCGTGGGGCGTACTTCGCGATCCTGTCGCAGGCGCTCACGGCGGCCTTCGCCATCCTGCTCGTCGGGCAGGTCACGACGACGGGTGGGCTCAACGGGCTGAACAACTTCCAGGGCTTCTTCGGCTACTCCCTGCACGACCCGGCGAACAAGCAGATGATCTACCTCGTCACCGCCGGGGTGCTCGTCCTCGCCCTGGCGCTCGTCGCGCACCTCAACCGCAGCCGCTTCGGCGAGCTGCTCGTCGCGGCGCGGGACGGCGAGGAGCGGGTCCGCTTCCTCGGGCAGAACCCCGCGATGACCAAGCTCGTCGCCTACGTCATCGCGGCGGTCCTCGCGAGCGTCGCCGGGGCGCTCTTCGTTCCGACCGTCGGCATCATCTCGCCGGACGACGTCGGCGTCGTGGCCTCCATCGGCCTGCTGTCCGGGGTCGCCCTCGGTGGCCGCGCCTCGCTCTTCGGCCCCGCTCTCGGCGCCATCGCCGTCGGCTACGCCGAGACGACGCTGTCGGAGAGCTTCGCCGGGTCGTGGACCTACTTCCAGGGCGCGCTCTTCGTCGTCGTCCTGCTCCTGCTGCCCGGTGGTCTCGCCGACCTCGTCACCCGGGGTCGCGATGCCCTCCGACGAAGGGGGGCCACCGCCCCCGGTCCTCGGGTCGCCACGGCCACCGCCGGACCACACCGACCCAGCGACGACACGACCGAGGTGCCCGCCCGATGACCACCACCCCCACCCGCACCGACGACTACCTCGAGGTCCGCGGCCTGCGCGTCGCCTTCGGCGACTTCGTCGCCGTCGACGGGGTCGACCTGACGCTGCTGCAGGGCCAGGTCCACTTCCTCGTCGGGCCCAACGGCGCCGGGAAGACGACGATCATCGACGCCCTCACCGGCCTCGCCCCGGGCCAGGGCGTCGCCACCCACGGCGGGGTCAACCTCCTCGGCAAGCCGTCGCACCGCATCGCCGCGCTCGGCGTCGGCCGCACCTTCCAGACCGCCACCGTCTTCGAGGAGCTGAGCGTGCTGCAGAACCTCGACATCGCCGGCGTGCGCCACCGCTCGCGGTGGAGCCAGCTGCGGGCGCGGCGGGAGGTGCCTGCCGAGGTCTCCGCGGCCGCGGAGACCATCGGGCTCACCCACCTTCTCGACCACCCCGCCGGCGTGCTGAGCCACGGGCAGAAGCAGTGGCTCGAGATCGGCATGCTCCTCGTTCAGGACGCCTCGGTGATGCTCCTCGACGAGCCGGTCGCCGGCATGAGCGCCGAGGAGCGCGAGGAGACCGGCGAGCTCCTGCGACGCATCGGGCACGAGCGCACGATCGTCGTCGTCGAGCACGACATGGACTTCGTGCGCCGCTTCGCCGACGGCGTCACCGTGCTGCACGCCGGCCGCGTCCTCGCCAGCGGCTCGATGGACACGATCAGGGCCAACCCCGAGGTGCAGCGCGTCTACCTCGGCCAGACCACGGAAGGAGCAGCCTGATGCTGCAGCTCGACGAGGTCGTCGCCGGCTACGGCCGCACGACCGTCCTCCACGACGTCTCGCTCACCGTCCCCACCGGCGGCTGCGTCGCCGTCATGGGGCACAACGGCGCCGGCAAGACGACCCTCCTGCGGGCCGCGATGGGCCTGCTGCCGACGAGCGGCGGCCGGGTGCTCATCGACGGCGAGGACGTCACCGGCTCCCGGCCCAACGAGCGGGTCCGCCGCGGCCTGGGCTACGTCCCGCAGGGGCAGCTGAGCTTCCCCGACATGTCGACGTGGGACAACCTGCTGCTCGTCGCCGGCAAGGACCGGGCCGCGATCGACGAGGTGCTCGACACCTTCCCCGCGCTCACCGGGCTGCTCCAGCGCCCGGCGGGACTGCTCTCGGGAGGCCAGCGCCAGCAGCTGTCCATCGCGAGGACGCTCCTCACCCGCCCTTCGCTCCTCATCCTCGACGAGCCGACGGAGGGCATCCAGCCCAATGTCGTCGCCGAGATCGAGCGGGTCATCACCGACCTCACCGGCCGCGGCGACCTCGGGGTGCTGCTCGTCGAGCAGCACATCGGCTTCGCCCTGCGCACGGCCGAGCGCTACTACGTGCTCGAGTCCGGCCGGGTCGTCGGCGAGGGCGCCGGCGGCGCCGAGGCCGGGGCCGACGTCCGCGCGCTCATGGCGGTGTGACGTGCACCTGACCCCCGCCGACGTCGACAAGCTGCTGCTCGCCACCGCGGGCATGGTCGCCCGCGACCGCCTGGCCCGCGGGGTGCGGCTCAACCACCCCGAGGCGGTCGCGCTGCTGAGCACCTGGGTCATCGAGCGCGCCCGCGAGGGCGCGGGCGTCGCCGAGCTCATGGAGACCGGCCGCCACGTGCTCACCGCCGACGACGTCATGCCCGAGGTGCCGGCGATGGTCACCGATGTGCAGGTCGAGGCGACCTTTGACGACGGGCGCAAGCTCGTCACCCTCCACCACCCGATCAGCTGAGGAGCACCATGGCCACCCCGACCACCGAGGGCCCCGGAGCGATCCGCGTCGGCGCCGGCGACGTCGTGCTCAACGGCGACCGCACCGACGACGAGCGACGCCGCGTCGTCATCGTCAACACCGGCGACCGTCCGGTCCAGATCGGCTCGCACGTCCACCTCCCGCAGGTCAACGCCGCGCTGTCCTTCGACCGAGAGGCGCTCGTCGGGTTTCGCCTCGACATCCCGTCGGGGACGTCGCAGCGCTTCGAGCCCGGCGTGAGCCGCGAGGTCGACGCCGTCGCCCTGCGCGGGCGGCGTCGCGTCCCCGGCATCCAGATCGGGGGCGGGCTCTGATGGCGCGCATGTCCCGCGCCGCCTACGCCGCGCTCTACGGCCCGACGACCGGCGACCAGCTCCGGCTCGGCGACACCGACCTGTGGATCGAGGTCGAGGACGACCGCACCGTCGGCGGGGAGGAGGCCATCTTCGGGGGCGGCAAGTCGATCCGCGAGTCCATGGCCCAGTCGACCCTCTCCCGCGCCGAGGGCGCGCTCGACACCGTGATCACCAACGCGATCGTCCTCGACCACTGGGGCGTCGTGCGCGGCGACGTCGGCATCCGCGACGGGCGGATCGTCGCCATCGGCCGCGCCGGCAACCCCGACATCGCCGACGGCGTGCACCCCCAGCTCGTCATCGGGCCCTCGACCGACGTCATCGCGGGCGAGGGCAGGATCCTCACCGCCGGCGCCGTCGACGTGCACGTCCACCTGCTCTCCCGCTCCCAGGTCCACGAGGCCCTCGCCACCGGCATCACGACGATCGGTGGCGGCGGCACCGGCCCCTCCGAGGGATCGAAGGCCACGACCGTCACCCCCGGCCCGTGGCACCTGGCCGCGGTCCACCGCGCCCTCGACCCGCTGCCGGTCAACGTCCTGCTCATGGGCAAGGGCAACACCGTCTCCGCCGCCGGTCTGACCGAGCAGGCGAAGGGGGGAGCCGCCGCCTACAAGGTCCACGAGGACTGGGGCTCGACCCCCGCGGCCATCGACGCAGCGCTGCGCGCCGCGGACGAGCACGGGCTGCAGGTCGCCCTCCACTCGGACTCGCTCAACGAGGCCGGCTACGTCGACTCGACGCTGCAGGCGATCGGTGACCGATCGATCCACGCCTTCCACGCCGAGGGCGCCGGCGGCGGGCACGCGCCCGACATCATCACCGTCGCGGGGCAGCCGCACGTCATCCCCGGGTCGACGAACCCCACGCTCCCGCACACGGTCAACACCGTCGCCGAGCACCTCGACATGCTCATGGTCTGCCACCACCTCAACCCCCGCGTGCCGGAGGACCTCGCCTTCGCCGAGTCGCGGATCCGGGAGAGCACGATCGCCGCCGAGGACCTGCTCCACGACCTCGGGGCCATGTCGATCACCTCGTCCGACGCGCAGGCGATGGGCCGCATCGGCGAGGTCGTCTGCCGCACCTGGCAGGTCGCGCACGCGATGAAGGCCCGCTTCGGCCGGCTCGGCGAGAGCCTGCCCGCGGACAACGAGCGGGCCCGCCGCTACGTGGCGAAGTACACGATCAACCCCGCGATCGCGCACGGCATCGGCCACGAGGTCGGGTCGGTCGAGCCGGGCAAGCTCGCCGACCTCGTCCTGTGGGACCCGCGATTCTTCGGGATCCGCCCCCAGGTGGTGCTCAAGGCGGGGATGCTCGTCGTCGGGGCGCTCGGGGATGCCAACGCGTCGATCCCCACGCCGCAGCCGGTGCTCATGCGCCCGACGCTCGTCGGCGGGGACGGTGCCGACCACGCCGTGTCCTTCGTCAGCCCGGCCGCGCTCGACGACGGCCTCGCCGAGCGGCTCGGGCTGCGCCGCCGGCTCGCCGCGGTCACCGACACCCGGGCGGTCGGCAAAGCGCAGATGGTCAACAACGACGCGCTGCCCGACATCGTCGTCGACCCCGAGACCTTCGCCATCACCATCGAGGGCGAGCGCGTCGTGCCTGCCCCCGTCGCGTCGGTGCCCCTCGGGCGCCTGTACTCGATGTTCTGAGCCGACGATGACGACCGACAACTCGACGGGAGGCCTCGTCGCACTGCTCCTGGCGGACGCCCGCCTACCCATCGGCGGGCACGCCCGCTCCGGGTCGCTCGAGCCGGCGCTGGCCGCGGGGCTGACCGACATCCCAGGCTTCATCGACCTGCAGCTGCAGACCATCGCCCGCACCGACGCGGGCACCGCGGTCGTCGCCCGCGCGCTCGCCCTCGCCGGGCACGACCTGCGGCCGGTGCTGCGCGCCTGGGCGGCCCGGACGCCGAGCGCCGCCATGCGGGAGGACGCCGCGATCGTCGGGGCAGCCCTCACCCGCCTCGCCGGACGCCTGTGGCCGGGGGCCGGGATCCCCCCTTCGTCCCCCGGGCCGGTGGCGCTCGGGGTCATCGCGGCGCACGCCGGCGTCGCCCCGGACGCCCTCGCCCGGGTCGTCGCGCACGACACGATCCAGACGATCACGTCGGCGACGCTGAAGCTCGCGCCCGGCGACCCGCTCGAGGTGGCGGCGTGGACGCTGGCGGCCTTCCCCGCGGGTGAGGCGCTCGTCGCCGCCACCGCCCACCTCACCGACCCCGACGACATCCCCGCCGGCAGCGCGCCGGCGATCGAGACCTGTGCAGAGACCCACACGACCGCGACCAGGAGGCTCTTCCGTGCCTGACCACACCCACCCCGCCCTGCGACTCGGGATCGCCGGCCCCGTCGGCACCGGCAAGAGCTCGCTGATCATGATGATCTGCCGGGAGCTCGCCGCCGAGCTCGAGATCGGGGTCGTCACCAACGACATCTACACGGACGAGGACGCGCGGATGATCCGGGCCGCCGGCGTGCTCGACCCCGCCCGGGTACGGGCCGTCGAGACCGGCGCGTGCCCGCACACCGCGATCCGCGACGACGTCACGGCCAACGCCCTGGCGTGCGACGCGCTCGAGGCCGACCACGGCCCGCTCGACCTCGTGCTCGTCGAGTCGGGCGGCGACAACCTCACCGCGACCTTCTCCCCCGCGCTCGTCGGGACGCAGATCTTCGTCATCGACGTCGCCGGCGGCGGGGACGTCGCGCGCAAGGGCGGTCCCGGCATCGAGCGGGCCGACCTGCTCGTCGTCAACAAGACCGACCTCGGGCCGCACGTCGGGGTGGACGTCGACCGGATGCACGCCGACGCGACCGCCGCGCGCGACGGCGGCGAGGTCATCGCGCTCTCCCGCACCGACCCCGCGTCCGTGGCCCGGCTGCGGGCCTGGGTGCTGGAGCAGGTGGCGGACTACCGGGCCGGCACGTTGACGCCCCAGGACCCCGGGCCGATGGCGCCGCACAGCCACGGCCCCGGCGAGGAGCCGCACACCCACGGTGACGGGGCGCACGGCCACGGCGGCGGGGAGCCGCTCGCGCACGACCTAGCCGGCAGTGCGCACGCGCACTGAGGCGACCCGCGTCGAGGTCTCGCTGCGGGCGGGCCGGGCGGTCGTCAGCAGCGGCGGAGGGGTGCTGCGCGTGGTGACCCTGGGGGCCACGGGCGCCCGGCTGCGGCTGGCGCTCGTGCCCGAGCGAGCGCTGCTGCTCGCCGGCGACGACGTCGCCCTCGACGTCCGGGTCGACGACGGGGTGCAGCTGCACCTCGTCGAGACGGCCGGCACGGTCGCCTACGACATGCGCGGCGGTGAGGCCCGGTGGCACGTTCGCCTCGGCGTCGGCGACGACGCGTCGCTGGTCCACGATGCTCTGCCCTGGGTCTCGGCCCAGGGCTCGCGGGTCGAGCGGCGCCTGGACCTCGAGCTCGTCGGGTCGGGCACCGCGCTCCTGCGGGAGACGCTCGTCCTCGGTCGCCACGGCGAGCGCCCGGGAGCCCTGGTGTCGCGCACCCGGGTGAGCCGGGACGGGGAGCCGGTCCTCGTCGAGGACCTCGACGCCGCCGACCTCGCCCCAGCGCGGGTGCTCGACGCGGTCTACGCCTTCGGCCCGCCCAGCGAAGCGGTGCCCGGGCTCACCCGGCTCGTCACCGCTGACGGCGACGTCATCCACCGCTCGCTCGCGGACGCGGCACACGAAGCCTCAGGCCTGCTCGACCGCGCCTGGGCGCAGACACTCGCCCCCGGCGGGCGTTGACGGCGCCCGGCGGTGCGGGGTGGCGGCGCGGCCAACGGCGGTGCGGTCGGTGGAGGTAATCGGCGTCCGCCTATCGAGTCGCCAATACCTCGACCCGGGCCGTCGTTGGCAGCGGCGAAAGGTCGGTGCAGGCACTACGGTCCTGACTCGTCCTATGCATCACCCGCCGCTCGGGCGCGATCCAGAGGACGACTCAGGGGCGTAGTCACCCGGACAGCCGCCAAAGGTGCCCCGACCCCGTCCGGTCACCGTTGATGTGGCACGTACTTCAGCACATGCGAGGGGTCAGGCGGCGTCGGCCTCGTCGACGCCGCGGGCGGCCTCGGTGAGGAGGGCGATGGCGCGCTGGGCGGCGGGGCTGCCTTCGGCGGAGTCACGTAGGAGGGCGACGATGCGCCGGCGGGGCGCGGGGTCGCGCACGTCGAGCACGGCCGTGCCCGCCGGTGCGGCCAGGGCCGCGAGCCGCGGCAGCACGCACACACCGACGCCCGCGGCGACGAAGGCCATCGCCGTGTGGTGGTCGTCAGAGCGGGCGACGTAGTTGGGGGCCACGCCCGCGGCGGCCGCGGCCCGGTTGATGATCTGCGTGCACATGCTCTCGACGCGGTCGTCACGGATCCATGCCTCGCCCTCGAGGTCGAGCAGGCCGATCTCGCCACGCCCGGCGAGCGCGTGGTCACGGGGCACGACGCAGACATAGGCCTCCTCGGCGAGCACGCGACGACAGCGCCCCGGCGTCTCGGGCACCTCGGCCTCGGGGTCCTCGACCCGGATGTCGATGTCGGCACGCAGTCCCTGCTGCTGCACGGCCGACTCGTTGAGCGCGAGGTCGATGACCAGCCCGGGGTACTCCTCGCGCAGCCGGCGCACCACCCCGGGCACCCACTCCTGCGCCGCCGAGCTGAAGGACGCGATCTCGAGCCCCCCGGTGTGCCCCGAGCGCAGGTCGTCGACCATCCCGGTGAGCCGAGCGAGGTTGCCCATGAGTTCCTCCGACTCGGTGGCGAGCAGCCGGCCCGTGGCGGTCGGCACGATCCCGCGACCAGCCTTTTCAAACAGGGTCAGCCCGGTCTCGCGCTGCAGCGCGGTGATGTGCTGGCTGATCGTCGACGGCGTGTAGCCGAGATGGCGGGCGGCGGCCTGCACGGAGCCGCTGGCGACGACGGCGCGAAAGACCCTGAGACGGTTGACGTCGAGCATCCGCCAACCATACGCCTGCACCGAACGATCCGTCGATAATCTTCGCTTGTCCCCAACGGTTGCGCGGAGGACCGTGGAGGCATGAGCCGCTTCCGATTCCCCTTCGACCCGACCGCCCCCGCCGACCGTGACGACGTCCGCCTGACCGCGGAGCTCCAGGCCATCGCCCAGGACGAGACCCGCACCCCCGCGCGCCCCGAGCCGACCCGTCGGTCGCGCCGCGGGCACTCCCTTCGCCACGCCCTCCGGCCGAGGGCGCTGCGCCTGCACTGAACACGAAACGGAGACGGGCCGCGCACGCTGCGCGGCCCGTTTCCGTTGTCGCGGCGCGGGGTACAGGCATCGCCCAGAGTCAGACGTTAGGCTCGCCGCACCTGTGACCGTGATGACGTCTGCCCGAAGGGAGGAGCGCGTGAGCCTCTTCGAACGCATGGAGCGCAAGCTCGAGCGCACCGTCAACGGCGTCTTCGCGCGCGCCTTCCGCGCCGAGGTCCAGCCGCTGGAACTCGCGTCCGCCCTGCGCCGCGCGATGGACGACCGCGCCACGATGCTCGGCCGCGGCCGCACCATCGTGCCCAACCTCTTCACCATCGAGCTCGCGCCGAGCGACTACGAGCGGCTCACCGAGTTCGACGAGGAGCTCGAGGACGAGCTCGTCGCCGCCGCCCAGGAGCACGCCGACTCGCAGCGCTACCAGCCCGGCGGCCCCCTGCAGGTCCTCTTCGACGAGGACGAGGAGCTCGAGACCGGCGTCTTCCGCGTCCGCCCGGCCACCGCCCGGCAGCGCGTCGAACGCCCTGACCAGGCCCGCGCCTACGCCGACCAGCAGTCCGGTGACGACGACGCCTACGACGAGTACTCCGGCGGTTGGGACCTCGACGACGCCCACGGCGACGACGAGCCCGGCGACCACGACCACCACGCCGTCGCCGCCGCGCCCGCCGCGGCGCCGGAGCGGACGGTGCCGCGCCCCCCTTCGCCCCGCCGCGAGGAGGACCAGCCGACGTCGGTGCACCGCCCCGAGCCGCCGCGCCAGGCCCCGACCCGGTCCGTCCACGACCGGCCGTGGCTCGAGATCGACGGCGAGCGCTACCCGCTGATCTCCGCGATGACCGTGCTCGGCCGCGACGAGACCGCCGACGTGGTCCTCGACGACCCCGGGATCTCGCGGCGGCACTGCGAGGTGCGCGTCACCCACGACGGCCCGCACCTCGTGACCCACCTGCGCGACCTCGGCTCGACCAATGGCACCTTCGTCAACGGCGAACCGACCGACGCGGTGCGGCTCACCGACGGTGACTCGATCACCGTCGGGCGCACGCACGCCACCTTCCACGTCGGCCGCTGAGCCGGCCCCACCACACACCCGACAGGAGTCCCGGACGTGAGCGAGTTGACGGTCACCGTGCTGCGCCTCGGCCTGCTCGTGCTCCTGTGGGTCTTCGTGCTGTCCGTCGCCTCGGTGCTGCGCACCGACCTCTTCGGCACCCGCGTCGTCAACCGGCGCCCGGCCCCGCCCAAGAAGGCCGCACGGCGAGGAGCGAAGGGGGCCGCCCCCGTCTCCGAGACCCCGCGCCCCCCGCGCAACCCCCGCACCCCGACCCACCTCGTCCTCACGACGGGGCCGCTCACCGGCACCTCCCTGCCGCTGCGCGAGTCCGGCGTGCTCATCGGCCGCAACCCCGAGTGCGCCCTCGTCCTCGACGACGAGTTCGCCTCCGGCCGGCACGCCCGGATCATCCGCGGCGAGGACGGCTGGTACGTCGAAGACCTCGGCTCGACCAACGGCACCTTCCTCGGCCAGTACCGCGTCGGTGACCCCGTGCCGGTCGAGACCGGCACCTCGATCCGGATCGGCCGCACGGTCATCGAGCTGAGGAACTAGCCGATGGCGCTGACCTTCCACTTCGCCGCAAGGTCCGACGTCGGGCTCGTCCGCAAGGACAACCAGGACTCGGGCTATGCCGGGCCGCACCTCCTCGTCGTCGCCGACGGCATGGGCGGGCACGCCGGCGGCGACCTCGCCTCCGCGACCGTCATCACCGAGCTCGTCGAGATCGACCACGACTCGCTCACCGCCGCCGAGGCCTCGACCCAGCTCGGCCGGGCGATCACCCGCGCCAACGGCGAGATCGCGCGTACCTATGCCGACAACGCCGAGCTCGAGGGCATGGGCACGACGGTCACCGCGATCATGCGGGCCCGCAACAAGCTGATCCTCGCCCACATCGGCGACTCGCGTGCCTATCTGCTGCGCGACGGCCGGCTGTCGCAGATCACCAAGGACCACTCCTTCGTCCAGACCCTCATCGACGAGGGCCGGATCACCGAGGAGGAGGCGAGCACCCACCCGCAGCGCTCCGTCGTCACCCGTGTGCTCACCGGCGCCGACGACGACGAGCCCGACCTCGGTGCCCGCGAGGCCCACCTCGGCGACCGCTACCTGCTGTGCTCCGACGGCCTCTCCGGCTTCGTCGCCCTCGACACCATCGAGGAGATCCTCACCGGCGGCACCCCGCCCGGCCAGGCCGCGGACGACCTCGTCTCGCTCGCGCTGCGCGCCGGCGCCCCCGACAACGTCACCGTCGTCGTCGCCGACGTCGTCGAGTCGGGCACCGCCCCCTCGACCCAGCCGCAGGTCGTCGGCTCCGCCGCCCTGCGCCGCCCGCGCAAGCGTGTCGACACCTCGCCCGCCGCCCGCGCCGCCGCGCTGACCCGGCCCGACGAGGACGAAGAGGCCGTCGAGCTCGACGAGGAGCACACCGGCCGCCGTGGTCGCTGGGCCCGCCGCCTCGGCGGGCTGCTCGTCGCCCTGCTGCTCGTCGGCGCCGTCGGCTACGCCGGCTATGCGTGGACCCAGACGCAGTACTACGTCGGCGCCCAGGACGGGCACGTCACCGTCTACCGTGGCGTCGCCCAGGACCTCGGGCCGATCTCGCTGCACTCGGCGGTCGACCAGACCGACATCGAGCTGTCCGAGCTGCCCTCCTTCTACCGCGACGAGGTCGAGGCGACGATCTCGGTCGGCTCGCGCTCCGCCGCCGACGAGCGCGTCGACAGCCTGCGCACCGCCGCGAAGAAGTGCGGCCAGCTGCGGGCCACCGGGGAGCCGTGCGGACGATGAGCCGGGCCATCACGACGATCACCCCCGCCCGCGGGCGCAATGTCGAGCTGCTGCTCACGGCGCTCGCCATCGGCGTGGTCATCCTCGCCTACATCAACGTCTCGGTCGCCGAGTCCGGCGAGATCCCCCCGGACCTGCTCGGCCACACCGGCATCCTCGCGGCGATCGCCCTCGCCGTGCACCTCGTCCTGCGCTGGCGGGCCTCCTTCGCCGACCCGATCATCCTGCCGATCGTCACCCTGCTCAACGGCATCGGACTGGTGATGATCCATCGGCTCGACCTCGCGGCCGGACGTGACTTCTCCAGCGGGCTCGCCCTTCGCCAGCTCATCTGGACCGGCCTGGGCGTCGGCATCGCCCTCGTCGTGCTCGTCCTGCTGCGCGACCACCGCGTGCTGCGGCGCTACACCTACACCGCGGGGCTCTTCGCGCTGATCTTCATCGCGCTGCCGCTCACGCCCCTCGGCCACTCGGTCTACGGCGCGAAGATCTGGATCAAGCTCGGCGCCTTCACCTTCCAGCCCGCCGAGGTCGCCAAGATCCTGCTCGCGATCTTCTTCGCCGGCTATCTCGTGCAGACCCGCGACATGCTCGCCCTCGCCGGGCGCAAGTTCCTCGGCATCACCTTCCCCCGCGGCCGCGACCTCGGCCCGCTCGTCATCGCCTGGCTCGCCGCCGCGCTCGTCCTCGTGCTGGAAAACGACTTCGGCACGACGCTGCTGATCTTCGGGCTCTTCGTCGCCATGCTCTACATCGCGACCGAGCGCACCTCGTGGATCGTCCTCGGCCTGGGTCTGGCCGCCGTCGGCGCGGTCGTCGTCTACCAGTTCGCCGGGCACGTGCAGACCCGCATCCTGTGCTGGACCGACACCTTCTCCGAGGCCGGCATGGAGCAGTGCGGCCAGCTCGGCACCGGGATCATGGGCATGGCCGCGGGCGGCATCTCCGGCACCGGCCTGGGCCGCGGCCGGCCGTGGCTGACCCCGCTGCCCGAGTCGGACTTCATCTTCACCAGCCTCGCCGAGGAGCTCGGCCTCATCGGCGTCTTCGCGCTGATCCTGCTCTACGCGCTGCTCGTCGAGCGCGGCCTGCGCTCGGCCATCGGCCTGCGCGACGGCTTCGGCAAGCTCCTCGCGAGCGGCCTGACCTTCGTCCTGGCCATCCAGGTCTTCGTCGTCATCGGCGGCGTCACCCGGGTCATACCGCTGACCGGTCTCACCCTCCCCTTCGTCGCCTACGGCGGGTCCTCGCTGCTGACCAACTGGACGCTCATCGCGATCCTGCTGCGGATCAGCGACCACGCCCGCCGCCCGGAGCCGGAGTTCGACCCGGCCTCGATGGACGCCCCGACGCAGGTGGTGAAGACGCGATGAACCAGCCCATCCGCCGCCTGTCGATGCTCGTCGCGCTGATGTTCGTCCTCCTGCTCGGCGCGAGCACGTGGATCCAGGTCCTCGGCAGCCAGGACATCAACGACCGCCCGGGCAACCGCCGCACGCAGCTCGAGAGCTACGCCCGCGAGCGCGGCCAGATCCTCCTCGGCGGTCGTGCCATCGCCTCGTCGTCGCCGACGCAGGACGACCTGCAGTGGCAGCGCACCTACAGCGACCCGCAGCTCTACTCGCACATCACGGGGTGGAACTCCTTCACCTATGGCCCCGGTGGCGGCGTCGAGTCCGCCGCCGACGGCCTGCTCTCCGGCCGCGACGACAAGCTCTTCTACGACCGGCTCACGGGCACGATCGCCGGCCGCACGCCGAAGGGGGCGAGTGTCGAGCTGACCATCAACCCCAAGGTGCAGCGCGCCGCGGACGAAGCCCTCGGCGACCAGCGCGGCGCCGTCGTCGCCCTCGACCCGCGCACCGGCGAGATCCTCGCGATGGTCTCGCACCCCGACTTCGACCCGACGCCCCTGGTGAGCCACTCGCCGGCGACGGAGAAGAAGGCGTGGGACTCGCTCAACTCCGACCCGGGGCGCCCGCTCGTCAACCGTGCGATCTCCGGCAACCTCTACCCGCCGGGCTCGGTCTTCAAGATCGTCACGGCCGCCGCCGCCATCGAGGACGGCCAGTGGTCCAAGGACTCCGAGATCCCCGGCCCCGCGGAGCTCGACCTGCCGCAGACCACGACCAACCTGCCCAACTCGCACGCCGGCGCCTGCGGGCCCAACGACATGGTGACCCTCGCGGTCGCCATGCAGGACTCGTGCAACACGGCCTTCGGCTGGCTCGGCATGGAGCTCGGCGGCGACGCGATGCGGGAGCAGGCGAGCAAGTTCGGCTTCGGCGAGGACCTCGACATCCCGATGAAGGTCACGCCGTCGACGCTCCCCGACGAGATGAACCCGCCGCAGGAGGCCCAGGTCGGCATCGGCCAGTACGACGTGCGCGTCACGCCGCTGCAGGTCGCCATGGTGAGCGCGGCGGTCGCCAACGACGGCGTCGTCATGACCCCGCACCTCGTTCAGTCGGTGCTCGGCTCCGACCTGTCGGAGATCAGCGAGACCAAGCCCGAGCAGCTGTCCAAGGCCATGGAGCCCGAGACGGCCGACGAGCTCACCGACATGATGAAGCTCGTCGTCGAGCGCGGCACGGGCACCCAGGCCGCCGTCCCCGGCTACAGCGTCGCCGGCAAGACCGGCACCGCCGAGCACGCCGACGGCGCCGCGCCGCACGCGTGGTTCACCGGATTCGCCCCGGCCGACAACCCGAAGATCGCCGTGGCGGTCGTCGTCGAGGACGGCGGCCGGGCCGGCAACGAGGCCTACGGCGGATCGGTCGCCGGACCGATCAGCGCGGCCGTGATGAAGGCGGCGCTCGAGTGACCCGCCACCCCAGCACCCACACCACCCGCACGTCCAGGGGGACAGCATGAGCACCTCGACACCGCGTCTGCTCGGCGGCCGCTACGAGGTCGGCGAGCTCATCGGCCGCGGCGGCATGGCCGAGGTCCACCTGGGCCACGACGCCCGCCTCGGCCGTCCGGTCGCGATCAAGATCCTGCGCACCGACCACGCCCGCGACGCGGCCTTCCTCGGCCGCTTCCGCCGCGAGGCGCAGTCGGTCGCCGGCCTCAACCACCGCTCGATCGTCGCCGTCTACGACTCCGGCGAGGACCGCATCACCGAGGCCGGTGGCGCGACCCTCGACATTCCCTACATCGTCATGGAGTACGTCGACGGCCGCACGCTGCGCGAGCTGCTCAACGAGTCCGAGCACGGCTACCTCGACCCCGCCGACGCCGCCCGCATCGTCCAGCAGGTCCTCGAGGCCCTCGACTACAGCCACGACATGGGCATCGTCCACCGCGACATCAAGCCCGGCAACGTCATGGTCACCGACGACGGCAGCGTCAAGGTCATGGACTTCGGGATCGCCCGGGCCATCGCCGACACCCAGGCCACGATGACCCAGACCCAGGCGGTCATCGGCACCGCGCAGTACATCTCGCCCGAGCAGGCGCGTGGCGAGACGGTCGACAAGCGCAGCGACGTCTACTCCTCCGGCTGCCTGCTCTTCGAGCTGCTCACCGGGCGCACGCCCTACACCGGCGAGCCCATCTCGCTGACCTACCAGCACGTCAACGCCGACATCCCGCTCCCTTCGTCGGTCAACCCCGACGTCCCGGCGGAGCTGGACGCGATCACCCACCACGCGCTGACCAAGGACCGCGACGAGCGCTACCCCGACGCCCGGACGATGGCCGAGGACCTCGGGGCCTACCGCGGCGGCATGCCGATCAGCCCGGTTGCCACCGAGCGGCTCGAGGCCGCGACGACGACCCTGCCGGTCACCGCGCCCAGCGCCGCCGCGCCGCTGGCGGCCGACCCCGACACCGCATCGATGCCCCTGGCCGGACCACGGCGCCGCCGCTCCGGCCTGGGCTGGGTCTTCGCTGCCCTCCTGCTCATCCCGCTCGCCCTGCTCGGCTGGTACGCCTGGAGCGCCAGCCAGAGCGAAGAGGTCGTGCAGGTGAGCGTGCCCGACCTCGTCGGCAAGGACGAGGCGGTCGCCCGCTCGGAGCTGACCAAGGCGGGCCTGCGGCCCGATGTCGAAAAGGTCGCGGACGACGCGCCGGTGGGCGAGGTCGTCTCGCAGGACCCCGGCACGGGCGCGAGCGTGCCGACGGGTGACACCGTCGTCATCGAGGTGTCCGCCGGCCCGGACGACGTCGGGGTGCCGAGCATCATCGGCATGAGCCGCAGCGAGGCGAAGTCCGCCCTCGAGGCGCAGGGCCTCACGCTCGGCACGGTCACCGAGGAGGACAGCCCCGACCAGGCGGCCAACCACGTCATCAGCACCGACCCCGGCGTCGCCGAGCCGGTGGCGAAGGGGAGCAGTGTGGACGTCGTCGTCGCGAGTGGCGACGTGCAGCTCAAGGACTACACCGGCCAGCAGATCGACGACGTGCGCAACGAGATCTTCGCGCTCGGCCTCGAGGTGAGCGTCGAGTCCGAGATCTCCAGCGAGGAGCCGGGCACGATCCTGAGCCAGGATCCCGACGCGGGCAAGGTCCGGCAGGGGCGCACGGTCACCTTCGTCGTGGCGCGCGAGCCCAACCAGACGACGACCGCGACCGTCACCGAGACGCCGACGGACACCTCGACGAGCGAGTCCTCGAGCGACTCCCCGACGAGCAGCGACAGCCCGAGCAGCTCGGAGCCGTCGTCGACCTCGACCTCGCCGTCGGGCACGCTCAGCCCGTCGCCCAGCTCGACCCGCACCCCCGGGTCGGACCGCACGACCCAGTCCCCCTCGAGCCCGTAGTCGTCCCTCGACCCCGCGAGCGCATCCGCTGATCCCGTCGGCACTCGGGTGTGCCCTCGTGGCGGGCGAGAACCCTGCACAACCCTAGGGTCTTGCAGGGTTGTCCCCCCCCTGTCGGCGGGATCAGTCGTCCCCGCGCCCGCGGGACTCGTCGAAGAAGACATCGATGCGCTGGAACCCCTTGAGCCGCTGCGCCTCGGCGTGCCGGGCATAGGCCCGCTGGTCGGCGCTCGTCAGCACGACCTGGTCGGTGAAGGGCGTGAGCAGCGCCCGCGGCCACAGGTGCTCCTTGCGCACGACGTTGACCTCGACGCAGAGCATGATGGCGACCGACATCGTGTAGAGGAAGACGAGCAGGCCGAGGACGATGGCGAAGACCGAGTTGAGGTTGCTCGCCCGCTCGATGACCGTGCTGACGTAGACCGCGCCGACCGCCTGCATCGCCTGCCATGACAGCGCGGCGAGCAGGGCGCCCGGCAGCACGTCGGTGAGGTCGAGCGGCCGACTCGTCGCGATGATGAAGATGACGGCGATGACGAGCGTGTTGAGCAGCACCGAGGCGATGGTGATCGCCCAGCCGGTGTAGCCCCCGGAGACGAGCTGCTGGAGATAGGTCGTCAGGCCGGTGGTGACGACGATCGTCAGCCCGGCGACGAGGAGCAGGAGCAGGCCACGGCCGCGGCTGGCGAAGGGGTTGGGCCGGCTGTTGCGCGGGACCATCCACGCGGTGTTGCTCGCGTACTGCAGCGCCTGCCCCACACCGAGGCCACCGTAGAGCGCGGCGAGACCACCGACGAGCAGACCGACCGGGCCACCACCGATGGTGCCCGTCGTGCGCAGCTCGTCACCGACGATCGGGAACTCCGACAGGGCCGAGTCGAGGATCCGCTCCTGCCATTCCGGCTGGCCCTGCAGGACGATGCCGACGACCGTCGAGAGCAGGAGCAGCCCGGGGAAGAGGGAGAGGAACCCGTAGTAGGTGAGCAGCGCGCACAGGTAGCCGCCGAAGTCGTCGAAGAACTTGTAGACGACCGCGATCGGGAAGCCCAGGACGGGGTGGCGGCGCTGGATCCGGTCCAGCGGGCCGACGGTCGGCTCGCTCATCTCCCCCCTTCGCCCGTCAGCCGGCGGCGACGGCCCGGGCCACGCCCTCGACGTCGCGCACGAGGGGCGACATGCCGGCGCTGCGCGCGACGGCACCCGTGTCACCGGTCATCTCCAGCCAGTTGGCGAGGATCCGGTGGCCGCCCTCGGTGAGGACGGACTCGGGGTGGAACTGCACGCCGTGCAGCGGCAGGTCGCGGTGGTGGGCGGCCATGATGACGCCGGACTCGGTGTGCCCGTTGGGCACGAGGGTGTCGGGCACGGTCGCCGGGTCGATCGTCAGCGAGTGGTAGCGCGTCGCGGTGAAGGGCGAGGCGAGGCCGGCGAGGACGCCGGTCTGGTCGTGCAGCACCCGGCTCGTCTTGCCGTGGAGCAGCTCGGGGGCCCGGCCGACGGTCGCGCCGAGCACGATCCCGAGGGCCTGGTGGCCGAGGCAGACGCCGAGCATCGGCTGGGCCCGCTCGGCACAGGCCTCGATCATCGCGGTCGAGACGCCGGCCTCCTCGGGAGTGCCCGGCCCGGGCGAGATGAGCACGCCGTCGAAGTCGGCCCCGTCGGCCGGCGAGACGGCGTCGTTGCGCACGACCGTCGTCTCGGCACCCAGCTGCTGGAGGTACCCGACGATGGTGAAGACGAAGCTGTCGTAGTTGTCGACGACGAGGATGCGGCTCACTGGCACAGTATGGGCCCTCACCGCGCCGACGTCAGCGGGCGGGCGTGCTCCAGGGTCGTACGCCCGTCGAAGGGGGGCAGCTCGGTCTCGTCGGACTGCTGGACCTCGTAGCCCAGGCCGACCGCGTCGACGTACTGCTTGTAGATGCTCACCGAGGGGTCGCTGTCGAGCTCCGAGCGCAGGTCCTCCGGGTCGCCGATCGCGGTGATCGTGAAGGGCGGCGAGTAGACCCGCCCCTGGAGGATGAGCGTGTTGCCGACGCAGCGCACCGCGCTCGTCGAGACGACCCGCTGGTCCATGATCTGCATCGCCTCGGCCCCACCGCGCCACAGGGCGTTGACCACGCCCTGCACGTCCTGCTGGTGGACGACGACGTCGTCGACGGTGAAGCCCTCGGGGACCTCGCTCGCCTTGAGGTGCGCGTCGTCGAGGGTGACGGTCACCGACGGGCCCTCGACGGCCGTGGTGCCGGCCGTGCGGGCGCTGGCCCGGCTCTGCTTGTCGATGGACCGCAGCCGGGAGCTGCCGGGGGCGGCCTGCTTGGTGAGGTCGTCGACCTCGGTGCGCAGCGACCGCACGCGGGAGGCAGAGCGCTCGTTGTCGATGGTGCGCTCACGGATGACGTCGGGCAGGTCGGTCGCCTCGCTGCGCAGGTCGGTGCCGCGGGCGGTCGTGCTCGACGTCGCGAAGAGCAGGCCGGCGGCCATGGCGATGACGGGCACGAGTGCCGACCACCGGCTCGGTCGGTGGGTCAGCCAGGTGCGCACGCGCGAGCGCAGTGCCGCTGCGGCGTGGGCCGGGTCCAGGTCCGGCACGGAGGCACCCCCCTTCGGTCGGTCGTGCGGTGCTCGGCATCTACGCTAGGCCACGACGTCCGCAGACCCGAGGAGCACCCAGTGGCGAAGCCCGCCGACGACGCGCAGGAGACGACCGACGAGGCCACCTCGTCGGCCGAGACGACCGCGAAGAAGTCCGCCAAGAGCGCCTCGCGCTCCGGCGACCCGAGCAAGCGCGCGGCGGCGGCCGAGGCCGAGACGCGCAGCGGCTCGCGGCACAAGGTCAAGGCGCAGCGGGTGGGCAACCCCAGCTGGTTCGTCCCCGTCATGCTCGGCCTCATGCTCATCGGCCTCGTGTGGGTCGTGACCTTCTACATCACCCAGGAGCAGTACCCCGTGGAGTCCTGGGGCCGGTGGAACCTCGGTGCGGGCTTCGCCTTCATCCTCGCCGGCTTCGCGATGACGACACGCTGGCGCTGAGCCGGCCGGGCGGCTGCGCCCACCCACCGGTGGGGACGATTCCCCACAGAGCCTGTGGACAACTCGAGTTGTCCACAGGCTTTTTCACATCTGGGGACAAATGACACGCGTGTAACTCGCCTGTCCACAGGGCCGGATCAGCCGAAGGGGGCCTCGAAGCCGGTCGGGGAGAGGGCATAGCGCGCGACGCCCAGCACGACGACGACCGCGAGGACGGCGACGATCCCCACCCAGGCGAGGCCGGGCTGACGGCGGCTGCGGGAGAGGGCGATGACCGCCGCGAGGAGCGCGCCGGCGACGAGCCCGCCGAGATGGGCCTGCCAGGCGACGTTGGGGACGAGGAAGCCGATGACGGCGTTGATCGCGATCGTCGCGATCATCGACGAGCTGTCGCGGCCGAGGTGACGGTTGAGCACGATGACCGCCGCGAAGAGGCCGAAGACGGCGCCGGAGGCCCCGACGATCGGCACATAGGCATTGGGGTCGGCCGGGTTGACCGGCTGGAAGAGCAGCCAGGTCACCGAGCCGGCGAGCGCGGTGACGAGGTAGATCGCGAGATAGCGGGCCCAGCCGAGCATCCGCTCGAGGTAGCCGCCGACGAGCCACAGCGCGAGCATGTTGAAGAGGATGTGCATCGGCTGGTTGGGGCTGTGGGCGAAGGCCGAGGTCAGCAGCCGCCACGGCTCGCTCGTGCCGAGGGCGGGGGCGAAGGCCACCTCGCTGAAGACCCGGGGCGAGAGCAGCTCGCCGATCCACACGACGACGCAGACGGCGATGATCGAGATCGTCAGCCAGGGGCGGTCGGTGCCGGTCGTGGCGCGCCCGCCGAAGACGGTGCGCTGGGGGCGCTCCCCCTTCGAGCCCTCACGGACGCAGTCGACGCACTGGACGCCGACGGCCGCGCTGCGCTGGCACTGCGGGCACACCGGTCGGTGGCACCGCTGGCAGCGGATGTAGGAGATCTGGTCGGGGTGCCGGGGGCACGTCGGCGCCTCCGGGGAGGCGCCGGTGCCGCCGTCCGTGGACGATCCGCCCCAGCCGGACGGCGGCAGCGACACGAGATCAGTCCTGGACGATCTCGACGGACTCGATGGTCACCGGCTCGACCGGCTTGTCCATCGCGCCGGTCTGGACGCCGGCGATCTTGTCGACGACCTCGCGGCTCGGGCCGTCGGCCACCTCGCCGAAGATCGTGTGCTTGCCGTTGAGCCACGGGGTCTCGCCGACGGTGATGAAGAACTGCGAGCCGTTGGTCCCGCGGCCCATCTGCTTGCCGGCGTTGGCCATGGCGAGCAGGTAGGGCTTGGAGAAGGTCAGGTCGGGGTGGATCTCGTCGTCGAAGGTGTAGCCGGGGCCGCCGACGCCCTGACCCAGCGGGCAGCCGCCCTGGATCATGAAGCCGGAGATGACCCGGTGGAAGTCGAGGCCGTCGTAGAACTTCGTCGGGTTGGTGCGACCCGCGTCGTCCTGGTACTCCTTCTCGCCCGTGGCGAGGCCGACGAAGTTGTCGACGGTCTTGGGGGCCTGGTTGGGGAACAGCTCGATGGAGATGTCGCCGTGGTTGGTGTGCAGGATCGCCTTCATGGCGTCCATGCTAACGACCGCGGGCGAAGGGAGGACGTGGCGGGCCCCTCGCCCCTATCGGTTTCATCGGCCGACGATCCGGTGCAGGATGGGGGAGTACCCCATCGGCGCAGGAGGAAGTGTGTTCCAGAAGAACAGCAAGGTCGAGGACGGGCGAGTCAAGGCCCACGAGACCGCCGAGGCAGCATCGCTCAAGGTGCACGAGATCATCGACAAGGTCGCCGAGCACACCGAGCACGGCAGCGAGCGGGCCCAGGAGCTCAAGGCCGCCGCCTCGGAGCAGGCCGCCGCGACCCGCGAGGGTGCCGCGAGCAGGGCCGCCGACCTCAAGGAGCAGGCCGAGGAGGCCAAGAAGCAGGCCGCCAAGGATGCCAAGAAGGGCCGCAAGCGGGCGCGCAAGCAGGTCCGCTCGGCCCAGAAGCAGGCCCGCAAGAAGGGCGATCAGGCCGGCAAGGACGTGCAGGACGTGCGCGACACCCTCGTCGACGAGGTGCTGCCCAAGGTCGTCCAGACCGCGAGCGGCCTGGCTGCCGCCGGCGCCGTCGCGGGCCGCAAGGCCGCCGACGAGGCCGCCGTCCGCGCTCCCGAGGTCGTCGCCGCGCTGCGTGACGAGCGTGACCCGCAGCTGGCCCTCGCCGCCGCGAAGGGGGAGAAGCCGCGCAAGAAGCGTCGCGGCCTCAAGCTCCTGCTCCTCGCCCTCGTCGCCGGTGGCATCGCGGCCGTCGTCGCGAAGCAGAAGCAGGGCCCGAAGAAGGACCCGTGGGCCGTGCCGGCCGGCGACCCCTACAAGGCCCCGGCCTCGGGTCGCGCCTCGACGCTCGCCACCCCGGCCACCACGGGTGCCGCCGCCGGTGCCGGCGCTGCCGCGGCCCCCGCCGTGAGCGAGGCTGCCGACACCCCGGACGCCCCGACCACGACCGACCCGCTGGCCGCCCCGGCCGCGATCGACGAGGACCCGCTGGCCGCCCCGGCCGCCCCGGTCGAGGACACCCCCGAGGCTCGCGCCCAGGACGAGGCCGAGGTCGAGGGCACCGACGCGTGGAGCTCCGCGCGCGACTGGGCAGACAACTCGGCCGTCCCGTCGACGACGGAGACCTCCGAGGGCAGCGACGTCACGCCGCACAACCTCGGTGGCGACCTGCCGGTCGACGAGGACCGCAAGGCCTGACCCACTGACCCACGGTCCCTGAGCACGAAGGGGGGTCGGTTCCGCACCAGCGGAACCGACCCCCCTTCGTGACGGTCGGTGCGCGACCTCAGGACGGCGCCTTCGTCATGCCAGACGATCCCTGAGGAGGGCGCCCCGCGCCCGTCGCGAGGGGACGTCAGGCCAGGAAGTCCCCGACGAGCCGCGCGAAGCCCTCCGCGTGCTCGATCTGCACCCAGTGACCGCACCGGCCGAAGACGTGCAGCTGCGAGTCGTCGATGAGCTCGTGCAGTCGCATCGAGGTGCTCAGTGGGATCACCTCGTCGTCGCGGCCGTGGAGGATCAGCGCGGGCTGCGTGAGAGCGCGGATGTCGGCGTCGGGCACGGCCAACGCCTCGACCCAACGCTGCCGCGGGGCGGGGAACATCGCGCTGAAGGCCTCGTGGACCCCGGCCGAGTCGCCGCGTCGAGCCGCAGCTGGGCCAGGTCCTCGGTGAGCAGCGACTTGTCGTACGCGAAGACGTCCATGAGCTCGATCATGTTGGGCAGCGACGGCTCGAAGCCCCACACCTTGTCCAGGCCCTCGGTGATCTCGAAGGGCACACCCGCCGCGCCCATGAGGACGAGCTTGTCGACCCGCTCGGGGTGGTGCGTCGCGATGTTGAGCGCGAGCGCCCCGCCGAAGCTGTTGCCGACGACCGCGACCCGCTCCAGGCCGAGTGCGTCGAGCAGCCCGACGAGGTGCTCGGTCCACGTCGCCATGTCATAGGTGACGCCCTCCGGCCGCTCGGTGTACCCGAAGCCGAGTACGTCGGGGGCGATGACCCGGTGCTGCTGCGACAGGGTCGGCAGCACGCCGCGCCAGTTGGCCCAGGCACTCACGCCGGGACCGGAGCCGTGGATGAGCAGGACGGGATCGCCCTCGCCGACGTCGTGGTAGTTGGTGGCGATGCCGCCGACGTCGATGGTGGCGGCGATTTCGGGATTTGCGGTCTGCACATCGGTCATGTCGGCACCGTAGGCCCGTCGACGCCATGTCGAAGGGGGGTGCTCCGCTGTGCGGAACACCCCCCTTCGTCCTGCGTCAGCCGCCGTAGGTGAGCAGCACGTTGCCCGTGCTGTCGTGGGTGTGACCCGGCCAGTAGGTGTTGCTCCACAGGCGCAGGAACTCACCCGACTCCGGGTCGCTCGCGATGACGGTGGGCCCCAGGCCCTGCATCTGCTCCGAGGTGCACCCGGTCGCGAAGGACGCGGTTGCGCCCGCTGGCACCTGGACCGTTCCCGACTCCGGCGGGTCGGGCATCTTGGCGACGCGACCGAGGAGCATCGACTTCTCGTAGAGGCCGTCGTAGAGGGCGAGCGGTGGCTGGTTGTCGCGCAGGACGACCCCCGAGTGGAGGTTCTGGTCCGTCATGAGCAGGACGTCGACGGGGTCGTCCGAGGCATTGTGCACCGCGACCTCGCAGGTCGGTGCGGCCCAGAAGATCCCTCCCCCAGCGCGGGTGGCTGCGGGTGCCGCGCTCGCGGTCCCGGCGATGAGAGCTACGGCCGCGGCCGCGCCCAGCAGGTGTGTGGTCGTACGCATGGTGTCCCCTTTGATCACCGGCGCGGTCACGGTTGGGCCGCGTCCACCTGAGCAGACGCGTGGGGCCGGGGTCCGGTTGCATCCGGACCCCGGCCCCAGGCCGCCCGCTGATCGGGGAGCGAGGACAGAGCGTCTATCCCCCCGCTGATCGAGGAGCGAGGGACGAGCGTCTCGAGATCAGACCCCGCTCGCCACCGGCTCCGGCTCGGTGGTGGCCGCCCGGGCCCGGTGGCGCGGGATGAGCAGGCAGACGAGGGCGCCCGCGAGCGCCGCCCCGGCACCGACGACGAAGCAGACCTTGAAGGCCGACTCGTCGGGGATGACGTGGCCGCCGAGGGTGATCGTGCGGCTGGTGAGGATCGCCGCCATGACCGCGCCGGCGATCGTCGTGCCGACCGAGCGCATGAGGCCGTTGACCCCGACGCTGGAGCCGGCCTCGGCCTCGGGGACGTTGTCGAGGATGAGGGTGGGCATCGCGGCGTAGCCGATGCCCACGCCCGCACTGGCGACGAGGCTGGCGACCATGAGCTGCCAGGGGGCGCTCATGAGGAAGAGTGCGACGAGGTAGCCCAGGCCGACGACGGTCGCACCGACGGCGAGGGTGATGCGCGCGCCGAGGGTCGTGATCATCCGGCTGGAGACCGGCGCGAAGACGAGCATCATCAGACCGCCGGGCGCCATCCACAGGCCGGCCTCGAGGATCGTCTGGCCGAGGCCGTAGCCGGTGGCCTCGGGCATCTCGAGCAGCTGGGGCACGACGATGGCCTGGGCCATCATGCCGAAGCCGATGAGCACGGCCGCGAGGTTGGTGAAGAGGACCGGGCGGCGCGCGGTCGTGCGCAGGTCGACGAGCGGGTCGCGATGGCGCAGCTCGTACCAGCCCCACGCGAGGAGGACCACGACGCCACCCGCGATGCTGCCCACGGTGCGGCCGGAGTCCCAGCCCCACTCCGAGCCCTTGCTGATGCCGATGAGGGCGGAGCAGAGACCGACGGCGAGGCCGATGATGCCGACGACGTCGAGGTGGGCCGGGTGCGCGTCGTGCACGTGGGGGACGACGACGAGCGTGGCGCCCAGGACGACGAGCGCGAGGCCGGAGGAAAACCAGAAGAGGCCGTGCCAGGAGAAGTCCTGGGCGATCCAGGCGGCGAGCGGCAGGCCGATGGCGCCACCGACACCCATCGTGGCGCTGACCGCGGCGACGGCCCCGGCACGCTTGTCGACCGGCGCGACCTCGCGGACCATGCTGATCGCGACCGGGATGTAGCCCATGGCCATGCCCTGCAGGACGCGCCCGACGAGGAAGGGCGTCAGCGTGTCACCGAGGGCAGCGACCGCCGAGCCGACCGCGAGGAGCGCGGCGGAGGCGACCATGACCTTCTTCTTGCCGAACATGTCGGCCAGGCGCCCGGTGACCGGCATGGTCACAGCAGCGGCCAGCAGGGTCGCGGTGACGGCCCAGGAGGCAGAACCTGCGTCGGTCCCGAGCAGCTTGGGCAGCTCGGCCTGGATCGGGATTACGAGCGACTGCATGAGCGCGCCGCTGAAGCTGCCGAGGCACAGGACGACGATGACGACGACCGGTGAGAAGCGGGACGGCGCGGGCGCGACGGCCGGCGACGAAGCTGACATGAGGAGGGGTCCTTGTCCCGAGGGGGTATGTAACCTACACAAGAAGGCGATGTGTACTCTACACATCATGGAGTCGACAGCCCAAGCCGGTTTCGCGGAGACCTCGCTCACGCCCACCGACGGCCCCGCCTGGACGGCGATCAAGGTCTCGGCCAGGTGGGAGCGGGCACGGCGCCACGTCGAGGTGACCCAGCAGCTCAAGGTCGCCGAGGGGCGCCTGCTCTGGCTGCTGCGCGACGGGCAGCCGCGCTCCCTTCGCCAGATCGCCGAGGAGCTCGACCTCGAGCAGTCGACGGTCAACCGGCAGGTCCACGCGGCCCTCGAGTCCGGGGTCGTCGAGCGCTCCCGCCCGCAGGACTCGCCGACCTATGTCATCACCATGAGCGAACAGGGCCGCGACCGCTTCCTCGCCGACATGGAGCGCCTGCTGCGGGTCTACGGCCACGGCATCGCCGCCGTGCCGGCGGCCGAGCAGGAGCGCTTCCTCGAGCACCTCGAGGCCTTCGCCACCGCCATCGGCGACTGCTCGCAGGCCCCCGCCGGCCCCGCTGGTCGCGGTGCGAGCGCCAGCGAGCCTCGAGACCTGCCACGCTGACCCCATGAGCGCCGACGCCATCCGTGAGCACGCCCTGTGCCTGCCGGGCGCCTGGCCCGACGAGCCCTGGGAGGGCGACCTCGTCGCCAAGGTCGGCCCCGGCGAGCGGGGCAAGATCTTCGCCTTCCTCGGGGAGAGCGGCGTGGGTGTCAAGGCGGGCAGCACCCGCGAGGAGGCCGACGAGTGGCTCGCCCGCTACCCCGCCGACGCCGCGGTCATGGCCTACATCGGCCGCAACGGCTGGAACACGCTGATGATCGGCGGCGCGATCCCTCTGGACGAGCTGCTCGAGGCCGTCGACGACTCCTACGAGGCGATCGTGGCCAAGCTGCCGAGGAAGTACCGACCCCAGGCATGACGAAGGGGGGTGCACCGCCAAGCGGTGCACCCCCCTTCGCTCTCGGTGGAGGCGATCGGACTCGAACCGACAACCCTCTGCTTGCAAAGCAGATGCGCTACCAATTGCGCCACGCCCCCGAGGGCTGGTGGATCAGGTGGGACGGTCGGTGGCCGCGGCCCAGACGCCGCCCTCAGCAGGCTGGGGAGTGCGGGACATCCGGCTGGTGGCCGCGTGCAGGTCCTTGTCAGAACGATGCAGCTCGACCTTGCGCCGGGCGTACACCGCACCGGCTGCTGCCGCGACGAGTACGAGGACCTTCTTCATGGAGATCTCCTCACCGTCAGTGGTGGGCCCAGGAGGACTTGAACCTCCGACCTCTTCGTTATCAGCGAAGCGCTCTAACCGCCTGAGCTATGGGCCCGTGTGCGCCGTGGATCTCTCCGTGGCGCGACGCCCGAGATTACCCCACACTTCCCGCCGACACCAAAACGGCGGTCGGTGCGCGGATCAGTCGTCGGTCAGCGTCATGTGCACGCCGCCGACGAGGCTGGCGACGATGTTGTAGAGGAAGGCACCGAGGGTGGCGACGGCCGTCAGGAGGAAGACGTCGATGACCGCGATGACGATCGACAGGGACAGCACGCGGCCGAAGCCGAGGAAGTCCATGACGTCGAAGGTCTCGCCCGAGCCGTCACCGATGATCTGGCCGGCGAGCTCGTTGATCGAGTCGAAGACGCCCATCGCGGACAGCAGGGCCCACATGACGCCGGTCATGACGACCAAGGCGATGCCCATGGCCACCGAGACGAGGAAGCCGACCTTCATCACGGAGAAGGGGTCGACCCGCGAGACCATGAGCTTGACCCGGCGGCCACCTCGCGGCGCAGGTCGTGAGGCTCCGGCCGACGCGGTGCGTCGGGTCGCCTGGGACGGCCCCGCGGCCGTGCGGACGGCCGTGGTGTCTCCTGTCGTGCTCACTCCTGGTCACCTCCGGGGGCATCCCCCTGCTGGGCGGTCCCCGCCGAGTCCTCGACGGGTGCGTCAGGGTCCGACGCTACATCGTCACCCTCGGCATCCGTTTCTTCGCCACGGTCGACGTTGCGGGCAACGGCGACGATCGAGTCACCCTTGCGCGGCGTCGCGAAGCTGACGCCCATGGTGTTGCGGCTCGTGCGGTTGACCTCCGAGACGGCCGACCGGACGATGTTGCCCTTCTCCATCACGACCATGACCTCGTCGGTCTCGTCGACGACGAGCGCCCCGACGAGCTGGCCGCCCTTGCCGGAGTTGGCGGCCGTGACGCCCAGTCCGGCGCGACCCTTGGCCGTCCACTGGGAGGCCGCGGTCCGCTTGGCGACGCCGTTCTCGAAGACGACGAAGACGTCGGGGTCGGTGCCGTCCTCGATGACGTTGAGCGCCAGCAGCGAGTCGTCGCCGCGGAACTTCATGCCGGTGACACCGCTCGTCGAGCGGCCCATCGGTCGGATGATGTCGTCGCTGGCGTGGAAGCGCACCGACTGCGCATTGCGCGAGACGAGCAGCAGGTCGTCCTCCGGCCCGACGAGGCCGACGCCGATGAGCTCGTCGTCCTCGCGCAGCTTGATCGCGATGAGGCCGCCGCTGCGGGGGGAGTCGTACTCGGTCAGGCGGGTCTTCTTCACCAGGCCGCGCTTCGTCGCGAGCACGAGGTAGGGGGCCGCCTCGTAGTCCTCGATCGCGTAGACCGCGGCGATCTGCTCGTCGGGCTGGAAGGCGAGCAGGTTGGCCACGTGCTGGCCCTTGCCGTCGCGCGCCGCCTCGGGCAACTCGTAGGCCTTGACCCGGTAGACCCGGCCGAGGTTGGTGAAGAAGAGCAGCCAGTGGTGCGAGGTCGTCGTGAAGAAGTTGCGCACGACGTCCTCGCCGCGCAGGGAGGCCCCGCGCACGCCCTTGCCGCCGCGCTTCTGGGCGCGGTACTCGTCGACCCGGGTGCGCTTGGCGTAGCCACCGCGGGTGATCGTCACGACGACGTCCTCCTGCGGGATGAGGTCCTCCATCGCGACGTCGCCGTCGTAGGGCAGGATCCGCGTGCGTCGGTCGTCGCCGTAGCGGTCGACGATCTCGGCGAGCTCGTCGGAGACGATCTGCCGCTGCCGCTCCGGGCGGGCGAGGATGTCCTTGTAGTCGACGATCCGGGCTTCGATCTCGTCGTGCTCGTCGATGATCTTCTGCCGCTCCAGGGCCGCCAGGCGGCGCAGCTGGAGGTTGAGGATCGCCATCGCCTGCAGCTCGTCGATGTCGAGCAGCTCGATCAGCCCTTCGCGGGCCTCGTCGACCGTCGGGGAGCGGCGGATGAGCGCGATGACCTCGTCGAGCATGTCGAGGGCCTTGAGATAGCCGCGCAGGATGTGGATCGCGGCCTCGTCCTTGCGCAGCCGGTACTCGGTGCGGCGCACGATGACGTCGATCTGGTGCTCGACCCAGTAGCGGATGAAGGCCGAGATCGGCAGGGTCCGCGGCACGCCGTCGACGAGGGCGAGCATGTTGGCGCCGAAGGTCGTCTGCAGCTGGGTGTGCTTGTAGAGGTTGTTGAGCACGACCTTGGCCACCGCATCGCGCTTGAGCACGATGACGAGGCGCTGGCCGGTGCGGCCGGAGGACTCGTCGCGGATGTCGGCGATGCCCGACAGGCGACCCTCCTTGGTCATCTCCGCGATCTTCTGGGCGAGCGCGTCGGGGTTGACCTGGTAGGGCAGCTCGGTGACGACGAGGCAGGTGCGGCCCTGGATCTCCTCGACCTCGACGACGGCCCGCATGATGATCGAGCCGCGGCCGGTGCGGTAGGCCTCGTCGATGCCACGGTTGCCCATGATGAGCGCGCCGGTGGGGAAGTCGGGGCCCTTGATCAGGCCCATGACCGCCTCGAGCGCCTCCTCGCGGGGGGCCTCGGGGTGCTCGAGCATCCACTGGGCGGCGTCGGCGACCTCGCGCAGGTTGTGCGGCGGAATCTGCGTGGCCATCCCGACGGCGATGCCGGCGGAGCCGTTGGCGAGCAGGTTGGGGAAGCGCGCCGGCAGCACGTCGGGCTGCAGCGTCTTGCCGTCGTAGTTGGGGACGAAGTCGACCGTCTCCTGGTCGATGTCGCGCACCAGCTCCATCGACAGCGGCGCCATCTTGCACTCGGTGTACCGCGGGGCGGCGGCACCGTCGTTGCCGGCGGAGCCGAAGTTGCCCTGGCCGTCGATCAGCGGGTAGCGCAGCGACCACGGCTGCACGAGGCGGACCATCGCGTCGTAGATCGCGGAGTCACCGTGCGGGTGGTACTGACCCATGACGTCGCCGACGACGCGCGAGCACTTGTTGTAGCCGCGGTCAGGGCGGTAGCCGCCGTCGTACATGGCGTAGACGATGCGGCGGTGCACCGGCTTGAGGCCGTCGCGCACGTCAGGCAGCGCGCGGGAGACGATGACGCTCATCGCGTACTCGATGTAGCTGCGCTGCATCTCCGCGTTGAGGTCGACCGGCTCGGTCCGGTCGGTCTCGGGCGTGGTGGGGGTGTCGGTCATGTGGTCAGGTCACCTCGGGGTCGTGCCGAAGGGGGGCGAAGGCTGGCTCGGCGCGTGGTCGCGTCAGATGTCGAGGAAGCGCACGTCGCGTGCGTTCTTCTGGATGAAGCTGCGGCGGGACTCGACGTCCTCGCCCATGAGGACGGCGAAGATCTCGTCGGCCGCGGCGGCGTCGTCGAGCGTCACCTGGAGCAGGACCCGGGTGTCGGGGTCCATCGTCGTCTCCCACAGCTCCTGGTAGTTCATCTCGCCCAGACCCTTGTAGCGCTGGACGGGGTTGTCCTTGGGCAGGCGCCAGCCCTTCGACTGGCCCTCGGCGATCATCGCGTCGCGCTCGCGGTCGCTGAAGGCGAACTCGTGGTCGTGGTTGGACCACTTGAGCCGGTAGAGCGGCGGCTGGGCGAGGTAGACGTAGCCGGCCTCGATGAGCGGCTTCATGAAGCGGAAGAGGAGCGTGAGCAGCAGGGTGCGGATGTGCATGCCGTCGACGTCGGCATCGGCCATGAGCACGATCTTGTGGTAGCGCGCCTTGCTCAGGTCGAAGTCCTCGCCGATGCCCGTGCCGAAGGCGGAGATCAGGGCCTGGACCTCGTTGTTGGCGAGGATCTTGTCGATCCGGGCCTTCTCGACGTTGAGGATCTTGCCGCGGATCGGCAGGATCGCCTGGTTCTCGGGGTTGCGGCCCGCCTTGGCCGAGCCGCCGGCGGAGTCACCCTCGACGATGAAGACCTCGGAGACCGTCGGGTCCTTGCTCTGGCAGTCGGAGAGCTTGCCCGGCAGCCCGCCGGACTCGAGCAGACCCTTGCGGCGGGTCGCCTCACGCGCCTTGCGGGCGGCCATCCGGGCCGCGGCGGCCTGCACGGCCTTGCGGACGATGTCCTTGCCGTCGTTGGGGTGGGCCTCGAGCCAGTGGCCGAACTCGTCGGTCATCGCCCGCTGGACGAAGCCCTTGACCTCGGAGTTGCCGAGCTTGGTCTTCGTCTGGCCCTCGAACTGCGGCTCGCCCAGCTTGACCGAGACGACGGCCGTCAGACCCTCGCGGATGTCGTCACCGGTGAGATTGTCGTCCTTGTCCTTGAGCAGCCCCTGCTTGCGGGCGAAGTCGTTGATGAGCTTCGTCAGCGCCGCACGGAAGCCCTCCTCGTGGGTGCCGCCCTCGTGCGTGTTGATCGCGTTGGCATAGGTGTGGACCGACTCGCTGTAGGCCGTCGTCCACTGCATCGCCAGCTCGAGGGAGAGCTCGCGGGCGGTGTCCTCGGTCTCGATCGCGATGATCTCCTGGGTGACCGGCTCGGCCTTCTTGGACCCGACGAGGTGGGTGACGTAGTCGACGATGCCGTTGTCGTAGCGGTAGGAGACCTTGCGCGCCTTCTTCGGCGCCCCCTCCTCGGAGTCGACGACGTCGGTGATGTCGTCGTCGACGTGGTCGAGGTCCTCGGCCTGCTCCTCCTCGGTGGGCTCCTCGACGCGCTCGTCGACGAGGTTGATCGTCAGGCCCTTGTTGAGGAAGGCCATCTGCTGGAAGCGGGCCCGGATCGTCTCGTAGTCGTAGGTCGTCGTCTCGAAGATCTCGGGGCTGGCCCAGAAGGTGATCGTCGTGCCGGTCGCGTCGGTCTCCTCCTCCTGGCGAAGGGGGCCGGTCGGCACCCCGCCCTCGAAGGACATGCGGTGGGCGTGGCCCTTCTGCCGCACGCAGACGTCGAGGCGGGTCGACAGGGCGTTGACCACGGAGGAGCCGACGCCGTGGAGGCCACCGGAGACCTTGTAGCCGCCGCCGCCGAACTTGCCGCCGGCGTGCAGCTGGGTGAGCACGAGCTCGACGGCGGAGACGCCCTCGGCCTCGTGGATGTCGGTGGGGATGCCGCGGCCGTTGTCCTTGACCCGGACCGCGCCGTCCTCCATGAGGGTGACGTCGATGGTGTCGGCGTAGCCGGCCATCGCCTCGTCGACGGAGTTGTCGACGATCTCCCAGACGAGGTGGTGCAGGCCGCGCTCACCGGTCGAACCGATGTACATGCCGGGCCGCTTGCGGACCGCCTCGAGACCCTCGAGGACGGTGATGGCACTCGCGTCGTACTCGGGAGAGCCGGTGTCCGGCGTCGTCGGCTGGGTCTGGGGAGACTGCTCGTCTGCCACGGTGCTCCTCGAGGGCGGTGCATGGGTCGCCGCGGGCTCGCCCCGTGGGGGCTGGCACCGCGGCCTCAACCCCCCGATCCTACCTCGCGACCGGCCCCGACGACGCATCTGCGGCGCCCGTGGCGGCGTCTCTCGTCGCCGGTCGGGCCGCCGCGCGACTCCCGGTACGCGCACCGGCCCCCCGGGCGCTCTCAGCGCCCCTCCCGAACGTCGCAAGACCCTAGGGTCTTGCAGGGTTGTCGGGGTCGAACTTCGCAAGACCCTAGGGTTTTGCGGAGTTGGGGGAGCGGGGCCAGGGGCGGGGTCAGGGGCAGCGGCCGGAGGGCAGGCGGCGGAGGTGGTCGGCGAAGGCGTCCGCGAGCTCGTCGGCGATCGCCGTGCCCTGCTCGTGGGTGCCCGTGCGCACCTGCAGCGCGACGGCGACGTCCCCCTTCGCCCCGGGAACGACGCCGAGCTGGCGCACGACGTAGCCCTCGGGCGTGGAGCCCCAGCCGCCCTTGTAGCGGGCACCGTCGACCGTGCCCAGGCCCCAGCGCTGGCCATCGACGACCCGGCCCATCGCCTCGGTCACCGTGTCGGAGCCGGCGAGGCAGGGCAGCTGCGAGGCGAAGCGGGTCTGGTCACGCAGTCGCCAGTGCGCCTGGCCGAAGGGGGAGTAACCCGCCACGGTGACCTCGGGCGGGACCCGGGTGCGGCTGTCGCCGCCGCGCGCGAGCTGGGTCTCGACGGCGGAGGCGGCCGCCTGGCCGGAGCCGAGACGCTCCCACAGGGACTCGGCCGCGTCGTTGTCGGAGGCGGTGAGGGCGGCGTCGATGTCCGTGGTGGCGGACTCACCCTGCTCCGAGCGGATGACCGCGAGCGCCAGCGGGACCTTGATCGTCGACCAGGCGACGAGGTCCCGGTCATCACCGTGCTCGTGCACCCGGCCGCCGCCGACGGGTGCGTGGGCGAGCGCCAGCTGCGCGTCGGGGTGGGCCGCGGCGACCTCGTCGACCGCCCGGTCGAGGGCCCGCTCGCCCGACGTCGACGCCGGGCGGGTGGCCGTGGTCCGGTGCGCGGCCGGGTGCGTGCTGCTGCTGCTCCGCGTCGCCGACGAGGTGGGGTCGGCCGGGGCCGTGCCGCCGGCGCAGGCGGGCATCGCGAGCACCGCGGCACCCACGAGCGCGACCGCCGGGAGGCGACGGGTCACGTCAGTAGATGACGACGACGGCGTCGTTGCCACCGGTGCAGCGGGTGACGGCCGCGCCGGTGCAGCGCATCGTGTAGGCCTTGTCGGTCACCGGGCTGGTGACCCGCACCGTCGCCTTGCCGCCGTCGGGAGCGGCCGCGAGGTAGGCATCGCGCACGGCGATGGCGAACTCGCAGCTCGTCACCGTCGAGCCCGCACCGGCCGCGGCGCCACCGGAGGGCCCGGCGCACTGCTTGACGCCGGCAGGGGCGACGTTGGAGCGGGTGGGCTTGGCCTTCGTCGAGCTCTTGGTCTTCGGCTTCGTCGAGCTCGTGGTGCTCGACTCCTCGCTCGAGGTCGACGACGGCTGGGTCGTGTCGGGGGAGGAGGTCTGGGTGACCGTCGTCTGCGCGGTCGGCTCGTCGTCGCCACCACCCATCGCCATGACGGTGCCGCCGACGCACAGGCCGCCGAGGAGCACGCCGCCGACGAGGAGGGCGACGAGGCCGAGCGGGGAGGTGCTGCGGCCCGAGCGCCGGGGCTCGTCGTGGTAGGGGCTCGGCTGCTGGGCCGGGACGGTCTGCCAGGTGCCGCCGGCGGCGGCCGCGGGGGCGGAGGGGGTGGTGACCGGCTCGGGGTCCCACCAGTCCTCGGGCACGGCGCCCTGCGGCGTCGGCTCCGGCTCGATGGCCGGCAGCGGCTGCGCGGCCTGGGTGGGCTGCTCGGTGCGGCGGGCGAGATCGACGTCCTGCGTCGGCTGGTCCTCGGCGGAGGGGGACACGCCGGGCTCGGTGGGCAACGGACCCATCCGACCGGACGGCGTCGGGTCGCCGAAGAAGTCGTCGAAGGCGTCGCCGCCTCGCGGGTTCTCCGGTCCGCTCATGGTTGCTCTCCTCGAAGGCATAGGGCCGCCCTCTGGATCAAGAGCGACATCTCACGATGCCATAACAACCCGGGGGGTCCGCCAATCGACGAGGTGACGTGGACCCCCCTTCGGGCTGTCAGGAGGCGCCCTCGACGGTGCGGTCGATCTGCATGACGACGGCCTTGGGCTCGGTGAAGAACTCGCGGCTGAAGTTGCCGCCCTCGCGGCAAGGGGTCGGGGTTGTGCGTCCCGACCTCGGTACCGATCGAGGTCGCCTGGTGGTAGACCTCGAAGACGTGCTCGCTCGGCGTGACGAAGCGAATGCCGTCGCCGATCTCCGGGTTGTCCCCCTTCGACATGCGCTCGACGGTCAGGCCGAAGGCCCTGGCCTTGGCCTCGACGTCGTCGATGTCGGCCTCGTGCTCGACCTTCCAGCCGTACTTGACGACGCCGACGCCCCCCTCCTCGAGGACGACCGAGTGGTGGTCCCACTCGTCCCAGCCCTTGTAGAAGACACGCTTGTTGCCCTCCGGGGAGGTGTCCTCGAGGGTCTCGTACAGACCCAGGGTCGAGGCGTAGTGGTTCTTCGCCTCGGTCATGTCGGTGACACGCACGTGGGCGTAGCCCATTCGCATGATGCCCATGTCTACTGCTCCTCCGGTGGGGTCCCGGCAGACCGTTCGCGGTCGCAGCGCGCCGCGTTGATCGTGCCGAGCAAGGGGTTGACGAGACGCAGGGATGCGTCGCGCATCTCGATGACGAGGTCACACTCGGCGACGGCACGGCAGCTCAGGCAGGTGCCGTCGCCACGCTCCTCGTCGGTGATGACCGTGTCGGCCACGGGTCGGTTGTAGGAGAACTCTCCGTCGACGACGTCCACCTTGCAGATGCCGCAGCCCCCACGGCGGCAACCCACCGTGTAGGCATAGCCGGCCTTCTGCAGGCCGGCGAGCAGCGTGTCACCGGGCTCGACGTGGATCTGCGTGCCCGACGGCTGCACGATGATCGTCGCCATCGGGCACTCCTTCGTGGTCACCGGGTCGTCGGCGACCCGGTCCACACACTGTGGTCGACGCCACGGACGAAGGGAGCGGGCGTTCCCCTTCGCGGAACGCTGGCCGCGGGCGAAGGGTGGTCCCCACGTCAGCCGTTGTTGCGCTCCTTGGCCCGGATCAGGTCGAGCGCGATGACGGCACCGATGGTGCCGAGCTTTTCCGGCACGGGCACCTGCGGGACGAAGCCGAGGACGTAGCGCTCCCTGCCGAGGAAGGCCTGCGCGACGCCCGGCCAGTGGCGGCTCGCGGTCGCGGCCAGGCCGCCGGGGCCGGTCACCTGGAACTCCCGGTCCCACATCGAGCCCTCGAGCCGCAGCTGCGGGCCGGTCGCGAGCTCGATGCGCAGTGCCTTCTTGAAGAAGGTGAACTCCTTGACCACCCGCGCGATGACCTGGCCCTGCGCGTCGTGCACCTCGTAGCGGTCGAGGCCGATGCCCGGCGGGTCGACGACCCGCACGAGCAGGGTCCCGTCGGTGTCGACGATCGCCAGCTGGCGGTTGCCCATGAGCAGCCGCGAGCCCATGCCACCCTCGGTGACGATGCGCCCGATCGGCGCACCGGCGAGGTCGTGGATACCGAAGTCGTTGCTCATGAAGGAGCGCACCTGGTCGAGCACCAGCGCGTCGGTCTGCAGGATCCCCATGTGCCCAGTGTGCGCTACCCGTAGGTGTCGCGCGGCCCCCGACCGTCACTCGTGCGCCGCGGCCCCCGCGACCACGACGGGGCGCTCGGCCCGTGGACCCGCAGCTCGTGCACGACATCGGGACCGACGGCCTCGGCGATGCTTCCGAGCAGCGAGCTCGACAGCAGCCGGATCTGCGTCGCCCAGGCCGTCGAGTCGGCCCGCACCGAGAGCACCCCCGCCTCGAAGGTCACCGGCTCGCAGTGCTCGGCCACCTGCCGGCCGACGATCTCCGGCCATCGCCCCATGACCGAGCCGGCGGCGACGTCGACCTGCCACCCGCGGTCGCCGACGAGCCGCTCCACCTGCTCGCCGACGGTCATCGGGTCGCGACCGGTGCCGGCGAGCACGCCGCGGGGCTGCCACTTCCGCTTGGGCCGCGGCTTCATGCCGGGGCGCAGCCCCTTCGTCGCCGCGACCGCTCGGGCGCGGGCCAGGGCGGCGGCCGCCGCGTCCTGCTCCTCCTCGGCCGGCGCCGTGGAGGGCTGTGGCTCGTCCCCGCCATCTCCCGACGAAGGGGGCGGGACCTCCCCTTCGCTCATGGGCCGGACACCTCGCCGAGCGTGACGGAGTAGCGGCGTCCGGACATCGACTCCGGCACGTCCTCGGGCACCGCCGCGGTGATGAGCACCTGCTCGCAGTCGGCGATCATCGCCGCGAGCCGCTCCCGGCGGCCGCTGTCGAGCTCCGCGAAGACGTCGTCGAGGACGAGGACCGGGTCGTCACCGAGGTCGTGGCGCAGCAGGTGGTAGGCCGCCAGGCGCAGCCCGAGCGCGAAGGACCACGACTCGCCGTGCGAGGCATAGCCCTTCGCCGGCATCGGCCCCAGGCCCAGCACGAGGTCGTCGCGGTGCGGGCCCACGAGGTTGACCCCACGCTCGATCTCCTGGTCGCGCCGCTGCGCCAACGTGTCGAGGAGCATCTGACGCAGCTCGTCAGGCTCCGGCACCGCGCCGCCGGCGATCGCCTCGGCCGCCTCGTCGTGGAGCGAGCTGCGGTAGACCGCCGTCGCCTCCGACTGGTTCGCACTGACCTCGCGGTAGGCCTCCTGCAGGTGGGGCACGAGGTCTCGCAGCAGCCGCAACCGGGCGTAGAGCAGCTGGCTGCCGACCGTCGCGAGGTGCTCGTCCCAGATGTCGAGGGTGCGCACGGCGTCCTCCGCGGCGGCCTTCGGGTCGACGCCCTCCGGTGCCGCCGCGCTGCGCCGGCCCCGACCTCGCCGGCCGCCGAGGAGGGTGGCGGCGGACTTCAGCAGGGCCCCGCGCTGCTTGAGGATCTTGTCGTAGTCGGAGCGCACCCCCGACCAGCGCGGCTGCCGCTGGACGAGCAGGTCGTCGAGGAAGCGGCGTCGCTCACCGGGGTCGCCCTTGATGAGGGCGAGGTCCTCGGGGGCGAAGAGCACCGTGCGCAGGGTGCCGAGCACGTCGCGGGTACGGGTGAGCGCGGAGCGGTTGAGCTTCGCGCGGTTGGCCCGACCCGGGGTGATCTCGAGCTCGACGAGGCTCTCCCGCTCGTCGCGCACGACGGCGCAGCGGACGATCGCCCGGTCGGCGCCGAAGCGCACGAGCGGCTGGTCGGTCGCAACCCGGTGGCTCGAGAGCGAGGCGACGTAGCCGATCGCCTCGACGAGGTTGGTCTTGCCCTGGCCGTTGAGCCCGACGAGGGTCGTCACCCCCGGCTCGAGCGCCAGCTCGGCGGTCGGATAGCTGCGGAAGTCGCCGATGCTCAGGTGGCGGACGTACACGTCACTCGGTCGAGCCCGACCCGCTCGTCGGGCCGGCCTCTGCGGCGTCGCCCTCGGGTGCCCGGCCCGGCGAGGTCGGCCGCTCGATCTTCTTCTCCTCCTGGGCGTGGCTCGCCGCGGGGGAGGCCACGCCCTTCGCTGCCTCGGCTCGCAGGTCATCGCCCTCGGCGACGGTCATGACCTGGTGCCCGCCGAACTGCCCGCGCAGCGCGGCGACGGCCTGCATCGTCGGGCTCGTCTGCTGCCGGGAGGCGAAGCGCGCGAAGAGCGAGGCGGAGATGACCGGCATCGGCACGGAGTTGGCGATGCCCTCCTCGACGGTCCAGCGGCCCTCGCCGGAGTCGGCGGTGTAGTCGCTGACGTCCTCGAGCGTCGGGTTCTCCTCGAGGGCCTTGACCATGAGGTCGAGCAGCCAGGAGCGCACGACCGTGCCGCGGCTCCACGCCTTGAAGGCGCCCGGCACGTCGGTGACGATGTCCTTCTTCTCGAGCAGCTCGTAGCCCTCGGCATAGGCGTGCATCAGGCCGTACTCGATGCCGTTGTGGACCATCTTCACGTAGTGCCCTGCGCCGACGTCGCCGGCGTGGACGAAGCCCTCGTCGCGGGGGCCCTCCGGCCGCAGCGCGTCGAAGATCGGCATCGCCTGCTCGACGTGCTGCGCGTCGCCGCCGACCATGAGGCCGTAGCCGTTGTCCAGGCCCCAGATGCCACCGGAGACGCCGCAGTCGAGGTACCCGACCCCCTTCGCGCCGAGCAGGTCGGCATTGGGCTGGTCGTCGCTGAAGCGCGAATTGCCACCGTCGACGACGAGGTCACCGGGCTCGAGGCGATCGGCGAGGTCGGCGATGACCGTGCGGGTGATCTCACCCGCCGGCACCATGACCCACACGACCCGCGGCGCGGCGAGCGCGTCGACCATCGCCTGCACGCTCTCGACGTCGGAGACCTCGGGGTTGGTGTCGTAGCCGACGACCTCGTGGCCGGCGCGGCGGACCCGCTCGCGCATGTTGCCACCCATCTTGCCGAGGCCGATGAGACCGAGCTGCATGACAGTGCCTTCCTGACGGGGTCACCCCACGACCGGGGCGAAGGGGGGTTCAGCCGGCGAGGCGCACCGGCTGCAGGACGTAGCGGTAGGTGGTGTCGATCTCGCCCTCCTGGCTGTCCTGGCCGGTGATCATCGCCGGCTTCAGGGGAGCGGTGAAGGACAGGCGGGTGAAGGTCGTGCCGAGCACGCCGAGCCCGTCGAGGAGGTAGCCGGGGTTGAAGGCGACCTCGATGTCCGGACCGTCGACCTTGGCCTCGACGGCCTCGGACGCCTGGGCGTCGTCACCGGCACCGGCCTCGATGGTCACCTGGCCGTCGGTGAAGCGCAGCCGCACCGGGGTGTTGCGCTCGGTGACCAGGGCGACGCGCTTGACGGCCTCGGTGAGCACCTCGGTGTCGACGACCGCCTCGGTCTCGCTCGCGGTGGGGAAGATCTTCGAGACCTTGGGGTACTCGCCGTCGAGGAGGCGGCTCGTCGTGTGCCGCTGACCGGCCTCGAAGCCGACGAGGCCCGAGCCGCCGGCGGCCGCGCCGAGGGAGACCTCGACCGACCCGGAGGCGCCGAGGGCCTTGGCGGTGTCCGACAGGGTGCGGGCGGGGATGAGCGCGACGTGGCTGGCATCGGAGGAGTTCGGGCTCCACGTCAGCTCGCGCATCGCGAGGCGGTAGCGGTCGGTCGCCAGCAGCGTCACCCGCTCGCCCTCGATCTCGACGCGCACGCCGGTGAGGATCGGCAGCGTGTCGCCACGGTCGGCGGCGATCTGGACCTGCTGCACGGCCTGGGTGAAGAGCGTGCCATCGATGCTGCCGCTGCCCTCGGGGGAGGTCGGCAGCGTCGGGTACTCGTCGGCCGGCATCTGCAGCAGGGCGAAGCGCGAGCTGCCGCAGGTGACCTGGACCTTCGAGCCCTCGGTCGCGACGTCGACCGGCTTGCCGGGCAGGTTGCGCGAGATGTCGGCGAGCAGCCGGCCCAGGACGAGCACCGTGCCCGCCTCGGCCACCTCGGCGGCCACGGTGATGCGCGCGGAGACCTCGTAGTCGAAGGTCGAGAGGGTGATCGTCCCCTCGTCGGAGGCCTCGACGAGGACACCGGCCAGGACGGGAACCGGCGGACGGTTCGGCAGGCCACGGGCCACCCAGGTGACCGCCTCGGCCAGCACATCGCGCTCGACGCGGAACTTCACGACAGACCTACCCTTCGACGCGCTCGAGCGCGAGGTCATGGGAATGACACGGACCCACGCACGTAGCCGCGCATGGGTTCCTGACATTACGTGGTCGAGGGCGCTCCTGGGAACCGAGGTCGCTTCTTGTCATTCACCCGCGCCTCGCAGTCCACAGGCAGGGCAGCAGCCATGCGTGGGGGAGGGAATGGATGGAGAGAGGACTCATCATTGTCTTAGGCGGTGTGGACATCGTGGACAACCGCCTCCAGCCCGCCAACGGCGCGGGATCCGGGTGTGGACGACGGCGTGGACAGAGTGTCGACGCACTGCGGGTGGGTGTGGACGACGCCGGCGAATCCCAAGGCCGTCCTGGGCGTGCACACGTCATCCACAGTCTCGTCCGCAGCCCGGGCCGTCCGAATGTGAATTGTCGGGGGACGTCGCGTGCCCGTCGGGTGTCGGAAGGGCGAGGTGCTCCCCGCTGCGGGCTCGGTGTGGGCGACGCACCGGGTGGCTGTGGACGAGCTCGGGCGTGTTGCCCGGCATACCGGGAGCCGGTGGTACCCACAGGAGTGTCCACAGCCTGTGGATCTGTGGACGACGGAGGTCCCGGACAGGTACCCGCGGGTAGGTCACGGAGTGGTCGCGAGGGCACACACAGGTGGGGAGAAGCCTGTGGACAACGTCCCGATGCGTGGATATCCGGCGATATGTGTTCTTCGCTAGATAGCGTGATATACGACGATCGCGGGGGAGGAGGGCGAAGGGAGGGTCAGCCGGCCTGCTGCTTGATCCGGTTGGTCAGCTCGGTGACCTGGTTGTAGATCGCGCGGCGCTCGCCCATGAGCTCACGGATCTTGCGCTCGGCGTGCATGACCGTCGTGTGGTCGCGGCCGCCGAACTGCTCGCCGATGCGCGGCAGCGACATCTCGGTCAGCTCGCGGCACAGGTACATCGCGATCTGACGGGCCGTCGTCAGCTTGCGCGTGCGCGATGCGCTCTGCAGGTCCTCGATCGTCAGCGAGAAGTAGTCAGCCGTCTGCGCCATGATCGTCGCGCTCGAGATCTCACTCGACTGCTCGTTGGGGATGAGGTCCTTGAGCACGATCTGCGCGAGGCCGATGTCGACGGCCTGGCGGTTGAGGCTCGCGAAGGCCGTGACGCGGATGAGGGCGCCCTCGAGCTCACGGATGTTGGTGCTGATCCGGCTGGCGATGAACTCGAGCACGTCGGCAGGGACGGAGAGCTTTTCCTGGATCGCCTTCTTGCGCAGGATCGCGATGCGGGTCTCGAGGTCCGGCGGCTGCACGTCGGTGAGCAGACCCCACTCGAAGCGGCTGCGCATGCGCTCCTCGAAGCCGGAGAGCAGCTTCGGCGCGACGTCCGAGGTGATGACGACCTGCTTGTTGGCGTTGTGCAGCGTGTTGAAGGTGTGGAAGAACTCCTCCTGCGTCTGCATCTTGCCCTGGAGGAACTGGATGTCGTCGATGAGCAGCACGTCGACGTCGCGGTAGCGGCGCTGGAAGTTGGCCGCCTTGTCGTCGCGGATGCTGTTGATGAAGTCGTTGGTGAACTCCTCGGAGTTCACGTAGCGCACCTTGACGTGCGGGTAGAGACTGCGCGCGTAGTGGCCGATGGCGTGGAGCAGGTGGGTCTTGCCCAGCCCGGACTCCCCGTAGATGAAGAGCGGGTTGTAGGCCTTGGCGGGGGCCTCGGCGACCGCGACGGCCGCGGCATTGGCGAAGCGGTTGCTCGCGCCGATGACGAAGGTGTCGAAGGTGTACTTGGGGTTGAGCCGGGTCAGCTCGACCTGCTCCGGCTCGGGCCGGCCACGGCGGGCACGCACCGGCGCCGGCTCCGGGTCCTCGTCGACGAGCCCGTCGTCACGACCCTCCACGGGGAGCGTCGAGGACAGTCCCTGGGGCGTCGGCTGCTGCGTCGCCTCGCTCGAAGGGAGGGCCGGCTCGTCGCCGGCGAGTCCCTGGGTCGGTGGCAGCGGCTCGCCGTCGGCGAGATCGGGGTCGACGGTCACGGCCAGACGGACCTCGCGACCGAGCTGCTCCGAGAGGGCCTGGGTGACGTGCATGCGCAGTCGCTGCTCGACGAAGTTCTTCGAGAAGTCGTCGGGGACGGCGATGAGCGCGGTGTCGTCGAGCAGGCCGACGAGGCGGGCCATGCTCAGGAAGGCGCGTCGGGTGACGGGGACTCCGTCGGCGTCCAGGGTGTCGAGGGTCGTGCGCCACACCTCGCCGAAGTCGACCTCGCCTCCGGCCAC